>NZ_CP092891.1:2521969-3782954 GCF_026559675.1 Microbacterium oxydans
CCCCCTCCGGCTCCGGCATCTCCAGCAGCACCTCCCGGTACGCCGGTGTCGTCACCTCGGTCCGCACACCGTCCACTGCGGAGATCGGCTCCAGCACCGCACGCAGGCGGTCGGGCTCGGGCCCGGCCCACACCGCGCTCAGGCGCGCCCCCGCCGGCGCACTCGGGTCCATCGGCGGCACGTCCATGTAGGTGACGGTGAGCTCTCGCGGCGCATCGCGGAGTAGGTCCCGGGTGGCGCGCAGCACGGCGATCGCATCGCCGTCGACGGTGCTCTCGGCGAAGGCGATGCCGGACAGCGGGTGCGCGGCGAAGTCGAAGCGGGTGACGACGCCGAAGTTCCCTCCGCCGCCGCGCAGCGCCCAGAACAGCTCGGGATGCGCGGACGCCGAGACCTCGACGACCTCGGCTTCGGCGGTGACCACCTGCGCCCCGATCAGCTGATCGACCGCGAGACCCCACGCCCGCACCATCCAGCCGATGCCCCCGCCGAGGGTGAGACCGCCGACGCCCACCGATGCGGTGTCGCCGGAGCTGAGGGCGAGTCCGTGCGCGGCGAGTGTTGTGGCGACGTCGCCCCAGACCGCGCCGCCGCCGATGCGGACGGTGGTGCCGTCGACCTCGATGCCGGACAGCTCGCCGAGCTCGAGACGGACGCCCTCGGCCGGCGCGTGCGACCAGGGGCCGTGCCCACCCGCGACGACCGTCAAGGGCACGGCCTCGCGGGACGCCAGCCGTACGACCTCGGCGACCTCGTGGGCGGTGCGGGGACGATGGACGGAGGGAACGGGAGCAACATCGCTGTCGGCCATGCCGACACTGTAGCCAGCACGGCCGACATCCGGGCCCCCATCCGTCGACGCTAGGCCGTGATGTCCTGCACCACCCCCTTCGTGAGGCGCAGGCGCCGCGTCGCGCGTCGCGCCACTGCGGAATCGTGGGTCACCACGATGATCGTGATCCCCTCCGCGCACAGCGATTCGAGGAGCGTCAGGATCTCGTCGCGCATGCTCTCGTCGAGGTTGCCGGTCGGCTCGTCGGCCAGCAGCACCCGCGGCCGCTTCACGATCGCCCGCGCGATCGCCACGCGCTGCTGCTGACCACCGGAGAGCTCGGAGGGCAGGTGGTCGCCCCGGTCGTCGAGACCGACGTGGACAAGCGCCTCGGCGACCCGCGTGCGCCGTTCCGCTCGGTCGAGCCGGAGCGGCTCCAGCGCCATGTCGACGTTCTCCGTGGCCGTGAGCGTCGGGATCAGGTTGAACCCCTGGAACACGAACCCGATCTCCTCCGCCCGGATCCGCCCGAGCTCCTTCGCCGACGCCGACGCGAGCTCGCGGCCGTCGAGCAGCAGCGAGCCCGTCGACGGGGTGTCGAGAGCGCCGAGCAGCTGCAGCAGCGTGGACTTCCCGCCCCCGGTGGGTCCCTGGATCGTGACGAACTCCCCGGGCATGATCGCCAGATCCACGCCGGTCAGGGCCTTCACGATGCGTCCCTTCTGCGTGTAGGTGCGGGTGACGCCTGCCGCGCGGTACAGGGGCTGGTCGGCGTCGTCCCGCTGTGCCGCGGGGGCGAGGTCGGCGATGGTCATGTCGTTCTCCTTCTGATCGGATCCGAGGGGCGTGCGAGGGGTGCTCCGGGCGGTGCTCATGCGACCGACCGCAGCGCTTCCGAGGGGCTGAGTCGTGCGGCACGCCAGCCACCGAACGCGCCGGCGACGAGCCCGCCCAGCACGGCGAGGCCGACGGCGGCCACCAGCACCCACGGGGTGAACGGCGCCTGGAGCACGATGTCCGCCGCCGGCGTCGTCGAGAACATCCCGCCGCCCGCACCGGTGGGGCCACCGCCCATGCCGCCGGGCCCCGCTCCCTGGTTCGCACCGGTCGCCGCGACGGTGGGCTTCAGGACGTTGACGAGCACGATGCCGAGGACGCCGAGGACGAGACCGGCCGCTCCGCCGATGAGCCCCTGCACCAGGGACTCTCCGGCGACCTGGCGCACGACGCGGCCGTTCGACCAGCCGATCGCCTTGAGCGTTCCGAACTCCCTGGTGCGCCGGCCCACCCCGGACATCGTCAGCAGCACCGAGAGCAGCACGGCCACCGCGAGCACGATGATCGAGAGCCAGGTCCCGAGGTTCGTGATCAGCGCGGTGGCGCTGGACAGCGACCCCGAGACCGTCGACGCGAGCTCCGCCTGCGAGGTGACGGTCGCATCCGGCAGAGCATCGGAGAGCGCGGACTGCACGGCATCGATCGACGCGGCGGAATCCGCCTGCACATAGACCGTGGAGATGACGTCTTCCACCCCCGCCAGCGACTGCGCGGTGCGCAGCGGCAGGTAGACGTTCGCCGCCGTGTCCGCGGAGTCCGAGGTCGAGCCGAGGATCCCGACGACCTCGACGTCGGACCCCGCCACGTCGATGGTGTCTCCCACCGCGATCTCGTTCGTCGTGGCGTAGGTGCTGTCGACGAGGGCGACGAGGGCCTCGGCGTCACCCACGTCGAATCCGCGCCCGTCCGTCACCTCGGCGGAGGCGAGCGGACCGATCGCGGTCGCCGCGGGGTCGATCCCGAGCACCGAGAAGGAGTCCACTCCGAAGGAGCCGCCGCCCTGCCCGCCGTCCGGCGGAGCCTGCCCCTGCTCCGGAGCCGCGCCCTGCTGGCCGTCCTGCTGATCGTCCTGCTGCCCGAATCCTCCGCTGGGCAGCTCTCCCGAGAACGTGGAGTCGGTGAGGCTCAGCGCCCCGGACGCCGCGGCGACGCCGTCCGTCGCGGCGACGGTGTCGAGCACCGAGGAGTCGAGCGTGCCGCGGAGGAAGTCCGTCCGCAGCATCGACTGGTCGAGAGTGGTCGTCTCCCCGTCGGTCTCCCCGGCATCCGCGTCGAAGTCGAAGCGCGGCCTCTCCCCTTGCCCCGGTTCGGTCGCCGCGCCCGTGACGGTGAGGTCGGTCCCGACCCCGTAGACGGACTCGAGCGCCTGGGCCTGCGCATCGCGCACTCCGGCGGTCAGGGCGTTGACCACGATCACGAGTGCGATCGCGATCGCCAGCCCGATCGCGACGATCAGGGTCTGCTTCTTGCGGCCCGCGAGTTCGCGCCGCAGATAGGTTCCGTACATCTCTCTCCCTCCACCGCGGCCATCGCGGGGTGAGATCGACGTTAGGAATCGCTCATATGCGAGTTCGAGGGGCCGGTGATGAGGAACCTATGCATGCGCGGGTCCGTCGGCGCGCACGGCACGGACGAACGACCGGGCGCGGCCCGCGAGCGCGTCGAGGTCGCCCCCGGGTGTCGCCGCATCGCCGACCAGCGGTCCGCCCACCCCGATCCCGAAAGCACCCGCCGCGAGGTACTCGCCGACGGTGTCGACGCTGACGCCGCCCACGGGGATGATCCTCGCCGCGGGGAAGGGATCGCGGACCGCACGGAGGAAGCCCGGCCCGAGAGCCGACGCGGGGAACAGCTTGACCGCCGCACTGCCGAGGTCGTGCCCCCGCTGGATCTCGGTGGGCGTGTAGACACCGGGGAGCACGCCGATCCCCTGCGCGATCGCGTAGGGCACGGAGGCGGTGAGCGTGGGGGTCACCAGGAACTGCGCACCGGCGGCGACCGCCCGTTCGACGTCGGCCTCGTCGAGCACGGTGCCCGCGCCGATCAGGGCCTCGACCGGAGCATCCTGCACGACCTGGGCGATCGCCTCCTCCGCGTCCGGCAGTGTGAGGGCGATCTCGAGGGTCAGGACGCCCGCGTCGAGCAGCGTGCGCGCCGCGGCGACCGTGGCATCGACATCCGTCCCGCGGAGGATCGCCACGAGCCGGGTGATCCGCAGCCGTTCCCGGAGCTGTGCGTTGTCGACGGTGCTCACAGCGCGGCCTCCCCCGCGACCGTGCCCGCGTCGTGGACGGTCGCCGGCGTGCCGCGCCAGGGGAAAGCGGGCTCGCCGCCGACCTCGACCCGGACGCCGAGGAGAGCGCCGTCCGCCTCCGTCGGCTCCGCGATCCCGATGCTCGCCGTCGTGATCACCAGGAGTGTGTCGACGAGGACGACGGCGGTCGGCCGCGTCGCGGGCAGGGCGATCGACTCGAGAAGCACCCCGTCGGGCGAGTAGCGGCGCACCTCGGCGGCGTCCCAGACCGCGACCCAGAGCATGCCGTCCCGGTCGATCGCCATGCCGTCGGGGTTGCCGCCGTCGACGCGGCACACCGTGCGCCGGTTCGACAGCTGACCGTCCGGGGCGACGTCGAAGGCCTCGATGCTGCGGTGCGGAAGCGTGTCGATGTAGTACAGCGTGGAGCCCGTGCGATCGAAAGCGAGCCCGTTCGAGACCGTCACCCCGCCGAGCCGCGCGACCGGCGTCCCGTCGGGCTCGATGCTCCACAGCGTGCAGTGCGGGTCGCGGGGCATCGACTGGCTGCCCACCCAGAAGCGCCCGGACGGATCGCCGCCCCCGTCGTTCATGTAGTCGCCGGTCCCCGCGATGTCCCCCGTGAGCGCGGACACGATGCCGTCGTCGCTCACGTGCACCACGCGACGATCGACGCCGACGAGCCAGCCCGCCCCCGGCTCCGCCAGCGGGATCGGCGCACCGATCTGCGCACCGACCACGACCGCGGTCTCCGGAACGATCCTCCCGTGCGCGATCCGTCCGCGATGCAGAGAGCCGGTCGCCATGTCGATCCAGGCCAGCGAGCCGTCACGACCGTCCCATCGCGGCGACTCGGCCTGGACGTAGCGGGCGTCGGAGAGGATCTCGACGGTTCGGGAGGTCTGGCTGTGCGGCATCCGGGTCATCCTTCGCTGGTAGCTCGTAACCGTTATGTGGCAGACTATCTCACAATATGCATAACACTTGCGAGAAATGCGGTACACGATGAAGAAGCGGGGAAACTGCTGATGGCTCCGACACTCCACGGCTTGATGCCCATCCTGGCGACTCCTTTCGACGAGTCGGGCGCCCTCGACCGCGAGAGCCTGCGCCGACTGGTCGAGTTCCAGCTCGCTGCCGGGGTCGACGGCGTCGCCGTCTTCGGCATGGCGAGCGAGGGCTTCGCCCTGACCACCGAGGAACGGCGCACGATCCTGGACGATGTCGTCCGCGTGGTCGACGGCCGGATCCCCGTGATCGCCGGCGTCAACGGCACATCGACGGCGACCTCGATCGAGCAGTCCCTGCTCGCGGAGGAGGGCGGTGCGGATGCGCTCATGGTGCTCCCGCCGTTCATGGTGAAGCCGCCGGCCGGCACCCTCGTCGACTTCTACGGCGACGTCGCCGCCGCGACCTCGCTCTCGGTCATGATCCAGGACGCCCCCGGTGTCACCGGCGTCGCGATGGCGCCGTCGCTGATCGCGGAGATCGCCCGTCTCGACGGGGTCGACTCCGTCAAGGTCGAGGCGCCGCCGACGGCACCCAAGGTCGGCGCGGTCGTCGCGGCGATCGACGTCCCGGACTTCGCGGTGCTCGGCGGGCAGAACGCGCAGTTCTGCCTCGAGGAGTACGCCAGGGGCGCGGTCGGCACCATGCCGGCGTGCGAGTTCCCCGATCTCCTCGGCCCGGTGCTCACGCACTTCCAGGAGGGGCGCGTCGAGGAGGCCCGCGCCGAGTTCCGTCGTATGCTCCCTCTCGTGCTGATCGGACTGCAGGGCGGCATCGCGTGGGCGGTGCACAAGGAGATCCTCGTCGCGCGCGGCGTGATCGACCACGCGACCGTGCGCTATCCCGCATCCCCCCTGGACGCCGGCAGCCGCGCGGCCGTCGCCCTCGTGCTCGACGAGCTCGCGCTCCCGCCGATCCCCACCGCGGTCCGCGCATGACCCGCCGCGGCGTGCTGCTGATCGGCGGCAGCTCCGACATCGGACTCGCGATCGCCCGGGCGTTCGTCGACGCAGGGGACGCCGTCGTCGGGGTGGGACTCGAGGACTCCGCCGACCCCGTCTTCGCGCGGTACCTCGTCGCCGACTGCAGCCGTCCGGAGGAGGCGGACCGCGCCGTCGCCGAAGCCGCACAGGCGCTCGGCCGGCTCGATGTGGTGGTGCTCGCGGCCGGCCGCATGCCGATCGCACGCGCCGAGGCCACGAGCGACGAGGATTGGCGCGGCGCCCTGGGCGCTACGCTCGACTCCGCTTTCTTCGTGGCGCGGGCGGCGCTCCCCCGGCTTGCAGCAGGCTCCTCGATCGTCGCGGTGACCTCGGTGAACTCGTCGCTCGCGGCTCCCGCGCTGCCCGCCTACGCGGCCGCCAAGGCCGGTGTGGACGGCCTCATCCGCCAGCTCGCGCTCGACTACGGCCCCCGCGGCATCCGCGTCAACGCCGTCCAGCCGGGCAGCATCTCGGCCGTCGACACCGGAGAGAGCGAGGGCTACCCGCTCGGGCGCATCGGTCGTCCGGAGGAGGTGGCGTCCGTCGTGGCGTTCCTGGCCTCCGACGCCGCATCCTTCGTCACCGGCACGTCGATCGCGGTCGACGGCGGCCTGTCGATCTCGTCGCCGGCCGCCTGGCTGAAGCCGGTGCTGCGCGAGCGCTGGCTCTGAGCCTCGGCTCCCCGCCCACGAAGAAGGCCGCGTCCCCTTTCGGGACGCGGCCTTCTTGGTGGGCGGAGGCTCAGGAGTTGGAGTCCAGGAGCCCCTGCACCTCCTTCTTCAGCGCGTTGAGGCCGGCCTGCACATCGACCTGACCGGCGAGGATCGTCGCGACGCCCGCGCCGATGGCCGAGTCGATCTGCGCGGTCACCGCGACGCGGTCCCAGGCGGCGCCGCGCGCGTGCTCCGAGACCTCCGTGCGGAACGCACCCTGGAACTTGTCGGCCGCGAGGGCGGGGATCTTGTCGGCGACGGACTTGGCGGCCGGGGCGACCGCGGAGTTCTCGTACAGCGCCGTCGCCGCCTCGACGTTGGTCGCCGCGTAGAGGATGAAGTCCCGGCTGGTGAGCTCTCCCTCGCCCGCCGTCGCGAAGACGCCGCTGCCCCAGGCACGGTTGAACGAGTCCTTGCCGCCGGCCGTCGGGCGCGAGATCGCCCCGATGTTGTCGATGATGTTCTGGGCGGCGCCGTTCGTCTTGACGAAGGTCGAGGCGAGCGGGGCGTCGTCGTACAGGGCTGCGCGACCGCTCGCGAACAGGATGCGGGCGTCGCTGCGTGCCACGTTCGTCTGCGTGAGGCCGGCGTCCTGCAGCGACTTGTACCAGGTGACCGCCTTGACGCTCTCCGCGTCTCCCAGCGTGCACTTCAGGTCATCGGTCACGACGTCGCTGCCGAAGCCCCACATCCACGGCACGGCGTCCTTCAGGTCGGGGTTCTTGGTGACCGCGGCGTACGGGATCAGCGAGGAGTCCTGCTTCTTGATCTTCTCGAGCGCCGTGGCGAACTGCTCCACGGTCATGCCCGAGGTGATGCCCACGCTCTTCGCGATCTCGCCGTTCGTGATGATGCCGATTCCGGCAGCCGTGAGGGGCAGCACGAGCAGTTTGCCGTCCATCGTGTACGAGTCGAGCACACCCTGCGGGATGCCCAGCCCCTTCGCGAGGTCGCTGAGGTCGGCGAGCACGTTCATGGGCGTCAGCACCTGCCACCCGCCGGACTGCCCGACGCCCATGAGGTTGCCGGAGCGTCCGGTCAGCGCGAGCTGCGTCGCGGCCTGGTCGTACGGGTAGATCACCGGAGCGACGGTGACGCCCTCCTTCTTGGAGAAGCCGTCGAGGATGCCCTGCCAGGCGGACTTCAGGGCTTCCTCGCCGAGCGAGTTCCCGTAGAAGTTGATCGTCTTGGCCGCGGTCCCCGCGGCGGCCGTGGCGCCCGCGCCGGTGCCGGGTGCGGCGGGCGTCGCGCAGCCGGCGAGCGCGAGGGCGCCGAACGCGGCCAGGACGGTTCCGCCTCCGAGGAAGGCTCGGCGGCTCAGCTGTGAGTTCGAGATGGTCATGGCGACTGCTCCTTCGAGGTGATGGGGATGATGCTGTTCAGGCGACGCATGGCTACCCCTTGACCGCCCCGGCGGCGAGGCCGGAGACGAAGTAGCGCTGCAGGAGGATGAAGATGATGACGAGCGGGAGCGACGTGATCAGCGAGGCCGCCATCAGCGCCGGCCAGTCGGCCGTGCCTTCGCGGATGAAGGCCTGGGTGAGTCCCGCCGGGAGCGTCTGCTTGTCGGGTCCGGCGAGGGTCAGCGCGAAGAGCAGGTCGCTCCAGCCGCGCATGAAGGCGAACATCCCCGCGGTGATGAGACCGGGGACGACGAGGGGGAACACGATCCGGAACATGGTCCCGGTGCGCGAGAGCCCGTCGACCTTGGCCGCTTCGAGGATGTCGTCGGGGAGGGCGTCGATGATGCCCTTCAGCAGGAACACCGCGAGCGGCAGCGTGAAGGTCGTGAACGAGATGATCAGCGCGGTGTAGGTGTACAGGAGCCCGGCCGAGCTCAGCATCAGGTAGAGCGAGATGAGCAGCAGGGCGCCGGGGATGAGCTGTCCGATGAGGAACATGAACATGATGGCGTTGCGCCCGCGGTAGCGGAACTTCGACAGCGAGTAGGCCATCAGCCCGCCGACGAGGACCGCGAGCAGGGCGGTGCCGGTCGAGACGATGATGCTGTTCATCAGGTTCTTCAGCAGGAGGTCGTTCTGGAAGAAGCCGATGAAGTTCTCGAACGTCGGGTCGACCGGGAAGAACGGACGGTCGAGGGAGAAGACGTCCTCCTTCTTCGTGAACGCGGTGGACGTGAGCCAGTAGATCGGCAGCAGGCCGAACAGTGCCAGCAGCAGGAGCAGGACGCGCCCCGGGATGGACAGGTGGGGGCGGATGATCGACTCCCCCACATCGCGACTACGGCGCATCACTTCTCCAGCCGTCGGTTGAGGAACAGGTAACCGCTCGTGATGATCGCGAGCAGGACGAGCCAGAGCGCGCCCATGGCGGAGGCCTTGCCGAGTTCGTAGCTGCCGAACGCGAGGTCGTAGAGGCTGACCGCGAGGGTCGTGGTCGAGTTGCCGGGGCCACCGCCGGTCATGACGAAGATCGTGTCGAAGTTGCCGAAGTTGTAGATGAACTCGAGCACGGCGACGAGCGTGACCGGGCCGGCGATGTGCGGCAGCGAGATGTGCCGGAACCGCTGCGAGCGGGTCGCCCCGTCGATCGTGGCGGCCTCGATCTGCTCGCTCGGCAGGGTCTGGAGGACGGCGAGGGCGACGACCATGATCCAGGGGAAGGAGTGCCAGGTCTTGGCGATGACCACCGCAGCCATGGCGCCGGCCGGGGTGCCGAGCATGCTGATCTCGGGGAGCCCGAGGACGGAGAGCACATGGTTGACCACGCCGTAGCTGTCGTTGAAGATCCACGCCCAGAGGAACGAGACCACCACGCCGGGCAGCAGCCACGGCAGCATCAGCGCGCCGCGCAGGATGTTGCGGCCGCGCATGCGGGCGTTCAGGAGGAGGGCGAGCGCGACGCCGAGCACGAGCGGGAAGACCGTGGAGAGCGACGCGAAGACGAGGGTCGTGCCGAGCCGGGCGAAGAACTCGTCCCAGACCGCCGCGTAGTTGTCCAGGCCGACGAACGTGCGCTCGGGGCGCAGCAGCGACTGGTCGTACAGGCTGGTGCCGATGCTCGACACGAGCGGGAAGATCGCGATCACGAGGAACAGGAGGACCGCGGGAAGTGCGATCATGAAACCGAAGGTGCGATCCTTCGCGCCCAACGTGGAGCGCCGCCCTGAGCGGGGCTCGACAGCCTTCTGCTCGCTCTCCGCGGGCCGCTCGAGTATGGCTTGATGCATTGCAGTCACTTTCCAGTAGAGACGACCCTCTGCGGGGCCCTGCGCGTCGTCGTCACAGTCGTCGACGTCGACGTGCGGCCAGTTAACCACAATGCGGATGCGAAATCCACAAAATGCATAAGACACCCACATTTGTGTTGCTTCGCATCATTTCTCTCAATAGGATGACTGGCAGCGGCGACGAGCCGCAGGCGTCGCAGATGCGGCGGCAGTCTTGAGGAGGAGTCACCATGGCGTCGGAATCGGTGGGCGGCACGCAGACCGTCGAACGGGCGATGTCATTGCTCGCATGCTTCACCGAGGAGTCCGGCGAGCTGAGGGTCTCCGAGCTCTGCACCCTCACCGGCCTCGGACAGTCCACCGTCTCGCGCATGATGTCCGCCCTCGACCGGATGAAGTTCGTGGTGCAGGACGCCCGCACCGGGCTCTACCGTCTGGGTCCGGCAGCCGTGTCCCTCGGCACGATCGCCCTCAACGGGTCGCCGATCTTCCGCGCCTCGCGCCAGATCGCCCAGAACCTCGCCCGGAAGATCGAGATCGGCGTGAACGTCGCCGAGCTCAGCGGCTTCACCTTCACCTACCTCTGCAACTTCGAGGGTGCGCTGGCGCCGAAGTCGTTCGCGATGGCCGGCCGCACCGGCCCCCTGCACGCCACCGGCCTCGGCAAGGCGCTGCTCTCCGGCATGACCGACGAGCAGGTGGACGAGTACTTCGCCCAGACGCCCCAGCGCTTCACCCCGCACACGATCGTCGACCGTGACGCCATGCAGCTCGCCCTCGACGAGACGCGCAGCCGCGGCTACGCGACCGAGATCGAGGAGCTCGCGTTCGGTCGCGCCTGCATCGCCGTCCCGATCCGCAACCGCGCCGGTGAGATCGTCGCCGGGATCTCGGCGAGCGGCCCGCTGTCGGTGCTCGACCTGCACGCGCCGCACCAGGAGCTCGCCCTGCAGCTGATCGAGGCCGCCGACGAGATCTCCGTCGCCCTCGGATACAGCCCGTCCCGCACCGCCTCCGCCTTCGCGGCGCTCTGACCACCCGGCCGCCCCGCGGCCCCGAAGCCCCGCCCGCGGCGTGCGCCGCCGGTTCGCCGACCATCGATGTCTTTGGAGACCCCTGTGAAGATCACGCGCGTCCAGACCTTCCCCCTCTACCTCTCGAAGGAGGATGCGAACAACTCCTACGCGGGCGACACCGCCGTGGAGCACCGCGGCTACGTGATCCGTCCCCCGTGGCGGAGCCTGTACGCCCCCGGCTACGAGACCCTGCTCGTGAAGATCGAGACCGATGAGGGTCTCGTCGGCTGGGGCGAGGCACTGGCGCCCGTCGCCCCCGTCGTGGCCGCGGCGATCGTGGACAACCTGCTCACCCCGCTGATCGTCGGCGAGGACCCCCGCTCGGTGCGCACGCTCTGGCACCGCATGACGGAGTCGATGCGCGAGCGGGGGCACCTGACCGGTCACCAGGCCGACGCGATGGCGGCGGTCGACATCGCGCTCTGGGACCTGTGGGGCCACGCCACCGGCCTCTCCGTCTCCGAGCTCGCCGGCGGTCGCTTCCACGAGGTGCTGCCGACGTACGTCTCCGGGATCCGCGGCGTCGACGACGTCGAGCGTGCCGAGAAGGCGGCCGAGCTCGTCGAGGGCGGTGTGCGCCGCATCAAGCTGCATCTCGGCATCGACATCCGCTCCGACCTCGCGACGTACGACGCGATCCGCGCGGGGCACCCCGACCTCGACGTCGCGCTCGACGCCCACTGGACCTACCAGCTCGGCGAGGCACGCGCGCTCGGTCGGGAGCTGGACGACCGGCGGGCCTGGTTCTTCGAGGCGCCGCTCGCGCCGGAGGATGTGGAGGGCCACCGCGACCTCGCCCGCTCGCTCGCCACCCCCATCGCGATCGGCGAGGCGATGCGCAGCCGCTTCGAGTTCACGGACTGGCTCACGCGCCGGGCCGTCGGCCTCACGCAGCCCGACATCGGCCGCACCGGTATCACCGAGGGGCTCGCGATCGCGGCCGTCGCCGACGCCTTCCACGTGCAGGTCGCCCCGCACCACTCGGCCGCCTTCGGCATCGCGATGGCGGCCGGCGTGCACGTCGCCGCGAGCGCCGCGTCGCTGCTCGCCTTCGAGTACCAGCCGTTCACCCTGCCGGTCGCCAACCGCCTCCTGACGACGCCGCTCGAGGTGCGGGCGGACGGTGGCTTCGTCGTCCCGACCGGCCCTGGGCTCGGTGTCACCGTCGACGAGGATGCGATCAAGGAGTACGTACGGCACTGAGTACGTGCGGCACTGAGCGCGTGCGGCGCTGAGCTCCCGCACGAGCGGTGCCGGTAACGTCGACCGGATGGACACGGAGGAGAGGAAGCGCGCGGTGACCCAGGAACCTGCCGAGGAGATGACCGAGTACCCGCTGAGCGTGCTGCTCGCGCCTCTCCCCGCGCCCGCGGAGCCCGCCGACTTCGACGACTTCTGGCGGTCCACGTTCCGGGAGTTCGGTGCAGGCCCGGTGGCCTGGGAGCGCACGCGGGAGCTCGAGTCGACCGAGACGCACCGCGTCACCGAGATCCGCTTCTCCTCCTCCGCCGGCGAGCGGGCCGCCGCGTACGTGATGCTGCCCCAGGATGCCGACGACATCCGGCGCGGAGTCGTCGTCGGGCACGGCTACGGCGGGCGCACCGGCCCCGATCCGGACCGCGTCCCGGCCGACACCGCCGCGATCCTGCCCTGCGCCCCGGGCACGCACCCCGGCACCGCGAGCCGCTTCCCGGCTGTTCCCGACGAGCACGTCCTCGCCGGGATCGCGCACCGGGACACGTACTCGCACCGCTTCGCCGTGGCGGATGTCTGGCGTGCGGCGACCATCCTGCTCGAGATCGCGCCCGCGGCGTCCGGAGCCCTCGACTTCCACGGTGGGAGCTTCGGCGGCGGCATCGGTGCGATGGCCCTCCCCTGGGACGACCGGTTCCGTCGGGCGGCCCTGGACGTGCCGAGCTTCGGGAACCACGATGTGCGCCTCACCCGGCGAGGAACCGGCAGCGGCGAGGCTGTTCGACGGCACCTGCGATCGCACCCCGAGGTGCGCCCTGTGCTCGACTACTACGACGCGGCGATCGCGGCGCGGCGCCTGCGTCTTCCCGTGCAGGTGAGCGCGGCGGTGCTCGACCCCGCGGTCGACCCGCGGGGCCAGTTCGCGGTGTACCACGCGCTGTCCGGCCCACGGCGGCTCGGCGTGCGCGCCAACGGTCACCTCTCCGGGGCGATCGGCGAGCAGGCGGACCGGCTGGCGCTGCAGGACGGCCTGGACTTCCTCGCGCTCCCCGACGAGCGCCTCGAGTGAGCACGCTCCCAGACAACGCATAGCGATCTCCATAGAAATCACATAGGAGATTCCGCAGAATAGGGACATGACCAGCGACCTGCCCGAAATGCACCGTCCCGACGGCTCCCCTCTGCGCATCCTCGCCGTCGACGACGAGCAGATGCTGACCGACCTGCTCGCGATGGCGCTGCGCATGGAGGGCTGGGAGGTGCGCACCGCCTCCTCGGGCATGGAGGCGCTCCAGGTCGCGCGCGAGTTCGAGCCGGATGCACTCGTGCTCGACATCATGATGCCCGACCTGGACGGCATGTCGGTGCTCAAGCGGCTCCGCGAGTCCGGCAACCTCGTCCCGGTGCTCTTCCTCACGGCCAAGGACGCCGTGGGCGACCGCGTCGCCGGGCTCACCGCCGGCGGAGACGACTACGTCACCAAGCCGTTCAGCCTGGAAGAGGTGATCGCGCGTCTGCGGGCGATCATCCGCCGCACCGGCCACGCGACCGCCGACGACGGACAGTCGATCCTCCGCGTCGCCGACCTCACCCTCAACGAGGACAGCCACGAGGTGGTCCGCGACGGCACCGAGATCGACCTCACCGCCACCGAGTTCGAACTGCTGCGCTACCTGATGCGCAACGAGCGCCGGGTGCTCTCGAAGGCGCAGATCCTCGACCGGGTCTGGAGCTACGACTTCGGCGGCAAGTCGTCCGTCGTCGAGCTGTACATCTCGTACCTGCGCAAGAAGATCGACGCGGGACGCACGCCGCTGCTGCACACCGTCCGCGGCGTCGGCTACATGATCAAGGCCCCGCAGTGACCCCTGCGGCGATGACCAGACGGCCCATGAGCCTGCAGACACGGCTGATGACCGCCGTGATCGGGTTCGTGTCGCTGATCCTCGTCATCGTCGCCGTGATCACCAGCGCCACGCTGGGCAAGACGATGGAGGACCAGCTCGACCAGAAGCTGGCCACCAACGCGCATCTGGTGCAGCGGTGGGCGGAGGCGACGGATGCGCCCGAGGCGACGGCGCCCAACGTCCTGGCCGGGCACACCGTGCCGGCGGCGGGGCTGCTGGTCGCCGTGGTCAGTCCGCTCACCGGAGCCAGCGGCGTGATCGTGAAGAACTCGGCGCAGGACGAGTTCACCGGCACTCTGCAGACGCTCGACCGGAAGCAGATGACCGAGATCGGCATGGCACTGGCGGGAACCACCGTGGCCACGGTCTCGATCAGCGATCTCGGCTCCTACCGGCTCATGGCGCTGCCCGCGGCGGGAGGCATCGTCGTCGTCACCGGCCTGCCCCGCGACGACATCCAGAATCAGCTCACGCAGCTGCTCACCGTGATCGCCCTCGCGACCATCGGCGGCCTGATCCTGCTGGCGCTGACCACCGCGATCACGATCCGCGTGGGCCTGCGCCCGCTGCGCGCGGTCGCCACGACGGCGACCCGGGTGGCGAATCAGCAGCTCGACCGCGGCGAGGTCAGCATCACCGAGCGCGTGCCGGCCTCGGAGGCCGATCCGCGCACCGAGACCGGGCTCGTCGGGGCCTCCCTGAACAAGCTCCTCGACCACGTGAACACCTCGCTGGCGTCGAGGCAGAAGAACGAGGAGCGGATGCGCCGCTTCGTCGCGGACGCCAGCCATGAGCTGCGCACCCCGCTCGCGTCCATCCGCGGCTACTCGGAGTTGTCGCTGCGCGCGCTGCGTCAGACCGAGGCACCGGCCGAGCACCCGGAGGTCGTCGAGAGCACGACCTCCTCGCTGGAGCGCATCCAGGCGCAATCGCTGCGGATGACCCGGCTCGTCGAGGATCTGCTGCTGCTCGCGCGTCTCGACGAGGGCCGCGAGCTGGTCTACGGAACGGTCGACCTCACGCAGCTGGCTCTGGAAGGGCTCTCGGACGCCCGCCCCACGGCGGCGGACCACCACTGGACCATCGAGGTCCCCGACGAGCCCGTCACCGTGGTGGGCGACGCCGGCCGGCTCCACCAGGTCGTCGGCAACCTGCTCGCGAACGCCCGCACGCACACCCCCGCGGGCACCACGATCACGCTGAGCGTGGCCAGGGAGGGTGACGAGGCGGTGCTGCGCGTCCACGACGACGGACCCGGCATCGACCCGGCGATCCGCGACGAGCTCTTCGCGCGCTTCGCCCGCGGCGACAGCTCACGCGCCCGGCAGACGGGCGGCACGGGTCTCGGCCTCGCGATCGCCAAGGCCATCGTCGAGGGGCACCACGGCTTCATCACCGTGAGCAGCGAACCCGGCGACACGACCTTCACGGTGCGCATCCCGGTCAACCCCGCCGCCACCGTCGCCGACACCGAAGCCTGACCCGCGGAACACGACCACCGAGGCCCGGACCCGCGGAACACGACCACCGAGGCCTCACCTGCGGAACACGACCACCGAGGCTTGACCCGCGGAACAGTACCCGGCGAGGCCTGACCCGCGGATCAGTAGCCGGCGAAGGCGTCGGTCGTGAGGCTGCGGGCCTTCTGCAGGGCCGGCGCGAGATCGGCGATGAGTCGGGGCGGCCCGGAGATGAACGCGTGCCGCGCGGAGAGGTCGGCGACGGTGCGCTCCAGGCTCTCCGCGTCCAGGCGGGCGCCCTGCGCCCAGCTCCAGTGCGGGGGCAGGTCGGTCGGCTCGTCGCGCGTGAACACGACCGTGCGCACGCCGGTGGCGGCCAGCTCCTCCCGGAAGGCGAGCTCGGACGCGTCGGAGGCGACGTACACGAGCACCACGTCGCGCTGCTGACCCGTCGCCTGCAGCTGACGCAGCTGCGACACGAACGGCGTGACGCCGATGCCCGCCGCCACCATGAGCACCGGCTGGTCGCCTCGGGGCAGGATGAAGTCCCCCCAGGTGCCGGTCACCGCGAACGTCGCGCCGGGCTCGGCCGCGGCCAGGGCGCGCTTGTAGCTGGACGGATGCTTCTGGTCGCCGTTCTTGTAGGCGATGCGCAGCGTCGGCAGGTCGGCCGGAGCGGAGACGATGCTGAACTCCCGCCGAGTGCCGCGGGCGTCGGGCCGGTGATGCGGCACGTCGAGCTCGAGGTACTGACCGGGCAGGAAGCGCACGCGCCCCTTCGCCCGGAAGGTGAGCTCCTGCGCGGTCGGGGAGACGAACTCGCGCCGCTGGAGCACGAGCCGCACCGAACCGCGCAGGGCGAAGGCGAACGCCAGCAGGTTCCCGATCAGCAGCGCGCGCTCCTGTCCGAGCGTGAAGAGCCCGGCGACGGAGATCGGCCATCCGGCCAGGAGGCCCACCACGACGGCCACGGCGACCTGCTGGCGGCGGCGTGGCGGCAGCGTGAGCGGCTCGGACAGCATGAACGCCCCGACGAACACGAACGGCGACTGGAGCACCGCGAACTGCAGCGCGGTCAGCACGTCGAAGCCGATGTCGAACTCGGCCGCCTGCACCGCCTGCCGCACCACCGAGGTGGCGACAGCGACGAGCAGGAACACCAGCACGATCCGCACCTTCTCGGTGCGCCACAGCACCGCGAGGCCGAGGACGGCCACGGGGATCGTGAGCACGGGCGTGCCGACCCACCACGAGGAGGAGGTGCCCAGCCACTCGAACGCGCCGAACGCGCCGAGGATCGAGACCACCGCGGCGCCGAACGCCGCGGGGTTGAAGATGTGGCGACCGCGCCAGGCGATGAGGTACTTCGAGACGCTCGCCACCGCTCCCGCCAGCGCGAGGCCGAGGAGGGCGCCGAGCTCGACGCCCGGCCGCAGGACGAACAGCAGGATGAGCGCGGTGACGAGCGAGGACTCGATGCGCCACGGGAGCCGCAGGATGCGCTGCGCCACCGCGTCGACGGCCGAGATCACGATCGCGAGCACCAGGAACGACGCCACGAGCTCGAGCGGAGTCGGCGACACGATCACGCCGAACAGCGACAGCGCGAACGCGATCACGGCGAGGGCGATGAGCGCGAAGAGCACGAGACGGTACATCGACAGGGAGCCGAGCACCGCGAGGACCCGTTGGCGTGCGGCGGCGAATGACGTGATCACGGTGTCCACTCTTCCCTAATCCTGCGCCGCGCGGCGCGTGTCGCCTCCGGCGAGGAACAACTCCGCCGGGCACCCGGGCGAGCGCTGCACCCGCCCGTCGGTGCTCATGCGGACCCATTCCACACCCCAGGCGTCGGCGAGTTCGGGGCCGCCGTCGAAGAACAGCGCGGTCGCCACGGCATCGGCCGTCATCGTGTCCGGAGCGAGCGCCCAGGTGGCCGCCCACGTACGAACGGGCTGTCCGGTGCGGGCGTCGAGCACGTGATGCAGTCCGCTCCCCCAGGCCCGGCGGTTGATCGCCGACGCGCACAGCGCCTGGTCCTGCACCTCGACCACGCCGATCGCCTTCCGCGCGTCGTACGGGTGCTCGAGGCCGATGCGCACGGCCGCGCCGCGCACGCGGATGTCGCCACCGGCATCCACCACGAGGTCGCCGGGCACGCGCTCCAGGACGCGCATCACGAGGTCGACCAGGCGGCCCTTGCCCAGGGCTCCGACGTCGAAGAGCGCGGGGACGGATGCGGTGACCTCGCCGGCCGTCCAGGACACCTGCCGCTCCCAGCCTTCCGGCGCGCGCACCGGATCTCCGGCGACGAGCGAGTACTCCGCGTCGTAGCCGAGCGCGTCGAGGCTGTCGGCCACCAGCGGGTTCACGGCACCGGCGGTCGCCGCGGAGAGCTCCCGATACGCGTCGAGCATCGGACGGGCGTCGGCGGAGGCGAAGGCACCGCCCTCGCGCCCGAGGCGACGGACCTCGGAGTCCTGCCGGAACCGCGACCACTCCCGGTCGAACCGCTCGATCTCGGCGGAGACCGCCGCACGAGCGCTGTCGGTCAGCTCCTGCGCCGACTCGATCTCCCAGTGCGTTCCGATCGCCTCGAAGCGCCAGCTCGCCATGCCGCGCCAGGCGCCTAGGCGGCCGCCTGCTCCTTGATGGACTGCACGGCGTCGTTGAAGCCGCCGCTGGTGAGCGAGGAGCCCGCGACGCGGCTGACGTTCAGGTCGTCGACGGCCACGCCCACGACCTCATCGGCGATGCCGTCGATGAACTGGCCCTGGTACTGCTTGCTCTCGGGGGCCTGGGGGTCGCCCGTGACCTCGACGTCGGTCACGACGCCGTCGGCGAGGGTGAGCGTGACCGAGATCTGCTCGACGGTCTCGGGCGTCTGGTACGAACCCTCGGCGGTGTAGGTGCCGTCGGTGTACGCGCCCGTCGAGTCGCCACCGGACGAGGAGGACGATCCGGAGTCCGCGGTGGCGCCGCCGTCGGCCGGGGACTCGGCGTCGGCGTTGCCGGAGCAGCCGGCGAGGACGAAGAGTCCCGCGATCCCGAGGATCGCGGATCCCTTGCGGACAGAGGTCGGTACGGTCGTGCGGATCATGATGCGGTCCTCCCGGCTCGGTGTCGGTCGACTCCGGTGGTCGACCATTCGACCGTAAGCACCACGGCTATGCGCGGGCTGTGCCGTGACGATGCGTTACGCGTCGCCGCCGAACATGCTCGTGACGGATCCGTCCTCGAAGACCTCGTGGATGGCGCGTGCGAGCAGGGGGGCGATCGGGAGGATCGTCAGGTTGTCCCAGCGACGCGATTCCGTGAGCGGGATCGTGTCGGTGATGACGACCTCGTCGATGGACGAGTCCTGCAGCCGATCGGATGCCGGGTCGCTGAAGATCGCGTGGGTGGCCGCGACGATGACGCGGTGGGCACCTGCGGCCTTG
The DNA here is from genome assembly GCF_026559675.1 of Microbacterium oxydans. Classification (NCBI taxonomy): domain Bacteria; kingdom Bacillati; phylum Actinomycetota; class Actinomycetes; order Micrococcales; family Microbacteriaceae; genus Microbacterium; species Microbacterium oxydans. Next base: position 2,540,804 of record NZ_CP092891.1, read on the forward strand.
AGCGCCTGCGCGGCCTTGACGATCGTGCCGCCGGTGTCGATCATGTCGTCGACGAGGAGGCAGGTGCGGCCCTCGACCGTGCCGACGATCTCGTGCACGGAGACCTGGTTGGCGACCTTCGGGTCACGACGCTTGTGGATGATCGCGAGCGGGGCGCCCAGGCTGTCCGACCAGGTGTCGGCGACGCGCACGCGGCCCATGTCGGGCGAGACGACCGTGAGGATCTCGCGGTCGGCGGGCGAGAGGGTGCGCTCGAAGTAGTCCAGCAGAACCGGCTTCGCGAACAGGTGGTCGACGGGACCGTCGAAGAAGCCCTGGATCTGCGCGGCGTGCAGGTCGACGCTCATGACACGGTCGGCACCGGCGGTCTTGAGGAGGTCGGCGACGAGGCGGGCGCTGATCGGCTCGCGACCGCGGCCCTTCTTGTCCTGACGCGAATACGGATAGTACGGGGCGACGACGGTGATGCGCTTGGCCGATGCGCGCTTCGCGGCGTCGATCATGATGAGCGTCTCCATGAGCCACTCGTTGACCGGCTCGCCGAAGGTCTGGATCAGGAACAGGTCCACTCCGCGGATCGACACCTCGAAGCGGGCGTAGATCTCACCCGAGGCGAACGTGCGGTGCTCGACCGGCGCGATCTCGGTGCCGAGGGCCTCGGCGACCGCTGCGGTGAGTGCCGGATGCGAGCGACCACCGGCGACGACGAGCCGCTTCTTGGTCTTGGCGATGATCCCGGGGGCCACGCCGTTGTCGCGATCCAGATCGACCGTCTTCTTCTTGCGCGCCATGTCCGCCTATTCCGCCGAATTCTCGCGGGACGCAGCATCCGCCGCGCCCGTCCCTGCTCTGTTCTTCTCGACCCAGCCCTCGATGTTGCGCTGGGGGGCGACGCTCATGGCCAGAGCGCCGGCGGGGACGTCCTTGCGGACGACGGCGCCTGCACCGGTCTTCGCACCGGCTCCCAGCCTAACGGGCGCGACGAGCACCGTGTGCGACCCGGTGTGCACCTCGTCGCCGATCTCGGTGCGGTGCTTGTTCACGTCGTCGTAGTTGGCCGTGATCGTGCTCGCACCCAGGTTGACGCCGCGGCCGATCGTCGCGTCGCCCACGTACGAGAGGTGCGGGACCTTGCTGCCTTCGCCGATCTCGGCGTTCTTCGTCTCGACGTAGGCGCCGATCTTGCCCTGGGCGCCCAGGACCGTGCCGGCGCGGAGGTAGGAGAACGGACCGACCGTGGCCCCGGCGCCGATCACGGCGAGGGTCGCATCGGTGCGACGGACCACGGCGTCCTCGCCCACCTCGCAGTCGACCAGCGTCGTGTCGGGGCCGATGATCGCTCCGGGGGCGACGACGGTGGTGCGCAGGATCTGCGTGTTCGGCAGGAGGGTGACGTCGGGCGCGAGCTTCGCGTCGTCGTCGATCCAGGTGGTCGCCGGGTCGATGACGGTGACGCCCTCGAGCTGCCAGCGACGGACGATGCGCTGGTTGAGCAGTCGGCCGACCTCGGCCAGCTGCGCGCGGTCGTTGACGCCGAAGGTCACCGAGATGTCGGAGACGACGGACGCCGCCACCCGGTCGCCGTCGCGACGGAGCAGACCGGGCACGTCGGTCAGGTACATCTCGCCCTGCGCGTTGTCGACGCCGACCCGGGGCAGGTAGGCCCGAAGCGTCGCGGCGCGGAACACGTACATGCCGGCGTTGATCTCGCGGACGGCCGCCTCCTCGGCGCTCGCGTCCTTCTGCTCGACGATGCGGTCGACACCGCCGTCGGCGTCGCGCACGACGCGCCCGTAGCCCGTCGGGTCGTCGACCAGCGCGGTCATCAGCGTGGCCGGCGCTCCCGAGGCGCGGTGCTCCGCGAGGAAGGCGGACAGGGTGTCGACGTCGGCCAGCGGGCAGTCGCCGGAGAGGACGAGCACGTCGCCGTCGAAGTCGTCGGGAAGAGCCTCGACCGCGACCTGCACCGCACGCCCGGTGCCGGGGACGTCGTCCTGATCGACGAACACCGCGTCGGGGTAGTCCTCTGCGAGCGCCGCGACGACCTGGTCGCGCTCGTGACGCACGACAACCTCGACGTGCGCGGCCTGCAGCCGCCCCGCCGTGGTGAGCACGTGGCCCACCAGCGGACGCCCGCCGATCGGATGCAGCACCTTCGGCAGGCGCGACTTCATGCGGGTGCCCTGGCCTGCAGCGAGGACGATGATGGCGAGATTGTTCCCAGTCATGCTCCGCCGCCAGGACTCGAACCTAGACCTCACAGCTCCAAAGGCTGTCGTGCTGCCATTACACCACGGCGGACCGCGACGCCCGAGGGCACCGCGGGGACAAGTCTGCCATGATCCGGCCGGTGTTCCGGTGTGTGCGGATGACGCGTGCTCGCGCCGTCATCCGTCGGAAACACGGCTCTGCGATGCTGACGCCATGAGCATCGTGATCGACCGGGTCGAGTCCGCCACCCCGGAGCTCGCCTCCTTCCTGCAGGCCCATCATGCGGAGATGGAGCACACCGCGCCGGCGGAGAGCCGCCACGCCCTCATGCTCGAGCGCCTGCTGACGCCGCGCGTGCGTCTGTTCGCCGGCCACCTCGACGGGAGCCCCGTCGCCACCGGTGCCCTCGCGACGGTCGAGGACGGGCACGAGGAGCTCAAGTCGATGCGGACGGATCCGGCCGTGCGCGGCCGCGGGCTGGGGAGGTCGATGCTGGCGTTCCTCCTCGCGGACGCCCGGGTGCGCGGCATCCGCCGGGTCTCGCTCGAGACCGGCAGCGCGGAGTTCTTCGTCCCGGCCCGCGCGATGTACGCGGCGGCGGGCTTCGTCGAGTGCGGCCCGTTCGGCGGCTACCTCCCCGACCCGCACAGCACGTTCATGACGCTCGACCTGCTCGCGGTGTCCGGCACCCCGGCCCCGCGCACGCGATAATGGGCGGATGAGCGAGGCTGATGAGGTCGACCGGATCGTCGGCGCATGGAACACCCAGCGTCCCGACCTCGACTTCTCCCCCCTCGAGGTGCTGTCGCGGATGGACCGGCTCTCGCGACATCTCGATCGCGCCCGTCGCGACGTCTTCCGCCGCAGCGACCTGGAGCACTGGGAGTGGGACGTGCTCTCCGCGCTGCGCCGGGCGGGCGCACCGTTCCAGCTCTCCCCCAAGCAGCTGCTGCAGCAGACGCTGGTCTCCAGCGGCACCATGACCAACCGGATCGACCGGCTCGTCGGCCGCCGCTTCGTGCGCCGCGAGGCCGATCCCGGCGACGGACGCAGCGTGCTGGTGACGCTCACGGATGACGGCCGCATCCGCGTGGACGCGGCGATTACGCGCCTCGTCGACGTGGAGGCCGATCTGCTGCAGGCCCTCTCCCGCTCGGACCGCGATCGCCTCGCCGGGCTCCTGCGCAAGCTGAGCCTGAGCTTCGACGCCTGAGCTTCGACGCGTGAACTTCGACGCCTGACGTCGTGCCCCTCAGCCCGCGGGTTCGAGGAGCAGTCTGCGATTCTTCTCCGGGACTCCCGCCGGTAGGCCCGCGACGATCTCGGCGACCGTGACGCCGGCGAGGGATTCGCGCCAGGCCTCGTGCGCGCGCCGCATGACAGCGGCCAGTGCGCACGGCCGCGTGCAGTCCTCCGGGCGGGCTGCTCCGCGCCCCTGCTGACGCAGCTCCCGGCACACGTACGGGTCGGCGGCGCCGTCGACGGCGATCACCAGGTCGAGGATGCTGATCCGCTCCGGGCCCGAGGCCAGCCGGAACCCGCCGCGCGGCCCGGTGCTCCCGGTGAGGATGCCCGCGCGCACGAGCTTGGCGAGCTGCTTGGAGAGATACGGGCCGGGAACCCCGAAGTGCTCCGCGAGCTGCGCGCCGGAGACGGTCGATCCCGCAGGGAGCTGGGCGATCACGGCGACCGTGTGCAGCACCCACTCGGAGGTCTCCGGAAGTTTCATTTGCCCAGCCTACCGCCCAGACTCTATTGTGGACACGTAATATCCATGATTAAGGAGTGAGCATGCGCATCGCAGTGGCTGGTGGTACGGGACGAATCGGGCGTCTGGTCGTGGCGGAGCTGGAGCGGACCGGCCAGGAGGCGGTCTCGCTGAGTCGCGGCGAGGGGGTCGATCTCCTCACCGGTGTCGGACTCCGCCAGCGCCTGGAGGGGGCGGATGCCGTGATCGACGCCACGAACCCTCCGGTCGCCGACATCGCGGAGGCCGAGCACGCCTTCGCCACGATCACCCGCAACCTCCTCACCGCCGAGACCGAGGCCGGAGTCGGGCACCACGTCGCGCTGTCGATCGCCGCGCTCGACGCCGTCGCCGGAAACCCGCACTACTACGGCAAGCGGGCGCAGGAGCGCGAGGTCACCGCGGGGACGGTGCCCTTCACGATCATGCGGGCCACCCAGTTCCACGACTTCCCGGCGATGATCGCCGAGTGGACGGTCGTCGACGGCGAGGCGATCGTGCCGCCGCTGCTGATGCAGCCCATCGCCCCGGCCGACGTCGCCGCCGCGCTGGTGGCCACGGCCGTGGGGACCCCGCTCTCCGGGTCCTTCGACATCGCGGGCCCGCGCACCGAGGACGCGGTCGACATGGCCCGACGCACCCTCGCCGTCCGCGGCCGCGACCTTCCCCTGCGGGCGGCATGGCGCGATGCCGCGCTGGGCGTGGAGTTCGCCGGCGAGGTGCTCATCCCCGGACCGGACGCCCGGCTCGCACCGACCTCGTTCGACGACTGGCTCGCGGCCGGAGCGCGCTGACAGCCGCTCCCCGGAAGGAGCCGAGGTCGCGGGTCGCCTAGGGTGGGAACATCCCGCTCGCGACCCGCGACCCTGCTCCCCGGAGGCCGACTGATGGGCATGCCCTCACCCCTCCCGATGCGCGACGGCGTGGGAGCCACTCGCCTGCACGTGCCCCGCACCGGCCCGTGGCCGACCGTGTCGGCGTACATGGTCGAGCGCTTCTTCCACCTGGACCCCGAGCGACTGCTCACGCGGTTCGACCTCGGCGATATCGTGACGGCCTCCGGTGCGCCCGTCCCCCGCGACGCTCCGCTCGGGAGCGTGGAGTTCGTCTGGTACTACCGCGAGCCCGCCGTCGAGACGCGGATCCCGTTCGAGATCGAGATCCTGCACCAGGACGACCATCTCGTGGTCGTCGACAAGCCGCACTTCCTGCCGACGACCCCGGGCGGCAAGTTCCTGCAGAACTCGGCGCTGGTGCGACTGCGCAACCTGCTCGACAATCCCGACCTCGCGCCGATCCACCGCCTGGATCGCGCGACCGCGGGGCTGCTGATGTTCTCGTCGCGCCCCGCCACCCGCGGCGCGTACCAGCTGCTGTTCGAGAACCGCGAGGTGCAGAAGGTGTACGAGGCGGTGTCCGCCCTCCCTCGACACGGCGACCTCCCCGCCTTCCCGCTCGTGTACCGCAATCGGATCGACAAGCCCCGCGGCCAGCTGCGCGTGGAGGTCGACGACACCAGGGAGCCGAACGCCGAGACCCTCGTCGAGCTGATCGGCAGCGACGACCGCGTGGTGCACACGCTGCTGCGGCCGCACAGCGGCAAGATGCACCAGCTGCGCGTGCACCTCGCCGCGCTCGGCATCGGCATCCTGAACGACCGGTTCTACCCGGACCTGCTCGACGACCTGCCGGACGACTTCGACCGCCCGCTGCAGCTGCTCGCGCGGGAGCTGCGTTTCGCGGACCCGCTCAGCGGGAAGGAGCGCGTGTTCACCACCCGGCGCACCCTCCAGGATGCGCCGGCCGGCGGGACTGCCGTCAGCGGCGCATGACCTTGCGTGCGAGGCGCGTGCCGAGCATCTGCACGAAGTGCACGAACACCACGATCAGGACGATCGCCGTCCACATCACGACCGGCTCGAACTGCCGGAATCCGTAGACCTGGGCGAAGGCGCCGAGACCGCCGCCGCCGATGAGCCCGGCCATCGCCGTCATGTCGATGAGCGCCACGACGATGAAGGTGTAGCCGAGGATCAGCGGCCCGAGGGATTCGGGGATCGCGACCGTGAAGAGGATGCGCCACGGGCCCGCGCCCATCGCGCGCGCCGCCTCGATCACGCCGGACGGGACCGAGACGAGGTGCTGTTCGACGATGCGGCCGATCGCGAAGGCTGCCGCGATACCGATGATGAACGCCCCGGCCGTCGTGCCGATGCCGATGCCCACCACGAGGCGTGCGAACGGCTGGGCCACCGCCACGAAGAGCACGAACGGGATCGGGCGGAAGAAGTTCACCCCGAGGTTCGCGATGAACGCGACGGTCCTGTTCTCCAGGAGCCCACCGGGGCGGGTGACGTAGAGGATGACACCGATCGCGAGTCCCAGCACACCGCCGAGGACGAACGCGAACGTCGTCATGTACAGGGTCTCGAGCGCGGCCTTCAGCAGTTCCGGCCACAGCTGGATCAGACGGTCCATCAGCGGGCCTCCTCTCCGGCGATCTCGGTCACTTCGACGCGTCGCGCGATGTCGGCGAGCGTGCGGTCGATGGCCGCGCTCTCGCCGCGGATCGCGAGGGTGAGGTGCCCGAACGCGCGCCCGCGGATGTCGTTGATGCCGCCGAAGACGAGCTCGAAGTCGAGACCGGCGCCGGCGAGGTCGAGGAACACCTGCGCCTGCGAGGAGTCGCCGTCCCGGAACGAGAACGTGACCAGCCGCCCCCGGTGGCGCTCGCGGAGCACGGCCAGCTCGGCAGGCGAGGGGATCCCCTTCACGACCGTGCCGACGAAGCGCTGCGAGGCGGGATTCTGCGGCGCGGAGAAGACGTCGAACACGTCGCCCCTCTCGATGACGCGGCCGTTCTCCATCACGGCGACCTTGGTCGCGATCGTCTGGATGACATCCATCTCGTGCGTGATGACGACGATCGTGACGCCCTGCTCCCGGTTGACCCGCTTGAGCAGATCGAGCACCTCGTGCGTCGTCTGCGGATCGAGCGCGCTCGTCGCCTCGTCGGCCAGCAGGATCGCGGGGCCGGTGGCGAGTGCTCGGGCGATGCCGACGCGCTGCTTCTGCCCGCCGGACAGCTGCTCCGGATAGGCCGTCGCCTTGTCGGACAGGCCGACGAAGCTGAGCAGCTCGGCGACCCGCTCCTCGATGTCGGGCTTGGACCAGCCGGCGAGCTTGAGGGGGTAGGCGATGTTCGCCTTGACGCTTCGGGACGAGAACAGGTTGAACTGCTGGAAGATCATCCCGATGCCGCCGCGCACCCGACGCAGCTCGCTCTCCTTGAGCGCGGTGATGTCGACACCGTCGACGGTGATCGTGCCGCTCGTCGCGGGCTCCAGGGCGTTGATCAGCCGCACGAGCGTGGACTTGCCCGCGCCGGAGTATCCGATGATCCCGAAGACGTCGCCCTTCTCGATCGAGAGGGTGACGTCGTCGACGGCCACGATCTCGGACTCGTCGCCGTTGCGGGAGGGGTAGGTCTTGGAGACGTTCGTCAGGGTGACGATCGGCATGTGCTGCTCCGGTCTGCTTCGGGAACGAAGAATCGGGTGACGCGTTTTCGCGCCACCCGATTCTCCCTCATCGGACGGGGTGGAATCCCCCGCGTCCTACTTGTTCGCGTCGGCGTCCTTCTGGACCTTCGCGAGGGAGGAGACCAGATCCTCCACCGGCGTCTGCAGCGCCACGGCGGTGCCGCCGGACGACTCCAGCAGGCCCTTCTGGACGGCCTCGTTGGTCTGGAAGATCTCGACGAGCTTGAGGTACGTCTCGTTGTCCGCGTCTTCCGCGCGGGCGGCGAAGATGTTGACGTACGGCAGCGCGCTGGCGTCTTCGGGGTCGTCCTGAGCGATCGCGTCCTCGAACGTGAGGCCGGCGTCCTGCACGAAGTCGTTGTTGATGATCGCGGCGGCGACGTCGGGCAGCGAGGTCGGGATCAGCGCCGCCTCCAGCGCGGTGACCTTGACCTTCGACTTCTCGGTGTCGACGTCCGCGAGGTCGGAGTACGGCGTGCCGCCGCTCTTCAGCTCGACCAGACCGGCCTGCTGAAGGACGTTGAGGGCACGGGCCTGGTTCGAGGCATCGTCCGGGACGGCGACGCTCTCCCCCTTGGGGATGCTGTCGACGTCGTCGTACTTCGTCGAGTACAGACCCAGCGGGTAGATCGCGGTGGAGCCGATCGGCGTGAGGTCGGAACCCGAGGCGTTGTTGTACTCGGCGAGGTACACGATGTGCTGGAACTGGTTCAGGTCGATCTCGCCCTCGGTGAGCGCGGGGTTCGGCTGCTCGTAGGAGCCGAAGTCGACCAGCTCGACCGTGATGCCCTCGTCGGCTGCGGCCTCGACGAAGGCCGGCCACTGGGCGTCGCCCTTGCCGACGACGCCGATCTTGACGACCTCGTCCTCGGTCGAGCCCTCGCTGCCGGAGCCGGCGTTCGAGGATGCGGTGGCGCAGCCCGTGAGCGCGACGAAGAGCGGGACCGCGACGAGCGCGGCGAGGATGGAAGTGGTGCGGCGTGACATGTGAAGGGGTTCCTCTCTTGGGGGACTCGAATACGTTAGGCAGGCTCGACCGCGCGCGCGGAATCGTCGTGTCACACGACGTCACAGCCGAGCGGCGGTCCGCTCAGTCGAACTCTTCGATCCCCTGCAGGCGCACCTGCTCCAGGTCGAGGCGGGCGGAGATGCGACGCACGACGATGTCGTCCACCGTGCCGGCTCCGCGCAGCCCCAACAGCACCTCGCGCTTGCGGTCGATGAGGGCGAGCTTGAGTCGCGTGTGCTCCTCATGCCGGATGAGGGGCGACCGCTGCGCGAGGTCGACATCGGTCGAGGTGGCGATGATCTGCAGGACCGAGCCGTCGATGGCATCCGTCTCCGCGATCCGCTCTGCGCCTCCGCTCGGCGCCGGATCGACCTCGGAGCCATCGGTCCCGGCGGTGCCCGCGCTCAGCGGATCCGGTTCGCCGAGCATCTCGTCGAGCGCGTCGGCCTCGGCGTCGACGAGCGCCTGCTCGCGCGCCAGCGATCGTGCGTTCGCGAACTCCAGCATCTGGTAGCCCTCGGAGCGCACGCGGTCGCGGACCTCCTGTCCGATCCCGTGCTCGGCGGCGAGGTCGTCCAGCGCCGCGAGCGCCGCACCGGAGATCGCGCGCTCCGCGAGCTCGTACTCCTCGTCCTCGACATGATCGGCCGGGAACCGCGCCCAGCGCACGATGGCCGGCAGCAGCATGCCCTGCACGAGCAGGCTCAGCATGATGACGCCCGCGGTGACGAACACGATCTCGTCGCGTCCGTTGATCTCTCCACCCTCGGTGATGGTCGTGGGGACGGAGAGCGCGATCGCGAGGGACACCGCGCCGCGCATCCCGGCGACGGTCGACACGGCGCGGGCGCGGGCTCGTGCGCCCGGCGCCGGCCGCGGACCGGTCTGGCGCTGGAACGGCACGTTGAGCAGCTGGAACAGGTAGCGCACGACCAGCAGGGTCGCCCAGACCGAGAGCGTGATGAGGACCAGACGCCCGATCGCCGCCGCCGAGATCTCGTGCACGACGTACTGCACCTCGAGGCCGATCAGCACGAACAGGGCGCCGTTGAGCAGGAAGACGCCGAACGGCCAGGCCGCATCCGCCTGCCTCCGGGAGGACGCGGTCGTCACCCGAGGGGACACGTACGCCACGATGAGTCCGGCCACGACGACCGCGAGCACACCGGACGCGTGCACCATCTCGGCGACGAGGAACGCCGTGAACGGGATCAGCAGCAGCGCGACGTTGATCACGATCGTCGACGAGGTGCGACGCAGCAGCAGGTAGCCGAGCGCCGCGATGACGACACCGGCCGCGATGCCGCCCACGTAGGAGATCAGCACGTCGAGCGTGACCGACAGCGGGGTGATCTGGCCGCCGAGGGCGAGCGACACGGCGATGGCGTAGAGCACCAGGGCGGTGCCGTCGTTCGTCAGACTCTCGGCCTTGAGCTTCATGAACATGCGGCGCGGCAGCAGGCGGCCGAGGGCGGCCACAGCTGTGGCGTCCGGCGGGGCGACGGCCGCACCGAGGATGAGGGCGATCTCCCACGGCATCCCGAACAGCACGCCGATGCCGGCCACGGCGAACGCCGAGGCGACGACGAGGACCGTGCTCATCGGGAGGATGTAGCGGAAATCGCGGCGGATCGAGCGCAGCGACGTCGTCAGGCTCTCCCAGAACAGCATCACCGGGAGGAACAGCAGCAGGACCGTCTCCGGTGGCAGCTGCACCTCGCGCAGCTGCGGCACGAAGCCGAGCAGCAGCCCGAAGACGACGAGTACGAGCGGGAGCGCGAGGCGCACGCGCGGGGCGATCAGGGTTCCGACGAGGATCGTGAGTCCGAGCAGGACGGTTACTTCGAGGCCTTCCATCCTTACCTCCCAACAGCGATGAGAGAAGGATATTCCTCCGTCAGCCGATCTCGTCCGCGGAGTTGGTTCCGGTCATCGCTGGACACACTTTCCCATATGGGTATATGTTGCTTCCATGGCACGAGCAGCGACGACATCGGATGTGTTCAATGCGATCGCCGAGCCTCGGCGTCGGCAGATCCTGACGCTGCTGCGCGACGGCGAACGACCGGCGACCACACTGTCGGAGGAGTTGGGGTTGTCCCAGCCCGGCACGTCGAAGCATCTTCGCGTGCTCCGAGAAGTGGGCCTGGTCCGGGACCGCAGAGCGGGCAAGCAGCGCCTCTACGCTCTGGACGCCCGGGGCCTGCGATCGGTGCACGAGTGGTCAGGCGGATTCGAGCGGTTCTGGAGCGAGAGCTTCGACCGACTCGACGCGTATGTGCAGGAACTCAAGAACGAGAGGCAGGACTAGCGGATGCAGAAAGCACGAGGAGAGACACCGACCGCCGACCGGGAGATCGTGATCTCGAGGGTGATCGACGCTCCGCGAGAGCTGGTGTTCGAGGCGTTCACGGAGGTGCGGCACCTCTCGCAGTGGTGGGGGCCCACCGGCTTCACCACCACCACGCGATCGTTCGAGTTCCGTGTCGGCAGCGAATGGGTGTTCGTGATGCACGGCCCCGACGGCACCGACTACCCCGAGTGGATCGCGTGGACGGCGATCGAGCCTCCGTCCCGGATCGCCCTGCGGCACGGCGAGCATCGCGACGACCCCGAGGCATTCGAGTCGATCCTCACGTTCACGGCCGACGGGGAGACGACCCGGATCGAGATGATCACCGTTTTCGCGACCCCGGAGCTGCGTGACGCGGCGATCGAGAAGCACGGCGCGATCGAGGGTGGACGGCAGACGCTGGCGAGTCTCGCCGCCTACGTCGGCGAGCTCGTGCGGAAAGGACACCGGGGCTGATGGCGGGCACAGTGTTCTTCAGCGTCTCGATGTCGCTGGACGGCTACATCGCCCCCGACTCCCCCGACGAGCTGATGGGGAAGCAGTGGATGGAGCTGCAGAAATGGGTGTTCCGGCAGCGGCACTTCCGGGAGAACCTGAAGCTCGGCGACGGCGGGGAGGAAGGACGCGACAACGACATCGTGCGCGAGACCTTCGAGCGCACCGGCGCGAGCGTGATGGGCAAGCGCATGTTCGACGCCGGCGAGCACGCCTGGCCGGACGATCCCCCGTTCCACACTCCGGTCTTCGTCGTGACGCACGAGGAGCGCGCTCCATGGGAGCGACAGGGGGGAACCACGTTCCACTTCGTGAACGACGGCATCGAATCGGCAGTGGAACGCGCGCGGGCAGCCGCGGGCGCGCGCGACGTGCGTATCGCGGGCGGCGCCGCGACGATCGTGCAGTGTCTCGACGCCGGCCTGGTGGACGAGTTCCATGTCGCCGTCTCGCCCGTGCTGTTCGGCAGCGGCATCCGCCTCTTCGACGGCGTGGATGCGGAACGGGTGGCGCTGGAGCTGAAGAGCGCGGAGCCTTCGCCGAACACCACGCACCTTCGCTATAGGGTCAGCCGATCTCCTCGGTGAGTTCGAACCAGCGCAGCTCCAGCTCCTCGATCTCGGCCTGCTGATCGCTGATCTTCTTCATGCGATCGCCGAGGCCCGCGTAGTCGGACTGGTCGTGATCGGCCAGTGCCGTCTTCGCGGTGTTCACCTGCTGCGTGAGCTTCTGGATGCGCCGTTCGAGGGCCGACACCTCCTTCTGCGCCGTGCGCAGGGCGGCACCGTCGAGTCCCTTGGCGGTCGCCGCCGCGGTCGCCGTCGCCGCGGCCGTCGCGGTCTGCTTCGAACCGGTCGAGGACTGCAGGTGCCGCAGTCGCAGGTACTCGTCGACGCCACCGGGCAGGTGCCGCAGATGACCGTCGAGGATCGCGTACTGCTGATCGGTGACGCGCTCCAGGAAGTACCGGTCGTGGCTGACCACCAGGAGCGTGCCGGACCAGGAGTCGAGCAGGTCTTCGATCGCGGCGAGCATGTCGGTGTCGAGGTCGTTGGTCGGCTCGTCGAGGATCAGCACGTTCGGCTGGTCGAGCAGCACGAGCAGCAGCTGCAACCGTCGCTGCTGACCGCCCGAGAGGTCCTTCACGGGCGTCGAGAGCTGCGCGGAGTCGAACCCGAGCCGTTCGAGCAGCTGTCCCGGCGTGAGATCCTGCGCCTTGGAGCCGGCCCCCATCGTGTACGAGGTGCGCAGTCCGGAGATGATCACGCGCACCGGGTCGTTCCAGTGCTGGGTGAGCTCGTCGAGCCGCTGCGTGAGGGTCTGCACCTTCACGGTGCTGCCGCGCTTGACCCGGCCGACGGTCGGCTCCACGGTGCCGGAGATGAGACCGAGCAGGGTGGACTTGCCGGCGCCGTTCACGCCGAGGATGCCGGTGCGCTCCCCCGGTGCGATGCGCCACTCGATGTCGCGCAGCACGACCTTCTCGCCGCCGTCCGCCGTGGGGTAGGTCACTCCGACGTCGAGCAGGTCGACCACGTCCTTGCCGAGGCGCGAGACGGCGAGCGACTGCAGGGAGACCTTGTCGCGGATCTCGGGCACGTCGGCGATGAGCTCGTTCGCGGCGTCGATGCGGAACTTCGGCTTGGCCGTGCGGGCGGGGGCGCCGCGGCGGAGCCACGCGAGCTCCTTCTTCGCGAGGTTCTGACGCTTCGCCTCGGTCGCGGCCGCCATCCGGTCGCGCTCGACGCGCTGCAGGATGTACGCCGCGTAGCCGCCCTCGAAGGGCTCGACGATGCGGTCGTGCACCTCCCAGGTCTCGGTGCTGATCTCGTCGAGGAACCACCGGTCGTGGGTCACGACCATGAGGGCGCCCGAGTTCGGAGACCAGCGCTTCTTGAGGTGTCCCGCGAGCCAGGTGATGGCCTCGACGTCGAGGTGGTTGGTGGGCTCGTCGAGCGCGATCACGTCCCAGTCGCCGGTGAGCAGCTTCGCGAGCGAGACGCGGCGCCGCTGACCACCGCTGAGGGAGCCGATCTCGGCGTCCCAGGGCAGATCGGTGAGCAGTCCTTCGATGACGTCGCGGATGCGCGCATCGCCCGCCCACTCGTACTCCGGGGTGTCGCCGACGACGGCGGCGCTGATCGTCAGGTCGTCCGGCAGGTTGTCGGCCTGGTCGAGCACGCCGATGCGGGTGCCGCCGCGCACCGTGACGCGTCCGGAGTTCGGCTCCTTGATGCCGGCCAGCATCCCGAGGAGGCTGGACTTGCCGTCGCCGTTGCGGCCGACGATGCCGATGCGATCGCCCTCCTCGATGCCGAGGGTCACGGAGTCGAAGACGACTCTGGTCGGGTATTCGAGGTGCAGGGCTTCAGCCCCGAGAAGATGTGCCATGTTCCCTCCAGGGTAGCCGCGCGCGGTGGGCGCCACGGCCGTCCTCGGCTCCACCCGACCTAAGATCGACTGGTGCCAAGGAATCGCCGGGTGTTCTCGCTCATGCTCGATGACCGCAGGGCGAAGCTGATGCAGTCGAAACGGCGACCCGGTCGCTACGAACTCAGCGTCGACGGGATTCCGCAGTCCGTCGTCTCGATGACGGAGCCCACCGACCTCGAATACGCGTACATCCAGCACATCGCCCGGGCGATGGATGCCGCGGCGGAGCCCGGTGCGCCGCTGTTCACCGTGCATCTGGGCGCCGGAGCCCTCACGCTGGCGCGCTATGTCGAGGCCACGCGCACCGGATCGCCTCAACTCGTCGTCGAGTTCGAACCCGCTCTCTACGAAGCGGTGATCGCCGCGCTGCCGCTGCCCGCCGGCACGGATCTGCGGGTCATCTTCGGCGACGCACGAGCGGTGGCGGACGCGGAACTTCCGGGCGAGGAGCTTCCGGGCGAGGAGCGATCGCCCCTGCCGTCCTCCCCGTCCCCCGCGCTCGGCGCCGCAGCCACCGGTCGCACCGCGGTCGACACCGACTGGGTGGATGCGCGCTTCACCGTCGTCGATCTCTGGGACGCCGCCGTCATCCGGCATCGCGTGGCCAGCCAGGAGTTCTACCGCCGCGTCGCCGCGCGCTCGGCAGCAGACGGCGTCGTGGCGGTGAACCTGCTCGATGGGCATCCGTTCGAGTACTCACGACGGCAGGCGGCCACCCTGAGCACCGTGTTCGATCACCTCGCCGTCGTCCTCGACGCCGAGCCGAACGATGATGAAGGACCCCTCGGCAACGTCGTCATCTTCGCGAGCGACGAGCCGCTGCCCGTCGTGACGACCCCGGAGCTCCTCGGCACACCGCAGCCCCACATGCTCCACGGCGATTCGCTGCGGTCGTGGATCGGCGAGGCGCGCATCATGACCGACGCCGACGGCACCGACTCCCCCGACCCCGACGACCCGATCTGGAACTAGCGCTCAGCTCGCGGGAGCCCTTCCCTCGGATCGGCGGGCCGGTGTCGATCGGATGCCGGAATCCCGGTGAACATAGTTTCGAATGTCGGTGGTCCGTGATGGACTGAAGTCATGACAGCACTGCTCGACGCGACGGATTCCCAGATGGCGATGCTCGCCGATCTGGTGGCGTCGCTCGAGGCGGCGAAATCGACGTTGAGCAGCATGCAGGCGGCCCGCGACGGCATGCTCGCGATGGCCGGGCGCCTCGCGGTCGACATCGCTCGTGAGGCCGCGCATCCTGACCATGGCGACATGGCGATCCGCACGGTCGCCGCCGAGATCGGTGCGGCGCAGCATGTGAGCGACCGCACGATCGAGCGGAGGATGGCCGAGGCTTCCTGGCTGGTCGAGCGGTTCCCGACGGTGTGGGAGGCGCAGGGCGAAGGACGGATCAGCGCGGCGCATTCGCGGGTGATCGTCGACGCGGGAGCGCATCTCGACGATGCCGAGGATCGCGCCGCGTATGCCGCGGAAGTGGTGGAGCTCGCCGCGACGGAGTCTCCGAATCGTCTGCGCCGGATCGCACGGCGGCTTGCCGAACGGTTCCAGGAACGCAGCATCACCGAGCGGCATCTCGATGCGCGCGCCCAGCGGCGGGTGTGGGTGAAAGACCTCGACGACGGGATGGCCGAGCTCGGAGCGCGGGGACCCGCCGTCCTCCTGCACGGGATGCTCGACCGTCTGTCGCAGATGGCGCATGCGGTGAAGGAGGAGAACGGCAGGGCGGCGAAGCATGCCGGCGCCGATCCCGGTGCCGATCCCGGTGCTGATCCCCGCGCCGCTGCCGGCACCGCTGCTGGCACCGCACAGCCTCCCGTGGATGAGCGGACGATCGACCAGCTGCGCGCCGACCTGCTCGCCGATCTCGTGCTCACCGGAACCCCTGTGGGGCATGACACGACGGACGGACTGCTGAGCGAGATCCGCGCCAGGGTCGAGGTCACGGTGCCGGTGCTCACCCTGATGGACGATGGCTCCTCGCCGACGTCTCCTCCTGCCGAGCTCGACGGCGTGACACCGATCGATACGGCGACCGCTCGGACGCTCGCGGGCTCGGCGACGGGCTGGGAGCGCGTGCTGACGCATCCGATCTCGGGCGGGCTGCTCGCGGTAGACCGCTACCGTCCGGGTGAGCAGCTACGACGGCACCTCCGCGCGCGAGACCAGCGCTGCCGGTTCCCCGGATGCGGGATCGCGGCGCGGAAGTGCGACCTCGACCACAATCATGCGGCATCGGCAGGCGGTGCCACCGCGGATGGGAACCTCTCCGCGTTCTGTCGACGACATCACATGCTCAAGCACCACTCCCCCTGGCACGTCGAACAGCGCCCGGGCGGCGTGCTGGCGTGGACGAGTCCGACGGGTCGCGCGTACATCGACCGCCCGCCACCGCAGCACACGGTGACCTTCACGAGCGCCGACGAGATGCCCGTTCCGTTCTGAGCAGCGCCTGGAGTCGGCGCATCATCCGGGTTCCGGAATCACCGGCAGACGGCGAATAGGGTGTGAGCCGGGGGGATTCGATGGACCACGACCACACAGCAGAGGCCGGAGCTCCGGTGAGGACGGAAGGCGGCTGCTGCATCTTCGTCAACGGCCTCCCCGGATCCGGCAAGTCCACCTACGCACGGAAGTTCGTCAACGCCCGGCGCGGATGGCTCAACCTCGACGTCGATCTGTTGCGCGGACTCCTGGGTACGGCCTCGGTGGACTTCGTTCAGGCCGGTGCCGAGGTCCAGCCGCTCGCCCTGGCCGTCCTCAGGGAGCAGATCGCCTCCGGAGGCAACGTGATCTTCCCACAGCTCTTCTTCATCCCCGCGGAGGCCTCCGCGTTCGAGGACGCGGTCCTGGCGAGCGGCGGAAGGATACGACGCACGCTGCTCCGCGAGGATGTCGACGAGTGCTGGCGCCGCGTCGAGGCGCGGGCACGACAGGCTCCCACCGACTCCGTGGAGCGCGGGATCCTCGCCCTGCTCACGGACGCCGGCGGCGTCGCCGAGCTGGAGCGGATGGAGCGGCAGCTGTCCGCGTGGTCGGACCTCGCCGATCCACTCGTCCTCATCACCGCGGCGACGCCCCACGAAGAGCTCGCGGCGCTCGCGACCACCCCTCATCCCTGACACGACGAACCGCCCGGACCCGAAGGCCCGGACGGTTCGTGTGTCCGCGTGGACGGTGTCCGCGTGGACGGTGTCGTGAGACTTACTGGTACGACTTCACGATCTCGAGGAGGCTCGGGACGTTGGCGTAAGCCTCGGCCGCGTTCTCCTTCGTGACGATGATCGGGTCGAGCAGGTAGGCCGGAACGACCTTCACGCCGTTGTCGTACTGCTCGGTGTCGTTGACGTCGACCTTCTCGCCCTTCTGGAGCTGGCCGACCATCTTGATGGACTGCTCGACGAGGAGCGTGGTGTCCTTGTTGATCGTGGAGTACTGGATGCCCTCCATGATCGACTTGACCGACTCGACCTCGGAGTCCTGACCGGTGACGACCGGGACATCCTTGCCGGCGCCCTGCACCGAGGTGATGATGGCGCGAGCGAGCGTGTCGTTCGGGGACAGGACGCCGTCCAGCGTCGCCGAGCTGTAGGTCGACGTGAGGAGCGAGTCCATGCGGCGCTGTGCGTTCTCCGCCTTCCAGCCCTCGGTCGCCGTCTGGGCGATCTCGGTCTGGCCGGAGACGACCTTCAGCGTGCCGTCGTCGATCTTCGGCTGCAGCACGTCCATCGCACCGTTGAAGAACACGGCGGAGTTCGCGTCATCCGGAGAACCCGAGAACAGCTCGATGTTGTACGGAGCCTCGTGGCCCGCGCGCTCGGCGAGGCCGTCGAGCAGAGCCTGGCCCTGCAGCTGACCGACCTTGAAGTTGTCGAACGCGACGTAGTAGTCGACGGCCTCCGTGTTCTCGATCAGACGGTCGTAGGCGATGACGGTGACGCCGGCGTCGCGGGCTGCCTCGACCTGCGTCGCGAGCTGCTTGCCGTCCTTGGCACCGATGATGATGACCTTGGCGCCACCGGTGACCATCGCCTGGATCTGGTTCTGCTGCTCGGCGACCGTGTTGCTGGCGGGCGCGTACTGCACGTCCGGCTTGAATCCGGCCTTGGTCAGGCCGTCCGTGAACAGCTGACCGGCGAGGACCCAGTTCTCCGAGGTCTTGTCCGGGAGGGCGACACCGATCGTGGCGTCGGCGGCGAAGCCCTTGGCGGTCTCCTCCCCCGCTCCGGATCCGGTGTCACCGCCGCGCTCCGAGGAGCAGCCGGTGAGGGCGAAGGCGCCCGCGACGACAAGCGCTGTCGCCGACAGAAGAATCTTCTTCATGTGATCTCTTTCTCTGGTGTGTGAAGGTCTCGTCACGCGTGCGGCACGCGATTCGACCCCTACTTTCCGCGCGTCTCGTCGACGGCGGGGGCTTCGTACTTCTGGCTGGTGGGGTAGTTCGTCTTCGTCGGATCGAAGGTGTCGGTCGCGGGGTCCTGCTTGCGACCGAAGCGACGGGTCAGGAACCCGGTGATCGACGGGCGGCCCTGCTGCTTGTTCCAGACGTCGACGCCGACGGCGAAGAGCAGCACGAGACCCTTGATCATCGAGACCACGTCGGCACCGGCACCCAGCAGCGCCAGACCGTTGTTCAGGAACGCCATCACGAGACCACCGATGATCGAGCCGATCACGGTGCCGATGCCGCCCGAGACGGCCGCGCCACCGATGAACACCGAGGCGATCGCGTCGAGCTCCCACCCGTTGCCGTCCTGAGGGCCGGAGGCGGTGGCGCGTGCGACATAGATCATGCCGGCGAGCGAGGCGAGGACCGACATGTTCATCATCACGAAGAAGTCGACCCAGCGGTCCTTCACACCCGAGAGGCGGGCGGCCTGGCGGTTGCCACCGACCGCGTAGATGTGCCGGCCGAAGACCGTGTTGTTCGTGATGAACGAGTACAGGATGACGAGGGCGAGCAGGATGATGCCCGAGATCGGGAAGCTGGTGCCCTCACGACCGGTCGCGAACAGCCAGCCGGCGACGAGGATCACGACGGAGATCAGCACGACCTTGGTGACGCTCACCCAGAGCGGCGCCATGTCGGCCCCCATCTTGTGCTGGATGCGACGGGTGCGGATCTCCCAGAACACGATCCAGGCGACGCCGAGGAGGGCGAGGAGCATGGTGAGCACGTTGAAGGGCACCGGGATGAACGACAGCTCCGGAAGATACCCGGCGCCGATGACCTTGAAGCCCTGCGGCACCGGAATCGACTGCGAGTCGCCGACCCACTGGTTCGCCCCGCGGAAGAACAGCATGCCGGCCAGCGTCACGATGAACGCGGGTACTCCGACGTACGCGACCCAGAAGCCCTGCCAGGCGCCCACGAGCACGCCGACACCGAGGCCGAGCAGGACACCGAGCGGCCAGGGGAGGTTCCAGTCCGCCATCGCCTTCGCGACCACGATGCCCGTGAACGCGGCGACCGAGCCGACCGACAGGTCGATGTGCCCCATGATGATGACCATCACCATGCCGATCGCGAGGATCAGGATGTAGGAGTACTGGTTGACGACGTTGATCAGGTTGCCCGAGGAGAGCGTGAGGCCGGTGCCCTTGAAGATCCAGGTCAGCACCTGGAAGACGACGAGGATCACGACGAGGCTGCCGAGGATGCCGAACTGGCGGAGGGTCGACTGCCCGCCGCCGAACATCTTCGTGATGTCCTTGAAGTGGAAGCCGCGCTTCGTTGCGGTGGTGTCGGTGGTCATGCGGATGCTTTCTGGGTCGCGGAGGTCATGCTGCGCATGAGGTCCTCAGGTGTCGCCTGATCGGCCGGGATGCAGTCGGTGACCCGACCTTCGAAGACGGTGTAGATGCGGTCGGAGATGCCGAGGAGCTCGGGGAGCTCGCTGGAGATGACGATGACGCCCTTGCCCTGCGCGGCGAGCTGGTTGATGATCGCGTAGATCTCGTACTTCGCTCCCACGTCGATGCCGCGGGTGGGCTCGTCGAGGATCAGCAGGTCGGGGTCGGTGAACATCCACTTCGCCAGCACGACCTTCTGCTGGTTGCCGCCGGAGAGCTTGCCGACGCCCTCCTCCACCGAGGGGGTCTTGATGCGGAGCACCTTGCGGTACTCCTCCGCCACCGCGAACTCGGCGCGGGCGTCCACGACGCCGCGCTTGGCGATCTTGGAGAGCTTGGCGGCGACGATCGAGCGCTTGATGGTGTCGAGGAGGTTGAGCCCGAGCACCTTGCGGTCCTCGCTCACGTAGGCGAGACCGTGCTTGATGGCCGAGGCCACGTCGTGCAGCACGACCTCCTCGCCGTCCTTGATCAGGGTGCCGGAGAGGAAGGTGCCGTAGGAGCGGCCGAAGACGCTCATCGCGAACTCGGTGCGACCCGCGCCCATGAGGCCCGCGATGCCGACCACCTCGCCGCGACGGACATTGAGGTTCGATCCCTTGACGACCATGCGCTCCGAGACGGTCGGGTGCTGCACCCACCAGTCCTTGACCTCGAAGAACACCTCGCCGATCTCGGGCGTGCGGTCGGGGTACCGGCTCTCCAGCGAGCGTCCGACCATGCCGCGGATGATGCGGTCCTCGTTGATCTCGCCGCGGGAGATGTCGAGCGTCTCGACCGTGCGGCCGTCGCGGATGATGGTGATCTCGTCGGCGATCTGCTCGATCTCGTTGAGCTTGTGGCTGATCATGATCGACGCGATGCCCTTGGCCTTGAGGCCGAGGATCAGGTCGAGCAGGTGCTGCGAGTCGTTCTCGTTGAGAGCGGCGGTCGGCTCGTCGAGGATGAGGAGCTTGACCTCCTTGTTGAGCGCCTTCGCGATCTCGATCAGCTGCTGCTTGCCGACGCCGAGCGTCTTGATCTGCACATCGGGGTCCTCGCTCAGACCGACCCGGGCGAGCAGCTCGATCGTCCGCTCCTTCTGCGCCTGCCAGTCGATGCGGCCGAGGTGCTGGATCTCGTTGCCGAGGAAGATGTTCTCGGTGACCGAGAGCTCCGGGATCAGCGCGAGCTCCTGGTGGATGATCGCGATCCCGGCCTGCTCGCTGGCGGCGATGTCGCGGAAGCGCTGCTCCTCGCCGTAGAGCAGGATCTCCCCGTCGTAGGTCCCGTACGGGTACACCCCGGACAGGACCTTCATCAGCGTCGACTTCCCGGCACCGTTCTCGCCGCAGATCGCATGGATCTCGCCGGCGCGGACGGTGATGGAGACGTCGGCGAGTGCCTTGACACCCGGGAACTCCTTGGTGATGCTGCGCATCTCCAGGATCGGGCCTGACACGGTAGGCAACGTTGCTGTGGTGCTCACGGATCTTTCCTCGCGACGTGCGGTCACCTTCGATGTGACCGTTCACATTGGATTACATCGTCCACTCACGACGAACCGCTGTCAAGTCCGGGGGCGGATTTCGTGTCGCTACCGTGATGCGACGGGCGGGCGAGCCCGATCTCGGGCCGTCGCGCGACGGTCGCGCGCGGGTCGCGCGCCGGTCGCGCGCCGGTCACCGGGCATTCGCCCGGCCCCGTCCGCCACCGGCTCAGCGGGCTGCGGCCGACTCGCGGGCGCGCAGAATCGTCTTCAGGGGGCCGAACTCCGGCACCTGCTCCCCACGGATCTGCGCGAGGAGGATGCGGACCGCACGCCGTCCGAGTTCCGGGAAGTCCTGGTGCACGGTGCTGAGGGTGGGCGCCACGTGGGCCGCGACCGGGATGTCGTCGAACCCGATCACGCTCACGTCGTGCGGCACGCGCAGGCCGGAATCCCGGAAGCCGTGCAGCAGTCCGATCGCCATCAGGTCGTTCGCGGCGAACACGGCCGTGAAGTCCCGGCGCAGCGCGAGCTCCTTGCCGGCGAAGTAGCCGAAGTCCGCGGTCCAGTCACCGCGGATCGGCGGGAACGTGGGCAGATCCGCCTCGCGCAGGCCGTCCAGATAGCCGCGCATGCGCGACTCCGCCTCGATCCAGTCCTGCGGCCCGGCGAGGTGCAGGATGTCGCTGTGGCCGAGCGAGATCAGGTGCTCCGTGGCGGCTCGCGCGCCGGCCACCTGGTCGGCGGACAGGCTCACGCCGTCCGACCCCGACGCCGTCTGCAGCGTGACGAAGGGCATGGCGACGGACATGCCGCGCAGGACATGGAACACGCGCACCTGCGGGGCGAGCACGACGATGCCGTCGACCTGCTCCCGGGAGAGCTGGCGCACCGCATTGCCGATCGCCTCCGGAGTGGTGTCCGCGAGGTTCAGGGTCGAGACCGAATACCCCTCCTCGCGCGCCGCGTCCTCGATGCCGGCGATAGACGAAGTCGGGCCGAACTCCCCGATCGTCGCGGAGAGGATCCCCAGCATGTTCGACTTGCTGGTCACCAGCGCGCGGGCGGCGAGGTTCGGACGGTAGTCGAGCACCGCGATGGCGTCGAGGACCTTGGCCTTGGTCTCCGGACGGATGCTCGGATGATCGTTGAGCACCCGAGACACGGTCTGATGGGACACACCGGCGAGTCGAGCGACGTCGCGGATACTCGGCAACCGCGCACGCTCGGAGGCGGTGGACATCACTTGCCTCCTTGCGTGTGCACGGTCACATCGTAGATACATTATGTCTGTCCGGGCGCGTGCGTGCACCTCGCAGGGCCACTACCGGGCATGACGAGTTGTCCGCGGGCACCGGATCGACGCCACGGTTTCGTCGAGCCGCACCGGAACGGCCCCCTTCAGCATGGCAGGGTGGCGACGTGGACACTCTGCTGCGCGGCGGGCGCGTCATCGACCCGAACACGGAAACCGACCGGGTCGCCGACCTCCTGATCGCGGGCGGACGCGTCGCCGCGATCGGTGACGGACTCGCGGCCCCGACGGGTGCGGACGTCGTCGACGCGGCGGGCCTCATCGTCGGCCCGGGGTTCGTCGACCTGCACAGTCACGTCCATTCGATCGCGGGACAGCGACTGCAGGCGATGGACGGCGTCACCACGGCGCTCGATCTGGAGGCGGGCCTGATGCCCATCGCGGAGGCGTTCGCCCGAGCCACCGCCGACGGGCGCCCCCTGAACTACGGCTTCTCGGCGTCCTGGTCGCAGGCGCGGGCGTACGCGCACCTCGACCGCGTGCCCGTCGCCGACTTCACCGCGTCGATGGACCTGCTCGGCACGCCCGACTGGCAGCGCTCCTCCTCCCCCGTCGAACGCCGCCGCTGGCTGGGGCTGCTGGAGGACGAACTCGGTGCCGGCGCCCTCGGCATCGGCGTGCTCATGGGCTACGCGCCGCGCTCCGACCCGGACGAGTACCTGGATCTCGCGCGCCTCGCGGCCGCCGCGCACGCTCCGACCTTCACCCACGTGCGCGAGCTGATCGAGGCCGATCCGCGCACCCCGATCGACGGCTCGGAGGAGCTCGTCCGCGCCGCCGCCGAGACGGGGGCGGCGATGCACCACTGCCACGTGAACAGCACCTCGCTGCGTCACGTCGACCGCGTGCTGGCCCTGCTCGACCGCAGCCGCGCCGCCGGCTCCCGCGTCACCGTCGAGGCGTACCCCTACGGCGCCGGGAGCACGGCGATCGGGGCGTTCTTCCTCGCACCCGAGAAGCTCGCGGGCCTCGGCATCACCCCCTCCTCCCTCGTGCTGGTCGAGACCGGCGAGCGCATCGCCGACGAGGCCCGGCTGCGCGAGGTGCGCGCGGCCGACCCCGGCGCCACCTGCATCGTGACGTTCCTCGACGAGGCCGACCCCTTCGACCGGGCGCACCTGCACCGTGCGCTCGCCTATCCGGACTCGATCGTCGCGAGCGACGCGATGCCGATCTCGTGGACCGGAGCCGACGGCCGGGCGATCCACGAGCAGCGCGAATGGCCGCTCCCGGCGGGCGGACATACGCATCCCCGCACCGCCGGTACGTTCACGAAGTCGCTGCGCCTGATGGTCCTGGAGAGCGGGACCTGGAGCTGGCTGGAGGCCTTCCGCCGCTGCTCCCATCTGCCCGCGCGCGTGCTCGACGAGGTCGCCTCCGGCATGCGGGCCAAGGGGCACCTGGGGATCGGAGCCGACGCCGACATCGTGGTGATCGACCCCACGACCCTGACCGATCGCGCGACCTACGCCGACCCGACCCGCCCGTCGCAGGGCATCCGCGCGCTCTACGTGAACGGCACGCCGGTCGTGCGGGCCGGGGGGATCGTCGCCGACGCCCTTCCGGGGCGCCCCGTGCGCGGAGACGCCTGAGCAGGGATCCTTCGTCGGCGCGAACCAAGGTCCGCACAAGTCTCGTCGCCCGGCACCAACGGGCCGGCCGAGCACGCGAATAGTCTCGGCCCATCGCCGTCGCCCCGAACGACGACGGCCCACTCGACGAAGAGGAGCGCACGTGTCCGACCTGAACGAAATCGGCAGCTGGGTGCGGGAGAGCCTTCCCGCGATGCTGGCCGACGCGCACATCCCCGCGGCATCCGTCGCGATCCTGGCCGACGGCGAGATCTTCACCACCGCCGCCGGCATCCTGAACCGCAACACGGGCGTCGAGGCCGATGAGGACTCGGTCTTCCAGATCGGCTCCATCACGAAGACCTGGACCGCGACGCTCATCATGCAGCTCGTCGACGAGGGGCTGCTCGACATCGACGCCCCGGTGCGCGACACCGTCCCCGCCTTCGCGATCGGCGACGACGCGGCAGCGAGCACGATCACCGCCCGGCAGCTGCTGAGCCACGTCAGCGGGTTCGAGGGCGACCTGTTCAACGACACCGGGGTCGGCGACGACGCGGTGGAGAAGTACCTCGCGACGATCGCCGACGCCCCGCAGCTCTTCACCCCCGGCGAGCGCTTCTCGTACAACAACGCCGCGTTCGTGGTGCTCGGCCGCATCGTCGAGGTGCTGCGCGGCATGTCGTACGACCAGGCGCTGCGCACCTACCTGGCCACCCCGCTCGGGCTGACGCACGTCGCCACCTCGGCATCCGAGGCGATCATGTTCCGCGCCGCGCTCGGGCACATCCCGGGCGAGAGCGGTGACGAGCCCGTGCCCGCTCCGGTGTGGAGTCTCGTGCGCTCCAACGTGCCGGCCGGCTCGATGCTCGCGATGACTGCCCGCGACCTGGTCACCTACGGGCGCATGCACCTGGACGGCGGGGTCGCCGCCGACGGGACGAGGGTGCTCTCCGAGCAGAGCGTCCGCGCGATGCAGGAGCGACAGGTCGAGCTGCCCGAGCTCGGAGTCATGGGCGACGCCTGGGGCCTCGGATGGGAGATCTTCGACTGGGACGGCGGCCCCGTGATCGGCCACGACGGCGGCACGATCGGCCAGAACGCGTTCCTGCGCATGGTGCCGTCGGCGGGCGTCGCCGTCGCGGTGCTGACGAACGGCGGGCAGACCGTCGACGCCTTCCAGGCGATCACGTCGAAGGTGCTGAAGGCCCTCGCCGACGTGACGATGCCCGCACTGCCCGCGCTCCCCGAGACGCCGGTCGCGGTCGACGTCGAGCGGATCCTCGGCACCTACTCCTCCTCCGTGTCGGATTCGACCGTGCGGGTGGATGACGACGGCCGCATCTGGCTCGAGCGCACCATGAAGGGCATCTTCGCCGAGCTCGGACCCGCCCCCGAGCCCGTCGAGCTGGTCGGCTGGTCGGGCGACACCCTGCTCCCCCGCGAGCGGCAGCACGGCATGCACATGCCGCACGCGTTCGTGGGCGACGACGGCAGCGGACGGGCCCTGTACCTGCACACCGGCCGCGCCGACCGCCGGGTGGGCGCGTGACCACCGCGGCGCTCCCGCAGGACACCGCGGTGACCATCGCCGAGATCTTCACGGCGGCCGGCGCCGAGGGCTTCCTGCACGCGCGGGAGGTCGGTGTGGACGGCGGAGCGGAGGTGAGCGTCGGCGCCGACGAGCCCGTGGTGCTCGCCTCGGTGTTCAAGATCCTCGTGCTCACGGCCTACGTGCGCGCGGTCGCCGCCGGTGAACTCGACCCGACCGAGCGGGCCACCGTGACCGCGCGCTACCGCATCGGCGGCGTGGGCACCGCCGGGTTCTCGGACGACGTCGAGGCCAGCTGGCGCGACCTCGCGCAGAACATGATGACCATGAGCGACAACGCCGCGACCGACGTCGTGTATCACCGGCTCGGGAGCGCTGCCGTGAACCGGGTCATCAGCGACCTGGGGCTGCGGCAGACGCGGCTCGTGGGGTGCTGCGAAGACCTGTTCGCCTCGGTCGTCTCCGATCTCGGCGGCACACCCGACAGCGATCTCGACGAGCTGTTCGAGGGGGCGAGCGCCGCGCAGATCCTCGCTCTCGACGCGGTGCATCCGGTCAAGACCTCGCACTCCACTCCGCGTGATGTCACGACGCTGCTGAACGCCCTGTGGACCGACACGGCGGCACCGGCCGAGGCCTGCCGCCAGGCACGCGACATCATGGCGCAGCAGATCTGGCCGCATCGGCTGAGCTCCGGCTTCCCCTCCGGTGTGCGCATCGCGGCGAAGACCGGCACGCTGCCCACCTGGCGCAACGAGGCCGGGGTCGTGACCTATCCGGACGGCCGCCGGTACGCCGTGGCCGTCTTCACCCGCGCCGCGTCGCTGGCCGAACGGCAGCCGCTCGTCGACGCCTCGATCGGTCATGCGGGCTTCGCCGCCGTCGAGCACCTGCGCGCCGGCTGACCCGCACCCGTCTCACCCCTGCACGATCCACTTGCTGCACCATCCACCTGCACCATCCCGAACACTGCACCATCCACCACTGCACGACCCACCTGCACCATCCCGAACACTGCACCATCCACCTGCACCATCCCGAACACTGCTGGAGGCTTCTGATGCGTTCTCGTACCCCGCTGATCGCGCTGCTGGGCGCTGCGGCGCTCGCCCTGACATCCTGCGCGGCCGGCGCCCCTCCCGGAGGCAAGGACGGCGCCGAAGGCGTCCTCGCCGACGGCAAGACCTTCACCGCCGTGACGGCGACCGACCCGGGCACGCTCGACCCGTTCACCACGGTCATGGGCTCGGCCCGACAGATCGACCGCTACCTGTACGGTCGCCTCGTGGAGGTGCAGAACGACGGCGAGGTGCTCTCCGGCCTCGCGACCAGCTGGGAGGCCGACACCGCGACGGCGACCTTCACCCTGCGCGACGGGCTGACCTGCGAGGACGGCTCGCCGCTCACCGCATCCGACGTCGCCGCCAACATCACCTTCATCGGCGACCCGGCCAACGCCTCGCCCCTGGCCGGCCTGCAGGTGCAGCCGGGCACGACGGCCGTCGGCGACGACGACGCCGGCACCGTCACCGTCACGAGCGGCAGGCCCGACGCGTTCCTGCTGCAGAACATCGGCAGCATCTCGATCGTCTGCGGCACGGTCGTGGACGATGCGGACGCGCGCGCGGCGGGCAAGGGCGCGACGGGGATGTTCACCCTCACCGAGATCGCGCCGAACAGCCAGTACACGCTGACCCGACGCGACGACTTCACCTGGGGACCCGGGGACTGGGATCCCGAGCAGCCGGGCCTGCCGGCCAAGGTCGTCTACCGTGTGATCCCGAACGAGACCACCGCAGCGAACCTGGTGCTGTCCGGCGAGGTGAACGCGGCACTCGTCCTCGGCCCCGACCGCCAGCGACTGCGCGACGCCGGCCTCTTCTCCACGGAGCTGCCCCTGGCCGCCGGTCAGCTGTTCTTCAACCAGGGCGACGGTCGCCCGACGGCCGACCAGGCCGTCCGCGAGGCACTCACCCAGGCGCTCGACCTCGACCAGCTCGGGCAGGTGCTCACGAGCGGCGAAGGCACCGAGGCGAAGAGCCTCGTGACCATCGCACCGAACCCCTGCCAGGCCGACGTCGTCGACGGACTCCTCCCGGAGTTCGACGCGAAGGCCGCAGCGGCGAGTCTCGACGATGCCGGCTGGAAGGTCGGCTCCGACGGGATCCGCGAGAAGGACGGCGTCGCGATGGAGCTCACGCTCGTGACCCCGACCACGCTCGGCAACGGCGGCAGCGCGGCCGCGGAGCTCATGCAGTCGACCTGGAAGGCGCTCGGCGTCTCCGCGACCGTCAAGACGCTCGACTCCCCCGCCCTGAGCGAGGCCCTGTTCGCCACGGGCGACTGGGACATCTCGGCCGCACCGCTCGGCGTCTCCCTGCCCAGCATGCTCGTGCCGTTCTACTCCGGACCCACACCGCCGAACGGATCGAACTTCGCGTCCGTCACCGACGACGCGTACACCGCCGCAGTCACGGCGGCG
Organism: Microbacterium oxydans; assembly: GCF_026559675.1. Lineage (NCBI taxonomy): Bacteria > Bacillati > Actinomycetota > Actinomycetes > Micrococcales > Microbacteriaceae > Microbacterium > Microbacterium oxydans. The sequence goes on from NZ_CP092891.1 coordinate 2,568,847, forward strand.
GCGTCGAAGCCGGGCACCGACGGATGCGCGGACTGGAACGCCGCGGAGGAGGCCCTGTTCACCTCGGTCTCGGTCGTCCCCTACGTCAACAACGTCCTCACGACGTTCGGCAACAAGGCGACCTTCACCGAGGGCGACGGGATCGACCCCGCCTCGATCCGGATGTACGAGTAGTCGAAGACCGGAGGCAGCCGATGGCCAGCACCACCGCCACGCAGGCGATACTGATCAGATCCGCACGGTCGGACAACCCCTGGGTGTCCTTCCTGGTCCGTCGCGGAGGGCAGTTCCTGCTCTCGGTGTGGGTGCTGGTCACGGCTGCCTTCCTCATGATCCACCTGGTGCCGGGCGACCCGGTGCGGGCGGCGCTCGGCATGAATGCACCGGTCGAGCTCGTCGAATCGCGTCGGATCGCCCTCGGGCTCGATCAGCCCCTCCTCGCGCAGTATCTGCGCTACGTCGGCGGTCTGTTCACCGGCGACATGGGCACCTCGATGATCACCGGCCAACCGGTCTCCGAGATCATCGCGACCCGGCTCCCCGCGACCCTGCAGCTCGCGCTGCTGGCCGTCCTGCTGGTCCTGCTGGTCTCCATCCCGCTCGGCGTGACGATGGCCGTCGCCACGCGCGGCGGACGGCGACGGGGCCTCGAGCTGGGGTTCGCCACCGGATCCGTGATCCTCGCCGCGATCCCCGAGTTCCTCCTCGCCGTCGGACTCGTCTCCGTGTTCGCCGTCTCGCTGGGCTGGTTCCCCGTGGCGGGCAACACCGCGCCGTTCTCCCTCGTCCTGCCGGTGGTGGCGCTCGCCGTCGGACCGATCGCGGTGTTCTCGCGCATCATCCGGGTCGAGGTGCTGTCGGTGCTGGGGCAGGACTTCATCCGCACCGCCCGGGCCAAGCGCCTCGCGCCGCGCCGGATCTACACCCGCCACGCGCTGCCGAACGCCATGACGGCGACGCTCACGCTCACCGGTCTGCTCCTGACGGGCATGGTCGCCGGCACGGTGCTGGTCGAGAACGTGTTCGCCTGGCCGGGCCTGGGCACCATGATCGTGCAGTCGATCCTGACCAAGGACTACTCGGTCGTGCAGGGCATCGTCCTCGTCTACGGGGTCGCGGTGCTCGTCGTGAACCTCGCGATCGACGTGATCCTCGCCCTCCTCGACCCTCGATCCACCATCCGGGAGGCATGATGTCGGGACGTACGGCCTGGTCGGGCATCGTCCGGTCCCCGCTCGGGATCACGGCGCTCTGTCTCATGACGCTCGTCACCCTCGCCGCGATCTTCGCCCCGGTCATCTGGGGCGCGCAGGCCGAGCTCGTGAATCCGGCCGCGATCTCGCAGGGGCCGAGCGCCGCGCACCTCCTGGGCACCGACGCCCTCGGTCGCGACGTCCTCGCCCGCGTCCTGGTCGCCACCCGGCTGTCCGTGGTCCTCGCCGTGATCGCCGTGATCATCGGCGTGGTCGCAGGCACCCTGCTCGGCACGGCGCCGTCGGTGCTCCCACGCTGGCTCGGACGGCCCATCGTCGGCTTCGTGAACATCGCGGTGGCGTTCCCCGGGCTCCTGCTCGCGCTGTTCTTCGCGGTCATCTTCGGTGTCGGGTCCACCGGCGCCGTGCTCGCGATCGGCTTCGCGATGGCGCCGCAGTTCGCCCGGCTGACGCAGACCCTGTCGGCCGCGATCGCCGGACGCGACTTCATCGACGCGGCCCGGGTCGCCGGGGTCTCGCGGTTCCGCATCCTGATCCGGCACATCCTCCCGAACGTCGGCGAGCCCCTCATCGTGAACGCCACCGTGGCCGCGGGCTCCGCACTCCTCGCCTTCGCTGGCCTGTCGTTCCTCGGCCTCGGCGTGCAGGTGCCCGAGTACGACTGGGGCCGTCTGCTCGGCGAGGGCCTGAACCGCATCTACCTGAATCCGGCCGCCGCCGTCGGCCCGGCCGTGGCCGTGGTGATCGCGGGGCTGGCCTTCAACCTGCTCGGTGAGACCGCCGCAGCCGCCCTCGGTGGACGATCCGGCCGCCGTCGCCACCGCCTGCCGGCGATCGCCCTGCCCGGCGCTGCCCAGCCCGTGTCGGCCGACGACGAGGCCCCGGTGCTCCTCGTCGACGACCTGCGCGTCTCGTTCCCGACCCCCGGCGGATGGGTCACCCCGGTGCGCGGCGTCTCGTTCACGGTGTCCCGCGGAGAGGCGATCGGCGTGGTCGGCGAATCGGGATCCGGCAAGAGCCTCACCGCCCTGGCCGCCGCCCGACTCATCGAGCGCCCGGGCCACGTGGCCGCGGCACGCCTGGACTTCTGCGGCACCCCGCTGCTGACCACGTCCGACCGCGCGGTGCGGAGCCTGCTCGGCACCTCGCTCGCCATGGTCTTCCAGGACCCGATGACCTCGTTCAACCCGACCAGGAGGATCGGCTCGCAGCTCGCCGAGGCCGCGTCCGAGCACCAGGACGTCACGCGGAAGCAGGCGATGGACCGGGCGATCGAACGCCTGCAGTCGGTGCGGGTTCCCGCCGCGGCACGACGGGCCCGCCAGTACCCGCACGAGTTCTCCGGCGGCATGCGGCAGCGGGCGATGATCGCCATGGGGCTCATGAACCATCCGCGCCTCATCATCGCGGACGAGCCGACCACGGCTCTCGACGTGACCGTGCAGCGGCAGGTGCTGCAGCTCCTGGCCGGGGTGCGCCGTGACACCGACGCCGCGATCCTGCTCATCAGCCACGACATCGCCGTGGTCGCGCAGACCTGCGACCGGGTGCTGGTCATGTACGCGGGGCGGATCGTCGAGGACCTGCCCGCAGCGACCCTCCACACCGGCGCCCGGCACCCGTACACCCGTGCCCTGCTCGAGGTCGTGCCCGAGCTCGACGCCGACCGCAGCGAGCCGCTGAAGATGATCCCGGGCCGTCCCCCGGCACCGGGCGCGTTCCCCGCGGGCTGCGCGTACGCCGCCCGCTGTCCGCTCGCCACCGAGCTCTGCCGGGAGACCGATCCCGAGCTCGTGGCGGATGTCGAAGGCCATCGGGTCGCGTGCTGGCATCCGGTCAGCGGCGAGGCGGCGGTGCCGGTGACCATCGCCACGTCCGCGGAGATCGCCACGTCAGCGGAGATCGTCACGACCGCGGAGGCGGCCCCGACCATGGACGAGGAAGAGACGGTGCGGCGATGAGCGAACTGCGCTTCGACCGGGTCAGCGTGCGTTACGGCACGCACCGCGCAGGTCTCACGGCCGTCGACGACGTGAGCCTCACGGTCCCGTCGGGATCGGTCGTGGGACTCGTGGGAGAGTCGGGTTCCGGTAAATCCACGCTCGCCCGCGCGGCGATCGGCCTCGCGCCCATCAGCGAGGGCTCGATCACCCTCGACGGCGTGGACGTGCGCAGCTTCCGCCGCCGACGCCCCATCCAGATGGTGTTCCAGGACCCGTTCTCCTCGCTCGATCCGCGCATGACGATCGGCGAGTCCATCGCCGAAGCGCTCCCGCGCGGCATCCGCGGTGCGACTGCCCGCCGTGCCGAGGTCGCCCGTCTGCTCGACCTGGTGAGCCTCGACGCCGACCGTGCGCAGTCGCTCCCGGCAGCGCTCTCGGGCGGACAGCGTCAGCGCATCGCCCTGGCCCGGGCCCTCGCCGCCCGCCCCGAGGTCGTGATCGCCGACGAGATCACCTCCGCGCTCGACGTCTCGGTGCAGGGCTCGGTGCTCAACCTCGTGCGGGAGCTGTGCGGCGAGCTCGACCTCACGATGCTGTTCATCTCGCACAACCTCTCGGTCGTGCGCTACCTGAGCGATCACATCGCCGTGATGTACCTCGGCCGCATCGTCGAGTTCGGTCCGACCGAGCAGGTGCTCGCCGACCCGCAGCACCCGTACACGCGGGACCTGCTCCAGGCGGCGCCGACCCGGCACGGGAACCTGCTGGCGGTCGACCCGCTGGCCCCCGTCGACGTGGAGCCCGCCGATCCGCACGCGCCGCCGAGCGGATGCCGCTTCCACCCGCGGTGCCCGATCGGTCCGGCGGCCCGCCCCGACCGGCAGCTCTGCGTGATCGCGGAGCCTCCGCTGCCCACGGGCGCAGCGGGCGCGGCCTGTCATTTCGCGGGACTGCCGGCCGATGCGCCGATCGGGACTGTGCCCGTCTCCCAAAGCATCCCCCTGGTTTCGGCCGCGCCCACAACACCGACCCCGCTCTCAGCGGACACAGTGAACTGACCATCCGATTGGAGCTCCCATGAACCGCGTCACCGTCGACGAGCTGCTCGCCGTCCGCACCCCCGAGCAACCGGCACTGTCACCGGACGGCGCCCGCATCGCCTTCGTGCTGCGGACGACGGATCGCGACGGCGACCGGGACACGCGCGCCCTGTGGCAGGTGCCGGCCACCGGCGGCGACCCCGCCCCGCTCACGCACGCGACGGCCGACTCCACCCCGGTGTGGAGCCCCGACGGCACCCAGCTGGCGTTCCTGCGTGCGCAGGACGGCCCCGCGCAGATCTGGCTCCTCCCGACGGCGGGCGGCGAGGCGCGCGGTCTCACGACCCTTCCGCTCGGCGCGGGCGCTCCGGCCTGGAGCCCCGACGGCGAGCGCATCGCCTTCACGGCCCCGGTCGACAGCGCGGCGCTTCCCGGCGAGACCGCGGAGACCATCCTCGCCCGACGCTCGGCGCCGGCCAGCACCGACCGCCTGGGCTACAAGGCGGACGGCGCGGGCAACCTCGGAACGCTCGTGCAGCAGCTGCATGTGCTCGACGTCGCCTCCGGGAAGGTCACGGCGCTCACCCACGGGCGCTCCCACGCCTCCGACCCGTTCTGGTCGCCGGACGGCACACTCCTGGCCTATTCCACGAGCGTCGAGGACGACGCGGACCTGACCATGCGGATCCCCGTGTTCGTGCGCTCCTCCACCGACCCGAACAGCGAGGCGGTGCGGGTGAGCGCCGCCGACGTGCAGGCGACGGCCGTGGGCTGGACGCCGGACGGCCGCCATGTCGTCGCCGCCGGACGCCTCGACACGGAGGTCGGCAACGCCGACATCCTGCTGTTCCCGGTCGACGGCGGCGAACCGCGGAACATCACGGGGAGCCTCGACCGCAACGTCATGCCGGGCGGTCCCGGCTATCCCGGTGGCATGCCGCAGTTCACGGCCGGCGGGGACCTCGTGTTCTGCCTCCGCGACAACGGCTACACGCACGTGTACCGCGTGGCGCAGGACGGCACGGGCGCCACGGCGCTCGTGGACGGCACCGCGAACGTGTCGGGGCTGTCAGTGGCGGGATCCTCCGCCGCCATCGTGCTCGCGACACCGGAATCGTTCGGCGATGTCGCGTTCCTCGACCTCGCCGGCGGCACGACACGGGTGCTCACCGACGACGGCACGCCCGACCTCGACCTCATCCCCGCCGAGGAGCGTCGCTTCACGATCTCGGACGGCACGGTCATCACGGGATGGCTGCGCCGCGACCCCGCTGCCACGGGCCCGCTGCCCCTGCTGCTCGACATCCACGGCGGTCCGCACAACTCCTGGAACGGCGCCGCCGACCTCATCCACCCGTACCACCAGGTGCTCGCGCGCCGCGGCTGGGCGATCCTCACCCTGAACCCCCGGGGCAGCGACGGCTACGGCGACGCGTTCTTCTCCGCCGTGACCGGCGGCTGGGGCGTCAACGACGCGAACGACTTCCTCGAGCCGCTCGACCAGCTCGTGGCCGAGGGCATCGCCGACCCGACGCGGCTGACCGTCACCGGCTACAGCTACGGCGGATTCATGACCTGCTTCCTCACCTCGCGCGACGACCGCTTCGCCGCGGCCGTGGGCGGAGGCGTGGTCACCGATCTCCTCTCGATGGGCGGCACCTCCGACTTCGGGCACTACCTCTCGGCGAAGGAGAACGGCGGACTCCCCTGGCGCGATGCGGAGCGCATCTCGGCGCAGTCGCCGTTCACCCGGGTCGACCGGGTCACCACCCCGACGCTGATCCTGCAGGGTGCGGCGGATGAGCGCTGCCCCGTCGGTCAGGCCGAGCAGTGGTTCACGGCGCTGCGCGAGCGCGACGTGCCCACGCGTCTGGTCCTGTATCCCGGTGGCTCGCACCTGTTCCTGCTCTCCGGCCCTCCGTCGCACCGCGCCGACTACTCGCAGCGCGTGATCGACTGGGTCGAGCAGTACGCCCCGCCGGCCGGGAAGCCGGTGCGCGCGCGCCTCGACGCGCGGCACTGGCAGCAGCGACTGAGCGCGCTGGCCGAGGCGCACAAGGTCCCGGGCGCGACCCTCGGCATGCTCCGCCTCGGCGAGGAACCGGTATATGCGCATCACGGCATACTCAACGTCCGCACGGGCATCGAGACCACCGACGACTCGGTGTTCCAGATCGGCTCGATGGGCAAGGTGTGGACGACGACCGCGATCATGCGCCTCGTCGATCAGGGCGTCCTCGACCTCGATGCCCCGGTCGTCTCATACGTGCCGGAGTTCTCGTCCTCCGACCCGGAGATCACCCGGACCGTGACGCTGCGTCACCTCCTGAATCACACCAGTGGGATCGACGGCGACGTCTTCACCGACACCGGCCGCGGCGACGAGACACTCGAGAAGTACGTCGCGCTCCTGGACGGCGTCGCGCAGAACCACCCGCTCGGTGCGACGATGTCGTACTGCAACTCCGGATTCTCGCTGGCCGGGCGCGTGATCGAGAAGGTCACCGGAACGACCTGGGACCAGGCCATGCGCGACCTCGTGTTCACGCCCCTCGGACTCACTCACTCCTCGACCCTCCCGGAGGAGGCGATCATGTTCCGGGCGGCCAGCGGGCACACCGTGGTCGACGAAGATGGTCCGCACCTCGCACCCGCCTGGATGCTCCCGCGATCGATGGGCCCGGCCGGACTCATCAACTCCACCACCGCCGACGTGCTCGCCTTCGCCCGCATGCACCTGGCAGGCGGACTGGCCGCCGATGGGACGCGCGTGCTGTCCGAGGCCGCCGTGGCGCGGATGCAGGAGCGTGAGGTGGACATGCCCGACCCGTACACGCTCGGAGACGCGTGGGGCGTGGGCTGGATCCTGTTCGACTGGGACGGCCACCGCCTCATCGGGCACGACGGGAACACGATCGGGCAGGCGTCGTTCCTGCGCATCCTCCCCGAGGAGGGCCTCGCGGTGACGCTGCTGACCAACGGCGGCAACACCCACGATCTCTACGTCGAGCTGTTCGGGGAGATCTTCCGCGAGCTGGCGGCGCTGGAGCTGCCGGCCGGCCTCACTCCGCCCGAGGAGCCGTTCACCGATGACTTCTCCGAGTTCGAGGGCGTCTACGACCGCTCGGGCGTGCGCACCGAGATCTTCCGTGACGAGGACGGGCTGCGCATGCGCACGACCCTGAACGGACCGCTCGCCGCCATGCTCCCCGACCCGGTGCAGGAGCATCCGCTGGTGCCCGTGCGTCCCGGCGAGTTCGTGATGCGTCCGGAGGGCGAGCAGGCCTGGCATGCCGTGATCTTCTACTCCCTGCCCGGCGGCGAGCGCTATCTGCACCACGGCGTCCGCGCGGCGCCGAAGGTGTCCTGATGACCGTGCAGGCGGACGTGGATCTCGATCTGATCCTCGCCGACATCGAGACCCTCGTCTCCTGCGAGTCGCCCTCCGACGACCTCGATGCCGTCGCCCGCAGCGCGGAGGTCGTCGCCGCCCTCGGTGAGCGCCTGCTGGGCGTCGCGCCGGAGCGCATCGTGATCGACGGCCGCACCCACCTGCGCTGGCGGTTCGGCGAGCCGACCGTGCTGCTGCTCGGTCACCACGACACGGTGTGGCCGCTCGGTTCGCTGCTGCGGCTCCCGTTCCGTATCGAGGACGGCGTGCTCCGCGGTCCCGGGTGCTTCGACATGAAGACCGGGGTGGTGATGGCCCTGCACGCCGTGGCGTCGCTGCCGGACCGCACGGGCGTCAGCATCCTGATCACGGGCGACGAGGAGCTCGGCTCCCCCAGCTCGCGCGCGCTGATCGAGCGGGAGGCACGCGGCTGCGCCGCCGTGTTCGTCCTGGAGGCCGCGGCCGAGGGCGGTGCCGTGAAGATCGCGCGCAAAGGCGTCTCGCTCTATCGCGTGCACGTCGTGGGGCTCGCCGCCCATGCGGGACTGGAGCCGGAGCGCGGTGTGAACGCCGCGGTGGAGGCCGCGCACCTGCTCCTGGCGGTCGCCGAACTCGGTGACGCGGCCGCGGGGACCAGCGTGACACCGACGCTCGTGCGCGCCGGCAGCACCACGAACACCGTGCCCGCCGCCGCCGAGTTCGCGGTCGATGCGCGGGTGCGCACCGTCGCGGAGCAGGACCGGGTGGATGCCGCGCTGCGCGCACTCCCGGTGACGCTGCCCGGAGCAGACGTGCGCGTCGAGGGCGGCCCCAACCGCCGCCCGATGGAGCCCGAATCCTCGGCGGGACTGTTCGCGCAGGCCGTCGCGATCGCCGAGAAGGCCGGTCTGACGCCGTTCGACGGTGTCGCGGTCGGCGGGGCGTCGGACGGCAACTTCACCGCGGGTCTCGGCGTGCCGACCCTCGACGGCCTGGGCGCCGTGGGGGGCGGGGCGCACGCCGACGATGAGCATGTGCTCGTCGCGATGATCCCGGAGCGCCTCCTGCTGCTGCAGGAACTGGTCGCCGGGGCACTGACCGGACACGGAACATCGGCCGGAGGAAGGGCATGAGCATGACGGATGCCACGGCGTACAGCGCCTCGCCGGAGGAGGCCGCCGACGCCGCGAGCGCCGCCGCCTCCCGAGCCGGGGTCGAGATCCGCCTGCTCGGCGACGTGGACGAGTTCACCCGCGTCGCCGACCTGTTCCAGAGCATCTGGACCAAGCAGGGCGAGGCCTCCCCCGTGAACGTCGAGACGCTGCGCGCCCTGTCGAAAGCCGGAAGCTACGTGGGCGGCGCGTTCGAGCACGACGAGCTGGTCGGGGCCTGCTTCGGATTCTTCGCGGCTCCGGATCAGCGCGCCCTGCACAGCCACATCGCCGGTGTCTCGGCGCGGATGCGCGGTCGCAGCGTCGGCTTCGCGCTCAAGGTGCATCAGCGTGCCTGGGCGCTGGAGGAGGGACTCGACGAGATCTCGTGGACGTTCGATCCGCTGATCAGCCGCAATGCCCACTTCAACCTCGTGAAGCTGGCCGCGACGCCGACGTCGTACCACCGCAACTTCTACGGGCACATGGCCGATGCGCTCAACGGCGCGGACGACACCGATCGGATGCTGGTGACCTGGTACGTGCGGGATCCGCGCGTCGTCGCCGCCTGCCACGGGGAACCTGCATCCGCGGGCGAACACGATGCCGCACCCCTGCTCAGCGTGGGCGAGGACCTCGGGCCGCTCCGGCACCGCACCGACGCCCGACTCGTGCGGGTGGCGCTGCCGCGGGACATCGAGTCCCTGCGCCTCGCCGAGCCCGCCCGGGCGACCGCGTGGCGCCTGGCCCTGCGGGAGACACTCGGATCCGCGCTGGAGGGCGGAGGGCGCGTGCTCTCCTTCGACCGCTCCGGCGCGTACACCATCGACAGAGGAGAACAGGGATGAAGCTCACCGGATTCGAGCTGCGTGTGATCGAGATGCCGCTGGTGTCGCCGTTCCGCACGTCGTTCGGCGTGCAGACCGTACGCGAGGCGCTGATCGTGCGCGCCGTCACCGACGAGGCCGAGGGCTGGGGCGAGGGCGTCGCGATGAACGACCCGCTGTACTCCTCCGAGTACGTCGAGGCGAGCGTGGACGTCATCACCCGGTTCCTGCTGCCCGCGCTCGCGCAGGGGAAGGATCTCGACGCCGCCGGTGTCGCTCCGGCCCTCGCGAAGTTCAAGGGGCATCGCATGTCGAAGGCCGCCGTCGAGCTGGCCGTGCTCGACGCCGAGCTGCGCGCCGCGGGGGTCCCGCTCTCGCGTGAGCTCGGCGCCGTGCGCGACCGTGTCGACTGCGGTGTCTCGGTCGGCATCATGGACTCGATCCCCGAGCTGCTGGACGCGGTCGGCGGCTACCTCGACGAGGGGTACGTGCGCATCAAGCTCAAGATCGAGCCGGGGTGGGACATCGACCCCGTGCGCGCCGTGCGCGAACGCTTCGGCGACGACGTGCTGCTGCAGGTCGACGCGAACACCGCGTACCATCGCGGCGACGCCCGACACCTCGCCAAGCTCGACCCGTTCGACCTGCTCCTGATCGAGCAGCCGCTCGACGAGGAGGACCTGCTCGGTCACGCGCAGCTGGCGAAGGCCATCACGACACCCGTGTGCCTGGATGAGTCGATCGTGTCGGCCCGGGCCGCCGCCGACGCCATCGCGCTGGGGGCGTGCTCGATCGTGAACATCAAGCCGGGACGCGTCGGCGGGTACCTCGAAGCCCGTCGCATCCACGACGTGTGCGTCGCCAACGACATCCCGGTCTGGTGCGGCGGGATGCTGGAGACCGGGATCGGACGCGCGGCGAACGTCGCCCTGGCCGCTCTCCCCGGCTTCACGCTCCCCGGTGACACCTCCGGCTCGGGGCGCTACTACGCCCGCGACATCACCGAACCGTTCGTGGTGGAGGACGGCACGCTCACGGTGCCGACGGGTCCGGGCATCGGCGTGACCCCGGATGCCGACGCGCTCGACGCCGTCACGGTGCGCACCGAGTGGATCACGTTCTGAGCGCGGACTGACGTCCCTCACGGGGGCACGATGATCCTGTCGAGATCGACCAAGAGTCGATACGATTTCGTCGTGCCCCACAGCTCCCCCACCGGCGGTCGCGCCCTAGCCTGGGCCCTGTGCTCATGTCCGTGACGACCAGGCCCCGCGCCAGCCTCGGCCGGGTCATCGAAGACCTCGGCAACACCCTGCTCGAGGTGGTGAGCGGTGCGGCCGACGACGACGCCGAGATCGAGACGGTCGTCATCCACGACGTGCTCGATGACGCGATGCCGATGCGCGGGGCACTCGTGCTCGGTGTCGGGCTGAGCGATCCCGACGAGATCGCCGAGCTCCTGCACACCCTCGCCACCCAGCAGGCGACCGCCCTCGTGCTGCGCGCACCCGTGCGCACCGAGCAGCCGTTCCGTGATGCGGCCGAGGCCACCGGCATCCCGGTCCTCGCCCTGACTCGCGGCGCGTCCTGGGCGCAGCTGGCGGCCATGCTGCGGTCGCTCATCGCGGAGGGCGATGTCGGCGAGCAGGGGGCGACGACTCTCGGCGGCATGCCCTCGGGCGATCTGTTCGCCCTCGCCAATGCCATCGCGACCCTGCTGAACGCACCGGTGACGATCGAGGATCGCAACTCCCGCGTCGTCGCCTTCTCCGGGCGGCAGCATGAGGCCGATCCCGCGCGCATCGAGACCGTGCTCGGCCGACAGGTGCCCGAGCGCTTCGCCCGACAGCTGGAGGAGCGCGGGGTCTTCCAGGAGCTGTACCGCAGCGCGGATCCGATCGACGTCGGTCCGGTGCACAACACCGAGGGGCTGCCCTCCTTCCCGCGCGTCGCCCTGGCCGTGCGCGCCGGTGACGAGATCCTCGGGTCGATCTGGGCCGCGGTCCAGGAGCCCCTCTCCCCCGACCGCGTGCGCGCGCTGAAGGACTCCGCCGGGCTGGTGGCCCTGCACATGCTGCGGCTGCGCGCCGGCGCCGACGTCGAGCGGCGCCTGCGGGCCGACCTGCTCGCGACGATCCTCGAGGGCGGGCCCGGGGCGGCGGACGCCACGGCCCGACTGCGCCTGAGCGACCACCGCTGCGTCGTGCTCGCCCTGTCCGCCGCGGAGGACAGCGACGACGAGCCCTCCGCCGGTGCTCGCGGCATCGCCGAGCGGCAGCGCATCGCCGACGCCTTCGCCGTGCACCTCGGCGCCGTCTACCTGCGCTCCGCGGTCGCCGTGATCGGCAACGTCGTGTACGCCGTCGTCGGCATCCGTCCGGAGCAGGGCGAGGCCGAGTCCGGAGCGGGGCACAGCGACGCCGACAGCCGTGCCGCGCGTGTCGCGACCGACTTCCTCGGCCGCCTCGGGGCGACCAGCGAGATCCGCATCGGCGTCGGCACCGTGGCGGACGATGCGGCCGGCATCCCCTCGTCCCGGGCGAACGCCGACCGTGCGCTCCGTGTGGTCCGCCAGGCGCCGGGGCGGGAGCCCGTCGCCCGGTTCACGGCGGTGCAGATGGAGGCGCTGCTGGTCGAGCTCGGCGACCTCGTCCGGGCGCGGGGCGACCAGCCGACCGGTCCCGTCGCGCAGCTGCTGGCACAGGACCGGGAGCGGGGCACGCACCTGGTCGAGACGCTGCGGGCCTGGCTCGACGCGTTCGGGGACGTGGCGGTGGCGGCGGGACGCGTGTACACCCACCCCAACACGTTCCGATACCGCCTGCGCCGGCTGTCGGAGATCAGCGGACTCGACCTCACCGATCCGGAGGCGCGGTTCTCGGCCATGGTGCAGCTGCGCCTGCTCGTCCCCGGCGACTGACGCCCACGACGGACAGCGCCCGCCCCGCCCCTCGGCGACGAGGCAGCTGAGGAGACGGGGCCGGCTGAGGCTCGTGGCCCGTCGCCGTCGACACCCGGCGCGTGCGGCTCGTGGCCTCTCCGTCGAGTGCGCGTGATGCCCGCTCGTGGCCGACATCCTGCGTATCTGATACTCATTGCATCATGCACAGGTCATTCAGACCATAGAGTGAGTTTCGATTGATCGATCCGATCAATCTGAGTGAGACGAAGAAGGCGATGGTGATCGAAATGGCCAACCTCGACGAGACCGACCGGAGGATCCTCACGGTCCTCGACGGCGACCCCCGCCGACCCGTCGCGCTGATCGCCCAGGATCTGGGCCTCGCCCGCGGCACCGTGCACGCGCGCCTCGACCGCCTCGAGTCCGGCGGATACCTGCGCGCGCACAGCTCGCGCATCCTCCCGCAGGCACTGGGCCGAGGTGTTGCGGCCTCGATCCTCGTCGAGCTCGATCAGCACAAGATCACCGCCGCGATCGATGCGCTCAGCCGCGTTCCCGAGGTGCTGGAGTGCTTCGCGCCGGCCGGCGACACCGACCTGCTGCTGCGCGTCGTCGCGAAGGACCCCGACGACCTCTACCGCGTCGCCGAGGTGGTCCGCCTGTGCCCCGGCATCCTGCGCACCTCGACGAGCCTGTTCCTGCGCGAGGTGATCCCCTACCGCGTGAGCGCACTCCTGAACGCGGAGTGAGGCCGGATCCCGTCGAAACGGCAGGGGCGTCATCACGGACGGCCGTGGTGGACATATCCCCTGTGACGGCCCTTCACGACAGGAGCGAGACATGGACACCCCCGACCGACTGGATCTTCTTCTCGAGCGCACCGCACCCGATGCGGTGCACATCGACGATGCCCTCACCCGCGACATGGATGCCGTGGCGGCGCTGGCACGCGCACAGGTCGCCGCCGAGCGTCGGCCCGTGCGGCGCATCCCCCGGGTGACCGCGGGCCTGGGACTCGCCGCGCTGCTCTGCGGCGGGGCCGGAGCCGCCGTCGCCGCCGGCGGATTCGACTGGCTCCCGTGGGCGCAGGATCCCGATGTCGCCTATGCCTTCACGCTGCCCAGCGGCCGCGAGTGCGAGGCGCGCATCGTCCTGGAGCAGACGGAGCCGGAGGGCGACTGGGACGCGTTCGTCGCCGACGTCGGTGCCCTCACGATCGACCCGGCGGTCGTCGACCGACGTGCGGACGAGATCCGTTCCGACCCGCATGCCATCATCCAGGTGCTCGGCGCGGACGGCTCGTGGCAGGATCCGCAGCCGGGCGTCGAGCCGACCGACGACGACTGGTCCGCGACCGCGCACTACGTCGTGCTGGGGGAGGCGACGAACCGGCTCTCGGCGGCGGCCGGGATCGACGGCTGGTGGACCTCGGATGCTCAGCTGCTGTGCGAGGCCGTGACCCCGTGAACGCGTCCATCCGCACACAGAAGCTCCTGACCGCGGCGCTGCGGGAGTCCAACGGCGACATCCTTCGCTATCTGCAGCGCCGCGTCGGACCCGTCGACGCTCCCGACCTGTTCGGCGAGACGCTCCTGATCGCGTGGCGCCGCGTCGACGACCTGCCCGAGAATCCGCTCGAGACGCGGATGTGGCTGTTCGGACTCGCCCGAGGCACGCTGCAGAACCACGCGCGGGGCGAGCGTCGGCGCGCGGCCCTGGCCGACCGGATCCGTGCCCACATGCCGCGGGTGTCGGACACCCCCGCGGCCGACGAGGGCGACGAGGTGCGCGACGCGCTCAGCCGCCTCCGCCCGGAGCTCGCGGAGATCGTCCAGCTCGTGCATTGGGACGGGTTCCGGATCGGAGAGGCCGCCGAGATCGTCGGCGTTCCCGCCGCGACGGCACGCTCGCGCTACGCCCGCGCCAAGCAGGAGTTGCGGGCGGCACTCGGCGCGCTCGCCTGAGCGCGCCGACGGCCGGATCCCGCCGAAACGGCGTCCGCGTCAGCCGATGATGCGGGCGCCGGGGACGGGACCGTGCACGTGCAGCGGGTCGAGTCCGGTCTCCCGCAGCGAGGACTGCACGTCCTGCGCCGTCTCGGGGTCGGGACACAGCAGCGCCACCGTGGGGCCGGAACCGGAGACGATGCCCTGGAGCGCGCCGGCAGCGACGCCCTGGGCGATCGTCTGGGCGAGGTCGGGCCGCTCGTACAGGGCCGCGGCCTGCAGGTCGTTGAACAGCGTCTCCGCGAGCTGCACCGGGTCGCCCGACCGGAGCGCCTGCAGCACCGGGATCGGCACGTCGAGCGACAGCGGCGGGTCGTCGGCGAGGGCGCCCTCCTCCTCGCGCAGCAGGTCGAGGCGCTCGTAGACCACGGGCGTCGACAGGCCCTGATCGCTGGGCACGAGGATCCAGTCGAAGCGCCCCCGCGCGAGCGCCGGGTTGAGCTGATCCCCGCGGCCGGTGCCGACCGCCGTGCCGCCGTGCAGCGCGAACGGCACATCGGCGCCGAGGCGCGCGGCGAGGTCGTGCAGGCGCGCCGGCGAGAGGCCCGTCCCCCACAGCGCGTCGCAGGCGACCAGGGCGGCCGCGGCATCCGCCGACCCTCCGCCCATGCCGCCCGCCACGGGGACGCTCTTGCGGATCTCGAGCGCGACGCCGCCCCGGTGGTCGGCGGCCACCGCGAGCAGCTTGGCCGCGCGCATCGCGAGGTTGCGATCATCGAGCGGGACCGAGCCGATGTCCTCCACCCCGGAGACGGTCACGGAGAAGTCGTCGGCCGGGCGCGCGATCACGTCCTCGTAGAGGGACACCGCCTGGAAGACCGTGGCCAGCGCGTGATAGCCGTCGTCGTGCCGCCCGCCGACCCCGAGGAAGACGTTGATCTTCCCCGGGGCGCGCACGTGCACGGAGTCGGTGAACGCGGCATGGCTCATGATCGGGTCACAGCTCCGAGGACTTCGCCCACAGGTTCACGTCGATGGCACCCGCGAGCTCGTCGATGCGGGCGAGCTCCTCGGAGGTGAAGTCGGGACCGTTCACGGCGGCGATGTTCTCGTCCAGCTGCTCCGGGCGCGAGGCCCCGATCAGCGCGGATGCGACCACGGGGTTGCGCAGCGTCCACTGCAGCGCCAGCTGCGCCAGCGACTGACCGCGGCCCTGCGCGACCTCGTTCAGCGAACGCAGGGTCTGCACGGCCTCATCCGTGAGGCGGCCGTCCGGCAGCGAGCCGCGCTTCTGCGCGCGCTCGGCCGTGCCGTCGCCGAGGTACTTGTCGGTCAGCAGGCCCTGTGCCAGCGGGGTGAAGGCGATGGCACCCAGGCCGGACTGCTCGAGGGTGTCGGTCAGGCCGTCCTCGACCCAGCGGTTCAGGATCGAGTAGGCCGGCTGGTGGATGACGAGCGGCGTGCAGAGATCCTTCGCGACGGCCACGGCCTCCGCGGTGCGCTCGGCGCTGTAGGAGGAGATGCCGACGTAGAGGGCCTTGCCCTGACGCACGAGCGTGTCGAGCGCGCCGACCGTCTCGGCGATCGGGGTGACCGGGTCGACCCGGTGCGAGTAGAAGATGTCGACGTAGTCGAGGCCCATCCGCGTCAGCGACTGCTCGGCGCTGGCGAGGATGTACTTGCGGCTCGCGAAGTCGCCGTAGGGGCCGGGCCACATGTCCCAGCCGGCCTTCGACGAGATGATCAGCTCGTCGCGGTACGGACGGAGGTCCTCGGCGAAGATGCGCCCGAAGTTCTTCTCGGCCGAGCCGTAGGGCGGGCCGTAGTTGTTCGCCAGGTCGAAGTGGGTGATGCCGCGGTCGAACGCGTGGCGCAGCAGTGCGCGCTGGTTGTCGAGCGGGATGTTGTCGCCGAAGTTCCACCACAGCCCGAGCGAGATCGGGGGCAGGTAGAGGCCGGACGTGCCGACCTGGCGGTAGGCGAACTGCTGATAGCGGCTCTCGTCCGCCGCATACGGACGGTGCAGCTCGGGGACATCGGGGCGGAAGCGGGGGGACTCGGTCACGGTGCCAGGTTACTGGGTGGGAGCGACGTCGTCGGTGAGTGCGTCGGCTGCGGCCACGGCCGCGTGCTGGGCGATGCGCTGGTAGTCGTCGACCGTGAGGTCCTCACCCCGGGCCGTCGGGGCGACGCCGGCGGCGATCAGCACCGCGGAGGCCGCGGCGGAGCTGCCGAAGATGCCGGACAGCGCCTGACGGAGCATCTTGCGGCGCTGGTTGAACGCCGCGTCGACGATCTGGAAGGTGCGACGCCGCTCCTCCTCCGTGCCGCGCTCCCCCTCGGAGCGGTCGAAGCCGACGAGCAGGCTGTCGACGTTCGGGACCGGCCAGAACACCTGGCGGGACACGGTGCCGGAGAGCTTCCACTCCCCGTACCAGGCGGCCTTGACGCTGGGCGAGCCGTAGATCTTCGAGCCGGGCTTCGCGGCCAGCCGCTCGGCGACCTCGGCCTGGACCATCACGACGCCGCGCTGCAGGTACGCGAAGTTCTCCAGGAAGTGCAGCAGCACCGGCACCGAGACGTTGTAGGGCAGGTTCGCCACCAGCACGGTGGGCTCACCCGGGAGCTCGGTGATGCGCAGCGCATCCGCGTCGACGACCGTGAGCCGGTCGGCCTCGACGCCGTGCTCCGCGGCGGTCTGCGCCAGGCGGGCGGCGAGTCGGTGATCGATCTCGACGGCGGTGACGGACGCCCCGGTCTCGAGGATCGCGAGGGTCAGGGAACCGAGCCCGGGACCGACCTCGACCACGCGCTCGCTCGGCTGCACGCGGGCGGCCTGCACGATCTTGCGGACGGTGTTCGCGTCCGTGACGAAGTTCTGGCCGAGCTTCTTCGTGGGGGTGACGTCGAGCTCGGCGGCGAGGCGGCGGATCTCGGTGGCGCCGAGCAGGGTGACGGTCATCCCCCCATTCTCCCCCACTCCTCCGATGTCCCCCGCCGTCAGTAGTCTTCTCTGGTGCCCTCCCTCGGTGAACTCGTCGCGCCCCGCCGTCTGGGCCGTGACTTCCGCTGGCTGCTCGCGTCGTCGTGGACGAGCAACGTGGGTGACGGCGTCGCACTCGCGGCCGCTCCCCTGCTGATCGCCTCGATGACCTCGTCGCCGATCCTGGTGGCCGCCGGCGCGATCCTGCAGTTCCTCCCCTGGCTGCTCTTCGGACTGCATGCGGGCGCGATCGCCGATCGGTTCGACCGTCGGAGACTCGTCATGTTCGCGAACGCGGCGCGGGCCGTCGTCCTCATCGCGCTCTGCGTGTTCCTCGTGACGGGCGTCGCCAACATCTGGATCGTGCTCGCGGTCGCCTTCCTCTACGGCACGGCGGAGGTGTTCGTCGACACGGCGGGCAGCACGCTGCTGCCGATGCTCGTGAAGCCGGCCGACCTCGGCCTCGGCAACGCCCGCCTGCAGGCCGGCTACCTGGTGGCGAACCAGTTCGCCGGTCCGCCCCTGGGCGCGTTCCTGTTCGCGGCCGGCACCGCCTGGCCGTTCCTGCTCGAGGTCGTGTGCGTGAGCTTCGCCGTGGTGCTGATCTCGCGCATGGCGAAGACGCCCGTCCCGCCTCGGGAGACCGATGCGCACGCGCCCGTGCACACCGACATCGCCGAGGGCCTCCGCTGGCTGTGGCGCAACCCGCCGGTGCGGATGCTCGTGCTCATCATCCTGGTGTTCAACGTGACCTGGGCGGCGCCGTGGGGTGTGCTCGTCCTGTATGCGACCGAGCACCTGCACATGGGCGCTGTCGGGTACGGGGCTCTCACCACGGCGTCGGCGGCGGGCGGCATCCTCGCCACGTTCAGCTTCGGCTGGCTGGAGCGGCACGTGTCGTTCGCGACGCTGATGCGCATCGTCCTGTCGCTCGAAGTGCTCATGCACCTGTCGTTCGCGCTCACCACCACGGGCTGGGTCGCCCTGGTGATCATGTTCTTCTTCGGCGCGTACGCGTTCGTGTGGGGCACGATCTCCACGACCGTGCGGCAGCGACTCGTCCCCGCCGAGCTGCAGGGCCGCGTCGCGTCCGTGAACATGGTCGGGGTCTTCGGCGGCATGGTGATCGGGCAGGCGCTCGGCGGCGTGATCGCCCAGGTGTGGGGGCTCACCGCGCCGTGGTGGTTCGCCTTCGTAGGCGCGGCGCTCACCCTGCTGCTGGTGTGGAAGCCGATCTCGCAGATCGTGTCGGCCAAGCCGGTCGCCGAGACCGGGCCGGAAGACGTGCAACCCGAGAGTCAGTCGGCGAACGAACCGTAGACCCGCAGGGTGTTCTCGGCCAGCTGCGCGCACAGCTCGTCGACGTCGATGCCGAGCTCGGCCGCCATGAAGCGCACCGTGATGGGCACGAGATAGGGCGCGTTCGGGCGCCCGCGCAGCGGCACCGGGGTGAGGAACGGCGCATCCGTCTCGACGAGGATGCGGTCGAGCGGGATGACGTTGAGCGCATCGCGCAGGTTCTGGGCGTTCTTGAACGTGACGTTCCCGGCGAAGGACAGGTGGTAGCCGGCATCCGCGCAGACGCGCGCCATCGCGTCGTCGCCCGAGAAGCAGTGGAACACCGTGCGCTCCGGGGCGCCGACGCGGGTCAGCGTCTCCAGCACCGCGTCGTGCGCGTCACGGTCGTGGATCTGCATCGCGATGCCGTGCTTCTTGGCGAGCGCGATGTGCGCCTCGAACGACGCGAACTGCGGACCCCGGCGGTCGGGCTCGGTGCGGAAGAAGTCGAGCCCGGTCTCGCCGATCGCCCGGGTGCGCGGATGCGCGGCGAGCTCGTCGATCACCGCGAGAGCCTCATCGAGGAGCCCCTCCTCCGCGTACGTCGGGGCGTCGTTCGGGTGGATGGCGACGGCGGCCAGCACGCGAGGATCGGATGCCGCGGCCTCGACCGCCCACCGCGACGACTCGATGTCGCCCGAGGCCTGGACGACGCCGGCGATGCCGACGGCCTCGGCCCGGTCGAGCTGCTCGGTCAGCGACAGCGGGTCATCCCCGTCGACGATCTCCAGGTGCGCGTGGTTGTCGTACACGGGAACGGCGAGCGGTTCGGGGGCCGCCGGATACTTCAGATCCTTGCGTCCGTCGCCCGAACGCTCACGCACGTAGGTCTCGGCCACGTTTCGTCTCCTCGCTTCGCTCGTCGCTCAACGACCGGTGAGCTGTGTCCGTCCCGGTCGTTGAGCGAGCGAAGCGAGACGAAACGCCGTGTCAGGCCGTGGACTCCACCCGCGGGAACAGCGGCGCGAGGCCGTTGACGCTGGTGCCGGGGCGCAGCACGCCCCAGGCGCCGGCCTCGCGGATCGGCTGGTCCTGCAGACGGCCCAGCGTCTCCGCGGCGCCGAGGGCGATCCAGAGCTTCTCCGTCGACTGCGGCATCACGGGCGAGAGCAGCACCGCGAGGGCGCGCAGGCCCTCGGCGCAAGTGTACAGCACGGTGCCGAGGCGCGCGCGCTGGTCCTCGTCTCCGCTGTTCGCCTGCTTGGCCAGTGCCCACGGCTCGTTCGCGGTGATGTAGCCGTTGAGCGCGTCGACGATGGTCCAGATCGACGAGATCGCCTCGTCGATGCGGAACTGCGCGACGGCGGCATCCGCGTTCGCCGCGGCATCCGCCACGATCTTCTGGATCGCGAGGTCCTTCTCGGTGTACTCGGCCGCGGGCGGCACGACGCCCTCGAAGTACTTCTCGATCATCGCCGTGGTGCGCGAGGCGAGGTTGCCGAAGCCGTTCGCGAGCTCGGCCTGGTAGCGGGCCGAGAGGTCTTCCCACGAGAACGAGCCGTCCTGCCCGAACGCGATCGCGGAGAGGAAGTAGAAGCGGTATGCGTCGGAGCCGAAGACGTCGGTGATCTCGGTCGGCGCGATGCCGGTGAGCTTCGACTTCGACATCTTCTCGCCGCCGACCAGCAGCCAGCCGTGCGCGAAGACGCCCTTGGGCACGTCGAGACCGGCCGCCATCAGCAGCGCGGGCCAGATCACGGCGTGGAAGCGCAGGATGTCCTTGCCGACCACGTGGTAGGCGGGCCAGCGGCGCGCGAACGTCTCCTCGTCGGAGCCGTAGCCGACGGCGGTGGCGTAGTTCAGCAGGGCGTCGACCCACACGTAGATGACGTGCGACTCATCCCACGGCAGCGGGATGCCCCAGTCGAAGGTCGAGCGCGAGATCGACAGGTCCTTGAGGCCCTGGCTCACGAACGACACCACCTCGTTGCGCGCCGAGTCGGGGCGCACGAAGTCGGGCTCGGTCTTGTAGAGCTCGAGCAGGCGGTCCTGGAACTCGCTGAGCTTGAAGAAGTAGTTCTTCTCCTGCAGCAGCTCCAGCGGCTTCGAGTGGATCGCGCAGACCTTCAGCCCCTCGAAGGGACCGGTGCCGTCGACGATCTCCGACTCGGGCTTGAACTCCTCACAGCCCACGCAGTAGAGCGCCTCGTACTCGCCCGCGTAAATGTAGCCGCGGTCGTACAGGCGCTGGAAGAACGTCTGCACGTTCGTCTCGTGGCGCTCCTGCGTGGTGCGGATGAAGTCGTCGTTGGCGACGTCGAGCGTCGTCAGCAGCGGGAACCAGCTCTCGCTGACGAGCTTGTCGACCCACTCCTGCGGCGTGACGTTGTTGGCCGCAGCGGCGCGCAGCATCTTCTGGCCGTGCTCGTCGGTGCCGGTGAGCATCCAGGTGTCATCCCCCGCCTGGCGGTGCCACCGTGCGAGCGTGTCGACGGCCACCGTCGTGTACCCGTGACCGATGTGAGGCACGTCGGACGGGTAGTAGATGGGCGTGGTGATGTAGAAGGATTCGCCTGCGGGCATGGAGCAATTCTAGGTGGGATGGCGTGGGTGGTTACGCGCGGTCCCCGGCCGCCCTTCCGCTGCGGGCGGAAGCCCCGGACGGCCGAAGTCGCACGCGCAGGAGAGCGATGACGCCGCCCGCCCCGACGACCACGCGCGAGGTCGCCTCCGCCGTGACCACGGTCCCGCGCGGCAGAGGATCCGCTCCGGCGGACACCCTCCCGCCCAGCACCACGAGGGCGTCGACATCCGCGTCGATCGATCCGGTCGCGCGGCGGATCTCGCATCGCATCCGTCCGCTCGATCGCCGCGACATGAGGTTCACCACCGACACCCGGCGCCCCTCCGTCTCGGCGACCACGCGGTCCTCGCCGCGAAAGGCGACGCCGGAGTGCGGCGGCACGCGCATCTCCACCCCCGCGACCTCCAGCGTCACCCCGGCGGGGTCGAGCGGGATCAGCACGCGGTCGGCGCCCGGGAAGGACGAGAACGGCATCCGCCCCTCGATCTCGGCGAGGCTGATCCGCCAGGCCGGACGCGCGGCGAGCACCCGCGTGACCCCCAGGCCATTGGCCCATGGCTCCGGATCGACGTCGCCGGGGCGGACGATCTGGAGGTCGGCGCGGGTGCGGTACCGCATGTGCGTCAGCGGATCGCGGTCGGGCCGGTCTCGCCGGTGCGGACGCGGATGACCTGGAGCACCTCGGTGACCCAGATCTTGCCGTCGCCGATCGCCCCGGTGCGGGCCGCCTCCTGGATGGCGTCGAGCGCGGCGTCGAGCACCTCGTCGGTGACGACCGTCTCGATGTAGATCTTCGGCAGGAAGTCGACCTTGATCCGCTGGGACCGGTACACCTCGACCTTGCCGGTCTGAGTGCCGTGGCCCTTGGCGTCGAGGATCGTCATCCCGGCGACGCCGATCTCGGCGAGGGCGGTCTTCACGGGTTCCAGGGCACTGGGCTGCACGACGGCGCTGATGAGCTTCATGATCTTGTCCTTTCTCGGGGAACGGCGCTCAGGAGCGCACATCGTCCAGGTCGTACGCGGTCTCGGCGTGGAGGGTGGTGTCGAGACCGGCGATCTCGGCGGTGTCGGGGACGCGCAGGCCGATCGTGATCTTCATGAGCCAGGCGATGAGCGCGGTCACGACGAAGGTGTACACGAAGACCGACGCGGTCGCGAGCGCCTGCGTGCCGAGGAGCTCCCCGCCGCCGCCGAAGAAGATCCCCGCCGCACCGGCCGGCGAGGCCGGGTCGGCCAGGAAGCCGATCGCGAGGGTGCCGAAGATGCCGGGGAACATGTGGATCGCCACGGCGTCGAGCGCGTCGTCGTAGCCCAGCTTCTCCTTGAGGCCGAGAGCGGCGAAGGCCACGATGCCGGCGAGGAAGCCGATGATGATCGCGCCGATCGGCGAGACCGAGTTCGCCGCCGGGGTGATGCCGACGAGTCCGCCGAGGACGCCCGAGATGGCACCGAGCGAGGTGGCCGCCTTGCGGATCGTGCGCTCGACGACGAGCCAGCCGAGCAGGCCGGCGCACGCGGCGATGAGCGTGTTGGTGACGGCCACCCCCGCGCTGTCGTTGATCCCGCCGGAGGATCCGCCGTTGAAGCCGTACCATCCCACCAGCAGGAGGCCGCCACCGACGATCGCGATCGGAAGGTTGCCCGGGCGGCCCACGTGCGGGAAGTCCCGCCGCCGGCCGAGGAAGAAGGCGAGCACGAGGGCCGCGACGCCGGCGTTCATGTGCACGGCCGTCCCGCCCGCGAAGTCGATCGCGTGCAGGTTGTTCGCGATCCACCCGCCGATGGTCGAGCCGTCCGCGGAGTCGAAGGCGAAGACCCAGTGCGCGACGGGGAAGTACACCAGCGTCGCCCAGAGGCCGCTGAAGATCAGCCAGCTCGAGAACTTCATCCGCCCCTCGACCGCCCCGCCGATGATGCCGACGGTGAGTCCGGCGAAGATCAGCTGGAACACGGCGATGAGGATCGCGGGCACGGTGCCCTCCGGCGTCTCGGCGCCGAGCAGCGACTGGATCCCGAACAACCCCGCCGGGTCTCCGATGATGCCGGCGCCACCGACCGAGTTCCCGAGGGTGAGTCCGTAGCCGAACAGGACCCAGAGCATCGCCGTGACGGCGAATCCTCCGAACACGATCATCATCGTGTTGAGGATGTTCTTCGTGCGCGACAAACCGCCGTAGTACAGCGCGAGTCCGGGCAGCATGAGGGTGACGGCGACGGTGGCCGTCAGCATCCATCCCGTGTTCACCTGGGAGGTGATGTCCATGTCGATCTCCTTTCGGGTAGGGGGTCTTGCGGATCGTGCAGGTCTGGCGGATCAGCGGGTGAGCAGGTGCTCCAGGACGTCGGCGAGCGCCTCGACCCCGGCGGCGACGTCCTCCGGCTCCGCGCTCTCCGCCGGGGTGTGGGAGGCGCCGCTCGGATTCCGGACGAACAGCATCCCGGTGGGCACGGCGCCGGCCAGGACGCCCGCGTCGTGCCCGGCCCCGGTGTCGAGCACCGGGGCGTCCGGGAGCACCGCCTGCATCACGGCGCGCAGCCCGGGGTCGAACGCCACGGTCGGCGAGAACGACTGCTCGGTCACCGTGACCACGCAGCCCTCGGCGGCCGCGGCCCTCTCGGTCCCGGCCGTGACCTCGCTGACGATGCGCCGCACCGCCTCCTCGGACCGATGCCGCACATCCATCCAGAGGTCGACGGCCGAGGCGATGACGTTGGTACCGCCCGGCGTCACCTTCACCCGCCCGACGGTGCCGCGCGCGTCGTCGACGACGAGCGTGTGCACGCGCAGGCTGCGGATGGTCTCGGCCGCGACCACCACGGGGTCCTGCCGGTCGGCCATCCTCGTCGCACCGGCATGGTCGCCGCGTCCCTCGATCCGCACGTGCCAGCGCCCGTGGGCGATGATCGCCCCGGCGAGCGCGACGGGACGGTCCAGGTCGATGAGCCCGCGCCCCTGCTCCACGTGCAGCTCGACGAAGGCCGCGATGCCCGCGAGTCGCTCCGGATCGGCACCGAGGGTCGAGGGGTCGAAACCGGCATCGGCCGACGCCTCCGCGAAGGACCGTCCGGCGTCGTCCCGGAGGGCGCGCACGCGGTCGGGCTCCACGGCGCCCGTCAGAAGGCGTGAGCCCAGGCAGGCGATGCCGAACCGGGAGCCCTCCTCCTCGGGGAAGACCGCGACGGCCAGCGGACGGATCGGCGCGATCCCGCGGTCGCGCAGGAGGTCGACGGCCACGAGCGCGCTCGCGACGCCGAGCGGCCCGTCGAAGTTCCCTCCGCCGGGCACGGAGTCGAGGTGCGACCCCGTCACGATGGCGTCGTGGCGCGGCGCGCTGTCGTCGGTCGCGACGTCCCACCACGCCCAGAGGATGCCGTTGCCGTCGGTCTCGACCCGCAGCCCCCGCGCGGCCGCGTTCCTCGCGAACCAGGCCCGGAGCTCGAGCTCGGCCGGCGAGAAGACCGGACGCGAGTAGCCGCCGCGCTCGGGGTCTGCGCCGATCGTCGCGATCTCGGCGAGGAGGGTGTTGGCATCAGCGGATGTCGGCATCTCAGACCCCCGCGAATCTCTGGCCGGCGGCGCGGAAGCGCTCCACCGCCCGCTCGGAACCGGACACGAGGTCGAGCACCAGCTCGCCGAGCAGCGGGGCGAACTTCGCGCCCTGCCCCGAGCACGGCGACAGGATGGTGATGCCCTCGGCCCGATCGATGATCATGTCCTCGCGCGGCACGTTCGTGAAGAGGCACGTGGTCTCCGCGTAGGGGGTCGGGAGCAGGCCCGGGGTGAAGTGCTCGACGAACCCGACGACGCGCTTCCGGTTCTGCGGATCGATCCGTCCGTCCTGCGCCCGCGCGGAGGGGATCACCCGTCCGCCGTTGTACTCGGCGACCTTCTGTCCGCGGAACTGCGCGTCCCGACCGCCGGGCAGGCTGTACGCCTGGATGTGCTCGCCCTTGTAGATGACGGTCGGCCACGTGGTGGCCGCGTCGTCCGGAGTCTCCCCGCAGTCCGCAGTGTCGCGGTAGAGGAAGTGGAACGCGTTCTCCTGACGCACCTCGAACTGCGGGAGGGCATCGACGAAGGCCGACGGCAGGTCGAGTCCGCCCAGCAGCGCGGGCAGCCATCCCCCGGCGGCGACGATCACCTGCTCCGCGTGCACGGTGTCGCCGTTCGTCGAGGTGAGGAGGTAGCCCGAGGACGCCCGGCGGACGGACTCGACATCCCACCCGAGGTGCACACGGGCTCCGGCGACCTGCGCGAGGTCGATCATCGCCTCGACGGAGGACTCGGCGTCGATCACACCGGCTCCCGGGTGCCAGAGCACCTCGCCGTCGAAGTTGATCTGCGGCCACCGCGCCTTCGCGTCGCCCGCGGTGAGCAGCTCGTGCTCCACGGCTTCGCTCGCGAGCGCCGCGGCCAGCCCCCGCGGGTCGCGGACCACGCCGCAGTCGAGGGAGCCGCTCGGGGTGATGAGCCGCTGTCCGCTCGCGGCCTCGAGCTCGTCCCATCCGCCCTTCGCCCGCACGACGAGGCCGACGGAGAACGGGTCGGGGTAGGCGTACCGGAAGATGCGGGCCGACCCGTGCGAGCTGCCGAGGGCGGAAGCCGGCTCATCGCGCTCGAGCACGATCACCTCCTCGCCCGACTGCGCCAGCCGCCAGGCCGCGGCCGCACCGCTCAGCCCGGCACCGATGACCGCGAATCTCGCCGAGTCGTGCACCGGGAGTCCTTCGCTCGTGCCCATGGCTCAGGCCAGGTCCGGGGCGTTCCAGAGGTTCAGCGTCGTGCCGATCCCTTTCTCGACCGCGTTCTCGTAGACGGTCTTCGCCCACGCGACATCCTCCACGCCCATGCCGCCGACGCTGAACAGCACCGGCTGCTCGTCGAACTCCCGCCCGGGCACGGTGCCTTCGAACACGTCGCCGATGTTCACCACGCGGGACTCGTCGAGTTCGCCGGCGTCGATCAGGTCCTGCCAGTACAGGCCGATCATCCCGAAAGCGGTCTCGTGCGAGGGGGCGGGGTACTCCTCCGCCCACGCCTCGTAGATCTTCTTGGCGTCGGCGATGAGCCGCGCCTTCCCCGACAGCGTGTACTCCCTGTCCATGCGCAGGTTCGCTGGCAGGCTCAGGAACGCGCCGGGCTTGATCCAGTCGCCGTCGATGTACGGGTAGTTCTCCGAGCCGACCAGTCCGGTCACGGCCTCCGAGACGATGTCGGAGTCGCGGACGGCCGCCTCGACCGTGTCGGCGATCTCGATCGTCGTGAACTGGGGGTAGTGCTCACGGACGTAGTCCGCGAAGGCGTCGGAGGTCGATCGACGACGCCCGTTGATGCGGATCGTGTGGAGGGTCGGGCGTGCCGCCGTCATCGCGTGCAGGGCGCTCTTGTTCATCGCGCCGGGGCCGATGATGCCGAGCGAGGTCGCGTTCACCGGGGCGAGCTTCTTCGCCGCGGCGCCGGGGACGGCCGCGGTGCGATAGGCGCTCTCGAGGTTGCCCGACATGATCGCGAAGGGCGCCCCGGTCTCCTTGTCGTTCAGCACGATGAGGTGGATGGAGCGCGGCAGTCCCTGCTCGCGGTTGTCGATGTTGGAGCCGTACCACTTGACCCCTGCGGTGTCGAAGCGTCCGCCGAGGTACGCGGCCATCGCCATGAAGCGGCGGTCGGCGGCATCCAGCGGCATGGTCGGGAACGGGGATGACGACGGGAAGCTGATCTGCGCACCGTGCGAGTTCGCCGAGTTGCCGGCCATCCGGTAGTCGCCCTTGGCGACCAGGATCAGCACCTCCTCCATGACCTCCATGCAGCGCTCCATGTCCTTCACGCCGGCGGCGATGACGTCGGGCTCGCTGAGGTAGAGCATGTCGATCCGGGTGCGGGTCGCGGTGTCTGCAGTCATAGTCGGGTCCTCCGTGTCGGGTGCTTCGACATCAGATAACCGGCGCAGGCAACCCCAGGTCAAATACGATTTCCGCGACTGATTGATAGCGTTTCGCTCGCAATGCGCCCGTAACGGCGCGGTAATACGAAGCCCGTATCGTGCCCGCATGGAACTCCGTCAACTGCGCTACTTCCTCGCCGTGGCGGACGAGCTCCACTTCGGTCGCGCCGCGCAGAAGCTGCACATGTCGCAGCCGCCGCTGAGCGTGCAGGTGGGCCGTCTGGAGCGCGAGGCCGGGGTGGCGCTGTTCGAGCGGACCACACGCCGAGTCACGCTCACGCCCGCCGGAAGGCACCTGCAGGAGAGGGCTCGGCGGATCATCGACGAGGTCGACGACGTCCGCGCCGAGATGCGCGCCTACGTCGACGGGCTCGCGGGACAGCTGACGGCCGGATTCGTCAGCTCCGCGAACTACACGGTGCTGCCCGAGGTCGCGCAGCTCTTCCGCGCGCGACGCCCGAACGTCGCCCTCTCCCTCGTGCCGCTCACCTCGGGCGAGCAGTTCGCCCGGCTGCGGGAGGGCTCGCTCGACGTCGGGATCGTGCGCGACGAGGACCCCCGCGGCGACTCATCGTCTCCGCGTCTCTCCACGCAGGTGGTGTTCGAGGAGCGTCTGGTCGCGTGCCTCCCTATCGGCCATCCCCTCGCCGGTCGCACCGAGGTGACCCCCGAGGAGATCATCGAGGTGCCGATGATCGCCTATCCGCGCTCGCTCATGCCGGGATACGTCGATCGGGTGACCGCGACGCTGGGGGCGGCGGGGACCATGCGCGTGGTCGAGGAGGTCGTGCACCAGGAGACCGCGCTGGGGTTCGTCGCTGCGGGTCTCGGCACGAGCATCCTGCCGGAGTCGGTCAGGATGCTCGTGCCGCCCTCGATCGCGATCGTCCCGCTGGCCGGATCGCCGACCACGCGGCTCCTCGCCGCCCATCAGGTCCGCGACGACGTGAGCGCGGTCGTCGCGGCCTTCATCGCCTGCCTGCACGACGCCGCCGACGCCCTGTCGACGCGACGGGACGTCAGCGCCTGAAGCCGTGGAGCGTCACAGCGCGTTGCGACGGGCGACCTCGCCGAGCCACGCGAGCGAGGGCTTCGGCGAGCGCGCGAACGTCTCGTGGTCGAAGCCGATGAGGCCGAACGTGGGCGCGAATCCGCTGGCCCACTCGTAGTTGTCCAGCGCGCTCCAGTGCTGGTAGGCGCGGACGTCGATGCCGTCGGCGATCGCGCGGTGCAGTCCCTCCAGCGCCCCCTGCGTGTAGGCGATGCGACGGGTGTCGTCGGCGGTCGCGATGCCGTTCTCGGTCACGAGCACCGGCACGCCGCCGCTCCGCTCCCACGCACTGCGCACGCCCATCTCGAGCGCCTCCGGGAAGAACTCCCAGCCGGTCAGCGTCGTCTCCACGTCGGACGACACCGGACGGGGGCCCTCCGGCCCGATGAACGTGCGGGTGTAGGCCTGCACGCCGACGAAGTCGTCGCCCGCGGACTGGTCGAGGTACCAGTGGTCGCGCGGGTCGCCGTACTCCGCGAGCATCTCGTCGGCGCCCGGCTCTCCGGTGGAGTGGAACGCCTGCGTGGCGATGGTCCATCCGGCCTTGACCCCCGGCACCGAGTGCAGGATCTCGGTGGCACGGTGGTGTGCCTCGAGCAGCGTGTCGGCGACGGCGAGGTCGGGGTTCGGGAGACCGTAGGCGACGAGGTTCGCCGCGTCCTCTCCCCCGGCCAGCATCGCGGCGATGTTCGGCTCGTTGATCGTGCACACGTAGTCGATGCCGTCGAGGATCGGCAGCACGGTCTCGACGTAGCGGGAGAACAGATCGACCGCGTCATCGGCGCGCCAGAAGCCGTCCTTCTGGAACCACTGCGGCACCGTGAAGTGCATGAGCGTGACCGTGGGGTCGAGCCCGTTCTCGCGCGCCGTGTCGATCATGCGGCGGTAGTGGTCGAGCATCGCCCGCGAGACGAAGCCGCGCTCGGGCTCGATCCGCGCCCATTCCACCGAGAACCGGTAGGAGTTCAGCCCGGCCGCGGCGAGCAGCCGCATGTCCTCCGGGTAGCGGTGGAAGTGGTCGGCGGCGTCACCGGAGGGCTCCACCATGGGCGAGCCGGGCGCATGTTCCATCGCCCACCAGTTGCTCGTGGTGTTGTTGCCCTCCACCTGGTGGGCCGCTGTCGCGGCGCCCCACAGGAAGCCGTCGGGGAATGCGAGCACGAGTGCTCTCCTCTCTCTTGGGTTGAAGTCGTGACGGTCAGTGAAGACGTGCGGGGTTGGGCACGGCGTCCAGCAGCTGGATCGTGTACGGATCCTCCGGATGCTGCAGCACCTCCGAGGTCTCGCCGCGCTCGACGACCCGGCCGCGGTTGAGCACCAGGATGTTCTGCGTCACCAGTCGCGCGCTCAGCAGGTCGTGCGTGATGTAGAGCATGCTGATGCCCCAGCGCTCGCGGAGGTCCTCCAGCAGCGCCAGCACTCCGGCCCGGAGCGAGACGTCGAGCATCGACACCGGCTCGTCGGCGATCAGCACCTGCGGGTCGCTCGCGAGCGCCCGGGCGATGACCACGCGCTGCCGCTGCCCACCCGAGAGCTGATGCGGCAGCTTGGCCGCGAACTGCTCGACGGGTGTGAGACCGACCGTCTCCAGCAGCTCGAGGACCCGGGCCCTGGCCTCCGGTCCGCGCAGCTTCGTGTAGTTCATGACCGGACGCGTGAGGGCGTACTCGACCGTGTGCAGCGGGTTCAGCGCCGCGTACGGATCCTGGAACACCATCTGCACGTCCTTGCGCAGGTCGCGCAGACCCCGCCGCTTGAGCGTGGCCACGTCGACGTCGCCGAAGCGCACTGTGCCCGAGGTGGGCTTCTCGACCCCGGTGAGCATCTTGGCGATGGTCGACTTGCCCGATCCCGAGGCGCCGACCAGGGCGAGCGACTCCCCCGGCTCGAGCCGGAACGAGACATCGTCGACCGCGGTCACGGCGTCCTGTCCCCGGCGCGGGGCCGGGTAGTGCTTCGAGACGCCGTCCACCACGATCGCCGCGTCCGCACGGCGCGCGTCACGCGGCGAGACCGTCGGCACCGTCTCGGTGACATCGGTGCGGGACCGTCCTTCGCGGCGCCGCGTCCCGAGGTCGACGAAGCCCGGGATCGAGAGGGTCTCCGCGCGCGGGTCGGCGTAGTGGCTGAGCAGCATCCGTGTGTACTCGTCCTGCGGACGCTGGAGGATGTCGATGCTCGGAGCATCCTCGACGATGTGCCCCTCGTGCATGACCATCACCCGGTCCGTGGCCTCGAGCACGATGCCGAGGTCGTGGCTGATGAGGATCGCGGTGAAGTGCTCCGCCCGCTGCAGCTCCTTGATCGTGTCCATGACCGCGTGCTGCACGAGCACGTCGAGCGCCGTGGTGGGCTCGTCGAACACCATCAGCTGCGGCTCCAGCGACAGCGCGAGGGCGATCGAGGCGCGCTGGCGCATACCGCCGGAGAGCTCGCCCGGATAGCGCGCCAGCACCGTCTCGTCGAGCCCGACCTTGCCGATCAGCTCACGAGCCCGGGCATCGCGCTCCTCGCGCGGCACGTGACCGTGCGCGGCGAAGATGTCGCGGAAGTGGTTGCCCACGGTCCGCACCGGGTTGAGCGCGTTCATGCCCGACTGCAGCACCATCGCGAAGCCGCCCTGGCGCTGACGCCGCAGCTCCTCGGCGTCCAGCTCGCGGATGTCGCGTCCACCGAAGAGGATGCGTCCG
Organism: Microbacterium oxydans; assembly: GCF_026559675.1. Classification (NCBI taxonomy): domain Bacteria; kingdom Bacillati; phylum Actinomycetota; class Actinomycetes; order Micrococcales; family Microbacteriaceae; genus Microbacterium; species Microbacterium oxydans. The sequence goes on from NZ_CP092891.1 coordinate 2,599,770, forward strand.
CCGCTGATGCGCGCCGGCGGCTTCTGCAGCCGGGTCAGTGCGAAGCCGAGCGTGGACTTGCCCGACCCGGACTCGCCGACCAGGCCGACGAACTCCCCGCGACGCAGCGAGAACGAGACGTCCTCGACCGCCGTGACGGGTGTCGTGCCGGGCGAGGCGTACTGGACGGACAGCCCCTGCACGTCGAGCAGGATCTCGGTGGAGTCCATGGCGGTCATCGGCCCTTCCCCTCTCGCAGGCGCGGATTGGAGATGCCGTCCACGCCGAAGTTGATCAGTGTCAGGCTCAGCGCCAGCAGTGCGATGCACAGACCGGGGGCGAACAGCAGCAGCCACTGCCCGGTGAGCAGGGAGTTGGAGTTCTGCGCCCAGTAAAGCATCGTGCCCCAGCTGACGATGCTGGAGTCGCCGAGGCCCAGGAACTCCAGCCCGGCCTCCGCGAGGATCGCCGCCGTCGCCGCCCCGAAGAGCGTGCCGGCGATGATCGACGTCATGTTCGGCAGTATCTCGCGGAACACGATGCGCGTCCTGCTGTCCCCCGAGAACTGCGCCGAGGTGACGAAGTCGTTCCCGCGCAGCGACTGGGTCTGGCTGCGGAGCACGCGAGCACCCCACGCCCAACCGGTCACCACGATCACGGCGATGATCATGAGGATGCCGCCGTTCTGCAGGTACGCGGCGATCACGATCATCAGCGGGAGCCCCGGGATCACCAGGAACAGGTTGACGATGAAGCCGACGACCTCGCCGGCGAAACCGCGCATGTAGCCCCAGCTGAGCCCGATGAGCACGGCCACGATGGTGGACAGGATGCCGGCCGCGAAGCCGACCAGGAGGCTGATCTGCGCGCCGTAGATGAGCTGGCTGAGCACGTCCTCCCCCGCGGCGGTCGTGCCGAGCCAGTGCGCCCAGGACGCGTCGGCGTTGCGCTCGAAGGTGTTGTCCTTCGCGCCGTACGGGGCGAGGACGGGGGCGAACACCGCCACCAGCACGAAGAAGGCGAGGATGCACAGCCCGAGTCGCGCCTTGCCGTTGCTCCAGAGCGTGGCGACCATGCGCCCGAAGGCGCGCCAGGGGCTCGGCGCGGCGATGCGCTCGGCGGGGATCTTGACGTTCATGGTGGAGGTCATCGGCGAGTCCTCGGGTCGAGAACCCCGTAGAGGATGTCTACGAGGAAGTTGGCGATGAGCACGCTCACGGTGATCATCAGGAAGAGCGCCTGCATGAGCGGATAGTCCTGTCCGATCACGGCGTTGAAGAGCAGATACCCGATGCCGGGATATCCGAAGACCTGCTCCACGAGGATCGATCCGCCGACCACGCCTCCGAGCGTGAGCCCGAAGCCGGTGAGGTTCGGCAGGATCGCGTTGCGTGCGGCGTAGCGGAGGGCGATCGTGCGGCCGTGCAGGCCGTTCGCCTCGCCGAACGTGATGTAGTCCTCGCCGAGCGTGTTGATCATGGCGTTGCGCATCCCGATGATCCAGCCGCCCAGCGAGGTGAGCAGGATCGTCAGGGCGGGGAGGAACGCGTGGCTGAGCAGATCCCCGAGGAAGTCCCAGGTGAAGCCGGGAGTCGTCGTCGCGGAGTAGGCGCCCGTCGTCGGGAACCAGTGCAGCACGTAGCCGAAGAAGAACAGCAGCAGCAGCGCGGTCCAGAAGTACGGGAACGTGCTGAGGAACGACCCGGTCAGCGTCGGCAGCGAGTCCAGCCAGGTGCCGCGGCGCCAGGCGGCCGCGACGCCGATGAGGGTGCCGATCACGAACGCGAGGACCGTGACGATCCCGACGAGCCCGATCGTGTACGGCAGCGCCGTGGAGACCATGCTCGACACCGACTGCGGGTAGAACGTGTACGAGACGCCGAAGTCGAGCCGGACGACCTGGCCGAGGTAGGCGATGTACTGATCCCACAGCGACCCGGTCGGGACACCGAGCTGCGCCTCGATGGCGGCGCGCGTGGCGTCGGACACCGGTCCGTTCTGGGACAGCTTGGCGATCGCGGCATCCGCCGGGGAGCCCGGCATCATGCGCGGGAGGAAGAAGTTCAGGGTGACCGCGGCCCACAGCGTGAGCACGAACAGGCCGAACTTCTGGAGCGCGTACTTCATCGGTCGTCCCCCTTGACGCGCTTGAGGTGCGTGAAGATCCCCAGCGGCGCGGAGTCGTAGTTCTGCGGGATCATGTACGGGTCTTCCTCACTCGGCCAGCCGGTGAACTTGGCGTCGCTGAACAGGCCCCAGATGCCGCCGTAGTAGAGGCCGATCACGGGCAGCTCGTCGTAGACGATGCCCTGCAGCTCCTTCACGATCTCGGCCTGGCGGGCGGGGTCGACGGTCTCGCGGTACTCGGCGAGCAGCGCGTCGACCTCGTCGGACCTGTAGCGCTCGAAGTTGTTCGCGGTCGCTTCTCCCGACGGCACGTAGAACTCGCTGGAGAGCAGGTTGTTGTAGGCCTGGTAGACGTCGCCGTTGCCCATGCCGCCGATCGCCATCTCGAAGTCGCCGTTGCTGATCGCGCTCTGATACCCCGCCGGCTGCGGGAGCTTGAGAGTGACCTTCACACCGACGTCGGCGAGCTGGCTGCGCACGGTCTGCGCCGCCCTGGTCCAGTCGGTGAAGCCGTTGGCCGTGGTGAGGGCGAACTCGAGCTGCTCGCCGTCGGCGTTCACAAGCCGGTCGCCGTCGAGGGTGTAACCGGCCTTCTCGAAGGCCGCGAGCGCCGCATCCCTGTCCTGCGTGATCATGCCCTGGTCGGGGATGCTGGGGTCGAGGTACTGCTCCTGGTTGGGGAGGATGAGCCCGGTCTGACCGGCCGGCTTCATGTATCCCTCGGAGGCGGTCTCGGCGATCTCCTCGCGGTCGAGGGAGAGCGCGATGCCACGACGCACGTTCACGTCGTCGAACGGCGCGACCTCGAGGTTCGGCATCAGCGCGATCACGCCGCCCGGCGGGAACCACCACGAGTTGTGGTCGCTCGCCGCACCCCAGGTGCCCTCGACGTCGGAGATGAAGGCGTAGGCCCAGTCGTACCCGCGGCTGACGGTGTCGAGCTGCGAGTTCGTGGCGGGGAGGACGATGTGCTCGATCTCGATGGAGTCGGCCTGCCAGTAGTCGGGGTTCTTGTCCATCGAGTACTGCTGGTCGTTGTAGTTGCCGAGCACGAAGGGCCCGGTGCCGACCGGCTTCTCGTTGCGGTAGGTGTCGGGGTTCTTCACGTCGGCCCAGAGGTGCTCGGGCACGATCATGGTCTGCCCGAGGATCGACAGCGACGGGGCGTCTTCGGTCTTCAGGTGCAGGACCACGTCCTGCCCGTCGGTCTCGACGCTGTCGAGGTGCTGCCAGGCGCCCTTGATGTCGAGGGAGGGGTTGTCCTTCAGGAGCTGGAACGTGAAGGCCACGTCGTCGGGCGTGAGGTCCTCGCCGTCGCTCCACTTCACGTCATCGCGGATCGTCATCACGATCGTGCGCGCGTCGGGCTGGGACCACTCGGAGGCGAGCCAGGGGTTCTGCGCACCGTCGAGCGGGTTGATCAGGATCAGCGGCTCGTAGATCCACCGCGACGCCGTGCGCGTGTTGGTGAGATACGGGTTGAAGTTCCTGGTGAAGAACGGGTTGCCGTGATCGGCGTTGATCAGCATCGTGTCGTCGCCGATCGATGGATCGGGCTGGGATGTGATCTGGATGCTGCAGCCGCTCAGTGCGACCGCGGCTGCCGCGAGTCCCACGATCGCCGCCCTGCGCCAGCGCCGGATCAAGCGCCCTCTCGGTGTTCTGCCACCTGACATCTGCCACCTCATGTCGTCTCTGTCATGACCGACGGCCTGCGCCGCCTCAGCGAGTGTAAGCGCATACATTTTGCGATCGCAACCCCTTGACACCGACGCCGGGTCATGCGTCGCGCCGATCAGGAAGGGCGCAGAGAGCTTTCCCGCAGCAGGATCCGCACGGGCAGCCGGGCCATGATCGGCTCGGCCTCGGGGTGCTCCAGGCGGCGCGCGAGGACCTGCACCGCCGCCCGCCCCAGCTCGATCATCGGCTGCCTGATCGTGGTCAGCGGCGGCTGCGAGAGGACCGCCGCCTCGATGCCGTCGAACCCCGTGACCAGCACGTCCTCCGGCACGCGCACGCCCGCGGTGCGGAACGCGTCCAGCGCCCCGAGAGCCATCTGGTCGTTCGCGGCGATCAGCGCCGCCGGCGGCCCGGAGCGCAGCAGCTCCTCCGCCGCGCGACGCCCCGAGGCGCGGGTGAAGTCGCCGCGGACGACACGGACCTCCTCCACCGGGCGCCCGGCGCCCGCCACGGCATCGGCGAAGCCCTCCCACCGCTGGGCTCCGTCGGGCGAGTCCGTCGGCCCCGCCAGGAACGCGAGCGGCGCGTCCTCCACCTGGGCGAGCACGTGGCGGGTCAGCTCCGCCATCGCCTCGGCGTTGCTCACCGTCACGTGGTCGTAGTGGTCACCGCGCGGCGGGCCGGACAGCACCACGACGGGGATGCGCCGAGCCAGCCGGGCGAGCACCTCGTCCGGCACGCTGCTCGCGAGGACCATGAGGCCGTCGACGCGGCCGGCCATGTCGCGCACCGTCGCACGGTCCGGATCGTCGCGCCCGACGCCGACCATGAGCACGAAGCCCTGCTTCCACGCCTCCAGCTCCGCCCCCCGGAGCACCTCGTCGAGGAACAGCATCGCCGCGTGATCCTCGTCGTCCGCGCCGCTCTGCACGACCGTGAACGGCGGGGACTCCTCGCCGGAGAGCGCATCGAGGGCCGGTGCCTCGTCGGCCGCGTCGAACCCGGGGAAGTACAGCCCGAGCACCCCGGTGCGACGCTCGGCGAGTCCGCGGGCGCTGCCGCTCGGGACATACCCCAGGGCGGCCACGGCATCGAGCACGCGCTCCCGGGTGACCGGACGCACGGCATCCGGCGAGCGCAGCACACGGGAGACCGTGGCGATCGAGACGCCGGCCCGGTCGGCCACGTCGTACACGGTCGCCGCTTTGCTCACGTCACGCTCCTCCGGAGCGGGCGGCGAGTGCGGCCTGATAGAGGTCTCGCGAGGAGAGCCCGGTGAGCGCCGCGACCTCGGACGCGGCGTCCTTCAGCCGGATGCCGTCGGCGACGAGCTGCTGCACCTGGGCGAGGGCGTCCTCCGGCGAGGCGTCGCGGCGGGCCGCCCCCTCGACGACCACCACGATCTCGCCCTTCACGCCGTTCTCCGCCCAGGCGACGAGCTCGGATGCCGTGCCGCGACGGACCTCTTCGTAGAGTTTCGTGAGCTCGCGGCACACCGCGATCCGCCGCTCGTCGCCGAAGGCCGCGCCCATGTCGGCGAGGGCGCTCGCGAGGCGGGCGGGAGACTCGAAGAAGACCATGGTGCGGGGCTCCGCCGCGAGCGCGCGCAGGGTCGAGCGCCGCTCCCCCGGCTTGCGCGGGAGGAAGCCCTCGAACGTGAAGCGGTCGGTGGGCAGACCCGAGATCGCGAGGGCCATCAGCACCGCGCTCGGCCCGGGGATCGCGGTGACGGTGACGCCCTGGGCGACCGCCTCGGCGACCAGTCCGTAGCCGGGGTCGCTCACGGTGGGCATCCCGGCATCGCTCATCACCACGATGTCGGTCTCCGCCGCGAGGGCCGCGAGCTCGGCGGCCTTCTGCTTCTCGTTGTGGTCGTGCAGCGCGATCAGACGCGGGCGGTTGTCGATGTGCAGGGCCTTCAGCAGGCGCTGCGTCGTCCGGGTGTCCTCCGCGACGACGACCTCCGCGTTCTCCAGCACCTCCACGAGGCGGCGGGACGCGTCGCCGAGATTTCCGATCGGAGTGGCGGCGAGGATGATCACCCGCCCAGCTTAGGCGGGCAGGATGCAGCCGGCGGAGAACACCCGTTGTCTAGGCTGGAGCGGTGACCGCGCCCGTGCCCCTGCTTCCCGCTCCCGAGGAGCGGCTGACGCGCTACGGGCGCCTCCGCGATCGGGTGCTGCACGCCCCGGACTGGGGACGGGCGATCCGGTGGCTCGCCCCGCTCGTCATCACCGCCCTGGCCGCGCTGCTGCGCCTGATCGGCGTCGCCCATCCGCACCAGCTCGCGTTCGACGAGACCTACTACGTGAAGGACGCCTGGTCGCTGTGGACCCTCGGCTACGAGGGCACCTGGGGCGAGAACGCCAACGAGGCGTTCCTCACGATGAAGGACCTGCCGCTCTCGGACGTGGGCTCGTTCATCGTGCACCCGCCACTCGGCAAGTGGCTCATCGCCCTCGGGATGGCGATCGGCGGTCCCGACAACAGCGCGGGATGGCGCCTGGCGACCGCGGTGCTCGGCACCGGCTCCGTGCTGCTGGTGTACCTGATCGCCCGGCGCCTCAGCGGCTCCGTGATCGTGGCGAGTGTGGCGGGCACGCTGCTGGCGATCGACGGCCTCAGCATCGTGATGAGCCGGATCGCCCTGCTCGACGGCATCCTGACGTTCTTCCTCCTGCTCGGCGTGCTGTTCGTGCTGATCGATCGGGAGCGCACCATCCCGGTGCTCGAGCGGCGCGACGACGAGGCGCCCGACCCGTTCTGGGGTCCCGTGCTCTGGCGCCGACCGTGGCTGATCGCGGCCGGAGCAGCGCTCGGCGCGGCCTGTGCGGTGAAGTGGTCGGGGCTCTACGCGCTGGCGGGCTTCGGCCTGTACATCGTCGTCACCGATGCACTGGCGCGACGTCGGGCCGGCGTGGTGCTGTGGCCGACGGCCGCCGCGTTCCGGCAGGGCCCGGTGTCGTTCGTCCTCCTGGTCTTCCCCGCACTCGCGGTGTACCTCATCAGCTGGACGGGCTGGTTCGTCACCGCCGGCGGCTACGACCGCCAGAGCGACTCGAACCCGCTGATCGCGCTGTGGAAGTACCACCAGTCCATGCTCGGCTTCCACGTCGGCCTCACCAGCGGGCACCCCTATGCGAGTCCCGCGTGGCAGTGGCCGCTCCTGCTGCGCCCGACCGCGGTCTGGGTCGACTCCGACCCGGCGGGCTGCGGCACCGATCACTGCATCGGCGTGATCTCCGCCGTCCCGAACCCGCTCATCTGGTACGGCGGGGTCGCCGCGGCCGTCTACCTGCTCTACCGGCTGGTGCGCGGCTGGATCACGCGGCAGTCGATCGGCGTCGAGCTGAGCATCCCGCTGGTCGGTCTCGCGGTCACCTACCTGCCGTGGCTGATGTTCCCCGAGCGCACGATCTTCCAGTTCTACACGGTGGTGATGATGCCGTTCCTGGTGCTCGCGCTCGCCATGACGCTGCGGATCATCGCGGGCAGACGCGAGGATCCGCTGTACCGCCGCCAGTCAGGCGAGCGGACCGTGATGATCTTCCTCGTGTTCGTGGTGCTGGTGTCGGCGTTCTTCCTGCCGCTGTGGACCGGCATGAGCGTGCCGTACGAGTTCTGGCTGCTGCACAACTGGATGCCCGGCTGGGTGTGACGAGCTAGACGGCATCGTCCGTCGCGACGTGCTCCACGAGCGGGAGGACCCGTCCGGAGAGGTGCGTGCGCATGGCGATGGACGACGCGGTGCGCGCGACGCCCGGCACCAGGGCGACCCGGTCGAGCACCTCCTGCAACTGCGTCGCATCCCTCGCCACCAGGCGCAGCTGCATGTCGCTGGCACCGGTGACGGTGTGCATGTCGACGATCTCCGGGACCGCATCCGCGAGGGCCGCGGCCACGTCGTCGTGCCCGACCTTCTGGTCGATCTCGACCAGGCAGAAGGCGACGACGCCGTATCCGAAGCCGGCCGGGTCGATGCGCGGCACGATCGCCTCGATCACCCCGCCCTCGTGCAGGCGCGCGAGGCGACTCGTCGCGGTGCCGCGGGCGATCCCGAGCCGCCGCGCGCACTCCAGTATCGGCAGCTGCGGCGACTCGGTGAGCAGTCGGATGAGCTGGGCGTCGAGACGATCGATGCGCATCGACTACTCCCGCACGACGCCGGGTCGGGCCATGCTCCGGGTCGCGCGGGCGACGAGGAGGAGCACGCCGGTGAGACCGAGCGTGAGCAGCAGCTGGATGCGCGCGGCCGGGTCGATCATCGCGAGGGCGATCACGGCGGCGAGCAGCACCAGACACAGCCACGACAGCCAGGGGAAGCCCCACATCCGCATCGGCATCGCTTCGCCCGCATGATCCGCACGGCGACGGAGGATGATCTGCGCCACCGCGGTCGCGGTCCAGATCACCAGCAGCGTCGAGCCGACGACGTTGAGCAGGGCGGGGAGCACCACGTCGGGGAAGGCCCAGTTGAGCCCGACCGTGACGAACCCGAAGGCCACCGACGCCAGCACCGCGACGAACGGCACGCCCTTGAGGCTCGTGCGGGTCGCCGCCAGCGGGGCGAGCCCGCGCTCCCCCAGCGAGTACGCCATGCGGGAGGCGCCGTAGATGTTCGCGTTCATGGCCGAGAGCAGCGCGATGATCACGATGAGATCCATCACGAGGCCGACGCCCGGAACGTTGAGCGTCTCGAGCACCGCCGAGAACGGGCCCGTCTTCACCGCGGGGTCGTTCCAGGGCAGTACCGCGACGATCACGAAAATCGATCCGACGTAGAAGACCAGGATGCGCACGAGCACCTCGCGCACGATGCGGCGGATGTTGTGCGCGGGGTCGTTCGACTCGGCGGCGGCGATCGCGACGACCTCGGTGCCGCCGAACGCGAACACCACGATGAGCAGGGCGCCGGCGATGCCGGTGATACCGTTCGGGGCGAAGCCGCCGTTGTCGACGAGGTTCGAGATGCCGGTGGCCGGCACTCCCGGGATGAGACCGATGATCGCGCACACGCCCACGACGAGGAACGCGATGATCGCCGCGACCTTGATCGCCGCGAACCAGAACTCGAAGCGGCCGTAGTTGCGCACGCCGAACAGATTGACCGCGGTCAGCGCCACGACGAAGATCAGCACCCACACCCAGGCGGGGATGCCGGGAGTCCAGTTCGCCACGATCGCCCCCGCGCCCGTCGCCTCGGCCGCGATCACCACGACCAGCTGGATCCAGTAGAGCCAGCCCACGGCGCTGCCGGCGCTCCGCCCCATCGCCTTCTGCGCGTAGGAGCTGAAGGCGCCGGAGCTCGGTCGCGCTGCGACCATCTCGGCGAGCATCGCCATCACCAGCACGACGATGCCGCCCGCGACGAGGTACGACACCAGGACGGCGGGACCGGCGATGCTGATCGCCTGCCCCGATCCGACGAACAGTCCGGCGCCGATCGCGCCGCCGAGACCCATCATCGAGATCTGTCGGCGGGTGAGCCCCGGGTGCAGCCCCTTGGTGGTCGTCGTGGTCGGCGGGACCTCGGTCAGGCGGTCGCCGGTCATGCGTTCACCTCGACGAGCTCGGCGGCGAGCGCGGCCTCCACGCGGTCGATGTCGGTCGCGGATCCGGAGGAGATGCGCACGCCTTCGTCCGCGAAGGCGCGTGCGACCACCCCACCCGCCTGCAGCAGACTCTCGAGTTCCGCCGTGCGATCGCCCGACGGCACCCACACGAAATTGGCCTGGGAGCGGACGGCGGGCCATCCGGCGGCGACGAGCACGTCGTACAGCCGATCGCGCTGCGCGACCACCTCATCGATGCGGGCGGCGAGCTCGTCCTCGGCATCCAGCGAGGCGAGGGCCGCAGTCTGCGCGAGATCGGTCACGCCGAAGGGCACGGCGACCTTGCGCTGGTTCTCGGCGATGGCCGCCGGCGCGATCGCGTCTCCGATGCGGAGTCCGGCGAGCCCGTAGGCCTTCGAGAAGGTGTGCAGCACGGCCACGTGCGGGTGCCGCCGGAACAGCTCGATGCCGGCACCCCGACTCTCGGTGCGATCGAAGTGCACGTAGGCCTCGTCGACCACGACGAGGATGTCGTGCGGCACCGCGGCGACGAAGCGCTCGAGCTCGTCGGCGCCGACGACGGTCCCGGTGGGGTTGTTCGGGTTGCAGACGAAGATCAGCCGGGTGCGCGGGGTGATGGCGGCGAGCATCGCGTCGAGGTCGTGCGCATGATCGACGTCGAGCGGAACCGGGACGGGTGTGGCACCGGCGATGCGGATGAGCGAGGGGTAGGCCTCGAACGACCTCCACGCGAAGACGACCTCGTCGCCGTCGCCGGCGACCGCGTGGATGAGCTGCGACGCGATCTCGACCGACCCGGCACCCACGGTCACCTCGGCGGCGTCGACGCCGTACCGCGCGGCCAGCTGCGCGCGCAGTGCGGCGGCGCTCATGTCCGGGTAGCGGTTGATTCCCTCGAGGCGTTCGCGCACGGCCCGGACGACCGACGGCAGGGGCGGATGCGGCGATTCGTTCGAGGAGAGCTTCGAGGCACCGGCCGGGGCGGAGCGCCCCTGTCGGTACGCGGGAACGGCGTCGAGTCCGGCACGGGTGGGGAGGGGCATCGTCAGAGCATCCTTGCTGTGATCGGGCGGCGGACCTGGTGGTACCGCCTGCTGTCGCGCAACAGTAGAACGGATGCCACGCACTGGACAATCGGCTCATCGGATGCTGCGCAACTCGCGCAACCAGCGTGCGTCTCGCCGCGAATCCCTAGGCAGATTGCACAGGAGATCTGTCAACCGCCGTGGGGCGCAGCTCCCCAAGCAGCGCGCACCGCGCCGAGCGCTTCGTCGAGAGTGATCCCGTCCGCCGCGGCGACGAAGGCTTTGGCCGCCTCGCGCACGCGCGTCCCGTGGGCATGCCCCCCTCGCACTCGCGTGCCACGCGCACGGCTGCTCTCGATCAGCCCCTCCGCCTCCAGCGCGGTGTAGGCCTTCGCGACCGTGCCCGCGGCGACCCGCAGGTCTGCGGCGAGCTGCCTGATCGACGGCAGCCGGTAACCCTCCGGGAGCTCACCGGAGCGGATGCTGTCGGCGATCTGCGACCGCACCTGCTCGAACGGCGCGATCGCACCGGACGGATCGACGGAGATCATCGGAAGGGTCGCATCCCGCTCGCCTGCTCGCCGAGCGCGGCGGCAGTCAGGCCGGCGAGTGCGACGCTGACGATGCTGAGCACGAGCGCCACGCCTCCGCCGATCCAGAGGGTGTTCGCCACCGCGGACCAGGCGAACGCGGGGCTCGACATGAGCATCACGTTCACCATCGAGATCCCGGTCATCGCCGCGATCCCGCCGAGCGCGAACAGGACGGAGCCGGTGCCGAGCCCGAGGATGACCTCGACCGAGCCGCGGCGCCAGCGCGCATCGATGTCGGCGTCGGAAGGCCGCGGGAACGCCGGCGTCGTGCTGATACGGTGCAGCGCGATGAGCACGCTGACGACGAGGACCGCGAGCGCGATGAGCACGGGAATCCCGTAGAACCAGCCCGGGTATGGACGCGCCCAGGACGAGACACCGTGCGCCTCGACGGAGAGCACGCGCGAGCGCCCGTCCTCATCGAGGGTGGCCGTCACCCCTCCGAGGATCAGAAGGACGACGAGTGCCAGGACCGCGGTGAGGAAGGCGCCCGCCCGCCGTGCCGGCAGGGCGGACAGCACCGACCGCGGCACGAGCCGGGCGACTCGCGGCTCGTCTGACTGCAGCGCGACCAGGCGTGGAGGAGTGGCTCCGTACAACAACATGCCCGCTGCACCGGCGATGAGCGGTGCGACCGCGAACGGCAGCCCGAGAAGCTGCGGCATCGTGATCCCCGCGACCGCGACGACCAGGAACACCGTGGCCGCGAACAGGACGGCGATCATGGCGCGACGCCGTGCGGCGCGGATCACCGGGACGAGGCGCCCGGCGAGGGCTTCGCGCGGCCGACGCCGCACCGCGAACCACACCACGACGGCCGCCACGACGACGCCCAGCACGTACCCCATCACCGCGAGCCCGGACATGACCACCCCCACTTTCGTGTACCACTGGAACGGTACACAAACGGGACTCCGTGTGTCAATCCATTGCTACACGAGGATGCTCGGCGTCAGCGCGCGGCGGACACCTCGGACGGATCGCTGACCGGCAGCCGACACACGAACGCGCGGCAGTCGTAGGCGCGCTCGGCCGTCGTGTCCTTGCCCTCGAACAGCCCGAACCCGGCATCCGCGAAGGCGTGTGCCTGCGCCGGCGTGACGATCGCGACGACCTCGGCCTCGGCTCCTCGGGCGGCACCCGCGAGTGCACCGTCGGGGGTGGCGGTCACCACGACGACCTGGCGCGGTGGAACGGCGAGCCCCGCGGCCACCCGCAGCAGGGTGCCGTGGGCGAACGGCTGCCCGATCGACCGCGCGGCGAGCGCGCTCACGGTCGCGACGGCCGCCTCCCGGTACCGGTCCCCCGCTCCCAGCCACCACGCGGTGAGGGCAGCGCCGGCGACCGCCGCGGCATCGGAGGGCAGGTCGCCGTCGGTCTGGTCGGGCGAGGTCGCGATGCCCTGGACGGACAGCAGCGGATCGTCGCCGCCGCTCCCCGCGAGCGCGTCGTCGAGGATGCCGCGCGCCGTGACGGCCCACTCCGCGTCTCCGGTCGCCAGGGCGAGGGCGAACAGGCCGTCGGCGAGGAGCCCGAGGTCGGCGGCGGTCGCCACCGCGGCGGACGCCCGGCCCTCCAAAGAGGTGCGCACGAGGGCACCCGCGGGGTTCCGGTTCACCCGCAGCACCCGGTCGGCGGCCGTCGCCGCGGCATCGATCCAGGGCTGCTCCCCGAGAGCCGCCCCCGCCCGGGCGAGCGCGCCGATCGCGAGGCCGTTCCACCCGGTGATCACCTTGCCGTCGACGGCCGGGGGCTCCAGCCCTGCTCGCTCGGCGACGGGACGGAGGTAGTAGCCGCCCTCGTTGCGAGCGCCGTCGATCATCGACTCCGAGTCCTGCGCCGCGCCGAACCCGCCGCCGTCGCGACGCAGCACGTCGATCAGGAAGGACGCGATGCCGCGCACGGTCTGCTCGTCCCCCGCCTCGAGCGCGACGTCGAGCAGCTGCGCGTTGTCGGTGAGCATCCGCTCGTAGTGCGGCACCGTCCAGTCGCGCCGGGTCGCGTACCGGAAGAACCCACCGTCGGCATCGCGCAGGTCGGAGCCCGCCATCGCGGCGAGGGCTCGGGTGGCCGACGCCGCCGCATCCGGGGCACCCTGCCGCACGACCGGGTGCTGCAGGAACCGCAGCGTCGTCGCCACGGGGAACTTCGGTGCGCCGCCGAAGCCGCCGAACTGCCGGTCCTCCCGCTGCGCGACGGTCTCCGCCGCCGTCGCGATCGCGACCACGTCGGGCAGCTCCGAGGGCGTGGACTCCGCCGCGCGGGCGAGCGCGTCGGTCACGGCATCCGCCGACTCCTCCGCCTGCACCCGGCGCTCGGTCCAGGCCTCCCGCACGGCCGCGAGCACCTCCCGGAAGGCCGGCAGCGGGGCTCGGGACTCCGGCGGCCAGTAGGTGCCGGCGTAGAAGGTGCGTCCTCGTGGTGTGGCGAACACGGTGAGCGGCCACCCGAGGTTCTGCGTGAAGGCGGAAGCGGCGGCCATGTAGGCGCCGTCGACCTGGGGGTGCTCCTCGCGATCGACCTTGACCGCCACGAACCCCTCGTTGATGAGGGCGGCGGTCGCCGGATCGGCGAACGACTCCCGTGCCATCACATGGCACCAGTGGCACGTCGAGTACCCGATGGAGATGAGCAGCGGCACATCGCGGCGGCGCGCCTCGGCGAACGCCTCCTCGCCCCAGGGGAACCAGTCGACCGGGTTGTCCGCGTGCGCGCGGAGATACGGGCTGAGGGTGTCGGCGAGCCGGTTGGTCATGCCCTCACGCTACGCCGCACGGCGGGTGTGCGGTCACGGGTGCGCGATCAGCTGACGAGGAGCTCGACCGGACGCGAGGCGGCGTAGCCCACCAGCGGCAGGGCCCTCTCCGCGGCCAGCGCGATGCGCGCGTGCAGCACGTCCGACGTGATCTCGTACCCGTCGAAATCGGTGTTGCTCGCGTAGACGCCCACCGGAAGGGTGAGCGCCTGGAAGAAGGCGAACAGCGGACGCAGCTGGTGCTCGATGATGAGGGCGTGCTTCTCGCCGCCGCCGGTCGCCGCGAGCAGCACCGGCTTGCCCACCAGGTCGTACTGGCCGACGAAGTCGAACAGGTGCTTGAAGAGCCCGGTGAACGAGGCGCGGTAAACGGGACTGCCCACGATCAGCAGGTCGGCGGACTCGATCGCCTGCAGCTGCGCCTCGACCTCGGGCGGCAGCTGGTCGCGCTGCAGCGCTCCGGCCAGGCCGGGGCCGATCTGCGTCAGCTCGATGAGCTGCGACTCGACCTCGGCGCGCTCGGAGATCGCGGCCGTGATCGCGCGGACGAGGGCGGTCGTCTTGCTCGGCTCGTGCAGGGAACCCGACACGGCGACGACGCGGAACGGAGCTGTCATGCCTCGACGGTACTCGCGACGCCGCCACGTGTCTCCCGATCCGACACGCGGCGTCATGTGGGCTCGAAGCGGCTCAGCGTCGGGGAATCGCCGCCATCGCCGCCGCGCCTCGTCCGACCAGGCGCTCCAGCGGTCCTCGGCCGAGGAACATCGACCACGCCGTCGCCGCCAGCAGCAGACCGACGGCGGTCGCCGCCCAGAACACGTTGCTCGAGAAGAAGGCGCCGGGGCCGCCGACCGCCGTGATCGACAGGACGTGTGCGCTGTATGCCGTGAGCGGCATGGAGCCGAGGGCGCCGAAGGGCAGCATCGGCCAGCGCAGGGGCCGACTGAGCAGCACGCACAGCGCGATGACCGCGAGCGCGAAACCGCCCGAGCCGAGGACCTCTGCGGTTCCCCCGCTGTGCGGTTCGACAGAGAAGACCGCGGCGAGCGCGGCGCCGAGCGGATCCGCATCAGCGAGCGACGCCGGGTATCCGTCCCATCCGGAGGGCGACGACACGATGCTCCCGAAGCTGCTGTCCGTGAGGGAGTCGCCGCCCGTAAGGGAGTCGCCGCCCGTGAAGGAGCTGTCGTCCACGAAAGAGCTGCCGTCCACGAAAGAGCTGCTGCTGCTCGATCCGGTGATGCCGGCGGACTGCCCGATCGCCCCCAGGCCGTACCCGACCACGGCGAGACCGACCCCGATGCACAGGGCGATCACCGCGGTGCGGATCCGTTCGACACCGAGGCGGCCGAGCGCCATCCCGCCCAGCACGAGGGCCATCCACACCGTGATCGGATACGTGCCGTAGAGGACGAAGCCGATGCCGGAGCCGAAGGGGTACAGCATCACGGCGTTCAGGAACGCCAGGAGCGCGGGTCCGAGAAGCGCCAGCACCCCCGCCCCGGCCAGCAGCTGCCACGGCCGCCAGCGCAGGAACGGGATGACCGCGACGTAGAGCAGACCGTAGAGGGTGAGGATCACCGCGATCGGGGTGTTGAGCATCTCCAGCGCCAGGCCGACCACGAAGATCACGGCGCCGCGGCCGACGAGGTTCAGCCGGATGCTCGGGATGCGCTCGCGCTCCGGGAGCGTGCTGCGGCCGGTCATCAGGGCGATCGAGACTCCCGCCAGCACCGCGAACAGGATCGACGAGCGTCCGTGCACCAGATCCGTCCACGTCGCCGGGTCGAACCAGTCGAACGGCTCGGTCTCGCCGATGTGCGCTCCGACCATCCCGAGGATCGCCAGAGCCCGGGCGACGTCCAGGCCGAGGATGCGCGGAGGCCGTCCGAACGTGCGGAACCACCGAACGGGAGGGAGAGCATTGATCACCAGATGATCGTAGGGTGCCGATCCCGTCATACGATGGAGGGCTATGTCCTCCCCCGTGATCTCCTATCCCCCGGAGCTGCCGGTCAGCGCTGCCCGGGCGGAGATCGCCGACGCCATCCGCGACCACCAGGTCGTGATCGTCGCGGGGGCCACGGGCTCCGGGAAGACCACGCAGCTCCCGAAGATCGCGCTCGAGCTCGGGCGGGAGCGCATCGCGCACACGCAGCCGCGACGTCTCGCCGCCCGCACGATCGCCGAGCGCGTGGCCGAAGAGCTCCAGGTCGAGCTGGGAACGCTGGTCGGCTACAAGGTGCGCTTCACCGACAAGGTGTCCGACGCCACCCGCATCGCCCTGATGACCGACGGCATCCTGCTCAACGAGATCCACCGCGACCGGCTGCTCACGCGCTACGACACGATCATCATCGACGAGGCGCACGAGCGCTCCCTCAACGTCGACTTCCTCCTCGGGTACCTCGCCCGCGTCCTGCCCGAGCGCCCCGACCTGAAGGTCATCATCACCTCGGCGACGATCGACCCCGAGAGCTTCGCGAAGCACTTCGCCGCGGCGGACGGCACCCCCGCCCCGATCATCGAGGTCTCCGGGCGCACGTATCCCGTGGAGATCCGCTACCGCGGGCCGGTCGAGGATGCGGACGACCAGGACGCGCCCGCGGAGCCGGAGGACGAGGTGTCGGCGATCGTCGCCGCGCTCCGCGAGCTCGACCGCGAGGCGCCCGGCGACGTGCTGGTGTTCCTTCCGGGCGAGGCGGAGATCCGCGATGCGGCCGACGCCGTGCGCGGCGCGTACGCGAACGATCGCTCGCCCACCGAGGTGCTCCCGCTGTTCGGCCGCCTCTCCGCCGCAGACCAGCACCGGGTGTTCGAGCGCAGCAGGGTCGCCGGCGTGCGCCGTCGCGTCATCCTCGCCACGAACGTCGCCGAGACGAGCCTCACCGTGCCCGGCATCAAGTACGTGGTCGACACCGGCACGGCGCGCATCTCCCGGTACAGCAACCGCTCCAAGGTGCAGCGGCTGCCGATCGAGGCGGTGTCGCAGGCCTCCGCGAACCAGCGATCGGGTCGCGCGGGCCGCACCAGCGACGGCATCGCCATCCGGTTGTACTCCGAAGAGGACTACGACCGGCGGCCGGAGTACACCGAGCCCGAGATCCTGCGCACCTCCCTGGCCTCCGTCATCCTGCAGATGCTGTCGCTCGGCTTCGGCGACATCACCGCGTTCCCCTTCCTCACTCCGCCCGACTCGCGGGGTGTGAAGGCCGCCTTCGACCTGCTCACCGAGCTCGGCGCCGTCGAACCGTCCCGTCGTGATGGAGCCCCGCACCTCACCCGCACGGGTCGCGACATCTCGCGCATGCCGATCGATCCACGGTTCGCGCGGATGCTGATCGAGGCCGGCAGGGCGGGCTCCGGTGGCACCGTGACGCGCGACGTGCTCGCGATCGTCTCGGGCATGACGATCCAGGACGTGCGCGAGCGCCCCGAGGAGCGTCGGGACGAGGCCGACCGTCTGCACGCGCGGTTCGTCGACCCGACCAGCGACTTCCTGACCCTGCTGAACCTGTGGAACCACCTGCGCGAGCAGCAGCGCGAGCTCGGATCGAGCGCGTTCCGACGGCTGTGCCGCTCCGAGCACCTGAACTACGTGCGGGTGCGCGAGTGGTTCGACGTGCATCGCCAGCTGCGGACGCTCGTGAAGACCTCCGACCGCACCGGTGATGCCGACGGGACGAGCGACCCCGACGCGATCCACCGCGCCCTGCTCTCCGGGCTCCTGTCGCAGATCGGACTCCTCGACGAGCGCACGGCACCGGCCGGCAAGGCGCACTCCCCCGCGAAGGAGCAGAAGGGGCGGCGCATCGCGGAGTACCGCGGAGCCCGCGGCATCCGCTTCTCGATCTTCCCCGGCTCCGGACTGCGCAAGAAGAGCCCGCGCGCGGTGATCGCCGCCGAGATCGTCGAGACCTCGCGCACCTTCGCCCGCACGGTCGCCGCGATCGACCCCGCGTGGGCCGAGCCCCTCGCCGGCGACCTGGCCAAGCGTCAGGTGACCGAGCCGCACTGGTCGAAGGATGCCGGTGCCGCCGTCGCGTTCGAGAAGGTGACGCTGTTCGGGCTCGAGATCATCCCCCGGCGACGCGTGCAGTTCGCCCGCATCGACCGGGCCGCCTCGCGGGAGCTGTTCGTGCGGCACGCGCTGGTCGAGGGCGAGTGGGACCCGACGCGGATCGACAAGCGTGTGAGCGCGTTCTGGCGCAGCAACGCCGAGCTGCGCAAGCGCCTCGAGAAGCTGGAGGAGCGCGAGCGCCGTCGCGACATCCTCGCCGGCGACGAGGCCGTGTTCCGGTTCTACGACGAGCGCATCCCCGCCGACGTGTTCGACGTGCGGTCGTTCGAGAGCTGGTGGCGAGAGGCCATGGCGGCGACGCCGAAGCTGCTCGTGATGCGCGAGAGCGACCTGATCGACGACGCCGAGCGTGCCGATCAGCGCGAATTCCCGACCCGGTGGACGCAGGGCGATCAGGTGCTCGGCCTCGCCTACCGGTTCGAGCCGGGAGCGGACGACGACGGCGTCAGCGTGGTCGTACCCCTCCCTCTGCTCGCGCAGCTCGAGGACCGCGGCTTCGACTGGCAGGTCCCCGGGCTCCGGGCCGAGCTCGTGACGGGTCTGCTGCGCGCGCTGCCGAAGGCGATCCGTCGCCACGTCGTGCCCGCCGCCGACTGGGCCGAGAAGTTCGGGGCCGAGCTCACCGAGGAGGGACCGGAGTCGCACGGCGGCCTGCCCCCGCGCACGCTCAAGGAGGCTCTCGCACGGCGCATCCAGCCGCTCGCGAACCAGCTGGTCTCGGCGGCCGACTTCGACGACGAGCGGGTGCCGGCCCACCTGCGGATGAACTTCCGCGCCGTGGACGAGCGCGGCCGGGTGGTCGGTTCCGGGCGTGACCTGCGCGCGCTGCAGACGCAGCTCTCCGACCGCGCGCGCAGCAGTGTCGCCCGTTCGATCGCCGCTCCGCCGCGTTCCGGAGCGCCGGGCGGGAACCGCGGTGCGGAGCGGGTCGCCGCCGCACCGGTCGAGCAGACCGGTCTGACGGCCTGGACCTTCGGCGAGCTGCCCGAGGTGCTCGACACCCGGGTCGCCGGCGGTGTGGTGCGCGGCTACCCCGCGATCATCGATGCGGGCAAGAGCGTGTCGGTCCGTGTCGAGTCGACGCCGGATGCCGCGGCCGCAGCCACGCGCGACGGGGTGCTGCGACTCGTGCTGCTCGGCGTGCCCTCCCCCTCCTCGTACGTGCAGCAGCACCTCACGAGCCAGGAGAAGCTCGCGCTCGCAGCCTCGCCCTACCCGTCCGCCGCCGCCCTCATCGAGGACTGCCGCGCGGCGGTGGCCCGCAAGGTCATCCAGGGCATCGTGCCGGACGGCATCGTGCGCAGCGAGGCCGAGTTCACGCGGGTGCGCGACGCGGTCTCGGCCGTCCTCGTCGACGAGCTCTTCGCGTGCGTGTCGCTCGTCGCGCGCATCCTCACGAAGTCCCGCGAGGTCGAGCGGGGCATCAAGTCGCAGAACTCCCTCGCCCTGCTCGGCCCGCTCAACGACATCCGCACCCAGCTCAGCGGGCTGCTGCATCCGGGGTTCGTCTCCGCCGCCGGCGCCGACCGGCTCACGCACTTCCCGCGATATCTGGAGGGGATGCTCGACCGGCTGAAGACGCTGGGAAGCGAGCCGGGCAAGGACCGGGCGCGCATGACCGAGTACGAACGGATGGCGAAGGCGTTCGAGGATGCGGGAGGAACGATCCCGCTCGCGCCCGATGCCCCGCCCGCCCTGGTCGAGGTGCGCTGGCTGCTGGAGGAGTATCGCGTGAGCGTCTTCGCCCAGCGCCTCGGGACGGCGCAGCCCGTGTCGCCGCAGCGCATCCTGAAGGCGCTCTCCGGCCGCTGATCCGCGCCCGGAGGTCTCCGACGCCGGTAGCCTGAACGCATGGCCAGCGCGATCGTCTACACCGAGTTCGGTTCCCCCGATGTCCTGCACCTGATCGAGATCCCCGACCCCGTCGCTGCGCGCGGCGAGGTCGTCGTCCGGATCGAGGCGGCCGGTGCCAATCCGATCGATGCGAAACTCCGCGCCCACAAGCGGCCTTCCCCGCCGATCACCGAGCCCCGCGGGGTCGGTTTCGACGGAGCCGGCGTGGTCGAGGCGCTCGGCGAGGGGGTCGACGACTTCGCGGTGGGAGATCGCGTCGCCATCCGCGAGGCGCAGGGCACCTACGCCTCGGCGATCGCGGTGCCGACGACGAAGCTCGCGAAGCTCCCCGACTCCGTCACGACCGCGGAGGGCGCCGCGATCGGCATCCCGGCCGGCACCGCCTACCAGGCGCTGCGCTCGCTCGGTGTGACGAGCGACGACGTGCTGCTCGTGCACGCGGGCTCCGGAGCCGTCGGACAGGCCGCCGTGCAGTTCGCCGTCGCCTGGGGCGCGACCGTCATCGCCACGGCGAGCCCCGCCCGTCACGACCAGCTGCGCGAGCTCGGTGCGATCCCCGTGGCCTACGGCGACGGACTGCTCGACCGGGTTCGCGACGCCGCTCCGGCGCCGGTCACCGTGGTGCTCGACGGCGCGGGCACCGACGAGGCGATCGAGACGTCGCTCGCCCTCGTGGCCGACCGCGACCGGATCGCCACGATCGTGCGCGGACCGGATGCCGCGTCCTTCGGCATCCGCGCCTTCTCCGGCGGCTCTCCCGTGCCGCTCACCGAGCAGGAGCTCGCCTGGCGCGCCGAGGCGATGCCCGAGACGATCGCCCTCCTCGACTCCGGCGACTTCACGATCGAGCTCGGCCCGCAGCTGCCGCTCGCCGAGGCGGCGCAGGCCCATGAGCTCATGGAGTCCGGCGCCGCCTCGGGCAAGATCATCCTGGTGCCGTAGCGGCTCCGATCAGGCCGGCGCCACCGGTCGGCCGATCGAGAGCATCAGCCGGTTCGCCCAGTTGAAGAACGCGGCGCCGTGGATCACGTCGGCGACCTCCAGGTCGTCGAGTCCGGCGGCGCGCAGCCGCGCGATCTCGTCCTCGCCGAAAGCGCTCGGCGTGTCGGTGAGGGCGATGGATGCGGCGACGATCGCGTTCCACCGCTCGCCGAGATCGGCCTCGACACCCTCCTCCAGCAGCAGGTCGACATCGTCCGTGCGCTTGCTGTGGTGCGCGGCGAACCGCGAGTGCACCGAGGCGCAGAAGACGCAGCCGTTGCGACGGGAGGCCGCGGTCGCCGCCAGCTCGCGGTCGGCGCGGGGCAGACCCTCCGCCGCGTTGTAGAAGATGTCCTTGTCGACGAGCGTGCGCGCCCTGAGCACCTCGGGGTCGCGCGCGAGCAGGCGGAAGTAGTCGTTCTTCGCGCGCGCCGCCTCGACGAGGCCCTCGTAGTGCCGCTCCGTCAGCTCCTCCTCCGCGAGCGGCTCGAGGTGCGGGACCCAGCCGACCTCGCCGCGGGTGAACGCGTGCGGGTGCGGGGCGTCGTCGTGGCGGAGCACGGTCTGCTCGGCGGTCATGCGGCCTCCTCCTCGGAGTTCTCTGCGGTGGCGGCGTCGGTCGCGGTCAGTCCCGCGGCGGTGAGCACCCGGAGTCCGGTCACCACGCGCTGCTGGAACGCGAGGAACGACACCAGCTGCGACAGGGTCACGATCCCGTCTGTCGACCAGCCCGCGTCGAGCAGGCGGCCGAGGTCGGCGCTCGAGGCTTCGCGAGGGCGGAAGACCAGCAGGTGGGTGTGCGCGAGAGCCGCGGCGAGGCGCTCCCCGACGGCCGTGGTGACCGCCTCGGACGGGGTGTATCGCGTCCCCTCCGTGTTCTCGTCCTGCAGACCGAGCTCCGTGTAGGCCCCGAAGGGTCCGCTGCCGGCCGCCCCCGCCGCCTCGTCGAGGACCACGGCCGCCAGCTGCGGAGCGGCGTCCTGCGCACGGGCGGCGTAGAAGGCCGCGGTCGCGTCCTCGGCACCGGCGAGGGCCGTGGCGAACGCCGCCACCAGCTCGCGCTCCGCCGGCGAGACGTGCTCGACCGACACCGGGTGGAACAGGGCGTCGAAGCTCGCCTGCAGCTGCTCCCTGGTCACCGGCCGACGGCGCCGCAGCGCATCGAGCTCGGGCGTCACCCCCGCGATCTGATCCACGATGTCGTCTGTCATGCGTTCTCCTTGAGGGTGAGGGTGTCGTCGGGGGAAGGGGTGAGCGCGTAGCCGAGGGCGGGAGCGACCTCGGCGGCGAAGAGCTCGATCGAACGCAGCACGTGCTCGTGCGGCGCGTCGACGGAGTGCACCTGGAAGGCCACCTCGGTCGCGCGGGCGAGCGTGGCGTCGGCCGCGAGCGAGTGCGCCACCTCCTCCGGCGTCCCCAGGTGGGTGTCCAGCGCGGCGATGAGGTCGTCGATGCCGTCGCCCGGGATCGTCTGACCCTGGCGCCGGAACCCCTCGGCCGCACGGCGCAGTCCGACCTCGGCGAACCGCAGGGCCTCGGCGCGGTCGTCCGCGACGAACACGGTGCGCGAGGCGGTGATCCGTGGCGTCGCGCCGTCGGGGAGGGCGTCGAGGTAGGCGTCGATGATCGGGTCCTGCAGCTCCGACAGCGGCGCGTGCAGACGATCGACCCCGCGCGGCTGGGTGCGGGAGAGCAGCAGCCCGTGCCCGTGGATGCCGGCGCGATGTCCGCCCGGTACCGAGAACGTGGCCTGCCAGACCCGGTCGGCCAGGTCGCCGGCGTCCGGATACAGCGTGTTCCCGGCCCCGACGTCGCGCCCGGCCAGACCGTCGAGCAGCAGGCGCAGCTTGCGGTCGTAGGTCGGTCCCTTGTCGCGCACGTCCTCCCCGAAGGGCGCGAACGACGACGGGGTTCCCCCGCTGCCGAGCCCCAGATCCACACGCCCCCCGGAGAGCAGATCCGCGACCACGGCGTCTTCGGCCACCCGCACCGGGTCCTCCAGCGGCAGCGTGATCACCCCGGTGCCCAGTCGGATGCGGCTCGTGCGCGCCGCGACGTGCGCGAGGAACACCAGCGGCGACGGCAGCCCGCCCTCGGCCGCGTGGAAGTGGTGCTGGGCGACCCAGGCCCGGCCGATGCCGTGACGCTCGGCCTGCTGGATCTGCGCCGTCGCCAGGGCGTAGCGGTCGGCCGGTGCGGCGTCGTCGAGCAGACGCGTGAAGAAGGCGACGGTGGGCGCGGTGGTCATACGACGGTCTCCGTTCGTCCGGGGACCGCGGCGAGCAGTTCCCGGGTGTAGTCGTGCTGCGGGTCGTGGAAGAGCTCCTCGGTCGGCCCCTCCTCGACGATCCGGCCCCGGCGCATCACCGAGACCGTGTGGCTGATCCTGCGCACCACCGCGAGGTCGTGCGAGATGAACAGATAGGTGAGTCCGAGCTCCGCCTGGAGCGAGGTGAGCAGCTCGAGGATGCGGGCCTGCACGGTCACGTCCAGCGCCGACACGGCCTCGTCGAGCACGACGATCTCCGGGTCGATCGCGAGCGCGCGGGCGATCGCGACGCGCTGGCGCTGCCCTCCGGAGAGCTCGCGCGGGGTGCGGCGCGCCACGTCCGCGGGCAACGAGACCCGGTCGAGCAGGGCGAGGGCGCGATCGCGTCGTTCGGCGCGACTGCCGACGCGGAAGTTCTGCAGCGGCTCGGCCACGATGTCGACGATCTGCTGCCGCGGATCCAGCGACGCGAACGGGTTCTGATACACGAGCTGGATGCGTCGTCGCAGCGTGCGCAGCTGCTCCCGCTGCGCACGGGTGACGTCGGCGCCCGCGACCTCGATGGTCCCGGCGTCCGGCTGGTGGAAGCGGGTGACCAGGCGCGCGGTCGTGGTCTTGCCCGACCCCGACTCCCCCACCAGCGCATGCGTGGTGCCCCTGCGCACGCGGAACGAGACGTCGTCGACCGCGCGGAACCGCTCGCGTCCGGCGACCCGGAACTCCTTCACGAGACCCTCCGCGACGATCGCGTACGGATGCTCGGCCGCGACGGCGGCTGCGTCCCGGAGGAACGGCGGGGCCTCGGGGCGACGGAATCCGGTCGCGAACGCGGGTGCGTCGGCGAGCAGCTGCTTCGTGTAGGCGTCGCCCGGCGCCGCGAGCACCGCCGCGCTGGCGCCCTGCTCGACGATCCGGCCGTCCTTGAGCACGACGAGGCGTTCCGCCCGGTCGGCCGCGACGCCGAGGTCGTGCGTGACGAGCAGGATGCTGGTGCCCTCCTCGCGCTGCAGCTCGTCGAGCAGGTCGAGCACCTTGCGCTGCACCGTGGCGTCGAGCGCGCTGGTCGGCTCGTCCGCGATCAACAGGCGCGGACGCAGGGCGATCGCGGTCGCGATCAGCACCCGCTGCCGCATGCCGCCGGAGAGCTCGTGCGGATACTGGCG
Organism: Microbacterium oxydans; assembly: GCF_026559675.1. Taxonomy (NCBI): domain Bacteria; kingdom Bacillati; phylum Actinomycetota; class Actinomycetes; order Micrococcales; family Microbacteriaceae; genus Microbacterium; species Microbacterium oxydans. The sequence continues at coordinate 2,623,853 of NZ_CP092891.1, forward strand.
CGCCCGCAGGTCCGGGTCGTCGATGCCGACCCGGTCCAGCAGCTCGATGGCGCGCGCACGACGCGACCGCCGATCGCTGTGTCCGTGCAGACGCAGGATCTCCTCGACCTGCGTGCCGATCGGACGCACCGGGTCGAGCGAGGTCGTCGGGTCCTGCGGCACGAGCCCGATCTCGGGACCGCGGATCCCGCGCAGCGCGCGATCCGACCACCCGGAGATGTCGAGGTCGCCGAGGAGCACACGCCCGCCGTCGACCCGTCCGCCGGCGGGCAGCAGGCCGAGCAGAGCGTGCGCGGTGGTGGACTTGCCCGAGCCGGACTCGCCGACCAGCGCCAGGGTCTGCCCCTCGGCGATCTCGAACGAGATGCCGTGGACGACCTCGCGGCCGCCGTACGAGATGCGCAGATCCGTCGCGGAGAGAACACTCATCGCACGCTCCTTCCGATGCGGTGGCTGATCCGGTTGGCGCTGAGGACGACGGCGACGACGACGAGGCCGGGAAGCGCGGTCAGCCACCAGGCGGTGCCGACGTAGTTGCGGCCGTCCGCGATCAGCAGCCCCCACTCGGGCGTGGGCGGCGGCGCCCCGTACCCCAGAAAACCGAGGGTCGAGATCGCGAGGATCGCGGTGCCGAACTGCAGCGCGGCGAGCGCGACGATCGGGGTCAGCGAGTTCGGCAGCACGTGGCGGCGCAGCACCGCGAAGAACGTCGCCCCGCTGCCGAAGGCCGCCTCGACGTACTCGGTCCGGCGCACGCGCGCGACCTCGGCCCGCATCAGGCGGGCGAACGCCGCGACGCTGCCGAGACCGACCGCGATCGCGGCGTTCACCGTGCCGAAGCCGAGCAGGATGATCACGGAGAGCGACAGCAGCAGCCCGGGGATCGCGAGCAGCACGTCGACCACCCGCATCAGGACGTCGTCGACGACACCCCCGACCGCACCGGCGATCGCGCCGAGCAGCGTACCGAGCGCGAGGCCGACGGTGACCGCGATGAGCGCTCCGGAGAGGGAGTGCACCGCGCCGTGCACGACCCGGCCGAACAGGTCGCGGCCGAGCGTGTCGGTGCCGAACCAGTGCGCGGCGCTGGGCGGCAGCAGCTTGTCGGCCGGCACGCCGGTGAGCGGGTCGCCCGGTGCGAACACCCCGGGGATCACCGCCCAGAGCACGGCGAGCGCGACGACCGCGAACGCCAGATACAGCCCCCAGGAGCGGCCGCGCAGCACGCGGCGCCGCGGGGCGTTGGTCGGCGGGGTCGGCGGGACCGGGGCCGGAGCGCCGTCGGATGCGACGAGCGGCTCGGTGATCGCGGGAGCGGTCATGCGGGCACCTCCTGAAGGGCGCGCCGCGAGCGGGACGAGGCGACGGTGCGCTGGCGCGGATCGATGAGCGGCGTGACGAGGTCGACCGCGAAGCTGATGATGACGAACCCCAGGGCGGAGAGCAGGACCACGCCCTGCAGCACCGGGATGTCCTGGTTCGCCACCGCCTGCTCGGTCAGCCGGCCGATGCCCGTGCGCCCGAACACGGTCTCGGTCACCACGGCGCCGCCGACGAGCTCGCCGAACAGCACACCGGCGATCGTCAGGGTCGGCACGGTGGCGTTGCGGGCGACCGAGCGCGTCAGCACCCAGAGCGGCGGCGCGCCCTTCGCGCGGACCACCGTGACGAACGGCTGCGCCTGCACCTGATCGATCGCGCGGACGAGCACCTGGGCCAGCGGCGCCGAGATCGGCACCGCGAGGGTCAGGACGGGGAGGATGAGCCCGCGCACCGGATCGGCGCCGACGATCGGCACCCAGCCCAGTCCGAACGAGAACACCTGGATGAGCAGGATGCCGAGCCAGAAGACCGGCACCGCGACGAAGAGGCCCGGCACCTGGCGCAGACCGTCGCGCAGCCACGCGAACGGGGCGAGCGAGGACAGACCCGCGATCAGGACGGCCAGCAGCAGCGCGACGACGAGTCCGAGCGACGCGAGCAGCAGCGTCGCCGGCAGGGCCTCGGCCAGCATCGTCAGCACCGGGGTGCCGAACTGGGTCGAGAAGCCGAAGTCTCCGGCGAGGAAGCCGAGACCCGCGTGCAGGTACTGCTCCCACCAGGGCAGGTCCGCCCCGTAGGTGGCGCGGATGCTGTCGAGCTGATCCGGCGACAGCCCGAGGCTGGGGTCGGAGAACTTGATCAGGATCGCATCGCCCGGCAGCAGCTGCAGCAGGAAGAAGGTGGCCGTGAAGGCCGCGATCAGAACGATCGCGGCCTGCCCGGCTCGTCGGAGGACGAAGCTCATCGTGTCACCGGGACTCTCAGTGCTCGGCGAGCCACACGCCGGAGAACGTGGGGCGTCCGACCGACTCGAAGGCCACGCCGTGCACGTAGGTCGCGGTGCCGTACACCTGCGGCTCCTCAAACAGCGGGATCACGTACGCCTGCTCGGCGATGTAGTCCTGCACGGCCTGGGAGGCCGCGATGCGCTTGTCGGCGTCGGGCTCGGAGGCGACGGCGAGCAGGAGCTCGTCGAGCTTCGCGTCCTTCGAGATCAGCACGTCGCGGTTCTTCGTGAAGTACTGGCTCTTGATCACGTCGAGGTCCGCACGGCCGACCATCGAGTGGTAGAAGCCGGTCTTCAGCGGATCGCGGGTGTCCTCGGCCGCGCTGCCGGCATCGCCGGGCTTGACCGAGAGCTCCACGCCGACCGTCGCCAGCTGTTGCGCGACCAGCTCCAGGGTCTGCTTCGACAGCGGCTGCGGCTTGGCCTCGTAGACGGTGATCGACAGGCGCTCGCCGTCCTTCTCCCGGATGCCGTCGGCGCCGGGCTTCCAGCCGGCCTCGTCGAGCAGCTTCTCCGCCTTCTTCGGGTCGTACGCGTAGTGCGCGGACTCGTCCTTGTAGCCGACCGCCTGCGAGGAGAGCACCGATGTCGCCACCGGGTAGTTCTCGGTGAAGAGCGTGTCGACGACCTCCTGCGCGTTCACGGCGGCGATGATCGCCTGGCGCACGCGGATGTCGCCGAGGAGCGGGTTCTCGGGGCGCAGCGCGATCGAGTTGTTCACGCCGCGGGTCTGCGGGGCGTAGAGGGTGAAGCCCGCGCTCTCGACGCGGTCCTCGTCGAACGCCTGCACGTAGCGGACGTAGTCGGCTTGACCGGCGAGCAGCGAGCCGATGCGCACCGAGTCCTCCGGGGTGATCAGCACGTGCACGGCGTCGAGGTAGGGGCGTCCGTCGTTGTCGACGCTGTCGGGACCCCAGTCGTAGTCGTCACGGGCGGTGAGGGTGTACTCGGTGCCGAGCTTCTCGTCCGTGACGGTGAAGGGGCCGGAGCCGATGATCTCGGCCGCGTTGCCCGCGCCGAAGTCCTCGATCGTGCCGTCCAGCGTCTCCGGCGACAGCAGTCCCGAGTTGATGGTCGAGGTCGCCTGCAGGAACCCGGGCGACGGCGCCGTGAAGTGGAACGTCACGGTGTCCTCGTCGACCACCTCGCTGCTGGCGTAGTTGTTGATCGCCTCCGAGACGGTGAGGCCGCGCTCCGCGTCGCCCAGACCGTAGGTGTCGAAGTTCTTCGCCACCGCGGCGGCGTCGAGCGGGGTGCCGTCGGAGAAGGTCACGTCGGCGTTCAGGTTGAACGTGTACTCCGTGGCGTCGTCGTTCACGGTCCAGTCCGAGGCGATCCACGGCTCGATCTCGAGGGTCTCCGGGTTCTGCCAGGTGAGGCGCGCCGCGATGTTGTTGACGATGCCGCCGTTCGGGTAGAAGCCGGCCTGCGGCGGGTACAGGTTCGTGTAGGCCTGGTGCTCGAGATACGTGAGCGTCCCGCCGGTGACCGGGTCGCCGGCCTCGGCGGCGGAGTTCGCCGGGACGGGCGACGACGCGCAGGCCGCGAGACTGCCCGCGAGGATGAGCGGGAGCGCGACTGCGGCAGCGCGGATGAGACGACGGTTCATGCGGAGAGCCTCCTGGCTTCGGGTGCTGTGGTTCGGGTGCTGTGGATCAGGTGCGGTGGTTCGGGTGGTGAGGGTGATCTCACGGTAGGAATCGCGGATGCCGTGGCGCGAAGCGGCGGACTCCGGATGTCGTCCGACGAAACCCGCGGTCACGCGTCGACATACGAGGAAATGCCCAGGCGGTCGCGGAGCGTCGCCCCCTCGCGCTCCCCCGCATCGCGCACCAGGCCGCGGCGGCGCAGCTCGGGGACGGCGAGGCGTGTGAACGCCTCGAACTGGGCGGGTTGGAAGGCCGACAGCACGTTGAAGCCGTCCGCCGCCCCCTCGTCGCGCCAGGTCTCGAAATGGTCGGCGATCGTCCGGGCGTCGCCGACGACGAACGCGGCGGGCACCGCGTGCGCCGCGACCAGGTGGCGCCAGGTGAGCGGCTCCCCGCGGCCCGCTCCGGAGACGTGCAGCCCGGAGACGTGCAGCCCGGCGATGCGGGCGAGACGCTCGATCAGCGCCGCGCCGCGCTCGCCGAGACGTGCGGCCTCCGCCGCGGTGACGGGTGCGTCGAACGCGACGGCGCGCAGCGGGTCGTCCGCAGCGACATCCAGGGCGTCGGCGAGCGCCGCGACCGTGCGGTTCGGCGGGAACGCGGTCCTCGACGGCTGGTGCCCCTCGGCCAGCGGGACGAGCGCCAGCAGTCGCTCGACGATGCGGTGCGCGGCGGCATCCGTGTCGGCGACGACCGGGAGCACCGGGGCGATCACCTTCAGGGCGTCCGGAGAGCGACCGGCCTCGGCCGCGATGTCCCGCAGCAGGCGCCGGGTGGCGATGCCGTCAGCGAGCGTGGGGGCCGCGGTCAGGGCGAGGTCGGCCTCGGTGGCGGCGAGCGCCCGGGAGCGGGTCGAAGTCCCGGCGTGCACGATCGGGATCCGTCCCTGCGGTGGCCGCGCGACGTTGAGAGGTCCGGTGACCCGCACCTGCGCGCCGTGCAGGTCCGCGGCGCGGAGCCCCTCGGGATCGATGAGCACGCCGCGTTCGGCATCCGCGATCCAGGCGTCCTCGTCCCAGGAGTCCCACAGCCGTCGCAGCGCCTCGACGAACTCCTCCGCGCGGTCGTAGCGCGTCTCGTTGTCGGCGTGCGCGTCACGGCCGTGGTTGCCCGCGGCGCGCGGCTCGGCGCCCGTGACGAGGTTGATGCCGGCGCGACCGCGGGTGAGCACGTCGAGCGAGGCCAGCGAACGCGCCGTCGTGTACGGGTCGGCGTAGGTCGTGTTGACGGTGGCGATCAGACCGATCCGCGACGTGATGCCGGCGAGGAAGAGCACGGCGCTCACCGGATCGATGCGCGCCAGGAGGTACGGATCGCGGAACTCCAGGTCGGGTCCGGTCGCGAGCCAGTCGCCGAAGAACAGGTAGTCGAGACCGGCATCCTCACCCTCGCGCGCGATGTGCCGCAGGATGTCGGCGTCGGCGGCGGGGTCACGGTGTGCTCCGGGCTGGCGCCAGCCCGAGGGGTAGGCGCCCAGGGTTCGCACCATGGCGCCGACGATGAGGGGTTCGGTCATGCCGTCACGGTAGGAGGCGACAAGAACCCGCGGCGAGGGCGCCGATGCCGGAGGTCATGGGGTGTAACAGTCCGACACAACCACCCCACCCTCTACGCTGAGACCATGACAGGTCTTCGTTGGGGAATCCTCGCGACCGGCGGTATCGCCGGCGCATTCGCATCCGATCTGCGCACCGCGGGGCTCGACCTGGTCGCCGTGGGGTCGCGCTCGCAGGAGTCGGCGGACGCGTTCGCCGCCCGCTTCGACATCGCGCACGCGCACCCGTCGTACGAGGCCCTGGTGGCCGACCCCGATGTCGACATCATCTACGTCTCGACGCCGCATCCGATGCACCACGAGAACGCCCGGCTCGCGCTCGAGAACGGCAAGCACGTGCTGGTCGAGAAGGCGTTCACGCTGAACCGCGCGGAGGCGGAGGACCTGCAGGCGCTCGCGGCGGAGCGCGGGCTGCTGGCGATGGAGGCGATGTGGACGCGGTACCTGCCGCACATGCTCCGCATCCACGAGCTCATCGCCGACGGCGTCCTCGGCGAGATCCGCGCCGTGAGCGCCGACCACACGCAACTGCTGCCCACCGACCCGACGCACCGGCTCAATGCCCTCGAGCTCGGCGGCGGCGCCCTGCTCGACCTCGGCATCTACCCGATCTCCTTCATCTGGGACATCCTGGGCGCACCGACGACGATCCACGCGGTCGGTCGCCTGATCGAGACAGGTGCCGATGCCGAGGTCGCCACGGTGATGACGCACGAGGGCGGAGCGGTCTCCACCAGCCTCTCGTCCTCGCGAGCGGCCGGGCCCAACGTGGCCAGCATCATCGGCACCGCGGCGCGCATCGACATCGACACCGTCTGGTACACGCCCACCACGTTCCGCGTGGTCCTGCCGGACGGCACGGTGCAGGAGGAGTACAGCTCCCAGGTCGAGGGGCGCGGCATGCAGTTCCAGGCCCTCGCCGCCGAACGTCTGGTGCGCGACGGCGTCCTGGAGGGCGACATCCTCCCGATCGCGGAGAGCGTGGCCATCATGGGCACCCTCGATGAGATCAGAGCGCAGATCGGCGTCCGCTACCCCCGCGAGGAGATCTGATCATGGCCGAGACCACCGATGCCCGCGTCGCCGTCTACCTCGACTTCGACAACATCGTCATCTCCTGGTACGACCGGGTGCACGGACGCAACGCCTACGGCAAGGACCGGCAGCGGATCACCGAGAACCCGAACGATCCCGACGTCGTCGAGCGGCTGAGCCGGGCGATGATCGAGGTCGGTGCGATCATCGACTACGCCGCCTCCTTCGGCACCCTGGTGCTGACGCGCGCGTATGCCGACTGGTCCTCGCCCGTCAACGCCGAGTACCGCTCGCAACTCGTGGCCCGTGCCGTCGACCTCGTGCAGCTCTTCCCGGCCGCGGCCTACGCCAAGAACGGCGCCGACATCCGCCTCGCCGTGGATGCCGTCGAAGACATGTTCCGGCTGCCCGACCTCACGCACGTCGTGATCGTGGCCGGAGACAGCGACTACGTGCCGCTCGCGCAGCGCTGCAAGCGCCTCGGACGCTACGTGATCGGCGTCGGCGTCTCCGGCTCGACAGCCAAGTCGCTCGCCGCGGCCTGCGACGAGTTCGAGTCGTACGACTCGCTGCCCGGCGTCGTGCGTCCGGTGAAGGCGGCTCCCGCCGTCGCCGCGAAGGCCGAGGCCGTCGCGGAGCCCGCGCCCGAGGCCGTGCCGGAGGCGGCCGACGCCCCCAAGGCCAAGGCCCCGCGCCGCGCGAAGTCGAAGGCCGCCGCCCCCAAGGTCGAGGAGCCCAAGCTCGACGAGCAGGGCGAAGCGACACAGCTGCTGGAGCGTGCCCTGCGTCTCGGCCACGACAAGGCCGACGCCGACGAGTGGCTGCACAGCTCCGCCGTGAAGACGCACATGCGTCGCATGGACCCCTCGTTCAGCGAGAAGGCCCTCGGCTACCGCTCGTTCTCCGACTTCCTCAAGTCACGCGACGACATCGCGGAACTCGAAGAGACCGGGCACGAGCGCCTGGTGCGCCTGCGCGAGCTCACGGCCTGATCGGGACGACGTCACTCCACGAAGTCGTACTCCTGGAACGCGGCGACCTCGGGCACCCAGCGCTCCGCGACGAACGCCCGATGCGCGGGATGGGCGTCGTAGGCGTCGTAGACGCCCTGATCCGCGAACACCATCGCGAACTGATGTGTGAGGTCGCTCTTTCCGCTGACCTGACGGCGGATCGTGAAGTCCTCGACGCCGGGGATCGACGTGAGCACGGCGTGGCCGGTCGCCAGGAACTCCCGCTCCTCGGCGGATCCTTCCGCGTGCACGAGGCGGAAGACGACGGTGTGCTGGATCGACATGGGGCTCCTGTCGGGGTTCGTCACTGATTGCTGAACGCGGCATCGAACGAGGCATCGGGTTGCGGCCACAGCAGCGAGCGCACGTAGGCCAGCGCCTCGGGGGCGCCGTGCACGCGGTCCATGCCGGCGTCCTCCCACTCGATGGAGATGGGCCCGGTGTAGCCGATCGCGTCCAGCGCGCGGAACGCGTCCTCCCAAGGAACGTCGCCGTGCCCCGTCGAGACGAAGTCCCAGCCCCGTCGCGGATCGCCCCACGGCAGGTGCGAACCGAGCACGCCGGCCCGACCGTTGTGCGGACGCATCCGGGTGTCCTTGCAGTCCACGTGATAGATCCGGGCCGCGAAGTCCACGATGAACCCGACCGGATCGATGTTCTGCCACATCATGTGCGAGGGGTCCCAGTTGAACCCGAACGCCTCGCGATGGTCGATCGCCTCCAGCGCCCGCACACTCGACCAATAGTCGTACGCGATCTCCCCCGGATGCACCTCGTGCGCGAACCGCACGCCCTCCGCGTCGAACACGTCGAGGATCGGGTTCCATCGGTCGGCGAAGTCGTCGAACCCGCCCTCGATGACGGATGCCGGCACCGGCGGGAACATCGCCAGATACGGCCAGATCGACGAGCCGGTGAACCCGACCACGGTGTCGATGTCGAGCTTGCGCGCGACGCGGGCCGCCCGCTTCATGTCCTCCGCCGCGCGCTGCCGCACGCCCTCGGCCTCGCCGTCGCCCCACACGTACTCGCGGAGGATCGCCTGGTGCCGGAAGTCGATCGGCGCATCGCACACGGCCTGACCGGCGAGATGGTTCGAGATCGCGAAGATCTTCAGGCCGTGCCGGTCGAGGATCTCCCGGCGCGACGCCACGTAGGCATCGTCCTCATCGGCACGCCGCAGGTCGAGGTGGTCACCGGAGGCGGCGACCTCCAGCCCGTCGTAACCCCACTCCGCAGCGAGACGGGCGACCTCCTCGAAGGGCAGATCGGCCCACTGGCCGGTGAACAGGGTGACCGGGTGACTGCTCATGAGGACTCCTTCGTCTCGGACTCGTGCAGGGGCTCAGGTCCCGAATGCCCGCAGCGCGGCGATGCTGCGCGCGGCGAGTTCGTCCTGACTCGGGGCGAGCGGACGCCAGACGGACGCCGCGACGGCGATGGTCGCGTTCTCGCCGGTGAAGCTCTCCAGGCCCAGCGGCCCTCGATAGTCGGCGTCGTCGAGCGCGGCGAGGATGCCCGGCCAGTCCGTGTGGTCGTCGCCGACCGCCCCGCGGTCGCTCCCGCACACCTGCACATGGGCGATCGCCGACCCCGCGGCGCGGATCGCGTCGGCGGGGCGCTTCTCCTCGATGTTGAGGTGGTAGGTGTCGAGCGCGAGGCCGACCCCTCCCCCGAGCAGCGGCCCCAGGGCATCGAGGCTCTGCTCGACGGTGTTGAGCAGACTCGTCTCGTAGCGGTTGAGCGGTTCGATCGCGAGCGTGATGCTCGCGGCCGCGGCGTCGTCGGCGAGCGGGGCCAGATTCTCGCGCAGCTCCGCCACGACCGCGGTCCGCTCCTCGGCGTCCATCCGCCAGGTCACACCGGTCGGGGCGTAGAACGGTCCGGCCACCACGTCGGCTCCGAGCACCTGCGCCGCCCCGAGGCAGGCCCGCAGATAGTCCTGCGTCGCGGCGACATCGCCCGCGCGGGCGACCAGAGACCGGCCCGGTCCCATCGCTCCGACGACGATCGCCCCCAGCCCCAGGCCGTCGAGCACGTCACGGGTGCGCACGGGATCCCAGTCCCCGACGCTCTCGAGCGGAAGCTCCAGGGCCCCGTAGCCCAGGCCGGCGGCCTTGCGGGCGAGCGGTTCGAGCGTGGCGTCCGTGAGCGGAGACGTCCACACCCAGGTGTTGACGGCGATCGTGCGGGGCATCGTTGTCCTTGTGATCGTGAAGCGCTCCCACCCTCCCACTCCACAGGCGCGGAGCGGAAGGGCGGGAGCGGATTTCGGTTACGGGATCTGGCGCTGCTGCCACACCGTCGGGTAGCCGGGGAGGTTCTCCCCGCCGAACTTGGCGTAGTGGCCGTCGGGCATGCCCTCGTTGGCCTTCAGGTACTCGTCGAGCTCCGGCTCCGTGATCGGCTTCTGCGGGAGCACCCACTCCTTCGGCACCTCGGTACCGGCGAAGATCATCTGCGCTGCGAGCAGCGGGGTGCGCCACTGGAAGTTGGAGTACACCGGCGCGAGCCCCGTGAGACCCGTGTCCTTCCACTTGCGGAGGAAGCTCATCTCGTCCTCACCGGTCATGACCGGGTAGTCCGCGCCGGCGTCCTCGAACGCCTCGATGGCGGCGACGGCGCCGTCACCGGCGTCCATCCAGATGCCGTCGACGTCGCCCTTCGCGAGCTCATCGCTGATGATGCTCTTGATCTCGGCCGGATCGGCACCCGTGAAGTGGTCCACCGCGTTGATGCCGGCCTCGTCGAACAGCTTCTTCGCGCCGGCCCAGCGGTGCTCGAGCACGTCGACACCCGGGAGGATGCGCAGCGCCACGACCTTGTCGCCCTTCTCGAGGTTGTCGATCAGGAACTCGGCGGTGTCGATCCCCCAGGCGAAGCCGCCGATCGGGTGGATGAACGTGACCGGGCAGTCGGTGTTGACGCCGCGGTCGAACACGATGACGGGCTTGCCCGTGTCGCACGCCCGCTCGACGGCCGGGGTCATCGCCGCGGTGCTGTTCGGCGAGATGAGGAACACATCGCACTCGCCCTCGGAGATGAAGTAGTCGATGTCGGCGATCTGGGTGTCATCGGAGTCCTGCGCATCGCGGGTCTCCATCTCGCTGATCGCCCCGTCCGCCTGCAGCGCCTTGAGCTGCTCGTTCATCGTGATCCAGCCCGTCTGACGCCACGGGTTGGAGATCGACGCGTTCGCGAAGCAGGCCTTCTTGGCTCCTTCACTGGCGAAGTCCGACGTGTCCACCATCTCGGCGTTGATGTGCTGCAGGTACGGCTCATCGGCCGGTCCCTGCGGGTCGACACCGCGCTCCTCGTCCTGCTTGTCGAAGAGCTCCTGGTCGAACCACTCGGTCGTCTCCGCCGCCTCGGGGCTCTCCGATTCGGCCGGCGCCACGGACGGGTCGGTCGTGCACCCGGCGAGCGCGATGAGGCCGAAGAGGGCCACCCCTGCGGTGGCGATCTTCATTGATCGTCGCATTGCTAATCTCCTCTGGTTTCTGTGTGGATGGTGCTGTTGGTGTGGATGGTTCTGGTTGGTGCGGGTTCTTCGGTGGTGAGATCGGGAGGGGGCTGGGGGCCGCGCTTGCGTCGTGCCCGGAAGGCGACGGCGGAGTACGCGACGGCCGCGATGATGATGACGCCTTGGACGGCATCGCGCAGCGTCGACGGGACGCCGGCGATGTTGAGCAGCATGAACAGGGCCTCGAGGGCGAAGGCGCCGGCGACCGCGCCGACGATCCAGCCGCGGCCGCCGCCCAGCACGACGCCACCGAGCACGACGGCGGTGATCGCCGTGAACTCGTAGCCGCGACCGACCGAGGGGTGCACGCCGGCGTAGCCGACCAGCAGCACGGCCGACAGCGAGGCGGACAGCGACGAGATGATGAACGCGCGCGTGGTCGCCCAGGCGCGGCGCGCACCGGCGTAGTCGACCGCGCGGGCGTTGTCGCCGACCGCGATCAGCGTCTTGCCCAGCGGGCGCTTGGTGATCCAGATGCCGAGGGCGAGCCACGCGATCAGCAGCAGCACGGCCCAGGGGAGGAAGTCGAGGAGGGGGATGTCGCGGATCCCCCCGCGGCCGATCTCCCGGAAGCTGTCGGCGGGGTTGCCGGTCGCCGCTCCCCCGGTCCACCACATGACCCCTCCGAGGAGGGCGAGCATCATGCCGAGCGTGACGATGAAGGACGGCACCTTGAGCAGGGTCGTGATCACGCCGTTCACGAGTCCGACGGCCACGGCGAACACGACCATGAGCAGCAGCACCGGGACGGTGCGGGCGTCGTCCTGCCCCACCAGGTTGCCGGCGATGATGACCTGGGCCGTGATGAGCGAGCCCTGCGACAGGTCGAACTCCCCGGCGATGATCACGAAGTACTGGCCGATCGCGACGATCGCGATGGGGGCCACCCGCTGCAGGAACCGCATGAACTGACCGGGCTCCGCGAAGCTCGGGTTGAGGATCGTGACCGCCACCAGCAGGATCACCAGCAGCAGGAACACCGCCCCGCGCGGGCTGACGAGTGTGCGCAGCGCGTTCATGAGCGCCCTCCTTCCGCAGGGAGAGTGGTATCGGAGGTGTGGTCGGCGAGTTGCGACACCGCGGCCGCCATCTCGGGCGCTGCGGCCTTCGCGGCGTCGTCCCCACCGGTGCGCGTGCCCCCGGCGCCGAAGCGCGGCCGGCGGCGCACGATGGAGCGCCGGCTGTACACGGCCACCGCGGCGACGATCACCACGCCGCGGACGACGTCCTTGAGGAACGGGTTGACCTGCATCACGCTCATCACGTTGTCGACGACCGCGAGGATCGCCACGCCGCCGATGGTGCCCCAGATGGAGCCGCGTCCGCCCAACAAGAGCGTGCCGCCGAGGACGACCGCCGCGATCGACAGCAGCGCGTATCCGCCCTGCTGGCCCACGGTCGGACTGCCGACGCCGAGCCTGCTGGCGAGGAGGAGCCCCGCGAGAGCCGCGAAGACCGAGCACAGGACGTGCGCCCAGATCAGCGGCATCCGGGTGCGGACGCCCGACAGACGGGCGATCTCGGGATCACCGCCGACCGCGTAGAGGTGCGCGCCGGTGCGGGTGCGGTTGAGCAGGACCCAGACGACGACGGCCAGCACGACCATGATGAGCGTGGAGACCGGGATGGGTCCGACCCCGGTGGCGCCGATGAGCTGGAAGGCCCACGGGACGTTCCCGGCCGAGCCCTCGAAGTTGGTGTTCAGGATGCCCTGCAGGATGAGGCCGACGCCGAGCGTGGCGATGAACCCGTTCACCTTGAGGACCGTGACGATGAGGCCGTTCAGGAGGCCGACGCCGGCGCAGACGAGGAGGGTGACGATCACGGCCAGCGGGATGTTTCCCGGGTTCCCGTTCATGATCGTGGCCGCGAGCAGGCTCGACAGACTGATCACATACGTGACGGAGAGGTCGAGGGAGGCACCGAGCACCACGAGCGTCTGCCCGATCGCGACGAGGCCGAGCACGCTCATGCCGGTGAGGATGTCGCGGATGTTGCCGGCGCTGAGGAAGTTGCGCCCGACCGTGCCGACGAGGATCGCGCCGACGACGAGGACCAGCAGCAGGATGCCGAGGACGATGACCGTGGAGTCGATCTTGAGGCGCTTCATCGTGCACCCCCTTCCGTCGCGGTGCCCGGATCGCTCGCACCGGTCGCGGCGCCGAGGATCTCGTGCTCCGCGGAGCCTGCGGCAAGCTCGGCGACGAGCTCGCCGTCGTGCATCACGAGGATCCGATCACTCATGCCGATCACCTCCGGGAGCTCGCTCGACACCATCAGGACCGCCTTCCCCTCGGCGGCGAGGTCTCGCATCAACTGGTAGACGGCGTACTTGGCGCCCACGTCGATGCCCCGGGTGGGCTCGTCGAAGAGCACGATCTGCGGCTGCGTGAGCAGCCACTTGGCCAGCACGACCTTCTGCTGGTTGCCGCCGGAGAGGAAGCGCACCTCCTGGTCGACGCCCTGCGAGCTGACCTCGAGCGAGCTCAGGACGCCGGGGACCTCGCGGCGGGAGGCGGCCGTGCGTCCGGCGAACACGCCGCGCACCACCAGCAGGGCGTTGTCGAGGGTCGACTGTCCGAGCGCGAGCCCCTGCGCCTTGCGGTCCTCGGAGACCAGGGCGAGTCCGGCGCGGACGGCCGCACGGGCGTTGGTGATGCGCGCCGGCGCCCCGTCGATGCGCATCGTGCCGCGGGTGAACGCCTGGATGCCGAACACTCCCTCCACGAGTTCGGTGCGCCCGGAGCCCTGCAGCCCCGCGATGCCGACGATCTCGCCCGCGCGCAGCGTCAGGGAGACCCCGTCGACGTAGGCGTTGCCGCAGCCCTCCAGCTCGAGACGCGGTTCGCCCACCGTCGTGCCCTCGACCGCGTCGGGGAAGTACGACTGGATCGAGCGGCCGACCATGCGCCGCACCAGCTCGTCGGTGGTCAGGGCGGCGGTCTCGTCCGTCGAGACCAGGGCGCCGTCCTTGAGGATCGTGATGCGGTCGCACAGGTCGAAGATCTCCTTCAGCCGGTGCGAGACGTAGATCACGGCGACGCCCCGGGAGGTGAGTCGCCGGATGATCGCGTAGAGCAGCTCGACCTCGCGGTCGCTGAGGGCCGCGGTCGGCTCGTCCATGGAGATGACCTGCGCGTCGAACGAGAGCGCCTTGACGATCTCGACGATCTGCTGCTCGGCGACCGTGAGCGAGCCGACCCGCGCCTGCGGCTCGATGAACGAGACACCGAGGTCGGACAGCAGCTCCGCCGTCCGGGTGTTCATCGCCCGCTGGTCGACGAAGCCCCCGCGTCGCGGCTCGCGGCCGAGGTAGACGTTCTGCGCCACGGTGCGCTCCGGGAGCAGGGTGAACTCCTGGAAGACCGTGACGATCCCGGCATCCATCGCCTGCCGCGGGTGCGCGTGATGCACCTCTTCTCCGCGGTACGCGATCACGCCCTCGTCCGCCGGCTGCACGCCCGCGATGATCTTCATGAGCGTGGACTTGCCGGCGCCGTTCTCGCCGACGAGGCCGTGCACCTCGCCCGGCCGCACGTCGAAGTCGATGCCGCTGAGCACCTCGACGCCGAAGAACGACTTGCGGATACCGGTCACCTGCAGCACCGGCTGCGTCGTGGTCGTGGTCATGCCGCCACCTCCACCCATCGTCCGCCGTCCGCCGCCGAGTCGAGCACGGCCTCCGTCAGCACGGCGGAGCGGTAGCCGTCCGCGAATGTGGGGAGCCCGTCGGGGGTCCCCCCGGCCATGGCCGCATAGACGTCGGCGACGAATCCGTTGAACGCGTCCTGGTAGCCCATGGAGTGTCCGGCGGGCACCCGCTGGAGTCGGGCCGAATCCGGGTCGGACGCGGCGGGGTCGCGCAGCAGCAGCCGGGACTCCTCGCGCATGCCGATCCAGAGCTCCTCGGGGCGCTCCTGCTCGAAGCGGAGGCTCTGCTTCGAACCGTGCAGCTCCAGGGTCAGGGCGTTCTTGCGTCCGGGGGCCATCTGCGAGATGAGCAGGGTGCCCAGCGCGCCCGAGTCGGTCTCCACGAGCACGGCCACGATGTCCTCGGTGTCGACCGCCTGCCCCGAGCGCTCCGAGAAGACGCGGCGGGTGCGGGCGCTGAGTGTGCGGATCCGCTCGCCGATCACGAACTCGATGAGGTCGCAGAGGTGCGAGCCGATGTCGGCGAAGGCGCGGGAGGCGCCGCCCGACTCGGAGCGCACACGCCAGTCGTCGTCGCTCGGCAGGAGCATCCAGTCCTGCAGATAGGAGCAGTCCAGCGTGAGGAGGTCACCGGCCTCGCCGCGCGCGATCCGCGCCCTCGCCTCGCGCACCATCGGGTGGTAGCGGTAGATGAACGGAACGGCTGCCACGCGCCCCCGGGCTTCGGCGGTCCTCGCGAGCACCTCGGCGTCACGGGCGGTCGTCGCGAGCGGCTTCTCGCAGATGACGTGCTTGCCGGCGTTCAGGGCCTGCAGCGCCAGCTCCGCGTGCGTGGCGTTGGGCGTGCAGATGTGCACGACATCGATGTCGGCTGCCTCGAGGAGCGCGGCGGCATCGGTCTCGGCCCGGTCGGCCCCGAGCGCGTGGGCGGCATCGCGCCCTCCCGCGGCGGACCGGGTGGCGACGGCACGCAGCTCGCCGCCGGCGTCTCGTGCCGCGGTGCGATGCACGCGGGCCATGAATCCTCCGCCGAGGATGCCGGCTCGGATCGTCCCGAGACCGGTGTCAGTGACATCCGTTGTCATGTCGCTGATTCTGACATAGACCTTCCGACTTTTGCTAGACCTTCGTCAAAAGTTGTTTGCACCAAATCCGAAGTCAATCGACGAGACGCCGAAGTGCTGTGGTTTACTGACGCAATGGTTGACGTTCTGAGGCCGGCGCCGGCGCTCTCCTCCGGCACCGGTGAGATCTTCCAGATCCTCCGCGACGGCCACGCCCGCACCAAGGCCGAGCTCGCGGCACTCACCGGCCTGGCCCGCTCGACGGTCGCGCTCCGCGTGGATGCGCTGCTCGCCGCCGATCTCCTCCGTCCCGCCGGCGAAGCGGTGTCCACGGGTGGGCGCCCGCCGGCGCGCGTGGCCTTCAACCCCCGGGCCGGACTGGTACTGGCCGTCGACCTCGGCGCGACGCATGCCACGGTGGCCGTCGCCGACCTCGCCGGGGTGATCCTCGACGCGCGCACCCGCACGATCGACATCGCGGACGGCCCCGAGACCCTGCTCGACACGATCCTCGCCGATGCCGCCGAGCTGCTCCGGACGACGGCCGCCGACCTCCCCCTGGTGGGAGTCGGCATCGGCGTCCCCGGCCCGGTGGAGCACTCCACGGGGCGCCCGACCAACCCGCCGATCATGCCGGGGTGGGACCGCTTCGACGTGCCGGCCTACGTGCAGAAGACCTTCGACGTGCCGGTTCTCGTCGACAACGACGTCAACATCCTGGCGCTCGGCGAGCAGGCGACGAGCTGGCCGCGGGTCGACGACCTGATCTTCGTGAAGGTGTCGACCGGAATCGGCGCCGGCATCATCGCGGGCGGTCAGCTGCAGCGCGGCGCCCAGGGCTCGGCGGGCGACATGGGTCACGTGCAGGTGCCGACCGGAGCGGGATCCAGCCGCTCCCCCGGTGACGACCGCGACCTGGAGGCGCTCGCCAGCGGCTCGGCCCTGGCCCTCGCCCTGCGCGAGGCCGGGCTCGACGTGCACAGCGGATCCGACGTCGTCGACCTCGTGCGGGCCGGGAACGCCGCCGCGATCGAGGCGACCCGACAGGCCGGTCGCGACGTGGGCGAGGTGCTCGCCACGGTCGTCAACCTGCTGAACCCCTCGATCATCGTGCTCGGCGGCAGCATCGCCCGTGCCGGCGAGCACCTGCTCGCGGGCGTGCGCGAGGTGGTCTATCGCCGCTCCATCCCGCTCGCCACGCAGCACCTCGCGATCGTGCAGTCGCAGGCGGGAGACCGGGCGGCCGTGCTGGGCGCCGCGATCATGGTCGCCCGCGAGGTCCTGTCCCCGGCGAGCGTGGACCGCTACGTGGCGGCGAAGGCGCGGTGACCCGCACCCGCACCGCCACGAGCGGTGTCCGCGTGGACGGCGCTCAGAGCGTGGATGCGAACGGATCGAAGTCCGCGGCGATCGATCCCACCTGATCCAGGCTGCTCTCGACCGTGACGAAGTCGCGCGATTCGGCGGCCTCTTCGATCGACAGCAGGGTGTCGAGCACGTGGTAGCCGAACTCGCCGGTCGCGACGTGCGGGCGTCCCGCGGCGATCGCGCGCGCCATGTCGAGGAGTCCCACCCCACGACCGGAGAGCACGCCCTCCTGCTCCACGTCGACGATCTCCTGCTGCACGGGCTCCGGCGGGATGAACAGGCGCGTGAGCGGTCGGGTGATCGAGATCGCGCCGCCGAAGGTGTTCGGGTCGGGGATCACGATCGTGCCCTCGGTTCCGGTGATCTCGACGATCCCCTGCCGGATGACGGGCGAGTCGGTGCTGTAGAGACTCTGCGCCTGCCCGCCCTCCTCGAAGTCCATGAGCACGCTGAGGGTCGACGGGATCTCGACCGGGAACTCCTGCCCGGCGAGCTCGCCGACCTGCACGCGACGTGTCGGCGTGCCCTGCAGCCCGAGCGCCGCGACCGACGCGACCGGACCGAACACGTGCACGAGCGCCGACACGTAGTACGGCCCCATGTCGAGCAGCGGTCCCCCGCCCTTCGCGTACAGGAACGCAGGGTTCGGGTGGAAGATCTCCGGGCCCTGCCACTGGAACGTTGTCTGCGCGAACAGCGGGCGGCCGATGTCGCCGCGTGCGATCGCCCGCTTCGCCGTCTGCACGCCCGGTCCGAGCACGGTGTCGGGGGCGACACCGACCCGGAGCCCGGCGGCGTCCGCCTTCTCGAGCAGCCGGCGGGACTCCTCCCGGCTCACGCCGATCGGCTTCTCAGTCCAGACGTGCTTGCCCGCCGCGATGATCGCCTCGGACACCTCGACGTGCACGGCCGGGATCGTGAGGTTCACGACGATGTCGATCTCCGGATCGCCGAGCACCGTGCCCACGCCGCCGAAGCGCGGGACGCCGTACTTCTCGGCCTGCGCCTTCGCGCGTTCCTCGATGAGGTCGGCGACCGCGATGACCCGCACGTCGGGGAAGGTCGTGAGGTTCGACAGGTACTGGTCGCTGATGTTGCCCGCGCCGATGATGCCGACGCCGACGGGTCCATCCCCGAACGAGCGGGTGCCGAGCGCCATCAGCCGGCGACCTTCTCGTCGAGGTAGACGCGGCTGCGCTCGATGGCGTCGAACAGGTCACCCTCGTAGTGGTCGAACTCGACGATCGCGAGTTCGAGTGCCGGAGCCGCGGCGATCGCCTCGACGAGCGGCACGGACCCTTCGCCCGCGGCCACCTGGTCGGCGGGCGGATAGGCGCCGGCGAGTGCCGGGTCGAGCGTGCCATCCTTCGCGTGCA
The DNA here is from genome assembly GCF_026559675.1 of Microbacterium oxydans. Classification (NCBI taxonomy): domain Bacteria; kingdom Bacillati; phylum Actinomycetota; class Actinomycetes; order Micrococcales; family Microbacteriaceae; genus Microbacterium; species Microbacterium oxydans. Next base: position 2,642,416 of record NZ_CP092891.1, read on the forward strand.
CGGCGATCACACGGCTGCCGAGGCGCTCGAGCAGCGCGACGGGGTCGACGCCGCCCCGGGCGACCCAGTACAGGTCGACCTCGAGCACGACGCGGTCGTCGAGCAGGCCGGCAAGGATCTCGAGGCCGGTGACACCGTCGAACACCGCCTCCAGCTCGTGGGCGTGGTTGTGGTAGCCGACGCGCACGCCGACCGTCTCCCCGATCGCGGCCGCCTCGTTCAGCAGGCGCGCGGTCTCCTCGATCTGCGCGACGGACTCCCAGCGCGCCGGCTCCGTGTAGGGGTCGATGACCGTGTCCATGCCCAGCACCTTGGCGGCGGCGAAGACCTCGGCGGGCGTCGGCACGGGCACGGTCGTGCCACTGCCGTCCGGGTTCACGAACGACGGCGATGCCAGGAAGGCGTGCCCGGACGGGGCGACCAGACCGGCCGCGGACAGCGCGGCGGCGAGGGGTTCGGCGCGCCGGACGAAGTCGTAGGGCTCGACGGCCGAGAAGCCACGAGCGGCGACCGCCGTGAGCGCGCCCTCGAGGTCGGCCTCCAGCTCCTCCTTGATCGTGAACAGCTGCAGGGAGGTCTGAATCGTCATCGGTCGTGCTCCTTCGGTCTTCGGCGACGGGTGGGGACAGGGGTCCCGTGCAGGCACGCTATCACCAAATACCTCCACGCGGAAGTTTTGGTTCGCTAGACTCCGGTCATGCCCGCCGACACGCCTGAGAACGCCGCACCGTCGCGACCGCGGGGCACCTACGCCAAGGGGATCGCCCGACGGCAGGAGATCCTCGACCGCGCCATCGAGGTCTTCGCCGAGCGCGGATCCGACCGCACGAGCCTCCGCGCGATCGCCCGCGAGGTCGGCGTCACCCACGCCGCGCTCACCCACTACTTCGGCTCCCTCGAGGAACTCCTCGTCGCCGTGTACGAGGAGAGCAACGCGCCGGGGCGCCAGCCCGCGCATCCCACGGTCGATGTGACGCCCGTGGAGATGATGATCGAGTCCGCCCGGATCAACCGCGAGGTCCCCGGGCTCGTGCAGCTGTACTCGACCCTCGTGGCCGCAGCCCTCGAGGAGGGGCACCCCGCCGCGCGCACGTTCGCGACCGGCCGCTTCGACCGGCTGCGCACGCGGCTCGCCGACACCGTGCGCCAGCAGCAGCAGAGCGGACGGATCCGCGACGACGTCGATCCGGAGGCCGTGGCCGCGCTCGTGGTCGCCGCGTCGGACGGCCTGCAGACGCAATGGCTGCTCGACGAGAGGGCGCCGCAGCACGAGGCGCTCGCGCTCCTCGACCGGCTGCTGCGGCCGACCGGCGAGGCCCCGACGCCCGGCTAGGCTCGAAGGGTGACGCCCGTGCCGCAGTCCCCCTACGCCCGGGCACTCGGCGAGCGCATCGACGACCTTCATCCCCGACTGCGCACCTACTTCGCCGCGATCCCGGACGGGGCCGTCGGCGTCGGCGACGGGGTCTTCCAGCGGGTCGGGACGCCGCGTCGGTGGCTGTGGCCGCTGCTGCGCATCCTGGAACGGCGCGGCGTGGTCGCCGCGGGGTGGGAGCGGGACGTGCCGTTCCGCGTCGAGAACCGCACGATCGCCTCCCGGGCCATCGGCGAGCGCACCCTCCTGTTCCCCCGCGGGCCGTGGGTCATGCACGACGCGGTCGCCCTCACACGGCACGGTCGTGTGGTCGACGAGCTCGGCGAGCCCGGTGTCCTCTCCGCCTGCTTCGACGTCGAGGTGCGCGACGGTGCGCTCCGTCTCACGAGTCGCGCGGTCGGCGTGCGCCTCGGCCGCCTGCGCCTCCGCATCCCGCGCCTCGTCGCGCCGGTGGTCCGTCTCACGGAGCGCTTCGACGACGCTCTCGACCGACAGCGGGTGTCCCTCACGGTCGACGCCCCGCTCCTCGGTCGCGTGTACGAGTATCGGGGCGACTTCACCTATCGCATCCAGGCCGCCGGAGAGAGCGCCGGAGAGAAGGAGCAGTCCCCATGAGCACAGGTCGGGTCGTCATCGGCGGGTCCACGGGTTTCATGGGCCGCTATCTGCTGCCGCGGTTCCGCGCCGAGGGCCGCGAGGTCGTCACGATCTCGCGTTCGGGTGCGGATCTCCGCTGGGGCGATCAGGTCGGGATCGACCGCGCGGTGGACGGCGCGGCACTGGTGATCGGACTCGCGGGCAAGAGCGTCAACTGCCGCTACACGCCGGAGAACCGCGCGGAGATCTTCCGCTCGCGACTCGACACCACCGCGTCACTGAGCACGGCGATCTCCCGCGCCTCCGCACCTCCCGCCGTCTGGGTGAACTCCTCGACCGCCACGATCTACCGTCATGCCGAAGACCGCCCGATGACCGAGTCCTCGGGCGAGATCGGCACCGGTTTCTCGGTCGAGGTCGCGAAGGCGTGGGAGAAGGCCCTGTTCGCCGATGAGCTTCCCGCCACCCGTCGGGTCGCCCTGCGCAGCACGATCGTGCTCGGCCACGGCGGCGTCCTCGAACCCCTCCGGGGGCTCGCCCGCCTCGGACTCGGCGGGCCGCAGTACGACGGGCGATGGCCGGTGAGCGCTGCCCGTCGCGCGGCCGGCACCGGGCACTTCCCGGGCGCACGTCGCGGGCACCAGCGCTTCAGCTGGGTGCACATCGAGGATGTGGCCCGCATCATCGACTTCGTCGAGCGGACGCCCTCGCTCGACGGGCCCGTGAACGCCGCAGCGCCGAACCCCGTCGACAACGTCGAGTTCATGGCCACGGTCCGGCGCGTGCTGGGCGCTCGCATCGGTCCGCCGATGCCGCGGTGGATGCTGGAGCTGGGGGCGATCGGGATCCGCACCGAGACCGAGCTGATCCTGAAGAGCCGGTGGGTGCTGCCCGAGAAGCTCACCGCGGCGGGGTTCGAGTTCCGCTACCCGGAGCTGGAGGGCGCGGTCCGCGAGTCGTTCGACCGCGAGCAGGCGGCCTAGGCGCCGGAGCCGGTCGCGGTCTCGCCGCCCTCGCCCTTGCGCTTCTCGATCTCCTCGCGCAGTCGCCACTCCTCGATCTCGCGGTCGAGGTCGGCGATCTGCTGCTCCGTCGTCCGCGTGTCCGTCGGCGGAGCCGGGCGCACGTCGGTCGGCGCCGACGGCCGCTGGGCCCGCTGCATCCGCGGGATCGGGATGCCGGCTTCGCCGTACTCGCGGCCGATCGCGAACCACAGGACGCTGCCGATCAAGGGCAGCAGGATCACGATGATGATCCACACCATCTTGGGCAGGTGCTTCACCAGGGCGCTGTCGCGGGTGATGATGTCGATCAGTGCACCGATCATCAGCGCGATGATGAGGAGCGAGAACAGGAACGGCATGAGTTCAGGGTAGACGACGCCGCGACGGGCCGCTGCGACTACGGGAGCAGGTGCCCCGCAGCACGGAACAACTCGTACCATTCGGGGCGCGTGAGCTCGAGGTCGGCCCCGGCCGCCGCATCCCGCACCCGCTCCGGTGTCGTGGTGCCGAGCACGACCTGCATGCCCGCGGGATGCCGGGTGATCCAGGCCGTCGCGACCGCGATGGGGGTCACGCCGTGCGCGTCCGCGAGGCGATCGATCACGGCGTTCAGCTCCGCGTACTCGGGGTTGCCGAGGAAGACGCCGTGCGAGAACCCGTCCTGGAACGGGGACCACGCCTGGATCGTGATGCCGTTGATGCGGCAGTACTCCACGATCCCTCCGCCGTCGCGGACGATGCTCTGGTCGTGTCCGGCCATGTTTGCCGCGACCGGCTGGGCGAGGATCGGCGCGTGGGTCATCGACAGCTGCAGCTGATTGGCGACGAAGGGCTGACGGACGGCCGTGCGCAGCAGATCGATCTGACGCGGCGTGTGGTTCGAGACGCCGAACGCCTTCACCTTCCCCGCGGCCTCCAGGTCGTCGAACGCTCGAGCGACCTCGTCCGGCTCGACGAGGATGTCCGGGCGGTGCAGCAGGAGCACGTCGAGGCGGTCGGTCCGCAGCGCCGTGAGCGATCCCTCGACCTGACCGACGATGTGCTCGTAGGAGAAGTCGAACATCCCCTGTGCCGGCACGATGCCGCACTTGGTCTGCAGCACGATCTCGTCGCGCTCCGAGGCGCTGAGCTGCAGAGCGTCGGCGAATCGGGCCTCGCAGTGGTGCATGCTGCCGCCGTAGATGTCGGCGTGGTCGAAGAAGTCGATGCCGGCCGCACGGGCCGTGTCGTACAGCGTGCGGATGTGCGCGTCGTCCTTGTCGTCGATGCGCATCATGCCGGCGATGATGGCGGGGGCGGTGGTTGCTCCGAACGACACTGTCTTCATGCGCCCCACGCTACTCCGCACCACCGACGTCAGCGGTCGTCCGGCGTCGAAGCGGGCAGCAGCGTCGTCACCGGGACGCCGATCGCCGCGGCGATGCCCGCCAGATCGACGACGGTGAAGTCCTCTCGCCCGTCCAGCAGATCGGCGAGAGCGGCGGGCGCGATCCCCGAGCGATCGGCGAGCTGCAGGAAGGACACTCCGGCGTGGATCCGTGCCCCATCCACCTCGGATGCCAACATGCGACGCAGTTCTGTCCCCATACGCAGACAATACCTCCCCACACGGACACCCGCGTCGGCGCCTGTGGGCAGTATGTCGGCATTATGGAGTCGGGGCGCTGCTATCGTGAGCCGGGTGAAGACACCTGCCGAGGAGTTCAACGAGGCCGTCGGGCGCCAGCTGCGTGCGGAGATCGCCGCCTCCCGGAGCAGCGTCGCCGCGATGGCACGGACCATCGGCGTCGCCCGAAGCGCTCTGGACAACTACGTCACCGGCAAGCGCGCGATCCCGATTCCCGTCGTCTACGCGGTCTGCGCGGCCGCCGGCATCGAGCCCCATGTGCTGCTGGCCCGCGCGGAAGAGCGCCTCCAGGCCGACGCCGAGCCCACCGCGCGCATCACTCCGATCCGCCGCACCCCCGATGTCGCCACCTCGCGCGACAATGACCTCGAGGTCGCCTTCGAGTCCCGCGTCCGGCACGACGCCGACACCGACGATCTCTACGAATAGTCCGCAAGCCCGAGGAGGTCCGCCGTGCAGCACCTCCTCCGTCTGGCCGACGAACTGCGGCTCCGCATCGTCGAGCGCCCCGGTCGCACCCGCGGTGGCTTCGATCCGGTGACGCGGACGATCCGTCTCAGCCCGGGGATGAGCGCGCGCACGACACGAAGCGTCCTCGCGCATGAACTCGGTCACGCCGAGCTCGGCCACGACCTCGTCCCCGCTCGTCGTCGACGGCAGGAGCGCCAGGCCGACGAGTGGGCCGCGTGCCGCCTGATCACCCCCGGCGCCTACGCCGAGGCCGAGGCGCTCCGCGGGCCGCACCTGGCGAGCCTGGCCTTCGAGCTGGGCGTCACGATCGAGCTGGTGACCGCATACCAGCGACTGCTGCGCCAGGGGGCGATCCCGGTCGCAACGGCCTGATCCGGGTGGCGTGGACCACTCCTCGACGCTGGTTGAATATCGTCATGGCCTTCCTCGTCACCCCCGCTCCCGTCACGCTCACCGGAGACCTCGTCGAGCTCCGCCCCCTCGAACGCTCGCACGTCGACGGACTCATCGAGGCCGTCCAGGAGGGCGATCTGTGGCAGACCGCGTGGTACACGTCGGTCCCCGCGCCGGACGGGGTCGCGGCGGAGGTCGACCGCCGGATCGGGCTCATCGAGAAGGGCGAGATGGTGCCGTTCACGACGTTCGACGCGACCGGCCGCATCCTGGGCCTGACGTCGTACTACGACATCGTCGCGGACGTGCCGCGACTGCACATCGGCTTCACCTGGAACCGTCCGTCCGCGCACGGCACGGGCACCAACGCCGAGTCCAAGCTGCTGCTGCTGCGACACGCGTTCGAGACGCTCGGCGTGTTCCGCGTCGGCCTGACGACCCAGTGGGTGAACTTCCAGTCGCGCGCGGCGATCGAGCGGCTCGGGGCCAAACAGGACGGCGTGATGCGGGCGATGAGCCGCTTCCGGAACGGGGCGCTGCGCGACAGCGTGGAGTACTCGATCATCGAGCCGGAGTGGCCGGCAGTCAGGGCGAACCTGGAGGCGAGACTCGCCCGACGACGCTGAGCGGATGTCGCCGCCGAGCGACGACAGACCCGCCCGGGATCACTCGGTGGGGCTGCCCGACCAGTTCTTGCTGCGGCGGGTGGCCGAGCCGCGCTCGCGCAGGATGAAGGCGAGGGCGAGGGTGACCAGCAGGAGACCGCCGCAGAACGCGAGGGCGTTGTAGTCCGGCAGCTCGAACGAGGTGCCCATCAGCCAGAACCCTCCGAGGAAGAGGATCATGAAGAAGAGGAAGCTGAGGATCACGGGATCTCCTGTCGTCGGTGCCATTTACCAGGATAGCGTCGACTCGGAAAGCCCCTGTGCACCCGGCTCCTCGTCTGGTGTCCTCGAAGCATGAAGACTCCCCTGACCGCGGTCGCGATCTCGTGCACGCTGAAGCCCTCGCCCGCATCCTCCAGTTCCGATCTCCTCGCGACGCAGCTGCTCGACGCGCTCGCCGGGCACGGCGTGACGGGAGACCTGGTGCGCGCCGTGGACCTGACGGTGAGTCCGGGCGTCGAGAAGGACATGGGCGGCGACGACGAATGGCCGAGCATCCGACGACGCGTCCTCGATGCCGACATCCTCGTGCTCGTCACCCCGACCTGGATGGGACAGCACTCCAGCGTCGCGCAGCGCGTGCTGGAGCGGCTCGACGCCGAGCTGAGCGAGACCGACGCGCGAGGAGGACCGACGCTGTTCGACAAGGTCGCCATCGCCGGGATCGTCGGGAACGAGGACGGCGCGCATCACATCGCCGCGATCCTGTTCCAGTCGTTGAACGATGTCGGTTTCACGGTGCCGGCCCAGGGGTCGGTCTACTGGAACGGCGAGGCCATGCACACGACCGACTACAAGGACCTCGACGAGACGCCCGAGAAGGTCACATCGGCGATCGGCACGGCCTCCCGGAATGCCGCGCACCTCGCACGGCTGCTCAAGGCGCAGGAGTATCCCGCAGCGTAGGCGATGCCTCCCGGCGGAAGGTGATGACCTCGTTCCGGCGGGACCTCTCCACCGAGAGCCCCGCGAGCTCGAACCGTCGATACACGCGACGCGGGAGCGCGGGGAGCTCAGCGCTGAGACCACGCGGCGGCTTGGCGAGCCCGGCGAGGATCGAGAGGTCGACGCCCGCACCGCCGCGCACTTCGATGCGCGCGTAGTCGCTGCGGCACCGCCAGCGGAGGAAGTCGAGCTCCCGATACGGGATCCTGTGCATCGCGTCCCCCACGCGGACGCGGAGCTCGTCGTTGCCGAAGGCGACGGTGCACGCCTCCGTGCGTCGTCGCACGATGGCCGTGAACACCAGGTACACCGGCAGGCCGATCACGATGCCCAGGAGGAGGATCGCGATGCGCGGGCCCATCCTCATGGTGATGTCGTCGAACGCGATCAGCAGGGCGACCCCCGCGAGCCCGGTGACCAGAACGACCGCGACGATCGCCTGCGTGAGCGCGCGCATCCGGAGCTCGATGCCGGGGAAGCGCACGATCGACCCGTCCCCGCTCTCCTCGCGCTCCCATTCCGGCGTCACCGGCACCGGACGCTTCTTGGCGTCTCGCCGCGACAGGAGATCGGTGACGCGACTGAGCACACCGAGCCAGATCCACCCGACCGCGGGGATCGCCGCGAGCTGCAGCACCACCGCGATCCCGCGCACGGCTTCGGGGAAGGGATCGAGCAGGTCGCCCCCGAACTCGATCACGAACGCGACCAGGGCGCCGAGGACCACGGCGACCCCGACGTGGAGGATCACGCCGTTCCGCGCCGGCACCATGCCCATCGTCGCGTTGACGAAGGCGAAGCCGAAGCACCAGCCTCCGACCAGCATGAGGAATAACGGGAAGAAGCTCAGGTCGTCGCCCGCGAGGGTGAATCCGATCGCGGCGAGCAGCAGCACCGCACCCCAGACGAGCGGGTTGCGCACGAGGTGTCGCGTGACCGTCGTACGCACACGCTTCTCGGCGTCGGTCTCGGCGGTCATCACGCCCATCCTAAGGCGCGGCCTCGTCTCCGTCCGCGAGGTCGAGGGCCCATTCGTTCACGGTCAGCTCGGCGCCGCGGAACGTCTCCGTGAGGGTGCCGACCAGCGCGAACCCGTTTCTGCGACACACGCCGTTCGAGGCCGCGTTCTCGACCGAGGGGAAGGCGGTCAGGAACCGTCGGCCGTCGCGATAGGCGCGCGCATCGTCGATGAGGAGAGCGAGCGCCTTCGATGCGGCTCCGTGGCCCTGGGCCTCGGGACGGACGAACCACCCGGTCTCGAGGGCCGGCTCTCCACGCCACTCGACGCGCCAGTAGCCGATCGAGCCGAGGGAGCGCCCCGCGACGTCTTCCGCGACGAACATCCTCGCCTCCCCCGCCTCCCACAGGCGCAGGTAGCGTGCGTTCCGCTCGACGAGCTCCTGCTCGGTCTCGGGGCCGTTGAGGTGCGCGGTCATCTCGGGGGTGTTCGCGGCACGCAGCAGATCGAGGTCGTCTGCCGTCCATCGCCGGAGTCGGAGGGATTCCATGCCCGCATGGTCGCACGGACCGGGGACATCCACGTCCCGGACTCTCGCATCCCGCTGAGACGGCAAGACAGATGCGAAGGGCCCCCGGCCGGTGCTCGAGGGGAGCGACCGGCCGGGGGCCGTTGTCATGTCAGCGAGTCCGCCGACCGACGGGGATCAGAAGTCCCAGTCGTCGTCTTCCGTGGCCTCCGCCTTGCCGATGACGTAGGACGAGCCCGACCCCGAGAAGAAGTCGTGGTTCTCGTCCGCGTTCGGCGACAGGGCGGACAGGATCGCCGGGTTCACGTTCGTGACGGTCGAGGGGAACATCGCCTCGTAGCCCAGGTTCATGAGGGCCTTGTTGGCGTTGTAGTGCAGGAACTTCTTGACATCCTCGGTCAGACCGACGCCGTCGTAGAGGTCCTGCGTGTACTGCACCTCGTTGTCGTAGAGCTCGTACATGAGCGAGAACGTGTAGTCCTTGAGCTCGTCACGACGCTCCTGGGTCTCGTTCTCGAGACCCTTCTGGAACTTGTAGCCGATGTAGTACCCGTGCACGGCCTCATCACGGATGATGAGGCGGATCAGGTCGGCCGTGTTCGTCAGCTTCGCCTTCGACGACCAGTAGATCGGCAGGTAGAACCCCGAGTAGAAGAGGAACGACTCCAGCAGGGTGGAGGCCACCTTGCGCTTGAGCGGGTCGTCGCCCTGGTAGTAGTCCATGATGATCTGAGCCTTCTTCTGAAGGTTCGGGTTCTCGGTGGACCAGCGGAACGCCTCGTCGATCTCCTTGGTCGACGCGAGCGTCGAGAAGATCGAGGAGTAGCTCTTCGCGTGCACCGACTCCATGAACGCGATGTTCGTGTACACCGCCTCCTCGTGAGGGGTGATCGCGTCGGGGATCAGCGACACCGCACCCACGGTGCCCTGGATCGTGTCGAGCAGTGTGAGACCGGTGAACACCCGCATGGTGAGCAGCTGCTCGTCGGGGGTGAGCGTGTTCCACGACTGGACGTCGTTCGACAGCGGCACCTTCTCCGGCAGCCAGAAGTTGTTCACCAGACGGTTCCAGACCTCGAGGTCCTTGTCGTCCTGGATGCGGTTCCAGTTGATCGCCTGGACGCTGGAGACCAGCTTGAGTCTTTCGGGAGTCATGACTTTCCTAGAATCAGTCGTTGAGCGGGCGGAGCGAGTCGACACGCAGGCGGGTCAGAGCATGCACGAGACGCACTCGGCCATGTCGGTGCCCTCGAGCGCCAGCTGACGCAGACGGATGTAGTAGATCGTCTTGATGCCCTTGCGCCATGCGTAGATCTGCGCCTTGTTGATGTCACGCGTGGTGGCGGTGTCCTTGAAGAACAGCGTCAGCGAGAGGCCCTGGTCGACGTGCTGCGTGGCCGCGGCGTACGTGTCGATGACCTTCTCGTAGCCGATCTCGTACGCGTCCTGGTAGTACTCCAGGTTGTCGTTCGTCATGAACGCCGCCGGGTAGTAGACGCGACCGAGCTTGCCTTCCTTGCGGATCTCGATCTTCGACGCGATCGGGTGGATCGACGACGTCGAGTTGTTGATGTACGAGATCGAACCGGTCGGCGGGACGGCCTGCAGGTTCTGGTTGTAGATGCCGTGCTTCTGGATCGACGCCTTCAGCTCGGCCCAGTCGTCCTGGGTCGGGATGTGCTTGCCGGCGAACAGCTCCTTGACCTTCTCGGTCGCGGGGACCCAGGCCTGGTCGATGTACTTGTCGAAGAACGCCCCCGACGCGTAGGTCGAGTCCTCGAACCCGTCGAACGTCGTGCCGCGCTCGATCGCGAGGTTGTTCGACGCCCGCAGCGCGTGGAAGAGCACCGTGTAGAAGTAGATGTTCGTGAAGTCGATGCCCTCTTCGGAGCCGTAGTACACGTGCTCACGAGCCAGGTAGCCGTGCAGGTTCATCTGGCCGAGGCCGATGGCGTGCGAGCGGTCGTTGCCGTCCTCGATGGAGCGCACGGAGCCGATGTGGCTCTGGTCGCTCACCGCGGTGAGGGCACGGATCGCGGTCTCGACCGTCTGTCCGAGGTCGTCGGCGTCCATCGACAGCGCGATGTTCATCGAGCCGAGGTTGCAGGAGATGTCCTTGCCGATGTTGTCGTACGACAGGTCGTCGTTGTACGTGGTCGGCGTGTTCACCTGCAGGATCTCGCTGCAGAGGTTGGACATGTTGATCCGACCCTTGATCGGGTTGGCCTTGTTGACCGTGTCCTCGAACATGACGTACGGGTAGCCGGACTCGAACTGGATCTCGGCGACGGTCTGGAAGAACTCGCGCGCGTTGATCTTGGTCTTCTTGATGCGCGGGTCGTCGACCATCTCGCGGTACTTCTCGGTGACCGAGATGTCGCCGAACGGCACGCCGTAGACCTTCTCGACGTCGTACGGCGAGAACAGGTACATGTCCTCGTCGTTCTTCGCGAGCTCGAACGTGATGTCCGGAACCACGACGCCCAGCGAGAGCGTCTTGATGCGGATCTTCTCGTCGGCGTTCTCGCGCTTGGTGTCGAGGAAGCGCATGATGTCGGGGTGGTGGGCGTTGAGGTACACCGCACCGGCGCCCTGACGCGCGCCGAGCTGGTTGGCGTAGCTGAAGCTGTCTTCGAGGAGCTTCATCACGGGGATGATGCCCGACGACTGGTTCTCGATCTGCTTGATCGGGGCACCCGACTCGCGGATGTTCGACAGCAGCAGGGCGACGCCGCCGCCGCGCTTGGAGAGCTGCAGAGCGGAGTTGATGCCGCGGGCGATCGACTCCATGTTGTCCTCGATGCGCAGCAGGAAGCAGCTGACGAGCTCGCCGCGCTGCGCCTTGCCGGCGTTGAGGAAGGTCGGGGTGGCCGGCTGGAAGCGACCGGAGATGATCTCCTCGACCAGGTTCACGGCGAGCTTCTCGTCGCCGTCGGCCAGGCCGAGCGCGGTCATGACGACGCGGTCCTCGAAGCGCTCGAGGTAGCGCTTCCCGTCGAACGTCTTGAGCGTGTAGCTCGTGTAGTACTTGAACGCGCCGAGGAAGGTCTCGAAGCGGAACTTCTTCGAGTACGCCAGGTCGTTGAGCTTCTGGATGAAGTCGAACGAGTACTTCTCGATGACGGCGCCCTCGTAGTACTCCTTCTCCACGAGGTAGTCCAGGCGCTCCTTGAGCGAGTGGAAGAACACCGTGTTCTGGTTCACGTGCTGCAGGAAGTACTCCCGCGCGGCGCGCTTGTCGGCGTCGAACTGGATCTTCCCGTTCGCGTCGTACAGGTTGAGCATCGCGTTGAGGGCGTGATAGTCGAGACCCTCGAAGGAGGGGTTCGCCTTGAATGCCACTGTCTCGGTCACTGAAGCTGCCACCGTCGTTCCAATCCGTCGCTCACGCGATCCACATCGTCTTGTGTGCCGAAGATCTCGAGCCGATACAAGTGAGGCACGTTGCACTTGCGGCTGATGATGTCACCGGCGAGGCAGAAGGCATCGCCGAAGTTGGTGTTCCCCGCGGAGATCACTCCGCGGATGTGACGCCGGTTGCGCTCGTCGTTGAGAAACCGGATCACCTGTTTGGGGACGGCGCCCTTCTCGACGCCCCGTCCCGCACCCCCGCCGTAGGTGGGGGTGACCAGCACGAAGGGCTCGTCGATGACGAGGTCTTCTTCGTTCCGGTGGAGGGGGATGCGTCGGGAAGGAAGCCCGAGTTTCTCGATGAACCGCGCGGTGTTACCCGACACGCTCGAGAAGTAGATCAGGAGCGGCGCTGCGGTCGCGACGGCGCTCATGGGGTGTCACGCCAGACGGGAGGCGAGCTCGTCGATCTTGTCGGGACGGAAGCCCGACCAGTGACCCTCGTCGGTGACGACGACGGGTGCCTGCAGGTAGCCCAGCGCCTTGACCTGCTCGAGCGCCGTCGGGTCCTCCGACAGGTCGAGGATCTCGTACTCGATGCCCTTGGCATCCAGGGCACGGTAGGTCGCGTTGCACTGAACGCAGGAAGGCTTTGTGTAGACCGTGATCGACATCTTTTCGTAACCCCTCAAATCTCTGGCCCGCTTCTCATCAGGCTGTTTCCCGGTAGACCCCCTGCCGGGACTTCAATACTACATATGGGGACCGACATTGGGGGCGACCACAAGGGGTAGTAGTTACATCCGTGTAGTTATCCACCGTTCTCCACGGGTACAACACAGGTTCTCCACCGTTTCTTCCACAGGCCGGGGCCTCTTCGCGAGGCGCTCGAACCGCGTGAAATCGCGGCTGGGAACGCCCTGTGAGCGATCCATCCACAGGTGGCACGCTACGCCCGGCCTCGGACATTCGGATTCCTGTGGAAATCGCCTTTCGGCGTGTCGCGGCGTGTCGTCGGAGGACCCCTGCCACGACCGCACCCGCGGGCCGGTACCGTTGTCTCGTGGCGGGATATCGGGACCTTCTTCGCACGCCCGGAGTGGCGCGCATGATCGCGGCTCAGCTGACCGCGCGCTTCCCCAACGGGATGATGTCCCTCGCCATCCTGCTGCACGTCGAGCAGCAGACCGGGTCTTACGGATCCGCCGGTCTCGTCCTCGCCGCGACCAGTGTGGGCCAGGCCGTGGCCGGCCCCATCACGAGCCGCTGGATGGGCGTCTGGGGCATGCGCCGCGTCCTCACCCTCACGCTCTCCGTCTGCGTCCTCGCCGTGCTGGGTCTCGCCACCCTCCCCCTCAACGTGCCGGGCTACATGGCGCTCGGCATGGTGGCCGGGCTCTCCACCCCGCCGGTCCAGGCCGCGGTGCGCACGATCTACCCGAAGCTCGTGAACTCGTCGAACCTCACGCCGCTGTTCTCCCTCGACGCCTCGCTGCAGGAGATCATCTGGGTCCTGGCGCCGGTCGTCATCACCCTCGTCTCCACGCAGATCGGCACCACCGAGGGTCTGCTGCTGGTCGCCATCGTGCTCGTCGGCGGCGGCGCCTGGTTCATCCTCTCCCCCGAGGTCGGCCGGGTGCGCATCCCGCGCAGCCGGAACGCCCTGGGCAAGGTCGTGCTCAAGCCGCCCGTGCTGCTGGCCACCGTCATCGGCTTCCTGCTCATCGGGGCCTGCTCGGCGGTCGAGGTCGGCGTGGTCGCCACGTTCGAGCATGGAAGCCTCACGGCCGGTCTCGTGCTCGCCGTGTTCTCCGCTGGAAGCCTCGCCGGGGGCCTGGCCTTCGGCCACATCCCGATCGGTCCGTGGGCCATGGCCCGCCGACTGCTGATCGTCACCGTCGGGCTCGGCCTGACCATGGTCATGCTGAACGTCTTCTGGCTGGGCGGGACCCTGATCCTCGCCGGCATCGGCATCGCCCCCGCACTCGCCGTCCTCTTCGCCATCACCTCGGCCAGCGTGAAGTTCAGCGAGACCGCCGAGGCGTTCGGCTGGGCCGGAACCGGCCAGCTCATCGGCGCCGCCGCCGGGTCCGCCGTCGCGGGCTTCCTCGTCGACGTCGGCGACTGGCGCGGCGCGTACCTCGCCGCCACGATCTTCGCGGCCGCCGGCCTGCTCGTCTCCATCGTCTTCGTCCGTTCCTTCCCCGATCTGCGTCACCGCGACGCGAGCCCGCATCCCGACACCGAACCCCTGGCGGTCACTCCTTCATGAGCACTCCCTCCTCCTCGACGTCCGTTCCCGAGATCGTCTGCATCGGCGAGACCATGGCGCTGATCACCCCGACGGATGCCGGCCTCGCCGAAGCCACGCACGCGACGGTCGGCCTCGCCGGCGCGGAGTCCAACGTGTCCGCCGGCGTCGCCGCCACGGGGCACCGGGTCGCCTGGGCCTCGCGTCTGGGCGACGACCCGCTCGGGGACCGCATCGCCACCGAGCTCGAGCGACGCGGCGTCGAGCTGTGGGTCGAGCGCGACGGCTCCGCCCCCACCGGGGTCATGTTCAAGGATCCGGGTGTCGAGTCCTCGCGCGTCTACTACTACCGCAGCGGATCGGCCGCCTCCCGCATGGAGCCGGGCTTCCTGACGGCGGAGCGCCTCGAGGGCGTGCGCATCGTGCACACCACCGGGATCACGCCCGCGCTCTCGACCTCTTGCCGGGAGATGGTCGACCGGCTCTTCGACGACGCCCGGGCGGCGAACGCCCTCGTGTCCTTCGACGTCAACGACCGCCGCCCGCTGTGGAGCAGGGAGGACGCGGCGGAGACGCTCGCCCGCCTGGCGGACGCCGCCGACATCACCTTCGTCGGTCGCGACGAGGCCGAGCGTATCTGGGGCACCGTGACGCCCGCCGAGATCCGCGCGTTCCTCCCGAACTGCGCCCTGTTGATCGTCAAGGACGGCGACGTCGGCGCGACCGCCTTCGACGGCGACGCCGAGCCGGTGTTCGTCCCCGCCCCCGTGGTCGACGTCGTGGAGCCGGTCGGTGCGGGCGACGCCTTCGCCTCCGGCTTCCTGGCGGCGACGCTCGACGGCGCCGACCTCGCCGCCCGCCTGTCGGCCGGACACGCCGCCGCGGAGCGCGTGCTGACGATCGCGGCCGACCTCCCGCCGCTCTCGCCTCTCGTCTGATCGCCGGTCGTAGGCTGGTGCCATGCCTGCACCGCTCACCCTGCCCCGCATCTCCTGGGGCGCCCCGTCGGCCTCTCGACGCGCGCTCCTCGTCCACGGGCTGGGGTCCTCCGGCGCGCTGATGTGGCGACTCGGCGATGCCCTCGCCGAAGCGGGATGGCACGCGACGGCCGTCGATCTACGAGGACACGGCGACGCTCCGCGCTCCCTCGACTACACGGTCGCCGCGTTCGGAGCCGATCTCGCCGCCGCCCTGCCCGAGGGCGCCGACGCCTGGGACGCGGTCATCGGCCACTCCCTGGGCGGTGCCGCCAGCACGGTCGCCGCGGCATCCGCCCCCGAATGGACCCGTCGGCTCGTCCTCATCGACCCCGCGATCCACGTCGACGGGCGCGACGCCGCGATCGTGCGCAAGAGCCAGGAGCGCGCGTTCGCCGACACCCGGCTCGAGGTCGTGCAGCAGGAGCATCCGCACTGGCACCCGCAGGACCAGGAGCTCAAGGTCGACGCGGTGCTGCGCGCGAGCGCCTGGGCCGTCGAGCAGACCAGCGTCCAGAACCAGCCCTGGGACGTGCGAGCCGATGCCGCACGCCTCACGGTTCCCACGCACGTGATCGGCGCCGACCCCGCCGCCTACAGCATCTTCACGGGAGACCTCGCCGACGAGGTCCTCGCCGCGAACCCCCTGATCACCCTGTCCGTCGTCGAGGGCGCAGGGCACTCCCTGCACCGCGACCGCCCGGAGGAATCCATCCGGCAACTCCTGGAGGCACTGAAGTGAGCGACTTCGACCCGACCGCGTTCCTTCCCGACGATCTGATCGAGCGGATCCGGGAGCGCGCTCCGATCCATGACCGCGAGAACACCTTCCCCCAGGAGGACCTCGACGAACTCCGCGCCGCCGGCTACCTGTCGATCCTGGTGCCGACGGAGCGCGGAGGCGCGGGACTCGGACTCGCCGAGGCCGCGATCCTGCAGCAGCGTCTCGCGGGTGCCGCGCCGGCGACGGCCCTGGCCATCAACATGCACCTCGTGTGGACGGGCGTCGCGAAGGTCTTCTCCGACCGCGGCGTGCCCGGGCTGGAATTCGTGCAGGACGGCGCGGTCGCGGGCGAAGTCTTCGCCTTCGGCATCAGCGAGGGCGGCAACGACCTGGTCCTGTTCGGCAGCGACACCGCGGCCGTGCCCGACGCCGACGGCGGCTACGCGTTCACCGGCACCAAGATCTTCACCTCGCTCGCGCCGGTCTGGACGCAGCTGGGCCTGCACGGTCTCGACACCACCAGTCCCGATGCCCCGAAGCTCGTGTTCGCCTTCGCCGAGCGGACGGATGCCGTCACCACCTCCGACGACTGGGACACCCTGGGCATGCGGGGCACGCAGAGCCGGACCACGCGGTTGAACGGCGCGACGGCGGATGCCGCGCATGTGGTGCGACGCATCGATCCCGGTCCGAGCCCCGACCCGATCGTGTTCGGCATCTTCTCGGTCTTCGAGATCCTCCTCGCCTCGGTCTACACCGGCATCGCCCGGCGCGCGCTGGAGCTCGCGGTGTCGACCGCGCAGAAGCGGCACTCGAAGAAGACCGGACTCGCGTACAGCCAGGACCCGGACATCCGCTGGCGCATCGCCGACATGGGCCTCGCCTACGACGCGCTGCCGCCGCAGATCGCCGCGCTGGCCCGCGATGTGGACGAGCTCGTCGACAACGGCGGCCGCTGGTTCCCGCTGCTCTCCGGGGTCAAGCACCGGGCGATCACGATGGCCAAGCACGTCGTGGACGAGGCGATGCTCGTCGCGGGCGGCGGCTCCTACTTCTCGGCGAACGAGCTCTCCAGGCTCTACCGCGACGTCCTCGCCGGCGCCTTCCATCCCTCCGACCCGGAATCCGCGCACGCGACCGCGGCGAGCGCACTGCTCGGCCCTCTCGAGAGCTGAGCCGTTTTCACCCGATTCCGCTGACCAGACACTCCGATACCGCGGAATCGGTTGCCTGACGACCTCGTGAGTGCGAGGATCGCACCATGGGTTCGATGAAGAAGCATCCCTCGCTCGATGCCATCTCCAAGACGATCATCGAGCTGCTCCAGGAGGACGGGCGCCGTTCGTACTCCGACATCGGGCGAGCGGTGGGGCTCAGCGAGGCCGCCGTCCGACAGCGCGTACAGCGACTGACCGAGTCGGGCGTGATGCAGATCGTCGCGGTCACCGATCCGATGCAGCTGGGCTTCCACCGCCAGGCCATGATCGGCGTGCGCGTGTCCGGCGATGCGCGCCGCGTCGCCGAGGCGATCTCCGCGATCGACGCCGTCGACTACGTCGTCATCACGGTCGGCTCCTTCGACGTGCTGGCCGAGGTCGTCTGCGAGGACGACGACGATCTGCTCGCCCTCATCAACGACGTCATCCGCCCCATCGAGGGCGTCCTCTCCACCGAGACCTTCATCTACGCCAAGCTGCAGAAGCAGCTCTACAACTGGGGGACCAGATGAGCACCGCACGCACCATCCCGTCGGAGTCCGCACTGCAGACGATGGCCAAGGACCATCTCTGGATGCACTTCACCCGGCAGTCGACGATGGCCGAGTCCGGCGTTCCCATCATCGTCAAGGGCGACGGTCATCGGATCTGGGACGCGAAGGGCAAGGAGTACTTCGACGGACTGGCCGGGCTCTTCGTCGTGAACGCCGGGCACGGGCGGCGCCGCCTGGCGGAGGCCGCGGCGGCGCAGGCATCCGAGCTGTCGTTCTTCCCCCTGTGGTCGTACGCGCACCCGGCGGCGATCGAGCTGGCGGACCGACTCGCCGACGAGGCGCCGGGCGATCTCAACCGCGTCTTCTTCTCCACCGGCGGCGGCGAGGCGGTCGAGACCGCGTTCAAGCTGGCCAAGCACTACTGGAAGCTGCAGGGCAAGCCCGCCAAGCACAAGGTCATCTCGCGGGCGGTGGCGTATCACGGCACGCCACAGGGCGCCCTGGCGATCACCGGCATCCCGGCCATGAAGTCGATGTTCGAGCCGGTCACCCCCGGCGGCTTCCGCGTGCCGAACACCAACTTCTACCGCGCGGCCGAGATGGGCGGACCCGCCGACGACCTCGAGGCCTTCGGTCGCTGGGCGGCCGACCGCATCGAGGAGATGATCCTGTTCGAAGGGGCGGACACCGTCGCCGCGGTCTTCCTGGAGCCGGTGCAGAACTCCGGCGGCTGCTTCCCGCCCCCTCCGGGCTACTTCGCCCGCGTCCGCGAGATCTGCGACCGCCACGACGTGCTGCTGGTGTCCGACGAGGTCATCTGCGCCTTCGGCCGTCTCGGGCACACCTTCGCCTGCACCGGACTCGGGTACGTTCCCGACATGATCACGTGCGCCAAGGGGATGACGAGCGGCTACTCCCCCATCGGGGCGACCATCGTCAGCGACCGCATCTACGAGCCCTTCTCGCACGGCGACGTCTCCTTCCCGCACGGCTACACGTTCGGCGGACACCCGGTGTCGGCCGCGGTCGCGCTGGAGAACCTCGCGATCTTCGACGAGGAGGGCCTGAACGCCCATGTGCGCGAGAACTCCCCGCTGTTCCGCGCCGAGCTCGAGAAGCTGCATGACCTGCCGCTGGTCGGCGATGTGCGCGGCGACGGGTACTTCTTCGGCATCGAGCTCGTGAAGGACAAGGCCACCAAGGAGACCTTCGACGACGCCGAGTCCGAGCGGCTGCTGCGCGGCTTCCTCTCCCCTGCGCTGTTCGAGGCCGGGCTGTACTGCCGCGCCGACGACCGCGGCGACCCCGTGATCCAGCTCGCACCACCGCTCACCGTCGGCCCCGCGGAGTTCCGCGAGATCGAGCAGATCCTGCGGGATGTGCTGACGCGCGCGCAGTCGGTGCTCTGACCGTCGTAGGCAGCGGTCAGCCGGTCGGTGCCGTGCTCCGCCTCGCCAGAAGTGCAAGGTGGAGCGCCGCCAGCGTCTCTCCGTCGTCGAGGTCGGCGTCGAGCAGATCGCCGATCAGCGTGAGCCGCTGGTAGAAGACCGACCGTGAGAGATGGCTCGCCGCGGCCGCTGCGGAACGATTGCCGGGGTGGGTGACGAGCGCCGACAGCACGTCGAGCAGGTCGCCGCGACGGTCACGGTCGTACGCCACGACCGGTGCCAGCATCCGCTCGCTGTGCGCGAGCAGGCGCTGATCGTCACGGAGCGAGGCGACGAAGCGCTCCAACGGACGGTCGTCGACGCGGCGCACGCGCGGTCCGGATTCGGAGCGGTCGCTCGCCGCCAGATCTCGCGCGGCGCGCAGCGAGGCGAGCAGCCCCAGCACGTCCTCGGCCGGAGGGCCGACGAAGATCGTGCGGGCGGGCCCCGCGATCCGCTCGGCGAGCGCATCGGTGAGCGGCGCCGATGCCGGGAGCGACAGCAGCGCGACGTCGTCATCCCCCACCCGCGCGGTGACCGCAGCGACCCCGAGCTGCGCGGCGCGGAAGGCGAGCTGTCGGCCCGGCTCCGTCCCGCGGGCGACGATGCCGTGGCACTGGCGCCCGGGGAACAGGAACCCGCTGGTCGCGAGGCGGGCTTCGATGTCATCCGGACTCGCGAAGCGCGCTCCGAGCAGATCGTCGATCAGTCCGCGCTGGGCGAGCAGCGACCACTCGGAGTCATCCCCGTCCGCGAGGCACCCGAAGGCGAGTGCCGTCGCTCCCTGCTCGAGCACGGTGAGCCGGCCGGCCGGATGCGTCGGACCGGGCAGTGCGAGCAGGGTCCCCCAGCGCACGCCGCGCGCCTGCACCGGCACACGATCGGCGGAGCGCAGCTTTCCCAGGGCCTCGGCCACCGGCATCCGCAGCGTCTCGTGCGCGATGACCTCGCGCGCCAGATTCTCCAGCACGACCGGCGCACCGAGCGCTCGCGCCGTCTCGGCGACGACGACATCGGCGGGTGCGCCCCGCAGGCTGAGCGCGGTGAAGAGCTCGTGCAGGTGCTGACGTTCGCGCAGCGCCATGGTCTGCGCGGCGATCAGCGCCCGGTGCACGGCCTCGGTGAGGGCGACGAACTTGATCTCGCTGGTCAGCGCGATCAGAGCGAGCCCGCGCTCGGCGCACACCTCGACGACGGCGTCCGGGATGCGGGCCTGGCCGGAGCCGAGCTCGACCACGATGCCCGCGACCCCCGCCCGGTGCAGTCCGAGGGCGAAGGCACGCAGCTCCTCGGCACCGGTCGGCCACCCGGCCCCCGTGCTGAGCAGCAGCTCGCCGCCGTCCAGCAGACGGGCGACTCCGGCACTGTCGGAGACGTGCACCCAGCGCACCGCGGCATCGAGGGCATCTCCGCCGACGATCACGGCGGGGGCACCGGCCTGCACGACCGGCTCGGCGAGCACATCCGCCACGGTGAGCAGCGCGTCCGGACGCTCCGGACGATCTGTCCGATACGCATCAAAGTCCTGACGGTCTGACATCCCGTTCCCCTCCGCTGCTCTGTGATCCTTGAGAGGTATCAGCGTATCGAACCCCGGTCAGAGTGTTCGATCCGGCATTCTTCAGCCCTCGGAGGAACATCGTGGACATCGTCCGTCACGTCATCAACGGAGCGGAGACCGCAGCGGCGGCTCGCACCGGCCAGGTCTTCGATCCCGCCACCGGCCAGGTGTCGAAGCAGGTCGCGTTCGCCTCGACCGCCGAGGTGGAGTCCGCGATCGCCGCCGCCGCGGCCGCCCTGCCCGCCTGGCGCGAGACGAGCCTGATCAAGCGCGCCGACGTGTTCTTCCGCCTGCGCCAGCTGCTCAAGGAGCGCACCCCCGAGCTCGCCGCGATCGTCACGTCCGAGCACGGCAAGGTGCTCTCGGATGCGGCCGGCGAGGTGTCGCGCGGCATCGAGAACGTGGAGTTCGCCGCCGGCCTCGTGCACCTGCTCAAGGGCGAGCGCAGCGAACAGGTCTCCCGCGGCGTCGACGTGCACTCGGTCAAGCAGCCGGTGGGCGTGGTCGCGGCGATCACCCCGTTCAACTTCCCGGTCATGGTGCCGCTGTGGATGGTGGCCTCGGCGATCGCGTGCGGCAACGCCGTCGTCCTCAAGCCGAGCGAGAAGGACCCGTCGGCCTCTGTATGGCTCGCCAAGCTCTTCGCCGAGGCGGGACTGCCCGACGGCGTGCTCAACGTGGTCAACGGCGACAAGGAGGCCGTCGACGCGATCCTCGATTCGCCCCGGGTCGACGCGGTCAGCTTCGTCGGCTCCACCCCGATCGCCCGCTCGATCTACCAGCGCGCCTCGGCCGCGGGCAAGCGGGTGCAGGCGCTCGGCGGCGCGAAGAACCACATGGTCGTGATGCCGGATGCCGACATCGACGCGGCGGCCGACGCCGCGGTCTCGGCCGCCTACGGTTCCGCCGGTGAGCGCTGCATGGCCGTCTCCGTGCTCGTCGCCGTCGGCGACATCGCCGATGATCTCGTCGCCGCGATCGCCTCGCGGATCGACGGGCTGACCATCGGTCCGGGGACCGAAGCCGCGAGCGAGATGGGTCCGCTCATCACGCGCGAGCACCGCGACAAGGTCGCCTCCTACGTCACGGGAGCCGCGGCCGAGGGAGCGACGGTCGTGGTCGACGGCACGCAGAAGGAGTTCGATTCCGAGGGCTTCTTCCTCGGCGTCAGCCTGATCGACCACGTCGCCCCGGGCATGAAGGTCTACGACGACGAGATCTTCGGCCCGGTGCTGTCGGTCGTGCGCGTCGACACCTACGCCGACGCGGTGGCCCTCGTGAACGACAACGCCTACGGCAACGGCACCGCGATCTTCACGCGCGACGGCGGCACGGCCCGCCAGTACGAGTTCGACATCGAGGTCGGCATGGTCGGCGTGAACGTGCCGATCCCGGTGCCGATCGGCGCGTACTCGTTCGGCGGATGGAAGGACTCGCTGTTCGGCGACTCGCACATCTACGGCCCGGAGTCGGTGCACTTCTACACGCGCTCCAAGGTCGTCACCACCCGCTGGCCCGACCACACGTCCTCCCAGATCGACCTCGGCTTCCCGAGCAACCACTGAGAAGGAGCGATCACGATGACGAACTTCACCGACCGCCACGGCGTCTCCCACCCGCTCCCCGCCCCCGAGGCCGAGGCACAGGTGCGGGCGGACGACCGCGGCCACGTGTTCCACTCCTGGAGCGCACAGGGCCTGATCGACCCGCTGCCCGTCGCCGCGGGCGAGGGCTCGACGTTCTGGGACTACGAGGGCAATGCCTACCTCGACTTCTCCAGCCAGCTCGTGAACCTGAACCTCGGGCACCAGCATCCCGACCTGGTCGCCGCGATCCAGCAGCAGGCCGGGCGTCTCGCGACGATCCAGCCCTCGATCGCGAACGACGTGCGGGGCGAGCTCGCCCGCCTCATCGCCGAGGTCGCGCCGGAGGGCCTGGAGAAGGTGTTCTTCACGAACGGCGGTGCCGAGGCCAACGAGTACGCGGTGCGCATGGCCCGCCAGTTCACCGGCCGCCGCAAGGTGCTGTCGATGTACCGCAGCTATCACGGCTCCACGTCGACGGCGATCTCGCTCACGGGCGACCCTCGCCGCTGGGCGAACGACACCGTCGACTCGGGTGCCGTGCGCTTCTTCGGCCCGTACCTCTACCGCTCGCCGTTCCACGCCGAGACTCCGGAGCAGGAGTCGGAGCGGGCGCTCGCGCACCTCGAGCAGACGATCCAGCTCGAGGGACCGCAGACCATCGCGGCGATCATCATCGAGACGGTCGTCGGCACGAACGGCGTGCTCGTGCCGCCGCCCGGCTACCTGCAGGGTGTGCGCGAGCTGTGCGACCGCTACGGCATCGTGTACATCGCGGACGAGGTGATGGTCGGATTCGGGCGGCTCGGCGAGTGGTTCGGCATCGCCGCGTTCGACGGGCAGCCCGACCTGATCACCTTCGCGAAGGGCGTGAACTCCGGCTACGTGCCGCTGGGCGGCGTGGTCATCTCCGACCGCATCGCGAGCGCCTTCGACACGATGCCGTTCGCGGGTGGACTCACCTACTCGGGACACCCGCTGGCCTGCGCCGCCGGTGTGGCGACGTTCGAGGTGTTCCGTCGGGACGGCATCCTGGAGCGCGTGCGGGACCTCGGCGAGCGGATCGTCGGTCCGACCGTGCGGTCCTGGGCCGAGAAGCACCCGAGCGTCGGCGATGTCCGCGGCCTCGGACTGTTCTGGGCGGTCGAGCTGGTCCGCGACCAGGAGACGCGCGAGCCCCTGGTGCCGTTCAACGCCTCGGGGGCGGACGCCGCGCCCATGGGTGCCTTCGCCGCCGCAGCCAAGAAGGCCGGGGTCTGGCCGTTCACGCACTTCAACCGCATGCACGTGGCCCCGCCGCTGGTGATCACCGAGGAGGAGCTGGTGCGCGGACTCCGCATCCTCGACGACGCCCTCTCCGTGGCCGACGAGGCCGCCGCGGGCTGACGTCGCGACGTTTCGTCTCGTCGCTGCGCTCCTCGCTCAACGACCGGTACCGTCCCGGTCGTTGAGCGAGCGCCCCCCCCGGTCGTTGAGCGAGCGCCCCCGGTCGTTGAGCGAGCGCAGCGAGACGAAACGCCCCGCCCGCCCCTCACACCGCGGAGTCGTACACCCGCACGCCCTCGACCCAGGTGCCGCGCACCTCGGTCAGCCCGATCTCCTCCACCGGATGCTCGAACGGGTCACGGTCGAGCAGCGCGAGGTCGGCCCGCATCCCCACCGCGATCGTGCCGGTGTCGTCGAGGTGGTTCACCCGCGCCGTGCCCGCCGTGTATGCGACGAGCGCCGTGGCGAGGTCGATCGACTGCTCTGGCAGGAACGGCTCGTAGTCGCCCTCCCACTCCGTCGGCGCCGACCGGCGGTTCACGGCCACGTGGATCGCCGCGAGCGGGTTGGGCGTGCTCACCGACCAGTCGCTCCCCGCGGCGAGCGCGGCACCGGAGCGCAGCAGATCACCGAACGGATACTGCCAGGTGGTGCGCTGCTCCCCGAGGAACGGGATCGTGAGGTCCACCATCTGCGGCTCCAGCGTCGCCCACAGCATCTGCATGTTGGCGGTGACGTCGAGCGCCCGGAACCGCGGGATGTCGTCGGGGTGCACGAGCTGGATGTGCGAGATGTGGTGCCGGTTTCCCCGCGGGCCGTTGTGCACGAGCGCGGCCTCGACCGCATCGAGGCACTCGCGCACCGCCCGGTCGCCGATCGCATGGAAATGCAGCGTGAAGCCGAGCGCGTCGAGCCTGGTGGCCGCTTCCTTGAGGAGCTCGGGCTCGACGAACGAGATCCCGGAGTCCTCGCGCGGATGCCCGTGGCCGTCGCAGTACGGTTCCAGCATCGCGGCGGTGAAGTTCTCGGCGACGCCGTCCTGCATGATCTTCACGCTGCGGGCGCGGAATCGTCCGGCCGTGCTCTCGTCCCGGCGGCGCACGATGTCGTCGATCTGCTCCAGGCCCCGTGAACGGTCCCACCACAGCGAGCCCACGACCCGTCCGGTGAGTGCGCCGGACGCGGCCGCGGTCAGGTAGGCCGGGAGCGGATCGCCCGCATCGCCGTATTCCGTGCCGACGATCGCGTCCTGCCAGGCGGTCACGCCATAGGAGTGCAGGTATCGCTGTCCCTGGAGCAGGGCCTCCACCAGACGCTCGGGCGATTCGACGGGCAGGTGGCGGTTGACGAGGCCCATCGCGCCTTCATGGAGCGTGCCGCTGGGGGCGCCGGACGCGTCCCGTTCGATCCGCCCGTCCGCGGGGTCGGCCGTCTCGCGGGTGACGCGGGCCAGCTCCAGCGCGCGGGAGTTGACCCACGCCCCGTGGCCGTCGCGGTTGGGCAGGAAGGCCGGCCGATCGGGCAGCACGGCGTCGAGATCGGCGGCGGTCGGTGTTCCGCCGGGGAACGCCGACATCTGCCAGCCCCCGCCGAGGATCCACTCGTCGTCCGGATGCTCGGCCGCGTACTCGGCGATCCGGGCGAGGTACTCGTCGCGCGTCGCCAACCCGGACAGGTCGCAGCGCAGCATGTCCAGTCCTCCCCACACCGGATGCACGTGCGCGTCCTGGAAGCCGGGCACCAGCAGCCCGCCCGCCAGGTCGACGACCTCGGTGTCCGGGCCGATCAGCGCCGATACGTCGTGCCCGACGGCACTGATCCGGCCGTCCGTCACGGCGACCGCGTGCGCGGTGGAGCGGGCGGCGTCCGCGAGGAACACCCGTCCTCCCCGTGCTCCGCCGGTGAAGACCAGATCCGCGTATCCCACCGTCAGCCTCCCGCCATGGTGCGGGCGATCTCGGTAGCCGAGTCCCCCGCTCTCTTGAGCACGACCGCCACCAGCGCGAGCGCGAGCAGCGTGAGCACGAGCATGATCGTCGACACGGCCGCGATCTCCGGACGCAGTCCGCTGCGGAGGGCGCTGAGCACGTACACCGGCCACGGTGTCGTCCCCGAGACCTGCACGAACGCGGAGACGACCGTGTTGTCGAGGCTCAGCGTGAACGAGAGCAGGAATCCGGCGAGCACGGCGGGCATCGCCAGCGGCAGCGTGACCTTGAGGAAGGTGCGCACGGGCGGGGCGTAGAGGTCGGCGGAGGCCTCCTCCAGGCGGGCGTCGAGTCCGACCAGGCGCGCTCGCACGATGTACGACACGATCGCGATCGAGAACAGCGACTGCCCGACCACGAGACGCATCGTTCCGTCGTTGAAGATGCCGAACCCGGCATCCTGGCCGAGGAAGACCAGCCACGGCAGCAGCGCGACGGCGTCCACGATCTCGGGCGTGACCGACACGAGCAGCAGAAGCCCGAGGAACCACCAGACCCACTTGCCGGGGTTGCGTGCCATCGCGATGCCGGCGAGCGTGCCGAGCGCCGTGGCGAGCAGAGCGGCCAGCAGCCCGGTGCGCACCGACACGAGCACGGCGTCGCGGATCGCGGGCTTGTTCACGATCGCGAGGAACGAGTCGAAGCCGAAGTGGTCCCACGACACCAGCAGGCGACCCACGTTGAACGAGTACACGATGATCACGAGGATCGGCAAAAACAGGAACAGGAAGACGAGTCCCGCCCAGATCGGCAGCAGGAAGCGTCCCGCTCCT
Organism: Microbacterium oxydans; assembly: GCF_026559675.1. Lineage (NCBI taxonomy): Bacteria > Bacillati > Actinomycetota > Actinomycetes > Micrococcales > Microbacteriaceae > Microbacterium > Microbacterium oxydans. The sequence continues at coordinate 2,668,592 of NZ_CP092891.1, forward strand.
CGACGGACGCGCGGTGTCGGCGATGCGATCTTCGTGTCGGTCATGATCCCTCCCCCAGGACGAGGCGGTTGCGTTGTCTCAGCGGCAGCGTCACGAGCCAGAGGAGCCCCGCGGCGACCGCGATCGAGAGCATGATGACGATGATCAGCAGCACGGCCATCGCTGAGCCCAGTGCCCAGTTCTGCGCGGTCTGGAACTGGCTCGCCACGACCTGCCCGATCATGTTGCCCTTCGCGCCGCCCAGCACCGTCGCCGTGATGTAGTCGCCCATCAGCGGGATGTAGACGAGGAGCACGCCGGCGATGATGCCGGGCCGGGCCAGCGGCACGGTCACGCGCAGCAGGGTCGTGACGCTGTTCGCTCCGAGGTCCTTGCTCGCTTCGCGCAGGGGTCCCGACACGCGGTCGAACGCCACGAACAGGGGCAGGATCATCAGCGGCAGGTAGTTGTAGACGACACCGAGCAGCACGGCGCCGCGGGAGTAGAGCAGGTCGAGCGGACCGGGGATGATCCCGATGCCCTGCAGCAGCTGCGACAGCCAGCCCTCCGGCGCGAGGATCACCTGCCACCCGATCGTCCGCACCAGGAAGTTGGTCCAGAACGGCACCATGACGAGCGCGAGCAGCAGTCCGCGCTTCGACGGCGGCGCCTTCACCGCGATCCAGTACGCGACGGGTCCACCGATCACGAGGCACAGGAGCGTGCCGAGGATGCCGATCCACAGGGTGTTCAGGAACGTGCTGAAGAACGTCGGCGAGAGCGCCTCGAGGTACCGGTCGAACGAGAGGTGGTCGAGGGCGTGCGTGGCGAAGATGCTCGGCTTGTAGCCGAAGCTGAACACGATCACCATGAAGATCGGGGCGACAAAGAAGATGAGCAGCCAGATCCACGCGGGGATCGCGAGGCCGAACTTGAGCTTAGGCACCGGCGGCCGCCTTCATCGAGTTCCAGATCTCGACGACGCGGTCCTGCGCCTCGGTCAGCTTGCCCTCGTGCATGGTCTGCACCTGCTCCTCGTCGAAGAACACCATGTCCAGTCGCTCCAGTCCCGCGGCCTCCGCCTCGTCGCGGATGCCGCTGATGCCCGTGTCGTAGCCGATGTAGTCGACCTGTGCGAGCTGCACATCGGGCTGCAGCACGAAGTCGATGAACGCGTGGGCCGCCTCGGGGTGCGGGGCGCCGGCGGCGATCGCCCAGTTGTCCATCCACAGTTCGGTCGCCGGGCTCCCCAGAACCCACTGCCAGCGGTCGGGGTCGTCGGACTCGAAGATGCCGAGCCGCGCATCGCCGTTGTAGGACTGCAGCAGCGCGTGCGAGGCCTGCGGGATCGACGATCCGCCGGGATACGAGTCGAACGCCGAGACGTGCGGTGCGAGATCCTTCACCAGGAACTTCTCGACCGCGTCGAGGTCGGCGGGGTCGGTGGTCGTCCAGTCGATGCCGTTGGCCCAGAAGTAGATCCCGAGCAGCGGGGCCGGGTCGTCGAGCACCGAGGTCGAGCCCGACGCCTCGTTCTGTGCGGCATCGATGAAGTCGTTCCAGGTCGTGAGCTCTCGCGAGATGACCCGCTTGTCGTACACGAACCCGGTCGTCCCCCACGCCTTGCACACCGAGTACTCGTTGCCCGGGTCCCAGGAGCGTCCGCGGAATTCCGGCGCCACATGCTTCATGTTCGGCAGCAGGTCGAGGTTGAACTTCTGCAGCAGCCCGTTCTCGGCCATCGGCCCGACGAAGACGCCGGTCGGCACCACGATGTCGTACCCCGAGGTCCCGCGCGCCGCGACCAGCTTGGCGATCAGCTCCTCGTTCGAGTTGAAGGCGTCGAGCACGATACGCGGGCCGCTCTCGGCGGTGAACTGCTCGAGCACCTCCGGGGCGTCGTAGTCGCCCCAGCTGTAGATCGAGAGCTTGTCCTCGAGCGGGCCGCCCTTCGCGTGCACTGCGGCCGCGTTCTGGCCGGGCGTGCAGGCGGTCAGCAGGACCGCGCCGCCCGCCATCATCGCCGTGGCGAGGAACCCTCGACGGGTCAGCTCGGTCCGGATCACCCGGGCGGCGCTCCGATGAGCGAGCACGCGGACCGGAGGAGCGCCCGTCACCGGCCACCCTCCTTGGGGAGCGCGATCACGTGCGTGGCGGTGGTCGGGATGCCGTCGGCGGCGAAGAGTCGCGCGTCGGCGGGGCTCCACACGCACCGGACGTCGTCGTCGACCTCCACCGCGGGCGCGGTCGGCGCCGGCATCCGCGAGAGGAAGGTGGCGTCCTCCCCGATGCGCACGGCGACCTGCAGCGTCTCGCCGAGGTGCGAGACGCCGAGCACCCGCCCGGGGACCCCCGCACCCTCGCCCTGCTCGAGCCGCACGTACTCGGGACGGATGGCGGCGACGGCCGGCTGGCCCGCCGCGACCCGCTCCCCGCCCCAGCGACCGGAGATCGTCCCTATCGCGGTGTCGACGGCGGTCCCGTCGGCACGCACCGTGCCGTGCACGAAGTTCTGCTGCCCGATGAACGAGGCGACGTAGGCCGACGCGGGTTCCGCATAGATCGCGGCGGGGGCATCGAGCTGCTCGATCCGTCCCGCGCGCATCACGGCGATCCGGTCGCTCATCGACAGCGCCTCGGCCTGATCGTGCGTGACGAACACGAACGTGGTTCCGAGCCGTGCCTGCAGCAGCTTCAGCTCGAGCTGCATCTCCTCGCGCAGCTGGCGGTCCAGGGCCGCGAGCGGTTCGTCGAGCAGGAGCACGCTGGGACGGTTGATGAGGGCCCGCGACAGGGCGATGCGCTGCTGCTGGCCGCCGGAGAGCTGCGTCGGCTTGCGATCGGCGAACGCCCGCAGCTGCACCATGTCGAGTGCCTCGCTCACGCGCTCCCGCTGCTCGGCCTTGGGCACACGCCGCTGCTGCAGCCCGTAGGCGACGTTCTCGGCGACCGTGAGGTGCGGGAAGAGCGCATAGGCCTGGAAGACGGTGTTCACCTCGCGTCGATACGGCGGCAGGTTCAGGACGCTGCGGCCCGAGATGCTGATGTCCCCGGCATCCGGATACTCGAAACCCGCGATCATGCGCAGCGTGGTCGTCTTGCCGCAGCCGGACGGCCCGAGGAGCGACAGGAACTCCCCCGGTTGCACGTCCAGGGTCAGATCATCGACGGCGACAGCGGAGCCGTATCGCTTCGTCACGCCGTGGATGCGGACCGCACCGGTGGCTGTGGGTGTGTCGAGCGTCGTCGTCGACGCAGGCAGAGTGCCGGGCATGGAGCCTCCCCATTGAGAATCGCTTGCGGCGAGTCTGGCACAGGATCGGCCCGAGGTATAGCGATATCGGAAGTCTCATCCCCAATTCGCAACGGTTTCCGTCGCGAATCATCGAAGAGGCGACCGATCTGAATGCTCGGCGTCGGCTACTTCGAATCGAAGTCGAACGCCTTGAGCAGTTCCACCACGGCCTTGTCGCGCTCTTCGCCGCCCTCGTCGAACATGTGGGTGACGTGCGTGCGGAGGTGGTTCTCCAGTAGCAGCCGGTTCAGGGATTCCAGGGAGCGCTGGATGGCACGGGACTGCGTGATGATGTCCATGCAGTACTCCTCGTTCTCGATCATCCGCGCGACGCCGCGCATCTGACCTTCGAGGATGCTGGTGCGGTGCAGTGCCCGCTTCTTGATGTCTTCGATCACCCCTTGAGGGTACTCGTCTCACGGACCCCGCGGCTGTCTGACCCCCGAGACACCGCGCTTCCGGCGCTCTGCGCCACCCGCGCAGCAGCGTGAAAGGATGACGTCATGCCGCGAACACCGATGACGCAGCTCTCGCCGTCCGATCAGGAGCGCCTGCGCGCGCTCCGACGCATGAAGGCCGTCGCGCTCGGCGCTCTGGTTTTCATGGCCGTCGTGTTCGTGATCGCCTTCGCGTTCCAGCAGCGGATCGGGTGGTTGGGCTACGTCCGCGCCGCGGCCGAGGGCGGCATGGTCGGTGCGCTCGCGGACTGGTTCGCGGTGACCGCGCTGTTCCGGCGTCCGCTCGGACTCCCGATCCCGCACACCGCGATCATCCCGAACCGCAAGGACGAGATCGGCCGCACCCTCGGCGAGTTCGTCGAGACGAACTTCCTCGCGGCCGATGTCGTACGCACCAAGCTGTCCAGCACGCAGATCGCCCTCCGCGCCGGCGAGTGGCTGCGAGAGACCCCGCACGCCGAGCGCGTGGGGGCCGAGGGTGCGACGATCGCCACCGCCGTGCTCAACGCGCTGAGCGACGACGATGTGCGCGACCTCATCTCGGACCTCGCGCGCGAGCACCTCGTCGAGCCGGAGTGGGGGCCGCCGGCCGGCGCCTGGCTCGAGAAGATCGTCGAGGCGGATGCGCACCACGGTGCCGTCGACCTCGCCGCCGACAGCATCGCCCGCTGGCTCGATGCGAACGCGGAGTCGTTCAGCGGACTCGTCTCGCGCCGCCTTCCCGGATGGGTGCCGAAACTCGCCCATCGCTTCGTCGACGACACGGTCTACAACGAGGCGGTCAAGTTCGTGCACGCGGTGCAGGCGGATCCCCGCCACCCGGCTCGGCTCGCGGTCGACGGCTACCTCAGCCGTCTCGCCGACAGCCTCCAGAACGATCCGGCCACGCGGGCCAAGCTCGAGAACGCCAAGGCCTCGCTGTTCGACAGCCCGCGCGTCGGCGCGCTGGCCGCGGAGGCGTGGAACACCGCGAAGAACGGGCTCCTCACCGCCCTCGCCGACCCCGAGAGCGGGCTGCGTCGTCGCGCGGTGCAGGCGCTGCAGGAGGTCGGCGAGCGCCTGACCACGGATGCCGCGCTGCAGCACCGCGTCGACACCTGGGTGTCGGACGCCGCCGTGTTCCTCGTCGACCGCTACCGGCACGACATCGCGTCGATCATCACCGACACCGTGGAACGCTGGGACCCCGCCGAGACCACCGAGAAGATCGAGCTCATGGTCGGGCGCGACCTGCAATACATCCGCCTGAACGGCACGTTCGTCGGAGCGCTCGCGGGTCTCGCCATCTTCACCATCGCCCACGCCCTGATCCCCGGAGTCTGACATGACGTCCACCCCTCGACAGCTGAGTCACGACCCGCTCTGGCCCCGCGCCGGATCCTGGCCCGCGTTCGACGGCACGGCGGATGCGGTTCTCCTCGGTGTGCCGACCTGGCGCACGTCGCTCTCGCCGACCGGCGCGCACGCGACCCCGGCGGCCATCCGCGAGGCGCTCCCCCGCTACGGGACGACGCTGATGGGACCGCCGATCGTCGATCTCGACGAGGTGCTCCGCATCGCCGATGCCGGCGACGTCGCCGAACCCGACGGATCCGAGGGCGAGGCCCGGGCGATCTCCCGCGTGCGAGAGCTCTCCGAGGCGACGGAGCTCGTGATCGCGCTCGGCGGCGACAACTCGCTGACGTACCCGGTGGCGCTGGGCGCCCGGGCGACCGGGCTCATCACGTTCGACGCGCACTTCGACCTCCGCGACGGCATCTCCAACGGCACGCCCGTGCGGCGCCTCGTGGAAGACACCCCCGCCGCGTCGTCGTCCACCACCGCCGTCGACCCCACGCGGATCGTGCAGATCGGCATCGCCGACTTCGCGAACTCGGCCGCCTACGCCCAGCGGGCCGCCGACTGGGGCATCCGCGTGATCACGCTCGACGAGCTGCGTCGCCGCGGCATCGACGATGTGGCCGCGGAAGCCCTCGAGATCGCCGGAGCCGGATCAGACCCGCGCGTCCACCTCGACATCGACGTCGACGTGTGCGACCGCTCCGTGGCGCCGGGCTGCCCCGCGAGCGTGCCGGGCGGTCTGCAGGCCTGGGAGCTGCGGGCGCTCACCCGTGCCGTGGCCGCGGATCCCCGTGTGGTCAGCGCCGACCTCGCCGAGGTCGACGCGACGGCGGACGCCGACGATGCCCGCACCGTCCGGCTCGCCGCGCTGTGCGTCCTGGAACTGCTCGCCGGACTCGCGTCGCGGCCCTGAGCCGCCGCGCGCTTCGGGTGTCCCGGAGATGACGGAAGCCCCCGGGATCTCTCCCGGGGGCTTCCGTGTTCTGTGGACCTAAGGGGATTCGAACCCCTGACCTCCTCGATGCGAACGAGGCGCGCTACCAACTGCGCCATAGGCCCTTGAACGACATCTACGCTATCACGGCGGAGAGGCTGTTCGCGCCGCGAACGGTCATCCGGCGGCCCGACGCGAGAGCAGATCGCGCACGTGCGCCTCGATCTCGGCATCGTCGACGAACCCCATCCGCGCGTAGGGGGAAGATGCAGCGGGCAGCTCCACCGGCGCCTCCGGAGCCATCTGCTCCGCACGCTCCCGCAGGGCTGCCACCCGTGCCGCCTTGCGCCGTTCCTCCTGCGCCTCGATCTGGGCCTGTGCCGCCTGGGCACGCGATCCCGACACCGACACGAGAGGCTCCGGCAGCGGACGAGGTGTCCACGTCGCTCGGCCCTGGTCGTGCAGTTCGGGCGCGACGCGCGGAGCGGCCGGCGCGGCGACGACGTGGGTGGCACGCGCGACGCGGGCGGCGACGGCGGCCATACGCTGCAGGGCGACCCCGGCCACCAGGATCGCGGCTCCGCCGATCCAGAGCAGCGCCGAGCTTCCCGCGGCCAGGAGCTGCCACACGCCGAGACCGGCGATGATGAGCCCGAGCAGCAGGGTGCTGGTCGCCGTCACGCGGACACGTCGCCGTGCGCGTGCCCGACGGATCACCGGGTCGGCTCTGGTCGCGGCGAGTTCCTCGCGGAGCGCCTCGAGTTCTGCGGCCTCCCGCTCGGACTGCACGCGCTTGGCCAATTTCTGCTGAGCGAGCGCCGTGCGGGCGTTCAGCTCGAAGCGCACCTCACCGGGCGTCTCGCTCGTCTCGGCGAGGACGCGAAGCGCCTGATTGAGACGGACAGCGTTGCGCTCCGAAGCGTTGTACTGGAAGCGACCACGCCACGACGGGAGCAGATAGAGCATCCAGAGGAGCACGGCGACGAGCACGATCACTCCTCCGCTCAGCACCGGCCCGTCCATAGTGACCACGCTAAGGGCAGAGAGGGGGCTGCGCCGTGCAGAGCGGCGCGTGTCGCGGCGAGTCTCTGCGGATCCGCAGGGAAGGCGCGTCTCAGAGGGCGATGCGGTCGGACGGCGGGATCGTCGCCGCGTCCGGTGGCACCTGACCGTTGAGCCAGCGCGCCAGGACGCCCTGTGGCACGTCTTCCCTCGTCAACGCGAACGCGTAGTGGTCGCGCCAGTCGCCGTCGATGTGGATGTAACGGCGACGCAGCCCCTCGTACCGGAAGCCCAGCTTCTGGACGATGCGCAGGCTCGCCGCGTTCTCGGGACGGATGCAGATCTCCATCCGGTGCAGGCCGTACTCCGTGAAGCACGCATCCGTGGCCAGGGCGACGGCGGTCGGGGTGATGCCTCGCCCCGCGAACCGCTCGCTCACCCAGTACCCGATCGTGGCCGAGCAGAGGGATCCGCGGGCGACGCCCCACACGTTGAGCTGACCGGCGACCTCGCCGTCGTACTCCATGACGAACGGATAGCCCGATCCGTCGCGGTACTGCTGCAGCAGCCGACGGATGCTGAGCCTCATGTCGAAGGACACGGAGCCGTACGGCACCGTCGCCTCCCACGGCTGGAGCCAGGACCTGTTGGCCAGCAGCTCCTGCTGCAACGGTCGCGCATCCTTCGCTCGGACGAGCCGCAGTTCCACAGGTCCGTGTCGCATTCCCGCCGCCAGATCCATGCCGCACCGACCCCGCAGATTCGCCTAGAGGCGTTCCGCGAACTCCTTGAGCCAGGGCCGCAGCTCGGGCCCGAGGTCTTCGCGGTCCGAGGCGAGCTGCACGATCGCCTTGATGTAGTCGACGCGGTCACCCGTGTCGTAGCGACGACCGCCGAAGATGACACCGACCACGCCGGGGCCGTCGGGGTCGGCCGCGAGCTCCTGCAGGGCGTCCGTCAGCTGGATCTCGCCGCCCTTGCCCGGCTCGGTGCGCTCGAGGATCTCGAACACGGAGGCCGGCAGCACGTAGCGGCCGATGATGGCGAGGTTGGACGGTGCGTCCTCCTGCGCGGGCTTCTCGACGAGCCCGGTCACACGGACCGCATCCTGTCCTTCGATCGGCTCGACCGCGGCCGCACCATACATGTGGATGTTGGCCGGGTCGACCTCCATCAGCGCGATCACGGCCGCACCGGAGCGCTCGTGCTCGGCGATCATGTCGGTGAGGAGCGGGTCGCGCTCGTCGATCAGGTCGTCGCCGAGGAGCACCGCGAAGGAGCTGTCGCCCACGTGGGTGCGGGCGCGCAGGACCGCGTGCCCGAGTCCCTTCGGCTCGCCCTGACGGACGAAGTGGATGTCGGCGAGGTCGCTCGACTTCATGACGCGCTCGAGCCGACCGGTGTCACCCTTCTCCATCAGCTTCGCCTCGACCTCGGGCACCGAGTCGAAGTGGTTGGAGATCGCGTTCTTGTTCCGACCGATGATTACGAGGATGTCGTCGATGCCCGCGTCGGCCGCCTCTTCGACGACGTACTGGATCGCCGGCTTGTCGACGACGGGGAGCATCTCCTTGGGCATCGCCTTGGTGGCAGGCAGGAATCGCGTCCCCAGTCCTGCCGCGGGAATGACGGCTTTGATCTTGTGGTCGGCCATCCTCCCAGCCTAGTGGTGAGCATCGCCGTAGACTCGGAGCCATGTCGAATGACGTGGAACACGCCAAGCGCGCACTCCGCGCCGAGCTGCGCGAGCGACGTCAGCTCCTCTCCGATTCGCAGCGCGAGAGCGCGGCCGCCGCGATCGGCGAACGCCTCGATGCCCTGGTCGACGAGCTCGGCGCCCGCGCGATCTCCTGCTTCCTCTCCACGACGACGGAGCCGGGCACGAGGGACTTCGTCACCCGGGCCGTACGCCGCGGCATCCGCGTGCTGCTCCCCGTCACCCGCGCCGACGGGCTCCTCGACTGGGCCGTCGCCACGGACGACGACGAGGTCGCGGAGGGCCTGTTCGGTCTGCCCGAGCCCACCGGCGAGGTGCTCGGTCCGATCGCGGTGAACGACGTGGACCTGATGATCGTCCCCGCCGCCGCGGTCGACCGCACCGGCATGCGCATGGGCTGGGGGCGCGGCTACTTCGACAAGACCATCGGCTCCATGGAGAAGTGCCCGCCCGTGTACGCGGTCATCTATGATTCCGAGGTACTCGACGAACTCCCGCGCGAGGTGCACGACCAGCCGGTGAACGGCGTCGTGACTCCGTCGCAGACTCTCACCCTGTCGCCCCGGCGACGCTGAACCGCAAGGACCCCCATGCCCACCTACGCCTATGCCTGCACATCGTGCGGTCACCAGTTCGACGCCGTGCAGAGCTTCGCCGACGACGCTCTCACCGTGTGCCCCGAGTGCGGCGGAGCGCTGCGGAAGCAGTACGGATCGATCGGCGTGACCTTCAACGGGTCGGGCTTCTATCGCACGGACTCGCGCGCCAAATCCGGTGGTTCGAAGGATGGTTCGGCATCATCGAAGTCGGATTCGACGACGAGCGCCAAACCGGCCGCTGCGTCGACTCCCGCCTCGAACTGAGGCGCTTATCTGTTGGGGGACCCCATGTTCAAAGGTTTCAAGGACTTCCTGCTGCGCGGAAACGTCATCGATCTGGCGGTCGCCGTCGTCATCGGCACCGCATTCACCGCGATCGTCACGGCGGTCGTGAACAGCATCATCAACCCGCTCATCTCGCTCTTCCTCAAGGCTGACGCGGCCGGTGAGTTCGGCATCATCCTCACGAACATCTACGGCGAGAAGGTCACGTTCCCGATCGGCGACCTGATCTCGGCGATCATCAGCTTCCTCGCCGTCGCCGCCGTCGTCTACTTCGTCTTCGTGCTGCCGATGAACACGTTCAAGGCCCGCGTCGAGGCACGCAAGGGCACCCCGGCCGAGGAGCCCGAGGAGGAGCCGGCCGCATCGACCGAGTCCGAGCTGCTCATCGAGATCCGCGATCTGCTCAAGGCACAGCGCGGCGCCTGACAGCACCTGACCCCCACAGCGCTGTTCGACGCACGGTTCCCGCCCGAGGGAACCGTGCGTCTTCGCTTTCCCGGCGACGGAATGCTCAGCTCGCCCGAGACGGAACGCTCAGTAGTGCGGCGGCACGTCCTGCACGAGACGGTCGTCGTTGGGGCCTTTCGGCCCTTTCACGCCGGTCACGATCCGCGGCTTCTCGTCCGCGGTCGTCTCCGGCTCCGGGTCACTCCCCGGCACCGGCGTCAGGCGCGCGCGACGCGATCCCGCCACCCGCACCACGCGCTGGCGTGGGACTGACGCGTCGGAATCCTCAGTCATGCTCGCGGTCGGCGAGGTCGATCGGCTGGGTGTCGTTCTCGACGCGCGGAGCGGTGTCGGAGATGCCGAGCACCGCGGCGATCCGCCGGGCCGCCGTCGCCGGGTCGCTGTAGAGGTCGAAGGCGTGCACGCGCACGTAGTGCCAGCCGAGCCGACGGAGCACATGCGGGCGGAGCCGCAGCGTCTCGCGCAGGGACTCCCCGCGCGTCTCCGGGTCGGATTCGATCACGACCGCCTTGCCGCCGTGCTGCGCGACCAACGGCAGCAGCCCGCGGTAGTCGACGTCGACGGAGGCCCCGAGCCGTCGGAGCTCCCGCGCCAGGGCGAGAGTGAGGGGGTCGGCCAGATCCTCCAGCCGCGCGTCCCGGCTGCGGGCGGCGAGGCCCCCGAGGATGGACATCAGCGTGGCGGCCCCGTGCTCGAGGCGGCCGTCGTCGAAGGAGGAGGGACGGATCGAGGAGACCAGGACCATCGAGCGACGCGCGCGCGTCATGCCGACCGTGAGGAGCCGCTCGCCGTCGGGCGTGGACAGATCCCCAAAGTCGCTCAGCACCCGACCATGCTTGGTGAGGCCGAACCCGAGCGAGAAGATGACACGGTCACGGCTCTCGGCGACCGACTCCTCGAGCGTGAGGACCGCGAACGGCTCGGCGGTGTCGCGCCCGACGAAGTCCGCGACATCGGAGCGGCCGGCGAACGCGGATGTGACCGCGGCACGGACGCGCTCGGCGTGCCGGGCGCTGGCGGTCACGACCATGAGCGACTCGGCCGGACGGTGCACGGCGTGCTCCACGACCAGGGTGACCACGCGGGCGACCTCGGCGTCCGGGCTCTCGACCGCGCCGGAGATCGGGTCCGGAGTGCCGGTGCCGCCCTCGACGTAGTCGACCGTGAGGCTGCCGCGACCGAGGTACGAGCCCGCCCAGGGCAGGGACACGATCTCGCCGCCGTAGAAGGCGTCGTTGATGAGCTCGGCGAGATCCTCCCCGCCGGCGCGATAGCTGCGGGTCAGGGTCATCACGGGCAGGAGCTCGGACAGGCGCTCGAAGACGGAGACGTCGTCGAAGGGCACCTCGGCCTCCCACGACTCCTCCGGATCGACGGCGATGTGGAACGGCGTCGGACGCTGGGTGACCGGATCGCCGAACGCCACGATCTGGCGTGCACGGCGGATCGCCGGCGCGGCCTCGGCGAGGTTGATCGCGGCGGCGTCGACCAGGAGGACGGTGTCGAACTCGACCGACTCGGGGATCTCCGGCACCAGGTACGGGGACGAGATCCAGACCGGAGCCAGCACGTCGACGAGCGTGGGCGCCGCACTGACCACCTGCGCGGTGGTCGCCGCGGACTGGGTCAGCGCACGACGGAGATGCTGCGACTGCTGAGGCTCGTCGACGATCGCGATGCGCCACTGGTTGGCGAGCTGCCAGGCCAGCAGCGGGCCGGCCATCGCGGCGTGCGCCTCGTCGACCAGCCGGAAGTCGCGCTCGAGGCGATCCACGACGGCCGTGTTGGCGCCGAGGAGCGCGCGGTTGTCCTGCAGCGCGCGCTCGAGGAACGACTGCCACCAGGCGAACTCGAGCTCCTCCCCCACCTGCGACTCGGAGACGTGGCGCACCGAGAGCTCCGCCAGCAGCGGCTCCAGCCCCAGCAGGGCGAGTCGGTCGCGCAGCTGTGCGCGCTCGACGAGGTTCTCGAAGACGTCGGACTTCGCGGCGAGTCCGGCCAGCGTGCGCACCAGGCGCGCCACCGGGAGGGATGCCAGGGGCTCACGGCGTCCCAGCGCGGCGTCGAGCTCGGCGAGCTCGGCCTCGACACGCTGCCAGGCCACGTACACGTCGGCGAGACCCAGCGGGATCTCCGGCGCGACGCCGGCCTCGACGAACCGCTGCCACTGGGTGCGCTGGGTCTGGATCCGCAGCAGCGCCTCGTGCATCTCGGTCACGTGCACGCCCGGACGCACGTACTCCTTCGCCAGGCGACGCAGACGCCGACGGTTCGCGCCCGAGAGCCCCGGGGCGTCGCGACGCGAGCCGTGCGCCTGGATGAGTTCCCCGAGGGGGCGCTCGAACACCGTGGGGCTGAACCGATCGAGGGAGTCGCGGATGCCCTGCAGCAGACGCAGGTACTCGCCGAGCTCGTCGATGGTCGCGAACGGCCGCATGTGCGTCTGCGCGATCAGCTCGTAGCCGCGCTCGAGGAGAGCGGGAACGCTGTCCCCGTGCAGTCGACCGGCCAGCTCGTGTGCTGCGCGGGCCGCCTCGGTGCTGGAGAAGGTCACCCCGTACCAGGGCGAGTCGTTCGGGCCGAAGCGGAACTCGCCGAGGCGGGCCGCCTGCGCGAGGGCCGCCGCGGCGTCGGAGCGGTCGGCGGCGAGGCGACGCAGCGCCTCGACCCCGAGTCGTGCGGTCGTGGAAGGGGGCACCGGAAGCGATGCGAGCCGGGTGAGCTGACGGGTCGCGTCGAGGACCGAGGCGTCCATGCCGGCCGCCGGGGCGATGAGCGCCTGCCGATAGTCGCGCAGGACGGTGCGCAGGCGCACGAGCGCGTCGTCCACGTCGCTGACCTTGGGCGCCGTGGCCTTCTCGTTGCGGCCGATCGCCCGGACCAGGTCGCGGCGCACACTCGCGGGTGAGATCGCGAGGCTGTCGAGGCCGATGCCCGCGAGCCGGTGTCGCACGCCGTCCAGCGTCGAGCGGCGCGCGGAGACCACGAGCACCCGCTTGCCACCGCGCACCAGTTCGCCGAGCGCGTTGATCACGGTCTGCGTCCCGCCGGTGCCGGGGAGCGTGGAGACGGTGAGGGAGTGCCCTGCGGCGATGCGCGCGAGCACGGCTTCCTGCTCGGCATCGGCGTCGAGGAGGAGGTTGTCGGATGCCGGGGCGCGGTCGTCGGGCCCGGTGTGGTGCGGCGTGGCACGAGGAGCGGTCACCCGCTCGCGGTCTCCCACGTGTCCGCCCAGCGCATTGAGGACCACGTGGTCGAGGGTCCCCGCATCGCGGGACATCGCCCCGGACACGTCGGCGAAGGTGGACACGACCAGTCGCGGCTCGACCGAGAACGTGTCGATCGAGCGCGTCATCGCCCGCAGGCTGTCGATCACGGGCTGCGGCTTGAAGATGCCGCCGTCGTAGGCGAGAGCGGCGAGCGCCGCGGCATCGATCGTGAGTCCGAAGTGCTCCCGTGCGATCCGGACGAGTTCGGGATTCACCTCGAAGGCACCCTGGAGCTTGAGCTCGAAGTCGGAGTGGTGACGACGGATCGCGAGCGGACGCAGCAGCACCGGCGCGGCGAACCCCGCTCCCCCGATACGCCACCGCGCGACGCCGACGGCGAGGTGGACGGCCTCGATCCCGCGGACCGTGCGGAGCTCGGTGTTCTTGGCGGTGATCCGCTCGGCGGCGAGTCGCGCCGTGCGCAGCCCCACCTCGTCACGGAAGAGGTTCGACAGGAGAGTCGACTTCCCGGTGATGAACTGCGGGAGGCTGCCGGGATGCGCCTTGGAGATGTCGATGCCCGACTCCGGGCTGTCGCGGAAGCTGACCAGGGGCGACGGACCACCGAGATCGGCGGCCTCGGCCCTCAATCTGGTGCGCTCCGCCTCGGCTGCGTGCGCGATCTCGAAGCCCGTCGTGGTCTCGTGCAGATCGCCGATCGACACAGCAGCGTCCACCGCTGTGTCATCCGCCGTCTTGTCTTCACGTCGCCACACAATGACACCCTAGGCGCGTGACCGCGCGAGGCGGGGTATCCCGGGCGGGTTTCCGCCGAATTTCCGCCGTTCGACGGGAGATTCGCACTCCTCCTCCCACGCATGCGGCCGCTCCACGTTCTCCACGAAGCGCAGGATGCGCGGACGCCGGTGTCCTCGCGGACGGTCAGGATGGTGGCATGACCTTCCGCTACGACTTCGCGCCGACGCCGTTCGGCGATGCCCTCGCGGTGTTCTCCGACGAGGGCATCGTGCGATTCGACCTCTCCGAGTCCGAGGACCCGTCAGTCCCCTGGCTCCTCGAGGGCGTCTCCCGGCAGCTTCATGCCGTGCCGGAGCCCGACCCGGGCGCCGCCGATGAGCTCGCGCACCTGCTGGCCGACTACTTCGACGGCCGGCCCGTCCGGTTCGAGGAGCACCTCCGTCTCGACTGGCGGCTCGTGGAGGGCTTCCCGCTGACGGCACTGCAGACCATCTGCAGCATCGAGTGGGGCCAGACCATGAGCTACGGGGAGGTCGCCGTGGTCGCGGGGCATCCCGGTGCGGCGCGCGCGGTCGGCACGGCCTGCCGCCTGACGCCGTTCTCGATCATCGTGCCCGTGCATCGGGTGGTCCGGTCCGACGGCACCCCGGGGCACTACGGCGCGCACCCGGAACGCAAGAGGTTCCTTCTCGATCTCGAGGCCGGCTGACCAGCCCCGACGCACGACGTGGACCCGGCGAGTAGGCCGCCGGGTCCACGCCTCGGGCTGATGATCGGTGCCGATATCCGTCAGTGTTCGACGGCCTTCTCCGCGCCGAAGCCGGTCAGCGAGCGCACCTCCATCTCCGCGGCGAGTTCCGGAGACTCCTTCCGGGTGCTCGTGATCGTTCCCAGCCAGCCGAGCAGGAAGCCGAGCGGGATGGAGACGATGCCGGGGTTGTTCATCGGCCACACGGCGATGTCGATCCCGGGGATCATCGACGTCGGTGTTCCCGAGAACACGGGCGAGAGCACGATGAGCAGGATCGCCGAACCGAGACCGCCGTACATGCTCCACACGGCGCCGCGCGTGGTGAACCGGCGCCAGAAGAGCGAGTACAGGATCGTCGGCAGGTTCGCCGAGGCCGCGACGGCGAAGGCCAGCGCGACCAGGAAGGCGATGTTCTGACCCTGTGCGCCGATGCCACCGAGGATCGCCAGGATGCCGATCACGATCACGGTGCGACGCGCGACCCGCACCTCGCCGTTGGGGTCGGCCTCGACCGGGTTGCCCGCCGCGTCCTTGCGCCCCTTCTGGATGACGTTCGCGTAGATGTCATGGGCGAACGAGGCCGCGGCGGTGATGGTCAGCCCGGCGACCACGGCGAGGATCGTCGCGAACGCGACCGCCGAGATGAAGCCGAGAAGCACCGGGCCGCCGAGCCGGAGTGCCAGGAGCGGCGCCGCGGAGTTGACGCCACCGGGCGCGGCCGCGATGACGTCTGCTCCGACCAGCGCGCCGGCCCCGTAGCCGAGGACCAGCGTCAGCAGGTAGAAGCCGCCGATCAGCCAGATCGCCCACACCACCGAGCGACGAGCCTCCTTGGCGGTCGGCACGGTGTAGAAGCGCATCAGCACGTGCGGGAGGCCCGCGGTGCCGAGGACGAGCGCCATGCCGAGCGACAGGAAGTCCCAGGGGTTCGCGCCGTACTGCAGTCCCGGGGCGAGGATCGCGTCGCCCTTGTCGGAGTTCGCGACCGCGGCCTCGAGCACCGTGTTCAGACTGAAGCCGTTGATGGCGAGCACCCAGATGGTCATGCCGACCGCTCCGCCGATCAGGAGGAACGCCTTCACGATCTGCACCCAGGTCGTCCCCTTCATGCCGCCGATCAGCACATACACGATCATCAGCACGCCGACGACGGCGATCACGATCGACTGCCCGACCCGACCGTCGATGCCGAGCAGCAGGGACACGAGCCCGCCGGCGCCGGCCATCTGGGCCAGGAGGTAGAAGAAGCACACCGCCAGGGTCGTGATCGCGGCCGCCATGCGCACCGGACGCTGCTGGAGACGGAACGACAGCACGTCCGCCATCGTGAACTTGCCGGTGTTGCGCATCAGCTCCGCGACGAGCAGCAGCGCCACGAGCCAGGCCACGAGGAAGCCGATCGAGTAGAGGAACCCGTCATACCCGTTGATCGCGATCGCGCCGCAGATGCCGAGGAACGACGCCGCGGAGAGGTAGTCGCCCGCGATCGCGAAGCCGTTCTGCGGTCCCGTGAACGAGCGTCCGGCGGCGTAGTAGTCCGCCGCGGTCTTGTTGTTCCGACTGGCCCGGATCACGATGAACAGCGTCACCGCAACGAAGGCCAGGAAGATCGAGATGTTGAAGACGGGGTTGATCTCCAAGGTGACGTCCGTCGCCGTGCGGATGCCGTTCATGCCTGGGCCTGCGCCTTCTCGAGGTCTTCACGGATCTCGGTCGCCAACGGGTCGAGCTTGCGATTCGCGAAGGAGACGTACGCCATAGTGATGCCGAACGTCGTGACGAACTGTCCGAGACCGAGGAGCAGTCCGACGGTGATATCCCCCCACACGCGCTGCGCCATGAATTCCGTCGCGAATGCGGCGAGGAGCACATAGACGAAATACCACACGAGGAAGAAAGCGGCGAGCGGGAAGATGAACGATCTCTGCGTCCGTTTCAACCGGAGGAATGTCGGGGACTGCTCGACGGCGATGTAGTCGATCGCGCCGTTCGGTTCTGCGTGCGTCTGGTCGCTCATGGGGCCTCCTTGCCACATGTCCGGTCCTCGCACGAGGACACCGTGCGAGTGGTAGGGTCGACGCTACGAAACGGGGAACGACGTCGTCACCCCCGGAAGTAGGTACTCGTGAGCTCACCGCTCTCCCTCGAACCAGAGGCGGAACTCGTCGCCAACGCGGTGCGCGAGCTCGCCAGGCGTACACGCTTCCCGGTCGCGTTCGGCGGCCTGATCGAAGAGGGCGTGGTCAGCGTCACGAGCATCGTCGGCGCACGCACCCGATCGCTGGACGGACTGCGCGTACGCCCCGAGCGCGGCCTCGGCGGGCGGGCGATGATGGAGCTGCGTCCGCGGATGACGAGCGACTACGGCTCCTCCCAGCAGATCACCCACGACTACGACGTGTTCGTGCTCGGCGAGGGACTGCGCACCCTCCTCGCCCTCCCCATCATCGTGCAGGGACGATCCCGCGGAGTCCTCTACGCCGGCGGATGGGACGAGGAGCAGGTGGGCGGCGTGACCACGGCGCCCGCCATGCAGGTGGCGCAGTCGGTCGCGGACGAGCTGCGCATCCGTGACGAGGTGCAGCGACGCCTGCAGACGAGCGTCGCCGGGAGCGAGGTCGTCGCACCCCCGCAGCGCGAGGAGCTCCGCGAGAGCTTCGCCGAGCTGCGGAGCATCGCCGCCTCGGTCGACGACGCCGACATCCGCGCCCGGATCGCGCAGGTCGAGCGACGCCTCGTGGCGCTCGCGGGGGAGGCGGCACCGGTCACCACGGGAACGGTGCCGACGATCCACCTGTCCCCCCGCGAGACCGACGTGCTCGCGTGCGCCGCGCTGGGCTCGACGAATGCGGAGATCGCCTCGCAGCTGGGACTGCGCGAGGGCACGGTCAAGGCCTATCTCGGCACCGCGATGTCGAAACTCGACGCCTCCACCCGCCATGCCGCGGTGACCCGAGCACGACGCGCGGGGCTCCTCCCCTGACGACCGAGGAAATGAATTGTGACAATGCACAATTCTCGCCTTGTTGCATTTCTTCTCGGGAGGTAAAGTCGCACGCATGGCGAGACGAATTGTGCATCAGCTGGTCGACGACATCGATGGCAGTGTCCTGGAGGTCGGCGACGGCGAGACAGTGCATTTCTCTCTCAATGGCGCTTCCTACGAGATCGACCTGAACGCGGACCACGCCGAGGAATTGCGAAAGGCGCTGGAGCCCTATATCGCCGCCGGACGGCGTGCCGGTTCCTCCAGCACCCCGCGCACCTCCGCGCCCCGTAAGCGGCAGGCACGCAACCCGGAGGTCGCGGCCATCCGGGCGTGGGCGAACGACAACGGCTACACGCTCTCGGAGCGCGGGCGCATTCCCGCGCCCATCCTCGACGCGTACCACGCCGCTCACTGATCTCCGGCCGAGAGGCGGATCAGCGGAAGACTATTCGGTCGTCTCCTGCAGCCAGGATTCGTCGCGCAGAGTGATCTCATCGGTCATGTCCGCGAGGAATCGGATCACGACATCGCGCTCGGCGGGCGTCAGACGCGCCGCGGAATAGAAACGCTTGGCCTGCTGCCGGCCGACCGTCTCCATCGCCGCCCGCCGGGTCTCCGGAGTGATGGTGATGTGGAGCGCTCGGCGATCCGTCGGATGCGGTGCCCGCTTGATGTGCCCTCCGTGCTCCAGGCGGTCGAGGAGCTTGGTGGTCGCGGCCGTCGAGACACCGAGGTGATGCGCGATCCCACCCGGCGTGGCCACGAGATTCCTGTTCGCGCACACGATCAGATAGTGCAGCGCCCGCATGTCGGTCTCGTTGAGGCGCATGTAGCGACGCGACGCCTGTGAGAGCACCTGCTCGGCTTCACGGAGGCTCGCCAGCGACTCCATGAGCCGTGCGATCTGCTTCAGATCCTCGGGAGGAACGCCGGTCCGGTCGATCAGCGTGCTGCGCGGATCGCTGGCTTCCACGTCGTAGATCGCCGCGTGGCTCAGACCGTCGGGAGCCTCGTTCGCGCGGCTCACGGCGCCCGCCTGCGGCGACGGCGAATCCTGCGCGCCGATCCGCGGGGTGGTGCCGGGCTCCGTGTCCATGCGATCATGTTACACACCAACAGTTTCATGCTAAGTTGATTACTCACCAAGTTAGCTACATTCGAGAGGCTCAAGGTCAGGGAGATGCCATGGACGACGTGACCCTCCTCGCCGAAGACGGGACCGCCGTCGGCACGCTGCCGAAGAGCGAGGTCCACACCACCGACACTCCCCTGCATCTGGCCTTCTCCTGCTACGTCCTCGACACCGACGGACGCCTGCTGATGACCCGCCGCGCGCTGTCCAAGCGGACCTGGCCCGGGGTCTGGACGAACAGCTTCTGCGGACACCCGCGACCGGACGAGGCGATGACGGACGCGGTGCGTCGACACGGCCTCGCCGAGCTCGGTCTGGGCCTCTCCGACATCCGACTCGCCCTCCCGGACTACCGGTACCGCGCCGTCGACGCGAGCGGCATCGTCGAGAACGAGATCTGCCCGGTGCACGTCGCGGTCATCGAGGGCACGCCCTCCGCCAACCCGGCCGAGGTCGCGGAATGGACCTGGGTCGAGGCGCCCGCCGTGCTCGAAGCCGTCACACACGCTCCGTTCGCTTTCAGCCCCTGGCTCGTCGAGCAGCTGCCCCTGCTGCGCCGCCTCGGTGAGGTCTGACGCATGAGTGCGACGGCGACGGAGGAGACGCTCGGGACGCGGATCGAAGAGGCGCTGCGACACCGCCTCTCCGAGCGCCGCGCTGCGGCCGAGCAGTACGGCAGTGAATTCGTCGAGCTCTGGGAGACGGCGGCGGAGCACGTCCTGGGTGGCAAGCTCATCCGCCCTCGCCTGCTCATGGACCTGTTGCACGCGCTGACGCCCGCTCCGCTCTCGGAGGATGAGACGCATCGTGCAATCGATGTGGCCGCCCACGTCGAGCTGCTGCACTTCGCCTTCCTCCTGCACGACGACGTGATCGACGGAGACCTGATCCGACGTCGGCGACCGAACCTGATCGGCACGCTCGCGGCTGGGCGTCCGGAAGAGTCCGGCGAGCCCGCGCTGCATTGGGCGCGCTCGAGTGCGATCCTCCTCGGAGACCTCCTGCTGTCGTCCGCCGTGCTCGGGTTCGCGCGCGCCGACGTGGCACCGGAGGCCCGCGAGCGGCTGCTCTCCCTGCTGGAGCAGACGATCTTCGAGACGGTCGCCGGGGAGCACGCCGACGTGGCCCTGAGCGACGGGGTGATCGCCCCCGACCTGCGCACCATCCTGTCGACGAGCGCCTACAAGACGGCGACCTACTCCTTCGTCCTTCCCCTGCGCGCCGCGGCGGTGCTGGCCGGATCCTCGCCCTCCGCCGAAGAGGAGCTCACGGCGATCGGCCACCGGCTCGGTCTCGCGTATCAGCTGCAGGACGACCTGCTCTCGGTGTTCGGCGACCCGGAGGAGCACGGCAAGGACGCCTTCTCCGACCTGCGCGAGGGCAAGGAGACGGCGATCATCGCGTATGCGCGCCTGACGAGCCACTGGGACAGCATCGAGCTGCACTTCGGGCGGTCCGACCTCGATCTCGCCGACGGCGCCTATACCCGCGATCGTCTGCGCGAGTGCGGTGCGGAGGCATTCGTGCAGGGCCTCGTGCGCGAGCACCTCGACGCCGTGTCGAGCGCCCTCTCCCACGCGGAGTCCGCCGGCACGCTCTCGACCGCCGCCGGACGCACGGTTCGCGGCCTGGCCTCCCGCGTCGAGAGTCGACGCCGATGACCGCGAACCCCGCCCAGCCGGGCGACGACACCGCGCTGCGCCGCTTCAACCGCACCGCCGAGATCGCGACCACCGACGTCATCCGCACCTACTCGACGTCGTTCGGCCTCGCGACGCGCCTTCTCGGGCAGCGGCACCGTCAGCACGTCCGCAACATCTACGCCATGGTGCGCATCGCCGACGAGATCGTGGACGGGGTGGCGGCGGAGGCCGGACTCGACGCCACCGCGCAGTCGGCCGCCCTGGACTCGTACGTCGCCGAGACGCACCGCTCGATGCGCAGCGGATACAGCAGCGACCTGATCCTGCACGCCTTCGCCCGGACCGCCCGAGAGTGCGGGATCGGCGAGGACCTCACCCGGCCCTTCTTCGACTCCATGCGGGCCGACATCGCCCGGGACTCCGGATTCGCCGCATACGACGCGGACGCCCACGCGGCCTACGTCTACGGCTCCGCGGAGGTCGTGGGGCTAATGTGTCTGCAGGTGTTCCTGCGGGACGCCGACCGCACTCCCTCCGAGCTCGACACGCTGCACCGCGGGGCTCGTCAGCTCGGCGCCGCGTTCCAGAATGTGAACTTCCTGCGCGATCTCGCCGACGACACGGATCGACTGCGGCGCGGATACCTCGGTGGCACCGAGCGCCTGACCGACGCCGACCGCGACACCTGGGTCGACACGATCGACCGACAGCTCGCCGACGCCCGGGCCGCGATCCCCCTGCTGCCGAAGGACTCCCGGGCGGCCGTCCGCAGCGCCCTCGCGCTGTTCGCGGCGCTCACCCGACGCGTCGCGAAGACACCCGCCGACCAGCTGTACCAGCGCCGCGTGCGGGTCCCCGATCCGATCAAGGCCGTGCTCGCCGCTCGAGCGGTCCTGACCACGGCGATGGAACGCGACCGATGAGCCGGGTCGTGGTCATCGGCGCGGGTGTCGCCGGGCTCGCGACGGCCGGCCTGCTCGCGCGGGACGGGCACGAGGTGGTCGTCCTCGAGAAGAACGATCGCGTCGGCGGGCGCGCCGGGACGATCGAGCGCGAGGGGTTCCGCTTCGATTCCGGACCCTCGTGGTACCTCATGCCCGAGGTCTTCGACCACTTCTTCGCCATGATGGGCACCACCACCGAGGAGCAGCTCGACCTCCGTCTGCTCGACCCCGGCTACCGGGTCTTCCGCTCCCCCGGGTCTGCGGAAGCCGTGACCGTGCCCGCCGGTCGCGCCGCGGTCGGTCGACTGTTCGAGTCGCTGGAGCCCGGGTCTTCGCGGGCGCTCACCGCCTACCTCGACTCCGCGCACCATGCCGGAGCCATGGCGCAGAAGTACTTCCTCTACAACCCGTTCACCCGGATGCGGTCGCTGGCCGTCCCGGAGGTGCTGCGCGCGCTCCCCCGCCTGTTCACGCTGCTCGGCACGCGGCTGCAGTCGTTCGCCGCACGCCGCTTCCGCCACCCGGTCGTGCGTCAGATCCTCGGCTATCCGGCGGTGTTCCTCGGCACCGATCCGCGGAGCGCCCCCGCGATGTACCACCTGATGAGCGCTCTCGACCTCGATCAGGGCGTCAGCTATCCCCAGGGCGGCTTCTGGCGCGTGGTCGAGCGGATCGAAGCCCTCGCCCTCGAGGCGGGCGTCCGGATCGTGACCGGAGCGGATGTCACCGGCATCCGGACCCGGGACCACGACGGCGCCACGCATGCGACCGGCGTCGCCTGGGTCGATGCGTCGGGGGCCGCGCACGTCGAGGAGGCCGACATCGTGGTGTCCGCGGCGGATCTGCACCACACCGAGACCGCACTGCTGCCGCGCTCCCTGCAGACCTACCCGGAGTCGTGGTGGGCGCGCCGAACCAGTGGACCGGGCGGGGTGCTGGTGATGCTGGGCGTGCGCGGCGCCCTGCCCGAGCTGCCGCACCACTCGCTGTTCTTCACCGACGACTGGGACGCGAACTTCGACGCCATCTTCGGCCCCGATCCGTCCGTGCCCACCCCGGCATCGACCTACGTGTGCCGGCCGAGCGCCACGGATCCGGACGTCGCTCCCGCGGACCACGAGAACCTCTTCGTGCTGGTGCCCGTTCCCGCGGACGTCGACCTCGGCCACGGCGGATCCGACGGCGGAGGCTCGCCGGAGGTCGAACGCGCGGCCGATGCCGCGATCGACCAGATCGCCGCCTGGGCGGACGTCCCCGACCTCCGCGAGCGCATCGTCGTCCGCGAGACGAAGGGTCCGGCGGACTTCCGCGACGACTACCGCTCGTGGCGAGGCGGGATGCTGGGCCCCGCGCACATCCTGTCGCAGAGCGCCATGTTCCGGGCCCAGAACGCGTCCCGTCGCGTGCGCGGCCTCTTCTACGCGGGCGCGACGACGGCGCCGGGCGTGGGAGTGCCGATGTGCCTGATCAGTGCGGAGATCGTACTCAAGCGGATGCGCGGCGATCACTCACCCGGGCCGCTCGCCGTCCCCGAGCCGTCCGCCGTCGGGACGGAGCGTCCGTGATGGGCGCGGTGTACCTGCTCGCCCTGCTGATCTCGTTGGGGTGCATGCTGCTGCTGGACTGGCGGTTCCGCCTGTTCTTCTGGCGGGACGCGGTCTCGGCGTCGGTCGTGACGGCCGTCGGGTTCGTGTTCTTCCTCCTCTGGGACGTGGCGGGCATCGCCAACGGCATCTTCCTCCGAGGCGACGCGGCCATCGCGACGGGTGTGGTGCTGGCCCCCGAGCTGCCGATCGAGGAACCCGTGTTCCTGCTCTTCCTCGTGGTCTGCACGATGG
This sequence comes from Microbacterium oxydans, assembly GCF_026559675.1. Classification (NCBI taxonomy): domain Bacteria; kingdom Bacillati; phylum Actinomycetota; class Actinomycetes; order Micrococcales; family Microbacteriaceae; genus Microbacterium; species Microbacterium oxydans. The sequence continues at coordinate 2,691,935 of NZ_CP092891.1, forward strand.
TGATCTACACGGGCTCCGCACGCCTCCTGACCCATCGACGCAAGCGGCGCACCGAAGGCGGTCGCTCATGACCTACCTCCAGCTGGCCATCCTGTTCCTGCTCGCCGCCACGATCGGCGGCGTCGCGCTGGCTCTCGCCTCGCGCCGACGCGGCCCCCTGCCCGGGGCGGTGGTGACGACCGTGGTGCTGCTCTTCCTGCTCACCGCCGTCTTCGACACCGTGATGATCGCGAGCGGCCTGTTCCACTACGCGCAGGATCCGCTGCTCGGGTTGCACATCGGGCTGGCGCCACTCGAGGACTTCGCCTATCCGCTGGCGGGCGCGCTGCTCCTGCCGGCGCTCTGGACGGCGCTGCGCGCCCGGCGGCGAGCGCGCGAGGACGGGACGAACCCCGACGACGGAGGACGCGGATGAGCGCCGACCCCACGCCGTCGCACACGTTCGGGCGCGACTTCGCGCAGATCGTGCTCTCGTCGCGGCCGATCAGCTGGATCAACACGGCGTTCCCCTTCGCGGCGGCCTACTTCCTCAGCACCCGCGAGATCGACCTCACGCTGGTGATCGGCACCCTGTACTTCCTGATCCCCTACAACCTCGCGATGTACGGGATCAACGACGTCTTCGACTACGCCTCCGATCTGGCCAACCCGCGCAAGGGCGGCATCGAGGGTGCGCTGCTGTCGCCCCGCATCCACCGCGCGACCCTGTGGGCGGCGGCGGCGACCAACGTCCCGTTCCTGGTCTACCTCGTGATCGTGGGGAACCCGGCGTCCTGGTTCTGGCTGGCGGTCAGCGTGTTCGCGGTGATCGCGTACTCCGCTCCCCTGCTGCGGTTCAAGGAGCGGCCGTTCCTGGACTCGCTGACCTCGAGCACGCATTTCGTCAGCCCCGCCGTCGTCGCCCTCGCCCTCGCGGGCGCACAGGTCGGCGCGGCGACGGTCATCACGCTCGGCGCGTTCTTCCTCTGGGGCATGGCGGCGCACGCGTTCGGCGCCGTGCAGGACATCGGTCCCGACCGGGAGGCGGGCATCTCCTCGATCGCGACCGTCATCGGCGCGCGGGCGACGGTGCGGCTGTCCCTCTCGCTCTGGACGATCGCGGGAGCGGCGATGCTCCTGACGCCGTGGCCCGGTCCCCTCGCCGCGGTCCTCGCCGTCCCCTACATCGTGAACGCGGCACCGTGGTGGAACGTCACCGATGAGACCTCCGCATCCACGAACCGCGCCTGGCGACGCTTCATCGCCCTCAACTACTTCGCCGGATTCCTCGCGACGATGATCCTCATCCTCGCGTGGCTCTCCTGACTCCCCGACACCCGAACCCGTTCTCCGAAAGGAACCCGATGTCCCGCCCTGACACCGCCCCGATCCCACCCACCAGGGAGCGCTCACGCCGACACTCCTGGGTGCGTGTGCTCCTCCCGGTGGCACTGATCCTGGTGTGGCTGGTCGGTGCGTCGCTGGGCGGACCGCTGTTCGGCAAGGTCGACGAGGTCTCCTCGAACGACCAGACGACCTACCTTCCCGAGTCGGCCGCTGCGACCGAGGTGCAGCAGCTCCTCGGCGAGTTCAACGACAGCGACGCGATTCCCGCCATCGCGGTGTTCACCTCCGACGACAAGCTCACCGCGTCGGAGCTCGACGCGATCTCGGATGCCGTCGCGGACGCCCCGAGTGTGGAGGGTGTGGGTGACGACGTCTCGCCCGCGCTCCCCTCCGATGACGGCAAGGCCGTCCAGGCGTTCATCCCGATCGAGGGAGACGCCGAGCTGTCCGATGCGACGGCCGCTCTCGGCGACGAGCTGCGCGCTGCGGTCCCGGACGGCGTCACGGTCTACATCACCGGACCGGCCGGATTCAGCGCCGACCTCGTCGCCGGATTCGCCGGCATCGACGGACTTCTCCTCGGCGTCGCGCTCCTCGCCGTGCTCGTCATCCTGGTGCTGGTCTACCGCTCGTTCCTGCTGCCGCTCGTCGTGCTGTCGACGAGTCTGTTCGCGCTCTGCGTGGCCCTCCTCGTGGTCTGGTGGCTCGCGAAGTTCGAGATCCTGCTGCTCAGCGGGCAGACGCAGGGCATCCTGTTCATCCTCGTGATCGGCGCAGCGACGGACTACGCCCTGCTCTTCGTCGCGCGGTTCCGGGAGGAGCTGCGCGTCGCGCAGGACAAGGGCACCGCGGTCATCGCGGCGTGGAAGGGGTCGGTGGAGCCGATCGCGGCCTCGGGCGGCACCGTGATCGCGGGACTCCTCTGCCTGCTGCTGAGCGACCTCAAGTCGAACAGCACCCTGGGGCCGGTCGCGGCGATCGGCATCGTGTTCGCGATGCTCTCCGCGCTGACCCTGCTCCCCTCACTGCTGCTGCTCTTCGGCCGCGCGGTGTTCTGGCCGCGGCGCCCGCGCTTCGAGCCCGAGGTGGTGGCGGAGGAGCACGGCATGCGCACGACCGGGCTGTGGGCCCGACTGGCCGGCCTCATCAAGCGGCGGCCTCGGGTGATCTGGATCGTGACCACGCTCGTGCTCCTGGCCGGCGCCGCAGGGATCACCCAGCTCGACGCGAACGGTGTCCCGCAGTCCGACCTCGTGCTCGGCGCATCCGAGGCCCGCGACGGGCAGGTCGCGCTCGGCGAGCACTTCCCGGGCGGATCCGGCAGCCCGGTGTACGTGGTCGTCGATCAGGACAAGCTGCAGGACGCCGCCGACATCCTCCTGGCGAACGACGGCGTCGACACCGTGTCCGTGACCGCCGCGGATTCGCCCAGCGGCACGGCTCCCGTGACCGCGGACGGGATCACGGCCGTCGGCCCTCCCGGAACGCCCGTCCCCGATCCGACCACGGTCGACGGCGATGTGCTCCTGCAGGGGACGCTGACGGACGCGGCCGACTCGGAGGCCGCCGCCACCACCGTGCGCGAGCTGCGCAGTGAGCTCACCGATGTGAAGGCCCTCGTCGGAGGCGTGACCGCGACGTCCATCGACACGAACGATGCGTCGATCCACGACCGGAACCTCATCATCCCGGTCATCCTCGTGGTGATCATGTTCATCCTGATGCTGCTGCTGCGCTCGATCCTCGCGCCGGTGCTGCTGATCCTGACGACAGTGCTGTCCTTCGGCACCGCGATGGGGGTCTCCGCGCTGGTCTTCAACGGGATCTTCGCGTTCCCCGGAGCCGATCCGGCGGTGCCGCTGTTCGGCTTCGTGTTCCTGGTCGCGCTCGGCATCGACTACAACATCTTCCTCATGACGAGGGTGCGCGAGGAGTCGAAGGCGCACGGGACCAGGGAGGGGATCCTGCGCGGCCTGTCGATCACCGGAGGGGTCATCACCTCGGCGGGACTCGTCCTGGCGGCGACCTTCGCAGCGCTGTCGGTGATCCCGATCCTTTTCCTGGTCCAGCTGGCATTCATCGTCGCGTTCGGCGTGCTGCTCGACACGTTCATCGTGCGGTCGCTGCTGGTGCCGGCGCTCACGTACGACATCGGCAAGGCGATCTGGTGGCCCTCGAAGCTGTGGCGTCGCGGGCTGGACTGAAACGCGGCGGCGTGCGCCCGGTCGCTTAGACTGGACGCACGCCCTCGTAGCTCAGGGGATAGAGCAGCCCTCTCCTAAAGGGCAGGTCGCAGGTTCGAATCCTGTCGCGGGCACGACGTGCTGAAGGGGCCGCCCGGAGGGTGGCCCCTTCAGCACGTCTCAGGCCCCCGTCAGCGGGCCCCCGGCCGGCCCGAGGCTCCGCGCGCCGCCCTTCTCGATCCGATCCCCGCCCGCTCTCTCGCGGCGCGTGGAGTGGCCGGTGGAGGAAGCGCGGGCACGACGTCCCGAGGCTCAGGCGGCCAGCGCCAGGTACGGCTCCCATCGGGGGTCGCTGCGCTCGGTGCCGCGCACGGTCCAGGCGGTGCCGTGGGGCGGACGCGGAGTGAACCGCAGCTCCCAGCGCATCTCCTGCGGGGTGCGGTTGCTCTTGACGTTGTTGCAGCGCAGGCAGCAGGCGACGAGGTTCTCCCATGAGTCCGCTCCCCCGCGCGAACGCGGCAGCACATGGTCGATCGTGGATGCCGCCTTGCCGCAGTAGCCGCAGCGGTGGTTGTCGCGGCGGAGCACGCCGCGACGCGTGACCGGCACGCGTCTGCTCGTCGGCACCCGGACGTACCGGGCGAGGATGATGACCGCCGGGCGATCGTAGACGCCGTGGGTGCCCCAGACGGGGTCTTCCTCCACGCGTTCGATCACGGTCGCCTTGTCGTTCATCACGAGGACCAGGGCTCGCTTGAACGACACGATCGCAAGCGGCTCGTATCCGGCATTCAGGACCAGTGTGCGCATTCGTCATCCTCTCGATCCGCCGGGACGGCTTCCCGGCACTCTCGACTCACACGAGGTCGCGCAGGAGGAAGAGCGATCGCGGGGACGAAAAAAGGCGCCGTCTAAAGACAGCGCCTTTCGCGCACGGCAACGCCGTGGCTTCCCTGCGGGCTATGCAGAAGGACGTGACGACCGAGGGCATCCATGGTTCGGATGCTCGATATTCGCTCCATCTGCCTCTCCCACCTGTACGACAACGGGATCAGGCTAACCCATCTCCCTGGGTGCAGGGCGAAACGGCGGGTGAATGGAGGAAGGCGTGTCCGGGAATCAGCCGGCGTTGACGGAGAGCCAGGACATGGGCTCGACGAGTCCGCCGTTGATCCAGACCTCGAAGTGGAGGTGGTTGGCGGTCGAGCGACCGGTGCTGCCGACGTAGCCGATGAGCTGTCCGGCGGCGACCGTCTGACCAGCCTGCACCTGGCGCGAGCCGTAGATCATGTGACCGTAGGTGGTCTGCACGCGCTGACCGCCCACGACGCTGTCGAGCATGACGCACACGCCGTAGCCGCCGATGCTCTCGGCCGATGCCCGGACGACGCCGGCCGCGGCCGCGTAGATCGGAGTGCCGGCCGGAGCGAGCATGTCGGCACCGTTGTGTCCGCCACCCACGGTGCGGCTGACGTTCCAGGAGCCCATCGGAAGCGGGTACCGCACCTCGCCGGAACCGGGCGAGGTGAGCGCGTAGCCCGCGGAGTTGAACTGCGCGCCCGCCGATGCGGTGGACGCGGCGGCGGCGGCGCGGGCTGCTGCGGCCTCTTCGGCCTTCTTCTTCGCGATCTCCTCGGGAGTGGTCGCGCTGAAGGTGCTGCGGCTGAGTGGGGCGGCGGTGGCCTGCGAGGCCACGACGAGAGACTGTGCGTCCACGGCAGCGAGCTGCTGCAGGGTGGTGGCGGCTTCCTCGGTCGGCTTCGACGATGACGCGAAGGCCGGGAGGGCGATACCGGCGACGAGTGCACCGACGGCCCCGAAGATGGCGATGGAGCGGAGTGGCTTGACGGCCTTGCGAGCGTTCACGCGCGCACCGGTGCGGCGGGCGGGTACTCGGTCTTCAGATGTCTTCTTCGCGGGCGGTTCGATGTCTGCGGCCAAAACGTGGTCCTCCTGGGCCTTCACGCTTTCGGGTAGCGCTGGCTCGTCGGCACTCTGCTCTCGTGGCACGAATGTATCTCGGGTACTTTGTGCGTTCCTGCCGTGAAGACGACGAGCCTGGAAGGCGAATCTTCGCGGTGTGCCGGCAGCGGGCTTCTTCGCTGACGACTCGACCGAGGTTACCGGAAGATAACGATCATGTCACCCCGGGAACCTGACAATCCTCGGAGAGGCCGGAGCACGGTCACGTGAGAGCCGGCCTCGGAGGCAGGATTCCGCGGCGGATCAGGCCGGTTCGCCCACGAGGAAGATGTGCGAGGCGAGCTCGACCGGGAGCTCGAGTCCGTCTTCCTTGCCGTCCATCTGGATGAGGACGTAGCCCTCGCTGAAGCGGAAGTCGCCGTGGGCACCGGGAACCACACCGGCCTCGCGAAGCTGCTCCAGCAGCTCGGGGTCGACCTGCGCGGGCTCGGCGAGACGGCGGACCGTGCCCTCCACGGGCGCACCCGCGGCGTTCAGTCGCTGCACGAGGCCGATGACGCCCTCGTCGAAGGTGCGCGCGGGCAGGTCTCCGAGCTGGTCGAGACCGGGGATCGGGTTGCCGTACGGGGATTCGGTCGGGTGCCCGAGCAGCTCGACGAGTCGACGCTCGACCTGCTCGCTCATGACGTGCTCCCAGCGGCAGGCCTCTTCGTGCACGAACGCCCAGTCGAGTCCGATGACGTCGGACAGGAGGCGCTCGGCGAGGCGGTGCTTGCGCATGACGTCGACGGCCTTGCGGCGGCCGGCATCGGTGAGCTCGAGAGTGCGGTCCTCGGAGACGATGACGAGTCCGTCGCGCTCCATGCGACCCACGGTCTGCGAGACCGTCGGGCCGGAGTGGCCCAGACGCTCGGAGATGCGGGCGCGCAGCGGCACGATGTTCTCCTCCTCGAGCTCGAGGATGGTGCGGAGATACATCTCCGTGGTGTCGATCAGATCGGTCATGTGCAGGCCCTCCGAGGTTCTTAGGCAAGCCTACATTCCCGGAGGGACATCGGATCGTCGCCCGGCAGGCGAAGCCCCGCGCGCCCCCTAGAATCGACGCATGGCGATCGAGATTCCCCGTGACCTCCTGCCCGCTGACGGCCGTTTCGGCTGCGGTCCCTCGAAGGTGCGCCCGGCGCAGCTCGAGGCGCTGTTCGCCTCGGGGTCCACGATCCTCGGCACGTCGCACCGCCAGGCGCCGGTGAAGAACCTCGTCGGCAGCGTCCGCGAGCAGCTCGCCGCGCTCTTCCGCATTCCCGAGGGCTACGAGATCGTCCTCGGCAACGGCGGATCGACCGCGTTCTGGGACGCCGCAGCCTTCGGCCTCATCGAGCGTCGCAGCCAGAACCTGGTGTTCGGCGAGTTCGGCGGCAAGTTCGCCGCCTCCGCCGCCGCCCCGTGGCTCGAGGCACCCGACGTGCGCAAGGCCGAGCCCGGCTCCCTCACCGCCGCCGAGGTCGTCGAGGGCGTCGACGTGTACGCCTGGCCGCACAACGAGACGTCGACGGGCGTCGCCGCACCGATCCAGCGCGTCGACGCGGACGGCGCTCTCACCGTCATCGACGCGACCAGCGCCGCCGGCGGCATCGACTTCGACGCGACCCAGGCCGACGTCTACTACTTCGCTCCGCAGAAGAACCTCGGCTCCGACGGCGGGCTGTGGTTCGCCGCGGTGTCCCCCGCCGCCGTCGAGCGCATCGAGCGCATCGCCGCCTCCGGCCGCTACATCCCGGAGTTCCTGAGCCTCAAGAACGCGGTCGACAACTCCCGCCTGAACCAGACGCTGAACACCCCGGCGCTGACGACCCTGCACCTCCTCGACAGCCAGCTGCAGTGGATCCTCGACAACGGCGGCCTCAGCTGGGCGGCGGCCCGCACGACCGAGTCCTCGTCGATCCTGTACGACTGGGCGCAGGCCTCAGCGGTCGCGACCCCGTTCGTCGTGGACGCCGCGCACCGCTCCCCCGTCGTCGCGACGATCGACTTCGACGACAGCATCGACGCCGCGGCGATCGCGAAGACCCTGCGTGCCAACGGGATCGTCGACACCGAGCCGTACCGCAAGCTCGGCCGCAACCAGCTGCGCGTGGCGACCTTCGTCTCGATCGAGCCCGAGGACGTGCGGCAGCTGACCCGCTCGATCGACTACGTGTTGGAGAACCTGGGCGGCTGAGCGCCCCGGCTCACTCCTCTTCGTCGACCTCGCCGGCGTCCGCATCCCGGACGTCGGCGTCGTCGTCTTCCGCGTCGTCGTCTTCGTCTTCGTCGGAGTCGTCGTCGTCGTCGGAGTCGTGGTCGTCCGAGTCGTCGTCATCGCCGGATGCGTCGACGTCGAGTTCGTCGATGTCGACGCCGTCGAGATCACCCGCGTGCAGGATATCCGCCTCGCCGTCATCGAGGTCGTCGTCGTCATCGTCGAGTGCTTCTTCGTCGTCACCGAGAACGGAGTCCTCGACCGACGTGTCGCCGTCAGCGGCCGCTGCTTCGGCGAGCTCGACCTGGTGCGCGCGGTACTCGGCCAGGCGCTCCGCCCAGGGCACCCACTCGGGCGCGAGCAGCGCACCCTCGCCGGGGAGAAGCTCGACCTCGAGCACCGTCGGCTCCTCGTCGTCCACGCGCGCGACCGTCACAGTCCAGTACCACCCGGGGTAGCCGGGGAGACGGTTCTCGAAACGCAACGAGACCGAGCCGTCCTCCTCGGGAAGGTAGCCGGCGGCCGGACCGATGGAGGACGCGGGAGTGATCTCGCGCAGGGCAGCCAGGGCGAGATCGTGGGCGTCGAGGAGACGCGCGTCGGCGTCAGGCTTCGAGGTCATCAGCGACCTTGCGCAGGACGGCCGCGATCTTGCGGCCGTGTCCGGAGGAGGGGTAGCGCCCGCGGCGCAGGTCCCCGCCGATGCCGTCGAGGAGCTTCACGAGATCCTCGACGATGATCGCCATGTCGTCTGCGGGCTTCCGCTTGGCCTTCGACAGGCTGGGCGGCGCCTCGAGCACGCGCACGGACAGCGCCTGCAGCCCGCGCTTCCCGTCGGCCACGCCGAACTCCACGCGTGCACCGGCCTTCACCGCGGCGCCTGCAGGCATCGCGGAGGCGTGCAGGAAGACGTCCTGGCCGTCATCGCTGGCGATGAAGCCGAAACCCTTGTCTTCGTCGTAGAACCTGACCTTGCCGGTGGGCATGGGAGAACCTCGCTGAGATCTGTGTGCAGAACGGTGGACGCGCTCGTGCGCGTCCTCTCCAGCCTACCGGTCGCAGGCCGCACGGATCAGAAGCCCAGTGCGAGTAGGCTGAGGCGGATGAGCACGCACAATTCCGAACCGGAGGTTCCCATCCGCCGGCTGGATCGTATCCTGGCGTTCACCGCGCTCGGAATCGCCGCAGCATCCGTGGTGTGCTTCTTCGCGATCATCATCGGCACGGCACTGGGCATGAATCAGGACTCGTTCGGCGAGGGCGCCTGGCCGTTCATCGCCGCGATCCCCTACTGGGGGCTTCCGCTCGCCTTCCTGATGATCATCGCGCTGCTGACGATGAGCTTCATCCGAAAGGGCCGCGCGTCTTCGCGTTCGTGAGGCATCGGCCATGAGCACTCACGCACGACCGCTGGCGGATTGGCTGGCGGCCGCGCGCGACGACGAGCTGCTCCGTCTCCTCTCCGCACGCGGCGTACGACCGGATGCCGGGTGGCAGGACTTCTTCGACGCCGCCGAGTCCCTGCTCGATCCGACGTCTCTGGCCAGGCTCCTCCCCTCGCTCACGGCGGCGGAGGCGAGGGCGCTGCTCGACGCGGTGTCGGGCGGGAGCGCCGGCCCCGAGCAGGAGCAGCTGATCGCCCTCGCACTCCTGCGCCCGGACGGCACACCGTATCCGCCCGTGGTCACGGCCCTCGCCGGACGTACCGCGCCGGAGCCTCCCCCGGGGCCCGAGACCACGCGTGCCTCCTCCGAGACCGCCTCCGCTCACGCCGCGGAGCGTGCGTTCACGACCGTCGCCGTGCTCGCCGACCTGCTCCTCATCACGCGGGAGCGCCCGTTCGCGCTGCTGATCGGCGGAGGGGTGAGCTCCGGCGAGAAGCGCCAGCTCGCCGAGTCGGGTGTCGCGGTGGATCTCGTGGACACCCTCGTCGCCGTCGCGCTCCAAGCGGGGCTGGCGGTCACCGCCGAGCGTCGGCTGCGCTCGAGCCGATCCGCGGAGGACTGGCTGCGCTCGTCGGCCGTCGAACGCTGGAGCGTGCTCGCCGCCTCGTTCCGCGACGCGCTTCCTCGCGGCGTCCGCTCCCCGGACGGCGGATGGATCCCCCCGGAGCAGTGGCCCCTCGCCCATCCCTGGGACCCGTCGTGGCCGGAGCGGTCCCGCACGCTGCACGAGGCGGCGCGACACCTCGGCCTGATCGCGGAGGACGGCACCGAACCGGAGTGGGCCGCCGGGTTGCGCCGCGGAGACGCCCCCGACGCCGGTGCACTCGCTCGCCTGCTGCCGACCGAGGTCGACCGGATCTTCCTCCAGAACGACCTCACGGCGATCGCCCCCGGTCCGCTCGAGCCCGCCCTGGACGTGCGGCTCCGCACGATCGCGGCCCGCGAGTCCGCGGCCCAGGCCTCGTCGTACCGCTTCACCTCGGAGTCCGTGGCACATGCGTTCGTCGCGGGCGAGACCGAGCAGTCGATCCTCGACTTCCTGGGCGCCATCTCGCTCACGGGCATCCCGCAGCCGCTGGGCTATCTGATCGGACAGACCGCGCAGCGGCATGGGCTCGTCCGCGTCTCGACCGACGAAGAGACAGGCCGCACGCGGATCGAGAGCTCCGACCCTCACCTCATCCAGGCGATGGCCGTGGACCAGTCGCTGCGTCCGCTCGCGCTCAGCGCGCACGTCGAGTCGCTCACCACCCGCGTGAGCCGCGAGACGGTGTACTGGGCGCTCACCGACGCCCGGTACCCGGCGACGCTCGTCGACTCCGACGGCGCCCTCGTGATCCGTGAGCGCCACCCGGCACCGCCGGCGGCGTCCCCGAGCACCGGCGCACCCGACCTGTCGTCCCTGATCGCCCGACTGCGCTCCCACCAGGGGCCCGACGCCGATGCCGCCTGGCTGGATCGGGAGCTCGAGGCCGCCGTCCGCGCGAAGTCCGTCCTCCAGGTCACCGTCGGGATGCCCGACGGGTCGACGAGGGAACTCCTCCTGGAGGCGACCGGCATGGGCGGTGGCCGCCTCCGCGGACGGGATCGTGCGGCCGACGTCGAGCGCACCCTGCCGGTGTCGAGCATCCTCGCAGCCACGATCGTCGCGCCGTAGGGCCCGATGCCTCGCGCGACCGGTAAACTGGTCAGCTATGTCTGATGGCCCCTTGATCGTCCAGAGCGATCGCACCGTGCTGCTCGAAGTCGCCCACGCCGACGCGGAGAGCGCGCGCCATGAGCTCGCGATCTTCGCCGAACTGGAACGGGCGCCCGAGCACATCCACACCTATCGGATCACCCGGCTCGGGCTGTGGAACGCGCGCGCTGCGGGACACACCGCCGAGGACATGCTGGAGACGCTGGACCGCTGGTCGCGTTTCCCGGTGCCGCCGTCGGTCGCGGTCGACCTGCGCGAGACGGTGAACCGCTACGGACGACTCGTGATCGAGCGCGACGACGAGGGCACGCTGATCCTGCGCTCCTCCGATCCCGCCGTGCTGACGCAGGTCGCCCACAACAAGCGCATCCAGCCCCTGCTGATCGGGCACCCGTCCCCGGAGACCTTCGTGGTCGACGCCTGGGCGCGCGGGCAGATCAAGCAGGAGCTGCTGAAGATCGGCTGGCCGGCGGAAGACCTCGCCGGCTACACGCCGGGGACGCCGCACGAGATCGACCTCGCCGAGGACGGATGGCAGATCCGCCCGTACCAGCAGGACGCGGTGGACGCCTTCTCGAAGGACGGCTCGGGTGTCGTGGTGCTCCCCTGCGGCGCGGGCAAGACGATCGTCGGCGCCGGAGCCATGGCCGCGACCAAGACGACCACGCTGATCCTCGTCACGAACACGGTGTCCGCCCGCCAGTGGCGCGACGAGCTCCTCAAGCGCACGAGCCTGACCCCCGAGGAGATCGGCGAGTACTCCGGCCAGGCCAAGGAGGTCAAGCCGGTCACGATCGCGACGTACCAGATCCTGACGGCGAAGCGGAAGGGCGAGTACGCGCACCTGGCGTTGCTGGATGCTCTCGACTGGGGACTCATCGTGTACGACGAGGTCCACCTGCTCCCGGCTCCCGTGTTCAAGCTCACCGCCGACCTGCAGGCCCGCCGTCGCATCGGTCTCACGGCGACCCTCGTGCGCGAGGACGGCCGCGAGGGCGACGTGTTCAGCCTGATCGGTCCGAAGCGGTTCGACGCCCCGTGGAAGCAGATCGAGGCGCAGGGCTTCATCTCCCCCGCCGCCTGCTACGAGGTGCGCGTCGACCTCCCGCCGAGCGACCGGCTCGAGTACGCGGCCGCGACCGACGACGAGCGGTACCGCCTCGCGGCATCCGCTCCGGCGAAGGTGCAGGCCGTGCGCGAGCTCATCGCCAAGCACGAGGGTGAGCGCATCCTCGTGATCGGGCAGTACCTCGATCAGCTCGAGTCGCTGTCCGAGGCGCTGAACGCACCCCAGATCACCGGCGCGACCCCGGTCGACGAACGCGAGGAGCTGTACCGCGCCTTCCGTGAGGGCGACATCTCGCTGCTCGTGGTCTCCAAGGTGGCGAACTTCTCGATCGACCTGCCCGAGGCATCCGTCGCCATCCAGGTGTCCGGATCGTTCGGGTCGCGTCAGGAGGAGGCTCAGCGACTCGGTCGCCTCCTGCGACCGAAGCAGTCGGGCCACACCGCGAGCTTCTACACCCTCGTCGCACGCGACACCATCGACCAGGACTACGCGCAGAACCGCCAGCGCTTCCTCGCCGAGCAGGGCTACAGCTACACGATCATGGATTCGGACGCGATCGCCGCTTGATGCCCCGGCGCGCGGCCGACCATCTCAGCCGCGCAGCACGGGATCCAGGTGATGGGTTCCGTGCGCACCGCCGACAGCCGTCCCCGTGGGGAACGCGACGCTCGCCGTGCGCGCGACTCCGAGGCGGCCCGCCCACCGATCGGCGAGCAGCGCGTAGACCACCATCGCGAGAGTCGAGGCCAGCAGGTCGACGGGCGTGCCCGAGGTGGCGTTCGCGTCGACGAGCTGGACGGAGCCGAGCAGGAAGATCAGCACGTTGTTGACGATGTGCAGGGAGATCGCGGCTTCGAGGCCTCCGGTGCGCCAGGTCAGCCAGGCGGCGACGATGGCGAACACGCCGACGCTCGCCGCACCCCAGACGTCGTAGCCGTGCCCGAGCACGAACAGCGGGACGGGCAGCAGGATCGCGAAGGCCGGATGGCGCAGCCACCCACCGACCAGCTGCATCAGATATCCACGGAACACGTACTCCTCGGCCGCCGCCTGGAACGGGATCAGCAGCAGCACGAGAAGCACCATGATCCAGAGACCGGGGTGCGAGAAGTCGGGCGCGATCGTCTCGCCGACGGCCGCGGACCACCCCAGGACGACCGCGAAGTAGACGACGAAGACCGCGAGGGCGAGCAGCAGGCTCTTCCCCAGCCAGCCCATCCGGAGCCTCCCGGTGACCGACGACAGCAGTCCGACGCCGCGCCCCTCGATCAGGCGGGAGGCCACGAGCAGGGCGGGGATCATCAGGATCAGCGGCAGCACCAGGGCGACGAGGAGCCAGGGCCGTTCGAGGTCGAAGTACTGCGCGGTGGTGAGGAGGGTCTGCAGCTCGGCGTCCCCGCCGGGGACGAACATCGCCACGATCACCAACGGCACGATCAGCAGGAGCATGATCGCGACGTAGAGCGCGATACCGACGAGTCCGGTCACGATCATCCGCCACCAGCGATACCGCGGGCGCAGGCGCGCGAGACGGTGGTACGCCACCTGCTCGGAGGGTGGCGGCGTGGTCGGGTCGACAGGTGCGGGGGCGGCGATGGCGTCCTCGTTCGAGCTCATGAGACGATCCTCGCGTGTCCGGCTGTGTGGCGCATCCGCCCACGGGATGATCGCCGTTCCGCCGCGCACGGAACACGGCTGCCACCCGCCTCGGGAACGGCGACTCCGCGCCGTTCCGCACAATAGTCAGCATCCGCATGGCCGAAGTCACCATAATGGGGACATGACTGCTCCGCGCATCCTGGTCGTCGACGACGAACCCAACATCCGCGACCTGCTCTCCACGGGTCTCAGCTTCGCCGGATTCCAGGTGAAGACGGTCGCCAACGGCGCCGCCACGATCTCGGCCGTCCTCGAAGAGGAGCCGGACCTGATCATCCTGGACGTCATGCTTCCCGACATGAACGGGTTCAGCGTGACCAAGCGCCTTCGCGGCGCCGGCTTCACGGCACCCATCCTGTTCCTGACCGCGAAGGACGGCACCGACGACAAGATCGAGGGCCTCAACGCCGGTGGCGACGACTACGTCACCAAGCCGTTCAGCCTCGACGAGATCGTCGCCAGGGCCCAGGCCATCCTCCGCCGCACGATGCAGGCCGACGAGGAGTCCATCATCCGTGCCGGCGAGCTGTCGATGGACCAGGACACGCACGACGTCCACGTCGGCAAGGAGCCGATCGAGCTCAGCCCGACCGAGTTCAAGCTGCTGCGCTACCTGATGCTCAACCCGAACCGGGTGCTGTCGAAGGCGCAGATCCTCGACCACGTCTGGGAGTACGACTTCAACGGCGACGCCGGCATCGTCGAGAGCTACATCTCGTACCTGCGCCGCAAGATCGACCCGCACACGGAGGAGTCGCTGATCCAGACCAAGCGCGGCTTCGGCTACATGCTCAAGGTCGGCAAGACGGTCTGACGACCACCGCACCATCATCGACAGCGCCTCGGGGCGGAGTCGGCGCACCAGGGAGGACCGCATGGCGCACAAGCCCGATGCGGTCACCAGCTGGTGGCGTCGCATCAGCCTTCGGGCGAAGGTCACCGGCGTGACGGTCGCCGTGCTCGCGCTCGGCCTCCTCGTCGCCGGCATCGGCACGGTCCCGCTGCTGCGCAACGCCCTGGTCGAGAACATCGACACGCAGCTGCCCGCCCTGGTGTCCAGCGACCTGGTCGACCGCTACTTCGACACGGCGAACGTGGACGGGGTCACCACCTACACCCCGCGTGACGAGCAGCCGCGGGACTTCTCGTTCGCCATCTACGACGCGGAGGGCGCGCTCCGTGCGACCGCGCGGGGCACCGCCGGCGACGCCCCCCTGTTCCCCGCCGAGTTCACGCTCGCCGAGGCCAACGCCAAGACCGACCAGGTCCTGCAGATGTACGGCTCGGACGGCGAGGTGTTCCACGCCGCCGTCGCCGTCATGGGCTCGGAGGGCGGCACCATCCGCATCCAGCTCGTCGCGATGCCGCTCGCCCCCGCAGACCGCATCATCAGTCAGTACTTCGGGATCTACATCACGATCGCGCTGATCACGATCCTCGTCGCCGCGCTCCTCACCCGCGGACTCGTCACGCTGACGTTCCGCAGACTGGGCCAAGTCGAGGCGACGGCGATGTCGATCGCGGCCGGCGACTTCCGACAGCGCCTGACCGATCTCGAGCCGACCACCGAGGTGGGCCGCCTGAACGCGGCGATCAACACGATGCTCGATCGCGTGGACCGCTCGCTCGCGCAGCGCGACCGCACGGTCCAGCACATGCGGCGGTTCATCGGCGACGCGAGCCACGAGCTGCGTACACCGCTGGTGAGCGTGCGCGGCTACGCGGAGCTGTACCGGATGGGCGCGATCAAGGGCGAGGAAGACACTGCCAGGGCCATGGAGCGCATCGAGAAGGAGGCCATCCGGATGGGCGTCCTCGTCGAGGACCTCCTCGCCCTCGCCCGGCTGGACGAGGAGCGCGAACCGGAGATCGTGCCGCTGGACCTCCGTCCGATCGCCAGGGACGCCGCCCTCGACCTGCGCGCGGCCGCCCCCGGCCGGACGGTCACGGTGATCGACCGCACCGTCGAGGCCATGGCACCCATCCCGCTCCGGGAAGCGCCCTCCGCCGACCCCCAGCCGTCGACCCCTCCGGCACCGCGCGGACTGTCCCGCACAGCCCTCTCGCGCCTGCGCCGTCGCCCCCGTCAGCAGCAGGAGCAGGCACCGGCGATCGACTTCACCGAGATCCCGGACATCCCCGTGCGCACCCCTCCGATCGTGCTCGGCGAGGAGAACAAGGTGCGTCAGGTCGTCACGAACCTGCTGGGGAACGCCCGCCGCTTCTCACCCGAGGACGGACCGATCGAGATCGTCGTCGACTCCGACCGCGTGCTCGGCACGGGATCGATCGCGATCGTGGACCATGGCGAGGGCATCCCCCCGCAGATCCGGGAGCAGATCTTCGAGCGCTTCTGGCGTGCCGACACCTCCCGCGCGCGCGAGACGGGCGGGTCGGGACTCGGCCTCGCGATCGTCGCCTCGATCGTCAAGGCGCTGCACGGCAGCGTCGCGGTCTCCGAGACTCCCGGGGGCGGCGCGACCTTCACGGTGACGCTCCCCCTCGCTCCCGCCCGCGCCACCCCCGAGCACCTTCTCGAGGACACGCAGCCGTTGGATCGGCTGGAGCTTCCCTAGCTCCGTCCGCTCGCCGAGGGGCTGAGCCGACGGCGGGGTGCTTCTGCACGGCCGCGGCGGCTTTCCGGTTCCGCACAGCGGGCGCCGGCCGGCCGCACCGTGCGGAGCGTCGGCTGTCGCGCACGCCTAGCGTCGGAAGCCCAACGAGAAGGAGCTCACATGTCCGTCTTCACCGTCGACACCGAGGCCGTCCACGCGGCGCACGGCGCGACCCGCGCCACCATCGAGCGACTGCAGACCGAGTCTGCGACGCTCATGGCCCAGCTCCGCCAGCTGCAGACGACCTGGGTCGGAAACGCGTCGAACGCGTTCCAGGGATGCGCCGAGCAGTGGCAGGGAGCGCAGCTGCACGTCGAGCAGGTCCTCGACTCCATCGGCACGTCGCTGGGGTCCGTGGCCACGCAGTACGCGGATGCCGACCAGTACTCGGCCAGCCTGTTCCGCTGACGGCACCACCCGCACCCGCCCACAGGCACCCCGATCAACGCAGAACGCCCCTGGCCGGAGCCAGGGGCGTTCTGTCATGTGCGATGGATCAGAAGTCCATGCCACCCGACGGGTCGCCGACCGGAGCGGACGACTTCTCGGGCTTGTCCGCGACGACGGCCTCGGTGGTGAGGAACAGCGCCGCGATCGAAGCAGCGTTCTGCAGCGCGGAACGGGTCACCTTGGCGGGGTCGATGATCCCGGCGGCGAACATGTCGACGTACTCGCCCGTGGCCGCGTTGAGGCCCTGGCCCGCGGGGAGCTCGGAGACCTTGTTCGCGACGACGCCCGGCTCGAGACCGGCGTTCAGCGCGATCTGCTTGAGCGGAGCCTCGATGGCCACGCGGACGATGTTCGCACCGGTCGCCTCGTCACCCGTCAGCGTCAGGCCGTCGAGGGCCTTCGTGCCGGACTGGATCAGCGCGACGCCACCACCGGGGACGATGCCCTCTTCGACGGCTGCCTTCGCGTTGCGGACGGCGTCCTCGATGCGGTGCTTGCGCTCCTTGAGCTCGACCTCGGTCGCGGCACCCGCCTTGATGACGGCGACGCCACCGGCGAGCTTCGCGAGGCGCTCCTGGAGCTTCTCACGGTCGTAGTCGCTGTCGGTGTTCTCGATCTCGCGACGGATCTGCGTGACGCGACCCTCGATCTGCTCGGCCTCGCCGGCACCCTCGACGATCGTGGTCTCGTCCTTGGTGACGATGACCTTGCGTGCACGACCCAGGAGGTCAAGCGTGGCGTTCTCGAGCTTAAGGCCCACCTCTTCGGTGATGACCTGGCCGCCGGTGAGGATCGCGATGTCCTGCAGCTGCGCCTTGCGACGGTCGCCGAAGCCGGGGGCCTTGACGGCGACCGACTTGAAGATGCCCTTGAGCTTGTTCAGCACGAGCGTCGCGAGAGCCTCGCCCTCGACGTCCTCGGCGATGATGACGAGCTCCTTGCCGTCCTGGATCACCTTGTCGACGATGGGCAGGAGGTCCTTGATGTTGGAGACCTTCTGGTTCGCGATGAGGATGTACGGGTCCTCGAAGACTGCCTCCTGGCGCTCCGGGTCCGTGACGAAGTACGGGTTCAGGTAACCCTTGTCGAAGCGCATGCCCTCGGTGAGCTCGAGCTCGGTGCCGAACGTCTGCGACTCCTCGACGGTGACGACGCCTTCCTTGCCGACCTTGTCGATCGCCTCGGCGATGAGCTCGCCGATCGCGGGGTCTGCAGCGGAGATGGACGCCGTAGCGGCGATCTGCTCCTTGGAGTCGATCTCCTTGGCGCTCGAGAGGAGCTCCTCGGTGATCGCAGCGACGGCCTTCTCGATGCCGCGCTTGAGCGAGATGGGGTCGGCGCCGGCTGCGACGTTGCGCAGACCCTCGCGGACCAGAGCCTGAGCGAGGACCGTGGCGGTGGTGGTGCCGTCACCCGCGACGTCGTCGGTCTTCTTGGCGACCTCCTTGACGAGCTCCGCACCGATCTTCTCGTACGGGTCGTCCAGCTCGATCTCCTTGGCGATGGAGACACCGTCGTTCGTGATCGTGGGGGCGCCCCACTTCTTCTCGAGGACGACGTTGCGACCGCGCGGGCCGAGGGTCACCTTGACCGCGTCGGCGAGGATGTTGAGGCCGCGCTCGAGGCCGCGGCGGGCCTCCTCATCGAAAGCAATGATCTTTGCCATGAGTTTTTTCGTCCCTCCTGGACGTAGACGTTGGGTTTAGCACTCAGAGTGAGAGAGTGCTAACGCCATTCTGGCACTCGACACCTTCGAGTGCAAGCCGCCGGATACGGAGGCGCCGCGAGGTCAGGAGGCCGGAGTGTCGGCGGGCGTCGCCGGCGCGGAGGTCGACCGGTCGAGTCCGATCACGACCCTGAACTGCTTCTGCCCGTCCGCACTCTCGGCGGGATAGAAGTCGCTCTGCTGCACGGCAGCACCGTCGAGGAGATTCGCCAGGCCGATGGCCGCCAGCTCGTCCTCGTCGTTCACGTAGAAGACCGTCGTGGTCGGGAAGTCCGTGCTCGAGCTGTCACCGGCCAGGACGTCGTCCGACGCCCAGCCGTTGTTGATCAGGGTCTCGCGCATCTGGGTGTCGAGGCCCTCATCGGGTGTCCCGTTCAGGATGATGACGGAGATGCTGGGGTCGACCACACCCGTCTCGACGGGGGTCGGGACGGGGGTCGGCGCCGCCTCGGGGAACAGCGAGACGCGGCCCATGACGACCAGGGAGCCGAAGATCCCGGCGATGATGAGCACGAGAGCGGCCACGAAGGACCACAGCAGCACGACCCAGCCGTTCATGCCCGGGGCCTCGGCACGGTGCGCGCCCACGCGTCCGGAGGAACGGGGGACGTCATCGAAGCGATCGCGGGTGGGCTTTGACACCCCTCGATGCTAGCGGCACGCACCTGTCAATCCGTTCCGCGGCGCGAGAGCGAGCGGTCCTGGCGCGACTTCGCGTGGATCAGCCGACGAAGCCGGGCATCCGCGACGTGCGCCGTGCTGCGCGGGAATCGCGGATCCTACGCAGCCTGCGCACCAGCATCGGGTCGTACTCGAGTGCGGCGTCGGACTCGATCAGCCGCCCCAGCAGCTGGTAGTAACGCGCGGCGCTCATGCCCAGCTGGGCGCGGATGACCTCCTCCTTCGCCCCGCCATGACGCGGCCAGGCCGTTTCGAGGGCGAGGATCGCGCGATCGCGCTCCGTCAGGTCTCCGAGCATGGGTCCAGGTTAGGACGCGTCGGCGCGGAGAGCCGCTCGCCACTCCCACCAACGCCCGAGCGGATCCGCCGCCGCCCGGACGTGCCCGTCGATCGCCACGACGAACCCCGGCCAGTCGCCCCCGACGCGCGGTTCCCACACATCGAGCAGCCGCGGCGGATCGATCGTGATCCAGTGCCCGGGAAGGCCCGAGATGCGTGCGATCAGGGCTTCCCGCTCGGCGCGCGGGATGTGCACGAGCACACCGGGCGTCGTGACGACGAGCGTGGCACCGGGCGGGGCCTCGGCCGCGAGCGCGTCGAGCTGCTCCGAGGCATCGCCGCGGACCAGCAGCGGCGGATCCGCGGCGGCGATGTCGAGCGCGGCGTCGATCCGCTCCTCCCGGCCGGCCTCCCCCGGCCAGACGAGCCCCCGCAGCCACCGCCGGTCGCGCTCCGACGTCGCGTCGAGCGGGGCGAGGTCGATGCCCGCGCGCCAGACGACATCCGGCATCCGCAGAGAGGGAAGGGCGCCCGTCACCCGGCTCTCCAGAACCACGGCGGACATCCCGTCAGCCGGATCGAGACCGGCACGGAGCCCGCCATGCTCATCCGTGAAGCGGTACGAGTAGCGATCGGGGTAGAGGCAGAGCCCGGCGGACGCCCCGATCTCGAGCAGCGCGATCGGTCCCTCGATCTCGGAGAGCACCGGCAGGAGCGCTGCCAGGCGCAGCGGCTCGTTGGTCTGCAGCGAGCGCTCCGTGCATTCCGCGACGATCTCGTCCGCATGCCGGAGCACGAAGCTCCGCCAGTGCGGGTACCCCACGAGCCCGACTCCGAGCAGCCGGGTCACCGCGAACACCAGGGGCGGCTGCCGCCTCGACTCGGGGATCCGCAGCAGGACCCGCCGCACGGCGATGTCGTCGGCGACCCCCGCTGCCCAGTCCGCGTACAGCGCGCTCCGGCCCGGCGCCTCCTCGCGGGCGAATCGTGCGTAGCGCTCCTGCACAGCGTCCGTCATCCGTCCATTCTGACGCGGCGCACCCGGCACCCCGCCACAGGAGGGAGAATGGAGGCGACTCAGGAGGACACATGTCGTACAGCGTGGACAAGACCGAAGAAGAGTGGCGCGACGAGCTCGGCGAAGAGCAGTACGCCGTGCTGCGTCAGGCCGCGACCGAGCGTGCCTGGACGGGTGAGCTGCTCGATGAGGAGCGCGCGGGCCTCTACACCTGCGGGGCGTGCAACGCCGAGCTCTTCAAGAGCGGCACGAAGTTCGACTCCGGATGCGGATGGCCGAGCTTCTACGAGTCGATCCGCCCCGACGCGGTCGAGCTCATCGAGGACGACAGCCTGGGCATGGTGCGCACCGAGGTCCGCTGCGCCAACTGCGGCTCGCACCTCGGCCATGTCTTCCCGGACGGATTCGGAACGCCCACCGGCGATCGCTACTGCATGAACTCGATCGCACTGAACTTCACCCCCGAAGCCTCGTGAGCGCGCTCGACGCGGTCCGCGCGCGTCAGTCCTGGTCGAAGGTCGACGAGCGGTCGCCGAGTCGCGAGGAGCTGCTGACGTTCGTGGCCGCCGCCGGTCGCGTGGCCGATCACTCGTCGCTTCGTCCGTGGCGGCTCATCGAGCTGCGCGGCGACGACCGAGAGGCGCTGGGCGCGGCCATCGCCAAGGCGCAGGGAGATGCCTCCCCCTCGACGAAGCCGTTGCGCGCACCGCTGCTCATCGCCGTCGTCGCGAGCTATCAGAAGAGCGAGAAGGTCCCGCGCTGGGAGCAGGAGGCCGTCGCCTCCGGTGTCGCGCACGCCCTCAGCCTGCTGCTCGACGAGGCCGGATGGGGTGTCATCTGGCGCACCGGGCACTACACCCGTGCGAAGGCGGTCGCGAAGGCGCACGGTCTCGGCAAGAACGAGGAGCTCCTCGGCTGGCTCTACGTCGGCGGCAAACCCGAGGGGAAGAAGCCCGGGCGCCGCAAGGCCGTCGACGCGCGGAAGCTCGTCACCCGGATGCCGAAGGCCGGCGCGAAATCCTCGTCGGACAAGAAGGCGAAGAAGAAGTAACGCTCAGCGCCGGCGCCGCCACGGCACGGCGACCACGACCGAGGCCACGGCGACGACCACCATGGCGATGACCTGCCAGAGCGCGGGTCCGGCCGCCGGCGGCCAGATCAGGTCGATCACGACCGAGGCCACGAGCTGCCCGAGCACGGACCCCAGCCCCATCAGCAGCACGCCCGTGTGCGCGACGATGAACGCCCCGAGCAGGATGTAGGCGGCGCCGAGGAAGCCGCCCAGGTAGAGCCACGGCTCTGCGGGGAGGGCGTTCGGCATGCCGCGGAAGGCGATGCTCACGCCTGCGGCGACGGCGAGGACCACGGTTCCCGTGATGAAGCTCATGAGCGTCGCGGAGAGCGGTGAGCTGACGCGCTGCGCGAGACGTCCGTTCGTCCCCGCCTGCCACGCGATGCCGACACCGGCGGCGAACGGCAGCAGCAGCATCCACAGCGGTGCGGAGGCGAGCACGTCGCCGGAGAGCGAGATCCCGACCGCGGCGAGCGCGAGCGCACCGCCGGCCACACGGCCCGGCGTGATCGCCACGACGCCGGCCGGACCGAACCCGATCCGATCGAGCACGAGGCCGTGCAGGGTCTGCCCGGCGACGACGCCGACGGTGAACAGCGAGACGCCGAGCACTCCCGCGGTCAGCCCCTGGGTGGACACGGTGAGAGCCCCGCACGCACCGCCGAGCAGCATCCAGAAGGGGATCGTCTGACGACGGATGCCGTTCCGCAGCCGGGCGACGCCGCGCCGCGCGGACGGGATGCAGGTGATCACCACGGCCAGGGCCACGAGTCCCACCGAGAAGGAGAGGAATCCGGCGACGATGCCGTCGTCGACCCGGACCCCGAGCACGCCGTTGATCCGTGCCTGGATCGCCGTCATGACGCCGATGGCGACCGCCCCGCCGAGTGCCAGAGGAGCGGGGAGGCGACGGGATTCTGGCACCAGTCGACCCTACCCGAGCATCCGATCGCTCCTGCGCCGGCGGATGTCGCAGCCCGGGTCTACGCTGGCGGCATGTGCGCGAGCTACGGTCTGGATCCTCGGTTCACCGACACGGAACTCCTCGAAGCCGCCGACGACGCGGTGCTCGAGGGCCTGCGCGTGTGGGCGCGGGAGAACGCGGGTGAGACCGTCCGCCCGACGGGCAAGAACCTGCGGAACCTCAACCCGCTGGTCGTGCAGCCGGATGCCGCCCCGACCCTGGAACCCGCCTGGTGGGGCTTCCTCGTGAACGGCGAGCCGGCGAAGTTCCCGTCGATCAACACGCGCTCGGAGCGACTGCAGGAGCGCCCCGGCGGGGCACGCTCGCGCGCGATCGTGCCGGCGACCAGCTGGTACGAGATGCAGAAGCCCTGGCGGCAGTGGAACGAGTTCATCGTCGACGACGGCACGCTGTTCGGCATGGCTGCCGTCACGCAGCGCGGTCGTACCGCCGACGGAGAATGGTTCACCTGCTACTCGATCGTGATGCGCCCCGCCCCGGCTCACCTGGTCGACCTGCACGATCGCATGCCGCTGCTCATCCCGGCCTCCCTCAGCCACGACTGGCTGACCGCGCCGGCGTCGAAGAAGATCGTCGACGAGGCCGTCCTCGCCTCCGACGAGATGGCCGCGCGGGTGCAGGCCCGTCCCCGGGCCTGACGCGAGGTCCGCCGCCGGGTGGAGGTCCGGCCCTCAGGAAAGTACCTGAGGAGGACGCGGGACCAGGACGGCCGCCCGTAGCGTGGACACCATGATCACAGCAGAAGGCCTCACGAAGAGGTTCGGAGACAAGACGGCCGTCGATGACGTGTCGTTCACCGTCCAGCCGGGCAGTGTCACCGGCTTCCTCGGCCCCAACGGGGCGGGGAAGTCGACCACGATGCGGATGATCGTCGGTCTCGACCGCCCGACGTCCGGACGTGCCGCCGTCGCGGGCCGCGAGTACCGCAAGCTGCGGGCGCCCCTGACCGAGGTCGGCGTGCTGCTCGACGCGAAGGCGGTGCACACCGGCCGCACCGCACGCAACCACCTCCGCGCGATGGCGGCCACCCACGGCATCCCCGCGTCGCGCGTCGACGAGGTCATCGAGCTCGCGGGTATCGACTCCGTCGCCCGCAAGCGCGCCGGCAAGTTCTCGCTCGGCATGGGACAGCGCCTGGGTATCGCCTCGGCGCTGCTCGGCGACCCGCACACGCTGATCCTCGACGAGCCGGTCAACGGCCTCGACCCCGAGGGCGTCCGCTGGGTGCGGCAGTTCGTGCGGCACGCGGCCTCGGAGGGACGCACCGTGCTCCTCTCGAGCCATCTGATGAGCGAGATGGCCCAGACCGCCGATCACGTCATCGTGATGGGTCGTGGCCGGGTGCTCGCGGACGCTCCGCTGGCCGAGCTCGTGCGCTCCTGGACGCGCAACACCGTGCGGGTGCGCACGCCGCGACCCGCCGATCTGGCGGCTGCCGTCGGCGGCCCCGACGTCGAGATCGTGAGCTCCGCGCCCGACCTGCTCGACATCGTGGGACTGCCCGCTGCCCGCATCGGCGACCTCGCGGCCGATCGCGGCATCCCGCTGCACGAACTCACCCCGACCACCGGTTCCCTCGAAGACGCCTACCTCGCCCTCACCGGCGACTCGGTCGAGTACCGCACCAAGGAGATCTCATGACCACGACACAGGCTCCCGCGCCCACGCGGACGCGCGTCGACACCGGTCGACGGCTCACATTCGTGCGTGCCCTGCGCGGCGAGTGGATCAAGCTCGCCACCCTGCGCTCGACGTGGTGGTCCATCGGGATCGCCGCGGCCCTCACGATCGGGATCTCCGTGCTCATCGCGCAGGCGGTCGAATCACCGGGCATCCAGGCCGTCGTCATGCCGATCCAGTTCACCATGCTGCTCGCCGGCATCATCGGGGCGATCTCGGTCACCGGCGAGTACTCGACGGGCATGATCCGCTCGACCCTCACGGCGAACCCGGTTCGCGGTTCCGTCCTCGCCGCGAAGTCGATCGTGCTGGCCGTGTTCCTGTTCGTGTCGTCACTGGTGATCTTCGGTATCGCGGCCGCCGCGGTCTCGCTCATCCTGGCCTCGCGGGACGAGGGCATCGACTGGTCGGACCCGTCGGCATCGATCCTGCCGATCGTGGTGGCCTCGCTCGCCATGGCCGTCTTCGCCCTGCTCGGTGTGGCGTTCGGCTTCATCCTGCGCTCCGGCGCCGGAGCGATCGCCGCGACCGTCGGCGTGCTGTTCGTGCTGCCGATCGTCGTGGGCTTCTTCTCCTTCGCGGGCGAAGGGTGGGCGTGGCTCATCGAGGCGGCGAACTATCTCCCGGTCTCGGCCGCGCAGAGCGCGATCCTGCCGAGCGAGGGTGCCGCGCTCGACGCGCCGATCGCCTTCCTGACGCTGGGCTGCTGGGTTGCCGGCGGAGCGCTCGTGGCCTGGGGCGTCCTGCGCACCCGCGACGCGTAAAGTCGACCCGGTGAGCAGAACGCGAGGCCGCAGCGACTCGATCCGTGAGGACGAGGAGCTGCGGCTTCCGCGTGCCCCGGGCCTGTTCCGACGGTTCTGGGCGCGGCACCCCCTCTTCGCGGACGTGCTGCTCACGCTGCTCTGCCTGTTCCTCTCCCTCACCCCGGCAGCGCCGATCGCCGCGTCGTCTCTGCCCGAAGCCACCTACATCGCGCTGAACATCGCCACCCTCACGATGGTCGTGATCGGATGCAGCACCCTGCTGTGGCGCCGGCGCGCACCACTCGGCCCCTTCATCGCCGCGGTGGTCCTGGGCACCGTGGGACTGTTCACGGGCATGTCCGGCGGG
This sequence comes from Microbacterium oxydans, assembly GCF_026559675.1. Taxonomy (NCBI): domain Bacteria; kingdom Bacillati; phylum Actinomycetota; class Actinomycetes; order Micrococcales; family Microbacteriaceae; genus Microbacterium; species Microbacterium oxydans. Next base: position 2,717,097 of record NZ_CP092891.1, read on the forward strand.
ATCGTGCTCCTGCTCGTCGCGTGCTACGGCCTCGCCGTGTACCGGTCCTCCCGCACCGCCTGGATCTGTTACGGGATCGGTGCCGCCTGGTTCCTCGGCTTGACCGGACTGCTGATGCTGAGCGGTGCGACCGTCCTGCAGGTCGGACTCGACACCGCCCTCGGCTACGTCGCACTCGGGCTGATCGGCACGCTGGTCGGAGTCAATGTCGGCGGCCGCAAGCGCTACCTCGCCGCGGTGATCGACCGCTCGCGCCAGCTGCTGATCGAGCGCGACCAGCAGGCCCAGCTCGCGGCCGCATCGGAGCGCGCCCGCATCGCCAGGGAGATGCACGACATCGTGTCGCATTCGCTGACGGTGATCGTCGCGCTGTCGGAGGGCGCGGCCGCGACCCCGGATCGCGAGCAGGCACGCAAGGCCGCCGCGTCCGTCGCCGACACGGCGCGATCCGCCCTCACCGAGATGCGCGCGATGCTCGGCGTGCTGCGCGACGACCAGTCCCCGCTGCCGTTGGCGCCGATGCAGCCGGCACCGCCCCGGGACACGGTCGAGGGCGCCCAGCGGGCCGGCTACCCGGCGACGCTCACGGTCATCGGGCAGGCGGAGGTCTCCCCCGCCGTCGCGCACGCGATCGGACGCATCGTCCAGGAGGGTGTGACCAACGCCATGCGCCACGCGCCGACCGCGACGGCGATCTCCGTGCGCCTGGAGTACACGGCGGAGACGGTGACGATCGACATCGTGAACGACGGCGTCTCGGGCACGATCGGGTCCGACGGCTTCGGCGTGCGCGGGCTGTCGGAGCGCGCCCTGCACGTGCACGGAACGGTCCGCTCCGCCCCCGCCGATGGAGGACGATGGGTTCTGCACGCGGTGCTGCCCGCGGCGGGGAACACCCCCACCGCGAACGAGGACACGACGGAGGAAGACGGATGACGCAGGCGATCAGGGTGCTCCTGGTGGATGACCAGGAGCTGATCCGCGTGGGCTTCCGGATGGTGCTCGAAGCGGAGGACGACATCGTCGTGGTCGGTGAGGCCGTGGATGGACGATCGGCGATCACCCAGAGCGCGATCCTCGCCCCCGATCTGGTGCTGATGGACATCCGCATGCCCGAGCTCGACGGCATCGCCGCCACCGGGGCGATCGTGCGCGACCGCCCGCAGACGAAGGTGCTCGTGCTGACCACGTTCGATCTCGACGAATACGCCTTCGGCGCGATCCGTGCCGGTGCGAGCGGATTCCTGCTGAAGGATGCGCAGCGCCACGAGATGATCGCCGCCGTGCGCGCGGTGCACCGTGGAGACGCGGCGCTCTCCCCTCGGATCACGAGGATGCTCATGGAGCACGTGACCCCGCAGCTCGGGTCCTCGGGCTCACCGGCCCCGGATGCTGCCGAGGCCCAAGCGCTCGCGTCGCTCACCGAGCGCGAGCGAGACGTCTTCCTCGCGATCGGGCAGGGTATGACGAACTCCGAGATCGCTCAGACGCTCTACGTGGGCGAGTCCACGGTGAAGACCCACGTGGGCCGGGTGCTGGCGAAGCTCGGCGCCCGCGACCGCATCCATGCGGTCATCCTGGCGCACCGGCTCGGCCTCGTCTGACGCCCGCCCGCCGCCTCAGGTCTGCGCGGGTGTCCACTCCGAGACGCGGTCGAGCAGCTGCACCTCCTCGGCGGAGAGCTCCAGACGCGCACCGGCGAGGAGGTCGGGGACCTGCTCGACGTTCCGTGCGCTCGCGATCGGCGCGACCACGGTCGGCTGTGCTCGCAACCACGCCAGGGCGGTCGCCGCGATCGATGCATCATGCGCGTCACCGATCTCCTCGAGCGCATCGATGATCCGCAGCCCGGCCTCGGTCGCGTACTTCGCAGCCCCCTGTGCCCGCGGGGAGGTCTGGTCCGCGGCATCCGTCGAGCGATACTTGCCCGTCAGGAATCCGCTCGCCAGCGAGAAGTACGGGACGAGCCCGAGCTCGAACTCCTCCGCGACCGGGATGATCGTGTCCTCCACCTCATTGCGATGCACGAGGTTGTAGTGGGGCTGCACGGCGACGGGCAGAGCGACCCCGGTCCGACGCGCGATCTCGACCCACTCGCGGATGCGGTCGGCGGAGTAGTTCGACACCGCGATGTGGCGCACCAGGCCGTCTTCGACCAGCTGTCCGAACGCTCCCACGGTCTCCTCGAGCGGGACCGTCTCGTCATCGAAGTGGGCGTAGTAGAGGTCGATCTCGTCGACGCCGAGGCGGGCGAGAGAGGCCTCGGCGGCCTTCCGCACGTTCGCCGCGGCGAGCCCTCGGAACTGCGGATGCTGGCTGACCTTGGTCGCCACGACGACGCCCGAGGGCTTGCGGGAGGCGAGCCACTCGCCGATGATCGTCTCGCTCTCGCCGCCCTCGTTGCCCTCCACCCAGGAGCTGTAGGAGTCTGCGGTGTCGATGAAGTCGCCGCCCCCGTCGACGAAGGCGTCGAGCACCTCGAAGGAGGTGTCGCGGTCGGCCGTCCAGCCGAACACATTCCCGCCGAGCGAGAGAGGGAGAACGTCGAGGTCACTGGTGCCGATACGAGTCATGTCGGTGACAACCGCGGTCGGCACCCGGCGCATTCCCGCATGACGTCATGTTGCGGGCGGACTCCCCTGGTCCGGCCGGTCCTCCTCGGTCGGCGACTCGCCCTCGTCGTAGATCTGCGAGGGGCGGCCGACGAGCCGCGCATCCGGCGCGTGGGCGATCAGCGGATCCTTGCCCGGATAGTCGAACCGGTTGAGCACGCACCGCATCGCTTCGAGCCTCGCCCGCTTCTTGTCGTTCGACTTGATGACGATCCACGGATTGGCCGGCGTGTCCGTATGGAAGAACATCGCCTCCTTCGCCGTCGTGTAGTCGACCCAGCGGTCGACGCTGGCGAGGTCCGTGGGGCTGAGCTTCCACTGCTTCACGGGGTCTTCGCTGCGTCGCTGGAACCGTCTTCTCTGCTCGGCCTCGCCGACCGAGAACCACAGCTTGATGAGGCGGATCCCCGACCCCACCAGCATCCGCTCGAACTCCGGAGCGGTCTGCATGAACTCTCCGTACTCAGCCGTCGAGCAGTACCCCATGACCCTCTCGACGCCTGCCCGGTTGTACCAGGAGCGGTCCATCAGGACGATCTCGCCGCCCGAGGGGAGGTGGGAGACGTACCGCTGGAAGTACCATTGCGTCCGCTCCGCGTCGGTCGGCTTGTCGAGGGCGACGACCCGCGCCCCACGCGGGTTGAGGTGTTCCATGAAGCGCTTGATCGCGCCGCCCTTGCCGGCCGCGTCACGTCCCTCGAAGAGGATGAGCACCCGCTCCGAGGAGTGCTTGATATGGGCCTGGAGTTTGAGGAGCTCGATCTGCAGCAGGCGCTTCTCGCGCTCGTATGCCGCTCGGGAGAGTTTCTTCGTGTACGGGTAGTCGTGCTGCCACTCGGCCGTGGCGATCACCGTGTCGGATGCGCTGCTCATGGATGTCTCCTCCCTGGAGTGCCCCGCGATCCGCGTTCCGGGAGGTAAGCGCAGGTGGCCGGAGCGGGGTGCCGACCACCTGCGCGGTATGGATCTGGAGACTCTTTCGAGCACCAGGAAGACTGTCTAAGTAACATAACAGACAGTAGTGTGATACTCCGGTATGCGCTCCGACGCAGAAAATCGTCGTCCCCGCGTCACCTTCGGGCCCTCTCCGACTCATTCCTCTGTGACGACCCCTATCCGTTCCGTTGGAGGACACATGAGGAGCACCACGCAAGCCAGGAGATCGATTCGAGCGGGAGGATGGCTCGCCGGCGCGCTTCTCGTCCTCGGCGCCGCCGTCGCCCCCGGAGCCGTCAGCGCGGCGGCCGCGGCGGAGGTCGACTCGGGAGACATCGTCTACATCGGCAGCCGGGAAGGATACGGCGGGACCGGGATCTTCCCGATCTGGTCCGGCGGGGTCCAGACCGGGGAGCCCGACTACTGGGCCTACTGCATCGAACATGCCGTGTCCGCGAAGACCCGGCTCACGGGCAGCGCCGGCGACCTCGACACCTTCCTCGGCGACAACCACTTCGCGGATCCGGCCATCCAGGGCAAGGTGCTCTGGGTGCTCGCGAACAGCTATCCCGCCGTCAGCGTCGAGAGCTTCGGGGTGGCGGCAGGAGCGCCCGGCATCTCCCGGAACGATGCGATCGAGGCGACGCAGTACGCGATCTGGCGGTACACCGACCTGGACTTCGATGCCTCATGGTCCTGGGAGACGCCTGACTCGGAGGCCGCCTACTGGTACCTCGTCGACGGAGCGAATGCCGCCCCGGCGCTGACTCGCGAGGATCTCGCCGTCACCGCAGCGGTGGCGGCTCCGAGCTCCGGGCAGCGCGCCGGGAGCCTCGTGGGACCGTTCACCGTGAGCACGGACGGCGCCCCTGCCGCGGTCTCCGTCGATCCCGCGATGACGGTCACCGATGCCACCGGGGCCCCGATCGACGTGAACGGGGTCGTCGACGGGCAGGAGCTCTACCTGGATCTGCGGGAGACGACCGCAGCAGGGAGCGCCACCGTGCGAGTGACCGTAGACGGCTCTCGCAGCACGGGTGCCGTGATCTCGGTGCCCGGCACCCCGGGCAGCACCCCGACAGCGGAGGATCACGCCCAGTCGATCATCCTGGTGGCGCCGTACACCGCGAAGGTCACCGCCGAAGCCACCGTCGCCTGGGCCGCGCAGCCGGTGGCCGCCGTGCCGGCGATCAGCACTTCCCTGGTCGATGCGGCCGACGGCGACCAGGTCCTCGCCTGGAACGGCGGCACGGTGACCGACACCGTCGCCTACGAGAACCTCGTACCGGGTACGGAATACACCGTCCGCGGGGAGCTGATGCGCAAGCGAGACGGATCATCGACCGACATCACGGGGTCGACGACGTTCACCCCGGCCGCGCCGACCGGCACCGTCTCGGTGCCGTTCACCGTGCCGGAAGGGTTCGCGGGTGAGACCCTCGTCGCCTTCGAGGAGCTCTACGAAGGAAGGGATGCGACCGGCATCCTGCGCGCGGAGCACAAGGACATCGATGATGCCGCCCAGACAGTGACGGTGCAACGGGAGGCCGCTGTCGTGCCGGCCACCCCCGACCCGGCTCCGGATCGCGGAGGGTCGCTCGCGGCGACCGGTTCCGCGACTCCGATCGCCGCCGTCGTGTTCGGCCTGCTCGCCCTGGTCGCGGGCACGGTCCTGATGCACCGGAGGACGCCACGCGCGGACGTGTGACCGGAGCGCTCGGGGGCGGCTCCCACCCCGGATCGGTCACGGCAGGCCAGTCGTCGCGTCCCGTCGCGAAGTCGCATCCGCCGTTGCCGCCCCCGAGTGCGGTCATGAACTTCTCCCGGATCGCCGTCTAAGCTGGCGCGATGCAGGTCCCGCACAGGGAACGGACACTGACGGGGGATCTTCGTGGCGCGAGACAGGACATTCCGGAGGACGACGGTCTCCCGGCACGGGCAGCAGCACACCCCCGGCCCGCTCAGCCAGCTGATGAAGCTCGTCGGCATCGCCCTGGCCGTCGTGCTGGTGAGCGGCGCAGGCGTCGCCGCATTCGTGGTCTCGGATCTCTACCGGACGGCGACCGCCGACGCGGTGGAGCTCGAGGGGCAGCGCCCCGTCCCGCCGGACATCCGCGAGTACGAAGGCGGATTCAATCTGCTGCTCATGGGTCTGGACGTGTGCGAGCCCGAGTACGCGCATCTGTTCCCCGGCAGATGCGACGGACCTGATGCCGAAGGCGATCTGAACGACGTCAACCTGCTCGTGCATGTCTCGGAGGAGCCAAGACGCATCACGGCCGTGAGCCTGCCCCGCGACCTCATGATCCCGATTCCCGAGTGCACGCGAGAGGACGGCAGCAAGACCTCGGCGATGAGCAAACAGCCGCTCAACAGCGCCTACATGTACGGCGGCATCAACTGCGTGGCAACGACCGTCACGGAGCTCACAGGTCAGAGCATCGACTTCGCGGCGTCCGTGACCTTCGGCGGAGTCATCGAGATCACCAACGCGATCGGCGGAGTGGACGTCTGCCTGGCCTCGCCGATCCGGGATTACCACACCCGCCTCGATCTGGCAGCGGGCACCCACACCCTGCAGGGATACGAGGCACTGCAGTTCCTCCGGACCCGCCACGGTGTGGGCGATGGAGGCGACCTCAGCCGCATCGGCAACCAGCAGCAGTACATGTCCAACCTCGCGAAGAAGCTGATCAGCGGTGAGGTGCTCGGCGACGTGCCGACGATGCTCCGGCTCTCCAATGCGGCCCTGAGCAACATCCAGGCGAGCAGTTCGCTGACGAACCCGATGACGCTCGTCCAGATCGGCCTCGCGGTGAAGGATGTCTCGTTCGAGGACATCGTCTTCCTGCAGTACCCGTCGTCGACCGACCCGGACAACCCCAACAGAGTCGTGCCGAACTACGGGTCCGCGCAGGTCATGTGGGACGCGATCGCCGCGAACCAGCGCCTGGAAGTGACCCACAAGAACACCAGCAACGACGGCGTCATCATCGAGGAGCCGACGACGCCGGCGGAGGAGACGCCGTCCACGGAGACGCCCATCGCCCTCCCCGACGACATCAAGGGGAACTCCGCCGCACAGTCCACGTGCTCGAACGGGCGCGTCGACTGAACTCGGGCTTGTGACTGTCCGGCGTCCGGGCGCCGAACGCGGTAGCCCGACGCACGCCGAGACGACGAAGGCCCGCGTCCCGGTGTTCCCGGGGACGCGGGCCTTCGCATGACGAGCCGACTACGGGACTCGAACCCGTAACCCCCGTATTACAAGTACGGTGCGCTACCAATTGCGCCAAGTCGGCGGATGCCACCAGCTTAGCGATGGCATCGGTTCCGCTCCGACCTACGGGGCGGGGGTCGACGTGTCGGTCGGCGCCGGCGTCGGCGTCTCGGTCGCGCGCGACGCGTCGCTCGCGACGCTGAGGACGAACTGCGAGAACTCGGCGGGGTCTTCGAGGGCGCCGACATACGCTTCGCCGTTCGCGACGATCATCGCGCCCGCCGTCAGCACGAGGTCATCGGATCCCGCGAGCGGACCGTCCAGAGCGCGAGTCGTCGCCTCCTTCGCCCAGCTCACGAAGTCGCCGTCCTCGATGCACGACCGGACGGTCTTGCTGTTGTCGACGCCGACCGCACCGGCCAGGTCCGCGAGATCCTCGTCGGAGAGGCCGTCGCTGCCGACGTCCGGCTGCTTGTCGAGCAGGTCGTGGTTGAACCGGTAGAACTGCGCCGGCGAGTGCGTCGCGACGCAGGCCGCAGCGGCCGCCGCGCGCAGCGAGTACTTCGTCCCGTTGGAGCTGGCGGTGAGCAGCGCGACCGGGTGGTAGCTGACCGTGACCGCGTTCTCGTTGATCCATCCGGCGAGTTGGCGGGCGTTGGCACGCTCGAACTTGCCGGCGTCCGGGGAGAGGTAGTCGACGTAGACGTGGATGTCGACCTTCTCGGAGGACGTCGGCTGCGGGGTCGGCGAGGCGGACGCGCCGGTCTCCGTCGCTTCGGGGTCCGGGCTCGCGGGGACCTCTTCGGATCCTGCGACGGAGGTGATGTCGGTGAGGACGACGCCGTCGGACTGCATGCCGGTCGGGGTGAGCCGCGGCTTGGAGACCTGAGCCGACACCGCGAGCGTCACCGCGGTGCCGATCGCACCCACCGCGACGATCGCGACCGCGCCGATGATGATCCGTCGCATGAGACGCGCCCGTGACTGCTGGGCGTGCACCTGCTGGGCCTTCTCCCGCACGGCCTCGCGAGAATTGCGGGGTGTGGGGACGTTCGGCGTTTCGTCGCTCGACATCGTTCCTCTTGTGAGTCTCAAGGGGGGTCCGGGTTGGCCCCGACCGCCGCTCGGCGACGATCGCCGCAGCGCGCGGCCGAGTTCGATGCTAACCAGTGAGGCTGAGAAATACCCAGGTACCGCCGTTCGTGTCATACTGGTCCCGACCCAAAGAAGGGTCACGGCGGTTCATTCCGCCGCTTCTCACAACGGATCGTCCGGCACGTACCTGCCGGTGAAGGAGAAACCACAATGGCATCTGTGACTTTCGACGAGGCCACCCGCCTTTACCCCGGCGGAACCCGTCCGGCCGTCGACAAGCTCAACCTCGAGGTCGGAGACGGCGAGTTCCTCGTCCTCGTCGGTCCCTCCGGTTGCGGTAAGTCCACGTCCCTCCGCATGCTGGCCGGCCTCGAAGAGGTCAACGCCGGTCGCATCCTCATCGGCGACCGCGACGTGACCGACGTCCCGCCGAAGGACCGCGACATCGCGATGGTCTTCCAGAACTACGCCCTGTACCCGCACATGACCGTCGCCGAGAACATGGGCTTCGCGCTCAAGATCGCCGGCGTCGGCAAGGAAGAGCGTGCCGCTCGCGTGCTCGAGGCTGCGAAGCTCCTCGACCTCGAGCCCTACCTGACCCGCAAGCCGAAGGCCCTCTCGGGTGGTCAGCGTCAGCGTGTCGCCATGGGCCGCGCGATCGTGCGTCAGCCGCAGGTGTTCCTCATGGACGAGCCGCTGTCGAACCTCGACGCGAAGCTCCGTGTGCAGACCCGTACGCAGATCGCGTCGCTGCAGCGTCGCCTCGGCGTCACCACGGTCTACGTCACGCACGACCAGACCGAGGCCCTGACCATGGGCGACCGCATCGCGGTCCTCAAGGACGGTCTGCTCCAGCAGGTCGGCTCCCCGCGTGACCTGTACGAGAAGCCGAACAACGTCTTCGTGGCCGGCTTCATCGGCTCGCCCGCGATGAACCTGTTCGCGGCCGACCTCGCCGACGGCGGCATCCGCTTCGGCTCCGAGGTCGTCCCGCTCGACCGCGACACGGTGGGCCGTGCCAACGGCAGCCAGGTCACGGTCGGCGTGCGTCCCGAGGACATCACGGTCGGACCGGCCGACGGCAAGGGCCTCCCGGTCGTCGTCGACCTCGTCGAGGAGCTCGGCGCCGACGGCTACCTCTACGGCCACACCGAGATCAACGGCAAGCGCAGCGACATCGTCGCCCGCGTCGACGGCCGCAGCCACCCGAACGCCGGCGAGACGGTCACGCTGGCCGCGAACCCGGGCCACGTGCACGCGTTCGACATCGAGTCCGGCGAGCGCCTGAACGACAAGCCGGTCGTCTCCGCCTGATCGGATCCACAGACGCGGCGCAGGCTGACTTCGGTCGCCTGCGCCGCGTCTCTTTCGTCTCCACCTCGACCAGGGAGTGTCATGCAGGATTCGCTGCGTATCACGGCCAGCAAGATCGACCCGGGACTCCTCTCCCTCCCCTGGTCCACCACCCTCGCGAAGTGGCCGTCCGAGCACATCGTGTCGCTGCCGAAGGGGCTCTCCCGCCACCTCGTGCGCTTCGCCGACCTCTCCGGCCGGGTCATCGCCGTGAAGGAGACCACGGCGGAGATGGCCCAGCGCGAGTACGACATGCTCGGCAACCTCGCCCGCCTCGACGTGCCCTGCGTCGATCGCGTCGCGGTGATCGCCGGACGCACGGATGCCGACGGTGAGGCCCTGCCCGCGGCCCTCGTGACCTCGCACCTGCGCTTCTCGATGCCGTATCGCGCGCTGTTCACCCGCGTGCTGCGTCCGGACACCGCCACACGACTCGTCGACGCCCTGGCGCTGCTCCTGGTGCGCCTGCACAACGTCGGCTTCTACTGGGGTGACGTCTCCCTCTCGAACACGCTCTTCCGCCGCGACGCCGGCGCCTTCGCCGCCTACCTGGTCGATGCCGAGACCGGCGAGCTCCACGAAGAGGGGCTGACCGACGGCCAGCGCGCCTACGACCTGGACCTGGCCCGCACGAACATCGCTGGCGAGATCATGGACCTTGCGGCGGGCGGCCGCCTCGAGCACGGCGTGGACGCCATCGCCATCGCCGACGGCATCGTGTCGTCGTATCGCTCGCTCTGGGCGGAGCTGACCGCCCAGGAGTCGTTCTCCGCCGCCGAGACCTGGCGCATCACGGAACGGGTCGAGCGACTCAACGCCCTGGGGTTCGACATCGACGAGATGTCCATGTCGACGACGGCGGACGGCACCGTCGTCGAGATCCAGCCCAAGGTCGTGGACGCCGGCCACCACCAGCGTCGCCTCATCCGGCTGACCGGACTGGACGTCGAGGAGAACCAGGCCCGACGGCTGCTCAACGACCTCGACGAGTTCCGGGCGCGGTCCACGAAGCAGTGGGCGGATGAGGAGATGTACGCGCACGAGTGGCTCACCCGCGTGTTCGAGCCCGTGGTGCGGGCGATCCCCTACGAGCTGCGTGCGAAGCTCGAGCCCGCCGAGGTGTTCCACCAGGTCCTGGAGCACCGCTGGTACCTGTCACAGGCGCAGGGGCGCTCGGTCCCCCTCGCGGAGGTCCTGACGAGCTACATCAACGAGGTGCTCCGCCACCGACGCGACGAGGCCACCATCATGGGTCCGCCGACGGAGACCATGAGCCTGCCCGTCATCACCGGCGTGACGCCCGTGGCGGATGACGAGGATGAGGACATCGACTGGCGGGATCTGGTCTGACCCGCCGACGCCGATGGCCGGGGCTCAGTAGCCGACCGTGAACCTCTCGCGGTGATGGTTGCCCTGCTCGATCTCGTCGACCACGGCGACCGCGAAGTCCGCGCCGGAGATGTAGGACTTGCCGTCCGCATCCCGGACGAGGACGTCGCCGCCGTCCCGGTAGGTGCCGGTGCGCTCCCCCTCGGCCCAGGGCCCGAAGACCTCTGCCGGGTGGATGAAGAACCAGTCGAGACCGGCGTCCGTCGCCTCGAGGAGGGCGAGCGAGTCGACGCCGACCTGCGCCTCGTGCTTGTACTCCTCGGGGAAGTCCTGATCGAACAGGCGCGGTCCGCCGGGGGCGACCAGGCTCCCGCCGGCACCGCCGACCACACCGAGGCGCGTGGGAGTGCCTGCGAGCTGATCCACGACGTTCGTCAGCGCTTCGAGCGCACGATCCTCCATGTCTCCGCGCGGCGAGAGCGCGGAGACCACGGCATCCGCCCCGACGAAGGTGTCGGCGATCGACGCGATGTCCAGGGCGGAGCCCTGCACGTAGGCGGCTCCCGCCACCGGATCGGTCGGCACCGATCGGGAGATCGCGATCACCGCATGATCACGGCTCACCGCCTCCGTGACGATGTGACGACCGGCGTAGCCGGTCCCGCCGAGCACGATGATGCGAGCCATGATCTGCCTTTCCTCGAACGTCTACTTCTTCGCGGCGCGGACCGTCGCCACCTGGTACAGGGCGACGGAGGTGGCGATACCCGCGTTCAGCGACTCGGTGGCCGCAGAGATCGGGATCGACACGATCTGGTCGCACGTCTCGGTGACCAGACGCGACAGCCCCTTGCCCTCCGAGCCGACGACGATCACGACGGGGCGGTCGGCCAGCTGCAGGTCGGGGAGCGAGACATCGCCGTCGCCGTCCAGGCCCAGCACGAACACGCCCTGCTTCTTGAACTCCTTGAGCTGCGTGGTGAGGTTCGTCGCGAGGGCGACGGGGATGCGTGCCGCAGCGCCCGCGCTCGTCTTCCACGCCGCCGAGTTCACACCCGCCGAACGACGCTGCGGCAGGATGATGCCGTGCCCGCCGAAAGCCGCGGCGGAGCGGATGATCGCGCCGAGGTTGCGCGGGTCCGTGACGCCGTCGAGGGCGACGAACAGCGGCACCTCGCCCTTGTCGATGACCTGCTCGAGAAGGTCCTGCGGGTGCGCGTACTCGTAGGGCGGCACCTTGACGGCCACGCCCTGGTGCACGCCGTCGAACCCGGCCATGCGGTCGAGCTCCTGACGGGTGACCTCCATCACGGGGATGCCGCGGTGGGTGGCGATCGACAGCATCTCCTTGACGCGGTCGTCCATCTCCACGCGCTGCGCGATGTAGAACGCCGTCGCCGGGATCTTCGCCCGCAGCGCCTCGAGCACCGAGTTGCGCCCGGTGACGATCTCGGTGTCGGTGGTGTTGTCCTTCGCCCGAGCGGAGCGGTTGGGGTTGCCGCCCGAGGTCTGCCGCTGGCCGGGCTTGCCCTTGCCGCCCGATGCGGCGTAGCGCTCGGCCGCGGCCTTGCGCTTGCCCGCCGGGTGCCAGGCGCGGTCTTCGGCCTTCGGCGTCGGTCCGCGGCCTTCCAGCGCCTTGCGCCCGAGTCCGCCGGTGCCCTTGGTCGGGCCCTTCTTGTTTCCCTTGTTCGCGCCGGGGCGCTGTGGCTTAGCCATCGATACTCCAATGAGTTCCGGCCGGAGTGTCCTCCAGCGTGATTCCTGCGGCGGCGATCGCGTCACGGATGCGATCCGCCGCCGCCCAGTCCTTGTCAGCGCGTGCCTGTGCGCGCTGAGTGATCATCGTCTGGACGAGCGTGTCCAGAGCAGTCTCCGACGCGTGGTTCTTCGCGTCGGATGCGGGCGTGAGGCCGAGGACCGACGTCATCGCCATGACGGCCCGCAGCGCATCGAGCGCCGCATCCGTCTCCCCCGCGTCGAGCGCCGAGTTCCCCGCACGCACCGTCTCGTGCAGAACGGCGAGGGCCTGCGGCACGCCCAGGTCGTCGTCCATCGCCGCCGCGAACGTCTCGGGCAGGCTCTGCGATGCGAACCACCCGAACCCGCCTCCAGCCGCGCGGGCGGCACGCTGCCGGAATGCGGCGATGCGTCCGAGCGCCGCCTCGGCCTCGGCCCACGACGAGTCCGTGAGGTCGAGGCTCGACCGGTAGTGCGCCGACGCCAGGGCGTAGCGCACGACGAGCGGGTCGTGCGCGGACAGCACGTCGGCCGCGAGGGTGAAGTTCCCCAGCGACTTGGACATCTTCTGCCCGTCGACGGTCACGAGGCCGTTGTGCACCCAGTACCGTGCGAAGCCGTCGCCGGCGGCCGTCGACTGGGCGAGTTCGTTCTCGTGGTGCGGGAAGCGCAGGTCGAGGCCGCCTCCGTGGATGTCGAACTCGGCACCGAGATAGCGCTTCGACATCGCGGAGCACTCGATATGCCAGCCGGGGCGTCCCTGACCCCACGGCGACTCCCAGGTCGCATCCGCGGGCTCGTCGGGCTTGGCACCCTTCCAGAGCGCGAAGTCCTGGGGGTTGCGCTTGCCCCGCGGATCCGCGTCCTCCGCCGCCTCCATGGCGTCGAGCGACTGATGCGTCAGGGATCCGTACTCGGACCAGGAGCGCACGTCGAAGTACACGTCGCCCGAGCCGTCCGGAGCGGGGTACGCGTGCCCGCGCTCGATGAGCAGCGCGATGAGCTCCTGCATCTGCGGAACGGACGCCGTCGCCCGGGGCTCGTAGGTCGGCGGGAGGATTCCGACGCCGGCATACGCCGCGGTGAACTCCTGCTCCATCCGGTACGCGAGCGCCCACCAGGGCTCGGACGCGGTCGCGTTGGCGAGCACCTTGTCGTCGATGTCGGTGACGTTGCGCACGAACGTCACACGGCCGTGGCGGAGCTCGAGCCAGCGACGCAGCAGGTCGAAGCTCAGGGCCGCCCGGACGTGTCCGATGTGGGGGCCGGACTGCACCGTGGGTCCACACACGTACATCGTGATGTTCTCGGGATCGAGAGGCACGAAGTCGCGCAGCTGAGCAGCGCGGGTGTCGTAGAGGCGGAGAGTCACCGCTCAAGCCTACTCGGCGACCGCTGGGCGCCCGCCCTGTGCGGCGGATTCGCGGATGTCATGACGTCGCGCGGACGGATCGAAGGGAATCCTCCGCCGTCCGTCACGTGCTCCGGTGGCGTGGAACCACCATGGCGACGGCGGTCACCGCGATGCCCTCGCCTCGGCCCGGGAAGCCGAGCCCGTCCGTGGTCGTCGCCGTGACGGACACGGGAGCATCCAGGACAGCGGAGAGCACCGCTTCGGCCTCGGCTCTCCGGGGGCTGAACCGCGGGCGGTTGCCCTGCAGCTGCACCGAGACGTTGCCGATCTCGAACCCGGCGTCTTCCAGGAGCTCTCGGGTGCGCGTCAGGAAGACGTCCGCGTGTGCTCCGGCGTACTCCGGGTGCGCGGTGCCGAAGTGCTCGCCGATGTCGCCGAGCCCTGCCGCGCCCAGGAGGGCATCCACGATCGCGTGTGCCACGGCGTCGCCATCGGAATGACCGGACAGCGGCTGCTCCCCCGGCCATTCGAGCCCCGCGAGCCACAGCACGCCCTCGCCACCGAACGCGTGGACGTCGGTGCCGATGCCCACCCGGGGCACGCCGAGGCGGCCGATCGTCGCGGAGAGCGGCACCGAAGACGTCGGCGCCGACGCCTCGAGCAGGTGCCGGGCCCGGTCGAGGTCGGCGGGAGTGGTGATCTTGAACGCGCGCGCCGATCCGTCGATGTGGCGCACGCGGTGGCCCGCCGCCGCGAACAGCGCGGCATCGTCCGTGTACTCGGCGCCGTCGGCGAGCGCTGCGGCATACGCCGCTTCGAGCGCGGCCCGGGGGAATCCCTGTGGCGTCTGCGCCGCGGCGAGCTCCGACCGGTCGACGGCGGCCAGCACGGCCCCGTCTGCGACCTTCTTGAGCGTGTCGACGACGGGCAGCACCGGGATCACGCCCTCATCCGCGGTGACGGCGGCCGCGACGGCATCGATCTGCGTCGGCGGTGTCAGTGCGCGGGCCGCATCGTGCACGAGCACGGTCTTCACGTCGCCCCACAGCGCCGCGAGTCCTGCCGCGACGGACTGCTGACGGGTGTCGCCGCCGGTGACGACACAGCCGAGTTCACGCCGTTCCCCCGCGGCCGCCTCCAGCTCTGCCAGGACGTCGCCCTCGTGGCCGGCGGGTGCCACCACGATCACCTGCGCGGGGCGTGCGGCGAAGACGCCGTCGAGCGCGTGGCGCAGGATCGAATGCGCGTCGATCCCGACCAGGGCCTTGGGGGCGCCCGCCTCCAAGCGGGTGCCGGAACCGGCGGCGACGACGACGATCGCGATGTCGGGGACGGGAAGCAAGCTCACCGTCTCACGCTACCGCGTGGCGGGAACGACGAAGGGGCGGATGCCGCAGCATCCGCCCCTTCGTGCAGAACTCAGGAGGCGAGGACCTCGTCGAGCAGTGCGCCCGCCTTGTCCTCGTCCGTCTTCTCCGCGAGCGCGAGCTCGGAGATGAGGATCTGACGAGCCTTCGCCAGCATCCGCTTCTCACCGGCGGAGAGTCCGCGGTCCTGGTCACGGCGCCACAGGTCGCGCACGACCTCGCTCACCTTGATCACATCGCCCGAGGCGAGCTTCTCGAGGTTCGCCTTGTACCGGCGGGACCAGTTCGTGGGCTCTTCCGTGAAGGGCGCACGCAGCACCTCGAAGACATGATCGAGGCCCTCTTTGCCGATGACGTCGCGAACGCCGACCAGGTCGACATTCTCGGCGGGCACCTCGATGATGAGGTCACCCTGGGTGACATTGAGCTTCAGGTATTTCTTCGCCTCACCCTTGATGATGCGCTCCTTGACCTCGATGATGGTCGCAGCGCCATGGTGGGGATAGACGACGGTTTCGCCAACCTCAAAAAGCATAAAAACGTGTCCTTTCGGCAACCTCAAGGATACCACAGGGGAGATGCGCTAAGGTTCGCGCCCCCTGGGCCACGGGCCCCTCACGACTTACCCATAGAATGGATGCGGATATCCCGCCGGACCTCAGGAGGACCCGTGAAATCGCGCCTTGTTGCGTCTGCAGCCCTCAGCGCCCTCGTTCTGCTCGGCGCGACCGGGTGCACGTTCATCACCCCCCAGTCGACGAAGATCGAGTACCCGGCTTCCGACGGCGTGAACGTCTCCGACGCCGACGGGCCGATCGACGTGCGCAACGCCCTCGTCATCGCCACGGAAGACGGCTCGGTGGGCAACCTCATCGCCGCCATCGTGAACCCCACCGACGACAGCGCGACGCTCACGATCTCGATCGCCGGCGGCGAGAACCTCACGGTCAGCGTCCCCGCGGGCGGCACGGTGAGCCTGGGCGCCAACGACGAGCCGCTGCGGATCGTCGGCCTCGACACGAAGCCGGGCGCGACGGTCGAGATGCACTTCCAGTCCGGTGACTCCACGGGCGTCAAGGCCGACATCCCGGTCCTCGACGGCTCGCTCCCCTACTACTCGGACCTGGTCCCCTCGGAGACGGTGAGCACCCCGCAGCCCACCCCGACCGACACGGCTGCTCCGGCACCCGCGGACTGACCCCGCTGAACATGCAGGAGGCCGGCACCCCACGGGGTGCCGGCCTCCTCTGCGTTCAGCCCTCGAAGCGGTAGCCGAGGCCGCGCACCGTGACGAGCATGACCGGCTCGCTCGGGTTCTCCTCGATGCGCGAGCGGATGCGCTTGATGTGCACGTCGAGCGTCTTCGTGTCGCCGAAGTAGTCGCTCCCCCACACCCGGTCGATGAGCTGGCCGCGCGTGAGGACGCGCCCCGAGTTGCGCATCAGGACCTCGAGCAGCTCGAACTCCTTGAGGGGCATGTTGATCTGCTCGCCGGCGACGGCCACGGTGTGCCGGTCGATGTCGAGCGAGACCCGGCCGCCGTCGAGCACCCGCTCGTCGAGCTCGCTGTCGGCCTGCACGACCCGGCGCAGCACGGCCCGCATGCGGGCGAGCAGCTCGCGCGACGAGTACGGCTTGGTGATGTAGTCGTCGGCTCCGAGCTCGAGCCCCACCACGATGTCGACCTCGGAGTCCTTGGCCGTGAGCATGATGATCGGCACGGCCGACGTGGAGCGGATCTGGCGGCACACCTCGGTGCCCGGCATCCCCGGCAGCATCAGGTCGAGCAGCACGATGTCGGCACCGCGCTCCCGGAAGGCCGCCAGCGCGCCGGGGCCGTCCTCCGCGATCTCCACTTCGTAGCCCTCGCGTCGCAGCAGGTAGGCGAGCGGATCGGCGAGGTCGGGCTCGTCTTCGACGAGAAGGATACGGGTCATGCTCTCTCTCCGTTTCGGACGCGCGTGGATGCGGCGGCCTTGGCCGCCTTCCGTGCGCGCTTCTTCTTGCTCTTCTTACCCGCGTCGGCGTTGTCGGGGGCGTCGATCCGGGGAAGCCGGATCGTGAACGTGGAGCCGCGCCCCGGACGGGACCACAGGCGCACCTCCCCGCCGTGACGCTGGGTGGCGTGCTTGACGATGGAGAGCCCGAGTCCGGTACCTCCCGTGCGTCGGGAACGGGCCTCGTCGGCCCGGTAGAACCGCTCGAAGATACGCTCGCGGTCGGCCTCGGCGATGCCGATGCCCTGGTCGGAGACGGCGATCTCGACCACTCCGTCCTCCGCGCGTATGCCGACCCCGACTCGGGAACCGCGGGGCGAGTAGACGATCGCGTTGGCGATGAGGTTGCCGACCGCCTCGATCAGGATCTGCGCGTCACCGCGCACCCAGACGCCGCGATCGCCGCCTCGGGCGAGCTCGACCCCGGCGGAATCGGCCTGCACGACGTGGGCCTCGATCGAAGAGGCGACCACCTCGTCGATGGAGACGGGACCGACCTTCGTCAGACCGTCCTCCGCCTGCAGCCGGGAGAGGCTCATGATGCGCCCGGTCAGCTGCCCGAGCCGCCCTGCCTCCGCCGAGATGCGCGCGGCGAAGATGCGCACCTGCGCCGGATCGTCGGCGGCGGACTCGATGGCCTCGGCGAGGAGGCTCACCGCGCCCACAGGGGTCTTCAGCTCGTGGCTGGTGTTCGCCACGAAGTCGCGACGCATCTGGTCGAGACGCTCCTGCTCGGTGACGTCGCGGATGATCAGCAGCACCAGGCGCGTGCCGATCACGCTCGCACGGGCCGAGACCAGGCGCGGATCGAGGCTGAGCCCGCCGCGGGTGAGACGCATCGACTCCGTGACGGAGCCGCCGCTCTCCCGCACACCCCGCACGAGCTGGCGGAGTTCCGGGTTGTCGAGCGTCGAGCCGACGTCGATGCCGAAGCGGGCGGCGGCCTGCGAGGAGGCGAGCACCAGACCGGAGGTGTCCACGATGGCCGCGGCATCGTCCATGCTCCGCAGGACGTCGGTGATGCCGGTCGGAATCGCCAGCGACGTCTCCTCCTGCACACGCGCCCTCGCCCGATACGCCCACACCACGAGGAGGGAGAGGCCGACGCCGATCACCAGCCCGATGGCGAGCGAAGACAGCGCGAGCTGCGGCAGGGTCATGACACCAGCGTAGAGTGCGTTCACCGTCCGTCCGGCGGGTTTCCGCGCCCTGGCGGGAACAGGAGAAGTACTATTCACGTGCTGGGCACCGTTCGTTAACCTTCGAAGCAGACAATCGCTTCGGGCTTGTGCGGGAGCACAGACCTGCTCTCGTGCGGACGACCCGCCGTCTCGCGCTGCCACAGCCGAGATCCGAATGAAAGGTTGCGCCCCAACATGCGCGAAGTCTTCCACCAGTCCCTCGAGGACCTCCAGAACCGCCTCGTCGAGATCGCCGACCTCGTCACGGTCTCGATCGACAAGGCCACTCGGGCGTTCGCGACCAGCGACGTCGCCCTGGCCGAAGAGGTCATCGCCGACGACGCGAAGATCGACGAGCTGGCCGTCGCCCTCGACGAGCAGGCCATCGAGATCCTCGCCCGCCAGCAGCCGGTCGCCCGCGACCTGCGCATCGTCGTCACCGCGCTGCGCGTGAGCGCCTCTCTCGAGCGCATGGGCGACATGTCCGAGCACATCGCCCAGCTCGCCCGCCTCCGCTTCCCCGAGCGCGCCATCCCGAAGGGTCTCAAGGGCACCTTCGTGAAGATGGGCGAGCTCGACGTCGAGGTCGCCCGCACGCTCTCGGAGCTGCTGCGCACCCAGGACCTGCGCTTCGCCGACGCCATCCGCAATGCGGACGACGACGTCGACGAGCTGCACGCCACCGTGTTCGAGAAGGTCCTCAGCGACAACTGGAAGGGCGAGGCCACGGCGACCGTCGACGCCACGCTCGCGAGCCGCTACCACGAGCGCTTCGCCGACCACGCGGTCGCCGTCGCGAAGAAGGTCGTGTACCTCGCCACCGGCGACTGGGCGGTCGAGGAGGAGGACATCCCCCTCGCCGTCGAGCAGCAGGAGCTCGGCCAGCAGGAGTTCGGCCACGCCTGATCCCGCGCCGCGAGACTCCGCTTTCACGCCGAAACCCCCTGCTGCAGATGTCTGCAGCAGGGGGTTTCGGCGTGTGCCCGGGGTGTCGGGCCTTACTTCTTGCCCTGGGCCGCGACGGCGGCGGCACCGGCGGCGGCGGCCTCGGGGTCGAGGTAGCGGCCGGGCCCGGTGGGGACGTTGTTCTCGTCGAGCTCGTAGACGAGCGGGATGCCGGTCGGGATGTTCAGCTCGGCGATGTCGTCGTCGCTGATGCCCTCGAGGTGCTTCACGAGTCCGCGCAGCGAGTTGCCGTGCGCCGTGACGAGCACCGTCTTGCCGGCCTCGAGGTCGGGAACGATCGCGCTCTCCCAATACGGCAGCAGACGGTCGATGACGAGCTTGAGCGACTCGGTGCGCGGCACCTCGCCGTCGATGCCCGCGTAGCGGACGTCATTGACCTGGCTGAACTCGCTCTCGTCGTCGAGCACGGGCGGCGGCACGTCGAACGAGCGGCGCCACAGCTGGAACTGCTCAGGACCGAACTCCTCGAGCGTCTGCGCCTTGTCCTTGCCCTGGAGCGCACCGTAGTGACGCTCGTTGAGGCGCCAGGAGCGGGTCACGGGGATCCACAGGCGGTCGGCGGCGTCGAGCGCGATGTTCGCTGTCTGGATCGCACGGCTCAGCAGCGAGGTGTGCAGCACATCGGGCAGGATGCCGGACTCGGCGAGCAGCTCGCCGCCGCGGCGGGCCTCCTTCTCGCCCTGCTCGTTGAGGCGGACGTCCACCCAGCCGGTGAAGAGGTTCAGTTCGTTCCACTCGCTTCGGCCGTGGCGGAGCAGGATGAGGGTACGCGTCGCAGTCATGGGGCCAGTTTATCCGCGCACGGCCGGGAGCCGAGTCGGATCCTGGGAGGATGGAGACATGGCGTCATCTCCCCTCGGTCGGCCGACCCGCGGCACCACGGGGACGAACCGGCTGCGGCGCAACGACCGCTGGATCGCGGCGAGCGACGCGCTGCGCCGCGCATCCGATCCGCTGGTCGTCGACCTCGGCTACGGCGCGAGCGGCGTCACGGCGTTCGAGCTCGCCACGCGCCTGGTCCGCGTGCGCGACGACGTCGAAGTGCGCGGACTCGAGATCGACCCCGCCCGTGTGGCGACGGCCGACGCGCAGCTGGGCGAGGTGCGCGCGGGACGCACGCCCTTCGCCCGCGACCTGCCCGTGTCCTTCGCCCGCGGCGGCTTCGAGGTGCCACTGCCCGATGGGCGCAGGGCCGCAGTGATCCGCGCCATGAACGTGTTGCGTCAGTACGACGAGTGGGACGTGCCCGACGCCTGGTCCCGGATGGCCTCGCGCCTCGCTCCCGGAGGACTGCTGTTCGAGGGCACCTGCGACGAGATCGGTCGCGTCTCGAGCTGGATCGACGTCGACGCGCAGGCGGCGCCGCTGCGCTTCACGATCTCCCTCCGACTCGCCGACCTGGAGCGGCCGAGCATCGTCGCGGAGCGCCTGCCCAAGGCGTTGATCCACCGCAACGTCCCCGGCGAGCGCATCCACGCTCTGCTCATCGAACTCGACCGCGAGTGGGATCGGGCGGCGCCGCTGTCGACGTTCGGCGCCACGCAACGCTTCCTGGCGGCTGTGACCGCGCTGCGCGATCAGGGCTGGCCGGTGCTCGGCGGGCGCACCCGCTGGCGGCTGGGCGAGCTCACGCTGCCCTGGGCCGCCGTCGCTCCCCGCTCCGACTGAGTCTCAGCTCGCGGCGCCGGCGTCGCGCGGGTCCGGCGCGGACGGGCGCCGGGACAGCCGCGTGAGACGCGGGATGTCCGCCACGGCACCGGCGTCAGCCGGCACGATGACCTGCTGGGACGCCGCGATGTCGATGCCGTCGGCACGCACCACGAGATCGCCGACGGGTGCACGGCGCGAGAGGATGGCGAGCGCGATCGGACCGTCTTCGTGATGACGCGCCACCGAGGTGACGTGACCGATCTCGTCGTCGCCCGCGAACACCGACGCGCCGACCTCCGGGAGGACCGCATCGCTGCCGTCGAGGTGGAGGGCGGCGAGGCGACGCGGCGGGTGCCCGAGGTTGTGCACCTTGGCGACCGTCTCCTGCCCGCGGTAGCAGCCCTTGTTCAGATGCACGGCGCTGCGGATCCAGTCGGACTCGTGCGGCAGCGAACGGTCATCGACCTCGGTCGCCCAGCGCGGGCGCCAGGCCGCGACGCGCAGAGCCTCGGCGGCGAGGAGACCCGCGAGCGCATCGCGGTCGAGTGTCGTGACGAGCGCATCCGCTCCCTCGTCCGTCAGGATCGCGATCCGCCAGGCGAAGTCGGCGGCGGGATGCTCGGCGACCTCGGCGTACTGGTGTCCTCCGGCGCTGATCCGCTGCCAAGGGTCGGCCCAGACGAGGGGTATCCCCTGGGGCGCGAATGCCGCGGCGGCTGCGGCCGATGCGACGGCTCCACCGTCGATGTAGCCGACCAACGCGAGGTCGGACCGGAGCTCGACCGTGGCCTGGGTGCGGAACTTCATGCGGGTCAGCCACCCGGCGAGCGCCTCGGCGTCACCGGCATCGGCGATGAGCCAGGTCGACGCACCGTCGTCCAGGACACCGGCCGCGTGCTCGACGCGGCCCTGCGGGTCGAGCACCAGAAGCTCGGTGCTCTCCCCCGGCGCGAGACGGCCGACCGACTGCGAGGTGATCGAGTCGAGCCAGCTCAGCCGCTCCGGTCCGGCGACCTCGATCACGGCGCGGTCGCCGAGGGGAACGAGAGCCGCGCCGTCGGCGAGACGCCGCTGCTCGCGGAAGGCATCGCCGAAATGCGCGATCAGGTCGCCGTCCGCGACGGCGCCGTCGATCTGGCGGAAGCCGCTCATGTCAGACCTTCGCCAGGCGAGCCGACGCGTGCGAGCGCAGCGGGGTGCCGAGCGCGGCGATGTCCCATGCCCACAGCAGGTGACCGTCGACGAGGCCGTACATGCGCGACGACGCCGTGTGCACCTTCGCACCCGCACTGCGCACGACCGCATCCGACGCGATGTCGATGCGGGGACCGTTGATCTCGCCGATGTACAGCTCGAGCGCGCCGTCGGCGTGGGCGACCGACACCTCGATCGGGAAGCCGCCGCTCGGTGCGCGCAACTCTTCGACGTCGTCGACGGTGCGGGTGACCGCGGGCGCCGTCGGCGGAAGCAGCGCGGGACCGGCATCCGCCTCGGTCGCCGGACGGGCGAGGCGCCAGAAGCCGGTCTCGGCGAGCAGCGCTGCCGCCGGGGCTCCGTCTTCGGTGAGGAAGGTCGCCGTGCCCGAGTAGTTGAGGAACGGGCCGCCGTCATGACTGAAGCTGACCCGATGGGTGAACTCGCCCTGCAGGCGCTCCTCACCGACGGGATAGTCGATGACGCCGGTGCCCTCCCACACGCCGATCAGCCACGAGAGCGGGGCGAGATCGGCTGGGAGGTCGGTGGGCAGCTCGATCACGATCGCGTCAGCGCTGGCCGCGGAAGAGGTTGCGCAGCACCACTGCCGAGACGAAGACGATAGCGAGGCTCGCGAGGCCCAGCAGGCCGATGAAGAAGATTTCGAGCGCCATGATGTCCATGTGCTCCACCTTACCGCGCCACGCCCGGGGTGAGGAGAGTCAGGAGGGGATCAGGGCCGCGAGGCCGAATCCGACCGAGATGAGCCCCATCAGCAGCAGGGCGCCGGTGACGCTGCTCGCCACCCGGAAGATGAATCCCTGCGTGCGGCCGTACCAGAGCTGCACCGCGAACGACAGCAGCACGACGCCGCCGAAGCCCACGAGCATCCAGGGGACGCGCCACTCCTCCGGGACGAAGATGCCGATCGCGACGGTCGCGACGAACGCCGTCGCCCACACGACGACCACACCGACGGATGCGTTGCGCGGTGCGAGTGCTGGTTCCGTCATGACACCATTGTTGCGCATCCGCTCCCGGTATCATGGCGGCACGACGTCGATCCGCGTCGGTGAGGAGTGCGCGTGGCCCTGGTCCTGGTTCTGACCAACGCTCCGCTCTCGGAGCAGGTCCTACCCGCCCTGGAGCTGTTGAGCCATCGTGCGCGCCAGATCCCGGCCGAGCCGTCGCAGCTCGTGAACGCCCCGGAGTACGACGTCGTGATCGTCGACGGCCGTCACGATCTGGTCGCCGCGAAGTCCCTCTGCCGTCTGCTGCGGGCCACCGGTCAGGACGCGCCGCTGCTGCTGGTGGTCACGGAGGGCGGCATGAGCGCCCTCTCCGGCGACTGGGGCATCGACGACGTGCTGCTCGTCACCGCAGGCCCCGCCGAGATCGACGCCCGCCTCCGTCTCGCGCTGGCCAGGCGCGACGAGGTCGCCGAGCCCGCGCGCGTGCAGGCGTCCGGCGTCACGATCGACGAGCAGTCCTACTCGGCGAAGCTGCGCGGCAGACCGCTGGACCTCACCTACAAGGAGTTCCAGCTGCTGCACTTCCTGGCCACCCACCCGTCCCGCGTGTTCACCCGCGAGCAGCTGCTCAGCGAGGTCTGGGGCTACGACTACTTCGGCGGCACCCGCACGGTCGACGTGCACGTGCGACGGCTCCGGGCGAAGCTCGGCGACCAGGAGCAGATCATCGGCACGGTGCGCAACGTCGGCTATCGGTTCAACGTCAACGAGGACGACAGCCTCGTCGCGGCCGGCTGAGGAACGACTCCGTTCACACGCGCGTCACCTCTCGGTGCTTAGATGTACCCCATGATCGATCCCGCACTCGCCGACGCCGGCCTCGGTGACGCCGAAGACGACGACTTCGACGCCATCGAGTCGCCCGACTCCCAGCTCCCGGACCACCGCTACCTGGATCGGGAGCTGAGCTGGCTCGCGTTCAACCAGCGCGTGCTCGAGCTCGCCGAGGATCCGTCGCTGCCCGAGCTCGAACGGGCGAACTTCCTGGCGATCTTCGCCAGCAACCTCGACGAGTTCTTCATGGTCCGCGTCGCCGGACTCAAGCGCCGCATCATGACCGGCCTCGCCGTGCCGACGAACATCGGCCGCTCGCCCGTCGACGCACTGGCCGACATCTCCCGCGAGGCCCACGCCCTGCAACTGCGCCACGCGGAGGCCTGGACCTCGCTCGTGCGCCCGGCCCTGGCCGACTCCGGCATCGAGATCACCGATTGGTCCGAGCTGACCGACGACGAGCGCTCCGCGCTGTCCGAGTACTTCCAGCTCCAGGTCTTCCCGGTGCTGATGCCGCTCGCGGTGGACCCGGCCCATCCGTTCCCGTACATCTCCGGTCTGTCGCTGAACCTCGCGATCCGCATCCGCAACGCCCGCACGGGTCGCCAGGAGTTCGCGCGCCTCAAGGTGCCGCCCATGCTCCCCCGTTTCGTGGAGGTGCCCGGTGGCGGCGAGATCAAGCGCTTCCTGCGCCTGGAGGAGCTGATCGCCAACCACCTCGGCGACCTGTTCCCGGGCATGGAGGTGCTCGACCACCACGCCTTCCGCCTCACCCGCAACGAGGACGTGGAGATCGAGGAGGACGAGAGCGAGAACCTCATCCAGGCGCTGGAGGCGGAGCTGCTGCGCCGCCGCTTCGGTCCGCCGATCCGTCTCGAGATCACGGACGACATGGACGAGGTCACGATGGACCTGCTGGTCCGGGAGCTCGACATCACCGACCTGGAAGTCTACCGCCTCCCCGGCCCGCTCGACCTGCGCGGACTGTTCGACCTCTCCCGCATCGACCGCCCGGATCTGCGCTACCCGCCGCACCTCCCCACCACGGCCGTAGCCTTCCAGCCCGCGGGTTCGAGCAACCGCGCCGACATCTTCAAGGCGATTCGCAAGTCCGACGTCCTCGTGCACCACCCGTACGAGTCGTTCACGACCAGCGTGCAGGCATTCCTCGAGCAGGCGGCCCGCGACCCGCACGTGCTCGCCATCAAGCAGACCCTGTACCGCACCTCGGGCGACAGCCCCGTCGTGCAGGCGCTGATCGACGCAGCGGAGGCGGGGAAGCAGGTGCTCGCGCTGGTCGAGGTGAAGGCCCGCTTCGACGAGGCCAACAACATCGTCTGGGCCCGCAAGCTCGAGAAGGCCGGCGTGCACGTCGTGTACGGCCTCGTCGGCCTGAAGACGCACTGCAAGCTTGCCCTCGTGATCCGCGAGGAAGAGGGGACGCTGCGCCACTACTCGCACGTCGGCACCGGAAACTACAACCCGAAGACCAGTCGCATCTACGAGGACTTCGGACTGTTCACCGCCGACGCGCAGGTCGGCAAGGACCTCACGCGGCTCTTCAACGAGCTCAGCGGCTACGCGATCGAGAAGAAGTTCAAGCGCCTCCTCGTGGCTCCGCTCCACCTGCGGAAGGGCCTCGTCCGCCAGATCGACGCCGAGCGCCGGAACGCCGAGGCCGGGATCCCCGCGCACATCCGCATCAAGGTGAACTCGATGGTCGACGAGGAGATCATCGACGCGCTCTACCGCGCGAGCGCCGCCGGGGTGAAGGTCGACGTCTGGGTGCGCGGCATCTGCAGCCTGCGCACCGACCTCGAGGGCATCAGCGACAACATCACGGTGCGCAGCATTCTCGGCCGCTACCTCGAGCACTCGCGGATCTTCACGTTCGAGAACGCCGGAGACCCGCAGGTGTACATCGGCAGCGCCGACATGATGCACCGCAACCTCGACCGTCGCGTGGAGGCGCTGGTGCGGGTCACCGACCCCGCCCACCTCAAGGAGCTGCAGGCGTTCTTCGACCTCGCGATGGACGACGGGACCTCGTCCTGGCATCTCGGCGCCGGCGGCGTCTGGGAGCGCCACGCCGTGAGCGCCGACGGCAAGCCGCTGATCGACCTGCAGGATAAGACCATGGGGTTGATCCAGCGGCGACGTCGCGCACGGGCGGTTCGATGACCGGGCGGCAGCTGCAGCTCCCGCCCGACACGGCCACGCGGCCGAAGTGGGCGGACAAGGCCGTGTACGCGGCCGGGGCCGTGGTGTGGCGCATCGTCGAGGGTAAGCTGCGGATCCTGCTGATCCACCGCACCAAGTACCGCGACATCACGCTGCCCAAGGGCAAGGTCGACCCGGGCGAGATGCTCGCCGAGACCGCCGTGCGCGAGGTGCACGAGGAGACCGGCATCCGCGTCTCGCTCGGCGTGCCGGTCGGCGTCAGCAGGTATCACCTCGCCTCCCAGAAGCAGAAGGTGGTCCACTACTGGGCCGCGGAGGCGACCGATGACGCGATCCGCGAATCGACCTTCGTGCCGAATCGGGAGATCGCGGCACTGGAGTGGGTCAGCGTCAAGAAGGCTCGCTCGCGTCTCAGCTACCCCGTCGACCTGGAGATCCTCGACTTCTTCTCCAACCTCGTCGACGACGGCGTGCTCCGCACCTTCCCCGTGATCGCGCTGCGGCACGCGAAGGCCATGTCCCGCTCGGACTGGGACCTGTCGGACGCCGCACGACCGCTGACCGACCGCGGCCGCAAGCAGGCGAAATCCATCGTCGGCCCGCTGCGCGCGTTCGGCGTGCGGAAGATCGTCACCAGTGATGCCGTGCGCTGCGTCGAGACGGTCACCCCCCTCGCGAAGGCCCTCGATCGCAAACCCGTGAAGACCGAGAAGATCAGTCAGGACGCCTGGGAGAACGGCGTCGCCGACCTGCGCAGCATCGTCGGACGACGGGTCCGTGCCGGCAAGCCGGCTGTGCTGTGCAGCCACGGACCGGTTCTCCCCGCCCTGCTGTCGGAGATCGCCCTGGCCACCGGCACCGTCCACGGCTCGTATCTCGGCAGCGCCTCGGACCTGGAGCCGGCGGCATTCTCCGTCGTGCATCTGTCGGCCACGAACCCCGGCTCGGGCATCATCGCGATCGAGACGCACATCCCCAAGGTCTGACGCACCCCTGATTTCTCGCGGGCGCACCCCAGAGAGTCGCCCGTCGTTCACCTGCCGTTCACCTGCTCGGGAGAGTCTCGTTAACCGTCGCCCATAGCGTCACTGTGTGCCCTGCACCGGGCCCCACCCATCCATGATCGAAGGATCCACAGTGAAGATCTCCCGAATCGCACGAATCGGCGCCATCGGCGCCGTGGCCGCTCTCGCCCTCGCCGGCTGTGCCGCGAACGAAGGCGGCACCGGTTCCACCGAGGAGCCCACCTCCAGCGCGGCAGCCGTCAGCGGCTCCCTGGTCGGCGCAGGCGCGTCCTCGCAGCAGGTCGCCATCCAGGCGTGGACCGCCGAGTTCCAGAAGACCAACCCCGACGCCCAGGTCGAGTACGACCCGCAGGGCTCGGGTGGCGGCCGCGAGTCGTTCCAGCAGGGCGCTG
Source organism: Microbacterium oxydans (assembly GCF_026559675.1). NCBI lineage: Bacteria > Bacillati > Actinomycetota > Actinomycetes > Micrococcales > Microbacteriaceae > Microbacterium > Microbacterium oxydans. The sequence continues at coordinate 2,744,491 of NZ_CP092891.1, forward strand.
TGAACTTCGCCGGCTCCGACCGCGCGTTCAAGACCGACGAGATCGCCGCGGGCGGCTTCGGTGCGTGCGTCGACGGGTCCGACCTCGTCGAGATCCCGGCCTACGTCTCCCCGATCGCCATCGTCTTCTCGCTGGACGGCGTGGACGAGCTGAACCTCGACCCGACGACCATCGCGTCGATCTTCGCGGGCAAGATCACCAAGTGGAACGACCCGGCGATCGCCAAGGACAACCCCGACGCCAAGCTCCCCGACCTCGCCATCACGCCGGTGCACCGCTCCGACAAGTCGGGCACCACGGGCAACTTCACCGACTACCTCGCGCAGACCGCAGGTGACGTCTGGACCGCGGGCAGCGTCGAGGAGTGGCCGGCCGACCTCGCCGGCGAGTCCGCCGAGAAGACCTCGGGCGTCGCCAACGCCGTCAAGGGCGGACAGGGCCTCATCGGCTACATCGACTCCTCGCAGGCCGCCGACTTCTCGTCGGTCAACGTCAAGGTCGGCGACAAGTTCGTCCCGCACTCCGCCGAGGGTGCCGCCGCCACGCTCGACGCCTCGAAGATCGAGGAGGGCCGCACCGCCGGCGACCTCGCCTTCGCGATCGACCGCACCACGACCGCCGACGGCGCGTACCCCGTGCTCCTCGTCAGCTACCTCATCGGCTGCACCGAGTACGAGGACGAGAACGTCGCCGCTCTGACCAAGGCGTTCTTCACCACCGCGATCAGCGCCGAGGGCCAGGACGTCGCCGCGACCAACGCCGGCAGCGCCCCGATCTCGGACGACCTGCGCACGCAGGCCCAGGCTGCGATCGACCTCATCAAGTGAGTCAGTGACGGTCTCCGGGATGCCTCGCGGCGTCCCGGAGGCCGTCTGCTCGCGTCAGACACCCGATCTCCACTGAGCAGGAAGCAGCTCCCATGACAGCCACGACCTCGCCGGCGTCGACGCGCATCGTCGCGAAGAAGCGCGCCGGTGACCTCTGGTTCTCCGGCACGGCGGTCGCCGCCGGATCCATGATCATGATCACGCTGGCCGCGGTCGCGATCTTCCTCATCGTTCAGTCCATCCCCGCGTTCACGGCGACCGCTGAAGACGCCTCGCTCCTCAAGACGAACTTCTGGGACTACGTCGGCCCGCTCCTCTTCGGAACCGTGTGGGCGGCCTTCCTGGCCCTCCTCCTCGCGGTGCCGCTGTCGCTCGGCGTCGCGCTGTTCATCACGCACTACGCCCCGCGACGCCTCGCCCAGGGCCTCGGCTACATCGTCGACCTCCTGGCGGCCGTCCCCTCGGTCGTGTTCGGCCTCTGGGGCATCCTGGTCCTCGCACCCGCCGTCCAGCCGATCTACGTCTGGCTGAACACGAACGCGTCGTGGATCCCCTTCTTCGGCGGTGTCGTCTCCCCCACGGGGCGCACGATCCTCACCGCCGCCATGGTGCTCGCGGTCATGGTCGTCCCGATCATCACCGCGATCTGCCGCGAGATCTTCCTGCAGACCCCCCGCCTCCACGAAGAGGCGGCCCTCGCTCTCGGCGCCACGCGCTGGGAGATGGTGCGGATGGCCGTGCTGCCCTTCGGCCGCTCCGGCATCGTCTCCGCCTCCATGCTGGGCCTCGGCCGCGCGCTCGGTGAGACCATGGCCGTCGCCATGGTCCTCTCTGTGAGCAAGGCCGTCACATTCGAACTGCTCACCTCCACGAACCCCTCCACGATCGCCGCGAACATCGCGCTGACGTTCCCGGAGGCGTACCAGGTCAACATCAACATCCTCATCGCGACCGGTCTGATCCTGTTCGTCGTGACGTTCGCGGTGAACGCTCTCGCACGCTGGTTCGTGAACCGCCGCAAGGAATTCTCGGGAGCGAACTGACATGACCGTTACCGCCCCTGAAACGGCTCGCACGGCGAGCGCCGCTCCCACCCAGCTGTCGCTCAGCTCCGGACACCTCCCCCGCTGGGCGCCCTGGGCGCTTCTCGGTCTGTCGCTGCTGATCGGCTTCACGCCCTTCGCGCTCGAGGCCCTCGCCAGCGGATCCGACCTCAACATCGCCGGCTCCGTGGTCCTCGGCGCCGTCATCTACCTGGTGCTCATCTACGTGATGTCGCGCATCATCGAAGGCTCGCGCAAGGCCCTCGACCGCCTCATCACCGGCATCGTCACCTCGGCCTTCGCGATCGCGATGGTGCCGCTGGTCTCCGTCGCCATCACCGTGGTCGCCAACGGTGTGGCCCGCTTCGACGGGCTCTTCTTCTCCTCCTCGATGCGCGGTGTCCTGGGCGAGGGCGGCGGTGCCCTGCACGCCATCATCGGCACACTCCTGGTCACCCTCGCCGCCGCGATCATCTCGATTCCGATCGGCCTGATGACGGCCGTCTACCTCGTCGAGTACGGCAAGGGCGGCCGCATGGCCCGCACCATCACGTTCCTCGTCGACGTCATGACCGGCATCCCCTCCATCGTCGCGGGTCTGTTCGCGTACGCGTTGTTCGCGCTCATCTTCGGCCCGGGTGTCCGCATGGGCATCGCGGGCTCGGTGGCGCTGGCCGTGCTCATGATCCCGGTCGTGGTGCGCTCGACCGAGGAGATGCTGCGCCTCGTGCCGAACGAGCTCCGCGAGGCGTCCTACGCGCTCGGCGTGCCGAAGTGGCTCACGATCGTCAAGGTGGTCCTGCCGACCTCGATCGCCGGCATCACGACGGGTGTGATGCTCGCCATCTCCCGCGTGATCGGCGAGACGGCCCCGCTGCTCCTCACGGCCGGCTTCACCGACGCGATGAACTACAACCTCTTCAGCGGCCGTATGCAGACGCTCCCGGTGTTCACGTACTCGCAGTACGCCTACCAGGGCATCCCCGCGGAGGCCTATGTCGAACGCGCGTGGGCCGCCGCCCTGACGCTCATCATCATCGTCATGCTGCTCAACCTGATCGCGCGGCTCGTCGCGAAGATCTTCGCCCCCAAGACCGGCCGCTGAGCCTCGACCCGACAAGCAAGGAACCGCAGTGTCCAAGAGCATCGAAGTCAACGACCTGAACGTCTATTACGGCGACTTCCTCGCCGTGGAGGGCGTCTCCCTCGACATCCAGCCCCGTAGCGTCACGGCCTTCATCGGCCCCTCCGGCTGCGGCAAGTCCACCTTCCTGCGCACGCTCAACCGCATGCACGAGGTCATCCCGGGCGCCCGCGTCGAGGGCGAGGTGCTGCTCGACGGCAAGGACCTCTACGGCCCCGGCATCGACCCCGTGCTCGTGCGCCGCCAGGTGGGCATGGTGTTCCAGCGCCCGAACCCGTTCCCCACGATGTCGATCAAGGAGAACGTCCTCGCCGGCGTGAAGCTCAACAACAGCCGCATGTCGAAGAGCGACCAGGAAGCCCTGGTCGAGAAGTCGCTGACCGGCGCGAACCTCTGGAACGAGGTCAAGGACCGTCTCGACAAGCCCGGCTCGGGTCTCTCCGGCGGACAGCAGCAGCGTCTGTGCATCGCCCGTGCCATCGCGGTGTCGCCGCAGGTGCTGCTGATGGACGAGCCGTGCTCGGCCCTCGACCCCATCTCGACCTACGCGATCGAGGAGCTGATCGGGGAGCTCAAGAACGAGTTCACGATCGTGATCGTCACGCACAACATGCAGCAGGCGAGCCGCGTGTCCGACAAGACCGCGTTCTTCAACATCGCCGGCACCGGCAAGCCCGGCAAGCTCATCGAGTACGACGACACCACGAGCATCTTCACCACGCCGTCCGTGCAGGCCACCGAGGACTACGTCTCCGGCCGCTTCGGATGAGCTGAGCACGACGATTCAGGGCCCGGGAACTTCGGTTTCCGGGCCCTTTTCGCCTGAGCGCCTCGGAGGTGAGGCCTCAGTCGCGCGGGGAGAGCAGGTACCGGTTCAGCTCTGCCGTGAGGGCGTGGTCGACTGGGAGGGAGTCGTCGTCGACGGCGGTGATGGCCGCGGCGAGCCGGACGCTCGACACGAGCCACGCGGCATCCGCCCGCGCCAGATCGGACGCCGGGATGCGGTCGTACCCGACCTCGAACCCCTGCTCCGCGAGGTGCTCGTACACGCTGAGCTGCGTCGTGCCGTGCAGGATGCCGCCGTTGGGCGCCGGCGTGACGAAACGGTCGCCGAAGCGCAGGATGAGCGACGCGGTCGGCGCCTCGAGCACGAAGCCGTCGCTCGACAGGAAGATCGCATCGTCCGCCCCGCGACGGTGGGCCTCGCGCAGCGCGGCCATGTTCACCGCGTAGGACAGGGTCTTGGCACCGAGCAGCAGCCAGGGCGCCCGCTCGGCCGCTCCGAGGTCGTAGCCGCGGTCCAGCGTGACCACCCGCACGCCGTTCTCCCGCACCGTGGAGAAGTCGGCAGCCGGTGCCGCCGTCACCCACGCGGTCGGGGTGGGCCCGTGTTCGACGCCGCGGCTGAGGATGAGCTTGATGACGGACTCGCCCGCACCGAGCTGGGCGGCCGCGCGGTCGACGGCCTGACGCCACTGGGTGAGGTTCGGCACCGGAAGGTCGCACAGGCGCGCCGAGTGCGCGAGCCGTTCCAGGTGCGGGACGACCTCCTGCGCATGCCCGTCGACGACGCCGATCGACTCGAACACGCCGTCACCGCGCTGGGTGCTCAGCTCGCCGACGCTGAGCGCCGGAGCCGCGGCATCCACCTGCGTGAACGTGTCGGCGTAGTCGGCGCGCTGCTCCTCGGCGGCCACCGGATCGATCATGAGTGCGAAGCGCGCGGTCATGATCCGAGCCTAGAGGGCGGGAATACCCGGCGCTGCATCGCGTTACAATTGAACGGCCGGGCCGCATAACCCCGGGCTCCATTTTTTGCCGCTGCGAGCGGCCTTCCGCCGAGAGGCGTTCTTGCGGCCCGGTCTTCTCATTCCCGGACGCGGCCACGCGCGCAGCGGGTCCGCTCAGGCCAGTGCGTCCATCCGCCAGAGCACGGCGGCCGCCGCGAGATCCTGCGCATAGCTGCTCAGCCGCAGCGCCCGCGTGGTCAGCTCGCTGGCCCGTGCGGGTTCGGTCGGCTCGTAGTCGTCGGCGGCATGGGTCGCGCCCGAGGCCTGCACCCGACAGAAGGCGGCCGCGCGGTCGAGGGCCACCGCGAAGTCTCCGCGGAAGGCGCCACGGAGGATCGTGTCGATGAGGGCGACGAGCTCGTCCGGGCTCGCCGGCACCGGTGCCCCGGCGATCACGGCGTCCGCCGACGGCAGCTCGACCCGTCCGCGGTCGTACAGCAGAGCGGCCGTGCGAGGGTCGGCGTGGATCGCGAGCTGCAGCACGTACAGCCGCCACAGGGATCCCGGCAGCGTGCGGGACGGGGCCTTCGACCACAGCTCGGCGATCTCGTCGATGCCGTGCTCCGCGGTGAAGGCGACCAGCCGCTCGGCGCTCGCCCCGCTCTCATCCGCGCGGACACGGGTCAGCAGAGCGGAGGCGGTGGCATGCGCCACCCGCGTCTCCTCGGCGGGATCGTGCGCACCGACGATGTTGTCGAAGGCGCTCGTCGGTCGTCGCACAGGGCGGTGGTGCTGCTCGGGCATCCCTCCAGGGTACGCGCGATCAGCCGTGCTCAGGCGGTGGGGATGACGATGACCGGGTCGGTCGTGGGCTGCCCCGTCGGCGAGCCCCCGGCCTGCTCCACCGTCACCGCGATCGCGTCACCGGCCTGCATGTCACCCGCGAGGAGCGCCGTGGCATCGCCGCCGTCGACGTCGAAGACCCCCGCCGAGACCGGAGCATCGCCACGCACGAACCACAGCTCGTACGTCTGCCCCTCACCCGGGTTCGGGAGGCCGTCGGCGACCAGCACGGCCTTGCCGGCGGAGGCCGACCAGTGCGCGGTCGCGGTGCCCCCGTCGTCGAGGGCGACGGTCGCCTGCTCGGCGTCTCCGGCCGACTCGATCTCCTGTAGCGCGACGACGCTCGCGGGACGGTTCAGCTGCTCGTTCAGGGTGACCGCGCCGATGCCCACGCCCACCAGCACGGCGAGGCAGGCGGCGAGCGCGAAGACGGTCCGCGCCCAGCGGCGGGGCTTCGGGACGGCCTCGTTGGTCGGCTCGTCGGCCGACTCGTCGGCCGGCTCATCGGTCGGCGATGTCAGCGGGCCCCCGTCATCCGGCTCCGGAACGACGGACTGCGGTGTCTCGGCGATCTGCGCGAGCAGCGCCGAGCGGAGGTATGCGGGCGGCGGGGTGGGCGCGGCGGTGTCGGCGAGGAGACCCGCCACAGCGGCATCCGCCTCGGCGATCGACCGCCACTCGGGGTGCTCGGCGAGCGCTGCGCGGAAGCGGCGCTCGTCGTCCGCCGAGAGCGAGTGCAGCGCGGCACCTGCCGCGAGCTCTGCGAAGTCCTTCTCGTTCATGCCGTCACCCCCATCGCCGTGCGCAGACGGGTGAGCCCGTCTCGCATCCGTGTCTTTATCGTCCCCAGCGGCGCCCCCACAAGGGCCGCGATCTCGTTCTGAGAGTAACCGCCGTAATACGCGAGGACGAGTGCTTCGCGCTGTACCTCGGGAAGCCCCGAGAGTGCATCCACGACCTTCTCGCCTTCGATGCCCAGTTCCACCTGCTCCGCGACACTGTCGTGCGCGACGCCGATGTCCTTGAACCCCGCCCGCACATCCCGGTCGGCGCTCGACTGCGATGCACGCACCCGATCGACGGCCCGACGATGAGCGATCGTCATGATCCACGCTCGTCCCTGTCCTCTGTTCGGAGCGAAGCGCGAAGCGGATTGCCAGATCTCCAGGAACACCTCCTGGAGCACCTCCTCGCTCTGTGCGCGGTTGACCAGCACCCGGAGGATGAGGCCGAACACGCGGGAGGAGAGGGTGTCGTAGAGGGCCGCGAAGGCACCCTGATCACCGGATGCGACGCGGACGAGGAGGTCGGCGACAGCATCCTGCGTCGCTCCGTCCTCGGGAACGTCGAATCCATCGATGACCATCTCCACCAGCATGCCGTATCTCCTCCCCGATCGCGCGCAGACGTCACCCGAACGTGAAGGAATAGACCTGGATGCCGGCCGGCACCTCGAGCGTGAGGGCGCCCTCGTCGATGTCCTTCTGCTTGAGCAGCTCATACGAGCGCGGTGTCCCGTCGATCGCGATCGTCTCCTTCGAGCCGTCGTCGCGCCGCACCACGATGTCACCCGTTCCGGCGACCACGATCCGGACCTCGGCGGCGTGGTACTCGAGGTTGATCTCCCCGTCGCCGCCCTCCGGCGTCGCGTACTGCGTCTCGATCGTCCAGTCGCCGTCGAGGGCGAAGCTGTCGGCGGGCTGATCCTTCGGGAACGCGTAGGTGTTCGTCCCTCTCCGGTACTCGCCACCGCCGCCGTAGTTCACGTCCTTGGAGGATCCGAGGAAGGTCTCCCTGGTCGTGGATCCGACGTCGGGGGTGTCGTCCGCGACGTCCGTCGCCGCCGGAAGCTTCACGGACGGGTCCGCATCCTTCAGCAGCTCGCGGATCATGGACTCGGTGGCGGCGTAGTTGCCCTCGCCGAACGAGATGTGGCGGACGGTGCCCTCCGCGTCGATCAGGTAGTGGGCGGGCCAGTACCGGTTGCGGTAGTTCGTCCACGTCGACAGGTTGTTGTCCAGCGCGACGGGATAGTCGATGCCGAAGTCACGAGCACCGGCGGCGACGTTCCCGGGATCCTTCTCGAACGCGTACTCCGGAGAGTGGATGCCGATCACCTGGAGCCCCGCATCGCGATAGGCCTTGTCCCAGGCCACGACGTGCGGCAGCGACCGCTGGCAGTTGATGCAGGAGTACGCCCAGAAGTCGATCAGGACCACCTGTCCGCGCAGATCCTTCAGGTCGAGGGCCTCGCCGTTCGGCGTGTTGAGCCACTCCTGGATGCCCTTGATCGAGGGCGCGGTGCCGCACGACTCGAGCTCCTCCGCGCCGTTGGTGCACTTGTCGAGGTCCTTGTTCTCCTCGTTGACGAGTCCGCCGAGATCCAGCGCGTCCTTCACCTGGTCGGAGTCGGCGATCTGCTCCTGCAGGGGCGCGGTGTAGTCGGGAAGAAGCCGCTGCAGTGCCTGCGGCACGTTGAAGACCAGGCCGACGGCGAGCGCGATCATCGCGATGCCCGCGGCGATGCGGAGTCCGCGCTCCTTCGACCGGAAGGAGCGGATGCGCTCGACGACGCTGCGACCGGCGAGCGCGAAGATGAGCAGCGGCACCGCCACGCCGATCGCGAAGGAGACGGTGAGCAGCACGGTGCCGATACCGATCTGTCCCGTCGAGCCCGCGACGATGATGGCGGCCAGCACCGGGCCGGCGCAGGGGACGAACACGGCGCCGAGCGCCAGGCCGACGCCGAAGCCGCTCCCCCGGTTCTTCACCTCGCGCTGCCCGAACCGCTGGAAGGGACGCTCGAGGATGTGCTGGAAGCGCGGCACGATGAGGCCGACGCCGATGATGACCAGGACGGCGATGCCGACCCAGCGGATGATGTCCTGCGGCAGGTTCAGCAGTCCGAGCAGCAGGGACCCGCCGAGCGTGACGAGCGTGAAGCTCAGCACCAGCCCCGCGATCACGAAGTAGGGCCGGCTGCGTCGAGCGGGCACCACCTCGTCGTCGTACTTCGCGGACTGCGCGCCACCGGTGAGGAAGATCACGGGAAGCACGGGCAGGATGCACGGCGAGATGCCGGTGATGAGCCCGCCGAGCAGGCCGATGATGATCAGGTCCATGAGGTCCCCACTTCTGTCAGGAGCTGTTCGCTCCGGGGGCGTCATCGGATTGGATCCGAACGGATTCGGAGATTTCTCAGATTTCTCCCATCCGATCCCGAGAGTGCTCCGAACAGCCCTCGACGCCACGGAGAGGCCGTGGCTCAGTTCTGAAGGAGCTCGACATGTTCAGCACCAAGAAGAAGGTCACCGCGGCAATCACCCTCGGCCTGGCGAGCGCGTTCCTGCTCTCCGCCTGTTCCATGGGCAGCGGCAGCACCACGGACGATTCCACCGAGACGAAGGCTCCCGAGACGTCGGAGTCGACGCCCATGGAGATGGACCCGGCCGCGAACCTCGTCGGCCCCGGCTGCGCGGCCTACGCCGACGCCGTGCCGGACGGCGCAGGCTCGATCCAGGGCATGTCCCAGGACCCGGTCGCCGTCGCCGCATCCAACAACCCGCTGCTGACCACGCTGGTCGCCGCGGTGAGCGGAAAGCTCAACCCGGACGTCGACCTCGTCGACACGCTCAACGGCGGCGAGTTCACGGTCTTCGCACCGGTGGATGACGCCTTCGCGAAGATCGACCCCGCCACGATCGAGGCCCTCAAGACCGACAGCGCGACGCTGAGCTCGATCCTGACGTACCACGTGGTCCCCGGCCAGATCGAGCCCGCCGACATCGCCGGCATGCACACCACCGTGCAGGGTGCCGACCTCGAGGTCACCGGCAGCGGCGACGAGTGGAAGGTCAACGACGCCAACGTCATCTGCGGTGGCGTGCAGACCGCGAACGCGACCGTGTACCTCATCGACTCGGTCCTGATGCCCCCGGCTGAGTAAGCACGGGATGGCCGGGTGGGAGGACACCCGGCACGCGCCCTTCTCGGGAGCAGGGGGAGGATCTCCGGGAAGGAAAGGGGCCGTCGGCGGTGCTGTGCCGCCGACGGCCCCTCGTCGTGCGCACTAGACTTTCCTGCAGGGGCCTCTAGCTCAGTTGGCAGAGCATCGGACTTTTAATCCGCGGGTCGTGGGTTCGAGCCCCACGGGGCCCACCGCAGCGCGTCGCCGGTCACCCCGCGGCGCGATCTCTCTTCGTCGTTCCGGGCGAGTAGTGTGCACCTCATGGGAACACTCGAGTACAACAGCGCTCGCCCGCCGATCGACGTCGACGACATCACTCTGGCGCACCTGAAGATCGTGATCGGGACGAAGCTGCGTCGCCATGAGAGCTTCATGATGACCTGGCTGTCGGACGAGAGGAACCCGGCCGGCCGCCTGACCATCTGGATGCACCCGAGCATCCCTCTGGTCTTCGCCTTCGAGAACGCCAAGATGCCCGTGATCGACACCAAGCGGATCGAGCACATGATGGAGAACCTCAACGCGCGCGGAGAGCTCGTCCTCGACCAGCTCGGCTGATCGCCCCGCGCCTACTCCCCGCCGCCGGAGTTGCCGGCGAGAAGCTCGTCGCGGATCTCGGCCACGCCCGAGGGCAGCGATTCGCCTTCGAGCTCGAAGGTCGGTGCATCCGGTGTGCCGCCGATGGCGCACACGGCCACGCTGTCCTGGTCGCCCAGCGTCTTGGGGATGACCACGAACCAGAGCGACACGTCGGCGAGCCACTCGGTGGTCGCCATGTCGGCCAGATACTTCGCGTCCGGTGCGAGCGCACGGGTCCGGTCGGTGCAGAGCGTCACGAGCTGACTCGTCGTGAACTTCGCCGCGGGCTCGGACGGACCCGGTGTCGCCGTCGCCGTCTCGGTCGGCGTCGGGGTGGGAGCCGGCGTCGACGAGGTCGCGGACGGAGTGGGGGTCGGAGCCGGCTCGGGAGCGCAGCCTGCGAGGAGCACGAGGATCGGCAGGAGGACGAGGGCGGGACGGAGACGCATATCTGGATGCTACTGATTCGCCGCCGGTTCCCTTGTATCACCACCCCTCCCGATCGGCCACCCCCTTCACTCCCTCCGTCGATCGGGAGAGGGTCGAGATGTCCCCGAGAACGGCGGACGACCCTCGACGAAAGGATGAATCATGACTCTCACCGGCAACCGAGTGGCGTTCCTCGCGACGGACGGCTTCGAGGACAGCGAGCTCACCAGCCCGTGGGATGCCGTGACCGCAGCAGGAGCGAGCGCGACGCTGATCGCCCCCGACGGCGCGGCCATCACCGGCAAGAACGGCCACGAGCAGGCCGTGGATCTCCAGGCCGCCGATGCGTCGGCCGATCAGTTCGATGCCCTCGTGCTCCCCGGCGGCGTCGTCAACGCCGACCATCTGCGTCTCGACAAGCCCTCCATCGCCCTGGCCCGAGCCTTCTTCGAGCAGCACAAGCCGGTGGGCGTGATCTGCCACGGCGCCTGGATCCTCATCGAGGCCGATGTCGTCGACGGTCGGACGCTCACCAGCTACCCGAGCCTGACCACCGACCTCCGCAACGCCGGAGCGACCTGGGTGGACGAGGAGGTCGTGGTGGACGAGGGCCTGGTCTCCAGCCGCACGCCCGACGACCTGCCGGCGTTCAACGCGAAGCTCGTCGAGGAGATCGGCGAGGGGAAGCACTCCGGCCAGACCGCCTGATCTCCGGGGGGGAACGTCAGGCGCGGGCCCGGTGCCGTCGGACGGCCGCCCGATTCGCGCAGCGCACCGAGCAGAAGCGCTGACGGCCGTTGCGGGTCACGTCCGCGACGACGTTCGTGCACGGTGCGGCCTGGCACCGGCCCAGCCTGCTCATCCCCCGCGTGACGAGGTGCAGTGATGTGCCGAGGCTGATGATCGCTCGCAGCACGTAGGGCAGCGACGGAACGTCGTCGCGGTAGTGGAGGTGCCAGCCCTCGCCGTCGTGGTTCGTCAGGCGCGGATAGGCGGCCGCGGCGGCGAGCTGGGCGTTGAGGAGCAGCGCCCGCGCGTCGGGATCGGGCTCGTCGACGATCGCGAGCCAGTCGTCGATGACGGCGCGCACCTTCTCGTGATCGTCCGGGGCCGGCGGGAACGTCTGCGTCATCCCGAGTGCGAGGGTGCGCTCCTCGATGCCGGCGCGGTCCTCCGGCCAGTCATCTGCCAGCGAGGCCGCGAGCAGCACCGCGTATTCGCCGTAAGGGTTGAGATGCATAAGACCATTACATCACGCTGGATGCATGACCTCGCTGAACACCCTCCCGATCCCCCGCATCCGGCCCGCCACGCAGACGCACGAACACGCCTGGCTCATGGAGTCCCGGCATCCGACGAGCGAGGGCACCGTGCTCTATGTGCGCTGCGACGAGTGCGGCGCCCGTCGCGTCGACGTGCAGACGCACCCGCATATGCCACCGCTCGCGCTGAGCACCGAGCTGGGTGCCACGCCGCGCTGATCCGAGCGACCTCTCAGGCGTCGACGACATCGCCGTTCGGGGGAAGCCATCGCCCGCCGTCCGGCCGCACGAAGACGAGCGGGACACCACGTGCCTCCGCCGTCAGCGAATCCGACACCTGCACGTGCACGTGCGGCTCGGTGCTGTTGCCCGAGTTGCCGCACTCCCCCAGCAGATCACCGACCCCCACCTCCTGCCCCTGGCCCACCCGGACGCTCCCTCGCCGCAGGTGCGCGAGGAGCACCACGGCACCGCCGATACGGATCGCGACGTGATTCCCCGCGATCGCCGGAGCCCCGCCGCGGATGCGCGAGCGCTGACTGAGCGCGTAGGCCAGGAGCGACAGCGGGGATCGACGTGCGACGTGGTCCACCTCGCCGTCATGGGCCGCCAGGATCTCGCCCGCGACCGGGCTGAGGATCGGCCGCCCGAACCCCACGAACGACTCCGGCGCCTCCGTGCCGATCAGGCTCGACACCCCGCGCGGCGCGCTGCGCCCATCCGCCCCCACGGGCACGAAGTCGATCGCGTGCGACGTGCCGAACAGGTCGGTGCCGTGGCTCGGGATGCGGGATGCGGGACTGTTCTGCACCAGCCACCGCCCGGCGAAGGGCAGCACCAGCTCGACCGCGTCCGGCGCGCTCACCCGGTCAACTCGATGAGCGTGCGGGTCGTCCGGAGGTTTCGCGCCGTTCCAGCCACTCCGAGCGCACGGTCCAGCACCGTCTTGGTGAGCTTCGTGGAGTGCACACCGCCGGCGCCGTAGTCGATCCACAGGTCGTTCCCGATGAGCGCGAGACGCTCCGCCGGGAGAAGCCGCTGCTCGAGCGCCTCGACCGCATCGGGCGAGGGCGGCCCCTCCAGGAACATCGCGTGCACGAACTTCACGTCACCCTCGGGGAACGGCTGCGCCGACTCGGACGAGACCAGCTGCGCATGGCTCCGGTGGATGACCGGGGTGTCCACGCCGAATTCGTCGTGGATCACCGCGCGCACGACGGCACAGGCGGCGTCCGAGTCCGGGGGCGTCCGACAGATGATGTTGCCGCTGGCGATGTAGGTCGACACGTCGGACAGGTCGGTCTCGGCGGCGAGGACCTCGCGGAGGCGGGCCATCGGGACGCGGTTGCGGCCGCTGACGTTCACGGCCCGCAGCAGCAGGACGCTGCGGCTCACGCGTCGACGCTCTCGACGAGCTCCGCTCCCGCGTGCACAAGTTCGGCCAGCGCCGCCTCGCTCGGCTCCTGGGCCACGCCTGCGACGAGGTCGGTGAGGATACGGACGCGGACACCGTGCGCGATGGCGTCGAGCGCGGAGGCGCGGACGCAGTGATCCGTCGCGATGCCCACGACGTCGGCGCTCAGCACACCCGCAGCGGTCAGGATCGCGCCGACGGTCTCCCCCGCCTCCGTCTCACCTTCGAACATCGAGTACGCCGGCCGACCCTGGCCCTTGCGGACATGATGCGTCACGGACGTGGTGACCAGGAGCGGATCATACGCGGCGCCGTCGGTGTCGGCGACGCAGTGCACCGGCCAGGAATCGACGAAGTCGGGGGTCTCGGCGAAGTGTCCGCCGTTGTCGCCGTCGGCATCGTGCCAGTCGCGCGAGGCGATGATCACCTGATAGTCCGCGGCGTGCGCGGCCAGGAACGTCGTGACGGCGGTGGCCACCGCATCACCGCCCGCGACGGCGAGTGCGCCGCCCTCGGTGAAGTCGTTCTGCACGTCGACGATGAGAAGCGCTCTGCTCATGCTTCGAGGGTACGCCGTCGCAACAGGAAAGGCCCCCGGATCACCGGGGGCCTTCTCTGGATGGAGCCGCTTGTCAGAATCGAACTGACGACCTTTTCATTACGAGTGAAATGCTCTGCCGACTGAGCTAAAGCGGCGTGCGACGCGTGAGCGGCGCGATCACCGATATTACCCTGTCTCGCGCTCGCTCGCGAATCGAGCCCGCATCACTCGCAGCGAAGCCCGTCTTCCGGCACGACGTCATCGAGCAGGAACGCCTCGACGGCGTCGTCGACGCAGACGTTGCCCTTGTTGTATCCGGTGTGCCCCTCGCCGACCCGGGTGATGAGGACGCCCTCCTCGAGCTGGTTCGCGAGCGACTCCGACCACTCGTACGGCGTCGCCGGGTCGTTCGTCGTCCCGATCACCAGGATCGGTCCGGCGCCCTCCGCCGTGATCTCGCCGCGCGTGCCGGTGGGCGGGTAGGGCCACACCTCGCACGAGTCCGGACCGCTCCAGTACGGGGCGATGGTCGGTGCGCCCTTGGCGATCTTGGCGTCGATGGCCGCCTCGGCAGCCGGGTCGTCCTCCACCGGGTAGTCCATGCAGTTGTAGGCACGGAACGCCTCGGTCGAGTTGTCGGTGTAGGCACCGCTCTTGTCGCGGTTGTTGTAGAAATCGGCGAGGACGAACGCTGATGTGGGATCTCCCTGCAGCGCCTCGTCGAGCGCCTGGGTGAGGTATCCCCAGCTGTCCTGCGAGTAGAGCGCGGCGATGATGCCCGTCATCAGGGAGTCCGCGCCCAGAAGACGTCCGTCGCCGTTCTTCAGGGGCGTGCGGTCGACGCTCGCCAGGAGGGCGCCGAGGTCGGCCATCGCCTCGTCGACGGTGCCGTTGAAGGGGCACTCGCCGGAGTCGAGGCAGCTCTTCATGTAGGCGCGTAGCGCCGATTCGAAGCCGAGAGCCTGGGTGGCACCCACCTCGAGCCCGGGGACAGCCGGATCGATGGCGCCGTCGAGGACCAGTCGCCCGGCCTTCTCCGGGTAGAGCTTCGCGTAGGTCGCACCGAGGAACGTGCCGTAGGAGTAGCCGAGGTAGTTCAGCTGCTTGTCGCCCAGCACGGCACGGATCAGATCCATGTCGCGGGCCGCGTTGATCGTGGTGATGTGGGGCAGGATGCCGTCGCTGTTCGCTTCGCAGGCCTCGGCGAAGCCCTTGTGCGCGGCGAGGAGCTCGGCCTCCCATTCCGCGGTGCCGCGGGCGGCGGCCGGGATCCCGTACAGGTAGTCGTCCATCTTCGGCGCGTCGTAGCAGGTCACGGCCGTCGACGCACCGACCCCGCGCGGGTCGAAGCCGATCACGTCGTAGTTCTTGATGAGGTCGGCGCCGACCGCGAAGCTGAGGTTGTTCAGGACGAGGTCGATACCGCTCGCACCGGGGCCGCCCGGATTCGTCAGCAGCGACCCGACCGGCGTGCCCTCGGCGCGGTGGCGGACCACGGCGAGGGTGATGTCGCCGTCGCCCGGGTTCTCCCAGTCGAGCGGCGCGGTGACCTCGGTGCAGTCGAAGCCGGGACCGCAGTCGGTCCACTCCAGCTCCTGGGAGTAGAAGGGCAGCAGGTCTTCCGCGACGCCCTCGGTGTCGGGCGCGGCGGTCGTCGACGGCCGCGAGGCCTGCTCGGGGATCGCGGCGTACAGACAGCCGGAGAGCGCCACAGCGGCGGCAGCCAGGCCG
The DNA here is from genome assembly GCF_026559675.1 of Microbacterium oxydans. Classification (NCBI taxonomy): domain Bacteria; kingdom Bacillati; phylum Actinomycetota; class Actinomycetes; order Micrococcales; family Microbacteriaceae; genus Microbacterium; species Microbacterium oxydans. Next base: position 2,760,001 of record NZ_CP092891.1, read on the forward strand.
GCGACGACCGCGGCGGCACGACGGAAGCGGGAAGTCGGTCGATCGTTCACGGTTTCCTCCCGCTCGTGATCGTCACGAGCAAGCTCTCCAGGGCGAGCAGAGGGGCGACGTTGCGCTCCAGCGACTGCCGCGTCTCGGCAAGGTGGTCAAGTACGACAAGAGTACGGGCCTCGGACCAGGCGGCCGCGAGGTCGGTCAACTCCGACCGCAGCTCGCTGTTGATGAGGTCGTCACGCCCGAACTGCAGCATCACGACATCGCGGAACAGCGACTGCAGGTCGGTGAGCACGCGGTCGATCCCGTCGCGCAGACTGCGGGTGGCCCGCTTCTTCTGATCGTCTTCGAGGGCCGACAGCTGCGTACGCAGCGCCGGCGGTACCGCCTGCCCCTCGGCGATGCCGATCGTGTGCAGCAGCGACGCGCGCTCGGCGGCGTCGCGCTCGGCCGTGAGCGCCTTCGCATCCTCGGTCGCCGCCTGGATGATCCGCCCGGCGACCTCGACCGCGTCGCCGACACCGCGGACGCCGAGCACAGACCGGAGGGTCTCGTCGCGCCGCCGCCGGGCCGCGTCGTCGGTGGCGAGCCGCTGAGCCATGCCGATGTGGCGCTGCGCATGCCGTGCGGCCTGCTCGGCGACGGCCCCGTCGACCCCGGTGCGCAGGGTGATGAGTCGGGCCACATCCGCGACGTCGGGCTCCCGCAACCGCAGCGAGCGCACGCGGGAGCGGATGGTCGGCAGCAGATCGGCCTCGCTGGGCGCGCACAGGATCCAGACTGTCCGCTCCGGCGGCTCCTCGAGGGCCTTCAGCAGGACGTTGGAGGTGCGCTCGACCATGCGGTCGGCGTCTTCGACCACGATGACCCGGTATCGCCCGGCGGACGGGGCGAAGTACGAGCGCTCCACCAGGCTGCGCGCCTCGGCGATCGTGATGATCACCTTGTCGGTGCGCAGGGCGGTGACATCGGGGTGGGTGCCGGCGAGCACCTGGCGCATCACGGTCTCGTCGTCGGGGCTGTCGGCGATCAGCGCGGCGGCGAAGGCGTAGGCGAGGGTCGAGCGCCCCGATCCGGGCGGGCCCGTGATCAGCCAGGCGTGCGAGAGCGCAGAGGGGTCGGATGCCGCGGCACGGAGCGTGTCGACGGCGGCGTCCTGCCCCCACACGTCCGCCCACGGGAAGGGAGCGGCGACGGTCTGGGGCATGCACTCAGCCTAATCGGGACCACCGACGCGCACGGCACTCGTGGCCGCAGCTGTGGATCAGTCCAGCAGCGCGCCGACCCGCACGCGGATCCGCTCGGCGATCTCCTCCGGGGAGGCGGCGGCGTCGAGCACGAGGAAACGGTCCGGCTCAGCCTCGGCGAGGGCCAGATACGCGTCGCGGACGCGGCCGTGGAACTCCGCCTTCTCGGCCTCCAGCCGGTCGAAGGGCTTGTCGGCGGAGTCCAGACGCGTGCGCGCGGCGGCAGGATCGAGGTCGAGCAGGAGCGTGAGGTCGGGGAGGGCTCCCTCCGCCGCCCACAGCGACAGGTCGCGGATCTCGGTGGCGTCCAGCACCCGACCGGCTCCCTGATACGCCACGGACGAGTCGAGGTAGCGATCCTGCAGCACGATGTCGCCTCGGTCGAGGGCGGGTCGCACGACGGTCGCGACGTGGTGCGCCCGGTCCGCCGCATACAGCAGCGCCTCGGCACGGGGGGCAATGTCTCCGCGATGGTGCAGCACGATGTCGCGGATGAGCTGGCCCACCTCGGAGCCGCCCGGCTCGCGAGTGCGCACGACCGTGCGACCGGCGCCCTCGAGCCACTCCGCGAGCAGGTTCGACTGCGTGGTCTTGCCCGAGCCGTCCCCGCCTTCGAGCGTCACCCACACGCCGCGGCCTGAGGTCACGAGTCCGCCTTCTCCGCCGCCTTCGCCGCGGCGTTGGCGGCGCGGGTGGCCGCAGCCTTCTTGGCGGCAGCCGAACGCGCTGCGGAGGTCGCCGCCGTGGTCTTCTTCGCGGGAGCTTTCTTGGCCGTGCTCTTGGACGCCGTGCTCTTGGACGCAGCGGTCTTCGCCGCAGGCTTCTTGGCCGGAGCCTTCTTGGCCGGAGCCTTCTTGGCCGGAGCCTTCTTGGCCGGAGCCTTCTTCGCCGCAGAGCCGCGCTTGGGGGCCGGGCCCTTGGCGCGCTTGTCGGCGAGCATCTGCACCGCGATCTCGAACGTGATGTCCTCGACCTTCTGACCCCGCGGGATGGTCACGTTCGTCTCGCCGTCGGTCACGTACGCGCCGAAGCGGCCGTCGCGGATGCGGATCGGCTTCCCGCTGACCGGGTCCGCGTCGAACTCGGCGAGCGCACTGGAAGCACGGCGTCCTGCACCGTACTTCGGCTGCGAGTAGATCTCCAGCGCCTGCTCGAGCGTGACGTCGAAGATCTGCGATTCGCTCTCGAGCGACCGGGAGTCGGTGCCCTTCTTGAGGTACGGACCGAAGCGACCGTTCTGCGCCGTGATCTCATCGCCCGTCTCCGGGTCGACGCCGACGACGCGCGGCAGGCTCAGCAGCTGCAGCGCGGTGTCGAGCTCGATCGAGTCGACCGACATCGAGCGGAACAGCGAGGCGGTGCGCGGCTTCGGAGCCGCCTCCTTCTTCGCTCCGCGCTTGGGCTTGGGGGCCTCGACGACCTCACCGGTCGTCTCGTCGACCGCGGCGTCTTCCGATACCGGGTCGTTCTCCTGCACGTACGGCCCGAATCGCCCGTCCTTGACGACGATGATCTTGCCGTTCTCGGGGTTCTCGCCGAGCACGCGATCGCCGGCGACCGGAGCATCGATGAGCTCCTGCGCCTTCTCGGCCGTCAGCTCGTCGGGGGCGAGGTCTTCCGGCACGTTCACGATGCGCGGCTTGGCTTCGGGGTCCGGGTTCTCGGGGTCGGTGACCTCGAGGTAGGGGCCGTACTTGCCGAAGCGGAGCGTGGCCGTGTCGGTGATGCGCGTGGAGTTCAGCGCACGGGCGTCGATCTCGCCGAGGTTGTCGACGACCTGACGGAGCCCGACATGGGAGTCGGATCCGAAGTAGAACGACTTGAGCCACTCGACGCGGTTCTGCTCGCCGCGGGCGATCGTGTCGAGGTCGTCTTCGAGTGCCGCCGTGAAGTCGTAGTCGACCAGCTCGGCGAAGTGTTCCTCGAGAAGGCGGACGACGCTGAAGGCGAGCCAGGTCGGCACGAGGGCCTGACCGCGCTTGACCGCGTAGCCGCGGTCGAGGATGGTCTCGGGGATCGAGGCGAAGGTCGAGGGACGACCGATGCCCTTCTCCTCGAGCACCTTCACGAGCGAAGCCTCGGTGTAGCGCGGCTTCGGCGTGGTGCGGTGACCCTTGGCCTCGGCATCCGACACCGCGAGCTCGTCGCCGACGGCGACGGCCGGGAGCGACTGGTTCTCGGCGGCATCCGCATCGCCGCGCTTCTCGTCGCGACCCTCCTCGTAGGCCTCGAGGAAGCCCTTGAAGGTGTAGACGGTTCCGGACGCCGTGAACTCGGCCTTCTGCCCTGCCGCGTCGACGGCGATCGTGACCGTGGTGGTCTCGTACTTCGCGTCGGACATCTGGCTGGCGACCGTGCGCTTCCAGATGAGGTCGTAGAGACGCTGCTCATCGCGATCGAGCTCGGAGGACAGCGACGCGGGCGTGCGGAAGTTGTCGCCCGAGGGACGGATCGCCTCGTGCGCCTCCTGCGCGTTCTTGCTCTTGGACTTGTACACGCGCGGCTTCAGCGGGACGGCGGCATCGCCGTAGAGCGCGACCGCCTGGCTCCGTGCCGCCTGCACCGCCTGGGTGCTCAGGGACGTGGAGTCCGTACGCATATAAGTGATGTAGCCCTTCTCGTACAGACGCTGGGCGACGCCCATCGCCTGCTTCGCGCCCATCGAGAGCTTGCGACCCGCCTCCTGCTGCATCGTGGAGGTCGTGAAGGGCGCGTAGGGGCTGCGGGTTCCGGGCTTGGCCTCGACCTTGGTGACCGTGCCGGCGCCCACGGCGTCGATGGACTGCGCGAGTGCCGCCGCGGTGGCCTCATCGAGGATGACGACGGCCTTCTTGAGCTTTCCGTTGTCGTCGAAGTCGGTGCCGCGCGCGAGCTGGCCACCGTCCACGCGGACGAGTCGGATCTTGAACGACGTGCCGGATGCCGCGGCTGCCGCGTCGACGTCCCAGTACTCGGCGGAGGTGAACGCCATCCGCTCGCGTTCCCGGTCGACGATGAGACGGGTCGCGGCGGACTGCACGCGCCCTGCCGAGATGCCGGTCTTGACCTTGTACCAGAGCACGGGCGAGACGTCCCAGCCGTACAGACGGTCGAGGATGCGGCGGGTCTCCTGCGCGTCGACGAGGTCGTGGTCGAGTTCGCGGGTGTTGCCGACGGCCGCCTGGATCGCGTCCTTGGTGATCTCGTGGAAGACCATGCGCTTGACCGGGACCTTGGGCTTCAGAGTCTCGAGCAGGTGCCAGGCGATCGCCTCGCCCTCGCGGTCCTCATCAGTGGCGAGCAGGAGCTCGTCGGCGCTCTTCAGCGCGCGCTTGAGTTCCGCGACCGTCTTGGTCTTCCGATCGGAGACGACGTAGTAGGGGTCGAACCCGTTGTCGATGTCGATGGAGTACTTCCCGTAGGCCTGCTTGTCGGCAGCCGGGATGTCCTTCTTGTCAGCGAGGTCGCGGATGTGGCCGACGGAGCTGAGCACCTCGTAGCCGTCGCCGAGGTATCCCTGAATAGACCGCATCTTCGTCGGGGACTCGACGATGACGAGCTTCTTGCCTTCAGCCAAGGGTGCGTCCTTTCTTCGAAGCACACCATACACACCACTGTGTGGGGTCGTTCACAGTGAGCGAGGTCGCGCTGCCGTCACTGTCCCTCGGGTGGCCCGGCACGGGCTCGGGAGACGGCTGCGAGTCCAGCGTACGCCGCCTGCACCTCCACGGTCGCCACGAAGCCCTCGAGGGAGCATCCGGTGAGCGCGGCGCCGGCGGCGCTCGCGACCCGTGCGGCGAGGGTGCACGGGTCCTCCCCGGTCGGCACCGCCCCGCTCGCAGCGTCGGCTGCGGCGAGCGCCGCGGCATCCGCCGCACCCGCCGCACGTTGCCCGGTCACCGCTGCGCCGCCGACGGCCGCGAGTCCGAGCGAGAGCGCGGCGGCGACGGTCAGCACCCCGGCGGCGAGGGCCGAGCCGGCCATCAGAGACCACCGTCGAGCGCACAGCTCGACGCCCGCAACGGCAGTCGGACCAGCGCTCCGATCGACGCGGTCATCGACGCCGTGGCGCACACCAGGTCACCCCGGCGCGCCGACGACAGACCCGCGCCGGGGACCGCCACCTGCACCACGCGCTCCGCCGCATCCGCACCCTCACCCCGCCCCAGCAGACGAGCCGCGTCCGCGGAGGCATCCTGCAGCGCGACCTGTCGTGATGCCGCTCCGAGCGCTCCGGCGCCCAGCAGAAGCGCCAGCACCACGGCCGGCAGGGCGAGGGCGAGCTCGGCCGCGACCGATCCGCGGTCCCCGATTCGACCCGCCGCGCAGCACTCCTCTTCTCTGGTGCCGACAGTCCTCCTCCGCATCACGACACCGTCAGCGCCCGCCGCACCAGGCCGGTGAGGATGCCGCGGACCTCGTCGGAGCGCATGATGACGACGAGGAGTCCCGCGAACGCGACGGCGGCCATGGTCGTGATGGCGTACTCGGCCGTGGCGGCGCCGCTGTCGTCGCCGAACAGCGTGGCCGCGCGGTACCGGTCCAGCCGGGGGATGTTCTTCATGGTGTTCCTTCTTTCTCTGGGATGCCTTCGCATCGGTGGTGCTGCGCACGAGGTGGCGTCGTCGGCGACGGGCGTCACGACGGAAGAGGTGTCGAGGCGAGGACGCTCAGCAGCATCGGTGCCACACCGAGCAGGAGGAAGGCCGGCAGCGTGCACACGCCGAGCGGGATGAGCAGCTGGGTCGAGAGCTTCGCCGCGCGAAGGCGACCCTGCACCCTGGCCACGTGCCGGTCCTGGGCGGCGGACGCCCGGAGCAGCTCCGCGGCGGGCACCCCCGCGGCACGGGACAGATCGAGAACAGCGCGCACGCGGTCATCGCTCCCCTCCGACACGGAGCTCTCGGCGACCAACTGCAGCGCCCGTTCGATGGAGGCACCGCCGGCGAGGGCCACCGCCACCAGCTCCGCACGCATCCCGGGCGTTCCCGGCGCCGGCCGCGCCCGTCGCAGCAATCGCCGCGTCCACAGCCGTGCTGCCAGGACCAGCAGCAGTCCGGCGCCCACGCACGCGGTGCCGAGCGGGTTCGCGATGAGCACGCCGATGGTGTCGAACCCGAGGGCGAAGCCGAGGAGCAGTCCGGCGAACGGCATCCACAGCAGCAGTCGCGCCGTCCCGGCGGGCTCGGCGAGGGCGATGCGCACGTCGTCGGCCGCGGCCGCCGCATCGCGCAGGGTCTCGGCGATCATCCGCAGCACCTCGGCGAGCGGGGCGCCCACCGTGGTCGCGATCTCCCAGGCAGCGGCCAGATCGAGCCACGCTCCTCCCTCGGCCTCGATGGCGGCGAGGAGCGGGACGCCCTGATCGACCCGGTCGACCACGGCGGCCGCGGGCGGATCACCGGTGTCGGCGAGATGACGCCACGCGGTCAGCGGAACCGCGCCCGCCTGCAGCAGCACGGCGAGGGTCTGCACCGAGGTCGCGGCATCCGCTCCGGAGTGCCTGGCCTCGTGACTGCGGCGGGCCACGCTCACCACGGCCGCACCTCCTCTATGTCGAGTCGGTCGCCCGTGAGCACGAGGCGCCCGGCCTGCGAGATCCGGCGAACCCCGCCCGGGGCGCGATCGAGATGCAGCACGATCGTGAACGCGCTCACCGCCTGGCGGCCCAGGGCGACGGCATCCATCCCGGCCAGCGCGCCGAGCGCCTCGAGTCGGGCCGGCACGTCTCGGAGCCCGCTGGCGTGCAGGGTGCCCGCTCCCCCGTCGTGCCCGGTGTTGAGCGCGGTGAGCAGCTCGCGCACCTCTTCCCCTCGGCACTCGCCGACCACCAGCCGATCCGGCCGCATCCGCAGGGACTCGCGCACCAGCCGGGCGAGTGTGATCCCTCCGGTGCCCTCCAGGTTCGCCTGCCGCGCCTCGAGCGCGACGTGATGGGGGTGACGTGGCCGCAGCTCGGCCACATCTTCGATCGTCACGATCCGCTCCGTCGGCGACACCTCGGAGAGCAGCGCGGAGAGCAGGGTGGTCTTGCCGGTCCCGGTGCCCCCGGTGATGAGGACGTTCGCGCGTTCTGCCACGAGTCCGAGGAGCCAGCTCTGCTGGTGCGCATCGAACGCACCCAGCGCGGCGAGCGCTTCGAGGTCGGCGGCCCGCACCCGAGGGATCCGGATCGAGAGCGCGGTGCCGGAGGTGGAGACCGGCGCGAGCACGGCGTGCACCCGGATGCCGGAGTCGAGGCGGACGTCGACGCACGGCGCCTGGTCGTCGAGGTGGCGCCCGCCGAGACCGACCAGCGCGACGGCGAGGTCGCGGACCTCCCGCTCCGACGCACGCCAGCCCGGCACCGGTTCGGCGCCGCTGCCCCTGTCGAGGAAGAGTCCGGTCGGACCGTTCACGAACACATCGGTCACGGCGTCGTCGATGTGCGTGCGGAGCGGTCCGAACGCCGGGTCGAGATGGAGTTCCGGCGCCGCATCCATGGCGGACGCGGCCGGCTGCCCCTCTCGGGGCTGGATGACGAAGGAATCGGGCATACCGCGACGCTAGGCGGCACCCGCACGGCGAGATCTCGCGAGCGACCGGGATGCTCGAGGGCTGTGCAGAGATCGCTCCGTCCGACGCCCGTGCAGGAGTGTGGGACGCGCATCACGACGAAGCCTCGGGAGCGCTCTCAACGGAAATGGGCGGCATCTCACGGGGGGAATGAGATGCCGCCCACGGCGGGCCACGATTGGGGGAACCGGGCGCGCCAAGGCCGGAATGTGATTTCGGCTGTCGTCGAGTGTACGCAAGGCAACCGTCCTGACAAAACCAACGCGACTACCGACTTTCGGCAGTATGCGAGGGAATCTCGCGGGGATAGATTCGCCCTGACCCGGTCGTCCACCCCACGACCGTGCTCGAACGACCGAATGCCGCAAAGGAGCGCCTGCCGATGAGCAGCCAGATCGACCACCTTCTCGACGAGACCCGGCGGTTCCCTCCGTCGGAGGAGTTCGTCGCCCAGACCATCTCATCGCCCGAGCTGTACGAGCGTGCCGCTGCTGATCGCGAGGCCTTCTGGGGCGAGCAGTCGCGCGACCTGGTGCACTGGCACAAGCCGTTCACCCAGGTGCTCGACTGGACCAATCCCCCGTTCGCGAAGTGGTTCGAGGACGGCGAGCTGAACGTCGCCTACAACTGCCTCGACCGCCACGTCGAAGCCGGCAACGGGGACCGCGTCGCGCTGCACTGGGAGGGCGAGCCCGGCGACTCCCGCCGCATCACCTACGCGGAGCTGACCGATGAGGTCAAGCGCGTCGCCAATGTGCTCGAGGGGCTGGGCGTGGGCCAGGGCGACCGCGTCGCGATCTACCTCCCGATGATTCCCGAGGCGATCGCATCGATGCTCGCCGTCGCGCGTCTCGGCGCCATCCACTCCGTCGTGTTCGGCGGCTTCAGCGCCGACAGCCTCCGCTCGCGGATCGACGACGCGGGCGCCAAGCTCGTGATCACGGCGGACGGGGGCTACCGCAAGGGCCGCGTCTCCGCCCTGAAGCCCGCGGTCGACCAGGCTCTCGCCGATCGCGGCGACGGAGAGCAGCAGACCGTCGAGCACGTCCTCGTCGTCAAGCGCGGCGAGAACGAGGTGGAGTGGACCGAGGGTCGCGACCTCTGGTGGCACGACGTGGTCCCGGCGGCATCCGCCGAGCACACCGCACAGGCCTTCCCCGCGGAGAACCCCCTCTTCATCCTGTACACCTCCGGCACCACCGGGAAGCCGAAGGGCATCCTGCACACGTCGGGCGGCTACCTCACGCAGGTCGCGTACTCGCACAAGTACGTCTTCGACCTGCACCCCGAGACCGACGTGTTCTGGTGCACGGCCGACATCGGCTGGATCACCGGACACAGCTATGTCGCGTACGGGCCGCTCGCCAACGGGGCGACGCAGGTGCTCTACGAAGGCACGCCGGACACCCCGCACCCCGGTCGCTGGTGGGAGATCATCGAGAAGTACAACGTCTCGATCTTCTACACCGCGCCGACCGCCATCCGCTCGTTCATGAAGGTCGGCCGCAGCGTCCCGCAGAAGTTCGACCTCTCGTCCCTCCGCCTCCTCGGCTCCGTGGGCGAGCCCATCAACCCCGAGGCGTGGATGTGGTACCGCGACGTGATCGGAGCGGGCAAGACGCCGATCGTCGACACGTGGTGGCAGACCGAGACCGGCGCGATCATGGTCTCCGCGCTCCCCGGCGTCACGGAGACGAAGCCCGGGTCGGCGCAGGTGCCGCTTCCCGGGATCTCGATCGACGTCGTCGACGAGCAGGGCGTCGAGGTCGGCAACGGCAACGGCGGACTGCTGGTCATCACCGAGCCGTGGCCGAGCATGCTCCGCGGCATCTGGGGCGATCCCGAGCGCTATCGCGAGACGTACTGGGAGAAGTTCGAGGACCAGGGCTACTACTTCGCCGGCGACGGCGCCCGACTCGACGAGGACGGCGACCTGTGGCTGCTGGGCCGCGTCGACGACGTCATGAACGTCTCGGGACACCGCCTCTCCACCGCCGAGATCGAGTCGTCGCTCGTCGCCCACGAGGCCACGGCCGAGGCCGCAGTGGTCGGAGCGTCGGACGAGACGACCGGACAGGCGGTGGTCGCGTTCGTCATCATCAAGGAGAGCTACCTCGCTCAGCACGAGCCGGCCGGCCTCGCCCAGCTGCTGCGGCTCTGGGTGGGCGAGCAGATCGGTGCGATCGCCCGACCGCGCGACGTGTACATCGTCGGAGAGCTGCCCAAGACGCGATCCGGCAAGATCATGCGGCGCCTCCTGCGCGACGTCGCCGAAGGGCGCGAGGTCGGCGACACGACGACGCTGGCCGACACCGCCGTGATGAGCATCATCTCCGCACAGGTGAAGTAGGACCCGACGCAGAACGCCCCCTTCCCGACATCGGGAAGGGGGCGTTCTCGCGTGAGGCTGCGGTGACGAAACCGTCAGGAGAGGAGGAAGGTGACCTCGACCTCGACCGGGCTGCCGAGGGGGAGCTCGGCGACACCCACGGCCGCGCGCGCGTGGCGTCCGGCATCTCCGAAGATCTCGCCGAGGACCTCGCTCGATCCGTTGATGACGCCGGGCTGACCGGTGAATCCCTCCGCCGAGGCCACGAAGCCCCCGACGCGGAGCACGCCGGCGATGCGGTCAAGGCCGCCCGCGGCATCGGCCGCGGCGGCGAGGGCGTTGAGAGCGCACGTGCGCGCGTAGGACTTCGCGTCCTCCGCGGAGACGTCGGCACCGACCTTGCCCACCGCGGGCAGGGCGCCGTCGACGAACGGCAGTTGGCCGGAGGTGTAGACGAGTCCGCCGTGGACGACGGCGGGCACATAGGCGGCGACCGGGGCGGCGACGGCCGGCAGCTCGATGCCGAGCTCGTCGAGGCGCGTGGCGACGCTCATGCCTGGCCTCCCTCGAACTGGCGTGCGGCCTGCTCGGCGGCGGCGAGCCCGGCGTTCGCCGAGGCGTCCGACGTCACGGGGCGCTTCAGGTAGGCCACGAGGCCGCCTTCGGGGCCCTGAACGACCTGCACGAGCTCCCAGCCCTGCTTGCCCCAGTTGTTGAGGATCGCGGCGGTGTTGTGGATGAGCAGCGGCGTGGTGAGGTACTCCCACGTGGTCATGGCACTCCTGTCGATCGGGGCGCGACACCGGATTTCCGGGCCGGGCTCGTCAAAGGCGGTATTCAGGGAACTCCCCTACGATCAAGCGTATGCCCCAAAAGAATCGCACGGTGAGAGGCGTGCTCGGCGGTCTCGTCGGGCTCGTCGGCCTGAGCGCCGTAGCCGGTCTCCTGGTCACTGCCAGCGTCACCCCCGTCCTCGCGATGACCGGTCTCGCAGGCACCCAGGCGCTCACCCTCTTCGACGAGCTCCCCGAGGTTCTCAAGGTGAACGCCCCCATGGAGCAGTCCACCATCTACGCGACCGATCCGGACGGCAAGCCCGTCGCCCTCGCGTCGTTCTACGAGCAGAACCGCGTCCCGGTGAAGTACGACGAGGTCTCCCCGGTGCTGTACGACGCGATCCTCTCCAGTGAGGACAAGAGCTTCTACAGCCACGGCGGTGTCAACCTCGGCGCGACCGTGAAGGCGCTCGTCGACAACGTGCGCGGCACGTCCAGCCGTGGCGCCTCGACGATCAGCCAGCAGTTCGTGAAGAACGTGCGCATCCAGGAGTGCGAGCAGAAGGTCGACACGACCTCCGACACGTATACCGAAGAACTCCGCAAGTGCTGGGAAGACGCCACCAACGCCGACGGCGTCGACGGCATCGAGCGCAAGCTGCAGGAGATGCGGTACGCGATCCAGATCGAGAAGGACTACTCGAAGAACGAGATCCTGCTCGGCTACCTCAACATCGCCAACTTCGGCGGCACCGTCTACGGCATCGAAGCCGCGGCCCGGTACTACTTCTCGACGACCGCGGCGAAGCTGACCGTCGTCCAGGCCGCGACGCTGGCCGGCATCGTGCAGAACCCGAACACGTACCGCATCGACCTGCCCGAGGGCACCTGGACGGACAAGGCGGGCGTCGCGCACAACACCGCGGAGGACGGGTTCAAGGACACCCTCGACCGTCGTGACTACGTGCTCTACCGCATGCTCGACGACGGCAAGATCACCAAGGCCCAGTACGAAGAGGCCAAGGCCACCCCGATCACGCCCGCGATCAAGCGTCCGACGCAGGGCTGCGCGGCGGCCGGGACGAACGCCTACTTCTGCCAGTACGTGAAGTCCATCGTCGAGAACGACGAGGCCTTCGGCGCCACGCCGCAGGATCGTCGCGACCTGCTGCGCCGCGGCGGCCTCAAGATCTACACGTCGCTCGACCTGCGCATCCAGACCCCTGCGGCCCAGGAGATGGCCAACGTGGTCCCCGCGAACTTCGACAACAAGTACTTCGGCGCCGCGGGTGTGTCGATCGAGGTCGGCACCGGCCGCATCCTCTCGATCACCCAGAACACCAAGTTCGCCGAGACGCCGACGAAGGACCAGGCGTACTCGTCTCTGGTCTTCGCGGGCGACCAGAAGAACGGCAACTCCGGTGGCTTCCAGGTGGGGTCGACGTACAAGCTGTTCACGCTGATCGACTGGCTCGAGAAGGGCCACTCCGTACGTGAGGTGCTGAACGGGCGCGTGTCGACCGACCTGAAGATCCCCGTGTGCGAGGTCCCCCAGTCGACCAACACGCAGAAGATCGGCAACTTCGGACGCGGCGGCGGCTACACCGCGAGCGTCATGGACTTCACCCGTCAGTCGCTCAACAGCGGGTACTTCGCCATGGCGGCGAAGCTCGACGTCTGCGACATCAACAAGGTCGCCGACAAGATGGGCGTGACCCTCGCCAGCGGGAAGAAGGTCACGGAGGAGAACGTGCCCTACGACGTGCTCGGGCCGAAGAACATCTCCCCGATCGCGATGGCGAACGCCTACGCCACGGTCGCCAGCGGCGGCAAGTACTGCACGCCCCGCGCGATCGACAAGGTGATCGATCCCTCCGGCGCCGAGCGTCCGCTCCCCAAGTCCAGCTGCACCGAGGGCGTGCTGACCAAGGAGGTCGCGGCCACGGCGGCGTACGCGCTGCAGGGCGTGATGGACGGCGGCACCGGAAACAAGGCCAACCCGTACGACGGCACTCCCCTCATCGGCAAGACCGGTACGCACGACCTGTGGTCGACGATGATGATCGAGTCCAGCACCAAGGTCGCGACCGCGATCTGGGCCGGCCGCTCGAACGGTAACCACGACAACGTCTTCAACGTCTGGACCGGTTCCCACCTGCTCAACGAGGTGCGGTATCCGCTCGCCAGGGCCGCGCAGCATGCGGCGAACCTGGCCTACCCGGGCGATGCCTTCCCCCGGCCGGACGACAGGCTCATCCGCCAGGTGATGACCGACGTGCCGAACGTCGTGGGCAAGACCATGGCCGAGGCGCGGTCGATCCTGGAGAACGCCGGCTTCTCCGTCTCCGAGGGCGCCGCCGTCGACAGCGACCAGCCGACGGACATCGTCGTGGCCCAGGATCCCTCCGGCCAGACCGCCGGGGGCTCGACAATCACTATCTCGCCCAGCAACGGCCAGGGCACGACGGTTCCCGCGGATCTCGTCGGGATGTCGAGAGCCCAGGCGGCCGCCGCCCTCGGGGGTGCCGGCTTCGCCTCGGTGAACTTCGACAACTCCTGCAATCCACCGGAATCCGTCGTGAGCTCGACGAACCCGGCACCAGGCTCTGCGGCCAAGAAGTCCACCGCCGTGAGCGTGACATGCGAGTAGGCGCACACCGCGCGCCACACCCGGCCCTCATCGCGCTCGGCGCGGTGGGGGCCGCCGGCGTCGCCGCGGCGACCTGGGGGATCGGCATCGAACGGTACCTGTTCACGGTGCGCGAGGTCAGCGCCGCGGCACTTCCCTCCGGCGCCGCTCCCCTGCGCATCCTGCACATCTCGGACGCGCACATGGCGCCGTGGCAGCACCGCAAGCAGGACTGGCTGGCGTCGCTCGCGGAGCTGCGGCCGGATCTCATCGTCAACACCGGCGACAACCTCGGACACGCGAACGGACTGGACGGCATCCGCCGGGCCTTCGAGCCTCTCGCGGGCATCCCCGGCGTCTTCGTGCACGGCTCGAACGACGTCACCGCACCCTCGCCGCGGAACCCGCTCCGCTACTTCCTCGGACCGTCGAAGAAGCACCACGAGCCCGAGCTCCTCGACACCGAGGCGATGGATCGCCACTTCACCGACGATCTGGGCTGGACCAGCCTGAACAACGCGGCCGCGCGACTCACGATCGCCGGTTCCCCCGTCGACCTCTTCGGTGTGAACGACGCCCACCGCGACTGGGACCGCCTCGACGTGCTGCCTGCGGCGATCGACGGGCTCGGTCCGCGCGATGCCTCCACTCCGGTGCTGGGCGTCACCCACGCGCCCTATCAGCGGGTGCTCAATGGATTCACGGACCTGGGTGCCGACGCGATCCTCGGCGGTCACACGCACGGCGGACAGGTCTGCCTCCCCGGATACGGTGCCCTCGTCGCGAACTGCGACATCCCCCTCAAGCAGGCCAAGGGCCTCAGCACCTGGTCGCACGGCGGCCGGACGGTGCCGCTCAACGTCAGCGCGGGGTGCGGGCACTCGATCTACGCGCCGGTGCGCTTCGCCTGCCGGCCCGAGGCGACGCTGCTCACGCTGACCGCACGGAACTGATCCTCGCCTCGATTCGGCGCACGGAGCATTTCCCTGTAGACTCGGAGGGTTGCAAACGGGGTGTGGCGCAGCTTGGTAGCGCGCTTCGTTCGGGACGAAGAGGTCGCAGGTTCAAATCCTGTCACCCCGACCAGTGACACCGGAAGGCCGCCCTCAGGGGCGGCCTTCTCTGTATCGGGATCGTGCACGAAGGGAACGCATGGGCTCTCTGCTCCCGCCGCCGCGCCACCGCACGCGCGTCTGGGCCCTCGCCCTCGGCATCCCCTTCCTCGCCGGCCTCGCCGCGCTCACGCTCACTCCCTCGCGCGTCGAGGATGCCATGCCGAATCTGCTGGACCTCGTCCTCGGCGCCGCGCATCGACTCGGCTGGGCCTCGCTCGACTTCACGCGTCTCGAGATCATCGCGAACGTCCTCGTGTTCGTCCCGGTGGGCATCCTCGCCTTCATCCTGCTCCCCCGTCGGCTCTGGGTGCTCTCACTCCTCGTCGGGCCCCTGCTGTCCCTGGCGATCGAGACGGCGCAGCGCGTCGCGCTCCCCCACCGGGCGGCCACCGTGACCGATGTGGTGGCGAACTCCGCCGGCGCCCTGCTCGGCGTCTTCCTCGCCGTGCTCTGCACCCTGCTGCTCGCCCCACGCGCCTCGCGGCGCCGACCTCCTAGGCTGGAGACATCATGACCGCGCCTGCTCTCGTCGCCTTCGACCTCGATGACACCCTCGCCCCGTCCAAGGGCCCGATCGACCCTCGCATCGCCGACCTGCTGCGGGCTCTGCTGCGCGCGGTCGACGTCGCGATCATCTCGGGCGGCAACGAGGCGCAGTTCCGGTCCCAGGTGATCGCGCAGCTCGGAGACGCGGATCCTGCCGACCTCGCCCGCCTGCACCTGCTGCCCACCTGCGGCACCCGCTACCTGCGCTACGACGGCACGGACTTCGTCGCGGTGTACGCGCACGACCTCAGCGAACACGACAAGACCGCCGCGCTCACCGCCCTGCGGGAAGAGGCCGAGCGCCTCGGACTGTGGGAGGCCGAGCCGTGGGGAGAGATCCTCGAGGACCGCGGCTCGCAGATCACCTTCTCCGCGCTGGGCCAGCGCGCCCCGCGCGACGCGAAGCACGACTGGGACCCCTCCGGCGCGAAGCGCGGCGCCCTGCGTGACGCCGTCGCCGCGCGGCTGCCCGGCCTCGAGGTGCGCTCGGGCGGATCGACGTCGATCGACATCACCCAGGCCGGCATCGACAAGGCCTTCGGGATGCGGCAGCTCGCCGAGAGCACCGGCATCGCCCTCACCGACATGCTCTTCTACGGCGACCGCCTCGACGAAGGCGGCAACGACTACCCGGTCCTCGCCATCGGCGTCCCCTCGATCGCGGTCGACGGCTGGGAAGACACCGCCGACAAGCTCGACACCCTCCTCCCGACGCTCTGAGGCGCGCGCCGCAACACGCGGAGCAGCGCCATGTCGCCGCGGGGCCCTAGCATGGCATCATGGATGCCCTCCTGATCGTCATCACCGTCGCCGCGGTCGCCAGCGCCGCGTGCTGGGTCCTCTCTCTGATCACCCGCGACACCTCCTGGGTCGACCGCGCCTGGTCGATCGTCCCGGTGGCCTACGTCTGGATCTTCGTCGCCGGCGCCTTCGCGAACGGTGACGGATCCGTCCGCGTGGTGCTGATGGGAGTGCTCGCGACCGCTTGGGGAGCCCGGCTGACCTTCAACTTCGCGCGCAAGGGCGGCTACACCGGCATGGAGGACTACCGGTGGGCGATCCTGCGGAAGCGGATGCGGCCGTGGCAGTTCCAGATCTTCAACGTGCTGTTCATCGTCGGCTATCAGATGACGCTGCTGGTGCTGATCACCCTGCCGGCGCTGATCGCCGCGCAGAACCCCTCCGCGCTCACCGGATGGGATGCGCTGTTCGTGGCGGTGTTCCTGGCCTTCCTGTTGGGCGAGACCATCGCCGACCAGCAGCAGTGGGTATTCCACCAGCGCAAGAAGAAAGCCGGTGGCACTCTCGCACCCGGCTTCGCGACCACCGGCCTGTTCCGCTACAGCCGCCACCCGAACTTCTTCTTCGAGCAGGCGCAGTGGTGGGCGTTCTACGCGCTCGGCGCCACCGCCGCGGTGGCCGGAGGCGCCGGGGTGATCGGCGGCGTGCTGAATCCGACCATCATCGGCCCGGCGCTGCTGACCGTGCTGTTCATCGGCTCGACGATCTTCACGGAGTCGATCACCGCGTCGAAGTACCCGGCCTATGCCGAGTACCGGCGCACGACGTCCATGCTGATCCCCTGGCCGCCGCGCACCCGTGCCGTGGCCCCGCAGTCCTGACCGCGGGCGGGGCGCCGTCCGGCACGGGCGCAGCGGGCGTGCTCAGCGCGTGCGGGCCTCGGCGGCCGCGCGCGACACGGGCACCAGGCGCGTGAGCTGGGTCACGTGTCCCGGCTCGAGCTCGGCGAGCGAGGCCACCCCGAGCAGACGCATGGTGCGCTCGATCTCGCTGCGCAGGATCGCGATCGTGCGGTCGACGCCCTGGCGTCCCCCGGCCATCAGGCCGTAGAGGTAGGCGCGCCCGATCAGGGTGAAGTCCGCTCCCAGCGCCACGGCGGCGACGATGTCGGCACCGTTCATGATGCCGGTGTCGATCATCACCGTGAAGTCGTCGCCGACCGCTCGACGCACCTCGGGCAGCAGGTGGAAGGGGATCGGTGCCCGGTCGAGCTGACGTCCGCCGTGGTTCGAGAGCACGATGCCGTCCACGCCGGCGTCGCGCAGACGCACCGAGTCCTCGACGTTCTGGACGCCCTTGATGACGATCTTGCCGGGCCACAGGCCGCGGATGACCTCGAGGTCGTCGTAGCTGATCGTGGGGTCCATCGCCGCATCCAGCAGCTCTCCCACCGTGCCGCCGGTGGTGCTCAGCGATGCGAACTCGAGCTTGGGCGTGGTGAGGAAGTCGAACCACCACCACGGACGCGGGATCGCGTTGATGATGGTGCCGAGGGTGAGCTGCGGCGGGATGCTGAATCCGTTGCGCTTGTCCCGCAGACGCGCGCCCGCGACGGGGGTGTCCACCGTGAACTGCAGGGTGTCGAAGCCCGCGGCCGCCGCGCGACGGGTGAGCTCGTAGGAGATCTCGCGATCGCGCATGACGTAGAGCTGGAACCAGTTGCGTCCGTGCGGGTTGGCGGCCTTCACGCCCTCGATCGAGGTGGTGCCGAGCGTCGAGAGGGTGAACGGGATGCCGGCGGCTGCCGCGGCTCCGGCGCCCGCGGTCTCCCCCTCGGTCTGCATCAGACGCGTGAACCCGGTGGGGGCGATGCCGAACGGCAGGGCGGACGGCCCTCCGAGGATCTCGACGCTCGTGTCGACGGTCGGCGCCGGACGCAGGATGCCGGGGTGGAACTCCACATCCTGGAACGCCTGGCGTGCGCGGGTGAGGGACAGCTCCCCCTCGGCGGCGCCGTCGGTGTAATCGAAGGCGGCCTTCGGCGTGCGGCGCTTGGCGATCAGGCGCAGGTCGTCGATCGTGAGCGCGGCGTCGAGGCGGCGCTTGCGTCCGTCGAGCTCGGGCTTCTTGAACTTCATGAGCTCGAGGAGCTCGACGGGATTGGGGAGCTGGCGCTGCACCATGATGTGCCTCTCAGTTCGGGGAGGGGATGTCACGGGTGAGCCCCGTGGACGTGTAGTAGCCGGTGATGTGGGAGTGCACCCGGGCGCGGGCCGCATCGACATCCCCGGCCTCGATCGCGGCGACCAGCGCGCGGTGCTCGGCACGGAGACGAGCGGCCATCGACTCCCAGTCCGGGATCACGGCGACCCCCGCCTGCACGTAGGACTCGATCGAGGAGCGCAGTCCGGCCATCATCGCGGCGATGACCGTGTTGCCGCTGGCCTCCGCGAGCGAGAGGTGCAGCTGGGCGTCGAGCGCCAGGAACTCCGACGGCGCGAGACCGGGAGCGTCCATCGCCTCGAGCAGTTCGCGGGCGCGAGCCGTGTCGCGGTCGGATGCACCGGCCAGCGCGGCGACGACCGCGTCTTCGAGGACCAGACGGGTGCGCACCACATCGTCCAGCGGGAACCCCTGCGCCGCCACCTGGAGCCGGAGCAGTGCCGACATACCACCGGTGGGCGTGGCGATGACGATGGCCCCGGACTGCGGGCCGGAGCCGGTCGCGGTGCGGATGAGCCCCATGACCTCGAGCACCCGGAACGCCTCCCGCACGCTGGAGCGCCCCACGCCGAGGTCGGTCGCGAGATCACGCTCCGACGGCAGGCGATCCCCCGGGCCCAGACGGCCGTCGAGGAGATCGCGCTCGATGTGCTCGAGCACGAGTCGCCATGCACGTGCCGGCTGCTCCGCCATCGATCCTCCTGTGGTCTGACCACAGGTTACTCCGTGTGGTCAGACCACGCAAAACAGGAGTGACGATGTTTCGTCCCGCTTCGCTCGCTCGACGACCGGGCTGGGTACGCCGGCGCGCGGCGACGAGCCGTCGCACCAGAAAACGCCCACGACCCGGTCGTCGAGCGCGGGCGCCGCGACGAGACGAAACCTCTCAGCCCAGGCGTCCGCCGGACTCCTCGAGGTAGCAGGTGCCGCAGAGCGACTCGTAGGTCGTCAGCTCGGGCGACGCCGATCCGATCGCCCCCTCGTCGATCGCCACCTGGTCGCCGTCGAAGACGAACCGTCCGCCGACGACCCGACCGTTGAACACGGCCTTCCGTCCGCACCGGCAGATCGTCTTGAGCTCCTCCAGCGAGTGCGCGATCGCGAGGAGGCGCGCGGATCCGGGGAACGCGTGGGTGAGGAAGTCGTTGCGGATGCCGTAGGCCATCACCGGGATGCCGTCCTCCACCGCGATGCGGAAGAGATCGTCGACCTGGCTCGGGGTGAGGAACTGCGCCTCGTCGATCAGCAGGCAGGCGACGTCGGTCGGGCCGCCGGGGAGCAGCTCGTCATCGGACGCGTGCTGCATGCGCTCCCGATGCTCGGCGAAGAGGACACGCGCATCGTCGTCCGGAGCGATGAGGAAGTCGACCTGGCGGGTGACGCCGAGTCGACTCTCGATCTCCGACGCGCCCTTGGTGTCGATCGCGGGCTTGGCGAGCAGGACGTGCTGACCGCGCTCCTCGTAGTTGTACGCGGCCTGCAGCAGAGCCGTCGACTTGCCGGAGTTCATCGCGCCGTAGCGGAAGTAGAGCTTCGCCACGGTGCGGCCTCAGACGTTGATGCCGAGGGTGGCGGCGGTGGCCTCCGTGGACTTCTCCGCGAGCGCCGCATCCTCGTTGAGCTTCTCGCCGAACGTCGGGATCAGCGCGCGCAGCTCGGACTCCCAGCCCGGGTACTCCGCCGGGAAGCACTTCTTCAGGAGGTCGAGCATGATCGGGACGGCGGTCGAGGCGCCGGGGGAAGCTCCCAGGAGACCGGCGATCGATCCGTCGGCCGAGGCGACGACCTCGGTGCCGAACTGGAGGATGCCACCCTTCTTCGGGTCCTTCTTCATCACCTGAGCACGCTGACCGGCGTCGATGAGCGTCCAGTCCTCATCCTTCGCGGTGGGCATGAACGTGCGCAGACTGTCGACCTTCTTGGCGTGGTTCTTCAGCAGCTCGCTGACGAGGTACGTGATGAGGTCGGGGTTCTTCACCGCGACCTGCAGCATCGGCAGCAGGTTGTGCGCGCGCACCTGCGACACGATGTCGAGCATCGAGCCGTTCTTCAGGAACTTCGGGCTGAACGTGGCGAACGGGCCGAACATGAGCGAGGCCTCGCCGTCGACGACGCGCGTGTCTAGGTGCGGGACGGACATCGGCGGAGCACCGACGGAGGCCTGCGAGTACACCTTGGCCTTGTGCTGCGAGACGATCTTCGGGTCGGAGGTCTTGAGGAACTGCCCGCCGATCGGGAAGACGCCGTACCCCTTGATCTCGGGGATGCCCGACTTCTGCAGCAGCTTGAGCGCCCAGCCGCCGGCGCCGACGAACACGAAGCGCGCACGCACCTCGTTCGGCGTGTGGCCGAGGCTGTTGCGGTACTTGACCAGCCAAGTGCCGTCCTTCTGCTTCTTCAGGCTGCGGACCTCGTGGTTGGTGCGCAGCGTGACGCCGGAGTCGGTGAGGTGGTCGAAAAGCTGATGGGTCAGGGCGCCGAAGTCGACGTCCGTGCCCGCGGGGACGCGGGTCGCGGCGAACGGCTCGCCCTTGCGGCGCTGCTGCATGAGCAGCGGGGCCCACTTGTTGATGACGCGGGAGTCCTCGCTGTACTCGATGCCCGCGAACAGCGGCTGCTCCTTGAGCACCTCGTAGCGGTTCTTGAGGTAGGCGACATCCTTCTCGCCGCGCACGAACGTCATGTGCGGGGTCGCGTTGATGAACGTCGAGGGGACGTCGAGCACGCCCTTGTCCACCAGCGACGACCAGAACTGGCGGCTCTGCTGGAACTGCTCGTTGATCGACACGGCCTTGGCGGGGTCGAGCGGCGCATCGCCCTGCTGCGGCATGTAGTTCAGCTCGCACAGGGCGGCGTGCCCCGTGCCCGCGTTGTTCCACGGGTTGGAGCTCTCCTGAGCCACGTCGGAGAGTCGCTCGAAGGCGACGATCTTCCACTCGGGCTGCAGCTCGTGCAGGAGTGTACCCAGGGTGGCGCTCATGATGCCACCGCCGATCAGGACGACATCGACGTTTTCAGTCACCGAACCAGTCTAGTTCGCGGGCACGCCGTCGCAGACCATGCGACGGCGTGCGCGGATGCGGGTCTCAGCTCACCGGGGTGAGACGCTCGGCGAGCACCTCGGCGATCTGGACGGCATTCAGCGCCGCGCCCTTGCGAAGGTTGTCGTTGCTGAGGAACAGCACGAGGCCCTTGCCCTCGGGAGCGGACTGGTCGGCGCGGATGCGGCCGACGAAGCTCGGGTCCTTGCCGGCGGCCTGCAGCGGCGTGGGGACCTCGTCGAGCACGACGCCCGGGGCCGTGCTCAGCACCTCGCGCGCCCGCTCGGGCGTGATGTCGCGGGCGAACTCCACGTTGATCGAGAGCGAGTGTCCGGTGAAGACGGGGACGCGCACGCAGGTGCCCGCGACGCGCAGACCCGGGAGCTCGAGGATCTTGCGGCTCTCGTTGCGGAGCTTCTTCTCCTCGTCGGTCTCGTTGTCGCCGTCGTCGACGAGGTTGCCGGCGAACGGGATCACGTCGAAGGCGATCGGCGCGATGTACTTCTCGGGCTCGGGGAAGTCGACCGCGGAGCCGTCGTGCACGAGGCGGAGGGTGTCGCCCTGGGCGAGCACGCCCTCGACCTGGCCGAGGAGCTCCTGGGCGCCGGCGAGACCGGAACCGGAGACGGCCTGGTACGTGGACACGATGAGGCGCTCGAGGCCGGCCTCGGCGTGCAGGGCCTTCAGGACCGGCATCGCGGCCATGGTGGTGCAGTTCGGGTTCGCGATGATGCCCTTGGGGCGCTCGTCGATCGCGTGCGGGTTGACCTCGCTGACCACGAGCGGGACCTCGGGGTCCATGCGCCAGGCACTCGAGTTGTCGACGACGACGGCGCCCGCTGCGGCGAAGCGCGGCGCGTAGGCGCGGCTCGCGGTGGCCCCGGCGGAGAACAGGGCGATGTCGATGCCCGAGGCATCCGCCGTCTCGACGTCTTCGACGATGACCGTCGCGCCGCCGAACTCGATCGCGGTGCCGGCGGAGCGCGCAGACGAGAACAGACGCAGGTCGCGGATCGGGAACGACCGCTCGGCGAGAATCTCGCGCATCACGGTGCCCACCTGGCCGGTGGCGCCGACGATGGCGACGGAGAGTCCTGATTCGGAGATGCGGGTCATGATGTTCCTTGGCGTCGTGCGGTACTGCGTACGAGGCTTCGGGCGCGGCGTCGGGGTGCTGATGCTGCGCCTGGCGCCGGTGTCAGGGTTTCGGCGAGTCTACCGTGGTGCGACGGGGAGCCGCCGCGAGGTTCCGCACTCCTGCCCACACGGCAGGAAAGCGCAGAGGATTGGCCGAGATCAGCGGCCGGTGCCGGCGTGGACCGTGGCCTCGGCGTCGCCGTCGAGCCCGTAGGCGGTGTGCACGGTGCGTGCCGCCTCGGTCAGGTCGGTGTCGCGGAGCACCACGGAGATGCGGATCTCGGAGGTCGAGATCATCTCGATGTTGATGCCGCCGGCCGACAGCGCCTCGAAGAGCGTCGCGGACACGCCGGAGTGCGTGCGCATGCCCGCTCCGACGACCGACAGCTTGCCGATCTGGTCGTCGTGGATCAGGTTCTGGAACCCGACCTCGGTCTGCTCGCCGGCCAGGGCCTTGAGGGCAGCCGCGGCATCCGCCTTGGGCACGGTGAAGGAGATGTCGGTGCGGCCGGTGGCCGACACGTTCTGCACGATCATGTCGACGTTGGCGCCGGACTTCGCGACGATCTTGAAGATCTCGGCCGCCTTGCCCGGGACGTCGGGCACGCCGGCGACCGTGATCTTGGCCTGGCTGAAGTCGGTGGCGACCCCGGCGACGATCGGTTCTTCCATGACTGCTCCCTCGGCTTCGCGAGGGTTCTTCATTCCCTCGCCCAGAACGTACGTGCCCTCGGCCGACGAGAAGGTCGACCGAGCGTGAATGAGGACGCCGTGACGGCGTGCGTACTCGACGGCGCGGATGTAGAGCACCTTGGCGCCGTTGGCGGCGAGCTCGAGCATCTCCTCGCTGGAGACGTGGTCGAGCTTCTGCGCCTTCGGGATCACGCGCGGGTCGGCGGTGAAGATGCCGTCCACGTCGCTGTAGATCTCGCACACGTCGGCGTCGAGCGCCGCAGCGAGGGCGACGGCCGTGGTGTCCGAGCCGCCGCGGCCGAGCGTGGTGATGTCGCGGGTGTCCCGGTTGAAGCCCTGGAACCCGGCGACGATCACGATCGCGCCCTCGTCGAGAGCTTCGCGCAGACGGACCGGGGTGACGTCGACGATGCGAGCCGCACCGTGCTGCGAGTCCGTGATCATGCCGGCCTGGCTGCCCGTGAACGAGCGCGCCTCGAAGCCCATCGAGTGGATCGCCATCGCCAGCAGTGCCATCGAGATGCGCTCTCCGCTGGAGAGGAGCATGTCGAGCTCGCGGGGTGCGGGAATCGGCGCGACCTCGTTAGCGAGGTCGAGCAGCTCGTCGGTGGTGTCGCCCATCGCGCTCACGGCGACGACCACGTCGTGGCCTGCACGACGCGTGTCGACGATGCGCTTGGCGACGCGCTTGATGCTCTCTGCGTCGGCGACGGACGAGCCGCCGTACTTCTGCACGATGAGGGCCACGATCACTCCCTGGGATGTCGGGCGGATCCGCCCACGCTCATTCTACGATCGGCGCGTATGCTCCGTTGCGCATGTGTCGGGGGGGGGTGGTGCGCGGGCGGATCGCCGAGTGCACGGGACCTCGACGAGTGCACGACACGTTCGCGCGGATTGGCCGTGCGCTCGACAGCAAGCCGTGCACTCGGTGAAGAGGCGCGGGGGCGGGGTGCGCGCAGGGCGCGGTGCGCGGGGCGCGGGCGGGAGCGCCGAGTACACGCGAACTCGCCGAGTGCACGGGAACTTCACGCGGAGAAGCCGTGCACTCGACGAGAAGCCGTGCACTCGGCGAAAAGGCGGGCGGGGCGGGGCGGGGCGGGCGGGTCAGAGGGAGGGAGGGAGGGCCTGGGGAGAGACCGGGCGGAGCCGGCCGCCCGTCGCGGCGAACCAGCATCCGACGATGATCAGCGGGAAGCCGAGCAGCAGGCCGGGGGTCAGCGGCTCCGCGAGCACGATCGCCCCGAGGATGATCGCGACCACCGGGTTCACGTAGGTGAACAGCGGGGCGCGCACCGGGCCGACCTCGCGGATGAGGGCGAAGAACGCGAGGAACGCCACCGCGGTGCAGATCACGGCGAGGGCGAGCAGAGCGCCGAGCGACGGCAGCGTGGGGACCTCGTGCTGCGTCAGCAGACCGATGGGGAGGTAGAAGATCCCGATCATCAGCAGCGAGAGCGTGATCGTGCCGAGCGACGGCACATCGTTCAGCTTGCGCGCGACGATGAACGGCGCGGTCGCATAGAGGACGGCGACCAGGAGCACCTCCCCCGCCGCGAGCAGGCTCACCTCGCCGCCGAAGAGTCCGGGCCCCGCGACCACGACCGCGACGCCGATGAAGCCGACGAGGAGTCCGATGCCCCGGGCGGGACGGAGCACGCCGCGGTCACCGCCGCCGAGGGCGATCAGCGCCGCGAACAGCGGCACCGTGGCGACGAGCAGCCCGGTCATGCCGGAGGGCAGCGTCATCTCGGCGTGGCCGAGCAGCAGGAACGGACCGGCCATCTCGACCGCACCGAAGGCGAGCACCCACGGCCAGTGCTTCAGCGCCGCACGCAGCGCTCCGCTCCGGATGGCGAACGGCAGCAGCAGCAGCGCCGCGATGAGGGTGCGCCCTGCCACGATCGCGGGCGGCGAGATGGATTCGACCGCGACGCTGATGAACAGATACGGCACGCCCCACAGCAGCGCCATGGCTCCGAAGAGCAACCAGCCGCGACGCGAGAAGCCGCCGCTCGCGTTCACAGGATGCGCCGGCCCTCGAAGGCGCGACCGAGGGTGACCTCGTCGGCGTATTCGAGGTCGCCGCCGACGGGCAGCCCGGAGGCGAGCCGGGACACCGTGATCTGCATGGTCGTGAGCAGCCTGCTGAGGTAGCTGGCCGTCGCCTCGCCCTCGAGGTTGGGGTTGGTGGCGAGGATGACCTCCTGCACCGTGCCGTCGGCGAGACGCGTCATGAGCTGGGCGATGCGGAGATCGTCCGGCCCGATGCCCGCGATCGGGCTGATGGCGCCGCCGAGCACGTGGTAGAGCCCGCGGAACTCCCTCGTGCGCTCGATGGCAGCGACGTCCTTCGCATCCTCGACCACGCAGATCAAGGCCTGGCTGCGGCGCGGATCGCGGCAGATGGCGCACCGCTCCTGCTCGGCCACGTTGCCGCAGATCTCGCAGAACCGCACGCGGGTGCGGATCTCGCCGAGCAGTTCGGCGAGACGCGCGACGTCGAACGTCGGCGTCTGCAGGATGTGGAACGCGATCCGCTGGGCGGACTTCGGGCCGATGCCGGGGAGCCGACCGAACTCGTCGATCAGCTCCTGAACGATGCCGTCGTACATCAGTTGAACCTCGTCGGGGGCTCGTAGGGCTCTTCGCGAAGGAACGTCGCGCCGAGCACCTGGCGGATCACGGCCTCACCGTAGCGCTGCACTCCCCCGACCGTGGGGGCGCGCTCGATGACGACCGGCGCGGCGGCCGCCGCGCGCTGCTGCGCCTGCGGTGCCGGTCGCGCGGCGCGCTCGGGCGGGGCCTGACGGGACACGGGCGGCTCGTACGACGGATCGTAGGGCGGCTCCTCGTCGTACGCGGGTGCCTCGTCGTCGCCGGGCAGCGGCGGCTCGTCACGATCGACCGCACCGTCGGACGGCGGCACCGGGGCGGACGCCGCGGCCTCGACCTCTTCGGGTTCGTCGTCGACCGGGAGCGGTGCCGAGGGGGCGGGCGGACTGCCCTGCGGCTCCTCCCGTGTCGTGGGGATCGGCGCCACGGCCCATTCCGTCACCGCGGAGGCGGCGGCACCATGGACCTGCGGACGGGAGGGCCTCGCTGACGCAGGCTCCGATGCGGGAGCGGAGTCGGCGGGCGCCGAGGGCCCGGATGCTGCGGGCTGTCGCGGCGCACCGCCGGCGGGCATGGGCGCGGGCAGGTACTTCACCCGGACGCCGAGTTCCTGCTCGATCGCGGAGCGCAGGTGGTCGGACGGGCCGGACCCCGGGGTCGTTCCCTTGAACTTCGCGACGTCGTGCTGGCTCGTGAATCCGAGCGTCAGGACCTCGGTGTCGGTCACGTAGGCCAGCGGCTGCACGGCCGTGGCGAGCAGCCAGGAGGTGCGGCTGATGTCCTCGAGCCGGGTGAGCACGGCGGGCCAGGACGAGCGGATGCGCTCGAACGTGACCGGCCCCTGCGGGGCGGCCGGCTCTGCGGGTTCAGCAGCGGGCTCTGCAGCGGCGGGTTCTGCGGAGACGGGTTCTGCGCGCGTGGGCTCCGGCGCGGCGGGCTCCGGAGCGGTGCTGACACCCGCAGCCGGCTCGGCGACCGTGCTCTGCTCGACGGGTGCGGAAGCCGTAGGCACCGCAGCTGCAGGAGCAGGCGCGGCGGGAGCAGGCGCGGCGGGAGCAGGCGTCGCGGGCGCCGGAGCCGACACGGTCGGGGCGGGCGCGACCGGTGCGGAGGCGCGCGCCGGAGCGGCGGCGCGCTCGGCCGCGGGTACCGGCACGGCCGGTGCGGCATCGGTCGCGCCGGCGAGCACGCGGGCCACCATGAGCTCGAGGTGCAGGCGCGGCGATGTCGCGCCCGACATGTCGTCGAGGGCGGCGCTGACCACATCGGCCGTGCGCGAGAGTCGCGCCGAGCCGAAGGCCGTGGCTTGGGCGCGCATGCGCTCCAGGTCGTCTTCGGCGATCCCGCGCAGCACCGCCGAGGCACCGGCGCCGACGGCGGCGATCACGATGAGGTCGCGCAGACGCTCGAGCAGGTCGTCGACGAAGCGGCGCGGGTCCTGACCGGTCTGCACCACGCGGTCGATCGCGGGGAAGGCGGCTGCCGCGTCTCCCGCGGCGAGCGCATCGACGATCTCGTCGAGGAGAGCCGCGTGCGTGTACCCGAGCAGGGACACGGCGCGGGCGTAGCCGACCGTGACCGTCTCGGAGCCGGCGGGCGCGTCGGATCCGGCGATCAGCTGGTCGAGCAGCGACAGCGTGTCTCGCGGGGAGCCACCGCCGGCGCGGACGACGAGCGGGAGCACGCCCTGCTCGACGATCACGCCCTCCTCGGCGCACAGCTTGGCGACGTACTCGAGCATCGCGGCGGGCGGCACGAGCCGGAACGGGTAGTGGTGCGTGCGCGAGCGGATCGTGCCGAGGACCTTCTCGGGCTCGGTGGTCGCGAAGATGAACTTGACGTGCTCCGGCGGCTCTTCGACGAGCTTGAGCAGCGCGTTGAAGCCCTGCGGCGTCACCATGTGCGCCTCGTCGAGGATGAAGATCTTGTACCGGTCGCGGCTGGGGGCGAACGTCGCCCGCTCGCGCAGGTCGCGCGCGTCGTCGACGCCGTTGTGGCTCGCCGCGTCGATCTCGACCACGTCGAGCGAGCCGCCACCCGCGCGCGAGAGCTCGACGCAGCTCGGGCAGACGCCGCAGGGCACGTCGGTCGGTCCCTCGGCGCAGTTCAGGCAGCGCGCCAGGATGCGCGCGGACGTGGTCTTCCCGCACCCGCGAGGACCGGAGAACAGGTAGGCGTGGCCGACCCGGTCTCCGCGCAGCGCCGTCATGAGCGGATCGGTCACCTGGGACTGCCCGATCATCTCGCCGAACGTCTCGGGTCGGTAGCGGCGGTAGAGGGCTGTGGTCACCTCACCAGCCTACGGCGTGCCACCGACCTTCGGCGGGCCCGAGCGTCAGTCGAGGGTCTCGATCACCGGGATCGTCGTCGTGATCACCGGGACGGAGGCGGACATCCGCGTTCCGTCCTCGCGGCGGGCGTCGGCGAACTGGCGCAGCGTCGGGCGCCCGGGGATCAGGGGGCCCTGATCGGCGAGCGGCACGACGACCTCGTCGTCAGTGGTGGCGATGTACGCGGTCTCGCGCACGCTGAACGGGACCGGGGGTCCGCTGCGCACCTGCACGCGCAGCTCCTCCTTCGTGACCGTCACGTACAGATCGGACCCCTGCCACTGCAGCGGGAACGACAGCGACGGCCAGGCCGAGGGCAGACGCGGGTCGAAGCTGAGATCGCCCGCGTAGTCGCGCATGCCGCCGAAGCCGCACACCAGAGCGGTCCACACGCCGCCGGCAGACGCGACGTGCACGCCGTCGGCCGCGTTGTGGTGCAGATCGTGCAGGTCGACGAACAGCGACTGCTCGAAGTACTTCTGCGCGAGGTCCTGGTACCCCACCTCGGCGGCGAGGATCGACTGCACGACCGCCGACAGCGTCGAGTCGCCGGTGGTCAGCGGGTCGTAGTAGTCGAAGTCGGCCTTCTTCTCCTCCGGGGTGAAGTGATTGCCCTGGAGGAACAGCGCGAGTACGACGTCGGCCTGCTTGAGCACCTGGAACCGGTAGATCACCAGCGGGTGGAAGTGCAGCAGCAGCGGTCGCTGCTCGGCCGGGGTGTTCGCGAGATCCCAGACCTCGCGCTCCAGGAAGAGCGAATCCTGAGGGTGGATGCCGAGGCCCTCGCTGTACGGGATGTACATCGCCTCCGCCGCCCGATCCCACGCCTCGGCCTCGCCGGGGCCGAGGCCCGTGCGGTCGACCAGCTTGACGTAGTCGTCGGGGTAGCTCTCCTTGATCTCGCGCACGATCTTCGCCGCGTAGCGGAGGTTGTAGCGCGCCATGACGTTCGTGTAGAGGTTGTCGTTCACGACCGTCGTGTACTCGTCCGGCCCCGTCACACCGTGGATGTGGAAGGTCTCGATCCCGTCGCCGGCACCCGTCTCCCCGACGAGGCGCGCGGCGCGCCAGAACCCGAGGGTCGCCCACAGCCGCGCGGTCTCGATCGCGATGTCGGCACCCTCGCGCCGCAGGAACTCCTCGTCCCCCGTCGCCCGGACGTACTTGCCCAGCGCGAAGCTGATGTCGGCGTTGATGTGGTACTGCGCGGTCCCGGCCGCGTAGTACGCCGAGGCCTCCTCGCCGTTGATCGAGCGCCAGGGGAAGAGCGCCCCGGCCTCGTTGAGCTGTGCGGCGCGGCGACGCGCGGCGGGCAGCATCTTCACCCGCGCCCGCAGCGCGTTGTACGCCCACCGCGGCGTCGTGTAGGTCAGGAACGGGAGCACGTAGATCTCGGTGTCCCAGAAGTAGTGGCCGCTGTAGCCGGAACCGGAGACGCCCTTGGCCGGGACTCCTGCGCCGTCGGCGCGCGCCGAGGCCTGCGCGAGTTGGAACAGGCACCAGCGCGTGGCCTGCTGCAGGTCGTCGCGCTCGCCGATCCGCACATCGCTGCGCTCCCAGAACGCGTCGAGCCACTCCCGCTGACGCAGGAACACGGTCTCGACGCCCTCCTGCGCGGCGCGGTCGAGCGACCGGCGGCAGCGGTCGACGAGCTCGCGCGGCGGCACGCCGCGCGAGGTGTGATAGCTCACGAGCTTCGTGACCGTGATCGGCACCCCGGCCTTCGCCTGCACGCGGAACACGTTCTTCGCGATGTCCGGCTCCACGAGGGTGCGGGCGTTGTACTCGTTCTCGGTCTCGACGATGTGATCGGCGACCACGGCGACCGTCATACCCGAGTCGGCGACGCGGTACGACAGCGCGGAGCGCATGCCGTCCTGCCAGTGCTCGGCCGGTTCCAGGACGCGGTCGGCGATCTTCTCGGCCTTCCGGGGGTCGAAGGCGGCGGCCTTCGTCCCGATCGGGGTGCCGGCGTAGACGCCCGCGCCGTCCTGACGGTTGAGCAGCTGGCAGCTGATCGTGACCGGGGCGTCGGCATTCTCCACCACGACCTCGAGGCGGAGGACCGCGAGATGGCGCTCCTCGAAGCTCACGATGCGCTCATCGCGCATGCGCACGCGCTTGCCGGACGGGGTCTCCCACACGACGTGGCGCTCCAGCACACCCGTGCGCAGGTCGAGCGTGCGCCGGTACTCGCGGATGTCGGCGTCATCGAGCGAGATGGGCTCGTCGTCGACGTAGACGCGCATGACCTTCGCGTCCGGAGCGTTGACGATGGTCTGCCCGACCTCGGCGAACCCGTAGGCCTGCTCGGCGTGGCGGATCGGCCAGGTCTCGTGCAGCCCGTTGATGAAGGTGCCGTGCTCCTGCGCGCCGCGACCCTCGATGTGGTTGCCGCGCAGGCCCAGGTAGCCGTTGCCGACGGAGAACAGCGTCTCGCCGACGCCCTCCTCCGAGTAGTGCGTGTCGATCAGGCGCCACGGGTCGACGGGGAAACGGTCGCGGTCGATCACTTCGACTCCCTCCGGTCGCTCAGTACGTCGCATGCGGTCTCCGGGGTGTCGGTGCGGGAAGGAGGAAGGAAGACGGCGAGGTCGTCGACCACGACGGTCGCGCCGGCGGCACGCAGGGCGTCGGCACCCGTGCCACGGTCGACGCCCACCACGGTCGCATAACCGGCGGCGGCGGCGGATGCGGCGCCGGAGGTGGCGTCCTCCACGGCGACGGACCGCGCGGGGTCCACCCCGAGGGCGACGGCACCGGCGGCGAACATGTCGGCGGCGGGCTTGGAGGCGAGACCGTCGCGCTCGGCCACGACGCCGTCCACCACGATCCGGAAGTACGAGCGGATGCCGGCGGCGCCCAGCACCTCTTCGGCGTTCTTGGAGCTCGAGACCACGCCGAGCGGGATGCCGGCGGCATGCAGGCTCTCGACCAGGGCGAGCGATCCGGGATACGGCGCGATGCCCGTCCCGCGGAGCGAGGCGGCGAACGCGGCGTTCTTGCGGTTGCCGATGCCGCAGATGGTCTCGGCGGACGGGTCGTCGTCGACCTCGCCCCAGGGCACCTCGACGTTGCGGCTGCGCAGCAGGCTCGCGACGCCGTCGTAGCGCTTCTTGCCGTCGACGTAGTCGTAGTAGTCCGCGTCGGTGTACGGCGGAGTGATGTCCCAGCGGGCGAAGACGTCGTCGAACACGGTCTTCCAGGCGCGCATGTGCACCTCGGCGGTCGGTGTGAGCACGCCGTCGAGGTCGAAGAGCACGCCGTCGGCGTGGAACAGGTCGGGCAGTGCTTCTGGCACAGTGCCTCCAGGAGAAGGTCGATCGTCGGGCCGGCACCTCTCCGTGCCACTGTGCAAGCGTAATGCGATGCCGCGCCGGCGGGTAACCCCCGCGGGTGGATCAGAGCAGCTCGGCGGTCTGCCGGGCGATCTGCAGCTCTTCGTCCGTCGGCACCACGAGCACCGTCACTGCGGACGAATCCGTCGAGATCCGCCGGATGCCGCGATCCCTGGCCTCGTTGCGCGCCGGGTCGATCTCGACCCCCGCGAAGCCGAGCGTCGCCATCGCGGCGGCCCGCACCGGCGCCGCGTTCTCGCCGACGCCGGCCGTGAACGAGATGACGTCCACTCCCCCGAGCTGCGCGATGTACGCGCCCGCGTAGGCGCGCAGCCGGTGCACGTACACGTCGAAGGCGAGGACGGCCGCCTCCTCCCCCGCCGCGACCCCGGCGAGGATGTCGCGCATGTCGCTGCGCCCGGCGAGACCGGCCAGGCCGCTGCGGGTGTTGAGCAGCGCGTCGAGATCGTCGATGGAGAGGCCGGCGCGGCGCGACAGGTGCACGAGCGCCGCGGGGTCGAGGTCGCCGGACCGAGTGCCCATGACCAGCCCCTCGAGAGGGGTGAGCCCCATCGAGGTCTCCACCGAGCGCCCGCCGTCGATCGCCGTCACGGACGCCCCGTTGCCGAGGTGGAACACGAGCTGTCGGAGGTCGCCCAGGTCACGCCCGAGGAACGCCGCCGCGGCCTCGCTCACGTACTGGTGACTCGTGCCGTGGAAGCCGTAGCGGCGCACCCGATGCTCCGCGGCGAGCGCGGCGTCGATGGCATAGGTGTACGCGGCGGGCGGGAGCGTCTGGTGGAACGCGGTGTCGAAGACGGCGACGTGCGGCACCTCGTCGAACACGGCGCGCGCGGCGAGGATGCCGGCGAGGTTCGCGGGGTTGTGCAGCGGCGCGAGCACCGCGAGCTCGTCGATCTGCCGCTCCACGTCGGCGTCGATCAGCGTCGGCGCGTAGAAGCGTGCACCGCCGTGCACCACGCGGTGTCCGACGGCGACCGGCCGGTGCTCCTCCAGGGAGGGGCCGTGCGCGGCGAACTGCTCGCGCATGATCTCGAAGGCGGCGGCATGATCGGCGATCGGACGCTCGTCGCGATACGTCGCGTCGAGCAGGGTCGGCATGGCGTCGCCACCCGCCTCGGGGCGCACCGTGTGCGCGACGGGGCTGACCTCCTGCCCGATGCGCTCGATCAGTCCGCTCGCGAGCAGGTTCTCCTGCTCGATGTCGATCAGGCTGTACTTCAGCGAGGAGGAGCCGCTGTTGATGACCAGGATCGCGCTCATGCCGCATCCCCTGTCCGCTCGGCGCCCTGCGCCTGGATCGCCGTGATCGCGACCGTGTTCACGATGTCGTCGACCAGCGCCCCGCGCGACAGGTCGTTGATGGGCTTGTTGAGGCCCTGCAGCACCGGTCCGATGGCCACGGCGCCCGCGGAGCGCTGCACCGCCTTGTAGGTGTTGTTGCCCGTGTTCAGGTCGGGGAACACGAACACGGTCGCACGCCCGGCCACCGCCGAGTCGGGCAGCTTGGCCTTGGCCACCGCCGCGTCCGCGGCGGCGTCGTACTGGATCGGCCCCTCGACCGGCAGCTCCGGCGCCCGCTCGCGTACCAGGGCGGTCGCGGCGCGCACCTTGTCGACGTCGGCGCCCGATCCGGACTCGCCGGTCGAGTACGACAGCATCGCGACGCGCGGATCGATGCCGAACTGACGGGCGGTCGTCGCCGAGGAGATCGCGATGTCGGCGAGCTGCTCGCTGGTGGGATCGGGGATCACGGCGCAGTCGCCGTAGACGAGCACCCGGTCGGCGAGCGCCATCAGGAACACGCTGGAGACCACGTTCACGCCCGGCTTGGTCTTGATGATCTCGAAGGACGGGCGGATGGTGTGCGCCGTCGTGTGCGCGGCACCGGACACCATGCCGTCGGCGAGGCCCAGGTGGACCATCATCGTGCCGAAGTACGACACGTCGGTCACGGTGTCGGCCGCCTGCGCGAGCGTGATGCCCTTGTGGGCGCGCAGGCGCGCGTACTCGGCCGCGAAGCGCTCGACCAGCGCGGGATCGGTGGGGCTGAGCACCTGGGCGGCGGCGATGTCGACGCCGAGCTCGACGGCACGCGCGCGCACCGCCGCCTCGTCGCCCAGGATCGTGAGGTCGGCGACCTCGCGGGCGAGCAGCGTCGCCGCGGCGCGCAGGATCCGGTCGTCGTCACCCTCGGGGAGCACGATGCGGCGGCGGTCGGTGCGGGCGCGCTCGATGAGTCCGTACTGGAACATCAGCGGCGTCACGACGTGCGCCGTCGCGAGCCCGAGCTGCTCGGTGAGCTCCGCGATGTCGACGTGCGCCTGGAACAGCCCCAGCGCGCGGTCGTAGCGGGTGCGGGAGTCGGCCGAGATCCGCCCCCGGGTGCCCATCACCCGCACCGCCGTGTCGTAGGTGCCGAGGTCGGTCGTGATGATCGGGACCGAGGAGGCGAATCCGTCGAGCAGCCGCGCGATCGGCTCCGGCAGCGGGAACGGTCCGTTGAGGATGATCCCGGCGATGCGCGGGAAGGTGCCGGACGAATCGGCGAGCAGCGCGGCCAGCAGCACCTCGGTGCGGTCGGCGGGGATCACCACGACCGCCTCCTCGGTGAGGCGCGGGAGCACGTTCACCATGGACATGCCGGCGACGACGATCGTCAGCGCCTCCCTGGTGAGCCGGTCGTCGTCGCCCTGGAGGAGCTTCCCGTCGACGGCGGCGAGGATGCCGCGGATCGACGGTGCCACCAGGGCGCGGTCCTCCGGGATCGCCCACACCGGGGTGCGGTCGTCGGGGAGCACGGCGTGCACCGCGTCGATGATCCCGTCCAGAGCATCGGGGTCGGCCCTGTTCACGGCGACCGCGAACAGCTCCGCACGCTCCTCGACGAGCTCGGAGAGCGCGAGCGCGGCGATCTGCCCGACGGCGGCGGCGGCCCGTGCGGTCGTGGTGCCGAGCTGCTCCGCCTGACGCTGCTGGTCGCGCCCGCTGAGCACGAGCAGGACGGGAGCGCCGAGGTTCGCGGCGATGCGGGCGTTGAATCCGAGCTCGGCGGGGCTGGCGACATCGGTGTAGTCGCTGCCGATGATCACGACCGAGTCGCACTGGGCCTCGACGGCCTTGAATCGCGCGACGATCGTCGACAGCGCCCCCTCCGGGTCGGCGCGGACGTCGTCGTAGGTGACGCCGATGCAGTCCTCGTAGTCGAGGTGCACGCCGTCGTGCGCGAGCATCAGCTCGAGGATCTCGTCGCGCGCGGTGACCGAGCGCGCGATCGGGCGGAACACCCCCACGCGCGGCGACACGCGCATCAGGGCGTCGAGCGTACCGAGGGCGATCGTCGACTTGCCGGTGTGTCCTTCGGCCGAGGTGATGTAGATGCTCTGCGCCACGGCTTCAGCTTAGGCGGGCGATCGATGGCTCCGCCCTGGACGGCACCGGGTCAAATGCGACGGCGTCAGTCGCACGGACCGGACAGCGCATCGACGACGGCCGTGGCGTCGGCCTGGAACCGTGCGTAGTAGTCGCGATCCGTGTTGATCTGCACGCGGTGGATCGCGTGCGAGGGCTCCATGCCCTGCCAGTCGGGCAGCCGTCCCAGCCGGTCGTAGAACAGCGTGGTCGCCGTCGCCGGGTCCATCCGCTGCTCGGCGCTGCCCCACCAGTCCTGCTGCTGGAACAGGCCGATGCTCGTCGTGCGCGATCCGTCGGGGTTCGTGAACCCTCTCGTCTCCCAGTCCCCGTAGTCGATGTTGCGGAGGCTGCTCTCCCCCATCGCCGTCATCACCCCGAGGATCTGCCCCTCGCGGGGGAAGCCGAGCGCGGACGCGGTGCGCACGATGGTCGCCGCGTTCTCCAGCTGCTCGCCGCTCCATCCCTCGACACCCGCCTCGGGGAACGTCTGCGGTCGGTCGATGCAGACGGGTGCGGGGTCGCGAGCGAGTCCCAGCGGGATGAGCGCGAGCAGCCCGCCGAGGACGACCACCGCACCGGCCGAGAGGAGTACCCGCTGCAGGATCCTCCGGCGGCGCAGGCGCGTCGCGGCCTGGCGTCGGGCACCCGGCCGGCGCCGTCTCGAGGCGCTCTTCCTTCGCGCCGCGGGCTTCTTGGCGGCAGGCTTCTTCTTCGTCGCGGGTGAGCGCTGGGGCCGCGACCTCGCGCGCGCGGCGCTCATGCCGTCAGGGCTCCGCGATCCGCGCGGGGTCTGCGTCCGAGGAGAGCGGCGACGCCGCCGCCGATGGCCCCGAACAGGTGCCCCTGCCAGGAGACGCCCTCGGCAACCCCGAAGACGCCGGCGAGCATCGTGCCGCCGTACACTCCGATCACCACGACCGCGATCACGGCGTACAGGATGCGGTGCGCCACCCGCCCCGGGGCGAAGACCCGCATCACCACGTAGCCGAAGTAGCCGAACACGAGACCGGACGCGCCGACGGTCAGCGTGCCGGGAGCGTTCACGACCCAGGTGCCGATGCCGCCGACGAGCGCGACGACCGCCGTGACCGCCCAGAACCGCCGGGCTCCCTCGACCGCGACCAGACAGCCCAGCACCAGGAAGGGCACGGAGTTCGCGATGAGGTGCTGCCAGCTCGCGTGCAGCAGTGGTCCGAGCACGATGCCGCCGAGTCCCGTGAGATCCCACGACCGCAACCCGAAGCCGGTGAACGAGCCGGGGAGGACGGCGTCGGCGAACTGGACGACCCACATCGCGACGAGCAGCAGCACCGGCGAGGCGAATCGGCCGAGCGGATGCTGCGCCTGCGGCGGCGGGGTGACGGTCACCGGACGATTGTCTCAGGTGCGACCGACGATTCGGCTGGGCGTGCCTCGACGCGGTCGCCCGCGAGGACGGCGCCGATGTCCGGGCAAAGAAAATGACTCTCCGCGCACCCAGCAGAGCCCGGTTACCCTTGCTGCGTTTCCGCCCTGGGGGAATTGGCCTGGATGCCGCCACGCGGAGAGCCGTCAACCATCCTAACCCGACCGTGTCGGGTGCGATGACACCACCCGACCGTTTGACAGACTGGGCGGGTCATGGATGCTCTCGCCCTCCCCCTCTCGTCGTGGCGGTTCGCGGGCACCCTGCGCACGTATCAGGCCGAGGTGCTCGAGCGGATCCCGGCGGGGACGGACGAGAAGATGCACATCGTCGCGCCGCCCGGGTCCGGCAAGACGCTGCTCGGGCTGCTGCTCGCCGCGCGCGAGGGACATCGCACGCTGGTGCTGGCGCCCACCGTCACCATCCGGCAGCAGTGGCTGCGCACCGCTCAGGAGCTCGCCCCCGATGCCGGCTCCGTGTCGGACGACCCGCAGTCCCTCGGGGACCTCACGGTGCTGACCTATCAGCTCCTCAGCGTCACCGGCGACGGCTCGCCCTTCGAGGAGCTGGCCCGACGCCAGTGGATCGCGGAGCTCGCCGACACCGATCGCTCGGAGGCGGATGCCGCGACCTGGCTCGCGGTGCTGGAGACGGACAACGCCGGGCAGTACCGGTCGGGGATCCGACGACGCGTGCGCGGCCTCCGCCGCCGGTTCGCCCAGCAGCGGCCCGAAGAGCTCGCCCTGGTCCTGCATCCGAACGCCGTCGCGCTCATCGATGCGATCGTCGCTGCCGGGATCCGCACGATCGTCCTCGACGAATGCCACCACCTGCTCGACCACTGGGCGCTGGTGGTGGCCTATCTGACGGCCCGCATCCGCGCCACGGGGACGACCCCCGTCGTGATCGGACTCACGGCCACGCTCCCCTCCCCCGACGACGAGACCGAGTACGAGAACTACTCGCAGCTGCTCGGCGACGTGGACTACGAGGTGCCCGCCCCCGCGGTCGTGAAGGAGGGGCATCTCGCGCCCTACCGGGACCGGGTGTGGTTCACGGAGCCGGAACCGGCCGAGGCGGCGTTCATCCGTCGGCACGAGTCGCTGCTGGAGGATCTGGTGCTGCGGGTGCTGTCCTCGGCGGACGGCATCGCGTATCTGGAGGAGCAGCTGCAGCCGGCGGCCGACACGGCGCCGGGACCGACGGCATCCGCGGAGCCCGATCCGGAGCTCGCGCGGCGGGTGGCTCTCGAGCGCGCGCTGTCCGCGGACTTCGCCCTGACCCGCTCCGCGGGAGTCGTGCTGCGGGTCGTGGCGCCGACGCATCCGCTGACGGCCCTGCTTCCGCCTGTGCTGTTCGGCCGCTGCACGACCGACGACCTCCTCACCGTCCTGACCCGGTTCGCCCAGACGAAGCTGCTGACCGATCCGACGGCTCGCGGCCAGTGGGAGTACGTGCGACGCGCACTCGCCGACTTCGGGCACCACCTGACCGACCGCGGGCTCCGGCGCGGCCGCAACCCGGTGGAGACGACCCTGACGTACTCGGCGTCGAAGGACCGCGCGGCGATCGACATCCTGCACCGGGAGCTGGCGGGCGACTCCGCCGAGCACGTGCGGGCCGTGGTCGTCACCGACTTCGTCGAGCACGGGAACCATCGCGGCCTCGCGGGAGAGCCCGCCGGCGCCCTGCGCGTGTTCGACCGCCTCATCGCCGACCGGGTCACCGGAGGGCTGCGTCCGGTCCTGCTCACGGCACGGCATCTGCGGGTGCGCGCCGAGGACGCCGACGCCATCGCCGAGCAGCTGCAGTCCCTGCTCGGATCCGACGTCACGGTGATCCGCACCCCGGGCCCGAGTAGCGACCTCCAGGTGGCCGAGGCGGGGCGCGGCCGCCTGGTCGCCGCCGTCTCCGAGCTGATCCGCCGCGGATCCGTGCGCGTGCTCGTCGGCACCCGCGGGCTCCTCGGCGAGGGCTGGGACTGTCCCTCGGTGAACACCCTCATCGACCTCACCGCGGTCG
Source organism: Microbacterium oxydans (assembly GCF_026559675.1). Taxonomy (NCBI): domain Bacteria; kingdom Bacillati; phylum Actinomycetota; class Actinomycetes; order Micrococcales; family Microbacteriaceae; genus Microbacterium; species Microbacterium oxydans. The sequence continues at coordinate 2,798,152 of NZ_CP092891.1, forward strand.
CGACGAGCGCGGGCACCCAGCAGCTGCGCGGACGCACGCTGCGCCTCGATCCCGCGTGGCCGGGCAAGGTCGCGCACAACTGGTCGGTGGCCTGTCTCGTCCCGGCCGCGGTCGACCTCGACAGCCCCGCGGAGATGCAGCGCCTGCGCCGCCGGCACGGCCACCTCTGGGGCCTCAGCGCCGACGACGACACCCGGATCGTCTCCGGTCTCGAGCACGCGCTCCCGCCGACGGCGATCATCGCGCTCGACGCGGTGATCGACAAGACCGACGGCGCCGCGATCGGCAGGATCAACGACGAGACGCTCTCCCGGCTCCGCAGCAGGGCGCAGACCGCGGAGGACTGGCGGGTCGGCGAGCCCTGGGTGTCGCAGGAGCGCGACGTGGTGTCGATCCGCACCTCCTCCGCGGCGCAGATGCTGCGCACCGGACCGACCCTCGGCGCTGCCGTCCCGCTGACGTTCGGCGTCAGCGGGGTCGGTCTCGCCGCGGGCATGGGAGCGCTCGGTGCGGTGGGCGCCCTCTCGCTCCCGGTCGGCGCGGGCATCGGCATGGCAGCGGTCGGCGCCCTCGCCTCCACCGCGATCCTCTGCGGCTCGAGCGTGCTGCGCGCTCTGCGCACGCTCCGCGACCCCGCCTCGCTGTACCGCGGCGCCGCGGTCGCCGTCGCCGCGGGCCTGCACGACGCCGGGCGCATCCGGGCACTCGGCCACGGCACGATCGAGGTGCACAGCCAGGGCGGCGACGAGTTCTGGATCGAGGTCTCCGGCACTCCGCGTGAGCGCCGTCTGATCGCGGACGCCGTGCAGGAGCTGTTCGCGCCCGCCGAGAACCCCCGTTTCCTGCTCCGGGTAGACCAGGGGGTGTTCGGCGGTTCCGGCCCCCTGGCCGACGGACTGCGCTCCCTGGTCGACCGGGCGGTGCCCGGGCGACGCCTGCTCCCGGTGCCGAAGTCGCTCTCCCGCCGCCGGGCCGACGCCGAGGCGTTCGCCGAGCGCTGGCGTGCCGCGGTCGGCCACGGCGAGCTGCACGAACTCCAGGGGACCACGGGGCTCGCCCTGCTGCAGATCGCCCGGAGCACGCCGAGCCTGCTGGACCGCTCGGAGCCGCGGCGTCGGGTGTGGGGCTGACCCCGCGGCTGACCCCGGGCGCCCTCATCCTCAGGGGAGGTTGCCAGAGCGACGCCCGCTCCACAGCGTTACGATCGAGTAACGCGCACCGCAGCGCCGACGTGAGAGGGAACGCATGCCAGAGAACGCCCCCCTGAGCCCGGTGACGATCGACGCCGAGAAGTTCGCCGTGCAGACGTCGGCCATCCTCGGCTCCATCGGCCAGGTGATCGACGGCAAGCCGGATGCCGTGCGCAGCGCCCTGGTCTGCCTGCTGGCCGAGGGGCATCTGCTCATCGAAGACGTCCCCGGGGTCGGCAAGACGATGCTCGCCCGGGCTCTGGCCGCGAGCGTAGACGCGACCGTGCGTCGCATCCAGTTCACGCCCGACCTGCTCCCCGGCGACGTCACGGGCGTCTCGGTGTACAACCCGGTCGACCGGGAGTTCGAGTTCAAGCGCGGCGCCGTGTTCGCGCACATCGTCATCGCCGACGAGATCAACCGCTCCTCCCCCAAGACGCAGTCCGCTCTGCTCGAGGCGATGGAGGAGGGCCAGGTCACCGTCGACGGCGCCACCCACCTGCTCCCCTCGCCCTTCCTGGTCGTCGCGACCCAGAATCCGCTCGAGATGGAGGGCACCTACGCGCTCCCCGAGGCACAGCGCGACCGGTTCATGATGCGCATCTCGATGGGTTATCCGGATGCCGCGGCCGAGGCGCTCATGCTCCGCCAGCGTGACGTCGTGAGCCCGCTCGCCGCCGTGACGCCGGTCGCCGATGCCGCATCCATCGCCCAGCTCATCGCGTGGGCGCGTTCGGTCCACGTCGCCCCCGCGCTCGAGGAGTACGCCGTCGCCCTCGCGCAGGCCACCCGCTCCGACCCGAACCTCCACCTGGGCGCGAGCCCTCGGGCGACGCTGCAGCTGATCCGGGCCGCCAAGGTATGGGCCGCGCTCGACGGGCGCGAGTACGTGATCCCCGACGACATCACGGCCCTGCTCATCCCGGTCCTCGCGCACCGCCTGCTCCCCGCCCGCGGAGCCCACCGCGCGGGTGCACAGCCGGTCGAGGCCGCGCTCACCCAGATCGTCGAGCGGGTGCGCGTGCCCGTCGCGACCCGTTCCTGACCGAGCCGCTCATGCGCAGACGCCGATCCCTCACCAGCCGCGGCGCCGGTGCGCTCGTCGCCGCGCTCTGCTGCATGATCGCCGCCAACGTCGCGGGCGCCCGCATCCTGCTCTACATCGGGATCCTGCTGGCCGCCCTCACCCTCTTCTCCCTCCTCGCCGTCCGCCTCCCCCGGCGTTCCGGCACCGTGACCCGCCAGATCTCCACCGACCTGTTGACGGTGTCCGAGACCTCCCGCGTGACGGTGCGGTTCTCCCTGCGCGCCCTGCGCGTGCCCCGCGGTCTGTGGCGGGACGTGCTGCCCGACGCGGTCTCCGGAGACGCCGGCGGCGACTATCCCCCGACGAACGGCCAGCTCAGCTACCAGATCACCGGCATCCGTCGCGGCGTCTGGCCGCTCGGTCCGCTGATGCTGCGCACCGTCGACCCGTTCGGGCTGGCGCAGCGCGAGCAGTCGTTCGGGGACACCCGGAGCGTGACGGTCGTCCCGGAGGTGTTCGCCCTCGCCCCGCTCGCCGTGCGCGTCGGCGCCGCCGGCGGGACCGCGCACACCTCGTCGACCCGGCTCGGCCAGGGCAGCGACAACCTGTCACCGCGCGGCTACATCCCCGGCGACTCGATGCGTCGCATCCACTGGCGGGCGACCGCACACCGCGGACAGCTCATGGTGCGCCAGGAGGAAGAGGAGTCGAGCCCGGACGCGGTCGTCGTGCTCGACCGCAGCAGCCGCGGCTGGGACGCACCGGGCTCCGAGGCGGACCCGGCGTTCGAAGCGGCCGTCTCGCTGTGCGCGTCCGCGGCCGTGCACCTCGCCGCCGAGGGTTACAGCGTCGACGTGATCGACAGCGCGGGCGGCCTGCTGGGTGAGCTGCGCGGCCATGAGGACGACCGCGACGGTCTGCTGGTGGCCCTCGCGATGGTCGCTCCGCGGGGCGACAGCCGCGATCTGGCGACGCTCATCGGGGGAACGCCGCCCGGCCCGCTCGTGTACATCACCGGTCGCCTCGACGAAGAGGACGCGGTCCTGCTGCGTCCGGCCGGAGCCACCGCCCCCATGCTGTTCAGCGCGGATCTGCTGCCCGGCGCGGCCGAGGCCGCGGCCCCGCACGGCTGGACCGTGGTCCCGCTCGGCGCCGACATCGCCGAGGCGTGGGAGGACGCGGTGTCCGCGCGGATCGGAGTCGGCGATGTTCCGCGCTGAGCAGTCGCGGTCCGCGCCGGCCGCACCCTCTGCTCCGCAGTGGCATCGCGACCGCGAGGAGCGGACGGGGGTGGGCGGCCCCGGAGTCCTGGCCGCCACGGCCGCGCTCGTGGCGATGTGGCCGTTCACGTCGGTGATCTCCCCGGGCGGATGGTCGATCACGGTGCTCGGCGTGATCATCGTCGTGGCCGGCACCGGGATGCTCGCCCGGCACCTGCTGCGACGACGCACCCCCTGGATCAGCGATCTCCTCACGTTCGCGGCGCAGGTCCTGGCCACCATCGCCCTCCTGACCATGCTCATCGCGGGCCCGACCGCGATCCTCGGGATCTTCCCGACCGCCACCACGCTGGCCCTGTTCGGAGCGCTCGGCGCCGCGGCCGGGGAGGCGGTCGTGTTCGGCTCCGCACCGCTGGATGCCACGCCCGCACTCGCCGCCGTCATGGGAGCGGGGTTCGCGCTCGTCGCGATCCTGCTCGATCATCTCGTCGCGCATCGCTCGGCGGTGCTGGCCGTCCTGCTGACCGGCGCCATCGGGGCGATCCCGATGATCGTCACGCTGGGCGAGACCAACATCTTCTGGTTCGTGCTGTTCGGCGTGATCGCCCTCGTCCTGTTCCGGTACACCGCGAGGCGGCATCCGGAATCGCCCCGCAGCTCCTCGGTCCCCCTCGCCGTCACCGTGGGGGCCGCCGCCCTGGTGACGACCCTGGTGATCGCGCCGGTGCTGCCCGTCGCCTCGAACGTGGCCGGCACCGGGGTCGGCGTCACGGTCGACGCCTCGCTGCGCCTGGGCGACGACCTGCGCCAGCCCAACCCGGTCGAGGTGCTCACCGTGGCCGAGGAGGGCGACTCCGCTCCGTACCTGCGCCTGACCACGCTCTCCCGCTTCGACGGTCGCGTCTGGCAGCCGGACCGCGGCAACCTCCAGTCGCAGGACGAGGGCTTCGGCGCACCGGAGTGGGGCGAGGGCATCACGGTGGAGGAGCAGAACACCTCCATCCGGGTGCTGCGGATGTCGAGCTCGTGGCTGCCCGTGCCGTACCCCGCCACCGCGGTGCAGGGGCTCACCGGCTCCTGGCGCGTCTCCCCCGACAACCGCACCCTCTTCTCCCGCAGCGCCGACGCCGTGGGCAACGACTACACCGTCACCTCGTCGCGCCCTCTCCCGACGCTCGAGCAGATCCGTGCCCTCGACGCGGCCGCGCCGACGGTCGACCCGGATGCCGAGCCGGTCGAACTCCCCGCGATCATCGGCGATCTCGCCTCCGAGGTCACCGCGGACGCGAGCACCGACTACGACCGCCTCGTGGCCCTGCAGAGCTGGTTCCGCACGCAGTTCGCGTACTCCCTGGAGACGCCGGTGGAAGAGGGCTTCGACGGCACCGGCGCCGAGGCCGTCGCACAGTTCCTCGAGGTGCGACGGGGATACTGCGTGCACTTCGCCGGGGCCTTCGCGCTGATGGCGGAGAGCCTGGGGATGCAGGTGCGCATCGTCGTCGGCTACCTCCCGGGCACGCTGACCGACGAGAAGCGCGGTGACGAGTCGGTCTTCTCGGTGACCAGCGACCAGCTGCACTCCTGGCCCGAGGTCCTGTTCCCCGGTGTGGGCTGGGTGCCGTTCGAGCCGACCGCGTCGCTGGGCGTTCCCACCGCGTTCCGCGCCGGAGTGACGCAGGGCGGCGGTCCGGACACCCCGACGAGCCCCGCCCCGACCACCAGCCCGCAGGCCGAGCAGACCCCTGGGGCAGAGGTCGACCGCGGCGACCCGGGCAGCGAGTCGGCCGGCGGCAACGGGCAGCGCCCCCTCGACGCGATGCCCGTCGTGTTCACCGCGCTCGGCGTCGTGGTGCTGCTCCTGCTGCCGGCGCTGATCCGTCTCGTGGAGCGTCGCAGCCGTCTGAACCGCGCCCGCCGCGGTGATCCGGCCGCGGCCTGGGCCGAGCTCCGTGACACGCTCATCGACCTCGAGCTGCCGGTGTCCGACGCCGACACCCCGCGGGTCCGCGCAGCCGGACTGGTGCGGGGGAGCAACGCGGATGCGACGGCGCTGCGACGACTGACCGATGCCGTCGAGCAGGCCAACTACGCACGCTCCGGTGAGGAGCCGACCGATCTCGCGGTGCCGCTGCGCGAGGTGCTCGCCCAGCTGCACCGCAGCGTCGACCGACCGACGCGGGTGCGCGCGGCGCTGCTGCCGCGCTCGCTCTACGCGCCGCGCGCGGCCGAGCCCGGTGTGACCGTCTGATCCGCCGGCAGGGGCTCGTGGTCAGGCGGCGTGGGCGTCGCAGGCGACGGCCACGCAGGCTTCGCACACGACGAACTGCGATCGGCAGGACGGGTCGGGGCAGTTCGCGGTGCGCTTGGTGGGCGCCCCGCAGCCCGCGCACTCCCCGATGACCGCAGCGTGGTCGGAGAAGTCGACCGAACCCCGTCCGTCGAAGACGTAGAGCGATCCGTCCCAGAGGCCGTCGTCGCCGTACTTCTCCCCGTACCGGACGATGCCGCCCTCGAGCTGGTAGACCTCGCCGAACCCCCGGGCCGTCATGAGGCTCGACAACACCTCGCAGCGGATCCCTCCGGTGCAGTACGTGACGACGGGCTTGCCCTTGAGGTCGTCGTAGGCGCCGGAGTCGAGGAGGCGGACGAAGTCCCTGGTGGTCTCGGTGTCGGGCACGACCGCGCCGCGGAACCGTCCGATCTGCGCTTCGAGGGCGTTCCGGCCGTCGAAGAACACCACGTCCTCGCCGCGCTCGTCGATCAGCCCGTGCAGCTCCTCCGGGGTCAGTCGTGTGCCGCCGCCGACGACACCGCCCTCGTCGACGCGGAGCTCGCCCGGTGCACCGAAGGAGACGATCTCGTCGCGCACCTTCACGCTGAGCTTCGGGAAGTCGAGGCTGCGGCCGTCGGCATCCAGCCCGGTCCCGTCGCTCCACTTGATGTCCGCGTCCGCGAACGGCGCGTAGGAGCGGAAGGAGCGCCGCCACTTCTTCAGCGCGGCGATGTCACCGCCGAGCGTGCCGTTGATGCCGTCCTTCGAGATGAGCAGTCGTCCGCGCAGGCCGAGTGCTTCGCCGAGATCGCGCTGCCAGACCCGCACGGCCTCGGGGTCGGCCAGGGGTGTGAACGCATAGAAGAGGACGATCTTGGGGGTTGCCACCCAGGAATCCTACGTGGAGTCGCCGCGTGCTACGTCACATCGCGGTTCATGAACGAGGCCCCTCCGACGGCGAGCGCCGCCAGCACCCAGCCGCTGGCGACCAGCACGGCCAGGGGGCTGTCGAGGCGGTCCTCCGGCAGGATCCCCACGACCGAGAGGTCGAATCCGAAGGCCTCGAGCAGTGCGAGGAGCGGGAGGTAGACGGCACCGGCGCCCCAGAACATCGCGACCAGCATCGCCGCGCCCATCGACAGGGAGGCCACGAAAGGAGCCACGAGATGGGCCTGGACGATGATCCCCAGTCCCATCCCCCACAGGCCCGCAGCGGCGCCGACCGCGAGGGTGGCTCCGAAGGACCGCCCGTCCACCGGAACGCCGCCCATGGCCACGGCGAGCGCCGTGTGGCCGCCGAGGACGCCGGCGAGCGCGACGCCCGCACCACCGAGCGCCGATGAAGGCGCGCGGACCAGCAGCAGCGTCCACCGATGCTGCATCGTCAGCCGCTGCGCGATGACGCCGTCCCGCAGATCGAGGGTGTGGCGGAAGGCACCGTAGACGGCCGCGAGGATGGCTCCGTACGTCGCGAGCACGGCGCTGAACGGGGCGGTGAGCGCCGCTCGCGCGTCCGCCGGCGCCGCCGCGAACTCCGGAGGGATGCTCGTCGCCAGGGACAGCGACAGCACGAAGGCCGCGACCGCCATCCCGAGCAGGACGACGTCGCCGACGAAGCCGCGCGCCTGAGCACGAACCGCCCGATCGATCACGCGACCCTCCGGCGTCCCCGGATCCAGGCGACCGCGGCCAGTCCGACCGTCCACGCGAGCGCGACGCCGAGGGCGGGCACGACATCGAGCAGGCGGTCCTGGTATCCGGGAACGCTCACGGCGGCCAGCGCCAGCCCGGGCGAGAACCTCGCCACCTCGGGGGCCGTGCGTAGCAGCGCGAACTCCACGACCATCGGGAGGATCAGGACGAGGGCGGCGGTCACGTAGTAGCTGCGGGTGAGCCAGCCGATCGCTCCCCCGATGAGGGCGCCGAGCACCGTGCCGACGAGCGCGCCGGCATAGATGCGCCACGCATCCGGGGTGAGAACGAGCGCGAGCCCGTCCTTCCTCAGGAGGAGCGAGACGCCCGCCGTCCAGACGACGAAGATGCCGATCGACAGCGCGACCGCCGTCACGGCACCGGCGACGAGCTTGCCCGCGAACGCCCGTGGGAAGCCGACGCCGACGAGCGTCCTGTCCATCGAGCCGTAGTAGTACTCGCGCGTGACGGCGTAGGCGCCGTCGTAGGCGGCGGCGATGGCGCACCACGCGAGCGGTTCCAGCAGACGCGTGGTGGCCGCACCGGCGTCGAGGCCACCGAGGCCGAAGCGCGACCCGTCGGAGAAGAGCACGAAGACGGGCAGGAGCAGGGCGACGAGGTAGACCGCCAGGAGGGAGATCCCGCTCACGGAGCGCAGCACCTCGCTGCGGATGACGCCCCTCATGCCGACGCTCCCTCGACGAGATCGAAGTACTTGCTCTCCAGCGAGTCGGCGTCACTCGTGACGAGGTCGCCGAGCCGCCCGGCGAAGAGCGCACGACGCTTGATGACGACGACCTCGTCCACCACCTGCTGCAGCTCCGCGAGCTGGTGGCTGGCGAGCAGCACGGTGCCGCCGCGTTCGGCGTACCCGCGGAGGAACCGTCGCAGCCAGCGGATGCCGTCGGGGTCGAGCCCGTTCGCCGGCTCGTCCAGGATGAGTGTTCGCGGGGAGCCGATGAGGGCGGTCGCCAACCCGAGCCGCTGGACCATCCCCGTCGAGAACGACTTCACGCGGCGACGGGCGTCCGCGGCGAGCCCCACCTCTTCGAGCACCTCCTCGACTCGTCCGCGCGGTGCGCCGGTCGCGAGGCGGCAGATCTCCAGGTGTCGCCGCGCCGAGATGCCCGCCTCGAAACCGAAGCCGTCCATGTGGACGCCGACGTGCGCCGCCGGGTTGTCGAGGGCGGAGAACGGCGCACCATCGATCAGGCTGTCGCCGGCCGTCGGCAGGAGCAGACCGACGATCGCCCGGAGCGTCGTCGACTTGCCCGCACCGTTCGGACCCAGCAGGCCGACGATCGACCCGCGCGGCACGGCGAAGGACAGGTCTTCGACCGCGGTCCGGTGACCGTACCTCTTCGTGAGTCCTCGGACTTCGATCGCGTGATCGTTCATCTTCATCCCTTTCTCCCTCTTCCCCTACAGAGCCGACAGCGGCGCGAGCACGCCGGTCGCCCAGAGCGTCTCCCACAGGTTTCTCGTACCGAGCTCGACACGTGCCTGCCCCGTCGCCGGCACGCGCCCGCCTCCCGCGGAGACGTCCACTTCGGCGACGATCACGGCGGCGACCGACACGCCGTCCGCCCGCACCGGGATGACCGCGTGGAGCGGAACCGTCGTCGGCTCCGGCGGCTGAGCCCTCGCTGTTCCGCGACCGACCGGTACGTTCGCGAGGATGCCGCTGCTCATCAGCACGACCGAGGCCCCCTCGGGCACGTGCGCCCGTGTCTCGTCCCCGGCATGCACGAGGACCACCCGGCGGCCGTCGGTGGCGTAACCGAACGTCGCCGTCGCGGGGACGGAGATGACGGCCCCGGCGATCCCGAGGCACGCGACCAGCACCGTGCAGACGAAGGCGAACCGGAGCCGCGGCACCCCCGACCGGAGGACACGGAACAGTGCTCTCGAGACGAGCACCACGCCGACGAGGACGACGACGGCCTCGAGCGCGACCACGAGCAGACCGAGCACCGGTCCCCCTCCGGCGAGCGCGCGAGCCGCGCGGGCGACGGCGAACAGCACCAGCACGGCCGGGGCGATCAGGCTCGCTAAACCGAACGGCACGCTCCACCACGTGTTCACGCTCCTGCCACTCGGCTGCCCGCCGAACAGGAGGCGGGTCAGGAAGTCCGCGCCGTCCCGCATCGTCCGGCTCCGGAGGTTCGGCTCGTCCAGCGCACTCATGAGCGCGATGTACCCGTCGAAGCGCACGAACGGGATCAGGTTGACGAAGACCACCGCGACGCAGGAGAGCGCGAGGAGCAGCAGCGTCTCGCGGACCACCGACGGAGGGACCACGAGGGCGGCGAGGAGCGCGAGCGCGGCGACGACCGCGTGCACCGCGGGCCCGGCCAGCGCGATCGCCACCCGCTGCCGGCGATCCGGGAGGCGCCAGCCGTCCGTGACGTCGACGAAGAACGCGGGGGTGAGGTAGAAGAGCATGAAGCCCGCCCGACGGGGCTTCCCGCCGAAGCGCGTGAGCGTGAGCCCGTGGGCGCACTCGTGGAGCAGGGTCAGGAGCGCGAGCGTCACGACGAGGACCAGGAGCCCGGGCAGCGGCACGGGCGCGGTGAGGACGTCCCGCAGCTGTCCCGCCTGGAGGACCGCCGCGCACAGCCCCAGGGAGAGCAGGACGCCGACGGACACCCGCACCGGCCGGCCGGAGAGCGGGACGAGCAGCCGGTCCATCCGCGTGAAGATCGCGGGCGCCCGAAGGGTCGCGAACTGGAGGGTGAACGGGGGCCGATAGGTCAGCCGGCCGGGCGGGAGCTTCGTGTCCCCCGCGAGGAGTCCCGTGGCGCGGAAGCGCTGCACGAGTTCGAGGAAGCTCTCGAGCGAGGCGGATGCCGCGAAGCGCTCATGCAGATCGTGCAGCGAGGTCTCACCGTCCATCGCCGTCAGCAGGTCGACGACCGCCCGCGAGACCCTCGACGAAGGCACCCCGTGGAGCATCGCCGTCCACGTCGCTCCCCCGACCGCTTCCTCGAAGGCGACGTCGGCGGCGAGGAGCGGACACGCGTCGGGGCCGAGCGGTGCGGATACGGGTGAGTCGCGGCGGCGGGCGAAGCTACTCAGGGCCATCGTCGTCCCCCGCATCCGGAGATCCCGCCCACGACGTCGTGAGAAGGAGGATCTCCTCGCCGCGGTGCGTGCGGACGGGAGACACCGCGGGTGCCGCGAAGCCGGCGTCGACGAGTTCCCGGGAGAGGAGATCCGGGTGGAGCACACGCAGGCGGCTCGCGAGCACGGTCACCTCGCCGCCGTCCTCGAGGTCGGCGACCCGGACCCAGTTGACGACGCGGGCCGCCCCGTCCTCCTCGATCTGCTGCGAGAAGAGATACGCCTCCTCTCCGTCGGGACCGGGGACGCTGATCTCCAGCTCCCTCGACTCCGAGAGGCTCTCGGCGGACGCGCCTCCCGCGACGGTGAAGGCGAAGACGCCGTCCGCGGCGAGGTGGCGACGGACGTTCGCGTAGAGGAGGGACCGCCCCGCGCGGTCGAGCAGCGTGATCGATGTCGCACCGATGACGATGAGCCCGTATCGATGCTCCAGGGAGAAGCGGCGCATGTCTGCGACGACGCAGTCCACCATCGCGTGCCCGGGCAGGGCACGGCGAAGATGGGCGAGCATGTCGTCGGAGAGGTCGAGGGCGGTCACCTGTCTGCCGGATCTCACCAGCGGAACCGTGAGCCGTCCGCTGCCCGCTGCGAGATCGAGGATGGGGCCCGCGGTGGCTCTCGCGAGCGCCAGCACCTCGCGGATCTCCGCACGATCGGGACCGACCAGCCGCTCATAGAAGTCCGTGCCGACCCCGGTGTACAGGTCTTGCACCCGCGGAACCGCGCGGACCGTGTCGAGGCGCGCCCGGACGGCCGCGGTCATCGAACCTGACATTCACTCATCGCCTCTCAGCGGACAGGGGTGCGGACGCGCCGGGGCACGCCCGCACCCGTTCGATCAGGTCGCGATCGCGGCCGCACCGCCGATGATGGCGATGATGTAGCTCGCGTGCTCCCACCATTCCAGTGGTGCGTCGATGTGTTCGAGTTCCACGAACTCGAGCGGATTCGTCTGCACGGTGAACCTCCTTGGGCAGTCTTCGACTGCCGCGTTACGTCAGAGCGAGAATTCCGATGATGACTCCCACGGCGAATCCCCGCATGAAGTCATCGGTGTCGTTCAGCGCTTCCATGGCCTCGAGTTCCGTGAACTCGAGCGTGGGCATCGCGGTCTGCATGCTCACTTCGTTCTCCTTCCTCTCTTCGGTGAGATCAGGTCGCGGCCGCCGCGCCGATCCCGATGAGTACCAGCGCGCCGATCACGCCCTTGTAGAAGCTGTCCCAACTGGGGGCTTCCATCTGCTCCAGCTCCTGGAACTGGATCCGCTTCTCAACGTCCTTCATGTGCATTCACCTCCCCTGGACGGATCGAGGGTCGGTGATCATTGCCGACCGGTTGAGAGCTCCAGCAGGAATCGCGGAGCACGTCACGGAAGTCGTCTGCGACGAGGTCGCGGAGCATCGGATGGTGTCTCCCCCAGGCCTTCTCCGTGGCCGAGGCGATGCGGGTGATGTCGCGAGCGGTCGGCCGTGGCGGAAGCGGAATCCCCCAGCGCTCGATGAGCGCGCCGATGCCCGCGGACGGATCGAGGGGCAGCAGCGCCCCGCCGGCGACCCGCGTCCAGAAGTCGTGGAGGCTCTCCTGATCTCCCCAGCGCGAGTCTCCCGAGCAGATGCGACGCCAGATCGCCGCGACGACCGCCGCTGAGGCGACCATCTTGCGGACCCCCAGCGCGAAGGAGACTTCGTTCGCCATGTACCAATGGCGGGCGCTGTATGGATCATGCCCACGGAGTGCCGCGCTGCGCTGCGTGGCCGCGCTCACCCGCGCGAGCCGCAGCCGTCCCGCCGGGGAGGCCGCGTCGCGACCGACCGTCTCGAGGAGCGTCCGCCCGAGGGCGACCGCGTCGCTGTTCGCCCGGGCGCTCCGCCGCGCACTCGTCGACGCGCCCGCCAGTCGGAGGAATGCCTCCAGCGCGCCCTCGCGGACGGCGGCCTGCGTGAGGGTCGTCAGGTTGCACGGATCGATGAGGGCGTGGCGCGGTCTCAGCGAGCGCCGACGATGAGCCGGTAGCCGCTGGCGTTCTTGAGGATCCCGACGCTGTTCGTCTCCGACGAGGTGCCCAGCGTGGTCGGCACGGCCACGAGGTCCACCGGCGGCGCGGCGTCGGGCAGGAGCGTCAGCGCCGACCCCGACGCGTGTCCGACGGCGTACTCGAACACCCGCCCCGGGGCGAGCGTGAGCGCCGCGATCTTGCTGGCGTCGAGGACGGTCCCGCCACCGACGGCCACGATCACGTTCGGCGAGCGACGGACGATCTCCCGCGCGATGGAGACGACGACCGTGACATCCATCGAGGGTGCGTCCACGTGCATCGTCCTCGCCGCACGCCCGGCCGGGAACGGGACCGCGACCGCGGAATCCGCGATCACGAGGGTCTCCCGCCCCGCGGTCAGGCGCTCCACCATCCGACGCGCGACACCGCGACCGTGCCACAGGGTGGGTACTCGCCCGGCGAACGCGGAGGTCATGCCGCCTCCTGGGCCCGGGCCTGTGCGACGCCCGCGCGCACCGCCGCACCCACGTCGGCGAGCTCACCCGGCGTGAAGCCGTACGCCGGGATCAGCTGCACGGAGCTGGGACCGGGCTGCACCAGGACGCCGTTCTCCGCGATGGCGGACACGACGCGAAGGACCTCCGGGCCGGTGAGCGGACTCTCGTCCCCTCCGCGCAGCCCGAGTCCCAGGAAGCAGCCGCTGCCCGTCACGTCCGTGACCACGCCGTCCGACAGCAACGACGTGGCCAGCCGCCACAGATCGGCCGCGAGCGCCTGCGTCGTCGGCTCCACGTCGATGCGGCGCAGCTCGGCGATCACCGCGAGGACGGCCGCCGTGCACGCCGGCGTCCCCGCCTGCGTCTCCCCGTGGACGAAGGTCCAGCCCCCGCGCGTGAACGCGGAGGCGATGCGCGGGCCCACGAGGAGCGCGGCGGCGCCCATCGCCCCGTTCGTCAGTGCCTTCGACAGGATGAGGACGTCGGGCGCGGCGGCCCACCGGTCGGTCGCGAGCATCGTGCCGGTGCGGCCGAATCCGGTCGCGACCTCGTCGGCGACGAGCAGGAACCCGTACTCCTCGCGCAGGGCGAGGAGGCGACGCACGAACGACTCGGACAGGGCGTACGCGCCGCTGCCCATGACCGGCTCGACGACGACCGACGCCACTCGGGAGCCTTCACGCTTCAGCAGCGTCTCGAGCTCCTCGCCGTCGTCCGCGTGCGAGACGTGCCTCACCGACCGGCGGTCGACGGAGTAGACGGCTTGGACGAGGTCGTCTCCGCTGAGCGCATGACTCCCGTACATGGTGCCGTGATAGCTGCCCCGCAGACCGACGACGAGCGAACGGGATCCGACGCCCTTCTGCGCCCAGTACTGTCGTGCGAGCTTCATCGCGGCGTCGTTCGCCGCTCCGCCCGATGTGGAGAAGATGACCCGGCTGTATCCGGCCGGGCCCGCGAGCTCGATGAGCGCGTCGGCCGCGACCTCCGCGTACCGGTGCGGTGCGCGGAAGAGGGACAGATACGAGGCGTCGCGCGTCGCCCTGTCCACGGCATCGGCGACCGCGGCGTTGCCGAATCCGAGAGGGACGTTCCACAGTCCGCTCGTCGCGCACAGGCGCGTGGACCCGTCGGCGAACTCGATGCGATGGCCGGTGGCTGCGACGGCGACGCGATCCGGGCTGAAGGTCGCGTCTGCCGGGAGCATCGAGGTCCACAGCGCGTGCGGGGCGCTCATCCGTCGACGCCGATCGTCCGGCGTGCGCTCTCCGCGCGACCACCCGTATGGATGCCGAGGGCGGTGACGGCTTCGAGACACAGGATGCGCGCTTCGGAGGCGGCGACATCGAGCTGGCGGGCCACTCGCTCGGCCGCGCGTTCGAGGGTGCTCGACGTCTGCGTGACGGCGACGACCTGTGCTGTGGTCGGCGACAGCAACTGGCGGCGCAGCGTGACGGTGTCGGCGAGGACGAAGCCGTCCTCGTTCTCGATCAGCAGGGGATCCTCGGCCGGCGGTTCGGCATCCGCGAGGCCGTCGTCGACGAGCGTCCAGCCGAACCCGGAGATCCTGGCGGCGCCGTTCGCCAAGCGGAGCATCTTCATCAGGTCGGTCGCGCGCAGGTACCGCCCGATCCATTCCCGACCCCTCAGCTCGGCGTACAGCTCCCCTCCCGGCGTGACGACGGTCACCGCCGTGGCACGGGGCCGCGGAACGGCGAGCAGGGACGGCAGTTCGTCGACCGAGCCGATGACGTCACCGCGCACACCGACGCTGACCCGGCCGTCGGCGCGCACCCTGATCATGCTCGGGGTCGCGCTCTCGTCCGGCCGTGCGAGAGCACTCCGGTCGGCGAGGAGCACCCGGGGATCGATCAGCGCCGCGGGGAAGACTCCCGTGCGACGCGCGAGGTCCGCGTCGTCGAGGAAGGCCTGCCCGCTCGAAGCGTCGAAGAGGCACACCGCCGTCGGACCGACGATCTGGATGAACCCCGCGGCGACGTAGTCCTGGAGCTCGACGCCGCGTTCTCCCAGGAACAGCTCGTCTCCGACGTCACGCAGTGCGCCGCTGTAGTGGACGGCTTCGGCGGAGCCCCGACACGGTCCGCTCTCCACCGGCAGGAGGATCATGTCCCCCTCGACGGCCGCGTCCTGGACGCCGTCGACCGCGGCTCCGTTCTCGACGAGGAACACGCGGGCATACCGTTCCCTCTCGCCGGTGATCCATTCACGGAGGGCCCGCGCTCCGCTCAGTTCCGGTCCGGACGCCGCCCCGTGGTCCCGCATCAGGCGACGCCTCCGGCCGCGGCGAAGAGGTCGATACCCACGGCGGCGAATCTCCCCCGGATCGAGACGACCGCCTCCGCGACGTCGCGTGTCGCGCATCGGAGCTCCGCCGCGAGCAGCGCTGTGGCCGCAGCCTCGTCTCTCGTCGCGATGAGGCACTCGGCGGCACGCGCCACGTCCACATCCAGACGGAACCGTCGCCGACTCGCGCGGTCGACCAGGATGTACTCCTCCCCGTCGCCGGTGAGCAGGTACGGCGCGTCCGCCGAGACGACGCCGGGGACGCCCTGGAGTTCGTCGAGCGCGCGGACGAGGTGGCCCCCGAAACCCGAGATGGCGGGTCTGGCGGGCACCCCGTCCCATTCCCGGAGCAGGTCGACGGCGGCGGCGTACCGCGCGAGCCACGGCCTGTCGTCGAGGTCGGCCTCGAGAACGGCCGGATCGATGATCCGTGCGAAGGCCCGACCCCGCCCCGCACCCGCCGTCGCCCGCGCCTCGATGTCGGCCCGCTCCTCACCGACCGCGCCGAGAAGCAGCCCGTCCGGACCATCGCGGTACTCCCCGTTCGCCGTCACGTGCACGCGCACCAGTGCGTCGTCGGCCGGGGCCGCTCCGATGAAGGACGCCCAGGAGTCGAGCAGCACGGCCCGGCTCAGCAGCTGGTCGACGAACACCCCGGAGTCCCGCGCGGTGTCGGCGTCGCTGAGGAACGCTGCCAGCCCCTCCGCGCTGCCCTGGCGGATGACGGTGGGTCCCACGATCGAGACGAAGAGGGCCGCGACATAGTCCTGCAGCTCGAACCTCTGTGTGCCGTCGAGGGTCATCTCACTGCCGGGTTCACGGAAGTCGCCGCGGTAGCCGATGAGTCTCGCGTCCGTGTGCTGCGCGTGTTCGAGCGGAGCGAAGACGACGTCATCGCCCTCGGCCACCGCCAGCACCGTCTCGACGTGCTCCGCGGATTCGAGGAAGAACGCGGTGCCGTCCGGGATCGCTCGCCGCCCGCTCACGTACTGCTCGAATGCCAGCGCGGTGCGGCGGCTGGGTCGCGACTCCGTCATCGGACTGGCCTGCATGCTTCCCCCAGAAGATCCATGTTCGCGAGAACTCGCGTCCTCACCTGAGGGTAGAACGTCGGCATCTGAGATGCAATATGCTACGCACGGCGCTACCCCGACACGTCCGACTCGCCCCCGTGGGCGCCCGCAGGCTTCTGTCACGGGACCCCCGGCGGATCGGATAGGATGGACAGGTTGTTCCTTGGTGACGTGTCCGAGCGGCCGAAGGAGCACGCTTGGAAAGCGTGTGTTGTGCAAGCAACCGCGGGTTCGAATCCCGCCGTCACCGCCAAACAAGAAAGAGCCTCCGCGCCAGCGGGGGCTCTTTCCTGTTTATCGAGCACAGGAGATTCGGGGAGGAGCGAGCGCAGCGACCACCGGAGTCCCGCCGCCACCGCCACACACGAGAAGAGCCCCCGCACCAGCGGGGGCTCTTCTCGTTCACCGATGTCCCAGGGTGCGGGACCTCGCCGAGGCGTCAGCCGTCGAAGCGGACGCCGTAGATCTGTCCGCCGGGCGCAGCCGGGAGGCGCGTCATCCCGAGCCGCTCGTAGAAGGCGGCGGCCCCGGCGTTGTTCGGGTCGATGCCGAGGTGCAGTCCGCGCACACCGCGTCGGGTCAGCTCGGCGAACAGCGTCTCCATGAGCTGTCGCCCGAGGCCCTGACCCTGAGTCTCCGGGAGCAGGTCGATGTGCAGATGCGCGGGGTGGTCGGCGACGTTCGGCTCGATGCCGGATTCCCGGCTGTAGCCGTAGTCGATCATCCGATCCTCGCGCGTGACGACAGCGGTCGGGCGCGGATACCGTTCCTGCAGCGTCGGCCACCACTCCTCACGGAACCAGGTGTAGAACGCGTCGGTGTCATCGGTCGCCACGATGTAGCCGATCGTGCGCTCGTCGTCGCTCTCGACCACCCAGGCGAGGTCGGGATGCCGCTCGGCGTAGGGGACGGCGAAGAGGTCGCCCCAGAGCGAGTCGTCGGAGAGGATGCCGCTTGCGTCGGCTCCGGCATCGGCCGTCTTCACGCAGATCTCGTACAGCGCGGCACGATCGGTGGGGCGGTACGGACGGATGCGAGACAAGACGGACTCCTCTGGAGGGAACGGGGTCCTTTCAGCCTATCGGCGCGCCGACCTCCGCCTTCGCCCGCTGCGCCCACGGGAGCAGCCACGCGGCGAGCACCAGCACGACCCCTGCGCCCACGAGCGCACCGCCGAGGGTGTCGCTGGCCCAGTGCACCGAGAGGAACGTGCGCGACAGCGCCATCGCGAGCACCCACAGCACACCGACGACCGCGGTCAAGACACGAGGGAAGAGCACCCAGACCACGAGGGCGATCGTGGCGGCGTTGGCGGTGTGCCCCGAGGGGAACGAGCCGTAGTCGCTCGCCACCAGCATGTCCTCCGGCCGCGCTCGACCGAAGAGCTGCTTCAGCAGCTGCACGGCCCCCGCGCTAGCGGCGAAGCAGAGGGCCGCGAACACCGCACCGCGCCATCGCCCGGCGATCACGAGCGCGAGGATCGCGAGCACCGGCACGCCGAGGATCGCGACCCACCCGCCGCCGATCCAGTTCAGCACCAGGGCGAAGTCGAGCATCCAGTCCGCCCGCGCGCCGGCGATCGTGTCGTTCCACCACCGGTCGAACCCGGGCGTCTGCGGGTAGGCGAACACCACCAGGGCGCCGACAGCCGTCGCGAGCGCGAGGAGGCCCACTCCCCACCACAGCAGCATCCGCCTGTTCATCGTCCCATTCTGTCGGACGACACCTGGATACTCAGGGAGCGAGCATCCCGACCGTGCGCGGTCGCACCACGAACCACAGCGACAGCGTGCCGATCGCCGCGCAGACCACCATGACCGAGGCCATGGTCGTCGCCGTGATCCCGGCATCGTGGGAGAGCCAGCCGGCGATGGGCGAGATGAGAGCCGCGACGCCGAAGTTCGACGCACCGATGATCGACGCGGCGGTTCCGGCGGCCTTGCCGTGACGGTCCAGCGCGAGCACCTGCACGTTGGGGAAGGTGAAGCCGCACGCCGTCATGAAGACGAACAGCGGGATGACCGTTCCCCAGAGCCCGAGCCCGAGCTGGTCGGTCACGATGATCGCGATCCCGGCGAGCAGCAGCACCGCGGTCGAGTAGGCCATGACCCACTGCGGACCGAAGCGTGCGGCGAGTCGGGACGCAGTCTGCACGCCGACGACCACGCCGAGCGAGTTCACGGCGAACAGCAGCCCGTACTGCTGCGCGTCGAGCCCGTGCGTCACCTGGAACAGGAACGGGGAGGCCGACAGGTAGGAGAACAGGCCGGAGAAGGTCATGCCGCCGATCACGAGCACGCCGATGAACACCCGGTCCGAGAGCACCGAGCGGTAGCGCTGCAGCATGGTGGCGCCGCCGCTCCCCTGGCGACGCGCGACGGGCAGCGTCTCCGGGATGAACAGGATCGTCGAGAGCAGCATCAGCACGCCGTACGCGGCGAGGACGACGAAGATCCCGCGCCAGGGCATGAGCGTGAGGAGCCACGAGCCGATCAGCGGGGCGACGACGGGCGCGACGCCCGACACCAGGGCGAGGCGCGAGAGCATGACGACCAGTCGACGACCGCCGAACAGGTCGCGCACGATGGCCATCGCCACGACACCGCCGGCCGCCGCACCGACGCCCATGAGCACGCGTGCGGCGCTGAGCAGTCCCAGGTCCGGAGCGAAGGCCGCGCCGACACTGGCGAGCACATGCAGAGTGGTGACCGCGATCAGCGGCACGCGACGCCCGACCTTGTCGCTGAGCGGCCCGACCACGAGCTGCCCGAGCGAGAACCCGATCATCGTGCCGGTCAGGGTCAGCTGGATCGCGGCGGCCGTGGTCTGGAAGTCCTGCTCCAGCACCGGGAAGGCGGGGAGGTACAGGTCGATCGTGAACGGTCCGAGGGCCGTGAGCGCGCCGAGCAGGATGATGTAGAGCGTGCGTCGCCCGAGCGAGATCGCATCGCCGGGGTGCAGCATGATCGGCGCGGTCGCCGGGTTCGAGCCGAGGGTGCGGATCGCTCCCGTCGCCGTGGGGATGCGGATGCTCCCGGTCGCGGTGCGCTCGGGCTGCGGGGTCTGCGGTTCGTCGGCGGCGGAGTCCTCCGACGCGACGACGGGGATGGAGTCAGTGCGGGGAGCGTCGGACACGACGTCCTTCCAGAGTTCAGGGGGTGCGCGGTCGAATCGATTCGGCCAGGGGAAGCCCCCATGTTACCGCCGGGCCGTCCCCGCCCGCCCGCCGCGAACGCGAAGACGCACCCCCGGAACGTGCCGGAGGTGCGTCCTCGATCCTGCCTCGCGCGGTCAGCGGGAGATGCGGTCGAGCCCCTGTTCCAGGTCGGCGATCAGGTCGCCGATGTCCTCGATGCCGACCGAGAGCCGCACCACGTTCTCCGGGACCGCGAGCTCGGTGCCGCGCACCGAGGCGTGCGTCATGTCCGGCGGATAGCCGATGAGCGACTCCACGCCGCCCAGCGACTCGGCCAGCTGGAACAGCTCGGTGCTCTCGGCGAAGGCCCGCGCGGCATCGGCGCCGGCGGCGAGCCCGAACGACAGCATCCCGCCGAAGCCGCTCATCTGCTTCGCCGCGATCTCATGACCGGGGTGTGAGGCGAGCCCCGGGTAGAACACCTGCGCGAACTCGGGACGGGCCGCGGCCCACTCGGCGATCGTCTGCGCGTTCTCGGAGTGCTGACGCATCCGCAACGCCAGGGTCTTGATGCCGCGAGTTGTCAGCCAGGCGTCCAGGGGCGCGGAGACGGCGCCGACCGCGAACTGCTGGAACTTCACCTGGTCGAAGAAGCGGTCGTCGGCGAACACGACGGCACCGCCGAGAACGTCCGAGTGGCCGCCCAGATATTTGGTGGTCGAGTGCACGACGAGGTCGGCCCCGAGCGCGAGCGGCTGCTGCAACGCGGGCGACGCGAAGGTGTTGTCCACGACCACGAGCACTCCGGCCGCGTGCGCGATCTCGGCGATCAGGGCGATGTCGACGACCTTCAGCAGCGGATTGCTCGGCGTCTCCAACCACACGATCTTCGTCTCGGGACGGATCGCGGCGCGGAGCACGTCGACGTCGGACAGCTCGGCCGTCGTGGTCTCGATGCCCCACGGCGCCAGGACCCGGGTGAGCAGTCGGTAGGTGCCGCCGTACACGTCGTTGCCGAGCAGCACGTGATCGCCGGGCTTCAGGATGCCGCGCAGCAGTGCATCCTCCGCCGCGAGCCCCGACGCGAAGGAGAGGGCGCTCGCGCCGCCCTCGAGCGCGGCGAGCTGGGTCTCCAACGACGTCCGCGTGGGGTTGCCCGCGCGGTTGTACTCGTAGCCCTCGCGGAAGCCGCCGATCCCGTCCTGCACGTGCGTGGAGGACTGGTAGATCGGCGGGATGATCGCCCCCGTGGTGGGGTCGGGGGCTTGTCCCGCGTGGATGGCTCGCGTGGCGAAGGCGTGATCGGACATGCCCTCAGCCTACGTCCGCCCTCACGACCGGGGCTCTCCCGTTACGCCCCGGGTCGGCCGCCGTCGGCAGCGTCTCCGCGGAGCCTCAGCGCGACAGGTACGCCAGCAGATCCTGCCGCGTCAGCACCGTGTGGGGCTTGCCGTCCTCGGTGACCAGGAGCGCATCAGCATCGGCGAGCGCGGCTCGGGCCTGGGCGACGGGGGTGTGGATGCCGACGAGCGGAAGCCGCTCCCCCACGTGCGCTCCGACCGCGTCGGTCGCGTTCGCCTCCCCGCGGGACAGCAGGTCGAGCAGACCCTTCTCGTCGACCGTGCCGACCACCTCGCCCATCATGACGGGCGGCTCGGCGCTGAGCACCACGAGCTGCGAGACGTCGTACTCGGTCATGATGCCGATGGCTTCGAGCACGGTGTCGGTCGGGTGGGCGTGCACGAGGTCGGGGATGCCCGAGCCGGGCCCCTGCGCCTGTCGGACGGCCCGAGCCGTCAGCACGTCGGCGACGGTCTCGCCCTCCTCCACATCGCTGAACCCGTAGGAGCGCATCCAGCCGTCGTTGAAGATCTTGCCGAGGTAGCCGCGGCCGCCGTCCGGGAGGAGCACGACCATCACCGCATCCGCCGGCAGCTCCCGCGCGATGCGCAGAGCTCCGACGACGGCCATGCCGCTGGATCCGCCGACGAGGATGCCCTCCTCGCGGGCGAGACGCCGGGTCATCGCGAAGGACTCGGCATCGCCGACCGCCACGATCTCGTGCGGCACGGTCGGGTCGTAGGCTCCGGGCCAGATGTCCTCCCCCACGCCCTCGACGAGGTACGGACGGCCGGTGCCTCCGCTGTACACGCTGCCCTCGGGGTCGACGCCGACGATGCGCACGCTCCCCTCCGACACCTCACGCAGATACCGCCCGGTTCCGGTGATGGTGCCGCCCGTGCCGACGCCGGCCACGAAGTGGGTGATCTGGCCGTCGGTGTCGCGCCAGATCTCCGGACCCGTGGTCTCGTAGTGGCTGCGCGGACCGTTCGGGTTCTCGTACTGGTTCGGCTTGAACGCCCCGGGGATCTCGCGGACCAGCCGGTCGCTCACGCTGTAATACGACTCCGGGCTGTCCGGCGCGACCGAGGTCGGAGTCACCACGACCTCGGCGCCGTAGGCCCGCAGGACGTCGATCTTGTCCTCGCCGACCTTGTCCGGCAGCACGAAGACGCACTTGTACCCGCGCTGCTGGGCGACGAGCGCCAGGCCGACTCCGGTGTTCCCGCTGGTGGGCTCGACGATCGTTCCGCCCGGCTTCAGATCCCCCGAGGCCTCGGCCGCGTCGATGATCCGCGCCGCGATCCGGTCCTTCGACGACCCGCCCGGGTTCAGGTACTCGAGCTTCACGAGCACCGTGCACGCGACGCCCTCGGTGACGTGCTGGAGCTTCACGAGGGGCGTGTCGCCGACGAGGTCGACGATCGAGTCCGCATACTTCATGACTTCAGGGTAGACGCGCGGATGCCGCGACCGGGGTTGTGTTGCACCCGACCGCGGCATCCGCGGATCCTGTCGATGGATCAGCCCTTCGTCGACCCCGCCAGCAGCCCGCGCACGAAGTAGCGCTGCAGGGCGAAGAACACGATCAGCGGCACGATGATCGCCACGAACGCCCCGGCCGTCAGGAGGTACCAGTCCTGTCCCCTGCTTCCGGTGATCTCGGCCAGCAGCTTGGTGATCGGCGCCTGCTTGCCGTCGGCGAACACCAGCGCCACCAGCAGGTCGTTCCACACCCACAGGAACTGGAAGATCGCGAACGACGCGATGGCCGGCACCGTCAGCGGCAGGACGATCCGGAAGAAGATCTGTCCGTGCCCGGCGCCGTCGACCCGGGCCGCCTCGATCACGTCGCGCGGGATCTCCGAGACGAAGTTGTGCAGCAGGAAGATCGCCAGCGGCAGCGCGAAGATCGTGTGCGCGATCCAGACCTGCGTGAACGAGTTCGACGCGCTCAGCGACTCGAACAGGGTCACGTTGCCGATCTTGAGTCCGCGTGAGAACAGCGACAGCAGCGGCACCAGGGCCATCTGGATCGGCACGATCTGCAGCGCGAACACCGCGATGAACAGGCCGTTGCGTCCCTTGAAGTCGATCCACGCGAACGCGTAGGCCGCGAGGCTCGCGATCACGAGCGGGAACACGGTCGCCGGGATGGCGATCGCGATCGAGTTCATGAACGACTGGGCCATGGTGAGCTGGCTGTTGCCCGCCCCGAGCACCTCGACGTAGTTGTCGATGGTGAAGCCGGGGTTCTGGAAGATCGTCCACCACCCGTTGCGGGTGATCTGCGCGGGATCGCGGAACGACGAGATCAGCAGGCCCAGGGTCGGGACCGTCCAGATGACGGCGATGATGAGGGCCGCGAGCGTCGCCCACGGAGACGTGAGCCGCTTCTTGACCCGGCCCAGACTGCTCGTGGGTTCGTGCCCGCCCGCGACCAGCGTGGCCGTGTCCGTACCGGGTGTGGTCTGCGTGGTCATCAGCTCATCTCCCGCTGCTTGGCAAGGTTGCGCGCGTTGTACACGACGATCGGGACCACCAGGATGAACAGCACCACGGCGAGCGCGGCGCTGCGTCCGGCCTCGAAGCCCTTGAACTGGGAGTACATCTCGTTCGCGAGCACCGAGGTGTTGTTGGCGCCGGCGGTCATGGTGCGGACGATGTCGAACACCTTGAGTGAGGCGATCGAGATCGTCGTCATCACGACGATCAGCGCCGGCCGGATGCCGGGTATCGTCACGCTCCGGAACCGCTGCCAGGCATTGGCGCCGTCGAGCGAGGCGGCTTCGTTGAGCTCGGCGGGCACACCCTTGATGGCCGCCGACAGGATCACCATCGCGAATCCGGTCTGCACCCAGATGAGCACCACGATCAGGAACAGGTTGTTCCACGGCTGCACCGCGAGGAAGTCGACGGGCTGGCCGCCGAACCACACGACGATCTGGTTGAGCAGACCGATCTGCGGCTGATCCGCGGGACGGGCCGTGTAGATGAAGCGGAAGATGATGCTCGCGCCGACGAACGAGATCGCCATCGGCATGAACACGAGCGACTTGAAGACCTTCTCGCCGCGGGACCGGTCGATGAACACCGCGTAGGCCAGACCGATCGCCGTGGAGACGATCGGGGCGACGAGCACCCAGACGATCGTGTTCGCGACGGTGCTGATGCCCTTGGGCGTGGCGAAGATCCAGACGAAGTTCTCGAGCCCGACGAAGCGGTTGCCCCGCGAGTTCATGAACGACTGGATGATCGTGGCGATCGACGGGTAGACGAGACCGATCGCCAGGAGCACCATGGCGGGTGCGAGGAAGCCGACGAGCTGGAACATGTAGCCCGCTCCCTGCCTCGACCGGAAGTCGAGCCAGAAGAACAGCCCGCCGAGCACGGCCGCGACGGCGGCGGCCCACCAGACCGAGCCGAGGGCGATGAACACCAGCAGCGGCACGACGATGCAGGCGGCGAGCCGGATGCCGGTGTAGAGCCGGCCCGCGCGGGGCGCGATCTCCAGCAGGAAGATGACGATCCCGACGACGACCCCGAAGGCGAGGACGACGACCAGGACCTGCACGAGCGGTGGCATTCCTGCGACCCATTTGAAGAAATCGGACATACGCGTCCCTTTCGCGTTCGACGGTGAACGTTCCGGAGACAGATGCGGGAGCCGACTCGCGGTCGGCCCCCACATCCGTCACCCTGCTCGGGCGGGCGTCAGATGCCCGCCCGAGCGGGGTCGATCAGTCGGACGGCCAGGAGGAGTCGATCGTGCTGAGCACGTCCGACGTCGAGGTGCCGTTGACCCAGTCGATCATTCCCTTCCAGAAGGAGCCGGCGCCGACGACGCTGGGCATCAGGTCGGAGGCGTCGAAGCGGAACGTCGTCTCCGGGTCCTGCAGGATCTTGATCGACTCCTGGAGGATCGGGCTGGACGCGCTGGCCGGGTCGAGGCCGTTGTTGGCGCTGATCACGCCGCCGAGCTTGACGCGGCTGTTCGCCCACTCGGGGCTGGAGAGGTACTCCTGCACCTTGATGGTGTCGGCGTCGTTGGAGAACGCGGCCACGATCTCGCCGCCACCGGTGACGGAGAGACCCTTGCCGGCCTCGACCGGAGGCGTCATGAAGGCCCAGATGTCGGCGTCGGGACCGACGGTCACGTTGCCGTTCTTCGGGTCCTGCAGGAAGCCGTCGAAGAACGACGCCTGGTGGGTCAGCGCGCACTCGCCGCTGCCCATCACACGAGCGACGTCACCGAACGGCGTGGCGTTGATCGTCTTGACGTCGCCGTAGCCGGCGTTGACGTAGTCCGGGTTGAGAAGGATCTCGCCCACCGAGTCGAAGGCGTCGACGACGGTCTTGTCCGTGAAGGGGATGTCGTGCGAGATCCACTTGTCGTAGTTCTCCGGACCGGACTGACGGAGCATGAGGTCCTCGATCCAGTCCGTGCCCGGCCAACCGGTCGCGGCGTCGGATCCGAAGCCGGCGCACCACGGTGCCTTGCCCGTCTTCTCCTGGATCGTCTTGGTGAGGGCGAGCAGGTCGTCCCAGGTCTCGGGGACGTCGACGCCCCACTCCGTGAACTGCTCCGGCGAGTACCAGACCCAGCCCTTCAGGTTCGCCATCAGCGGCGCACCGTAGAGCACGTCATCGGTCGTCGCGTAGTTCGCCCAGTCCTCGGACCAGTACTTCTTGACGTTGTCGGCGACGCCGTCCGGCGCCGGCTGCAGGTACCCCTGCTTGGCGAGGTCGGAGACGAGGCCGGGCTGCGGCGTGATGGCGAGGTCCGGAGCGTTGCCTCCGGCCGCGCGGACGGCGATCTGCGCCTCGAACTCCTGAGAACCCTCGTACTGGATGTCGATGTCGTTCTCTTCTTCCCAGTCCTTCCAGGATTCCTCCATGAGCTCGGCCTCGGAGTCGATGATCGTGCCGTAGATCGTGACGACGCCGTCGGCTTCACCCGCATCGCCCGGGCCGCCGTCACCGCCCCCGTCGCCTTCTCCGGAACAACCGGCCAGAACGATGCCCGCGACGCCCAGCAGGGCGAGCGGTGCGAACCGCCTGGAACGCTGTGACAGACCCATGTGAATTCTCCTCTTCGAGTTTCACGGCCCCTACCTCGCCCGACGCCACCCCCGGCGTCGTTCGGGAACCGATTCCAGGCCAACCTACTGTCCTTCGCCCGCCCCGCACAACAAGCAAGGGTCACAAGCTGACAACCATTCGCCGCTCCTCGCGCGCTCGGATGGGAGCGCTCCCTCGCTCGCGATGTGGAACCGGTTCCTTTTTTCCCTGGCGAAGACTACGCTGACACCCGGCGCGCTCACCGCCGCCACCCACGCCGCCGTGGGATCAGGTCGAGGAGGACCGATGAGCACGATCGCGGACGTCGCGGCACGTGCCGGAGTCTCGAAGGCCACCGCGAGCCGTGCGCTGAGCGGACGCGGCTACGTCTCCGAAGACACCAGGACCCGTGTCGAGGATGCCGCGCGCGATCTGTCCTACGTCGCCCACTCCTCTGCGACGAGCCTGGCGACCGGGCGCACGCAGACCATCGGCATCGTGATGCCACCTGTGGACCGCTGGTTCTTCGCCGAGCTGCTGGCCGGGATCCAGGAGTCCCTGCTGGCGCTCGACTACGACCTCTCGCTCTACGGCGTTCCCGAGGGCTCGCAGACCAGGGAGCGGCTGTTCGAGACGGTGCTCCCCGGGCGTCGCTTCGACGGGATCATCGCGGTCGGCATCCAGCCCAGCGCCCGCGAGCTCGAGCGACTGCAGCGCACCGGACGTCCGCTCGTGAGCGTCGGCCCGTACGGGGAGGGCTCGAGCGCGGTCTCGATCGACGACGCCGCGGCGGCGCGCATCGCGACCGAGCACCTCATCGAGCTCGGTCACACCGACATCGCCTTCGTCGGGGGGTCGACGGACGCGACGGAGCTCAGCTTCGGCGATGCCATGCGCCTCGACGGCTACCGGGGCGCGCTGCAGGCCGCCGGCCTCGCCGATCATGCGCGGGTCGCAGGGGCCGCGCCGACCATGCCGGGCGGATACGCGGCGGCGGCGGGTCTGCTCGGCGACCGCCGGAACCGTCCGACGGCGATCGTCGGGGTGTGCGACGAAGCGGCGATCGGTGCGATCATCGCCGCCCGCCGTCTGGGCATCGCCGTGCCGACCGAGCTCAGCGTCGTCGGCATCGACGACCACGAGCACGCGGACATGTTCGCGCTGACCACGATCGGGCAGTCGCCCCGGGAGCAGGGACACGAGGCCGTGCGCCTGCTGACGCACCGGATGGACGATCCCGATGCTCCGCTCGAGCACGTCGCCGCGGCATCCGCCCTCGTGGTGCGCAACTCGACCGCTCCCCCGCGCTGACCCGCACCCCGCGTTGACCCGCACCCCGCGCTGATCCGTACCTCGCGCCGATCCGTCTTGGTCCGGGAACGCAACCCGCCCGGAACGCACGAAGGCCCCGGGACGAACCCGGGGCCTTCGTTGAGAAACGCGTGAGCGTCGCGATTACTTGAGGGTAACCGTTGCGCCTGCCTCTTCGAGAGCAGCCTTGGCCTTCTCGGCGGTCTCCTTGTTGGCGCCCTCGAGGACGGCCTTCGGGGCACCGTCGACGACAGCCTTGGCCTCGCCGAGACCCAGCGAGGTGAGCTCGCGGACGGTCTTGATGACCTGGATCTTCTTGTCGCCGGCAGCCTCGAGGATGACGTCGAAGGAGTCCTTCTCTTCCTCAGCCTCAGCAGCGCCTGCGCCACCCGCGGCACCGGCAACGGCGACGGGAGCAGCAGCGGTGACCTCGAACTTCTCCTCGAACGCCTTCACGAACTCGTTGAGCTCGATGAGGGTCAGGCCGGCGAACTGCTCAAGCAGCTCCTCGGTGGAAAGCTTCGCCATGATGTATCTCCTAGATAGATGGGGTTTGTAGACGAGATCGCCGGTCGCTTACGCGGCCTCTGCGGTCTCCAGCTTTTCGCGAAGAGCGTCGATGGTGGCGGCAGCCTTGCCCATCGTCGCCTTCATCATGCCCGCAGCCTTCGCCAGCAGAACCTCACGGCTCTCGAGCGCGGCGTACTTGTTGACCTCGTCCGCGGTGAGGGCGTTGCCCTCGAAGATGCCGGACTTGATCACGAGAAGCGGGTTGGCCTTGGCGAAGTCACGCAGAGCCTTGGCGGTGGCGACGAAGTCACCGTGCACGAACGCGACAGCCGACGGACCCTTGAGGTCGTCGTCCAGCGCGGAGATGCCAGCCTTGTTGGCGGCGATCTTGGTCAGCGTGTTCTTCACCACGGCGTACTCAGCGTCCTGACGGATGCTGTTGCGCAGCTCCTTGAGCTGGGCAACCGTCAGACCGCGGTACTCGGTCAGCAGAACGGCAGTCGAGTTCTCGAATGACTTCGTGAGCTCGGCGACCGATGCATCCTTCTGCGCCATGGTCACTCCTTGGTGTGTACGAGGCGCCGCACGGTGGTGAGGCGCCGACCTGGACCACCTGCAAAGAGAAAAGCTCCGGCGCAAGCGCACGGAGCTTTGAAAGTTCGTGTCCTGCGCGGGCCCCTGCGATGCAGAGCTTCGATCGCTGCGTGCTTGCGCACACGACGATGACCAGCGGTCTTCGGTTGCCACAACTCTACCCCACCCGCCCCCGTCCCCCAAATCCCCGCCCCCGCGCCCGCCCGCTCGCCCGCCCGCCGCCGAGTGCACGGGTTGTCGCCGAGTGCACGGGGTATCGGCGCGAAGGAGCCGTTCGCTCGGGGAGGGCGGGGGATGCGGGGCGGAGGCGGCGTGTACGGGGCGGCGGCGTCGGCGGGCGGGGTTAGGGTCGAAGGGTGACACCGGAACTCGCCGCACGCATCGTCGCGGACTCTCGCGACCGCGTGGCGTGGATGCGGGCACGCTCCCGGGGCATCACGGCCACCGACGTCGCCGGGCTCACCTCCGAGAAGTCGATCGCCCGCGCGGCCGACTCGAAGCTCGGCGGCGGACCACGCTTCGGCGGCAACGCCTACACGGATCACGGACGACGTCGCGAGCCCGAGATCGCCGCCTGGGTCGCCGCGACCCACGGCATCCTGCCCTCGTCCGCGCTGTTCCGCGCCGAGGTCGAGCACCGTCACCTCGCCACGCCCGACGGCATCGCGGTCGACGCCGACGGGCGCGTGAAGCTCGCCGAGATCAAGACCACGAACAAGGCCTTCCGCGGCATCCCGCGCACCTACCTCCGTCAGGTGTGGTGGCAGCAGCACGTGCTCGGCGCCGAGCGCACCCTGTTCGTGTGGGAGGAGCACGTCGACTTCGCCCCGATCCACGACGAGCCGCGCTGCGTGTGGATCGACCGCGACGACCGCGAGATCGCGAAGCTCGTCGGCCTCGCCACCGACCTGATCGACGAGCTCTACCGCCGCACGACCGGCCAGCAGGTTCCGACGCGCGCGATGGACGCGGCGACCAGCCGCCGTGAGCAGCTGCGCGAGCGCGACGCCTTCCGGGCGCTGGCCCTCGCGGACTGAGCGACGCCGCCCCTAGTAGCTGGGGGCCGTCGACATGGAGCACTGCGGATTCGCTCCGAGCAGCC
The DNA here is from genome assembly GCF_026559675.1 of Microbacterium oxydans. Taxonomy (NCBI): domain Bacteria; kingdom Bacillati; phylum Actinomycetota; class Actinomycetes; order Micrococcales; family Microbacteriaceae; genus Microbacterium; species Microbacterium oxydans. The sequence goes on from NZ_CP092891.1 coordinate 2,827,602, forward strand.
CCATCGTGGCATTCGCGACGAGCCAGTCCGACCGCCATCCGCCGGGACCGATGAACCGGATGCCGAAGGTCTTCGACGCCCCGAGGAGGCCGGTGAGCAGGCCTCCGTCGATCACCGTCACGTAGGCCGCCGCGTTCCCCGTGGTCTTCACGTTGCCGAGCAGGTTGCTGAGGATGGGCTCGAGCAGCCCCTGGTTCACGATCTGGCCGAACTCCGCCTTGGTGAGGTCGTAGCCCGTCGCGGTGGCGGGCGCCCGCCACGAGATCGAGACCTGGGGGTTCGCTCCGAGGAGTCCGCTGCTCGCCACGCATCCCGGGCTCCCGGAGCTGATGGGCTCGGGAACGTTGATCGAGGTCCCCGTCGCCGTGGCCCGCTCGGCATCCGTCCATGCCGCCTCGGTCGAGGGAACCGGCGGCACCAGCCCGACGAGCGCGAGCACCGAGATCCCGAGCACGGCGGCGGCGACCCGACCGCGCCGCACGTGGCTCACCGGGCGCCTCCCGGTTCGTGGCCGAGGACCTCGGTCCGGTCCCGTCGCCGTCGGCGAGCCACGAGCAGCAGACCGGTCACGACCAGCGCCCCTCCGCCCGCGAGGACCCAGGGAAGCTGCGGCGTCAGCCCGGTCGTCGCCAGCCCGCCGTCAGGTCCCACCGCCACCGTCTCGCCCTGCCCGCTGGCGTGGAGGCGGATGCTCGTGGAGCCGACCTCCGCGCCGTCGGCCAGGCCGATGGTGAGCCGGACGTTCGCGACCTCGCTGTCGGCCACGTCGACGAGTCGGACCTCCGCCCCGTCGCGCGGGATCTCCCACGCCGAACGCAGGGTCACGGCGCCACCCGGACATCCGCTCCCCTCCCACGCCTTCCGGCACATCGACACGTCGAGGACGAGGCCCGCGCCGCCGGTCGCACTCAGCGCGATCGTCACCCGCCCCGGGTCCGGCGCGCGTGCGCTCACGGTGACGTCCCATCGCACCTGCTGCCCGGGGAGCAGCGCCCCGGCGGCGTCCCAGTCGGCGACCGACACCAGGCGCAGGACCCGCCCCTGGATGACCTCCGTCGTGGGAGCAGCCCAGGCCGGAACCGCGGAGCCGAGCATCACGAGGACGACGACGACCGCCACCCCGATCGCTCGGCGCCTCATGGTCGACGGTCCCTTCGCAGGCCGCCCGACACCACGAGCTCCTCCGCCGCGGGGACAGGCACCTCTGCCGGGCGACGCTCCCTCCGCGGCCAGAACGCCCATACGACCAGGAGAGACGCTCCGATCGTGACGCCGCCGAGCACCCAGGGGCTCCCGAACCACACGATCACCGAGGCGAGACCCGGCACCGAACCGCGGACGATCCTGACGTCGGCGACCGTGTAGGGCGCCGGATCCTCCACGTCGTTCGCATCACCCTTCATCGTGATCGTCCGCGTGCCCTCGGCTCCCGCCGGCTGCACGCTCAGGACGCGGTGCGTGATCGGCAACGCATCGTCCCGATCGACCGTCACCACGTCGCCGATCGCGATCTCGGCGGCGGGGATCTTCTGCACCAGCGCCACGGACCCCGCCGGGATGGTCGGGCTCATCGATCCGGTCTTGAACATGATCAGCGAGTATCCGCCCGTGAAGGCCAGGATCACGAGCACGATGCAGACGACACCGCCCAGTGCGGCGAGGGTGAGCAGCACCTCGCGCATCCCGCGTCCGACGGCACGAGCGCCGCGTGCGATGGTGACCATGGCGTCGCTCAGCTCGTGCTTCCCGTGAACGTCCAGGTCGGCTTCACCGTGCCGCCCTGCGCCGTCCCCGTCGCGTCGGCGGGCAGCTCGAGCACGATGCAGTACGTGATGGTGTTCAGCGGGCTCACCGTGAGCGTCTGCGCCGGCAGCGCGGGGACCGCGGTCAGCGCCGCGGCGGCGGTCGCGCCAGTCGTGCAGTTCGCCGGGCCCGCGACGACGGCGATGTTGACCTTGATCGCGTTCTGCAGCGCGAGGTCGGCACCGGTCGGCGCACCCCCGGCGTTGTTCGTCACCGTGACGGCGGTGAGGTTGACCGTGCCGCCGAGCGTGCCGGACGCCTGCACCTGCACGTAGGCGGCCTTCTTCACGCCCGGATACAGCCCGGCGGCATCGAGCGGGACCGTCAGCACCGTCTCGGACGGTCCGTGCGACGCGAACGCACCCTGATCCGACCTCGACACGATCGAGAAGGTGCCGGCGCTCACCGTGCTCGTCGCGAGTTCCTGGTCGGTCCATGCCGCGATCGTCATCGTCGCGCCGACGCCGAGGACCAGTCCTCCCGCGAGCAGCGCCCGCACGCGCCGGAACCCGCGTGACGATCGCGGACGCGGCGTCCCTCGACGCGGACGACGACGGAGAACTACGGCTGCACCGAGGTCGCGTTCCACTGCCATGTGACGGTTCCCGTGTCGCCCTGCTCGATTCCTCCCGCGCCGGCCGCAGCGGTCACCCGGATGCAGAGGTTGACGTCCGCAGCCGTCGTCATCGTCGTGGGCACAGCGGTCCCGGCCGCGAAGGCGGCGGCGTCGCAGCCGAACGTGGTCCCCGTCGACACCACGTCGTAGGTCAGCTTCCCGGCAGTGGCGAAGTCGCCGGCACCGACCGGAGCGACGGAGTCGAGCGTGGCGTCGTAGGTACCGCCGAGCCGCAGCGCATAGGGCGCGTAGACCACGTCGCCGGGGCTCAAGTTCGTGGGATCGAGCTCGAACGTCAGCGACGCGGCGTCGCCCGTGGTGGCGTGATCGCTGAACGTCGCGCCATCGGTCGAACCCGTGAAGGTGAACGAGCCGGCGGTGAACGTGCCGTTCGCGAACTCGGAGTCGTTCCAGGCCGCGAGGACGACGGCGGCCCCCACCCCGAGGACGAGCCCCCCGGCCAGGACGGCGAGGACCTTGCGATTCGTGTCTTTCGTAGCCATGGGATGTCCCCCTCAGGAATCAGGCGATCGCGGGGATGCCGGAGAACGGCCGCCCCTCAGAGGCCCCGCATCCTCGCTTGTGCCTCATCCTCACCGACCCCCTCAGGCAGAACAAGGCGATTTCGCGCACGTCCGTCGCTCATTCCGCGCAGGCCGGAAGAGCCCGCGGAGGATTGGTTGACGAAGATCAACGATCGACGTATAGTTGACCCAGTTCAACCATCTCGTGCGCGCCAGAGCTGTCGCAGCATCCCCCTCCCGACTGCGAAAGGTCCCGAATGACCACGGACTCTCCCGTCAAGATGACGCATCGACAGGTGCTCGAAGCCCTCACCGGCCTCCTCCTCGGCATGTTCGTCTCGATGATCGCCACCACGGTGGTCTCCACCTCGATGCCGGTCATCGTGCACGACCTCGGCGGCGACCAGGCCGCCTACACCTGGGTCATCACCGCGACGCTGCTCACCACCGCGATCTCGACCCCGATCTGGGGCAAGCTCGCCGACCTGTTCAACCGGAAGCTGCTGATCCAGATCGCGATCATCATCTTCGTCGGTGCGACCGCCGCCGCCGGCTTCGCGCAGGACACCAACACCCTCATCGCCTTCCGCGCCATCCAGGGCATCGGCGGTGGCGGACTCGCCGCCCTCAGCCAGGTCATCATGGCCGACATCATCAGCCCGCGTGAGCGCGGTCGGTACATGGGCCTGTTCGGCGCCGTCATGGCCGTCGCCACCGTGGGCGGTCCGCTGCTCGGCGGATGGATCACGGACGTCGCGAACTGGCGCTGGAACTTCTTCGTCGCCCTTCCCTTCGCCGTCGCCGCGCTGATCATCCTGCAGAAGACGCTGCACATCAGCACCGCGCGCACCCGCAAGGTCTCCATCGACTACGTCGGCATCGTGCTGCTCTCGGCGGCCGTCTCCCTGATCCTCATCTGGATCACGAACGCCGGATCGGCCTTCGACTGGTGGAGCACCGAGACCGTGCTCATGGTCGGCGGCGCGATCGTCTCGGCCATCGCGTTCATCATCGTCGAGCTCAAGGTGCGCGAGCCGCTCATCCCGCTCACGCTCTTCCGCGGTCGCACGTTCACCCTGTCGGTGCTCGCGTCGATCTCGATCGGCGTCGCGATGTTCGGCACCTCGGTCTACCTCGCGCAGTACATGCAGCTCTCCCGCGGCGCCACGCCGACCGAGGCCGGCCTGATGACCCTCCCGATGATGGCAGGGCTCCTGATCTCGTCGATGGTGATCGGCCAGCTCGTGACCCGCTTCGGCAAGTGGAAGGGCTACCTGATCCTCGGCTCCGTGCTGCTGATCGCCGGCTCCGTCATGCTGTCGACGCTGCACTACGACACGAACTTCGTCCTCGTCTCGATCTACATGTTCGTGATGGGCGCCGGCGTCGGCATGACGATGCAGAACCTCGTCCTCATCGTGCAGAACGTCGCGAAGCCCAGCGAGATGGGCGTCGCCAGCTCCGGCGTCACGTTCTTCCGCAGCCTCGGCGGCACGATCGGCGTCTCGGTCATGGGAGCCGTGCTCGCGAACAGCCTCACCAGCCTGTTCACCGACGGGAAGGAGCGGATCGGCGCCGCGATCGCACAGCTCGGCGACAAGGGTGCCGCGGTGGCCGCACAGCTCTCCAGCGGCACGCTGCCCGAGGTCCGTCTCCTCCCCGAGCCCGTGCGCTCGATCATCGAGGACTTCTACGCACAGGCCATCTCGCATGCGTTCCTGATCGGCATCCCGCTCGCGGTGATCAGCCTCATCGCGATCCTGTTCCTGCCGAACCGTCCGCTCACCACGATGACGACGACGGAGCGGGCCCAGGCGGATGCCGCGAAGAAGAAGCCCGTCGACGGCTCGGTGGAGGGGGCGGCCGACGTCGCGGTGGCCGATGCGACCGCGCTGTCCGGCGCACCGACCACCGGCACCGTCACCGTGATCGACCGGAACGGCGACCACGGCGATGCGGGCTCCGATGCCCGACGCTGAGCACCCCGAGGACACCCCGGAGGCGCGGGCCGAAGCGGTCCGCGCCCTCGAGGCGGAGTTCGGCGAGCTGATCACGCACTTCCGACGGGTGATCATGGAGAACGCCAATCGGGTGAGTCCCGGTCTCCTGCCCGGCGCCTACAAGATCTTCACCACGATCGCGCGCTGCGAGCGCGTGACGGTGTCGACGCTGTCGGAGCGGATGCTGATGGACAAGGGCCAGGTCAGCCGCATGGTGCGCGAGCTCGAGGACCTCGGTCTGATCGAGCGCTCCGCCGATCCGTCCGACGGGCGCTCGTTCCTCCTGCAGCTGACGCCCCTCGGTGCGGAGCGGCTCGCCCAGGCGCGGCTCCCCCAGGAGGGTCGGCTGCTGCGCACGCTCGAGGACTGGAGCCTGACCGACATCGGCAACCTCACCCGGCTGCTGCACGCCCTCGCTTCGGGCGTGACGCCGGGGATGCACGCGGACGACTGACCGGAGCACCCCCGAGCACGCGTCGCGCCTCGGCGGCCACCTCTGCGGCGATCGTGTCGAGCAGGTCCGAGCGCAGGTTCCACTGCTGCCAGTACAGCTGCACGCGGAGCGTCGGTCCGCCGAGCGCGACCAGCCCGGCCGACTCCTGCAGCAGCGGCACCATCCCCCACCCGAGCCCGAGCCCGACGGCCAGCGCATAGTCGTGGGAGGCCGGCACGTAATGCCGCGGCACGCCCTCGTGCGGCACCGACATGGCGCGGAGCCATTCGTGCTGCAGCGTGTCGCGGCGATCGAAGTCGACGAACGGCGCGGCGGCCAGCGCAGCCGTCGTCACCCCGTCCGGGAACCAGCGCGCCGCGAACGCCGTCTCGGCCATCGCACGGTACTCGAGCACCCCGAGCGGCGACACCGAGCACCCGGCGACGGGCGACTCCTCACTGGTCACCGCAGCCATCACCGTGCCGGACTCGAGCAGCCGCGCGGTGAAGTTCTGGTCGTCGCGGTGCAGGTCGAAATCGATGTCGTGGCCGGCCGCGAGGCGGGCGAGGGGCGCCAGGAACCACGTCGCCATCGAGTCGGCGTTCACGGCGAGCGGGATGGTGATGCGGCGGGCCGAGCCGTCCTCATCGATCCCCACGCCCACGAGCGCGTCGTGCTCCAGCAGGGCGATCTGCCGCGCCAGGCGGACGACGGCCTCCCCCGCCTCCGTCAATCGCGCGGGTTTGGTCCGCACGACGAGGATGCGACCGAGCTGCTGCTCGAGCGTCTTCAGTCTCTGGCTGACCGCGGAGGGGGTGATCCGCAGCCGCTTCGACGCGGCATCCAGTGTCCCCTCGTCGACGATCGCGGCGAGGGTCCCGGCGAGCTCGGGGTCGATTCTCACATAAGCGATGCTAATGGTTCGAAAGGAATCTTCGCTTCTGTTCATGCCTCGACCTTCCTAGGCTGGACACATGCTCACGGTTCTCGCCGGCCTCGGACTCGGCCTCTCCCTCATCGTCGCGATCGGCGCGCAGAACGTCTTCGTGCTGCGTCAGGGGATCCGCCGCGAGCACGTCTTCGCCGTCGTGATCATCTGCGCGCTCTCCGACGCGGCGCTCATCGCCGCAGGTGTCGCGGGACTCGGCTTCGTCCTGTCCGCCGCGCCCTGGCTGGTCGTCGTGGCCCGCTGGGCGGGCGCGCTGTTCCTCCTCAGCTACGGGATCCTCGCCGCGCGTCGTGCCTGGCGCGGGGGCGAGGAGCTCACGGCGGAGGGCGCGGATCCCGGAGCGCCCGAGTCACCCGCCTCCGGAGACGCCACCACGCTCACCCGCACCCGCCTGGCGCCCGTGGTGCTGACGACCCTCGCGCTCACCTGGCTCAACCCGCACGTGTACCTCGACACCGTCCTGATGCTCGGCTCGATCGCGGCCACCCACGGCGACCAGCGCTGGCTGTTCGCCGGCGGGGCGATCGCCGCCAGCATCCTGTGGTTCACGGCGCTGGGTTTCGGCGCCCGCTACCTCGGCCGCTGGCTGCGCACCCCGCGCTCGTGGCGCATCCTCGACGCCGTGATCGCCGTGATCATGATCTCGATCGCGATCAGCCTGGTGCTGCCGGTCCTCGGCGGCTGACCGGACTCAGGCGCCGTCGATCTGGGCGAGCCGGGCCCGGACGAGACTCTCGAGCACGCCCGTGGGAATCGGACTCTCGGGCTGGAACCGGATGGTCCCCTTGTCCACGCTGACCCCCGGATGCCCCTCCAGGGAACCGGCGACAGCGGCCACCGCGTCCGGGCTGAACGGATAGATCCCGATGTGCTTCCTGGCGCGCATCACCGAGAGCAGCGGCTTGCCGCCGTACACCAGCGCGGGCATCCCGTATCCCTTGCCCTGCTCGGCCTCGGGCGCCTCCTGCCGTGCGACGGCGTACACACGATCGATCGCCTCGCGGTCCGAGGCGGCGAGGTCGGTCAGGTAGTCGTCGATGGTTCCCACGACCGCATCCTGCCACCGATCGGCGCGCAGGGCGGGGACTCCGCAGGATCAGGCCCCGTCGAGGGGGCGCATGATCCGGGTGAGGAAGCGCTGCGTGCGCTCGTGCTGCGGCGCACGGAAGAGCTCGGCCGGCGGCCCCTGCTCCACGACCACGCCGCCGTCCATGAACAGCACGTGATCGGCGGCCTCGCGCGCGAAGCTCAGCTCGTGCGTCACGACCGCCATGGTCCATCCCTCGTCGGCGAGCTCCTTGATCACGAGCAGCACCTCCCCCACCAGCTCGGGGTCGAGCGCGCTCGTCGGCTCGTCGAAGAGCAGCAGATCGGGCTTGAGGGCGAGCGCGCGCACGATGCCGACGCGCTGCTGCTGTCCGCCGGAGAGCTGGTGCGGGCGCGCATCCGCCTTGTCCGCGAGACCCACGCGGTCGAGCAGAGCGACCGCCTCGGCCACCACCTCGGTCTTGGGGCGGCCCTGCACGCGCCACGGCCCCTCGATGACGTTCTCGAGCACCGTGAGGTGCGGGAACAGGTTGTGGTGCTGGAAGACCATCGCCGAACGGTCGCGCAGCGCCAGACGCTGCTGCTTCTGCACGCGCGGCTTCGGCTTCGCGGCCGGGGCGAAGTCGATGTCGGGGCCGCCCGCGACCACGATCGTCCCGGCATCCGGCGTCTCGAGGCCGTTGAGCGCGCGCAGGACCGTGGTCTTGCCGGAGCCGCTGGGGCCGATGAGCACGACGACCTCGCCGCGATGCAGCGTCAGATCGATGCCGCTGAGCACCTCGTTGTCGCCGAAGCTCTTGCGCAGCCCCCGGGCGGTGAGGAGTGCCTGCGGGGTGTTCTCAGGTTGCGACACGACTGTCGAGCCTCCTCTCGAGGGCGCTCTGCCCGAAGGACAGCAGGAGGCAGAAGACCCAGTAGACCAGCGCCGCCGCGAGGTAGAGCACCATGAACTGGTACGTGGTCGAGGCGATCTGCTGGGCCACCTTGAACAGTTCCGTGACCAGGATCAGCGAGGTGAGGGACGTGTCCTTCACGAGGGAGATGAAGGTGTTCGACAGCGGCGGCACCGACACCCGTGCGGCCTGCGGGAGGATGATCCGCGTGAGCGTGCGGGTGCGGTTCATGCCGACCGTGTAGGCGGCCTCCCACTGGCCCTTCGGGACCGAGAGGATCGCCGCCCGCACGACCTCGGCGCCGTAGCCGCCCACGTTGAGCGACAGCGCGATGATGGCGCTCGGCCACGGGTCGATCGTGATCCCGATCGACGGCATGCCGTAGAAGATCACGAACAGCTGCACGAGCAGCGGCGTGCCCCGGATCACGGAGATGTAGAACCGGGCGAACCCCGACACGACCGGATGCACCGAGATCCGCATCAGGGCGATGCCGACGGCGATGAGGAGCCCCAGCGCGAAGGAGGCCAGCGCGAGGGGCACCGTCGCCGTCAGACCCGCCCAGGCGATCGGCCCGAGCGAGTCGAGGAACAGCTGCCAGGGGTTCTCCATCGACTACTTGGTGACGTCTTCGCCGAAGTACTTGTCGCTGATCTCTGCCAGGGTCCCATCGGCACGGAGCTCGTCGAGCGCGCCGTCGACGGCCTCGACGAGGGCCTTCTTGTCCTTGGTGAACACGAAGGCCTGCTTGCCCGCGTCCTCGGTCTCCGCCGCGATCTTGAGCCCGGACGGGCTGTTGGTCTTCTCGTAGTCGAGGAAGGTCAGCTTGTCGTTGATGGTCGCGTCGACACGGCCCTGACGCAGCAGCTCGACGGCCTGCGCCCATCCTTCGACGGCCTCGACCTTCGCGCCGGACTCCTTGGCGAGATCGTTCCAGTTGCTGGTGAGGGACTGCGCGGTCGTCTTGCCGTCGAGGTCGGCGAAGGAGGAGATCGAGTCATCGTCGTCGGCCACGACGATCACGCCGGGCGAGACGGTGTACGGCTCGCTGAAGAGGTACTTCTTCTCGCGGTCCTCGTTGATCGAGACCTGGTTCGCGATCACGTCGAAGCGCCCGGCGTCGAGGCCGGCGAAGATCGCGTCCCACTGCGTCTCCTGGAAGGTGACCTCGAGGCCGAGCTTGTCGGCGACGGCCTGGATGATCTCGACGTCGAAGCCCGTGAGGTCGCCGGATCCGCCGTCGCCGTGGAAGCTGAAGGGGCGGTAGGTGCCCTCGGTCGCGACCGTGAGCGTGCCGTCCTTGACCAGGCCGAAGTCGGAGCTCGCGGAGCTCTCCCCGCCGCCCGAGGTGCTCGCGGGAGTGCTCGATCCGCTGCAGGCGGTGAGCGTCGCGGCGGCGATGACGAGTGCGGTGACGGCGATGAGACGACGAGACATGGACCCTCCTGGGGTGTGATGCGCGGTGCGAGTTTACGCGACCGCCGCGGGAACTCCCTCACAGTACGTGGCCTGCGGCGGTTCCCCGCATCCGATGACGTTGCGTTTCGCGGTGTCCGGGGCAGGACGCCGAAACGCCCCCGGGCGGACCCGGGGGCGTTTCAGGGAGTCAGACTCAGATGGCGTTGACGTCCAGCGGGATGCCGGGGCCGAACGTGGTCGACACCGCACCCTTCTGGATGTAACGGCCCTTGGCGCTCGACGGCTTGAGGCGGACGATCTCCTCGAGCGCTGCGCCGATGTTCTCGTTCAGCTGCTCGGCGGTGAAGGAGGCCTTGCCGACGACGAAGTGCACGTTGGCGTGCTTGTCGACGCGGAACTCGATCTTTCCGCCCTTGATCTCCTCGACGGCCTTGGCCGGGTTCGGGGTCACGGTGCCGGTCTTCGGGTTCGGCATCAGACCACGCGGGCCGAGCACCTTGCCGAGACGACCGACCTGGCCCATGAGCTCCGGGGTGGAGACGGCCGCGTCGAACGCGGTCCAGCCGCCGGCGACCTTCTCGATGAGCTCGGCGCCGCCGACCTCATCGGCGCCTGCGGCGATCGCTGCCTCGGCCGCGGGGCCGGTGGCGAACACGATGACGCGGGCGGTCTTACCGGTGCCGTGGGGCAGGATGACGGTGCCGCGCACCATCTGGTCTGCCTTGCGGGGGTCGACGGCGAGCTTCAGCGCGACCTCGACGGTCGAGTCGAACTTCGACGAGCCGGTCTCCTTCGCGAGGGCGACAGCCTCGGTCGGGGTGTAGAAACGGTCTGCCTCGATCTTCTCGGCGGCAGCCTTGTAAGCCTTGGACTTGGTAGCCATGATTATTCTCCTCAGCCCTCGACCGTGATGCCCATGGAACGGGCGGTGCCGGCGATGATCTTCGAGGCGGCCTCGATGTCATTCGCGTTCAGGTCGGCCTGCTTGGTCTCGGCGATCTGGCGGACCTGGTCCTTGGTGATCTTCGCGACCTTGACGGTGTGCGGGGTCGCGGAGCCCTTGGGGACGCCGGCGGCCTTCTTGATGAGCTCCGCAGCGGGCGGGGTCTTCAGAACGAACGTGAAGCTGCGGTCCTCGTAGACGGTGATCTCGACGGGGATGACGTTGCCGCGCTGCGACTCGGTCGCGGCGTTGTACGCCTTGCAGAACTCCATGATGTTGACGCCATGCTGACCGAGCGCGGGGCCGATCGGCGGCGCCGGGTTGGCTGCACCGGCGTTGATCTGAAGCTTGATCAGGCCGGTCACCTTCTTCTTCGGTGCCATTCTCTTTCCTTTCATCGAATCGGATGCCGGGGCATCCGCTTCTCCCACAGATCCGGCGGTTCCGGACCGTGGTCGTCTCCGCGCACGCCGAAGCGCCGCACAAACCACACAAGTCTACCCGATCAGGAGAGCACTCGTTGCCGCGGGCTACGCGACGGGCAGGCGCCCCCGACGCGAGAACGGCCGCCCCGAAAGGGACGGCCGTTCTCGTGAGGACTGGTGTCAGACCATCTTGGTGACCTGGTCGAACGACAGCTCGACCGGGGTCTCGCGCTCGAAGAGGGAGACGAGGACCGTGAGCTTGCCGCTCTCGGGCTTGATCTCGCTGATCGAACCGGGAAGACCCGCGAACGAGCCCTCCTTGATCGTGATGGTCTCGCCGACCTCGAAGTCGACCTCGGCCGGCAGCGGACGAGCGACGGCGACGCCGCCCTTCGACGCGATGTTCTTGGCCGTGGGGACGTCCTTGACCTCGACGAGGGACTTCAGCATGTTGAAGGCCTCTTCGAAGCGCAGCGGCGTCGGGTTGTGGGCGTTGCCCACGAAGCCGGTGACACCCGGGGTGTGACGCACGACCGACCAGGTGTCTTCCGTGAGCTCCATGCGCACCAGCACGTAGCCGGGGATGCGCACGCGGGTGACCATCTTGCGCTGGCCGTTCTTGATCTCGACCACGTCTTCCATCGGGACCTCGACCTGGTAGATCTCGTCCTCGACCTCGAGCGTCGACTTGCGCTGCTCGATGTTGGCCTTCACCTTGCGCTCGAAGCCGGCGTAGGAGTGGATGACGTACCACTTGCCCGGGAGCATGCGGAGGTCCAGGCGGAAGGCCTCGTACGGGTCCTCCTCGGCGTCCTCGTCGTCCGCAGAGGACTCCTCGTCGCCCTGCTCCTCGTCAGCACCGAGGTCGGGGCCGTCGTAGGGCGTGACCTCGTCGGCCGCAGCCGCGTCGAGCTCGGCGACCTCCTCGGCCACAGATTCGTTGAGGACCTCAGCGGCAGCCTCAGACTCAGCCGCTTCGTCCAGGTTGAGAGCGTCGTTCACGATCGCGTCCGCCTCCGGGTCGTCGATGTCGATGTCGGTGTCATCCGTGTCGTCCTCTTCGCCGTCCTCGCCCTCGACGTGGACAGCGACGTGCTCAGCCGAGGTGGCCGAGAGCTCTTCCTCTGCGAGGACGTTGCCCTCCTGGGCTTCGTCTTCCTCGCTGGACTGCTCTGCGGCGGTCGCCCAGTCGGCGTCGTCGGAATATCGTTCAGACACGTTGCTTCTTCTCCATAGCTGCGGCACGAGCCGCGGGCGTCATCAGCCAGGGATTCCGAACACCCAGTGCGTCACGAATGCGAACAGCGTGTCCAAGCCGTAGACGATGCCCATGACGATCACAACGAAGACGAGCACCACCAGGGTGAACTTGAACAGCTCCTTGCGAGTCGGGGTGACGACCTTGCGGAGCTCGGCGATGACCTGGCGGAGGAACAGGGCGATGCCCCCGAAGAACCGGGAGAAGGGGTTGCCCTTCTTCTCGCGGGTGGCGCCGGCCGCGACGACCTCGCCGCGCGGTTCGTCCTGATCCATCCTGAATGTACCTTTCGTGTGTCAGCGTTGCGCTGACGCGCAGGGCGGACAGGAATCGAACCTGCAACCTGCGGTTTTGGAGACCGCTGCTCTGCCAATTGAGCTACCGCCCTAGAGTCCGGGAGGACTCGGGGTGCCTCTCCACCCTTTCACGATCCGGCGGGGCGTGAGCCCCAGGCATGGCGAAAGACTGCAGAGAACAACTGCCCCACAAGCATACGGCATCGATCCGGTGGCGCCGAACCGGGAGCGGAACCCGCGTTGTTGCTAGGCTCGGCGAGCGGAAGTCGGGGGAAAGGGGCGCGTGTGAGCGCGGATGTGCAGCAGTTCCAGGTGGATGTGCGCGGTGTCGTCGATCTGCTCAGCAGGCACATCTACTCCAGCCCCCGGGTGTACCTTCGCGAGCTCATGCAGAACGCGCGGGACGCGATCACCGCCCGCCGCGAGGTCGACGGCGGAGGCGGACGCATCCGGATCACCCCGCTGACCGCCGAGAACGGCGAGTTCGTGCTGCGCGACGACGGCGTGGGTCTCACGGCCACGGAAGTCGCCGATCTGCTGGCGACCGTGGGCCGCAGCTCCAAACGCGACATCTTCGACCTGCCCCGCAGCGACTACCTCGGGCAGTTCGGCATCGGCCTGCTCAGCTGCTTCATGGTCGCCGACACCATCGTGATCCGCTCGCGGAGTGCCCGCGGCGGCGCTTCGGTCGAGTGGACCGGCAGCGCGGACGGCACCTTCCAGGTGGCCGAGCTGGAGGAGGAGCTCCCGATCGGCACCAGCGTGCACCTCGTGCCGCGCTTCGACACCGACGAGCTCCTGCGCCCGGCCGCCGTGCACGAGCTGGCGACGACGTTCGGCGAGTTCCTGCCGGTGCGGGTCACGCTCGACGCACCCGGCGGCGACATCGACATCACCAGGGACGCCCCGTTCCTCGACGCCGCGCAGGATCCCGAGGCGGCGGTCCGATACGGCCGCGACCTCCTCGGCGCAAGCCCGCTCGACATCATCGAGCTCAACGAGCCGGCCACCGGCACCCGCGGACTCGCCTACGTGCTGCCCTTCGCCCCTCCCCCGGGCGCCCGCCAGGCCACCCGCATGTACCTGGGGCGGATGCTGCTGTCCGAGCGCGTGGACGATGTCCTCCCGGACTGGGCGTTCTTCGTCCGCGCCGTGATCGACTCCACCGGCCTCGCGCCGACCGCGAGCAGGGAGTCGCTGGTCGAGGATGCGGCACTCGAGCGCGTCCGCGAGCAGCTCGGCGCCGGCATCCGCCGCTGGGTGCTCGAACTGGGCCTGCGCGAGCCCCACCGTCTCGCGCAGTTCGTCGCGGTCCACGAGGTCGGCCTCAAGTCGCTGGTGCGTCACGACGAGGAGCTCGCGCAGTTCATCTCCCGCTGGTTGACCGTCGAGACCACCCACGGCACCCTGCGGGTCGGCGACCTGGTGGAGCGCTACCCGCACGTCCGCTACGCGCAGACCGTGGACGAGTTCCGACAGGTGGCCGGGATCTCGCCCGCCGACGAGGTGCTCGTCAACGGCGGCTACCTCTACGACGCCGACCTGGTGCGGATGCTGCCGGACCTCTACCCGCACGTCACGGTCGAGCAGGTCGATGTGACGGGCGAGCTCGACCGCCTCGACCCGCCTCCGCTCGACGACCGCGATGCCGCCGTCGCCCTGGAGACCCGCGCCGGCGCCGTGCTCGCCGCGTCCGAGTGCTCGGTCGTCGTGCGCGCGATCGACCGCCCCGACCTCGCCGGGCTCTACGTGGCCGACCCCGAGGTGCTGCGGGCGATCGACCGCGGGCGGACCAAGGGCGTCACCGGCGCACTGTGGGGCGGCGTCCTGGACCGCATCGACCAGACGCTGTCCTCCGCGCGCGACGACGACCTGCGCGCCCGTCTGTGCCTGAACTGGTCGAACCGGGTCGTGCGCGCGCTGGTGCGCGTGCAGGACGACGCCGTCTTCGCCCGCACCGTGCAGCTCCTCTACATCCAGGCGCTGCTCGCCGGGCATCATCCGCTCGCCGACGCCGACCGTGCGCTGATGACCAGCGCACTCGCCGACCTCGTCTCGCTCTCGGCCGGACTCGAAGGGGACGCGATCCCCTTCGGCGACGCCCGCTGAACCTCCACCGAAAGGCCCCGTCCATGGCACGTCCGAAGAAGCGCTTCCAGCAGCTGATCGAGGAGATCGATCGCACCCCCTGGGGCCCGGCCGAGCAGGCGCTCGTGTCGGAGGCGGTCGCGCTGGCCGTCGAGATCGGCGACGACCGGCTGGAGTACGAGGCCCGGATGCGCCAGACGGCGTCGGCGAACATGAACGGCGCCACCGATGTCATGCTCAACTCGTTCGCGTGGTGCCTCGCGCACCATGACGCCGACCCGCAGCGCTTCCCCGCCGACCTCGACAACGGCGGCGCCGACCTGATGTGGCAGTTCAAGTGGATGGCGTCGTCGCTGCGCTCCTCGCCGGCCTTCTCGCAGGAGCAGATCGCGGCCGTGCTCGAGGACATGGAGTCGCACTACCGCTCGGCCGGCCTGGGCGTGAGCGGCGTGCTCACCGCGCGCTTCGAGGACGCCTGGGACGCCGGGCGCATGGACGACGCCGAAGCCCTGCGCGTGCAGCTGGAGGCGACCCCGCGCGACGACCACAGCCACTGCGACGCCTGCGGCCGGAGCCAGATCGCCGGCTTCTTCGCGGACACCGACCGCGACGCGGAGGCGATCGTCCTCGTCGAGGAGATGATCGAGGGCGGTTTCTCCTGCGGTGAGGAGCCGGAGCACGCACTGTCCCGCGTGCTGCTCCCCTACCTCCGCGCCGGGCGCGTCGACGAGGCGAAGACCGCGCACCTGCGCAGCTACCGGCTGGCGAAGGACAACCCCGACAACCTGCGCATCGTGGCCAACAACATCGTGTTCGCGGCGATCACCGGCAACGAGGCCCGCGCGCTGGCGCTCGTCGAGAAGCACATCGCCTGGCTGGCGCACGACGGACTCAACGTCGACGCGCACTTCGCCGCCCTGGCCGCTCTCGCCGTCGCCCTGGACCGCGTCACGGCCGCCGGACACGGCGACACCCCCGTGCGCGGCGCGGACTCGCCCGCCCTGCTCGCGTTCTTCGGCGAGCACGACGGCGCCTGGAGCGCTGCCGAGCTCGCAGCATCGGCCTGGGCCGCCGCCGACCGCATCGGCGCGGCTTTCGACGAGCGCGACGGCACCGACGGCCACGCGCGCAGCCTGGAGCGGATGCGGGCACTCGCGGCCGAGCAGTACGACGTGCCGATCCGGTCCGATGCGTTCGTCGCCCCGGCCCCCTCGACCACCCCGGTCGACGCGGACGGATGGTTCGAGCGCGTGATGCAGCTCGCCCAGTTCGGCGCCGAGCACGAGACGCTCGAAGCCCTCCCCCGCGCTCTCGAGGTCGAGGATCCGGCCAAGCGCGCCCAACTGCTGTCGATGCGCCTCGGCATCCTGATCGCGCTCGACCGCGCCGACGAGGCGCTGCAGCTGCTGCCCGAGCGCATCGCGGCGCTGCGATCCGCCGGCCTCGACGCGCAGGCCGACCTGGAGGAGCGTCTGGGCCTGGCGACGTTCGGGCTGAACACGCCGGAGACGACCGCCGCGCTGGAAGAGGCGATCGCCGTCTCCGACGGGCTTCCCGCCTGGTCCCGGGGCGACCTCGCGATCAGCCGTGCCGCCCTACACCTGCAGGCGGGCGAAGCGGATGCCGCGCTGGACCACGCCGAGGTCGCCGCGCGATCGTTCGCCGAGGCCGAGGACACCCGCCTGACGAACACCACGACGCTCGTCGCGATCTCCGCCGTGCTGCGCAAGGGCGACCTCGAGGCGGGGAGCTCGCTGCTCGACCGCTTCCTCGAGCAGGACGACCTCAGCGCCGGACACCGGGCGCAGGCTCTGCAGACCAGGGCACGCGTGCGCGGCGGCGGCAGCACCTACCTCGAGGGCGCCACCGACGCCGACGAGGCCTGCCGTCTGCTCGCGGAGCTCGGAGCGACGCGCGCGCTCGGCGAAGCCCACCTCCTCGCCGGAGCCCTCTGGGAAGACGCAGACGAGCCCGAGAAGGCCGTCTCCCGCTACCGTCTCGCGGCGCGACTCGGCGGCGAAGCCGGCGGAGACACGACCGGCGTGGACTTCCGCCTCGCCCGCGCCATGCTGCGGGCCGGCGACGCCGAAGAGGCCGCCGAGCTGTTCGGCGACGTGCTGCAGCGCGAGGAGGAGGCGGAGGTCCCCGCCGGTTCCCGCGCGATGACGGCCTCGATGCTGGCGCGGGCGCTGGGCGCCTCCGGCGAGTTCGGCCAGGCCGTCGGCGCCCACGGATACGCCTCGGAGCTGTTCGGCCAGGCCGAGGAGCACGCGGATCAGGCGATGTCGATGACCGAGCAGGCCAAGATCCTGGCGCGCTTCGACGAGCACGACGATGCGATCGCGCTGCTCGAGTCCGCGGCCGAGATCGTGCGTCGTGACCCGGATGCCGTCGGCGCTCTGACCGAGGTGCTGCACAGCCTCGGTCAGGCCTACGGCGGTCGCAGCGACGAGCGGGCGTTCGCCCTCTTCGACGAGGTCGCCGCACTCGCGCAGCAGCACGAGGCCGGCTGGCTCCTCGCCGACGTGACGGATTCGCGCGCACGCGCCCTGGCCGAGCTCGGGCGGATCGACGAGGCGGTCTCGGCCGCGCTCACCGCCGCCGACGGGTTCGCCGCCCTCGGCGACGTCGGGTCCGCCGGCGGCTCGGAGCTGTTCGCCGGACGGGTGCTCGCCGGGAACGAGCGTTCAGCCGACGCCGTGCCCGTGTACCGCAGCGCCATCGAGCACGCGGCCGGTCACCCGCCGTTGCTGCAGGTGGCCTCGCTCGAGCTCGGCGACGTGCTCGAGGCGCTCGGCCGGCACGGCGAGGCCGCCGAGGTCCGCGCGCACGTGCAGAGCTGAGCGCGGCTCAGAACAGCTGACGCCAGTTCGCCTTCGCGAGGTCGAGGAGCTCGTCGCCGCGACCGGACATGACGGTCCGGATCGCGTACAGCGCGAAGCCCTTCACCTGCGCGGCCTCGATCGCGGGCGGCATGGAGAGCTCCTGCCGCTCGGTGACGACGTCGAGCAGGGCGGGCCCGTCGTGCGCGAGCACCTCGCGGACGGCATCCGGAAGGTCTTCGCTGCGCTCGACCCGGCGCGCGAAGATCCCCATCGCCTCCGCGATCGCCGCGAAGCTGGGGTTGTCCAGGCCCGTCCCGTAGGTGACGAAACCGGCGGCCTTCATCTCCAGCTCCACGAAGTTCAACGAGGAGTTGTTCACGACGATGGTCTTCACCGGCAGCTTGTTCTGCGTCAGGGTGAGCAGCTCGCCGAGCATCATGGCGAGTCCGCCGTCCCCGGCCAGCGCGACCACCTGCCGGTCGGGGTGCGCGACCTGTGCCCCGATGCCGTGCATCAGCGCGTTCGCCATCGAGCCGTGGGTGAACGACCCGATCAGGCGACGGCCCTCTGTCATCGACAGGTACCGCGCCGCCCACACGGTCGGCGAGCCGACGTCGGCCGTGAAGATCGCGTCGTCGGCCGCCAGCTCGTCGAGGAGCCGCGCGAGGTACTGGGGATGGATGGGGCGCTTGCCCTTGGCCGGGACCGCGAGCTCGTCGAGCTTCTTCCGCGTCTTCCGGTAATGGGCGATCGAGTCGTCGAGGTGGCCGCGGTCGTCCTTCCTCGCCACCCGGGGCAGCAGGGCCTCGGCGGTCGCACGCACATCGCCGACGAGCCCCAGGTCCAGCGGATGCCGCTTGCCGAGCTGTGCGCCGCGGATGTCGACCTGGATGGTCGTGGCGCCGTCCGGGTAGAACTGCTCGTACGGGAAGTCGCTGCCCAGCACCAGCAGCGCCTCGGCGGCCTCCATGGCCCGGAAGCCGGAGGCGAAGCCGAGCAGCCCCGTCATCCCGACGTCGAAGGGGTTGTCGTACTCGATGAACTCCTTGCCGCGGAGGGCGTGCACGATCGGTGCGCCCAGCTTGTCGGCGAGCGCGATGACCTCGTCGTGCGCGCCCTCGACGCCCGCTCCGGCGAGGATCGTGACCTTCTTCGCGGCGTTCAGCAGCGTCGCGGCCTTCTCGAGCTCGGGTCCGCTGGGGACGACGACGGGTCGGGCGCGCTCGATCACGACGGCGCGGTCGTCGGCGATCTCGGCGAGGGCGACGTCGCCCGGGATCACGAGCACCGCGACACCCCGCTCCTCGATCGCGGCGCGCATGGCGATCTCCAACAGGCGCGGCATCTGCTTCGGGTCGGCGACGTACTCGACGTAGACGCTGCACTCGCGGAACAGCTCCTGCGGGTGCGTCTCCTGGAAGTACCCGGTGCCGATCTCGGTGGTGGGGATGTGCGCGGCGATCGCGAGCACCGGGACGCGCGAGCGGTTGGCGTCGTAGAGGCCGTTGATGAGGTGCAGGTTGCCCGGGCCGCAGGAGCCGGCGACCACCGCGAGCTCACCGGTCGTCGCGGCATCGGCGGCGGCAGCGAAGGCGGCGGACTCCTCGTGCCGCACGTGCACCCAGCGGATCGTGCCGTCCTTGCGCAGCGCGTCCGTGAAGCCGTTCAGCGAGTCCCCGGGAAGGCCGTAGACACGGTCGATCCCGTTGGCGTGCAGAGTCTTGACGATGTTCTCAGCGACGTTGGCCATGCTTCGACCCTACGCCCGGGGCAGGACGCGGGGCTCGACGGCACCGCCTGTCGCGGGTGAGGCGTCAGTACTCCTGAGCGCCGTCGCGCTCCGGCTCGGGGCTCCGCCGGAACGCACGACCGGAGACCGACGCCGGCGCGATGCGGACGTAGACCCGCTTGAGCGTGGGGATCCACGGGCGCAATCCCGCGGCATCCGCCCGGTGCACGTCGGTGTCCGTCTCCAGCGCGGTCGCGTGTCCGCGGACGATCACGCTCCACGCGTCGGTGTCGGTGTGGTCGTCGACCTCGAACAGCACATCGGTGTTGACCGTCAGCTCGAACAGCTTGCTGCCCGGAGCGGTGCGGAACAGGATCCCGTCGCCGTCGACCACGAAGTTCACCGGGAAGATGTCGATCGTGTCCCCGACGTGGGTGACGAGTCGCCCCAGTTCCTGCGTGCCGAGCCGTTCCCAGCTCTGCTCGGAGGTCAGCGTCTCGATGGGATCGGTGTGCGCGCTCATGCCGCCCATTGTGCCCCACCCGCCGCCGGCACGCACAGGGGGACGGACGCGGTCGCGTCCGTCCCCCTGTGCGAAGCCGCCGTGATCAGCCGATGCGGATGAGCTTCTTGTTGACGAACTCGTCCGCGGCCAGGTGCCCCAGCTCGCGAGCGGTGCCGCTGCGCTTCACGCCGCCGAACGGCAGCTCGGGGCTGTCGGCCAGCACGAGGTTGACGTAGACCATGCCGGCCTCGATCTTGTCGGCCACGCGCTCGGCCTGCTCGGCATCCGTCGTGAAGACGTAGGAGCCGAGACCGAACGTGGTGTCGTTCGCCAGCTCGACCGCCGCGTCCTCGTCCGCGACGCGGTACACGACCGCGGCCGGGCCGAAGAGCTCTTCGCGGTACACGTTCATCTCGGGCGTGACGTCGGTGAGCACGGTCGGGGCGAAGAACGCACCGTCACGGGTTCCGCCGGTCAGCAGCGTCGCCCCCTGCTCCACGGCCTGGTCGATCTGCTTCTGCAGGTTCTCCGCGGCCGTCTCGGACGAGACCGGGCCGAGGACCGTGTCGTCGAGCGTGGGATCGGTCGCCTCGACCGCCGCCATGGCCGCGGTGAACTTCTCGACGAACGCGTCGTAAAGGCCGTCGACGACGATGAAGCGCTTGGCGCCGTTGCACGCCTGCCCGTTGTTGTCGAGACGCGCGTCGACGCCGGCCTGCACGGTCGCGTCGAGGTCGTCGGTGGAGAGCACGATGAACGGATCGGAGCCGCCCAGCTCGAGCGCGACCTTCTTGAGGTTGCGGCCGGCGATCTCGGCGACGGCCGCGCCCGCTCGCTCGGATCCGGTGAGCGAGACGCCCTGCACGCGCGGGTCGGCGATCATCGTCGCGATCTGCTCGTTCGTGGCGAGCACGTTCTGGTACGCGCCCTTCGGGAAACCGGCGTCGTGGTAGATCTTCTCGATCGCGGTCGACGACTCCGGGCACTGCGGCGCCGGCTTGAGCAGGATCGTGTTGCCCACGATCAGGTTGGGCGCGGCGAAGCGGACGATCTGGTACGCCGGGAAGTTCCACGGCATGATGCCGACGAGCGGACCGAGCGAGGAGCGGCGGATGATGGCCGACCCCTCCCCCAGGATCGCGATCGGCTGGTCGGCCATGATCGACTCCGCCTGGTCGGCGTAGTACTCCGCGATGTCGGCGGCGAAGTCGACCTCGCCGAGGGCGGCCTCGCGGGGCTTGCCCATCTCGCGCACGAAGATGTCGGCGAGCTCCTCGCGGCGCTCACGATGCAGCTCGGCCGCGCGGCGCACGAGGGCCGCGCGCTCGGCGACCGTCGACGAGCGGGACCACTCGCGGTGGGCCTCGTCGGCAGCGGCGACGGCCTCGTCGATCTGAGCGTCCGTGAAGGTGTCGAAGGACGCCAGCGTCTCTCCGGTGGCGGGGTTGATGACGGCGTAATCGGTCATGTTCTCTCCTCCTCTGGCTGCTCGGTCAGGAGACCGGGATCAGCGTGTACTTGGTGGACAGGTACTCGTGGATACCCTCGAAGCCGCCCTCGCGGCCGACGCCGGACTGCTTGACGCCGCCGAAGGGAGCAGCCGCGTTGGAGACCACGCCCACGTTGAGACCCATCATGCCGGTCTCGAGGCCGTCGATCATCCGCTGGCCGCGCTGCAGGTTCTCGGTGAACACGTACGAGACGAGCCCGTACTCGGTGTCGTTCGCGAGGCGCACGGCCTCCTCCTCGGTCTCGAAGGTCGCGATCGCGAGCACCGGTCCGAAGATCTCCTCGCGGAGGATCGCGCTGCCGGCGACCACGTCGGTGAGCACGGTGGGCTCGTAGAACGTCCCCGTCCCCTCGACCGCCTTTCCACCGGCGAGCAGCGTCGCACCGCGGCCGACCGCGTCGTCCACGAGCTCGCCGGCCTTGGCGACGGCATCCGCGTCGATGAGCGGTCCGATCGCCACGCCGTCTTCGGTGCCGCGGCCGATCTTCATGTCGTTGACGCGCTCGGTGACACGCTTGGCGAACTCGCCCGCGACGTCCTTGTGCACGATGAAGCGGTTGGCCGCGGTGCACGCCTGGCCGATGTTGCGGAACTTCGCGGCCAGCGCGCCGTCCACCGCCTTGTCGAGGTCGGCGTCGTCGAACACCACGAACGGGGCGTTGCCGCCGAGCTCCATCGACACGCGCAGCACGCCCTCCGCCGCCTGGGCGATGAGCTTGCGCCCGACCTCGGTCGAGCCGGTGAAGGACAGCTTGCGCAGACGGGGATCGGCGATGATCGGCGCCGACAGCGCGCTCGACTTCGACGTCTGCACGACGTTGACGACACCGGCGGGCAGGCCGGCCTCCTCGAGCAGCTTCGTGAAGTAGATCGTCGTCAGCGGGGTGAGTGCCGGGGGCTTGATCACGACGGTGCAGCCGGCGGCGAGGGCGGGCGCGATCTTGCGCGTCGCCATCGCGAACGGGAAGTTCCACGGTGTCACGAAGAACGACGGCCCGACCGGTCGCTGCGACACGACCATGTGGCCGGTGCCCTCGGGGTTGATGCCGTAGCGGCCGCTGATGCGCACGGCCTCCTCGCTGAACCAGCGCAGGAACTCGCCACCGTAGACGACCTCTCCCCGTGCCTCGGCGAGCGGCTTGCCCATCTCGAGCGTCATGAGCAGCGCCAGGTCCTCCTTGTGCTCCTGCACGAGGTCGAAGGCCCGGCGGAGGATCTCGCTGCGCACGCGCGGCGCCGTCGCCGCCCACTCGTCCTGAGCGGCGACCGCGGCGTCGAGTGCGCGGATGCCGTCGGCCGGCGTCGCGTCCGCGATCGTCCGGATGACAGCCCCGGTCGCCGGATCCTGCACGTCGAACGTGCCGCCGGTCTCGCCGTCGATCCACTGACCGCCGATGAAGAGGCCGGTGGGGATGCTGTCCAGGAGCGCCTGTTCGGTCTGAGTGCTCATGATTCTCTTTCTGTGAGGAGGGCTAGGAGCGCTTGCGTCGGCTGGGCGGTGCGTCGATGCCCAGCGTCTCGCCGCGGAAGAAGGCGGGCCGACGGACCGCATTCCAGATCATGACCGCGATGCCGACGACGATGATCAGCATCCCGAGGATGAACACGATGCCGACGCCGCCGATGTTCGAGCCGGAGCCGTAGGCGGGATCCATCGAGTCGATCAGCGTGGTGAAGAAGAGCACCGCGAGGATGGCGCCGCCGACGAGCGGGAAGAGGAACGTGAAGAAGAAGTTCCTCGTCGAGTCGAACCACTGCTTGCGGAAGTACCAGACGCACGCGAACGCGGTGATGCCGTAGTAGAAGCAGATCATCATGCCGAGCGTGAGGATCGTGTCCCAGAGCGTGTCCTCGCTGACCACGCGCATGACGGCGTAGAAGGCGGAGGCGACGATGGCCGACACGATGGTCGCGTACCCGGGGGTGAAGAAGCGCGGGCTGACCTTCGCGAACGACTTCGGCAGGGCGCCGTAGTGCCCCATCGCCAGCAGGGTGCGCGCGGGGCCCACGAACGTGGACTGCAGCGACGATGCCGAGCTGGTGAGGACGGCGAGCGACACGAGGAACGCGAGCGGGCCGAGGATCGGACCGGAGAGGTGGAAGAACACGTTCTCCTGGATGTCCTCGTTGCCGAGGCCCAGCGCGCCGGTGCCGACGCCGGCGAACATGATCATCGCGACCGCGAGGAGCAGGTACAGCGAGACGATCGTGAGCACCGTGACGGTGGCTGCGCGCCCGGGGGTCTTCTCCGGGTCCTTCGTCTCCTCGTTCATGGTGAGGGTGACGTCCCACCCCCAGAAGATGAAGATCGAGAGGGAGAGGCCGGCGGCCACGGCACTGAACGATGAGATCGCGAACGGGTTGAACCAGTTCAGGTCGAACGGCTGGTAGTCGAAGCCGTTGCCGCTCACCGCCTGCACGATTGCGGCGACCGCGAAGAAGACCAGCACGAGGATCTGGAAGCTGACGAGCCAGTACTGCAGCTTCTGCGTCGTCTGCATGTCGCGGTACGAGATCCAGGTGGCGCCGAGCATGAACAGCAGGCACACGCCGATGTTGATCCAGGTGTTGCTCGCGATACCCGCGATGTCGGCGTTCCCCGTGACCTGCGAGATGAGCAGGAAGAGGAAGTCCACGGCGATGCCGGCGAGATTCGAGAGCACCAGGATGGTCGCGACCACCAGCCCCCATCCCGCCATCCAGCCGATCCACGGCCCGAAGGCGCGCGCCGCCCACGTGAAGGAGGTGCCGGAGTCCGGCATCCGGTTGTTGAGCTCGCGGTAGCCGAAGGCCACCAGGAGCATCGGGATGAAGCCGACGAGGATGATCGCCGGGATCTGCGCACCGACCGTGGAGGCCACCGGGCCGACGGCCGCGGTGAACGTGTACGCGGGGGCGATGCACGAGATGCCGATCACGACCGCGCCGATGAGGCCGACGGTTCCGGCGCTCAGACCCTTCGTGGAGATGCCGGTCGTGACACCGGATTCGGGCTCCGTCGCCCGGTTCGTGCTGCTCATCAGCGTTCTCCTGCCTCGTTGCGGGTACGCGGGACGACGATCATGGGGACGGGCAGCTCGTGCAGCATCTTCGCTGCCGTGGAGCCCAGGAACAGGCGGCGGGGCTGGGCCAGTCGGCTGGAGCCGACCAGGACGACCTCGCCGGGAAGCCAGGACAGATGCGCGACGGCGTCTTCGACGGAGTCGCCCGGTGCCTTCTCGACGGCGGCGGTGCGACCGTCGGGCAGCAGCTCCGTCGCCATCGCGAGGACCTCCTGCGCGTGCGTGTCGCCGACCGTGCGGATCGCCCCGGTGTCGAGACCGGGCGGCACGTCGAACGGCACGAGGGACACCAGCCGGAGATCGACGCCGCTGTCCCCGGCGAGGGCGACCGCCTCGTCGAGCAGCGCATCGGCGCCCGGGCGCGAGCCCACCGCGACCGTCACCCGCGGGATGACGTGGTCGTCCTGCAGCGCCGCACCCACCGGTGCCAGCGCGACCGGGATGGTCGACGAGTGCAGGAGCTCCGACGCGACGCTGCCGAGCCGGTGGCGTCCGAGGATGCCGCCTCCCGCCGCGCCGATCACGATCACCCGGGCGCCGAACTCCTCGCCGGCGGCGATGAGACCCTCGGCGAACGACTCCGAGAAGCGCACGTGACCGCTGCGGGTCAGCTCCTGCGGCAGCCGGACGACCGCGTCGCCCAGCCACTTCTTGGCCTGGGCCCGGATGTGCTCCTCGTAGGCGCGCTCCGGCGGGACCGCGGCGCTGCGCGTGCCCTCGTTGGGCAGCACGATCACCAGGTGCAGCGTCGCACCGAGGCTGCGGGCGAGCCGCGCACCGAGCGCCGCGGCATCCGCTCCCGCATCCGTCGCCGTGTAGCCCACGACGACCGAGCCGGTCATCAGCTGCCGCTCTCGACAGCGCCGGCGTCGCGACCGGCCTCGACGATGTTCGAAGCCACGAGGTGACCCATCCGGATCGCCCCGTCGACGTGCTGGTATCCGGCACCGGCCATGTCGCTGCACGCGAAGTGGATCGGACCGACGGCCGTGCGGAGGTCGGCGCCGTAGCGGTGCAGACCACCCATGTCGAAGCTCGCGGCGTAGGCACCGCGGGTCCACTCCTCGCTGCCCCAGTCGCTCTCGTAGTAGACGACCGGGTTCTTGGCCTCGGGGCCGTAGTAGTGCGAGAGCGACTCGAGGATGCGCTCCTTGCGCTCCTCGGCCGAGAGCTCGAACACGCCGTCGGCGTTGGCGTCGGAGACGAAGCCGACCAGGGTGCCGCGCTCGTCGCCGTGGTTCGTGTTGTCGTACGCCTCGTGCGAGAGCTCGTAGGGGCTGAACGCGGTGCCGCTGAGGCCCTGCTCGCGCCAGAACGGGCGGTCGTAGACGGCGTGCACCTTGATGACGAAGCCCATCGATAGGTGCTGGTGCAGCTGGTGCTGACGACGCGGCAGCGGCGGGACGAACGAGATGCGGCTGTACAGCACGGGGGCGTGCGCGAGGATCGCGTGGCGGGCGCGGACCGTGAGCTCGTCCGTGGTGGCCACGACGCCGGCATCCGACCACTCCAGGGTGCGCACGGGCTGGTTCAGCAGCACGTCGTCGCCCAGGCGCTCGGCCAGTCGCAGCGGAACCTGCTGCAGTCCGCCGACGACGCGCTTGTCCAGGATGAAGTCGGCGTCGACGAGGTTGGAGTACGAGCCGGCGGATGCCGCCATCAGCAGCGACTGCAGCAGCGAGAACGCGTGCGTCGGCTTGGTGAGCATCGCCGATCCGGTGGCGAAGGCCAGGTTGCGCACGGCCTCGTCGTCGTCGGTCTGCTGACGCAGCCAGGCGTCCCAGGAGATGGAGTCCCAGTCGGCCGCGCTCGGGTGCGCCCACGGGCGGTCCGGGTCGATCTCGGCGACCAGGGCATCGAGGATGTCGGTGACCCGGGCGATCTCCGCCTCGGTCTCCGGGGCGACGGGGAACATCTCGCCGGTGAAGCGGTGCGCCTTCCCGTCGGGGCCGACGTAGACGCTGTCGCCCTCGCGATAGCGGCTGTACGTCTCGAGCCCGAGCTCCTCGATCGCGTCCTTGAGCGCGTCCTGATCCGGCGAGACCCACTGGCCGCCGATCTCGAGCATGGCGCCGTCGATGACGTCGGTCCAGAGGCGTCCGCCCACGCGGTCGCGGGCTTCCAGGACGGCGACCGACAGGCCGGCCTTGCGCAGGTCGTTCGCCGCGGTGAGCCCTGCGGCTCCGGCGCCGACGATCAGTACGTCGCGAGTGATCTCAGCCATCTGCAACTCCTTCGTTGGGTGAAGTAGTGCCGGTCGCGACCCGAAATCCCCCGATTGGGGTCGCGACCGGACAGGGGTGTGGGGCCGCGCGGGTGCGCGGCCGCACGTCAGTCCGTGGCCGCGGCGAGGGCGGCAGCCACGATGTCGAGGCCTTCGTTCAGCAGGTTGTCGCCGATCGAGAGCGGAGGGAGGAAGCGGATGACGTTGCCGTACGTTCCGCAGGTGAGCACGATGACGCCCTGGGCGATGCAGGCCTTGGCGACGGCTGCCGTGAGAGCGGCGTTCGGAGCCTTGGTCTCGGGGTCGACGAACTCGGCGGCGATCATCGCGCCGTGGCCGCGGACGTCGCCGACGCGGGGGTCGTTCTGCTGGATCGCGGTGAGGCGGTCCGTGAGGATGGAGCCGATCTCGCGCGCACGCTCGATCACGCCGTCGTTCTCGAACACGTCGATCGAGGCGAGGGCCGCAGCGCAGGCGATCGGGTTGCCGCCGTACGTGCCGCCGAGTCCGCCGGAGTGCGAGGCGTCCATGATCTCGGAACGGCCGGTCACCGCCGCGAGCGGAAGGCCGCCCGCGATGCCCTTGGCCGTCGTGATCAGGTCGGGCTCGATGCCGAAGATCTCGCTCGCGAACATGTGCCCCGTGCGGGCGAAGCCGGTCTGCACCTCGTCGGCGATGAAGACGACGCCGTTCGCGCGGCACCAGTCGACGATCGCGGGGAGGAAGCCGTCGGCGGGGACGATGAAGCCGCCCTCGCCCTGGATCGGCTCGATGATGACCGCGGCCAGGTTGTCGGCGCCGATCTGCTTCTCGAGCTGGAGGATGACGCGGGCGGCGGCCTCGCGGCCGTCGAGCCCATCGCGGAACGGGTACGACATCGGGGCGCGGTACACCTCGGGCGCGAAGGGTCCGAAGCCGCTCTTGTAGGGCATCGACTTGGCGGTGAGCGCCATCGTCAGGTTGGTGCGGCCGTGGTAGCCGTGGTCGAAGGCGACGACGGCCTGGCGGCCGGTGAACTTGCGGGCGATCTTGATCGCGTTCTCGACGGCCTCGGCACCGGAGTTGAACAGCGCGCTCTTCTTCGCGAAGTCACCGGGGGTGACGCGGTTGAGGGCCTCGGCGACACCGACGTACGACTCGTACGGCGAGATCATGAAGCAGGTGTGCGTGAACTGCGCAGCCTGCGCGGCGACGGCCGCGGCGACCTTGGGGTGCGCGTTGCCGACCGTGGTCACGGCGATGCCGGAGCCGAGGTCGATGAGCGAGTTGCCGTCGGCGTCCACCACGACGCCGCCGCCTGCGGCGACCGCTGCGATCGGGACCGTGTGTCCGACACCCGCGGCCACGGCATCCGCCTTGCGCGCGAGGATCTCGGCCGAGCGAGGGCCGGGGAGGTCCGTGACCAGGCGACGCTCCTGCGGGAGGTCGGGTCCGCCGAGAGGGACTGCGGGGGCTGCGGTGTCGAGGAGTGCCATGTTCGCGAGCGTACGGCGGCGGGGAAGCGCCTCGCACTCGCCGGGTCGTACAATCTAGATGAGGATTTCGCCCCACTGTACATTTCGGGAGTTCGCATGGCCGGAGAGGATCACCCGACGCTGCGGTCCCTGCTCCGCCGTCGCGATCTCGGGCTCGCGCTCGTCCCCCGCGAGGCCGATCTGGCGGACGGCGCACTCGACCGCCCGCTGCGCTGGGTGCACAGCTCGGACCTCGCCGATCCGACCCCGTTCCTGTCGGAGGATCTGGCGCTGCTGACCACGGGCACGCAGTTCGACGAGGCGGTCGGCATCGACACGTACGTCGGGCGCCTCTCCGACCGCGGCGTCCTCGGCCTCGGCTTCGGCACCGAGGTGCACCGCGCCGGCATCCCGGAGGAGCTCGTCGCGGCGTGCGCCACCCACGGGATGCCGCTGTTCACGGTGCCGTACCGCACGCCGTTCATCGCGGTCGCCCGCGCGCACTCCGAGGCCATCGCCGCGCAGGCCTATGCCCGACGCTCCTGGGCGCTGGACACCCAGCGCGCACTGGCCCTCGCGGCACTGCGCCCGAGCGGGCTCGAGGCGACGATCGCCGAGCTCGCGCGGCGGCTCGACGTCTGGGCCGGGATGTTCGACGCCGCGGGGGCCGTGCTGGTCTCGCATCCGCGGGATCGGATCGACGACCGCGTGCTCGATGCCCTGGGCGAGCGGGTGATGGAGATCCTCACCCGCGGGCTCGAGGCCGGACAGTCGCTCACCCTCGGCAACCACACCTTCATGCTGTTCACGGTGGGGCGCGGCGGCCATCTCCGCGGCGTGATCGCCCTGGCCGTCGACGCTCTCGACCCCGAGGCGCGGTCGGTCGTGACCTCGGTGATCGCGATGGCCGGGCTCGCCATGGAGCAGAGCGAGCAGCTGGCCCGGAGCCGTCGTCGTCTGCACGCGCAGCTCCTCGGATCGCTGCTCTCCGACGATCCGACCCTCGCCCGGCGGGTGCTGGGCAGCCTGCCGCCCGCCCCGGTTGTCGTGGCCGTCGCCGCGGACGCACCGGCCGGCGCGCTCACGGACTGGTGGGAGCGGCACCGCGTGGAGCACGGCACCCCCGTCTTCCTGGCCGAGTCCGAGGACGGCGTGACGATGTGCCTGTCCGCCGGTGACGAGGGCCTGCTCGACGAGGTCGCGGCGCGCTTCGGCATCCGCATCGGCGTCTCGGATCCGGACGGCTACGACGCGTTCGGCCGGGCGCACGCGCAGGCGCTCACGGCCCTGCGCCAGCAGGGGGTGCACGGCGTCGCACGCTACGCCGACACCGTGGGTTCGAGCATCCTCACGGCGCTGGCGACGGACGAGGCGCGCCTGGTGGCGGAGTCGCGCCTCGCACCGGTGCGCGAGCACGATGCCCGCACGGGTGCCGAGCTGGAGCGCTCGCTGCGCACCTGGCTCGAGCACGACGCGAGGGCCGAGTCCGCCGCGGCCGCGCTCGGCGTGCACCGGCACACCCTGCGCTCCCGCATCGCCCAGGCCGGCGCCCTGCTCGACATCGACCTCTCGACCTTCCCCGCCCGCGCCGAGCTCTGGACCATCCTGCAGACGGCTCGGGACTGAGCGCGGGAGCTAGTCCGCGGCGCTCTCCCCGAGATTGGCGGAGACGACCTCGAGGGCATGGGCGCGCGCCTGGACGGCATCCTCGCCACGCTCGGTGGTGACGGCCGCGGCGAAGACCTCCGCGAACACGAGGTACGCCACGCGGGAGGTGTGCTCGAGCTCGTCGCGGAAGCTCACCCCGGTCGGGGCGATCACGAGGGACAGCGTCGCGACCTCGGTCAGTGCCGACGCGGCGAATGACGTCAGCGCGATGACGGTCGCTCCGCCGCGCGCCGCCGCGGTCGCGACGCGCAGGCTCGCCTCGTTCGCTCCGGAGCCGCTCACCACGAGGCACACGTCCTCCGCCGTGAGGTGACGGGCGGCGATCTGCTGCGCGATGGCATCCGCGATGAACTCGGCCGAGCGTCCGGCCGCGGTCAGCCGCATCGCGAGGTCGTTCGCGATCGGCGACGACAGTCCGTTCGCCAGCACGAGCAGGCGACGGGCGGAGGCCGAGAGGCGCACGGCCTCGGCGACCGCATCCGGATCCAGCAGGCTGGCGAGGGCGGGCAGCGAGCCGGCGAGTCGGTCGATCTCGCCGCGCATGCGACCGAGCACGCCCGGTCCGTGGTCGACCGCCGCCTCGCCCGGACTGCTGCCCAGCTCGGCGGCGAGCGCGACGCGCAGCTGCGGATACCCGCGGTAGCCGAAGCTCTGACAGGTGCGGACGACCGTGGCGCGGCCGACTCCGGCGCGGTCGGCGAGCTCCTGCGCGGTCCACTCCACGACTTCATCGGCCGATTCGACGATCAGCTCGGCGACGTGGCGCTCGGCCGGCTGCAGGGTGTTGAGCACCGCGGCGATGCGCGCGGTGGGCGGGGCGCTAGGCGAGAACACGGCTGCGGGCTCCCTCCATGATCCGGCGGCGGATGGCTCCGGATGCGGCATCGATCAGCATCGTCACCACGACGACCACGATGAGCAGGACACCCACCGTCGACCACTCACGGTACTGGGTGTACGAGGTCAGCATGTCGCCGATTCCGCCGACGCCGATCAGCCCGAGCACCGCCGAGGAGCGCACGTTGATCTCGAAGCGGTAGAGCCAGAACGACCAGAACGCCGGTTCGGCCTGCGGCCACACTCCCCAACGCAGCACCTGGAGGGTGCCGCCGCCGGCCGCGCGCGCCGCTTCGATGGGTCCACGGGGCACGGCCTCGACCGCCTCGTACCCCCACTTCCCGAGGGTGCCGACGCCGTTGATGGCGAGGGCGAGCGCGCCCGTGAACGGTGTGAGGCCCGTGACCGAGAGGATCACGATCGCGATGATGATCTCCGGTACGGCGCGGATCAGCGAGAAGAGTCCGCGCAGCAGCGCCCGGAGCCAGGCCGGCCCGAACCCGCGGGCGGCGAGCAGGCTCAGCGGGGTGGCGAGCAGGATGCCGAGGATCGTGCCGACCCAGGCCATCTCGATGCTGCGCCACGTCTGCCACAGCGCCTCCGGCAGCTTCTCCCAGTTCGGCGCGGAGAACATCAGGAACGTGTACCGGATGATCTCGGACGGCAGGTCGGCGAGACGGGACCAGTCGATGTCGATCGACCAGAACGCGAGCACCACGATGCCGGTGACGAGCGCCCACCCGGCGATCAGCCAGGGACGCCGGGGCTTGGCGGGGACGGTGAGCGCCGCACTCATACGAGCCTCCGTCGGATGGCGTCCGAGACGAGGTCGATCACGATGACGACGATGAGGATCTCCAGGATGATGAGCGAGAGCTGGTCGTAGCGGTAGAAGGTGCGCACCGCGTCGATGAGCAGGCCCATGCCGCCGGCGCCGACGAGGCCGAGCACGGTCGAGGCGCGCACGTTCAGCTCGAACACGTACAGGGTCTGGTTCGCGAACGCCGGCCACGCGTCGGGCAGGGCGAGCGTGCGGTTGATCTTGGTCTGCGTCGCCCCGACCGCGCGCCCGGCCTCGAGGGGTCCGCGGTCGTTGGTGTCGATCGCCTCGGACACGAGCTTCACGATGATGCCCACGTTGAACAGCAGCAGCGCCAGGATGCCGGGGAGCGCGCCCACACCGACCATCGCGACGAGGATGGCCGCGTACAGCAGGTCGGGGACGCTGCGGATGACGTTGAGGATGCCGCGCACGATGATGCGCGCCGGGGCGTTCGGGTTGGTGGCGCGCGCGGCCCAGAAGCTGAGCGGCAGCGAGACGGCCGCGCCGATGGCGGTGGCGATCACGGCCATCTGCAGCGTCTCGATCAGCGGCGGGATGGTGCGGGGGAAGAAGCTCCAGTCGGGCAGGAGCAGCTTGATGATCTTGTCGGCGCCGTTCTGCCAGTTGCGTGCGATGGCCGAGAAGTCGACGCCGATGCCGATCACCGGCAGGCACATCAGCACGGTGACCGCCACGACCGCGGCGACGATCACCGGGCCCTTCCACGCGCCTGCCGGGCGTGCGGGGACGTCGAGGACCGGAGGGTTCGGGTCGATGCTCATACGTCCAGCCGGTCGTCGGGGGTGAGCGAGCGGCCGTAGATGCTCTCGAAGTCGGCGTCGGTCGCACTCGTGGCCGGCCCGTCGTAGACGACCTCGCCGGCGCGCATGCCGATCATCCGTGCGCCGTACTCGCGCGCGAGGTCGAGCAGGTGCAGGTTGACGAGCACCGTGATGCCGAGGTCGCGGTTGATCCGGCGCAGGTCGTTCATGACCCCGTGAGCGGTCGGCGGGTCGAGGCTCGCGACCGGCTCGTCGGCGAGGACGATGCGGGGTTCCTGCGCGAGGGCGCGGGCGATCGCGACCCGTTGCTGCTGTCCGCCCGAGAGCTCGGAGGCGCGGGAGTGCAGCTTGGGCAGGATGCCGACGCGATCGAGTGCCTGGTAGGCGAGCTGCTTGTCGGCCTCCGGGTAGGCGCCGAGGAGCGTGCGCCACAGGGGCGTGTGGGCGAGGCGTCCGACGAGCACGTTCTGCAGCACGCTCGCGCGTCCCGCCAGGTTGAAGCCCTGGAAGACCATGCCGATGTCGCCGCGGAGCCGGCGGAGGGTGCGCGGCGAGGCGCCGCTCACGCGGTGCTCCCCCACATCGAGGGTGCCGCTCGTGACGGGCACGAGGCCGTTGATCGTGCGGATGAGCGTGGACTTGCCGGATCCGGAGAGCCCGACGACGGCGACCATCTCGCCGGCGGCGATGTCGAGCGACACCCTGTTCAGGCCGACGGTGCCGTTGGGATAGCGCACCGTGACCTCGTCGAGGCGGATGGACCACGGCGTGGACGCCGCAGCCGGAGCTGCGGCGTCCACGTGCTGGATCTGATCGGACAACTTACTGGAGCCCCAGGGCCTGCGCGGCACGGGCGACGACGTCGAGCGAGTCGGGGTCGGCCGGGGCGAGCTTGGTGATCGAGTAGATGCTGGTGAGGATCTCGGAGCCCTCGGGGGTGTTCGAGAAGTCCTCGAGCGCCTTCGTGATGCGGTCCTGCAGCTCGGGCGAGAGGTCGGACGAGAGCGCGACGCCGTCGTTCGGGATCTCCTCGGTCATCGCGAACACGACGACCTTCTGGCCGACGTCGGGGGTGTCCTTCGCGACGATCGTGCGCGCGTCCCAGAAGCTGAAGCCGACCTCGGCGTCGCCGTTGTAGACCGCGAGCACCGAGGCATCGTTCGCGGTGACGGGGATCTGCTGGATGTCGGTGTCGGTGTCGAGGCCCGCCTCCTGCAGCGCGAGGATCGGGTAGATGTAGCCGGCGGGCGAACCGGGGCCGAGGACGGCGACCTTCGCGCCCTTGACCTTGTCGATGCTGTCCAGGCCCGCCGGGCCCGTCATCGCGTCGGCGCCGTTGCAGAACAGCATCCCGTCGCGCTCGACCGGCTCGTCGTCGCAGTACTTGTCGGGGTTGTTCGTCATGAACTGCGCCGGGTAGGTGATGTTGCCGTTGCGCTCAGTCTGCAGCACGACCTTCGCGTCGTACATGTCGTTCGCCTGCCACAGCTGCAGCGACGGCAGGAAGCCGATCTGCGCCTGGCCGGCACCCATCGCCTCGACGGCGGCCTGGTAGTCCTTCGACACGACGCCGGTGACCTCGATGCCGAGCTCCTTCGTCAGGTAGTCGGTCAGGGGCGCGGCGGTGTCGACGAGCCCGTCCTGGTCCTGCGAGGGCACGAGTGCGAGCACGATCGAGTCGGGGTCGGCGGCCGGAGCGGAGGACTCGCCGGGTGCGGCGGTACTGCCGGAGCAGCCCGCGAGCGCCACGGTCAGCAGGGCGCCGACCGCGACGAGGCCCGCTGCGGAGGAGCGGAAGAGAGAGGTACGCATGTTCATCCTTCGATGGGTGGGTGTGTGAGGGAGGGAGGGGTCTCAGCCGCGCAGCCAGGCTTCGAGCTGGGGCACCAGCGTCGAGAACTCGGCGGCGCGGAAGGTGGGGGTGGCGTCGGGGTCGGAGAACCCGCCGATCAGAGCCGTCGCATGGCCACGGGCATGAGCGGGAGCCAGGTCGTTGTGCCAGATGTCGCCGATGCTCAGCACCCGCGCATCGGCCGGGAGCTCGGCGAGCAGGGCGTCGAGCCCGCGGGGCTTGCCAGCGCCGGTGACGATCCGGTCGAACAGCCCGCCGAGGCCGAGGGCGTCGAGGGCGTCGCCGATGCGGATGTCCGGCGCGTTCGTGACGAGGATCCGCTCGGCGTCGACCGACGCGAGGAAGTCGGCGAGACCGTCCGGAGCGCTGATCGGCGCGCCCTCGGTCCCCAGCTGCGCGCGGCTGGCGAGGTACGCGGCGCTGAGGAGGCGGGCATCCGCTCCCCTGGCCTCGGCCACGCGGCGCACGGCGTCGTAGCCGTCGAGGGAGTCGTCATCGGCGGCGGCCAGGACCGAGCGGATGTCGTCGATGAGGGAGCCGTCGTCGCCGAGGGCCGCGGCGACCTGCTGCGCGTAGGCGAGAACCGGACCGTCGCCGAGGGCGATCGTGCCGTCGAAATCGAAGAGGAGAATGGAGTTCACGGAGTTCTTTCTGTGGGGACGCTCCGTCCATCATCAGAAACGATTGTGGACAGAAAGTCCCGAGCGTGTGAACGCCGTGTGAACAATCCGTCCACAGGAGTCGCGTATGGTGAGCGCCGTGTCCGAACTCGACCAGCTCACCCGCGCGGCGCACCTCGCCGCCGACGGCACCGCCACCGGCGCACGCCTCGCCCTCGACGCCCTCCCCTGGCTCGGCGCGGCGCTCGACGACGATCACCGCACCGACCGCTTCATCGCATGGGGTCGATCGACGGTCATCGACGAGAACACGGGCACCGCGGTGATCCCCCGACCCCTGTTCGAGGACCTGCATGCGCGGGCCGGCGTGGCGTCGGACTGGCCGGTCGGAAATGCCGGAGTGCTGCACTGCTACGGCTACCTGCTGTCGCTCGAGGCGACGCCCTACGGACTCAAGCGGGACCGCTGGACCGAGGGCGCACTGGCCCGCGCGTGCGGCCTGACGACCGACGCGTTCCATCCCTGGCTCGAGGGGCCGACCCTGCTCGCGCGGGCCACCGCCGCGGCATCCACCCTCCTCGCGGCACCCGCGGCCGGCGCCACCCGGAGCGTCGACGCACGGCGCACCGTGCTCGCTCTCGGCGCAGCCCAGGGTCCGACCGCACTCGCCTATGCCGTCGCCCCGACCGCGGACGCCGCGCCGCTGCTGGTCACGATGTTCCCCGTCGCGGACGCGACCGGCCCGCTCGCGGACTTCACGACCGACGTGCGCCTGCGCTGGAACGCCGCCTAGGGCACCATCCGCACCGCGGCCAACAGCCGACGGCAGCGGACGACGTCGTCCGCCGTCTGGGCGATCAGCGCGTCGACGCCGTCGAACCGCAGCGTCGGCCGCAGTCGGGCGACGAGCGTCACGGCCAGACGCCGCCCATACAGGTCGAGGTCGGCGTCATGCAGATGCACCTCCACCCGCCTCTCCCGTGCGCCGGCGAACGTCGGATTCGCTCCGACGCTGACGCTCGCCGCCCGGGGGTGCGGATCTTCGTCGATCCGCACCCAGGCCGCGTAGATGCCGTCGGCGGGGAGGTCGCCGGGGTCCGTCGCCAGGTTCGCCGTCGGGAAGCCGAGCTCGCGTCCCCGACCGTCACCCGGGACGACGACGCCCGCGATCTCCCCGAGCGGCGGCGTGCTCACGCGCTCTCGGGGGCGGCGATCGAGCGGTAGCGGCTCTGGTGGAAGACGAGCGGCTCCACGTCGTCGAACAGGGTGATGTCGGCGATCTCGTACAGCGCGATCTCGTGGTCGCCGCCGTCGACGGTGCTGTGCAGGCGGCAGGTGAGCCAGAGCGCGGCATCCGAGATCAGCACCGCGCCGCCGTCGGTACGCTGCCAGGCGTGTCCGCCGAATCGGTCGCCCTCGCGGGCCGAGAGGGACCGGCTGAGGGGCTCGTGGTGGGCGGCGAGCACGCTCATGCCGAGTTCGGGGACCTCGCGCAGCACCGGCCAGGTCTTCGACGTGCGCGCCGCGCTGATCGCGACGAGCGCGGGTTCCAGCGAGATCGACGTGAAGGAGTTGACGGCCATCCCGACGGCACGGTCGTCGACGTGCGCGGCGAGGGCCACGACGCCGGTCGGGTACACCGAGAACGCCCGGCGGAGGGCGAGGTCGCGCGGCAGGGCGTCGGTCACGGCAGTCGTCATTTCGGCTTCCTTTCGTTAGTCAACTTTGACTAGTTCCGATAATAGGCAAGTTTGATCATGCAAACAACAGGAATCTGTGATGTCAGCCGTTAGCATGAGGGGCATGTCGACCACCCGCCTCGTCGTCCTCGGCGCCGTGAAGCAGTTCCAGCCCGTGCACGGGTACTTCCTCCGCCGCGAGCTCATGACCTGGCACGTCGACGAATGGGCGCACATCCAGCCCGGTTCGATCTACAACGCGCTGCGCGCCCTCGAAGTCGACGGCTACATCGCCGAGAGCGGCACCGAGGCGGAGGGCAAGCGGCCCGCCCGCACGACCTACCGCATCACTCCGGCGGGCGAGGTCGAGCTGCAGCGGATGCTGCGCGAGAACCTCTGGAACGTCGCGGCCTTCGACACGCAGGCCATCATGACCGTGGCCTCGTTCATGTTCGTGCTGAGCCGGCAGGAGGTGATCGCCGGGCTCGAGCACCGCCTCATCAAGAGCGACGCGATCATCACGCAGAACGGCTTCGATGTGCAGGACACGCTGCGCTCCGAGACCACGCCGAAGTACGTGCGGGAGATCTTCGACCTCTCGACGGCCCGGCTCACGGCCGAGAAGCAGTGGCTGCTCGACCTGCTGGAGCGGCTGCGCACCGGCGAGTACACGTTCGCGGGAGAGACGGCGGAGGACGCCGCGCCCGCCGACGCCGCACCCTCGGCCTAGCCGTCAGCGCGAGGCGACCAGGACCGCGATCGCCTCGGGCGAGAGCGCGGGGGTCGTCGCACCACGGTGCTGCGCCACGACGGCGCCGGCTGCGCACGCACGGACCAGGGCATCCTCGATCGGCTCCCCCTGGGCGAGCGCCGCGGCCAGGGCGCCGCAGAACGCGTCACCGGCCCCTGTCGTGTCGACGGGTTCGATCGGGAACGCGGCGATGGCGAGCGGATCGAGACCGCGGCGGTGCAGCGTCACTCCCCCGGCACCCCTCGTCAGCACCACCGTCCCGGCGCCGGCATCCTGCAGCCGGTCGATCCCGCCGAGCTCGGCGCATTCGGTCTCGTTCACCACGAGCACGTCCACGGCGGGGAGCATCCCGAGCGCCGCCTCGTGCGCCGGGGCGGCGTTCAGGATCGTGACGGCTCCGGCCGCGCGTCCCGCCCGCAGTGCCGCGGCCACACCGGCTGCGGGCACCTCGAGCTGCGCCAGCACGACGGCGGCTCCGGCGATCCCGGCGACCGCGTCCTCCGGATCCAGCTCGGCGTTCGCCCCCGCCGCGACCACGATGCTGTTGTCGCCGTCGTCGAGCGCGAGCACGTGGGCCACCCCGGTCGGGGCTTCGGCACTGCGGCGCAGGGCCGCGACGACGCCGGCATCCGTCAGGGTCCGCTCGAGCACGTCGGCGGCCTCGTCCCGCCCGACGACGCCGCAGAAGCGCGTCGGCGCCCCGCTGCGTGCGGAGGCGACGGCCTGGTTCAGCCCCTTGCCGCCGGAGAAGCGGCCACCGGCCCGACCGAGCAGAGTCTCGCCGACGCGTGGGGGGCGCGCCACCTCGACCACGAGGTCGAGGTTCGCGCTCCCCACGACGGCGACACCGGCGAGGGTGTCAGACACGCGACATCGTCCGCCGGTACTGCGAACCCGTGTGCGAGTCGGCGAGTGCCGGCGTCGGCGTGCCGACCAGGCGCTCGCGCAGCGACTGCGGCTCGGCCGAGGGCTCGGCGATCGCGCCGCGCTCCTTGAGGATGGGCAGCACGTGCTCGATGAAGTCGACGGTGGAGGCCGGCGGGATGACCGGGGCGAACAGGAACCCGTCGAGGTCGGCGCCGTCGGCGAGCTCGATCATCCGGTCCGCCACCTGCTCGGGTGTGCCGACGATCGGGCGCGCACCGACGCCGTGCGCGTGCCAGTCGCCGAGCACGTCGCCGACGGTCTTGTCGGCGAAGCGGGCGACCTGGGTCCGAGAGAGCTCGGTGCTGAGCTCCGACATCGGCGTGTTCGGGGCGTACGCCGACAGGTCGAGGCCGGTGAACCACGCGTACGAGGCCACCGTGACATCGGGGTTCTGCGCATCGGCGACCTCGGCGTACTTGCGTCGGGCCTCTTCCTCGGTGCTGCCCACCACGGCGGCGAACGCCGACATGATCTTCACGTCGTCGGCCGCGCGTCCGTTCTTCACGGCCTCCTCGCGGATCGCCGTGGAGTGGCTGCGGAGCTGCTCGACGGAGCCGCTGCCGACGAAGATCGCCTCACCGTGCTTGCCGCCGAACTCGCGGCCGGCCGGCGATGCCCCCGCCTGGAACAGCACCGGGGTGCCCTGCGGCGAGCGCGAGGTGTTGCCGTAGCCGTGCGAGCGGAAGTACGGGCCGTCGTGGGCGATGCGGTGCACCTTGGACGGGTCGGCGAAGCGGCCGGACTTGTCGCGCTCCAGGGCACCCTCCTCCCACGCCTGCTCCCACAGCTTGTAGACGACCTGCATGAAGTCGTCGGCCATGAGGTAGCGCTCGTCGTGGCCGACCATCGGCACGCCGAAGCCCTGCACCGCGGTGTCGGCCGTGCCGGTGGTGACCACGTTCCAGCCGATGCGCCCGCCGGAGAGGATGTCGAGCGTGGCCATGCGACGCGCGAAGGAGTAGGGCGGTTCGAGCAGGGTCGACCCGGTCGCGACGAGCCCCAGGCGCGTCGTCTCGGGGATGAGGGCGGCGAGGATGATCGCCGGGTCGAGTCGCGGCAGGTCGAGGCCCTCGACCGAGCAGATGTCGGGGCGCTCGCCCGCGACGTCGGCCCAGCCCCAGGCATCCGCGAGGAACAGGAAGTCGAACCCGGCGTCCTCGACCATGCGCGCGGTGTCGCGCCAGTACTCGAGCTTGTCGAAGAGGTAGCGCCCGTTGTCGGGGTGCCGCCAGGTCGCGGTGCCGGAGTCGTTCGCCTGGGCGTTCTCGAAGAGGCCGAGGCGCAGCTGCTTGACGGTGGTCTGATCGGTCATGTGCGGGTGCCTTCCTTGTGGGTGGTTCTGGTCGTTCGGGGATGCTTCCGGGCACGCCGGAGGAACCCCGGGACGGGTGGGGGCGCCCGTCCCGGGATCCGGATGCCGCGTCAGCCCTTGGCCGTGACCTCGCCGTCGCTCCACCAGAGCACGCGCTTGCGCACCACGGCGAGGACGATGATCAGGAGCACGCCGAGCAGGCAGAGCAGGGCGATGCTGGCCCAGGTGACGGGGAGGTTCGCCTGCGCAGCGGACGTGGTGACCAGCGAGCCGAGACCGGCCTGCTGTCCGGCCGCGACGAACTCGGCGACCGCGGCGCCGACCACTGCGAGCGGCAGGGCGATGCGGAGACCGGCGAACACGTAGGGCATGCTGCCGGGGAAGCGCAGCTCGCGGAAGATCTCCCACCGC
The DNA here is from genome assembly GCF_026559675.1 of Microbacterium oxydans. Taxonomy (NCBI): domain Bacteria; kingdom Bacillati; phylum Actinomycetota; class Actinomycetes; order Micrococcales; family Microbacteriaceae; genus Microbacterium; species Microbacterium oxydans. Next base: position 2,867,267 of record NZ_CP092891.1, read on the forward strand.
GAAGCGTGCAGCGTCTTGAAGACGTCGAGCGCCTTCTGGTCGACGTCGCGGAGACCCGCCAGCGAGTTCACGAGCATCGGGAAGAAGACCACGAGCCCGGTGACGATGAACTTCGGCACCATGCCGAAGCCGAACGCGACCACCAGGGCCGGCGCGATCGCCACGATCGGGGTCACCATCACGATGATGACCAGCGGCATCACGGCCCGCTCGATGATCTGGAACTCCGCCATGACCACGGCCAGCAGGAAGCCGGCGAGGATGCCGGCGGACGCGCCGACGACGACCTCGAGCAGCGTGACCAGGAAGTTCGACCAGTACATGCCGGCGTCGTCCACGAGACTGCCGCCGATCGCCTCGAGCGTGGGGAGCACGTAGGGGTTGGTCCAGGCCACGATCTGCCACAGCAGCGCGGCGATCACGAACGTGATCAGCGTCGGGCCCCAGGAGCCCCAGCGCAGCCACGCGGGGATGCCGCTGCGCGGCTGGCCCTTCAGGCGGGCGGTCGCGAGGGTCGCGGTCGTGTCTCTCATCGTCAGCTCAGACATGGGCCTTCTCCGTCTGCGCGCGCAGCGCACCGCGCACGACTGCTTCCAGTTCGCGGAACTCCTCGGTCGCGTAGGCCTCCTCGGTGCGCGGCCGAGGCAGGTTCACGTCGATCACCTGGGCGATGCGCCCGGGGTGGGCGGCCATCACCACGATGCGGTCGGACAGCATGATCGCCTCCGGCACCGAGTGCGTGACGAACATGACGGCCTTGCGGTTGGACTGCCAGAACTCCAGCAGGGCGATCCGCTGCAGGTCGCGGTTCATCTCGTCGAGCGCCGAGAACGGCTCGTCCATCAGCATGATGGCCGGGTCGAACACGAACGCCCGGGCGATCGCGGCGCGCTGCTGCATACCGCCGGAGAGCTGGCCGGGGTACTTCTTCATCGCCTGGCCGAGCCCGAAGGTCGCCAGGAGCTCCGCCGGATCGCGCAGTGCCCGTCCGGTGTTCGCCTGGGCGTTGATGCGCACCGGCAGCTCGACGTTCTCGCGCACGGTCTTCCACGGCAGCAGGGCGGGCGACTGCGGCACGAGGCCGATCTTCTTGTCCCGCGACGCCGCCGTGACGCTCTCGCCGTCGATCGTGACGGTGCCGGAATCGGCGTCGAGGAGTCCGGCGACGACCTTGAGCAGCGTGGACTTTCCGCAGCCGCTCGGACCGATGACCGACACGAACTCGCCCATGCCGATCGTGAGGTTCACGTCGTCGAGCACGGTGACCTGGGCGCCGTCGACGCCGAAGGACTTCGAGACGCCCCTGACCTCGACGCCTGCTCCCTGTGCGGCCGTCATCACTTCACCGTCCAGATCAGGGTGTCGCCGTCGTAGAGGTCGGCGACCAGATCGGCGTCCATCATGTCGGCGATCGCGGGGAGGTCCTTGACGTCGCCGTACTTCTTGACGAGCTTGTGCTCCGGCTCCCACATGGCCTCCGTCTGCACACCGGGGTTGCCGCCGGCGCTCTCGCGCACCCAGGCGGACTCCACCTCCCACGTGCGGGCGAGCTGGTCGCGCGGGAACGCGGCGCCCTGGTTGTTGTCCTCCGCCAGCTTCGCGAGCTTGTCGATGCAGGCATCCGACTCGTCGAGGCAGTACTGCAGCGCCTTGAGGCTCGCGCGCATGAAGTCGGCGGCGACCTCGCGGTGCTCGTCGAGGAAGCGGGAGTTGACCTCCATCACGTTGTACGTGCCCTCCACGCCGAGGTCGGCGGGGAGGAACTCGCTGAACGGCAGACCCTGCGCCTTGAGCGACTGCGGCTGGTTGGAGGCGTAGCCGACGATCGCGTCGACCTGCTCGCGCACCACGACGGTCGGGTCGTAGTTGGTCATCTTGACCATCTCGACCTTCGAGACGTCGACCCCCGCCTCGTCCAGCATCGCCGAGGCGATCGGGGTGAGGTTGATGAAGTAGCCGAGCGATCCGCCCTCGAGGTCCTTGAGGCTGTCGAGCTTCTCGTTGCCGAAGATCGAGAACGGCGGGGTGGTGCCGTAGGTGGCGACCGCCGTGAGGTTCTTGCTGTTCGCCGCCGCCAGCATCACATCGGATGCGGAGCCGAGCGCGGTGAACTGCGCCTGCCCGGAGGCGACGAGCTGCTGCCCGTTCGCACCCGAGGCGTTGATCTCCACGTCGAGGCAGAGATCGTCGAAGTAGCCCAGCTCCTCGGCGAGGAACACGTCGAGCTGCCCGGCGCTGGCGGAGTAGCCGTAGCCGGAGATGTAGGTGATGGTGCCGGCATCCTGATTGCGCGTGCAGGCGTCGGTGTCGTTCGCACTCGTGGGGGCGGTATCGCCGCCGGGCGTCTGCGCGGAGCATGCTCCGAGCGTCAGCGTGGCGGCGAGAACGCACGTCAGGGTGGCAGTGATGCGGAATCGGGTTTCCGCAGAGGAAGTAGCCATGAGGGTCCCTTCTCGGCCGTTCGTCGTTGATGGCTCGTTGAAAGTAACATAGTCAAGATTGACTAAGCAAGATCAAACTAAAGCTTGACGAAACATCGACGGGAACGCCGTCGGGCATAGACGAGCTCCTGCCCGCGCGGCCCCCATCGCCGCGCGGACAGCACCGGTGCGCGCGTCCCCCTCCGCCGCGGGCACGGTCCCCCATCTTCCGCACGGACCCCCAGGCACCGTGCAGAGGATGTCACCGAGCTCGGCGTATGCCATGCTCCCCCGGATGAGCCGCCGCCCTCGGGCCATTCGTCCCGCGGGCTCTCCTCTCCCGCCCGGGCGCGTGCGGCTATCGCTCCTCGCCGTGGAGCCGGGAGAGCTCGAACACCGCCGCCTGCGTGCGATGCGTGAATCCCAGCTTCCCGAGCATCGAGGTGACGTAGTTCTTGACCGTCTTCTCCGCGAGGCCGAGGCTGCTCGCGATCTCGCGGTTCGTCCGGGCATCCGCGATCAGGGCGAGGATCTGCCGCTCGCGCATGCTCAGCGACGCGACCCGCGGGTCTCCGGCGTCGGCACGGTCGGGGAGAAGCCGCGCGGTGGCACGACCGACCGCCTCCGGATCCAACAGCCGTCGTCCCGCGGCGACGGCGCGCACGGCCTCCGGGAGATCGGCGGTGCGGACGGTCTTGAGCAGGTGCCCCTGCGCCCCGGCCATGACCGCCGCGATCACCGCATCGTCGTCGTCATAGGCGGTGAGGATCAGACAGCGCATCTCCGGGTACTCCTGGCGGATCGCCCGGCACAGGTCGATTCCGCTCCCGTCGGGCAGATGCACGTCGAGGATGACGACGTCGGGAAGCGTGGCGGCGATGCGCCTCGTCGCCTCCCGACAGGCCGCCGCCTCGCCGACGACCTCGAGGTCGGGGGTGGCCTGGATCACCCCGGCGATTCCCCTGCGCACCAGTTCATGGTCGTCGACCAGGAACACACCGGTCATCTCATCCCTCTTCCCGCTGAAGACATGCCTCCGGGCACGCTAGCCAGCCGGGAGCCACCGACACGGGACCATGGTCCCCCCTCGCGGCGAGCGCGAACCCGCGGACCCCGGACGCGACGCGCGCCACGCCTGCCATATACCGGCTGATCGTTGCAGACGCCTCGGTCTCCGGGGAAGGTGGAGGAATGCAGGACAGATGCCGACAGACGCATACTCCGCCCGGCACCGGCCGCGGCATCCGGGACGATCCGCTGGCCGCGCTCCCCACCCGCGTCCTCGCGACCCGTCGCGGATTGCGCGGGATCCACGGCGCCTCGCGGGAGACGGCGACGGAACTCGACGCCGACGGCACGCTCAGCCGCATCCTCCAGGCCGCCGTCGATCTCGCGCACGCCCGGTACGGCAGCCTCCTGCTGGTCACCGACTCGGGCGAGCTCCGCCCCCTCGTGCACGTCGCGGCGGAGGGACGCCCGGAGGAGGCGATCGGCCACCTGTCCGCTACCGGCGCCCTGCTCGACGCGATCGCCGACACCGGCCGGACGATCCGGCGCGACACGACGGATGCCGGCAGCCGCCACCGCGACGGCCCGACCGCGCCCCTGCACTCCGTCCTCGGGGTGCCCGTGCGGGCGCAGGGCGAGATCCACGGCGTCCTCCTGCTCACGAACCGCCGCGCCGGCGTCTTCACCGCGGAGGACGAGAAGCTCGCCGAATCCCTCGCGACCACCGCGGGCATCTCGATCCTCAACGCGCGCCGGTGCGAAGAGACGCAACGGCACGCACGCCTGCGTCGCGCGCTGGCCGACGTCGACGCCGCACTCGTCACCGCGCCGAGCGACGGCGTCCTGGACCTCGTGGCCGACCACATCACCCGCGTCGTCCCCGGCGATCTCGTGACGGTCATCGTCCCCGTCGACGACGACCGCCTCCGCGTCGAGACCGCGCGCGGCTCGCGCGCCGCCCCGTTCGAGCACGGCATCCTCCCGGCCGCGACCTCGGTCGCCGCCCGCGCGATCAGCACCGGACGCAGCGTGTGCGGGCCCCTGACCGATGAGGTGACGCAGCGGACGCTGGCGGGCGACGGCGGTGTCGCGGGCCCGACGGTCGCCGTCCCCCTCGTCGCCGCCGGTCACGCCGTCGGCGCGCTCTGCGTGACGCGCGCCGCCTCCGACGCCGGTTTCACGCAGCACGAGATCGAGGCGATCGCGGAGTTCGCCGCTCGGGCGGGCCTCGCGATCTCCCTCGCCGGCGCGCGACAGGAGCACCCGCACCCGGACAGCTCCGAGGAGCAGAAGAGCGTCGCTCGCGACCTGCACGACAACGTCATCCAACGCCTGTTCGCGACGGGGATGAGTCTGCAGGCGCTCGCTGCCGCCGATCCGCCCCACGCCGACGAGCTCGAGCGGCACGTCACGGAGATCGACACCGCCATCACCGAGATCCGTTCCGGGATCTTCTCGCTCCGCACGCGGAGGGCGAGGCAGGAGGACCGTCCGGCGTCGCAACGCGTGCTCGCGGTGATCGCGGGACTGGCCGCGGTGCTGCCGACGACGCCGACCGTCACCTTCGTCGGCCCCGTCGACACCGTCGTCACCGGCCGGCTGGCGGACGACGTGATCGCCGTGGCCCGAGAGGCCCTCGCCAACATCGCTCATCATGCCGACGCCCGGAACAGCGCCATCACGATCACCGTCTCCGAGTACGAGGTCTCCGTCACCGTGCAGGACGACGGGAAGGGACTCGCCGGAGCGCGTCGCCGCTCCGGCGGCACCGCCAATCTCGCCGAGCGCGCAGCTCTCCACGGCGGCTCGTTCACACTGACCGACCGGGCCGATCGCGGGACGGCGGCGCACTGGACGGTGCCGCGCTCCGCCGGTTCCGCCGGTGTCGCCGGTGCCGCCGGCACCGGCGACGGATGAGGGGCTGGAGTCCCCCGCAGGATCCGGTGCCGGCGCCGCTCACACGCTGCAGGAGGGACGGCAGGAGGACTCCACGAACTCGATGAAGTCCGTCAGGAATCCGCGCGTCCCCTGAGTGACGACGAGCGGATCCACACTCCTGATCGCCGGTCCCCAGGTCGTGGAGAACGCCGGATACGCGGCCAGGAAGGCCTCGGCCACCGGTGTGATCTGCTCGACCTGCTCCGGCGGCGACACCGAGTGGATCCCGAACTCGGCGAGGAGCTCGGGATGCGCGTCGGCGAGGGGGCCCGCTCCCGTCATCAGGAACAACAGCAGCTCCAGGTCGGTCGCCGCGGCGAGCCGCGGGTCGAGACCGGCGTCGACCGCCACGACGCGAGGCCCGGCGATCACCCCGGCGGCTTCCGCTCCCGGACCGGTCGCGGCGTGCGCGGTCGTCACGCCCGCCAGCGAGATCGTCAGCGCCACGACGGCGGCTGCGATGGATGTCGTCAACTTGAGAATGCGCACGGTGCCCCCTGGATCGATCGCGAATGCGAGCACCGTAGCACGAGTGGAAGGTAACGTTCTAGCTCTCACCGCGGCGCATGTGCGTCCAGGAACTCGTAGACGTCGGTCGTGTCGACGCCGGGGAAGGCTCCGGTGGGGAGGGTCGCGAGCAGGGTGCGCGGCGTCTTCACGTTCGGCCAGGAGTTCTCGCGCCAGCGGTCCTCCAGCTCGGCGGGCGCGCGACGGCAGCACACCTCGACCGAGTGCTTCGAGACCCCGCGGTGCGTGGTGTCGCGCCCCACGAACCACTTCGTGTCGTCGAAGCGCACCCCGACGCTCACCGAGTGCAGCCCCTCGCTGGACGCCTCCACCCGCGCCGTGCACCAGTACGTGCCGTTGCCGGTGTCGGTGTACTGGTAGTACGGGTTGAAGCGGTCGTCCTCGTCGAACACCACGCGCGAGGTCCACCGACGGCAGCACATCTGCCCCTCGATGGCGCCGAGACGGTCGGTCGGGAAGTTCACGTCGTCGTTCTCGTACGCCTTGGTGATCGTGCCCGACTCGTGCACCTTGAGGAAGTGCACCGGGATGTCGAGGTGCCGCGTCGCGAGGTTCGTGAAGCGGTGCGCGGCCGTCTCGTACGACACCGAGTACGCGTCGCGAAGATCCTCGATCGAGATCGCCCGCCGCTGTTTGGCGTCCTTCAGCGTCGGGACCACGTGCGCTTCGGGGATGAGGAGCGCACCGGTGAGGTAGTTCGTCTCGACGCGCTGCCGCAGGAACTCGGCGTAGCTGCGCGGCTCGGAGTGACCGAGGATGCGGCTCGACAGCGCCTGCAGCACGGCGGTGCGGGCATCGCCCTTCGCGGGCACGCTGCTCGAGAGGTAGAGCCGTCCGTTCGCGAGGTCGGCCACGCTGCGGGTGGTCTGCGGCAGGTCGGGCGCGTAGTGCAGCGTGAAGCCGAGGTACGCCGCGATCTCGGAGGCCGTGCGCTGGGTCAGCGGACCGCCGGGGTGGCCGACCGCGGCGAGGATCTCGGCGGCCTTCGTCTCGAGGTCGGCGAAGTGGTTGTCCTGCCGACGCATCAGATGCCGCAGCTCGACGTTCGCCCGCCGAGCCTCTTCCGGCGTCGCCGCTCGCTCGTCCTTGAGCCGGTCGATCTCCCCGTGCAGCGCGAGCAGCGCCTTCAGCGCATCCGTCGGCACGCTCTTCGCGATCCGGAACGGCTCGATCCCCAGCGCCTGGAAGGTCTGGCCCTTCATCGCGCGCTCCAGGGCGATCTCGACCGCACTGCGCTCATCGAGCGGCTCCCCCTCCAGCAGCGCATCGATCGTGACGCCGAGCGCCCGGGCGATCGCCTGCAGCTGCGTGAGCTTGGGCTCCCGCTTGCCGGTCTCGATCATCGACATCTGGCTCGGCGCCCGATCGACGGCGGAGGCGAGGTCGTCGAGCGTCATTCCCTTCGCCGTGCGGAGCTGCCGGATGCGGCGCCCGATCGTGAGGGCGTCGGTCTCTTCTGCCGCGTCGATGGTGCTCATGCGGGCGATTCTGTCACAGAAACAGAATTTCGGTCGATCTTCTCCCCGGATTCGGTCGTTCAGAGCCGTGAACTTCACTCACAGTGGAACCACGCCACACCGGCACAGTCGCCGGATCCACGGAGGAGACACCATGACGAACACCGCCCACACCCCGACGCCCCGCCCCGCCGGTCTGCGAGCCGGCGACCAGGTTCAGACGGCCGCCGAGCTCCAGGAGATCTGGGACACGGACCCTCGCTGGGACGGCGTCGAGCGCACCTACTCCGCGGAGGACGTCATCCGCATCCGCGGTTCGGTCCGCGAGGAGTCCACGCTCGCGCACCGCGGAGCCGAGAACCTCTGGAACCTCCTGCACACCGAGGACTACGTCCGGGCGCTCGGCGCCTACACCGGCGGTCAGGCCGTGCAGCAGGTGCGGGCCGGCCTCAAGGCCATCTACCTCTCCGGCTGGCAGGTCGCGGCCGACGGCAACCTCGCCGGCCAGACCTACCCCGACCAGTCCCTCTACCCCGCGAACTCGGTGCCGGCGGTCGTCCGCCGCATCAACAACGCGCTGATCCGCCAGGACCAGCTCGAGCACGCGGAGTCCCTCGCCGGCGAAGGCGAGATCACGCAGGACTGGCTCGCCCCGATCGTGGCCGACGCGGAGGCCGGTTTCGGCGGACCGCTGAACGCGTACGAGCTCGCGCAGTCGCTCATCCAGTCGGGTGCCGCCGGCATCCACTGGGAGGACCAGCTGGCGAGCGAGAAGAAGTGCGGTCACCTCGGCGGCAAGGTGCTCGTGCCCACCCAGCAGCACATCCGCACCCTGAACGCGGCCCGGCTCGCCGCCGACGTCGCCGGGGTGCCGACCGTCATCATCGCCCGCACGGATGCCCTCGCCGCCGACCTGCTCACCAGCGACGTCGACGAGCGGGACCAGCAGTTCACCACCGGCGAGCGCACGACCGAGGGGTTCTACCGGATCCGCCCCGGTCTCGAATCGGTCATCAGCCGTGGCCTCGCCTTCGCCCCCTACGCCGACCTGCTGTGGGTCGAGACCGGTGAGCCGGACATCGAGCTCGCCCGCGACTTCGCCGCCGCGATCCACGCGCAGTTCCCCGGCAAGCTCCTGGCCTACAACTGCTCGCCGAGCTTCAACTGGAAGCGCCACCTGTCGGACGCCGAGATCGCGACGTTCCAGCAGGAGCTGGCCGACCTGGGCTACAAGTTCCAGTTCATCACCCTGGCCGGGTTCCACGCCCTGAACCACTCCATGTTCGACCTCGCCCGCGGCTACGCCGAGCGCGCCATGAGCGCGTATGTCGAGCTGCAGGAAGCCGAGTTCGCCGCCGAGGCCGACGGCTACACCGCCACCAAGCACCAGCGCGAGGCGGGCACCGGCTACTTCGACGTCATCTCCACCGCGCTCAACCCCGACAGCGCGACGCTCGCCCTCGCCGGCTCCACCGAAGCCGCGCAGTTCCACTGATCCCCGCCGCCTTCCTCGCATCGCGACGCATACCGAAGGACTCACGATCATGACCACTCCCACCGCTCCCCCGACCACGGCTCCGATCCAGACGACCCAGCAGGGTCCGGCGATCGAGGTCGAAGGCCCCCTCCGCGACCGCTACGACGAGATCCTCACCCCCGCGGCGACCGCCTTCCTCACCGAGCTGCACCACCGCTTCGCGTCGCGTCGCCACGACCGGCTCGCCGACCGGATGCGCCGCCGTTTCGAGATCGGCAACGGGCACGACCCGCGCTTCCGCGAGGACACGGCGCACATCCGCGAGGACACCGAGTGGCGGGTCGCCGGGGCCGGGCCCGGCCTCGAGGACCGCCGCGTCGAGATCACAGGGCCCACCGACCCGAAGATGACGATCAACGCGCTCAACTCCGGCGCCCGGGTGTGGCTCGCCGACCAGGAGGACGCCACGAGCCCGACCTGGAAGAACGTCATCGAGGGCCAGCTGTCCCTGCGCGACGCGATCCGCGGCGAGCTGTCGTTCACCTCGCCGGAGGGCAAGGAGTACCGGGTCACCGCCGAGCGCACCCCCACGATCGTGATGCGTCCGCGCGGCTGGCACCTGCCGGAGAAGCACATCGCGTTCATCGATCGCGCCGGGCGCCGCACGTCGGCATCCGGTTCGCTCGTCGACGTCGGTCTCTACTTCCTGCACAACGCGCAGGCGCTGATCGACGGCGGCCGCGGGCCGTACTTCTACATCGCCAAGCTCGAGTCGAGCGAGGAGGCGAAGCTGTGGGACGACGTGTTCTCGTTCAGTGAGGAGTACATCGGCATCCCCCACGGCACGATCCGCGCGACCGTGCTGATCGAGACGCTGCCGGCCGCGTTCGAGATGGACGAGATCCTGTACGAGCTGCGCGACCACTGCGCGGGCCTGAACGCCGGCCGCTGGGACTACATCTTCTCGATCATCAAGAACTACCGCGGCCGCGGGGCCCGCTTCGTGCTCCCCGACCGCAGCGAGGTCACGATGACCGTCCCGTTCATGCGGGCCTACACCGAGCTGCTGGTGCAGACCTGCCACAAGCGGGGGGCCTTCGCGATCGGCGGCATGAGCGCATCGATCCCGAACCGTCGCGACCCCGAGGCGACGGCACGAGCGATCGAGAAGGTCGCGGCCGACAAGAACCGCGAGGCCGGCGACGGCTTCGACGGCACCTGGGTGGCCCACCCCGACCTGATCCCGACCGCGCAGGCGGAGTTCGACGCCGTGCTCGGCGACCGCCCGAACCAGGTCGACCGCCAGCGGCCCGACGTGCACGTGGAGGCGCGTGATCTGCTCGACCTGCACATCGGCCGCCCCATCACGGCGCAGGGCGTCCGGGACAACGTGTCGGTGGCCATCCGCTACCTGGAGGCGTGGCTGCGCGGGCTCGGCGCCGTCGCGATCGACAATCTGATGGAGGATGCCGCGACCGCCGAGATCAGCCGCTCGCAGGTGTGGCAGTGGATCCACCAGGACCGCACCACGCAGGACGGGACCCCGATCACCGCGGAGTACGTCGAGGGCCTGATCACCCAGGTGCTCGCCCAGGCGACGCGCAGCCACGGCGACCGATACGACGACGCGGCGGAGATCTTCCGCGAGGTCGCCCTGCAGGAAGAGTTCCCGACCTTCCTCACCCTGGGCGCCTACAGCCGGTTCCTGATCGACGAGGACTGAACGCGCGAGAGCCCCTCGGCCGCGGAGGATGCCGTGGCCGAGGGGCTCTCCCCTGTCCGGAGCCGGTGCCGTCGAGCGGGCGTAGCCTGGAGGCATGACCGACGTCTGGGCGGACATCGCCTCCGAGTTCCTGCACTTCTACCCGCGCGGCAGGCGGCTGCTGGCGGTGGCCGGAGCAGACGCGGAGCGCTCGCGTCTCGCCGCCGACGCACTGTCCGCGGCTCTGACCGCCGTGGGCCAGCAGGTGGTCCGCGAGCATTCGGCGGAGGGCGATGAGCCGGGCGTGCGGGCGGTGGTCACCGCGTTCCGCGAAGGACCGCAGACCGAGAGCATCCTGCTCCTCTCCGGACCCGCGGCGCTGCTCGGCGAGCGCACCCGGGGCATGTGGAACTACGCCGTGTGGCAGCTCGCCGGTGACGAGCCGCCGCACACGGTCGCCGGGTCGATCGTCGACGTGACCGACCCCGCGCATCCGGCCCGGCGGTTCACCGACTACTGCGCGCTGCCCGCGTCCTACGGCGCCTGACGCCGTCGGTCCTCTGCGCTCGCCTCAGTGGAAGGACGCGGCCACCGAGTTGCGGTGGTAATCGAACACGATGCTCGTGCGCGTGGAGGCGACACTGCTCTGCGCGGACAGGTGCTCGAGCACGAACTCGCGCATCTCCGAGGAGTCGGCGACCGCGATGTGCAGCAGGAAGTCGTCGTCTCCGCCGAGGAAGAAGACCTGGATCACCGGAGGCAGCACGCGCACGCGCTCCGCGAACTCCACGATGCTCTCCCGCCGACCGCTCGGGCGCAGCGTCACGCCGATGATGGCCTGCAGCCCGGCGCCCAGCATCCGCTCGTCCACGCTCGCGTGGAAGCCCGTGATGACACCGCGGTCGACGAGTGCGCGCAGTCGGGTGTGCGCGGTCGACGGTGCGACGCCGAGGCGCGCGGCGAGCTCGGCATTGGTCATCCGCCCGTCCGCCGTGAGGAGTCGCACGATCCTGGCGTCGAGCGGGTCGAGTGCGGGCGCCCGAACGCTGTTCGGCTCCGGGACCTCTGAGATAGTCTCCATACGAAGCATTATTCAGGATCGCAGCTCCTGCCGAATCATCTTCAGTGATTCTGTCGAAACTCCGACGTTTCTGCGATCCTGGTGCCGACCGCACAATGCACCCCTGGAGGATCAATGAAGATCGGCGTCCCCACCGAGGTCAAGAACAACGAGAACCGTGTCGCGCTCACGCCCGCCGGCGCCGACCGCCTGGTCCACGAGGGCCACCGCGTGCTCGTGCAGTCCGGTGCGGGCCTGGGGTCGCGCATCACGGACGACGACTACCGCGCCGCCGGTGCCGAGATCGTCGCGACCGCCGCCGAGGCCTGGGGCGACGCCGACCTGGTCATCAAGGTCAAGGAGCCGATCGCCCAGGAGTACGGCTTCCTGCGCGCCGACCTCACACTGTTCACCTACCTGCACCTCGCCGCCGACCGCGCGCTGACCGAGGCCCTCGTGGGGGCCGGGACCACCGCTGTCGCGTACGAGACGGTGCAGCTGCCCGACCGCTCCCTGCCGCTGCTGGTGCCGATGAGCGAGATCGCCGGCCGGCTCTCGGTCACCATGGGCTCGTATTCGCTGCTGCGTTCGCATGGCGGGCGCGGCATGCTGCTCGGCGGCATCGCCGGTACCCCGCGCGCCAAGACCGTCGTGATCGGCGGCGGTGTCGCGGGAGAGCACGCGGCGGCGAACGCGCTCGGCCTCGGCTCCAGGGTGACCGTGATCGACGTCTCCCTGCCGCGTCTGCGCGAGCTCGAGCACCGCTACGGCGGCGCACTGGAGACCCGCGCATCGAGTCGCTACGACATCGCCGAGGAGCTCAAGACCGCCGATCTCGTGATCGGCTCCGTGCTGATCCCGGGCGCTGCCGCCCCCAAGCTCGTCACCGACGACATGGTCGCCGCGATGAAGCCGGGCTCGGTGCTGGTCGACATCGCGATCGACCAGGGCGGATGCTTCGAGGGGTCGCGGCCCACCACCCACGACGACCCGACGTTCGCCGTGCACGACTCGATCTACTACTGCGTGGCGAACATGCCGGGCGCAGTCCCGGAGACCGCGACCCGCGCCCTGACCAACGCGACCCTCCCCTACGTCTCCGCGATCGCGGGCAAGGGCTGGGAGCGCGCGGCCTCGGAGGACCCGTCGCTCGCGAAGGGTCTCAACGTGCAGGATGGGCGCATCACGCTGCCGGCCGTCGCTCAGGCGCACGGCTTCGAGACGGACTGACCTCAGGACGGCTCTACCGCACGACGGACGCCGTGCTCGGCTACCATCGGCGCATGGAGACCGAGGCGTCGGACACGGAGGAGCCCACCCTCTCGCTGCCGATGCGCATGCTGCTCCGACTGCTCGCGCACGTCGGGGTCGGACTGGCGATCGCGCTGTTCCTGTCGTGGCCGTGGATACTGCTCGCCGGCTGGCGGGAGTGATCGTCGAGCGACGCTCCCGGTGCTGACTCCCCGCACTCTTCCTCCGACGCGAAAGAACTCAGGTTCTTCATGACGACTCGCCGGGCGGCCCGGCGGGTGACCCGAGTACGCTCGTAATCGTGACCGAACGCGCACCTCTCTCCCGCAAGCTGTCCGCCATCGCCGAGTCCGCGACCCTCAAGGTCGATGCCAAGGCCAAGGCCCTCAAGGCCGAAGGCAAGAACGTCATCTCGTACGCCGCCGGCGAGCCCGACTTCGCGACGCCGCAGTTCATCGTGGACGCCGCCGCCGAGGCTCTGGCCGACCCGGCGAGCTACCGGTACACGCCCGCTCCGGGTCTTCCGGCGCTGCGCGAGGCGATCGCCGCGAAGACGCTGCGCGACTCCGGACTCGAGGTCTCCCCCAGCCAGGTGATCGTCACCAACGGCGGCAAGCAGTCCGTCTACCAGGCGTTCCAGGCCGTCGTGAACCCCGGCGACGAGGTGCTGCTGCCCGCGCCGTACTGGACCACGTACCCCGAGGCCATCCGCCTCGCCGACGGCACGCCCGTCGAGGTCTTCGCCGGCGCCGACCAGGAGTACAAGGTCACGGTCGCGCAGCTCGAGGCCGCGCGCACCGCACGCACCACCGCTCTCGTCTTCGTGTCGCCGTCGAACCCCACCGGCTCGGTGTACACGGCCGAGGAGACCAAGGCCATCGGCGAATGGGCGCTCGAGCACGGCATCTGGATCATCAGCGACGAGATCTACCAGAACCTCACCTACGACGGGGTCAAGGCCACCTCGATCGTCGAGGCCGTCCCCGAGGTCGCCGGCCAGACGATCCTGGTGAACGGCGTCGCGAAGACCTATGCGATGACCGGCTGGCGCGTGGGCTGGATGGTCGGTCCGGCCGACGCCATCAAGATCGCCGGGAACCTGCAGTCGCACCTGACCAGCAACGTGAACAACGTCGCCCAGAAGGCCGCGATCGCCGCCCTGAACGGCCCGCAGGACGAGTCGGAGCAGTTCCGCCAGGCCTTCGACCGCCGCCGGCAGCTCATCGTCTCGGAACTCTCGAAGATCGACGGCCTCGTGGTGCCGAACCCGCTCGGCGCGTTCTACGTCTACCCCGACGTGCAGGGTCTGCTCGGACGCACCTGGGGCGGCGTGACGCCGACCACCTCGCTCGAGCTCGCGGACCTGATCCTCGACCAGGCCGAGGTCGCCGTCGTCCCCGGCGAGGCCTTCGGCCCCTCCGGTTACATCCGCATGTCGTACGCCCTGGGCGACGACCAGCTGCTCGAGGGCGTGCAGCGCCTGCAGCGCCTGTTCGCCTGACCTCGTCGAGACCCATTGCACTCGCCGATGGGTCTCGACGCATGTGAGGGGCGCATCGCCGATACTGGAGGAATGGCGGACGGTGAGCAGGAGGATGAGCGGATGCCGGTGACTCTGCGGGTGGCCTTCCCCATCCTGAGCACCGTGACCGTGCTGGTCTTCTTCCTCGCCCTCGCGGTCGCTCCCTTCCTCTGGTACTGGGGAGGAGAGTGGCGACAGGTGCTCAGTGTGCTCCCCTTCGTACCGGTGGCCGTCTATGCGACCATCACGGTGCTCGTGATACGACGAAAGTCGTGGGCCCGGTACGCGACCCTGCTGTTCCCGCTTCCGCTCGCGCTCTACGTTCCGGCGGTAGGGGCCCCGATCTGGGAGTTCTGGGCCGGCCTTGCGGGCCTCGCCCTCACCACCGCGGCGGTCGTGTTGATCTTCGTGCCGTCATCTCGTCCCTACTTCGACAGCGGGACGCCTCAGTCCTCAGGGTGGAAGCCGATCAGCCAGCGGATGCCGTAGCGGTCGACGAGCGTGCCGTCGAAGTCTCCCCAGGGTCGCTGCTGCAGCGCGTCGAGTACCCGGCCGCCGGCGGCGAGCCCATCGAACCAGCCGGTGAGGGTGAGGGCGTCGGCCGTGCCGAGCAGGGAGAGGAACATGCCGCCCATCTGCACGGCGTCGTCATCGGCACCGGCATCCGCTCCCGCGAGCTCGACGAGTCCGCTCAGCTGCCCGTGCGCGACGGCATCGCCGGGACCGTCGTGTCGGCCGGCGGTGGCGTAGTCGAGCAGCTGCAGGTCACCGCCGAACACGGCCTGGTAGTGGCGCAGCGCCTCTGCGGCGTTGCCGGGGAACAGCAGGTACGGGATCAGTCCGCTCATGCCGCGAGTGTAGTCCCGACCGCCGACGCCCTAGAGGTCGACGCCGACGAGGACCGGCTCCGGCTGCAGCACGAGACCGAACTCGGCGTGCACGCGGCTCTGGATGAACCGGGCCAGTTCGGCGACCTCACCGGCCGTGGCGCCGCCGCGGTTGGTCAGCGCGAGCGCGTGCTTCGTCGAGACCGAGGCGCGCGAGCGCGGAAGCTTGAACCCCTTGCGGATGCCTGCCTGCTCGATCAGCCAGGCCGCACTCACCTTCACGTCGGACACGACGGAGGGCTTCGACGGCGGCACCTGCCCGTCGTAGGACGCGAGCGGGATCACGGTCACCGCATCGAGGTCGGGGGCGACGGGCCAGCGCGGGCACTCCGGGGGCAGGGCCCTGGCCACCGCGGCCGTCACGATCGCGTTCTGGAAGAAGGAGCCGACGCCGTGCGTGTCGGGGTCGTCCGCATCGAGCAGCATCCCCTTCGACGCCCGGGTCGCGAGGATGCGCTCGCGCACCCAGCCCAGGGGAACCGGGGTGTCATCGGTCAGGCCCAGGGCACGACGCAGCTGCTCGCCGCGCACCACGCGCTCGCCCGCGACCAGGAGGTCGACCGTCACCGAGAGGATCACGGCCCGACGCAGGGGCACGCTCCCGTGGTGGTGCTTGAGGACGGAGGTGCGGAAGCCGAGTCCGAGCTCGGCAGCGGGAACGGTCGAGATCTCGCCGGTTGACTCGTCGATGAGCTCGACCTCGACCAGCGTCTCCTGGATCTCCTGCCCGTACGCGCCGATGTTCTGTACGGGGGCCGCGCCGACGGTGCCGGGGATGCCGCTCATGGCCTCGAGCCCCGCGTAACCGTGGGCGACGGCGTGGGCGACCAGGTCGTCCCAGCCGTGTCCGGCCTGCGCGCGCAGACGGATGCGACCGGCATGTGGGGAGGGAAGCTCCTCGATGCCCTCGGTGCGCACCCGGATGACCGTGCCCTCGAAGGGCTCGTCGCCGACGAAGAGATTGGAGCCGCCGCCGAGGACGAACCACTCGTCGCCGCGCCCCCACGTCTCCCGCAGGGCTTCGACCAGCCCCTCGGTCGTCGTCGCCTCGAACATCCGCTCCGGTGCCGCGCCCGTGCGGAGGGTGGTCAGCTCCGCGAGCCGGATCGACTCGATCTCCCGCATCAGACCGCCCTCATCGGACGGCGACGCGCAGCTGCGCCTTGACGAGCACGGTGGTCTCGCCGAACGTGACCTTGAGGTCGACGCGCGCGACCTCGTCATCGACCGCGCCCACCGTGGCGACGACGTGGATGTCCGCACCGTCGACCGGGTCGACGACGACCGGCTTCGTGAAGCGCACGCCGTAGTCGAGGATCCGCGTGGCGGGGTCCAGCGCCGCGACGACGACCGACGAGGCGATGCCCATCGTGAGCATGCCGTGCGCGAGCACACCGGGGAGCCCGACGGAGGCCGCGACTTCATCGCGGTAATGGATCGGGTTGAAGTCTCCGGAAGCCCCGGCGTAGCGCACCAGCGACTCACGGGTCAGGTGCACGGTGCGCTCGGCGAGGACGTCTCCGACGGTGTAGCCCATCAGGCGGCCTCCCCTTCATCCGTGCTCTCGGCGCCGACGAGCAGCACGCTGGTCGCGGTGACGACGTGGGCGCCCGCGGGGTCGGTGATCTCGGCCTCGCTGGTGATCATGGCGTTTCCGCCCATCATCCGGATGCCGGTGACCCGCAGCTGCGCGGTGAGCTCGTCGCCGGCGACGATCGGGCGCGTGTAGGTGAAGCGCTGCTCGGCGTGGATCGTGCGGGCGAGCACGATGCCGGAGTCCTCCTGCGCCAGCAGCTGCTGCAGCGTGAGGTCCTGGATCACCATCGCGAACGTGGGCGGGGCGACGACGTCGTTGAAGCCTGCCGCGCGGGCCGCCTTGACGTCGGTGTGCTGCGGAGCGTCGGCGAAGACGGCGCGAGCGAACTCGCGCACCTTCTCGCGGCCGACGAGGTACGGGGCCGTCGGCGGGAATTCCCGGCCGACCAGATCTTGGTTCACTGCCACCCCTCGATCCTACTTGGCCGCCCTGCGGGATCAGCCGCGCTTGCGACCCCTGATCGCCTTGATCGCCATCTGCACCGCGATCACGACGAGGTATGCCGCGAACAGCATGTTCCCCAGCGTCGGGTCGACGATGGTCGCGAGCCACGCGCCGAGGGCCGTGGTCGTACAGGCGGAGACGCCGATGAGCGCGGCGGCGAGGAGGTCGACGTTGCGGTTGCGGACGTTGCCGATCGTCCCGGAGATCGCGGTCGGGATCATCATGAGGAGCGAGGTGCCCTTGGCGACCAGGTCGCTCGTGCCGAAGGCCAGCATCAGCACGGGCACGACGATCACCCCGCCGCCGACGCCGATGAGCCCGGCCAGGATGCCGGTGCCGATGCCGACGCCGACCAGGGCGATGCCGGTCAGCCAGGTGAGCTCGAACGCGGCGTCACGCGAGGGGATGACCAGGAAGAGACTGACGATCACGACCACGAGGAAGCCGACGAAGCCCCAGCGCAGAGCCGTCTGCGAGATGCGCGGCAGCAGGCGCGTGCCGATCTGCGCACCGACCACGGCCCCGGCCGCGAGGATGATCGCGGGGATCCACGCCACCGACCCGGTCGTGGCGTACGAGATGACGCCGACGCTGGCCGTGGGCACGATCGCTGCCAGCGAGGTTCCGGCGGCGAGGCGCTGGTCGAAGTGCAGCAGCAGCACCAGGAGGGGGACGATGACCGTGCCGCCGCCGACGCCGAAGAGGCCGGAGAGGAGACCGGCGAGGAGGCCGATGCCGATGAACGCGGTGTAGGCACGAGGCCCTCGTGCGGGGGCCTGTACGTCAGTCACCGGATCAGCCTACTCTCGGCCCCCTCCCGGTCCGAATCACACCTCGGAGTCCGCCTTGATCGGTACCGCGATCGACTCCGTGAGCGCCTGCTCGTACCGGCGCTGACGGCGTCGCAGCCACAGCCCGCCGACGATCAGCAGCGCGAGCACACCGTAGGCGATCGCCGCGAACGGCTGCATCACCAGGGTGCTCAGGTCGCCCTGGCTCAGCTGCAGCGCCTTCCGCAGCTGCTCCTCCGCCATCGGTCCCAGGATCATCCCGACCACCAGCGGGGCGACGGGGTAGCCGTACCTCCGCATGAAGTATCCGAGGATGCCGACGATCAGCAGGATCACGATGTCGGACGGCGAGCTGTGCAGCGCGTAGGCCCCGAACACCGCGAACAGGAGGATGCCCGCGTACAGGTACGGCCGCGGGATCTGCAGCAGCTTCACCCACATGCCCACCAGCGGCAGGTTGAGCACGATCAGGATCACGTTGCCGATGTACAGGCTCGCGATGAGCGCCCACACCAGGTTCGACTGGCTCTCGAACAGCAGCGGTCCCGGCTGGATGCCGTACGACTGGAACGCGGTGAGGATGATCGCCGCGGTCGCCGTGGTCGGCAGGCCGAGCGTGAGCAGCGGCACCAGCACGCCGGCGGCGGCGGCGTTGTTCGCCGACTCCGGACCCGCCACGCCCTCGATCGCGCCACGTCCGAACTCCTCACGGTGCTTCGACAGCTTGCGCTCGGTGGCATACGACAGGAAAGTGGCCACGTCGGCGCCGCCGGCCGGGATCGTGCCGATCGGGAAGCCGATCGCGGTGCCCCGCAACCACGGCTTCCACGACCTCCGCCAGTCGGCCTTCGTCATCCAGGAGCGCCAGCCGCGTGTGACCGGGATGACGTCCACGCCGCCGTGGCGCAGGCGCGCGGCGATGTAGAAGGTCTCCCCCACCGCGAACAGGCCGACGGCGACCAGGACGATGTCCACGCCGTCGGACAGCGCGGGCAGTCCGAGCGTGTACCGCTGCTGTCCCGAGAGCCAGTCGGTGCCCACGAGCCCGAGGAACAGCCCGACCCCGAGGGAGAGCATGCCCCGCGAGATCGAGCTGCCGATCAGCGCGCCGACCGTGATGAACGCGATCACGATGAGGGCGACGTAGTCGGCGGGACCGAGGTTCACCGCGAACTGCGCGAGCAGCGGTGCCAGCAGCGTCAGCCCCAGCGTGGCCAGGGTGCCGGCGATGAACGATCCGATGGCCGCGGTGGCGAGTGCGGCAGCGCCCCGCCCCATCCTGGCCATCTTGTTGCCCTCGATCGCCGTGACGATCGAGGCCGACTCCCCCGGTGTGTTCAGGAGGATGCTCGTCGTCGAGCCGCCGTACATGCCGCCGTAGTAGATCCCGGCGAAGGTGATCAGCGCGGCGGCGGGATCGAGCGTGTAGGTGAGCGGAAGCAGGAGCGCCACCGTCATCGCCGGGCCGATGCCCGGCAGCACGCCGACCGCGGTGCCGACGAAGACGCCGAGGAAGGCGAAGGCGAGGTACTGCGGCTGCAGCGCGGTCGCGAACCCCTCCAGGAGCAGGGTCCAACTGTCCATCAGAACATCCTTCCGAGCCAGCCGAGGGCGGGGCCCCACGGCAGCGACAGGCCGAGCAGACCGCTGAAGACGACCTGGATCACGAGCGCGACCACGATCCCGATGAGGAAGGCCATCCACCAGCGCTTCGCGGCCAGTGACCACGCGACGCCCCCGAACAGCAGGGCCGCGGCCGGAGCCCATCCCAGCGGCTCGATCAGGAGCAGGTGCGCGACGACGAGACCCGCCAGCTTGGCGAGCGTGACCCAGTCGGTCGGGAGGCTCTCGTCGATGTCCTCCGCCTCCTCCCTGCCCCCGCGCTCCCCGCGCAGCACGCCGATCAGCACGGCGACGGCGGAGGCGAGCAGGATGACCGAGACGAAGATCGGGAAGACCGTCGGACCGGCCTTCATGCCGACCGGGACATGGATCAGGAAGATGCCGACGACGGCGAAGACACCGAGCGCGACCATGATTCCGGCGAACACGAGTTCGCCGACGGGGACGGAGGGAGAGCGGCGTACGGGCCGACCGTCGTGGTCGACCCGCACCCCCTGCTCCTCGGCCCCCGACGATGCGGGGACCCTCATGTCACTGCACCAGACCGATGTTCTTCAGCGTCGCCGTGACCTCTTCGATGTTCCCGGTGAGGAACTCGTCGAACTCCGCGCCGACCAGGAACGCATCTGTCCAGCCCTTGGTCTCCAGCTGCTCGGTCCACGCCGCCGACTCGTGCAGCTCGGTGATCACCCGCACCAGCTCGTCCTTCTCCCCGTCGGAGATCCCCCCGGGCGCGATCACGCCGCGCCAGTTGGTCAGGACCACGTCGTAGCCCTCCTCCGTGATGGTCGGGACGTCGGGGAGCTGCGACACCGGTTCCTCGCTCGACACCGCCAGCGCCTTGAGCGCACCGCTCTCGATGTGCTGCGCGAACTCGCCGACACCCGAGATGCCCGCGGCCACCTTGCCGCCGATGAGCAGCGGAACGGCCTCGCCACCGCCGGAGTTCGGGGTGTAGTTCAGCTTCTCGGCGATCTCGGCCCCGTCGAGGCCCGCTTCCTCGAGCATGAGCCCCGCGAGGATGTGGTCGGCGCCGCCGGCCGAGCCGCCCGTGATCGTGACCGCCTGACCGTTGTCGACGATGTCCTCCACGAGGTCCTCGAGGGTGTCGTACTTCGAGTCGGCCGGCACCACCACCACGAGCGGTTCGTCGGTCAGGCGGGCGATCGGGGTGGTGTCCTCGATCCGCACCGCCGAGGCGTTCGTCTCGACCGCGCCGACCATGACGAGCCCCATCACCATGAGGGTGTTCGGGTCCTTCTCGTTGGCGAGCTGGGCGAGGCCGACGGTGCCGCCGGCGCCGCCCACGTTCGTCACGGGCGCGGAGTTCACGAGGTCGTCCTCCGTGAGCACCTGCGACAGGGCGCGGCCGGTCTGGTCCCACCCGCCGCCGGGATCGGCCGGGACGACGATCGAGACGTCGGTGACCTCGGCGGCCTTGGCGTCTCCCCCGCCGTCATCGGTCGCTGCGCTGCCTCCGGCGCAGGAGGTGAGGGTGAGTGCGGCCACCGCCGCGAGGGCGGCCAGGGTGCCGATGCGTGCGTTCTTCATGTGCGCTCCTCCTTGAGCGTTCGTGATGCTGTGGGTCCACACTGGGAGCCGCGACACCGCCGCTCAAGCTTCGGAAACCATTGGTCGGAGTTTCGGAACTATTGGTCGAGGACGGCGTCGTCGCCCGCTCGCACGGCGGGGGCGCAACCGCGAGAATGATCAAGTGGCCTCGAAGATGACGCTCCGGGTGCAGCTGCTCGTGCTGCAGGCGCTGATCGTGTTCTTGGTGACCCTGGCCACGGGAATCGTCGCCGGCGCCTTCCAGGAGCAGGCGCTCCGCGAGGCGTACAAGGACCGGATGCAGGCCGTGGCCCAGTCGATCGCGGCGCTCCCCGTCGTCCTCGCCGCTTTCGACGACGTCGAGCCGTCGACGACCATCCAGCCGATCGCCGAGGTGATCCGCGAGGCCTCCGATCTCGCCTACGTCGTCGTGGCCAACGCGGACGGCATCCGGTACTCGCACCCGAACCCGGCACGGATCGGCGAGAAGGTCTCCACCGACCCCTCCATCCCGCTCTCCGGCGAGGTCTACGTGGGAACGCAGACGGGCACGCTCGGGACGTCCTGGCGGGTCAAGGTCCCGATCCGCGACGATCGCGACGAGGTCATCGGCACCGCGTCGGTCGGGATCCTGGAGACGGAGCTGAGCGAGGAGTTCGCCGGCAACCTCACCTGGCTCATCTCGGCGATGCTCGCTGCGGCCGTGCTCGGCGTGTTCGGGTCGGCCTGGGTGACGTCGGTGATCCGGCGCCGCATCTATCGGCTCGAGCCGCACCAGATCGCCGCCCTCGTGAAGAACCAGGAGACGACGCTGCACGGTCTGAGCGAAGGCGTGATCACGGTCGACGGCGCCGGACGCATCACCCTCGTCAACGACGCCGCGGCGCGCTTCCTCGGCACGGATGCGGCGGAGCTCGACGGCGCCCCGGCGAGCGACGTGCTGGGCGAGGAGCTGACGACCGTCCTGCGGGAGGGCGAATCGGCCGGGCGACCGGTGATCGTCGGCTCGCACGTCCTGGTCGCGCGGAGCACGGGCAGCGATGCGGACGGCGGCGGCATCGGGGCGACGCTGCTGCTGCGCGATCACACCGAGCTCCACGACGTCGTGCGCCGGGTGGAGGCCGCGGATGCGATCATCGCCTTCCGTCAGCGCTTCGGCATCCCCAAGGGCCTGAGCGCCGAGACGCTGGAACGCGTGTCGACGGCGCTCTCCGCCCGGCCGGATGCCTCCGCGAGCGAGATCGGCGACGACCTCGACATCTCCCGGGTCAGCGCGCGCCGATATCTGGAGCACCTCGCCAGCTCCGGGCGGGCCACCCGCGCGCTCGACTACTCGACGAAGGGCCGGCCGAGCACCCGCTACCGGATGAACGGCGCCGTCTGAGCCCTGGACACCCCTGGGACGCAGTGCCGTTGTATGCGACACTGGATCGCATTCGACGACGTCGTCGGCCACCCCGGATCGAAGGAGATCTCATGGTTCGCAGCACCTATCCCGACGTGGAGATCCCCGAGGTCTCCATCCACGAGTTCCTCTTCGGCGGCCTCGACGACGCCGAGCTCGACACGGTCGCCCTCGTCGACGGGGTGAGCGGAGCGACCACGACCTACCGACAGCTGGTCGGGCAGATCGACCTCTTCGCCGGCGCCCTCGCCGAGCGCGGCGTGGGCGTGGGCACCACCGTCGGCGTGCTGTGCCCGAACATCCCGGCCTTCGCGACCGTGTTCCACGGCATCCTCCGCGCCGGAGCGACCGCGACCACCATCAACTCCCTCTACACCGCGGACGAGATCGCCAACCAGCTCACCGATGCGGGTGCGACCTGGCTCGTGACGGTGTCCCCTCTGCTGCCCGGCGCCCAGGCCGCCGCGGAGAGACTCGGCTTCCCGGCCGACCGCGTCATCGTGCTCGACGGCGCCGAGGGTCACCCGTCGCTCCCCGAGCTGCTGGGCGAGGGACACCGTGCACCGGATGTCTCCTTCGACCCGGCGACGCATCTGGCCGTGCTCCCCTACTCCTCCGGCACGACCGGACGGCCCAAGGGCGTCATGCTCACGCACCGGAACCTCGTCGCCAACGTGTCGCAGTGCCGACCGGTCCTCGGCGTCGAGGCGAGCGACCGCGTCCTGGCCGTGCTGCCCTTCTTCCACATCTACGGGATGACCGTGCTGCTGAACTTCGCCCTGCGGCAGCGTGCAGGACTCGTCACGATGCCCCGGTTCGACCTCCCCGAGTTCCTCCGGATCATCGCGGAACATCGCACCACGTGGGTGTTCGTCGCCCCGCCGATCGCCGTCGCCCTCGCGAAGCATCCGATCGTCGACCAGTACGACCTGTCCGCGGTGAAGGTGATCTTCTCCGGCGCCGCGCCCCTCGACGGAGCGCTCGCGTCGGCCGTGGCGAACCGGCTCGGCTGCATCGTGACGCAGGGCTATGGGATGACCGAGACCAGCCCGGCCGTGAACCTCATCTCGGAGACGCGCGGCGACATCGATCGCTCGAGCATCGGCCCCCTCGTGCCCAACACCGAGGCACGGCTGGTCGACCCGGACACCGGGACGGATGTGACCGTTCCCGATGACGGCGCCAGCGAGCCCGGCGAGCTGTGGGTGCGCGGACCCCAGGTCATGGTCGGCTACCTGAACCGCCCGGAGGCCACGGCCGAGATGCTCGACGCCGACGGGTGGCTGCACACCGGCGACGTCGCGACCGTCACGCATGACGGCATCTACCGCATCGTCGACCGACTCAAGGAGCTCATCAAGTACAAGGGCTACCAGGTCGCCCCGGCCGTGCTCGAAGCCGTGCTGCTGGAGCATCCCGCCATCGCCGACGCCGCCGTGATCGGCGCGTTCGACGAAGACGGGCAGGAGGTGCCGAAGGCCTTCGTGGTGCGCCAGCCCGACGCGGAGCTCGATGAGGACGCCGTGATGGCGCATGTCGCGGCCCACGTCGCGCCGCATGAGAAGGTGCGGCAGGTCGAGTTCATCGACGTGATCCCCAAGTCCAGCTCGGGCAAGATCCTCCGCAAGGACCTTCGCGCCCGCTGACGGGTGGACGCTCCGCTGGAGATACAGACGAAGCCCCCGCACAGACGAAGAAGCCCGCCACCCCGGAAAGGGGCGGCGGGCTTCTTCGTGAGCGAGGTCCTTACTCGGACTTCTTCTCGACAGCGTCCTCGGCGGCAGCCTCGGCTGCTTCGCCCTCGGCCTGCGACTCGGCGCCGGCGGTCTCCTCAGCAGGAGCCTCTTCGACGGGAGCCTCCTCAGCGGGAGCCTCCTCGACGACCTCGGCCGGCTTCTCAGCCTTCTCGGCCTTCGGAGCGGCGGCCTTCTTGGTCGACTTCGCCTTCGGGGTGACGGGCTCGAGGACGAGCTCGATCACGGCCATCGGAGCGTTGTCGCCCTTGCGGTTGCCGACCTTCGTGATGCGGGTGTAGCCACCCTCGCGCTCGGCGACGAGCGGCGCGATCTCGGAGAACAGGATGTGCACGACTTCCTTGTCACCGATGACCGACAGCACGCGACGACGCGCGTGCAGGTCGCCACGCTTGGCGAAGGTGATCAGACGCTCGGCGAGCGGACGAAGGCGCTTGGCCTTGGTCTCGGTCGTCTTGATCGACTTGTGGGTGTAGAGCGCCGCCGCGAGGTTGGCAAGCATGAGGCGCTCGTGTGCGGGGCCGCCTCCGAGGCGGGGACCCTTAGTGGGCTTGGGCATAATCGTCTAACTCCTGGTCAGAAAGGTCGGGTATCAGAAGGACTCGTCTTCGCTGCCGCCGTAGAAGTGGGCGCCGTCGAAACCGGGCACCGAATCCTTGAGCGACAGACCGAGCGAGATGAGCTTGTCGCGCACCTCGTCGACCGACTTCTGGCCGAAATTGCGGATGTTCATGAGCTGCGTCTCCGACAGGGCGACGAGCTCAGAAACGGTGTTGATGCCCTCACGCTTCAGGCAGTTGTACGAGCGGACCGACAGGTCGAGGTCCTCGATCGGCATCGACAGCTCGCTGGAGTTCACAGCCTCCACCGGCGCCGGGCCGATCTCGATGCCCTCGGCCTCGACGTTCAGCTCGCGGGCGAGACCGAACAGCTCGGTGAGCGTCTTCGCAGCCGAGGCGACGGCGTCGCGCGGGCTGATCGCCGACTTGGTCTCGACGTCGAGGACGAGCTTGTCGAAGTCGGTGCGCTCCCCGGCACGGGTCGCGTCGACGCGGTAGCTGACCTTGAGGACCGGCGAGTAGATCGAGTCGATCGGGATCTGACCGGCCTCGGCGTACTCGTTGCGGTTCTGCGTCGCCGAGACGTAGCCACGGCCACGCTCGATCGTGAGCTCCAGCTCGAACTTCGCGGTGTCGTTCAGCGTCGCGATGACGAGCTCGGGGTTGTGCACCTCGACACCGGCCGGAGCCGAGATGTCAGCGGCGGTGACTTCGCCCGCACCGGTCTTGCGCAGGTACGCGGTGATGGGCTCATCGCGCTCGCTCGAGACGACGAGCTGCTTGATGTTGAGGATGATCTCGGTGACATCCTCCTTCACGCCGGGGATGGTGCTGAACTCGTGCAGCACGCCGTCGATGCGAACGCTGGTGACAGCAGCACCGGGGATCGACGACAGCAGGCTGCGGCGCAGCGCGTTGCCGATCGTGTAACCGAAGCCGGGCTCCAGAGGCTCGATGATGAACCGGCTACGGTTCTCGACGATCTTTTCCTCGGTCAGTGTGGGACGCTGTGCAATAAGCACTCTGTGTTCCTTTCGATCACATGCCCGCTATATGACATGTGGTGGGGTGAGGTTTTGAGTTGTGGAAGTCGATGCCCGCGTGCGGGCGTCGAGCCGCTCGGACCCGAAGGACCGAGCGGCTCGAACGCGCGTCAGACGCGGCGACGCTTCGGCGGGCGGCAGCCGTTGTGCGCCTGCGGGGTGACGTCCTGGATCGAACCCACCTCGAGGCCGGCGGCCTGCAGCGAGCGGATCGCGGTCTCGCGGCCGGAGCCCGGACCCTTCACGAGCACGTCGACCTTCTTGACGCCGTGCTCCGCAGCCTGGCGAGCAGCCGACTCGGCAGCCATGCCGGCGGCGTACGGGGTCGACTTGCGGGAGCCCTTGAAGCCCACGCCACCCGACGATGCCCAGGCGATGACGGCGCCGGACGGGTCGGTGATCGAGACGATGGTGTTGTTGAACGTCGACTTGATGTGGGCCTGGCCCAGCGCGATGTTCTTCTTTTCCTTGCGGCGCGGCTTGCGCGCGGCGGCCTTGGGTGCAGCCATGAAAGTGTTCTCCTAGTCCCTGGGGCCGCGCTTAGCGGGCCTTCTTCTTGCCTGCGACGGTGCGCTTCGGGCCCTTGCGGGTACGGGCGTTGGTCTTGGTGCGCTGACCACGGACCGGGAGACCACGACGGTGGCGGATGCCCTCGTAGGAGCCGATCTCGACCTTGCGGCGGATGTCTGCTGCAACCTCGCGGCGCAGGTCACCCTCCACCTTGTAGTTGCCTTCGATGTGGTCGCGGAGGGCGATCAGCTGGTCGTCGCTGAGGTCCTTCACGCGGATGCTCTCGTCGATGTCCGTCGCCTTGAGGATCTCGACCGAGCGGGTACGGCCGACGCCGTAGATGTAGGTAAGGGCGATCACCACGCGCTTGTCGCGCGGGATGTCAACGCCGGCAAGACGTGCCATGCGGTTCTCCTGGGTGTTGTGGAGGTGTGGAACAGGATCGGTGCCCGGGCCTCCGCCCGAGGTGTCCCCCGCTTCCGCGGGTTCTGATCCTGCCGTTGTGTGTATTCAGTTGTGAGATGTGCGCGAGCGGTGCCGCACAGCGGGGGCCTCAGCCCTGGCGCTGCTTGTGACGCGGGTTGCTCTTGCAGATCACCATGACGCGGCCGTGACGGCGGATCACCTTGCAGTGATCGCAGATGGGCTTGACGCTGGGGTTGACCTTCATGATGTTTCCTGTTCGCTGTCTTCGTACCGCCCCAGTCAGGGGCAGGCCGTTACTTCTCGACCGATCAGCGGTAGCGGTAGACGATACGGCCGCGGGTCAGGTCGTAGGGGCTGAGCTCCACGACCACACGGTCCTCGGGGATGATGCGGATGTAGTTCTGCCGCATCTTGCCGGAGATCGTTGCAAGGACCTTGTGTCCGTTGCTGAGCTCAACGCGGAACATCGCGTTGGGCAGAGCCTCGGAGATCACGCCCTCGATCTCGATGACACCGTCTTTCTTAGCCATAGCCTCGCTGACGCTTCTGCAGACCGGTCGATCTGCGGTGGGTGAATGGTTTGTGGTGCTGCGCCGACGGACACGCCGAATCAAGGCACAAAGCACCAAAGATCTATGTTAGACGCTCTGGAGCCATCCGGCAACTTGAGCCACCGGGCGGGAAGGCCCGGATCAGCTGATGAGGTCGGTGAGCTTCTTCAGGTCGGCGGGGTTCTGCAGGTCGAGACGCGTCCCGTTGACGTCCACGGTCGGCGTGCCCTTGATCTCGTGGGCCTTCGCCTGCGCAACGCCGAACTTGCGGTACGTCTCGTCAGTGATGCAGGAGACGGCGTCGTCCGCTCCGACCTGGCTCGCGAAACCCGCGAGCTGGTCAGTCGTGAGACCGGCCGAGTTCTCCTCCGGCTGGTTCTCGAACAGCACCTTGGCGTAGTCGAGGTAGAGGTCCGGGTTCGACTCGGCGACGCAGAAGGCCGCACCGGCCGAACGCGACGAGTACTCGGTCCCCTGGGAGTAGCGGTCGAGGATCGCGATCGGGTGGTACTCGAGCGTGATGCGCCCGTCGGCGGCCGCGGCCTCCAGCTGGGCGCCGAACTGATCCTCGAACGACTTGCAGACGGGGCACTGGAAGTCGACGTAGACGGCGATGGTGTCCTCGCCGTCACCGAACGAGATCGCACCGGTCTCCGAGTTGAAGGTGTCGTTGGCCTTGGGCGCTGCACCGGGCGCGGTCGCCTGGTTGTTGAGGAACACCACGAGTCCACCGATCGCCACCAGCACCACGACCACGGCGATGGACACGCCGATCGCGAACCAGTTGGTGTTGCTCTTCGCCGCTGCCATTACTTTCCGATCTCTCGAGGCTCGACCCCGAATGGGGCGAGTCCGGCTCTTCCGCCATCGGGCGCGGTGAGCACCCAGATACCACCATCATGCAGGGCGACGCTATGTTCCCAATGAGAGCCGTCCGTGCCGTCCACCGTCGTGACGGTCCAGTCGTCGTCCTCGATGAACGTCGCCTCGCCGCCCGCGGTGACCATGGGCTCGATCGCGAGCACCAGGCCCGGCTTGACCTCTTCGCCCCGGTCCGGGGTGCGGTAGTTGAACACGCTGGGGGCCTCGTGCATCTTGCGCCCGATGCCGTGGCCGACGTACTCGCGCAGGATGCCGTAGGGCTCTCCGGAGACCGCCGAGGGCCCCTGGGCTTCGATGTAGTCCTGGATCGCGGCACCGATCTCGTCGATCGAGGAGACGGATGCCATGGCGGCGATGCCCGCCCACATCGACCCCTCGGTGACGCGGGAGAGCTCTTCGCGCTGCGCGACCAGCTCGGGCCGCTCCAGGTCCGGTACGACCACGGTGATGGCGCTGTCGCCGTTCCAGCCGTGGAACTGCGCACCGCAGTCCACGGACACGATGTCACCCGGCTGGAGCACCCGGTCCCCCGGGATCCCGTGCACGACCTGCTCGTTCACGGAGATGCACGTGGTGTGGTGGTAGCCGCGCACCAGCTGGAAGTTCGACTCCGCGCCACGGGCGAGGATCGTGCGGTTCGCGACGGCATCCAGCTCGAGCGTCGTGACGCCCGCCTTGATCAGCGGTCGGACGGCGTCGAGCGCCGCCGCCGTGATCCGGCCGGGCTCGACCATGGCTCGCAGCTGAGCCGGGGTCTTGTAGATCGACCGGCGGAACATCTCAGGAAGCGGAGGCCGGGAGACGGAGACCGCGTGCGGCCAGCGCCGCGAAGATCCGCTCCGTGATCTCGTCGAGGGAGCCGACGCCGTCGATGCGGTCGACGATGCCCTTGGTGCCGTACACCTCGAGGATCGGAGCGGTCTCACGCTCGTAGATGTCGAGTCGGTGCCCGATGGCCTCCGGGGTGTCGTCCGAACGCCCCTGCTCGGTCGCGCGGAGCGTCAGGCGCTCCAGGCTCTCCTCGCGCGGCACGTCGAGCAGGATGACGGCGTCGAGCGCCTCCCCCTTCTCGGCGAGGAACGACTCGAGGTGGACGACCTGGGCGGTGTTGCGCGGGTACCCGTCGAGCAGGAACCCCTGCGCCGCGTCGTCCTGGGACAGACGGTCGCGCACGATCTCGCTCGTCAGCTCGTCCGGAACGAGGTCACCCTTGTCGAGGATCGCCGTGACCTGCTGGCCGAGGGGCGTCCCCTCCTTGATGTTCGCGCGGAAGATGTCACCGGTCGACACGACCGGGATGCCGTAGGACTCGGCGATGCGCACGCCCTGCGTGCCCTTTCCGGAGCCCTGCGGGCCGACGATGAGAAGACGTGCGGATGCTGTCATCGGAGAAGCCCTTCATAGTGACGCTGCTGCAGCTGCGCATCGATCTGCTTGACGGTCTCGAGACCGACGCCGACGATGATCAGGATCGACGCGCCGCCGAACGGGAAGTTCTGGTTGGCGCCGACCGTGGCCAGAGCGATCAGCGGGATGAGCGCGATCAGACCGAGGTACAGCGAACCGGGAAGCGTGATGCGCGTGAGGACGTAGTCGAGGTACTCGGCCGTCGGGCGCCCTGCGCGGATGCCCGGGATGAAGCCGCCGTACTTCTTCATGTTGTCGGCGACCTCGACCGGGTTGAACGTGATCGCGACGTAGAAGTACGTGAAGCCGATGATCAGCAGGAAGTACGCGGCCATGTAGAACGGGCTGTTGCCGGTCGTGAAGTGCGTCGTGATCCAGGTCACCCATTCCGGCGGCGTGGAACCGTCCTGCGGGGTGTTGAACTGGGCGATCAGTGCCGGGATGTACAGCAGCGACGAGGCGAAGATCACGGGGATCACACCCGCCATGTTGACCTTGATCGGGATGTAGGTGTTCGTACCGCCGTAGGTGCGGCGACCGACCATGCGCTTGGCGTACTGCACCGGGATGCGACGCTGCGACTGTTCGACGAAGACGACCAACCCCATCACGATGATCCCGACGAGGAGGACGAGAAGGAAGATCTCGAAGCCCTTCGTCTGCCAGATGAGGCCCATCGCGCCGGGGAACGTCGCGGCGATCGAGGTGAAGATGAGGAGCGACATGCCGTTGCCGATGCCGCGCTCGGTGACGAGCTCGGCGAACCACATGATGAGGCCGGTGCCGGCGGTCATCGCCATGATGATGAGCAGCTGCGCCCACCACACGTCGTTCGTGAGCAGCTGCTGGCAGGCGGCCAAGTCGGTCGACCCGAACAGCTGCCCGCTGCGCGCCACCGTGACGAGAGTCGTCGACTGGAGCAGCGCGAGGGCGATGGTGAGGTAACGCGTGTACTGGGTCAGACGGGCCTGACCGGCCTGTCCTTCCTTGTGCAACGCCTCGAAGTGCGGGATGACCACGCGGAGCAGCTGCGTGATGATCGTCGCGGTGATGTACGGCATGACGCCGAGCGCGAAGATCGACAGCTGCAGCAGTGCACCGCCGGAGAAGAGGTTGACCAGTCCGAGCAGACCATCGGTGCCCGCGTTCGCCGCAAGACACTCTTCGACGTTCGGGAAGTTCACGAACGGCGCCGGGACGTTGGAGCCCAGTCGGTAGATCGCGATGATGGCGAGAGTGAAACCGATCTTCCGGCGCAGGTCCGGGGTGCGGAAGATCCGCGCGATGGCGCTAAACAAGGACGTTCCTCCTGAAAAGGTTGCCGATTCCCGAAGGACGGCTGAAAGACCAGGGTAACGCAATCCCGGGTTCCCGGAATTCGCCACCGATACCAGGCCCGCCGGATGCGGCCCCAGAGCGAGGTCTCGGAGTGTGCAACCACAAGAGGGGCCGGAGAATCTCCGGCCCCTCTTGTGCAGCGGTTACTTGACGGATCCGCCCGCCGCCACGATCTTCTGCTCGGCAGAACCCGAGACCTTGTCGACCGAAACGGTGAGCTTCACGGCGATGTCGCCGTTACCGAGAACCTTGACCTTCTCGTTCTTGCGAACGGCACCCTTGGCGACGAGGTCGCCGATGGTGACGTCGCCACCCTTGGGGTACAGCTCCGCGAGCTTCTCCAGGTTCACGACCTGGTACTCCACGCGGAACGGGTTCTTGAACCCGCGCAGCTTCGGGGTGCGCATGTGCAGCGGCATCTGCCCACCCTCGAAGCCGACGCGAACGGTGTTGCGCGCCTTGGTGCCCTTGGTGCCGCGACCGGCGGTCTTGCCCTTGGAGCCCTCACCACGGCCGACGCGAGTCTTGGCGGTGTTGGATCCGGGGACCGGACGCAGGTGGTGGACCTTCAGCACGCCGGGGCGGGATGCCGGAGCATCCTTCTTCGGCGCAGCCTTCTTGGCCGCCGGCTTCTTGGCAGGAGCCTCGGCCTTGGCGTCAGCCGCGGCGGTCTTGGCCGGAGCCTTCTTCGCAGCGGGCTTCTTCTCGGCGGCAGCCTTGGGAGCTGCAGCCTTCTTCGTGGCCTTCTCAGCCTCGACGGCTTCGTTCTTCTCAGCCATTAGTCGATCTCCTCAACCTTGACGAGGTGTGCGACGGTCTTGACGTAACCGCGCGTCTGCGCGTCGTCGGGGCGGACGGTGGTGTCACCGATCCGCTTCAGACCGAGGCTGCGCAGCGTGTCGCGCTGGTTCTGCTTCTCGCTCACCTTGGACTTGATCTGCGTGACCTTCAGTCGCGCGGCCATCAGGCACCTACCTTCTGTGCGGCGATGGCCTCGGCCTCGGCGCGCACGAGGCGCGCAGGGGCGACCTGGTCGAACTCGAGGCCACGACGTGCGGCGACCGCACGAGGCTCCTCGAGCTGCTTCAGGGCGGTGACCGTCGCGTGCACGATGTTGATCGTGTTCGACGAGCCGAGCGACTTCGACAGCACGTCGTGGATACCGGCGCACTCGAGCACGGCGCGGACCGGACCACCGGCGATGACACCGGTACCGGCAGCGGCCGGGCGGAGCAGGACCACACCAGCGGCGGCCTCACCCTGCACGGGGTGCGGGATGGTGCTACCGACGCGCGGCACGCGGAAGAAGTTGCGCTTGGCCTCTTCGACACCCTTCGAGATCGCCAGGGGGACCTCACGGGCCTTGCCGTAGCCGACGCCGACCAGACCGTTGCCGTCACCGACGACCACGAGAGCGGTGAAGCTGAAGCGACGACCACCCTTCACGACCTTCGAGACACGGTTGATCGTGACGACGCGCTCCAGGAACTGGTTGTCACCACGGTCGCGCGAGTTGCGGTCGCGGCCACCCTGGTTGCGGTCACGACCGCCGCGGCGGCCATCACGCGAGTCGCGAGCCGGCTCAGCCTGCGTGGTGCCGGCAGCCGTCTCGGAAGTGGCAGCAGCCGCTTCGGTCACTTCGTTCTCCTTGTTGTCACTCACAGTGCCAGACCCCCCTCGCGGGCGCCGTCGGCGATGGCGGCGACACGACCGGCGTAGCGGTTGCCGCCACGGTCGAACACTGCCTCGGAAACGCCGGCAGCCTTCGCACGCTCGGCGAGGAGCTCGCCGACCTTGCGGGCCTTGGCGGTCTTGTCACCCTCGAGCGAGCGCAGGTCGGTCTCGAGCGTCGAAGCCGACGCCACGGTGTGACCCTTGCTGTCGTCGACCAGCTGCACGAAGACGTGGCGGGCCGAGCGGTTGACGACGAGACGCGGACGCGCCTCGGTGCCGACGACCTTCTTGCGAAGGCGGGCGTGACGACGCGCGCGGGCGTCAGACTTTGACTTGAGAGCCATGGTTACTTACCACTCTTTCCGGCCTTGCGACGCACGTTCTCGCCGGCGTAGCGCACACCCTTGCCCTTGTACGGCTCGGGCTTGCGGATCTTGCGGATGTTGGCAGCTGCCTCGCCGACAGCCTGCTTGTCGATCCCGCTGACGGTGAGCTTCGTGGTGCCCTCGACCGTGAGCGTGATGCCGGCGGGCGGGTCGATCAGGACCGGGTGCGAGAAGCCGAGGGCGAACTCGACCGAGCTGCCCTTCTGCTGCACGCGGTAACCGGTGCCGACGACCTCGAGACCCTTGGTGTAGCCCTGGGTCACGCCGATGATGTTGTTGTTGATGAGCGTGCGGGTCAGGCCGTGAAGCGACCGCGACTCGCGCTCGTCGTCGGGACGGGAGACCAGAACCTGGTTATCCTCGACCGCGACCTCGATGGGGCTGGCCACCGTGAGGGTGAGTTCACCCTTGGGGCCCTTCACCGCGACCTCACGGCCGTCGACCGAAACGGTCACGCCCGCGGGAACGTCGATGGGAAGTCGTCCAATACGCGACATTTCGAATTACCACACGTAGGCGAGAACTTCTCCGCCCACGCCCTTCTGCTCTGCCTGACGGTCGGTGAGAAGACCGGAGGAGGTGGACAGGATGGCCACGCCGAGGCCGCCGAGGACCGTGGGGAGCTCGGTGGACTTCGCGTAGACGCGGAGACCGGGCTTCGACACGCGCTTGATGCCGGCAATCGACCGCTCGCGGTTCGGGCCGTACTTCAGCGTCAGCGTGAGGTTCTTCCCGACGCGAGCGTCAGAGGTCTCCCAGCCGGCGATGTAGCCCTCCTGCTGGAGGATCTGGGCGATGTGCGTCTTGAGCTTGCTCGACGGCAGGGTCACGGAATCGTGGTGCGCCGAGTTCGCGTTACGCAGACGGGTCAGCAGATCTGCGACCGGGTCTGTCATTGTCATTGTTGTTTTCCTTTGTTCATGAGGTTCCGGCTGCCGTTACACGACAGACGGCCTGCGATGACACGCAATTTTCAATTGTACGTGCACATCGACGGGCTCAGTGACACGAGACCACTGAGCCCGTCAAAGGGTGTTACGCCTGTGCGTCTTCCGAGCGGAACGGGAAGCCGAGGTGACGGAGCAGCGCCCGACCCTCGTCATCCGTCTTCGCGGTGGTGACGACGGTGATGTCGAAACCGCGAACCCGGTCGATGCGGTCCTGATCGATCTCGTGGAACACGCTCTGCTCCTGGAGACCGAAGGTGTAGTTGCCGTTGCCGTCGAACTGCTTGGCCGAGAGACCGCGGAAGTCGCGGATACGGGGCAGTGCGAGCGAGACGAGGCGATCCACGAACTCCCACGCGCGGTCACCACGGAGGGTGACGTGCGCGCCGATGGCCTGGCCCTCACGCAGCTTGAACTGCGCGATGGACTTGCGGGCCTTCGTGACGATCGGCTTCTGGCCGGTGATCTTGGTGAGGTCGTCGACCGCGCCATCGATCACCTTGCTGTCGCGAGCTGCCTCGCCGACACCGGTGTTCACGACAACCTTGACCAGTCCGGGGATCTGCATGACGTTCGCGTAGCCGAACTCTTCCTGCAGGGCCTTCTTGATCTCGGAATTGTACTTCTGCTTCAGGCGCGGCTGGATCTTGCCAGCCGGCGCGGCAGTGTCGGTGCTCATCAGAGGTCCTTACCGCTCTTCTTCGCGTAGCGCACGCGGACGGTGCGCTTCACGCCGTCCTTCGTCTGCTCCTCGACCCGGTGGCCGACCTTGGTCGGCTTCTTGGTCGAGGGGTCGACGAGTGCGACGTTCGAGATGTGGATGGAGGCTTCGACGGTCTCGATGCCTCCGGTCTTGGTGCCACGCTGCGTCTGGCCGACGCGGGTGTGCTTGGTGACGTAGTTCACGCCTTCGACGATCACGCGGTTCTTCTCGGCAAGGACGTCGAGGACCTTGCCCTGCTTGCCGCGGTCACCGCCACGCTCCTGCGTGGCACCGGTGATGACCTGAACCAGGTCACCCTTCTTGATCTTCGCCATGATTAGATGACCTCCGGCGCCAGCGAGACGATCTTCATGAACTTCTTGTCGCGAAGCTCACGACCGACCGGCCCGAAGATACGGGTGCCGCGGGGCTCCCCGTCGTTCTTCAGGATCACTGCTGCGTTCTCGTCGAACTTGATGTAGGAGCCGTCCGGACGACGGACCTCCTTCTTGGTGCGGACGATGACCGCCTTGACGACGTCGCCCTTCTTCACGTTGCCACCGGGGATCGCGTCCTTGACGGTCGCGACGATGGTGTCGCCGAGACCCGCGTAACGACGCTTCGAGCCACCGAGAACGCGGATGGTGAGCAGCTCCTTGGCGCCGGTGTTGTCGGCGACCTTGAGTCGGGATTCCTGCTGAATCACTTGGCCTTCTCCAGAATCTCCACCAGACGCCAGCGCTTCGTGGCGCTCAGCGGGCGGGTCTCGTTGATGAGGACCAGGTCGCCGACGCCGGCGGAGTTCGCCTCGTCGTGCGCCTTGACCTTCGAGGTGCGGCGGATGACCTTGCCGTAAAGCGGGTGCTTCACGCGGTCCTCGACCTCGACCACGATGGTCTTGTCCATCTTGTCGCTGACGACGTAGCCGCGACGTGCCTTGCGGTAGCCGCGGGCAGCGGTGTCGCGGACGTCGTGCTCGGACGACTCGTGTCCTGCGGCCTGCGTCTCCACAGTCGCTTCCTTCTTGGTGGCCATCACTCAGCCTCTTCCTTCACGGCGTCGTCGGCGGAGTCCGCCTTCTTCGCCTTCGACTTGGTCGCCTTCTTGGCCGGAGCCTCGACCGGAGCGGGCGTCGCACGGATGCCCAGCTCGCGTTCGCGGATCACGGTGTAGAGGCGCGCGATGTCGCGCTTGACGGCGCGGATGCGGCCGTGGCTCTCCAGCTGGCCGGTGGCCGACTGGAAACGGAGGTTGAACAGCTCCTCCTTGGCCTTGCGCAGCTCCTCAACGAGGCGCTGGTCTTCGAATGTGTCGAGCTCTGCCGGGGCGAGCTCCTTGGTGCCGATCGCCATTACGCGTCGCCCTCCTCGCGCTTGATGATGCGTGCCTTGAGCGGCAGCTTGTGAATTGCACGGGTCAGAGCTTCGCGAGCGAGCTCCTCGTCGACACCCGCGACCTCGAAGAGGACACGGCCCGGCTTGACGTTCGCGACCCACCACTCGGGGGAACCCTTACCGGAACCCATGCGGGTCTCGGCAGGCTTCTTCGTGAGCGGACGGTCGGGGTAGATGTTGATCCACACCTTGCCACCACGCTTGATGTGACGGGTCATCGCGATACGAGCGGACTCGATCTGACGGTTCGTCACGTAAGCGGGCGTGAGGGCCTGGATACCGTACTCGCCGAAGGAGACCTTCGTGCCGCCGGTGGCCTGACCCGAGCGACCCGGGTGGTGCTGCTTGCGGAACTTGACCTTACGGGGGATGAGCATTATGCCGACGCTCCTTCTGCGACAGGTGCCTCGTTGCGCGGGGCACGGCGGCGGTCGCCACCACGGTCGTCACGACGAGCCTTGGGTGCGTTGGCCTGCTCGCGAGCGAGCTCCTTCGCGGTCAGGTCGCCCTTGTAGATCCAGACCTTCACGCCGATGCGGCCGAAGGTGGTCTTCGCCTCGTAGAAGCCGTAGTCGATGTTCGCGCGCAGCGTGTGCAGCGGCACACGACCCTCGCGGTAGAACTCCGAACGGCTCATCTCGGCGCCGCCGAGGCGGCCGGAGACCTGGATGCGGATGCCCTTGGCGCCGGCGCGCTGAGCGCCCTGCAGACCCTTGCGCATCGCACGACGGAACGCCACACGAGCAGAGAGCTGCTCGGCGATGCCCTGCGCGACGAGCTGAGCGTCGGCCTCGGGGTTCTTGACCTCGAGGATGTTCAGCTGGATCTGCTTGCCCGAGAGCTTCTCGAGGTCGCCGCGGATGCGCTCGGCCTCGGCGCCACGACGACCGATCACGATGCCCGGACGGGCGGTGTGGATGTCGACGCGGACGCGGTCACGGGTGCGCTCGATCTCGATGTTCGAGACACCGGCGCGGTCGAGCTGCGTCTTGAGCAGGTTGCGGATCTTGATGTCCTCGGCGACGTAGTCGGCGTAACGCTGACCGGGCTTCGTCGAGTCAGAGAACCAACGCGAGACGTGGTCCGTCGTGATGCCGAGACGGAAGCCGTACGGGTTTACCTTCTGTCCCATTACTTGCTCGCCTTCTTGTTGCTGTCGCCCGCAGCGGCCGGAGCCGCCTCAGGCGTCGAGAGCACGACCGTGATGTGGCTCGTGCGCTTCTTGATCTGGAAAGCGCGACCCTGTGCACGGGGCTGGAAACGCTTGAGCGTCGTGCCCTCGTCGACGTACGCGTTGGCCACGTACAGGTCCTGCTCGTCGAGGAACTCGCCGTCACGATCCGCCTTGACCTGCGCGTTGGCCATGGCCGACGCGACAAGCTTGTAGATCGGCTCACTGGCGCTCTGCTGTGCGAACTTCAGGATCGCCAGAGCCTCCTGGGCCTGCTTGCCCTTGATGAGCGCGACGACACGACGAGCCTTCTGCGGGGTCACGCGGATGTGCTTCACGCGTGCGATCGATTCGACCATTAGCGGCGCCGCCCCTTCTTGTCGTCCTTCTCGTGGCCGCGGAAGGTGCGGGTGGGCGCGAACTCGCCCAGCTTGTGACCGACCATGGTCTCGGACACGAACACAGGGATGTGCTTGCGTCCGTCGTGGACCGCGATCGTGTGACCCAGCATGGCCGGGATGATCATGGACCGACGGGACCAGGTCTTGATGACGTTCTTGGTGCCGGCTTCGTTCTGCACGACCACCTTGCGAAGCAGGTGCTCGTCGACGAAGGGGCCCTTCTTAAGACTGCGAGGCATCTTCTCTTACTCCTACTTGCGCTTCTTGCCGGCGTTACGACGACGCACGATGTACTTGTCGCTTTCCTTGTTGGCGTGACGGGTACGACCCTCAGCCTGGCCCCACGGGGAGACGGGGTGACGACCACCGGAGGTCTTACCCTCACCACCACCGTGCGGGTGGTCGACCGGGTTCATCGCGACACCACGGACGGTCGGGCGGACGCCCTTCCAGCGCATGCGGCCGGCCTTGCCCCAGTTGATGTTCGACTGCTCGGCGTTGCCGACCTCGCCGATGGTCGCGCGGCAGCGCGCATCGACGTTGCGGATCTCGCCCGAGGGGAGACGCAGCTGGGCGTAGGGACCGTCCTTGGCGACGAGACGGACGGATGCACCGGCCGAACGTGCCATCTTCGCGCCGCCACCGGGGCGGAGCTCGATCGCGTGGATGACGGTACCGGTGGGGATGTTCTTCAGCGGGAGGTTGTTTCCCGGCTTGATGTCAGCCCCGGCACCCGACTCGACGATGTCGCCCTGCTTCAGCTTCGCCGGAGCGAGGATGTAGCGCTTCTCACCGTCGAAGTAGTGCAGCAGCGCGATGCGCGCGGTGCGGTTGGGGTCGTACTCGATGTGAGCGACCTTGGCGTTGACGCCGTCCTTGTCGTTACGACGGAAGTCGATGACGCGGTACTGGCGCTTGTGGCCACCACCGATGTGACGGGTCGTGATGCGGCCCTGGTTGTTGCGACCACCGGTCTTCGAGAGCGGGCGCAGCAGCGACTTCTCCGGCGTCGATCGAGTGATCTCGGCGAAGTCAGCCACCGACGAGCCGCGACGGCCCGGGGTCGTGGGCTTGTACTTGCGAATAGCCATGATTGTCCTTATCCCCCGGATCAGCCGATTGCCGTGAAGATGTCGATGGTGCCCGACTTCAGGGTGACGATGGCGCGCTTGGTGTCCTTGCGCTTGCCGGTTCCGAAGCGGGTGCGGCGAGCCTTGCCGACGCGGTTGAGGGTGTTGACCCCTGCGACCTTGACGCCGAAGATCTTCTCGATGGCGAGCTTGATCTCGGTCTTCGAAGCGCGCGGGTCGACGAGGAAGGTGTACTTGCCCTCATCGATCAGCCCGTAGCTCTTCTCGGACACGACCGGCTTCAGGATGATGTCGCGCGGGTCCTTGTTCAGGGCCGTCTGGAGAACAGATGCCTGCTCGCTCATGCGGAGACCTCCTGGTTGGCGCCGGACTTGGAGGCGATGAAGCCCTCGAGCGCGGCCTGGGTGAAGACGATGTCGTCGGAGACGAGCACGTCGTATGCGTTGAGCTGGTCGAACGTCAGCACGTGCAGGTTCGACAGGTTGCGGATGCTCTTCAGCGTCACGTCGTCGTTGCGCTCGATCACGACGAGCACGTTCTTCGACGAGACGACGTTGGTGAGGAAGTTCACCGCGGTCTTCGTCGAGGGCGTGCCGTCGATCCCGAAGGACTCGATGGCGTGGATGCGGTCACCGCGGAAGCGGTCGCTGAGCGCGCCCAGCAGGGCGGCGGCGATCATCTTCTTGGGGGTGCGCTGCGAGTAGTCACGCGGCTTCGGGCCGTGGACGATGCCACCACCGGTCATGTGCGGCGCGCGGATGGAACCCTGACGGGCGTTACCCGTGCCCTTCTGCTTGAAGGGCTTGCGGCCGGCACCGGAGACCTCGCCACGACGCTTGGTCGAGTGCGTGCCCTGGCGAGCCGCCGCGAGCTGCGCGACGACGACCTGGTGGATGAGCGGGATGTTCGTCTTGGCGTCGAACAGCGCGGCGGGAAGCTCGATCGAGCCTGCCTTCTTGCCGTCTGCCTTGAGGACGTCGAGCGCGAGAGTGGAGTCAGCCATGATCAGGCACCCTTCACTGCGTTGCGGACATAGACGATGCGGCCACGAGCACCGGGGACGGCGCCCTTGACGAGCAGCAGACCCTTCTCGATGTCGACGGCGTGCACCGTGAGGTTGAGGACGGTCACGCGCTCGCCACCCATACGGCCGGCCATGCGCATGCCCTTGAAGACGCGGCTCGGGGTCGACGATGCGCCGATCGAGCCGGGCTTGCGGTGGTTGCGGTGCGAACCGTGCGAAGCCGAGACGCCCTTGAAGTTGTGGCGCTTCATGACACCGGCGAAGCCCTTGCCCTTGCTCGTGCCGACGACGTCGACGAGCTGGCCTGCCTCGAAGGTGCCGTCGACCGTGAGCTCCTGGCCCAGGCTGTAGTCGCCGGCGTCCGCGGTGCGGATCTCGGTGACGTGACGACGCGGCGTGACGCCGGCTGCCTCGAAGTGCGCGGAGAGCGGCTTGTTCACCTTGCGGGGGTCGATCTGGCCGTACGCGATCTGCACGGCGTTGTAGCCGTCCTTCTCGGGCGTGCGGACCTGGGTGACCACGTTGGGCGCCAGCTCGATGACGGTGACGGGAATGAGCTTGCCGCTCTCGTTCCACACCTGGGTCATACCGAGCTTCGTGCCCAGCATGCCCTTGGAAATCTTGGAGTTGATGTCAGCCATGTCGAACCTCAGAGCTTGATCTCGATGTTGACATCGGCCGGCAGGTCGAGGCGCATCAGCGAGTCGACGGCCTTGGGCGTCGGGTCGACGATGTCGATCAGACGCTTGTGGGTGCGCATCTCGAAGTGCTCGCGGCTGTCCTTGTACTTGTGCGGCGACCGGATGACGCACACGACGTTCTTCTCGGTCGGAAGGGGCACGGGACCGACGACAGTTGCACCCGCACGGGTCACGGTGTCGACGATCTTGCGTGCGGACGTGTCGATGACCTCGTGGTCATACGACTTCAGGCGAATGCGGATCTTCTGTCCCGCCATTGTCTGCTCTCTCTCTTTAGGCGTCATACCGTCCGGGACCGGGTGGCCCTGGGGCATTGGACGCACGTCGGCGCTGTTCGCGCCTCGGCACGAGAACGACTCTCGCGAATCGATCTGCTGCACCACTGTTCTTCTGTCAGCCGGACGCCATGAGGCGATCGGATGCCGACGTCCGCCGCGCACGGCGGAACCCTTCTCGGAGAAGGGGTGTCGGGGTGTGTTCTGCTACCCGCGGCCTAGAACCCTGCGCCATCCCGGAGGTGACGCCGTCTATGCACTGCCCTGGCAGTGATCCGACGCACGCACAGCGGCGACGGAATATCGAACCTGTCTATTCTGCCATGCCCGATTTCACTTCTGCAAACCCGGGCGTGTCGCGCTCTCCGCGCCGGCCTCCGAGCGGCCGGAAAACGGGTCAGATCGCAGGAGATAGCGGGGCGAGGCATCCCCATGCCTCGCCCCGCTTGGGGAGGGCGTTCAGTGCGAGGGGGCACACCGAACGCGAGTAGCTCGGCGTGAAGGGACGCCGAGCTCCTCGATCGAGGGCGCGGCGGAAGACCCGCCGCGCGGGCGGGGCGAAGTGGCGGCGCACAGATGGCGCGCTACGCACGATGATCCCCAAAATCAATTCCCCAGTTTTAGCACGGCATGAGCCGTGCAACTTCGGTGCGTCGAACCCCTTCGACGTACCAGGCCGCAAGATCCCCAGGCGGCTTCCGTCATCCTACTTGATCCGAGTGCGGAATCGCCACACTCGAGATCGGTCTGTCGGGGTGGGTGCGCGTGGCACCCACCCCGATGACTCACTCCGCTGCGGAATCGGTGCGACGACGCACGCCGCGGATCAGCAGGAACGATCCCCCGCCGAGGAGCAGGAGCAGCGCGGTCCAGAGCAGCACACCGCCCGCGAGGCCGGTCTGCGGCAGGATCTTGACGAAGGTGTTGGTGACCTCGACCTCGGTGGGCGCCACGGCGTCCGTGAGGTCCACGGCGGCGCGGATGCCCTCCGTCGTCGTCGCCGGGTCGACCGAGGTGGTCACGGTGATCGCCGTGCGCACCGCCGTCCCGGCATCCGTCTCGACGATGTCGCACTTCGCGTCGACGGGCAGCGACTCGTAGCCGGCCGTGTACCCGCCGGCGGCCGTCAGCTCACGGACCGCGCCACCGGGAACGGCGATCGGCCGGTCCTCACCGTCGGTCGGGAGCACGCACTGGAGCTCGACGGTGAACGGGCCGTCGGCCCCCTCCGCGTCCAGGTCGCCGATGCGCTTCTTCGTCACGACGATGGACGTGAGGTCGAACGTGTTCGTCGCCGTCACGGTCCAGGCCGGGTCGGTGCCCTCGCCGATCGTCACGGTCCCGTCCGTCGGATCGAGCACCGTGCTGGTGGCGCCGCCCGCCCCGATCTCCTCGACCACGCACGAGGTGCTGGTCGGGTAGGGGCCGAAGGACCGCATGCTGTTCGCCTCGAGCTCGAACTCCAGGGCGAGGATCTCCTGCCCGCGGTAGGTGCAGACCGCGCTGAAGGTGAAGGGTCCGGCTCCGTAGAGCGGCGCCCCGTCGCCGTCCACGTTCTTGACCACCGTGAGCACACCCGTGTCGAAGCTGTTCGTGAAGGACACCGCCGAGGCCGTGGTCCCCACCTCCACCTCGGCCGTGCCGTCGCCGAGGTCGGTGACGCCGGTGCCGGTGACCGTGATGCCGTTCGCCGCGGCGCTGTCGACCTCCGCGATCTCGCACGTCGAGCGCGCCGGGATCGTGTTCGTCGGCGCCGTGTAGGTCTCGCCGTCCTCGAGCGTGAAGGTCAGCTCGGTGGCTCCTCCGGCGAACGTGACCGGGATGCCGGTCGCGCTCGTGCAGGAGAGCGTGAAGTCGAACGGTCCGAAGACTCCCGCCGCGGCATCCGTGTCGACGGTCTTCGTGACCGACAGCCCGGAGTACTCGTAGGTGTTCACGAGCTCCACGACGGCGGACGACGGCACCGGGTCGCCGGGTGCGGTGACCTGGTCGATCGTCACCGTCGTCGGCGAACCGGAGCGGCTCGCCTCTCCGTACGACCCCGTCGTCCCCTGTTCGGAGACGGTGCAGGACGCCCCGAAGGGGATCCCGTCGATGCGCCGGGAGAAGTCGTCGCCCTCGTCGAGCACGAGCACCGCGTCGGCGCCCAGGTCGAGCGGGACGCCGTCGATGGTGCAGTCCACATCGGCGCGGAACGCGTCGGCCGCGTAGTCGGCTGCGGGTCCGGTGACCTGCTTGTCGACGCGCAGCGCGCCGACCACCAGGTGCACGC
Source organism: Microbacterium oxydans (assembly GCF_026559675.1). Taxonomy (NCBI): domain Bacteria; kingdom Bacillati; phylum Actinomycetota; class Actinomycetes; order Micrococcales; family Microbacteriaceae; genus Microbacterium; species Microbacterium oxydans. The sequence goes on from NZ_CP092891.1 coordinate 2,910,438, forward strand.
CCACGGGCGACGGTGCGATGCGCTGGAACCGTGTCTCGTCCGCATCGCGGAACTTCACACCGAACTGGTTCCAGGCGAACGAGTCGGATGCGGGCACGACCGCCGGAGCACCGGTGGCGTCATCCGCCGAGGCGACGACGTTGGTGGAGCTGTACGTCACGTCCACGAACTGACCGGGCGTCAGCGCGCCCGCCGTCGACGTGCGGAAGTCGAGGCTGACCCGGATGCCGGAGACGACCGACCAGTCCGTGTCGGCGTCCGCGACGGTCCACACCTCGCCGTTCTGGGCACACGGCGTCTGGTTCACCAGGTTCGCCCACGTTCCGGTGCAGACGCCGGTCGACGTGGTCACCTCGATCACGGTCGTGGTGCCCTGCGGCGCGTTCACGGCCAGGTCGTCCAGCATCTGCGGACGGTACGCCGAACCGCGGCTCGCTCCGGAGATGAGGGAGCGGTCGCCCGCGACGGGGAGCTGGTCGAACAGCACCATCTCCGCCATCTCGCTGGTCCCGCCGTTCTGCGCGCGCAGCACCCAGGAGTCGGTGCCGCCGATCTCGCTGTTGGCCGCGCAGGGCGAACGGAAGTACGCACCACCGGTCACGACGAGGTTCTGCTGGCAGATGACGTCGGGGCGACCCGGCAGGATCGCGCCCTGTCGCTCACCGCGCACGCCCTTCACGACGAACAGGCTCGTCGCGTTGGCGGGGGTCACGTAGTCGGTGGTGCCGCAGGTCGTGATGTCCGCGGCCCATGCTCCGGTGACCGATCCGCCGGCGAGGGAGTTGGTGCAGGACTCGAGGTTCTCCCCCGTGTGCACCGTCATCTGGTTGATGGCCTGCTGGCCGATGCCGAGTCCCGGCTGCAGCTGCAGCAGGATGCGCACCGAGAAGGTCTCCCCGGGCGCCATCCGGGAGCCGGCGGGCCACGCGAACACGAGCTCCGAGCCGTCCTGGACCATGCTCGCCGGCTCCGGCAGCAGACCTGCGGGGTCGGGAGTGTAGACGGGGGCGTCGCCGAGGTAGACGAGGTGCGACGGCAGCAGGTCGCGCAGCTCGTCGATCGTCAGGTAGCCCGTTCCGGTGTTGGTGAAGGACAGGTCCCACGGGACGGAGTCGCCGGCGGTCGCGACGTGGCTCAGCCCGTCGTTGACCTGCTTGTTCACCGAGATCCGGAAGGTGCCGGGGCTCAGCGCGACGGCGGCGCTGGTCGACTTCTCGGCCGACGTCTCACCGTTCAGGCGATCGCTGATCACGGTCACGGTGTTGGGAACGCTTCCCTGGAGGGCGATCGCCTCCCCGCTCCCCCGGTGCTCCTCACGGAGCTGCACGGTGAAGGCCGCGGTGGTGCTCCAGCGCGGTGCGGGGACGGTCGGCGAGAAGAACGCACCGTCGGCGCGCGAGAACGAGAAGCGGACGCCCTCGATCTCACCGAAGCGGTCCGCCGCCACCGGAACGGTGGCGCCGGCGATGGTCGTCGGAGCGGACGAGACCCACTCGTCGGAGCCGTCGGCGGCGAACGGCCCGTAGACCGCGACCGTCACCCGGTCGGCGCCGGCGGGCGGCGTGATCGCGCCGAGTCCGGTGAAGTCGAACGCATCCCAGAACTCGGGAGAGCCGGCGATGTCGTCGGTCAGGCGCACCTCGGCCGGCGACAGCGTGCTGACCGGGTTCGTACCCTGGTTGGCACCGAGGGTCACCGTCACCGGGGTGCCCTTGGTCGGCTCGGTGAGGGCGTTCGGCGACACCGTCTTGGTCGGTGCGACGTTGAGGTCGCCACCGGTCAGGGTCACGGCCACCGCGTCTCGCGCGCCGGTCAGTCGCCCGTCGCTCAGGATCGGGTCGTACGACTGGGCGAATACGCGGTTCGCGACGCCGACGCGTTCGTTCGCGGCGACGGTCTGCGCCGCGCCCGTGCTGCGCAGTGTCGGGCGCAGCTGCGTGTCCATCACGACGCGCAGCACGTTGGCCGGGGTGATCGTCCCGCCGCTCACCGCGGGGTCGGTGCCCTGGAACGTGACGCTGACACCCACGACGTCGCTCAGTGCCGCGGCATTCATCGCGTTGACCGCGGCGGCTGTCGTCTGCCCGGTGGAGTAGTCGCCGTCGGCATAGCGCAGCAGCCAGACGACACTCGCTGCGAGGTCGACCTGGTCCGCGATCGCGGCCGAGATCGTCACCTTGCGCAGGTCGAACCGCTCGAACGGGTTCCCCTGTCCGGGGGCCGTCAGCCACTCGATGTCATCGGTGTACGGGTCGGACTTCGCGCCCGCAGCCGTGCCGGCACTCTGGCACACCGTCATCGCGTCGCCGTCGGCGCACGCGGGCGGATCCGTCACCCGGATGTAGGACGCCCGTGCGACGGAGTCGTTCCGCGCCTCGAGGGTGAAGCGCGCCGTCGGGTACGTGGTCGGGTCGGTGCCCGCACGAGGCACGTGCAGCGGCGTCGTCGGCGTCACGGACTTGCGCACCGTGACACCGGGGCCGGGGTTCGTGATGATGATCGTGTCGCCGTCGGCGTCGGTCGCGACGGGACCGGTTCCGAGCGGCTGCCCGTCGATGCGGACGGTGTTCTCGACCGCGCCGGCATCCGCGGTGTTGTAGACGACGTCGTCGACCACCCACTCGCCGTCCGAGCGCTTCTGGTCACGGATCTGCCACGTCAGGTCGAACGTGCGCACCGCACTGCTCGAGCCGACACCGGCGCCGATCGCGGTGACCCACGGGTCGCCGGCCGCAGCAGCATCCGCCCGGGCCTGGTCGTTCGGCGAGAGGGCGATGCGGAACCCGGTGGCGTCCGCACGCTCCGCGTCGGTCAGCACGTATCCGACGAAGGCACCGCCCTGGATCCATCCGCCCGGGGGCTCCGTCACCGTCTGCCATGCGCCGCCGCGGTAGAGCTCCACGGCGTCGACGACGTCGTACTGCATGTACCAGCCATTGCTGAACGGCGCGCTGTTCGCGGGGATCGCATCGATCCGGGCGAGGTCGAAGGCGTCGTACACCGTGCCTGCCACGGCGCCGGGAGCGCTCGCGGGGTCGAAGGCGTCCGCTGCGGGAGCCGGGTCGGTGATGGCCACACGCCCGTAGCCCTCATCCACGCGCCAGCTCAGGGTCGTGCCGCGCAGCTGTCCGGACTGCGCCGACACGGTCGGCTCGCTCCAGCGCTTGTCGATCCCGATCGTGCCCTCGTTCGCGACGGTCTCGATCGTCGCGGTGGCCTCGTCGGTCGCGTCGTCGGAGAGGTCGGTGCCGCTCCCGGTCACACCGGTGCCGGTGGTCGTGGCCGTGTTGAGGTAGTCGGTGGGCTTGTCGTCGCCCGGGACCGTCGGTCCGCCGCTGCGCAGGTCACTGCGCGCCGTGGAGATCACGTACGGGGTGACCGTCGTCCCCGCGGCGAAGCCGGCCGGGTCGGTGTTCTCGAACGTGAAGCGGATGCCGCGCACATCGTCGATGGAGACCCCGCCGGGGAGCGCCGCGGCGATCTGGGCCGCGGTCATCGACACCTGATGGGGCTGCCCCTGTGCGGGGAAGACCTGAAGCTGACGCCAGGCGCCGTTCTCGTCCTGCACCTCGACGGTCAGCACGGTGTTCGACGGCACCTGCGTCGGAGCGATCGACGACAGGTTGAAGCCGTCCCAGAAGCCGCCGGTCCCCGTCCACGCGTCCTCGACGATGATCTTGTTCGGGGTGATGTAGTCCGACGTCGTGGTCAGGCTCGCAGCGAGCTCCGTGACGACCGGCTCGCCGGGTGCGACCGAGCCGGACGGGCGGATCTTCTTGGCGAGGGCGACGTCGATCTTCGGCTCGAGGAGCGTCAGGTCGGCGGTGTCGGTGTCTTCGGCGTCCACGCCGTTCTGCGCGAGCACCGATGTGGTGGCCGAGTTGGTGACCTTCCGCTCCGGCGCGCCGCCGATCGCGGCTTCGGTGGTCTGGATGGTGAAGTCGACGATGCTGCTGGCACCGGAGGCGATGCCGCCCCCCGTGGCGGTGAAGACCAGCTCGAAGCCGGAGATCGGGACGCTCGGCGCGGCCGGGATCGTGCCGTCCACGAGGGCCACCTCGATCGGCTCGCTGCCGTCGAGCGGGTGGTAGCGGAGCACGCCGGCCTCGGCGTCGCTCGGCCAGGTCGGCGCAGCGGTGAATCCGTCGAAGCGGATGTCGTCGTCGAAGAAGTCGAGGTCGGCGATCCGGAGCTCGTTCACACCCACGTCGGAGGTGTTCGTGCCGACGATCCGGGATGCCGCGTCGTCGCCCGCGGCGATGCGCTCGGGGTTGATGCTCTTGCTGGTGGCCGCCGCGATGGAGGCGGGGATCACGCGGTAGTTCGCGGTGGCGGTGTCGGTGACGGGATCGCGTCCCTCGACGGCAGCGGTCGCGACGACGACGTTGTCGACGGCGTGCACGGCCTTCGAGAGGTCGGCATCCGTGTTGCGGTGGCGGTCGCGCTGCTCGACCTGGATGGCGACGGTGCCGGTGGCCGACTCCGCGATCGCCGTGCCGGTGTAGGTCAGACGGATACCGCCGACTTCGGCGGGGTCCACTCCGGAGGGGAGCTCGGGCGTGGTGGCGGGAGGCCCGGGGACCCACTGCCACGTGCCGTCCGCCTGCTGCAGGTACAGGTCGACCTGCACCGCGTCGGCACCCGCCGGAAGCGCGGCGTTGCCGAAGCCGGTGAAGTCGGTGATGGTGAACGGGTTGCTCGCGTCGAGCGTCGCTGCGCCATCGCTCGCGGACGACGGCTCCTGCACGATCAGCTTCTCGACGGGGCCGTTCGAGGCGTTCTTGACCGCGAGGTCGATCGTGGAGGGCGAGCCGGGGTTGAAGCTCTGCGGCGACGGCGACCAGGCCTTGGTCACATCGACGTCGATGATCGCCGGCGTGATCACCGTGATGGTGGCGTCGTCCTTCGCCGGAGCGGAGTTGGTCGCCTCCGTCTGGGCCTCGTTGGTGATGGTCTGCGTGCCGGGAGGCAGGTCCGACGGCACCTGGAGCGTGATGGTCACGGTGAACGTCTGACCGTTCTGCAGGCCGGTGCCCACCGGAGCGCTGATGGCCCCGGTGAAGTCCACGTCGAGCACGGTGTCGGCGGTCACGATGGACGGCGCCGTGGTGCCGACGGCGCCGTCGACCGTCCATGTCACGTCGCGCGGAACGTTGGTGGCGGCGGGCTGCATCGCCACGTTCTGGATCGAGTAACCCGCGAGGCCGGCGGGAAGCGCGTCGTGCAGCTTCGCGTCCAGGCACGACTGCTCGGAGCAGTTCACCGCGATCGTGTAGGTGAAGGGCTGGCCGGGCGAGACCTGAGCCGGCGAGACGCTCTTGGAGACTGTGAGGTACTCCGGGTCGCCCTCGGCCGCGACGGCGGCTCCTGTCGGAACGACCAATCCGGCGACGAGGAGCGCGATCGTGACGAGAGTGGCCCACACCCCCCGCGAGCGTCCGGCGATCATCGGCTTGCTGGTTGCGCGCACAGCGGTATCCCCTCATCGGCGCTGACGATGTCAGCAGCGTCCCCAAGGGCCCCCGCCCCCAGTGGTGACGATCGGACCACGACGAAGGGGGCCGAACGTCAGGGTCCTCCTTTACGAAAGGAGAAGACCCTATTCACATACTGGCATATTGCGCATTTCGAGATCGAATCGGGGCATGGAAGAAGGCGGTGCCCCTCGCGGGACACCGCCTTCCGGAGATCTGACTACTCGTTGCCGACGGCCTTGTCGGCGCTGTCGCGGATCTCGTCGATCTTGTCGGCGGCACCCGGAGCGATCTTCTTCGCGAAGTCCGCAACGCCGTCGAGGACCTTGTCGCTGATGTCCTCGGCCTGCTCGCTCTTCACGGCCTCGGCGATCTTGTCCTTGTTCTGCTCGTACAGGTCCTTGCCCTTGTTCACGGCGTCTTCGATGCCCATGTGATTCCCCTTCTGAACGTGTGCCGCCGACCGATCGGGGCGACCACACTCATTGTGCAGGTCCGCATGGGCAAAGGGAACCCTCGAGACGCGGTGTTAACGACAGAGGGGCCGGACCCGAAGGTCCGACCCCTCTGCGAGGAAGCAGATGCTTACTTGATGATCTTCGTGACCGTACCGGCGCCGACGGTGCGTCCACCCTCACGGATGGCGAAGCCGAGGCCCTCCTCCATGGCGATCGGCTGGATCAGCTCGACCGTCATGTCGGTGGTGTCGCCGGGCATGACCATCTCGGTGCCCTCGGGCAGCGAGATGACGCCGGTGACGTCGGTGGTGCGGAAGTAGAACTGCGGGCGGTAGTTCGTGTAGAAGGGGTTGTGACGGCCACCCTCGTCCTTGGACAGGATGTACGCGGTGCCCTCGAAGTCGGTGTGCGGCGTGACCGAACCCGGCTTGACGATGACCTGACCGCGCTCGACGTCCTCACGCTTCGTGCCACGGAGCAGGAGACCACAGTTCTCGCCGGCCCAGGCCTCGTCGAGCTGCTTGTGGAACATCTCGATACCCGTGACCGTGGTCTTGACGGTCGGACGGAGTCCGACGATCTCGACCTCGGAGTTGATGGCCAGCGTGCCACGCTCGGCGCGACCCGTGACGACGGTTCCACGACCGGTGATCGTGAAGACGTCCTCGACGGGCATCAGGAACGGCTTGTCACGGTCGCGCTCCGGGTCCGGAACGCTGTCGTCGACAGCCTGCATCAGGTCCAGGATCGCCTGGGTCCACTTCTCGTCGCCCTCGAGGGCCTTGAGAGCGGAGACGCGGACGACAGGAGCGTCCTCGTCGAAGCCCTGGCCGGCGAGCAGCTCGCGGACCTCGAGCTCGACGAGCTCCAGGATCTCCTCGTCGTCGACCATGTCGGACTTGTTCAGCGCGACCAGCAGGTACGGCACGCCGACCTGCTTGGCGAGCAGCACGTGCTCACGCGTCTGAGCCATCGGACCGTCGGTGGCGGCGACCACGAGGATCGCGCCGTCCATCTGAGCAGCACCGGTGATCATGTTCTTGACGTAGTCGGCGTGGCCGGGAGCGTCGACGTGAGCGTAGTGGCGCTTGGGGGTCTCGTACTCGATGTGCGAGATGTTGATGGTGATTCCACGCTGGCGCTCTTCCGGCGCCGAGTCGATGGAAGCGAAGTCACGCTGCACGTTGGTGTCGGACGGGTACTTGTCAGCAAGCACCTTCGAGATCGCTGCGGAGAGCGTGGTCTTGCCGTGGTCGACGTGACCGATCGTTCCGATGTTGACGTGCGGCTTGGTCCGCTCGAACTTGGCCTTAGCCACTGGGTCCTCCTCAGGACGTCGTTGTAGAGGTGACCGGGCACTGGTTTGCGACCGGTTCTCTACGGGTTAGGTTCTCAGTTTAGTAGAGAGGGAATGTGAAGTTGTAGGTGTCCTGGGAGCCGGCGCCTCGCTCACGAGGAGCCGGCTCCCAGAAGGACGATTACTCGCCCTTGGTCTTCTGGACGATCTCGTCGGCCACTGCGCGGGGAACCTCAGCGTAGCTGTGGAACTCCATCGAGTAGACGGCGCGGCCCGAGGTCTTCGAGCGCAGGTCGCCGATGTAGCCGAACATCTCGGACAGCGGCACCTGAGCGCGGACGACCTTGACGCCTGCGGCGTCCTCCATCGACTGGATCTGGCCACGACGCGAGTTCAGGTCGCCGATGACGTCGCCCATGTACTCCTCGGGCGTACGGACCTCGACGGCCATCAGCGGCTCGAGCAGAACGGGGTTGGCGCGACGAGCGGCCTCCTTGAAGCCCATGGAGCCCGCGATCTTGAACGCCATCTCCGAGGAGTCGACGTCGTGCGCAGCACCATCGACGATGGTCGCCTTGACGCCGACCATCGGGTAGCCCGCGAGCACACCGACGTTCATCGCGTCCTGGAAACCGGCGTCGATCGAGCCGATGTACTCACGAGGGATGCGACCACCGGTGACGGCGTTCACGAACTCGTAGGTCTGCTCGGCGTCGAGGTCGAGCGGCTCGATGGTGAACTGGATCTTTGCGAACTGTCCAGAACCACCGGTCTGCTTCTTGTGCGTGTAGTCGTGCTTCTCGACGGCCTTGCGGATCGTCTCGCGGTACGCCACCTGCGGCTTGCCGACGTTGGCCTCGACGTTGAACTCGCGCTTCATGCGGTCCACGAGGATGTCGAGGTGCAGCTCGCCCATGCCCTTGATGGTCGTCTGACCGGTCTCGGGGTTGAGCTCCGTGCGGAAGGTCGGGTCCTCTTCAGCGAGCTTCTGGATGGCGACACCCAGCTTCTCCTGGTCGGCCTTGGTCTTCGGCTCGATGGCGACCTCGATGACGGGCTCGGGGAACGTCATCGACTCGAGGACGACCGGGTGCGCCGGGTCGGTCAGGGTGTCACCGGTGGTGGTGTCCTTCAGACCGATGACCGCGTAGATGTTGCCGGCGGTGACCGAGGGGACCGGGATCTCCTTGTTGGCGTGCATCTGGAAGATCTTCCCGATGCGCTCCTTCTTGTTCTTGGTCGAGTTGATGACCGCGGAACCGGACTCGAGCTGACCCGAGTAGACGCGGACGTAGGTCAGACGACCGAAGAACGGGTGCACGGCGACCTTGAACGCGAGGGCCGCGAACGGGTCCTTCGCGTCGGGGTGACGCTCGATGATCGTGTCGTAGTCCTTCGGGTCGTGCGCCTCGATCGAGCCCACGTCGAGCGGGTTCGGGAGGAAGTCGACGACCGCGTCGAGCATCGGCTGGACGCCACGGTTCTTGAACGCGGAGCCGCAGAGCACCGGGTAGATCTCCGAGGCGACGGTCAGCTTGCGGATCGCGCCCTTGATCTCGGCGACCGTGAGCTCCTCGCCACCGAAGAACTTCTCGAGCAGCGCGTCGTCGGTCTCGGCGACGGTCTCGAGGAGCTGCTGGCGGTACTCGGCAGCCTTCTCCTTGAGGTCCTCCGGGATCTCCTGGATCTCGTAGGAGGCGCCCATGGTGACGTCACCCTTCGAGTCACCGGCCCAGACCAGCGCACGCATCTCGATCAGGTCGACGACACCGATGAAGTCGCTCTCCGCGCCGATGGGCAGCTGGATGACGAGCGGCTTGGCGCCCAGACGGTTGATGATCGTGTCGACGGTGAAGTAGAAGTCCGCGCCGAGCTTGTCCATCTTGTTGACGAAGCAGATACGCGGGACGTTGTACTTGTCGGCCTGACGCCAGACGGTCTCGGACTGGGGCTCGACGCCCTCCTTGCCGTCGAACACGGCCACCGCACCATCGAGGACGCGGAGCGAACGCTCCACCTCGACCGTGAAGTCCACGTGGCCGGGGGTGTCGATGATGTTGATCTGGTTCTTGTTCCAGAAGCAGGTCACGGCGGCAGACGTGATCGTGATGCCGCGCTCCTTCTCCTGCTCCATCCAGTCGGTGGTCGAGGCGCCATCGTGCGTCTCGCCGAGCTTGTGGTTGACGCCCGTGTAGAACAGGATGCGCTCGGTCGTCGTGGTCTTGCCGGCATCGATGTGCGCCATGATGCCGATGTTGCGGACCTTGCTCAGGTCCGTGAGCACGTCTTGTGCCACAGGAGTGTCCTTATCTTTTGGAGCAGTCGTACTGCGAAGAGGGGGTGCCCGCCCCTCGGCGAGTGGCCGAGGGGCGGGCGAAGCTGTTTACCAGCGGTAGTGAGCGAACGCGCGGTTCGACTCGGCCATCTTGTGCGTGTCCTCGCGGCGCTTGACCGCGGCACCCAGACCGTTCGACGCGTCGAGGATCTCGTTCTGCAGACGCTCGGTCATCGTCTTCTCACGACGGCCCTTCGCGTAGCTCACGAGCCAGCGCAGAGCGAGCGTGTTGGCGCGGTGAGGCTTGACCTCGACCGGCACCTGGTAGGTCGAGCCACCGACGCGGCGGCTGCGGACCTCGAGGGTGGGGCGCACGTTGTCGAGCGCCTTCTTGAGCGTGGCGACGGCGTCCTGACCGTTCTTCGCCTCGACACCGCGGAGGGCGCCGTAGACGATCGACTCGGCCAGCGACTTCTTGCCGTCGACGAGGATCTTGTTCACCAGCGAGGTGACGATCGGCGCGCCGTATACCGGGTCGTTGACGACGGGGCGCTTGGGGGCGGGACCCTTACGAGGCATCTAACTCAACCCTTCTTCGCGCCGTAGCGGGAACGAGCCTGCTTACGGTTCTTGACAGCCTGGGTGTCCAGGGCGCCACGGACGATCTTGTAACGCACACCGGGGAGGTCCTTGACACGACCGCCGCGCACGAGCACCAGCGAGTGCTCCTGCAGGTTGTGGCCCTCACCGGGGATGTACGCGGTGACCTCGGTGCCGTTGCGGAGCTTCACACGAGCGACCTTGCGCATCGCCGAGTTCGGCTTCTTCGGGGTGGTGGTGTAGACGCGGGTGCAGACCCCGGCCTGCTGCGGGTTCGACTTGAGCGCCGGCGCCTTGGTCTTGGTGACCTTGGGCGAGCGACCCTTGCGAACCAACTGCTGAATGGTTGGCACGTTCTCTCCTCATAGTGCTGCACGGTGACAGCGTGATGGGTTTCACATCATGACCCACCGGCACGCCGGAATCGACGAGCTTTTGGTGTGATGGGTATGCCGTGGGGGCGGACCGGCATGGTGCCGACGCCCAGTGCGCACGTCGAGACGTGCACACACCTGGTCAAGTGTAATGCCGCGTAACGTGACGGTCAAATGAACGCAAGTCCGGCCGCGGCTAGGCTGGCGTGGTGATGAAGGAGCCGCCCCGGGTCGCCGTGCTGGGTCCGGCGACCGTGACCTCGGGCGACGGGGCGGTCGAGCTTCCCGGCCCGACCACGCGCGCGCTCCTGGTCGCCCTCGCCCTGGGCGATGGACGCCCGCGCGGCATCGAGGCTCTGGCCGCCGACATCTGGACGGATGACGACCTGCCCGCCCATCCGCGAGGGTCCGTGCAGACACTGATCTCGCGCCTCCGGGCGGTCGCCGGCACCGACCTGATCCGCAGCACCGCCGCCGGCTACGCGCTTGCCGACGCGGGCGGCACCGACCTGGCGCGCGCTCGGGCTCTCGAGGGCGAGGCCACGCGACTCGCCGACGGGGACCCGGCGCGATTGACGCTGGTCGACGAGGCACTCTCACTCTGGCGGGGCGAGATCGGCGCGGACCTGGATCGCTCCCCCGTCGGCGCGGAGCTGAGGGACATGGCCGCCGCCCTGCGCGCCCGTCTCGACGACCTCCGCGGTCGGACGCTGGTGGTCCTGGGCCGAGCGGACGAGGCGATCCCCGCGCTGCGTTCGCTCGCCGAGACGCAGCCCTACGACGAGGGCGCCCACGCGCGCCTCATGGAGGCTCTCGCCGCGGCCGATCGTCCGCAGGAGGCCGTCGCGGTGTTCGCGCAGCTGCGCGAGCGTCTGCGCGACGACCTCGGCTCCTCCCCCGGGCCGACGATCACCGCCCTGAACACCCGCCTCCTCCGGGGAGAGGCCACCGCCGGCCCCGCGCCCGTGCGGATCGGGCTGCGCTCCGCACCCAACGCGCTGATCGGCCGCGACGACGACCTGGCCCGCATCTCCGACCAGCTCACCGGCTCACGCCTGGTGACCGTTCTCGGCGCGGGCGGCCTCGGCAAGACCCGGCTGGCCCAGGCGGTGGCCGCCGCTTCCGACGCCCCGCTCGTCGCAGTCATCCCGCTCGCCAGCATCCGCGACGCCGCCGACCTGGAGCCGGCGATCGGCGCCGCTCTCGGCATCAGCGAGACCCGCACCGGCGGCACGCTGGCCGACGCCCGCGCGCAGCCCGATCTGCGCACGCGCATCGTCGCCATGCTGGGCGAGCGGCCGGCTCTCCTCGTGCTCGACAACTGCGAGCAGATCATCGACGCCGTCGCCGCCTGGGCCACGGAGATGCTCTCCACGCTCCCGAGCCTGCGCATCCTCACCACCAGTCGCACCCCCGTGGCGATCTCCGCCGAGTCGGTGTACCCGCTGGCCCCCCTCCCCATCGAGGAGGCGGGCGACCCGGGCCCGGCGGTGCGCCTGTTCCTCGAGCGGGCTGCGGCCGTGCGTCCCGGCGCCGCGCTTCCCCCGGCCGTCGTCGCGCGCCTGTGCCGACGCCTCGACGGCCTGCCCCTGGCCATCGAGCTCGCGGCCGCCCGCATGCGGACCATGACCGTCGAGCAGATCGAGTCGCGACTGGAGAACCGCTTCGCGCTGCTCACCACCGCCGATCGCGCAGCGCCCGCCCGCCATCGGACCCTGCAGGCGGTGATCGAGTGGAGCTGGGACCTGCTCGACCCGGATGCGCGTCACGCGCTCGCCCGCCTCGCGGTGCTGCCCGCCGGGTTCTCCGCCGGCACCGCGGCGGCCGTGCTCGGTCAGGACACGGCCGACGACCTGCTCGACCGTCTCGCCGATCAGTCGCTGGTCGTGGTGGTCGAGACCGCGGATCACGACGGCATCCGCTTCCGCATGCTGGAGACGGTGCGCGAGTTCGGGCTCGCGCGACTCGTCGAGGACGGCGGCGAGGACGCGGCCTGGGCGGCGGTCCTCGCCTGGGCCTGCAGCTTCACCCGCATGCCGGGTGCCGGGATATTCGGGGAGTTCTCACCCCTGCAGCCGAGCGTCCTGCGCGAGCTGAACGCCGAGAACGACAACCTCGTCGCCGCGCTGCGACACGCGCTCGACGGCGGGCTGGCCCCCGAGGCGGTCGGCGTCTTCGCCGTGCTCACCTCGTCGTGGGTGGTGCGCGGCGCGTTCACCGAGCTCATCGGCTTCGCCCCGTCGATGCTCCCCCTCGTCGAGCACCTCCCCGACGGGGCGGTGCCGGCCGACGTGCTGGCGCCCGTGGTGCTGGTGTGCGCGCTCCTCGCGCTGGTCGGGGACGATCCGCGCGGGCTGCGCATCTTCCGGCGGATCCGGCACCTCCGGGAGGAGGTCCCCGGTCCGAGCCCGGCCTGGGACGCCCTCGCCGCTCTCGCCGGTGCCGCCGCCCGACCGGCCAGGATGTCGAAGATCCTCGCGATGCAGCGGCTCTCCCCCGACGCGTCGGTCCGCCTCGTCGGCGAGTTCCTCACCGCCCAGTCGGCCGAGAATCAGGGCGAGGCGGCCGCCGCCGGAGCAGCGGCGCAGCGGGCGTGGGAGCTGGCGGAGCACGCGGGCGACCGCTGGCTCGCCTCGCTGTCGGCCAGCTCCGCGGCGCAGGTGGCCAGCCAGTCCGCTCGCCCCACGGAGGCCCTGATCTGGCTCGATCGCGCCCGGCGCGGGTCCGAGTCCTTCGACATCCTCGACGAACGGCGCCAGCAGGACTGGACCCGCGGCGTCAGCCTCGTGAGCCTGGGCAGGTGGGAGGAGGCGGAGGAGCTCTTCGAGCAGCTCACCCACGTGAGCGAGCTCACCCCGGAAGGGCTGGAGTTCGCCTCCGTGGGATGGGTCGGGCTGGCCGAGGTCGCCCGAGACCGCGGACTGACCGAGATCGCCGCGATGCACTACGAGCGATCGATGATCACGTTCCGCTCGCACGACCAGCGCGCCTCGCCGTGGTTCCTGCTCGTGATGGCCAGCTTCGTCTCGGCATCCGTCCTCGACGGTCTCGAGACCTCGCAGAGCGCGACGCACTGGGCTCGACGGCTGCGCACCCGCATGCTGGCGATCGCGCGGATGCGCTCGGAGTACATCGACCGTCCGGTGCTGGGGACGGCCCTCGCCGGGTGGTCGACCTGGGCCCTCACGGAACCGGCGCTGCAGGACCGCGGGCTGCTGGCGCTCGCCCTGGCCGAGGCTCTGGGCGGTCGACAGGATCTGCCGAGCCTGCACCTCGACGTGCTGCTCGCCCGCGCGACCTCGATCCTCGGCCGGGATGCCGTGGCCACCGCCCGTGCCGCCGTCGCGGGCTACCCGCCGGACGAGCTCGCCACCCGGGCGCTCGACGTGTTCCGGATGCGCGAGACGCCCCGCGCGGTCTGACCACGCGGGGCGCTTCGAGGGACGGATCAGGCCTTCCGCATGTAGGCCCGCACGGTGAGCGGCGCGAAGATCGCGACGATCACGGCCGCGCCGAGGAGCGAGATCCAGGCGTCGGCGCCGAAGACGCCGTTGTTGACGATCTCCCGCACCGCCGTCACCAGGTGCGAGACCGGGTTGATGTTCACGAAGCCCTGAAGCCACCCCGGCATGGTGTCGACGGGGACGAACGCGTTCGAGAGGAACGTGAGCGGGAACAGCACGAGCATCGAGATGCCCTGCACGCTCGACGCCGTGCGCGCGATCACTCCGAAGAAGGCGAAGATCCAGCTGATCGCCCACGAGCACGCGATCACGAGCAGTCCGGCGCCGATGACCGCGCCGATGCCGCCTTCCGGGCGCAGACCCATGATGAAGCCCATCGTGAAGGTGAGCGTGGTGGCGATCGCATAGCGGATCGTGTCGGCCAGCAGCGCCCCGGAGAGCGGGGCGATGCGGGCGATGGGCAGCGACCGGAAGCGGTCGAACACCCCCTTGTCCATGTCCTCACGCAGCTGGGTGCCGGTGACGACCGAGGTGGTGATGACCGTCTGCACGAGGATGCCCGGGATGATCGTGGGCAGGTACGAGGCCACGTCCCCCGAGATCGCCCCGCCGAAGATGTACGTGAACATGAGCGTGAAGATGATCGGCTGCAGCGTGACGTCGAACAGCTGCTCGGGCGTGCGCCGGATCTTCACGAGTCCGCGATACGCCATCGTGAGCGTGTTCTGCACGGTCTGGACGATGCTGGTGTGGTTCTTGAGTCGGCGCTCCGACGCGGGGACGATCATCCGGCGCGGAGCTTCGGCGATGGCGCTCATGCGGGCACCTCTTCCTTCTGCGCCTCGGCGGGCGCGTCCTGGTCCGTGGCGTCATGCCCGGTGATGGTGAGGAAAACCTCGTCGAGGGTCGGCTTCTGCACGCTGAGCTCGGAGACCCCGATCCCGGACTCGCGCAGGGCGATGAGCAGGTCGGCGATGCGGTCGGCATCGGCCATCGGCGCCGTGATCCGGGCGGCCTCCGGCGAGAGCGTGCCACGCACCCCCAGGATCCGCTCGATGGAGACGAGCGCGTCCGCGGTGTCGGCGGCGTCGGCGAGCCGCAGCTGCAGACTCGAGCTGCCCACGGACGCCTTCAGCTCGTCGGCGGTGCCCTCGGCGACCACGCGTCCGCGATCGATCACGGCGATGCGGTCGGCGAGCTGATCCGCCTCGTCGAGATACTGCGTGGTGAGCAGGACGGTCGAGCCGGTCGCGACGAGCTCCCGGATCGTGTCCCACATCTGCCCGCGGGTGCGGGGGTCGAGTCCGGTGGTCGGCTCGTCCAGGAAGATGAGGGGCGGCTGCGCGATGAGCGACGCCGCGAGGTCGAGGCGACGACGCATGCCGCCGCTGAAGTCCTTGAGTGGACGCCGCGCCGCCTCGCTCAGCCCGAACCGCTCGAGCAGCTCGACGGACTTGCTCCGCGCCTCGGCGCGGGAGAGTCCGAGCAGGCGGGAGAAGATCATGAGGTTCTCGTTGGCGGAGAGCGTCTCGTCGACCGAGGCGAACTGTCCGGTGACGCCGATGAGCTGACGCACCACCTGCGGCTCGCGGACGACGTCGTGGCCGAAGACGCGGCCGGTGCCGCCGTCCGGGCGCATCAGGGTGGCGAGCATGTTGATGGTCGTGGTCTTGCCGGCGCCGTTCGGACCGAGCACGCCGTAGACGGTGCCGGTCTTGACCCGGAGGTCGACGCCGTCGACCGCCCGGTTCTGACCGAACACCTTCACGAGCCCCTCGGCCTCGACGGCCCAGTCTGATGTGAGATCTGTCATGCCCACAGCATCCGCCGCCCCGCTTTCACGGCGCTGTCGTCGCGGTGACAGCGACTGTCACGACGTCGGTGGGCGGCCGCGGCTCAGGGCAGATCGGGGTCGAACGGGGAGTCCAGGGACTCGGTCAGCTCCGCGAGCAGCGCCTCGATCTGCGGCTCGACGTGCTGGGAGATCGCCGCCTGGATGTGGATCCGGTGCCGCAGCAGGATGCCGCAGATCTCGCGGCCGACCAGGTTCGCGTACTCGTCGGCGAGGGCGACCTCCTGGCGGAGGGCGATCTTCGCCTCCTCGGTGAGGGGCGGCAGCGCGGGCAGCGCGGCGGCGGAGTCGTCGGCGAGACCGGCGATCGTGAACAGGAACGGCGCCCCCGGAACGGGCTCCGGATCGAGAGGGAGACCGTCGAACTCGGGGTCGAGGTCTTCGGCGGGGCGGTAGCTGCGGGCGCGGTTGCGCGCGGCCTGCTGGTCGAGCTCGCGCTGCAGCATCGGGAGGTTGCGCGCCGTGTACTCCGCGACGGCATGGTCGACGATCGTCTTGATCCGCGTCGAGAGCCCGTGCTGCACGCCGTGCGGGGTGTTCGCGCCGATACCGGCCGCGGAGAGGATGGGAGAGCCGAGACAGCGGCGGCACGGCGCGACGCGGCCGCGGTGGGTCGCCGGCTCCCAGCGCGGCACCCAGCGCAACCAGGCTTCGACGGCCTGGTCCACCTGCGTCTCCAATGAGCGCTCCACCCCACCAGCGTACGGCGCGTCGCCCGTCACCGTCGCGATTTCCCGCGTCTCGGCGGGGCGACCCGCTCCGGTGCGAGTCGGCGCCGCGAGGTCATTCCTCCTCGTCGCGCTCCCACGGCCAGCGCGGATGCTCGGCGCGGGTGCGACGGAGGGCGATGCCACCCCACGCGGCGATCAGCCCGGCCGTCACCAGGATCGCACTCGCGCCACCGCGGACCAGATCGCCGACCACCGCTGTCGCGAGGACGATGCCCGAGCCGGTGAGCACCACGAGCCACACCGCGATCAGGTGGGCGAGCGCGGCGAGCAGGCTGATGGCGATGGTCGCCACGTACGACGGGCGGTGACGGCGCAGCGTCGACCACAGCATGAGCCCGAACACCACGACGGCGACGGCCATGCCGATCACCCCGGGTGCCTGCCCCAGATCCGGCACCGCGATGATGTCGGTGTCGGTGGCCACGCTCAGCGCGCCGAGCCCGAACACCGCGAGGGCGAAGTAGCTGATGGTGGCCAGAGCCACGGCGAGGACAGCGGAAACCCCCGCGGACTCGGGCCCGCGGGGGTTCGGCGTGGTGGAGTTCGTGATTACCTCGGCAGAGTCGGACCGGCTTCGAGCGTCCGCTCATACTCGCGCTGGGCCTCGGCGTTCAGCTCGGTCTTGCGGGCGCCGCTGCGGGAGACCCAGGCGCCGAACCAGATGGTCAGCTCACGGGCGAACACGAAGGCGGCGATGGCCAGCGGTGCCAGCAGCTGCTCGCCGACCAGGTCGAGGCCCTGGGAGGCGGTGAGCTTCCAGAAGGGCGCCTCGAACAACTGTCCGAGGATGTGCCCCGCGTAGGCGATGACGCCGACGATGATGCCGAACACGACCCACAGGCCCCAGCGGCCGCGGTTGATGATCGCGCCGAGAAGCCAGAAGCCGAGGAAGAAGACCACGACGGGCGTCCAGTATCCCCACGTGGTCAGCGGCGCGAGAGCGGCTTCGCCGATGTTCTCGCCGCTCACGTCGCCGGCGATCGCGCCGAAGCCGAGCGCCGCTCCGAGGTACAGGACGGCGAAGACGAGGGTGGCGAGCAGCCCGATCAGGCCGGCGGTGCCGCGGTTGCCGCGGTCGCGGGGCGGCTCGGGGGCCTGCACGAAGATCGGCTGCGGCTGGGAGGCGGATGCGGCGACCAGCGGCTCGGACGGGACGATGCGCGTCTCGACCTCGTCACCGTACTGCGCGTAGGGCGTGCCCGTCATGCCCGAGCCCTCGTGGCCGAACGGGACGGGGGCGGCGACGCTCGCCTCGGGGTAGAAGGACGACGAGTCGACCTCCTCCTCGCGCGGCGCTTCGGTCCACGGACGCGGTTCCTCCTCCGGCACGGAGGACGCGGCGGGAGGCGGCGGCGCGAACGTGCCGGGGTGATCGCGCTCGGCGGCTTCGAACGCGGCGAGGTCGGGATCGATGGTCTTGTCTGCGGCGGCGTCGGTCGGCTCGCCCTCCGGCGGGCCGACGGTGCCGGGAACGTCTGCACCCGCGGCCGCGGCGGCGTCGAGACCGGCGTTCGCGCTGCCGACGACGTCGTCGACGTCAGCCGGCTTCTCGGGCTGGGGAGCGTCGGGGTCACTCATGGGGTGCGCCTCTCATCGGATGTGTGCATTGTGAGGGTACCGCCGGGCCGACGACCGCTCCCGCAGGCGTGCCGACGTGTCGTCATACGCGGTTCCCCGCGCGGTCCCGCGTGCTCAGGGAAGGGCGCTGCGCAACGCGGTGCCGGCGAACTCCGCGAGCACCGGGAGCATGGGAAGGGACAGCCAGATGAGCGCCCCGATGATGCCGACGCACACGATGCCGGCGAACCAGCTCATCCCGAGGTTGCGCCCTCCGACCCGTGCCATGACTCCCACGCTAGGGCCGATGGCGTGCGGTGCGCGGGCGCAACGCCGATCAGCGGGCGGAGCGACCCCGGAGCCGCCAGAGCAACCACAGACCGGATGCCGGGATGAGGAGGAGCCCGAGCCCCATCGCCCCGATCCAGATGACGTCGTACCACGCAGGCACGAGCGGGTTCGCGGCCGGCGGGGTGCCCGTCCCCGAGGACCTGCCGGTCGACTCCCACGCGGCGAAGCCGGCCATCGTCATGAGCAGGAGCAGCGACAGCGTGCCCACCACGAACGGCACGACGATCGCGACGACCTTCTCCCAGGTCTTCCAGAGCGAGCTCAGGCTGACCAGCACGGCGCCCACGAACCACCCGACGATCGGGAGCACGATCCCGCCGAAGCTGAGGGTCAGGGCCGCGGCGATCGCGAATCCGCGCGTCGAGGTCGTCGCCGGACGCGGCGCGGACGAGGCCGTCATGGGCGCCGCGACCACGACCGGAGGCAGGGACGGCACCTCGTCCTGCGCCTCGCGGGCGATGGCCACCGGATCCCCCAGCTGGGCGATGCGCGCGGCGGTCGCGTCGGCGTCGAGCCCGTCGAGCTCCTCCACGATGCCCCCGCGGATGTCGGAGGCGACACCGTGCGGCAGCCCGCGCATGGCCTCGTCGAGGCGCGCGAGGTACTCCTCGCGCAGGGTGTCTGCGGTGATCTGTGTCATGGTCGTCCCTCTCCGACGATGCCCGTGACGACACGGGCGAACGGTGTCCACTGCGCGCGGAAGCGCTCGAGCTGCTCGATCCCGGCTTCCGTGAGCCGGTAATACTTGCGCACGGGCCCGCTCTCGGACGGCAGGTCGAACGTGCTGACCCAGCCGTTGTCCCGCAGCCTTCCCAGCAGCGGGTAGAGCGTGCCGATGCTCGCGATCAGCCCGGCGCCGCTGAGCGCGTCCGCGAGCTGCCAGCCGTACATCGGCTCGCGCGAGAGGAGACCGAGCACGCAGTACTCGACCACTCCCTTGCGCATCTGGGCGCCGATGTCAGCTGTCATGCATGACAAGGTAGCATGCCAGGCAAGCTAGTGGGAAGCCCGCTTCACCACCGGGACGGCGGGGCGCTCTCGATCTCGTAGGGGTCGCCGTACACCGACCAGCGCAACGGCGGATCGAGCGAGAGGTTGCCGGCGTCGAGGAACGTCCGCTGCGCGGTGTCGATCCGGCTGGTGTCCTCGTGCGCCGCCTCGGCGCGCATCTCGTCGGCGCGCGCGTCGAGGAAGGCGTGGAGATAGGCGACCTGGTCGCCGCCGTCCGCCGGGGTCGCCTGCGCGCGCAGGGCCGCGTCGCGGATCGATGCGAAGCCGGAATCGCCGTGCATCACCATCGCATCGAAGTAGATGAACTGTCCGAGCACGCCGAGCCCGTCGGAGAGCGCCTGTCCGACCGCGGGCTCGAAGTACAGCCGATCCACCTCGTCGCGCTGCGCCTGCTGGAATGCTGGCTGAGCGGCCTCTGCACGCCATGCCTCCTCGAACGCCTCGCCGAGACCCTCGTGCGAGTCGGTGCCGTCCACCGCCCGGAGCGCGGGCAGGAACTCCGCGAGTCGGTTGTCCGGCGCCTTCTCCGTGTAGCGCTCGACGAGCATGAGCATGTCGTGCGTGCCGGAGGTGAAGCCCACCAGTCCGCCGGTGTAGCCCCGCTCGTCGCCGATGTCCTCGATGTAGTCGTAGCGGTCGTACCAGGCGAGTGTGGAGTTCTCCGCCGAGGCGACGAGCTCCATCGCGATCTCGCGCTTGACGGGATCCCGCAGCGTGACGGCGGCGGCCGCGGCACCGCGGGCCGTCGCCCACACGGCGACTCCCCCGGCGGCGAGGACGACGACCGCCAGGACCACGACCAGCGCGATCAGGCCACGTCGGCGGGGAGGAGCTGCGGAGGCGGACGGATGCGGGGTCATCCACGCATCGTAGACAACCCCGCCGTGCGTCGTGCGATCAGCCCTTCGTCGCGCCGGCCGTCAGCCCGCCGACGATGTACTTCTGCAGGAAGAGGAACAGGATCATGACGGGGATCGCGGCCATGACGGCGCCGGCCGAGAAGGCCGACCAGTCCGCGTAACGCGGGTTCGCCACCAGCTTGGTCAGTCCGACGACGAGCGTCTGCTGATCCACATCGACGAGCATCACGCTCGCGATGACGTACTCGTTGACCGTTCCGATGAAGGACAGGAGCCCGACCACCGCGAGGATCGGTGCGACCAGACGCAGGATGATCGTGAAGAAGATCCGCGCATGGCCGGCGCCGTCGATGCGGGCGGCCTCGTCGATCTCCTTCGGGATCGTGTTGAAGAACCCGTACATCAGGTAGGTGTTCACGCCGAGCGCGCCGCCGAGGTACACCAGGATCAGACCCGTGTGCGTGTTCAGTCCGATGGCGGGGAACCAGTCCCCCAGCGTCGACATGAGCAGGAAGATCGCGACCACGGCGAGCAGCTGCGGGAACATCTGCACCACCACGATCGTCACCAGTCCGACGCGACGCCCGGCGAACCGCATGCGCGAGAAGGCATATGCCGCACAGGCGCCGATGAAGACCGTGACGGCTCCGGTGACCACGGCGATCAGCAGGGTGTTGAGGAACCAGGTCCCGTAGGGGTTCTGCGGGTCGCTCAGGATGCGCACGTAGCTGTCGATGCCGATCGCGGAGAACAGCTGGTTCGAGCCGGTCAGCGTCCCCTTCGGATTCAGCGACGCCGAAACCACGTACAGCAGGGGGAACAGGGCGAAGGCGCTCACGACGATCGCGACGACGTGTCGCCATCCGGTGTCGGCGAACCAGGCGCCGAAGCTGCGGCGACGCGGAGCGAGGCGCTGCAGGTCGATGTCGGCGGGAGTGGCGGCGGAGCGGGTGGTGGCGGGGCCGGCGGTGCTCATGTCAGTTCAGCTCCTCGAGGGCCTTGGTCTTGCGGAAGCTGATGATCGAGATGGTCGCGACCACGATGAAGATCAGGATGGTGAACGCCGAAGCCAGGCCGTAGTCACGGGTCTGCCCGGTGAAGGCCACCTTGTAGACCATCGAGATCAGGATGTCGGTGTGCCCGACGGGGATGGACACGTCGCTGAAGCGCGGCCCGCCGTTGGTGAGCATGTAGATCAGGTTGAAGTTGTTGAAGTTGAACGCGAACGACGAGATCAGCAGCGGGGCGACGGTGACGAGCAGGAGCGGGAGCTTGATCCGGCGGAAGACCTGCCACGGGTTCGCGCCGTCCATGACGGCCGCCTCGTTCACATCCTCCGGGATGCCCTGCAGGGCGCCCATGCAGACGAGGAACATGTACGGGAAGCCGAGCCAGAGGTTCACGAGCAGCACCGACACCTTGGCCAGCGTCGGATCCGTCAGCCACGGGATGGCGGCTCCGCCGAAGATGACCTGGTTGATGAAGCCGAAGCTCTCGTTCATCATGCCGGCCCAGACGAGGGCCGAGAGGAAGGCGGGGAACGCGTACGGGAGGATCAGGATGATCCGGTAGCCGTTGCGGAACCGCATCCGCGTGTTGTTGAAGACGAGTGCCAGCAGGAGCCCGAGGAAGAACGTCGTCGCGACCGAGATCAGTGCGAACGCGAAGGTCCACAGCGTCACCGAGATGAGCGGCCCGCGGATCGAGGAGTCGGTGACCGCGCGCACGAAGTTGTCGAAGCCGACGGTGGTCTGCCAGCCGGGCAGCAGCTGCTCCCCGTCCTCCGCCGTGAAGGCTCCGTCGCCCGTGTCCGCGTAGACCGTCCCCGTGGTGCTGTCGGTGATCGTGTCGGCGGCCGCGTCGTACTCGAGCGTCGAGACGTACAGGTAGCCCTTCTGCCCGTCCGGCGCGCGCAGACTGCCGTCGTTCGGGTCGTCGCTGAACGGAACCGACAGCTGCTCCAGCTCGCTGGAGAGGGTGAAGACGGTGGCGAGCGGGAGCGTCGTCCACCCGTCGACCGCGACTGCCTGGCCGCCCTCGAACTCGGCGTCGACGTCCGCCAGCGGCTGCTCGGCCGTGCCGAGGAGAGCATCGCCCGACTCCGGGTCGGTCACGAGCAGACCGTAGGTGCCGAACTGCTCGACAACCTTCACCGGGTACGTCGGCGAGTCCTCGACCCGCTCCTGCGCCGAGGCGAGGAGCGAGGAGATCGCCTGGTCCTTGGTGCCGTTGTGACCGGTGCCGTAGTTCGTGAACCCGATGTAGCCGGTGTAGAGCAGTGTGAACACCTGGAACACGATCAGGAAGATGATGCCGGGCGTCAGGTACTTCGCCGCGATGCGCTTGCGGGAGAAGTAGATGTAGTTGACGAGGATCGCGACCGCGACGACGATGCCGAGGATCAGCCATTCCTGATGCAGGAAGAGCACGAACGCGGCGTAGAGGGCGATCGCGTCGACGATGGCCAGCAGGATGATCTTGAGCAGCATCCAGCCGATCGGGCCGGATGCGGCCTCCGCGATCTTCGCGGCCTGTCGCTGGCGTCGGGTCGGAGGAGCGGTGCGCTCTTCGGTGTCTGTCATGTCGTCCTCGTCATGATCCGGCCGGGGCGGCGGAATCCGCTCGCCCCGGCCGGGTCTGTGCGCTGTGTCGTTACTTGATCGCGGCGGTCACGTCGTCGACGAGCTTCTGCCACGTCGCCTTCGGGTCCGCGCCGTTGATGATCGCGGCCTCGGCGACGCCCCAGTACTGCCACACCGAGCCCATGGCCGGGATGGCGGGCATCGGGACGGCGTCGGCGCCCACGGCCTGGAAGCCGGCGATGATCGGGTCGGAGGCGGCGGTGTCGGCGGCGGCCGTTAGCGCGGGCAGGACGTTGCCGGCCTTGAACAGCTCGAGCTGCACGTCCTCCGTGCCGATGTAGTTGACGAGGAAGTCGTTCGCGGCGACCTTGTTCTTCGACTCCGAGCTCACGAAGAAGCCCTTGACGCCGGCGAACGGCGACGCGGTCTCCCCGGTCGGGCTCGGGATCGGGTCGATCGCGACGTTGATGCCGGCATCCGTGGCCGCGCCGACGTTCCACGGACCGGTCAGCCAGAAGGCGGCGGTGCCGTCGAGGAACTGCTGCTTGGCGATCTCGCCGTCGACGTCGGTGTTCAGCACGCCCGCGGCACCCTGCGCGCCGAGCCAGTCAGCGAAGGCGAAGCCGCCCGCGCTGCCGAGCTGGAGGTCGGTGGGGTCGTAACTGCCGCTGTCATCCATGCCGAAGACCGGAGCGCCGAAAGCCGTCTGGAACGGGTACAGGTGGTACGGATTGCCCTCGGCGCCCTGCTCCACGACGAACGTGCCCTTGGAGACCATGTCGTCGAAGCTCGTCGGGGCGGTCGGGACCAGGTCGGCGTTGCGCAGCACCGCGATGTTCTCGACGGCATACGGAAGCATGTAGACCGTGCCCTCGTAGGTGGCCGCCTGCAGCGCGACGGGGAGGTAGTCCTCAGAGCTGTCGCCCAGCTCGATCGGCGCGACGACGCCGTTCGTGGAGAGCTCGCCCAGCCAGTCGTGGGCGCCCATGACGACATCGGGGCCCTTGCCGGTCGGGACCTGCTGGATGAAGTCGTCCTTCATGTCGTCGACCGACTTGCCGACCAGCTCGACCTTGACGCCGGTCTTGTCCTGGTACGAGTCGGCAGCGCTCTGGAGTGCGTCGACGCGCTCGGCGTCGACCCAGACGACCAGCTTCCCGCTGCTGTCCTTCGAGCCGGAGGTGTCGTCGCCGCTGGTCCCTGCGGCGCAGCCGGCGAGCGTCAGAGTCGAAACGATGGCGATGGCGCCTGCGGCGACGATGCCCCTCTTGTTCACCTTCATTGGTGTGTGCCTCTCTCAGTGCTGTGGGCCTGCATGGACTGCAAGCGCTTACAGTATGCATCGAACTCGACGGCATTTGCAACGGAGGAGGGCGTCGATATCAACCCGTGACCGAGCTGATTCGCCGGGAACGGTGTGAAAACGCTTCCACGCCATCGGGAAATCGGCAGGCTCGATACACTTCCTGTATGGCTGACAGCTCATTTGACATCGTCTCCAAGGTGGATCACCAGGAGGCCGAGAACGCCCTGAACCAGGCCCGCAAGGAGATCGAGCAGCGCTACGACTTCAAGGGCACGGGTGCGTCGATCGCCTGGAGCGGCGAGAGCATCCTCATCATCGCGAACACCGAGGAGCGGGCGAAGGCCGTCCTCGACGTGTTCCAGTCCAAGCTCATCAAGCGCGGCATCTCCCTGAAGAGCCTGGACTCCGGCGACCCGTTCGCCAGTGGCAAGGAGTTCCGCATCGTCTCGACGCTCAAGGACGGCATCTCCTCGGAGAACGCGAAGAAGATCAACAAGATCATCCGCGATGAGGGCCCCAAGGGCGTCAAGAGCCAGATCCAGGGCGACGAACTGCGCGTCCAGTCCAAGAGCCGCGACGACCTCCAGTCGGTCATCGCCCTGCTGAAGGGGTCGGACCTCGACCTCGACCTGCAGTTCATCAACTACCGCTGAGCGCAGAGCTCCGGCACGGAGGGCCCCCGAGGATCATCGATCCGCGGGGGCCCTCTCTCGTGCCGACGACGGATCGCATTCTGATATACCGCTCCGGGGTGAACCGAGTAAAGTGCGGCATGTGAAATGTTGGTAGCAGAACCGGAGCCGTGCTGTCGCTCCCGCGATCGCTCATGGGGACGGTCGCAGGGGCGCGCGATCGAGCACACTCCGACGAGGGACGACTGGGGGCGGATCCATGGGAACCACGGGATCGACGAGCGTCGGCGAGAGCAAGCAGCTCCTGGCCGAAGAGGTCTTCGACTACGTCGGCAGACAGATCATCGACGGCACGCTGGCCGCGGGTGAACGCATCCGCGACGTCGACGTCGCCGAAGAGCTGCACGTCTCACGCACGCCGGTGCGCGAGGCGCTGCAACGGCTGGAGCGTCTCGGCATGGTGACGATGTATCCGAGCCGGTACACCGAGGTCACGGAGGTCACCGCGGAGACGATCGCGCAGTCCCTCGAGTTCGCGGGCTACCAGGCCGGCGTCGCCGCGCGCCTCGCGATCCCGCGGCTCACGGCGGCGGAGCGCGAGCACGTCGTACGACTCGCCGTCGGGATGCACGCCTCGCTCGACGACGCCGCGCGGACCTCGGACGCGCGCTGGGCGGTGTTCGCGTACCTCGGCGAGCACAGCGGCAACGCGCAGCATCGCACGCTGATGGAGGATGCGAGCACGGTGCTGTTCCGGAACCTGCGCGACTGGGCTGTGCCCACGGCCGACCGCGGCAGGATGCGTCAGGTGTACATCGACTTCAGCGACGCCGTCCGCAAGGGCGACGGTGCGGGCGCGGAGCACCTGGTCCGGGCGATGTACTACCTGTGACCCGGATCAGCCGGCGGCGCACCAGCCCGTGACCCAGCGCTCCAGACGGCGATAGGCGTCTTCCCGCGCCTCGTGGCGGGACAGGAAGACGTCGTGCAGGGCACCGTCGATGCGCTCCACCGTGACGGTGGACCCGAGACGGAGAGCGGCGCGGGCGATGTCGTCGACGACCAGCACCGAGTCGGCGGACGTGAGATCCTCCGACCACCGGGTCGGGGGCACGAAGCGCGCCGAGAGCAGCACGCACACCGGAGCCGTGATCGACAGGCCGGCCGCCACCGCCTTGTGTCCGGAGAGGATCGCGTGCAGCCAGCCCGCGTACACGGCCATGGTCTGGGTCGGGCGCCACTCGAGGTTCACGTCCATCGGATCATCGGGATCCGCGACCTCCTGCTGCGCGCGCGTGTAGAACCCCAGGTCGACCTGCGGAGCGGCCTCCAGCGGACGGAGCCGCGCCTGCAGCTCGACCATCGGCGCGATCGCCGCCCTGGCGGGTGCGAACTGGAACTCGAGCCACGGACTGTTCAGGATCACCGCGTCCGCCGCATCCGGATGCCGGGATGCCCACAGGCTCAGCGTGAGTCCGCCCGTGGAGTGTCCGAGCAGCACGAGGCGTCGCCCGGTATGGGTTCCCCCCTCGCCCCGACCCATCGCGTCGAGGGCCGCCGCGATGTCCTCGTCGTAGGTCGCGAGGTCGGCGATGTACCCGGGGGTCTGGCCTTCACGGAGGCTGCGGCCGTACTTGCGCAGGTCGAGAGCGAAGAAACGGGCTCCCCGCGAGGTCCAGAACCGCGCCAGCCGCTTCTGGAAGAAGTAGTCCGACCAGCCGTGCACGTACAGCACATCGACGCCGTCGAGGAGGGGACGCTCCCCGCGCACGCGGTCCCACCACCCCGGCTCGGTCGGGAGGGCACGGACCAGGGTCGCCACCACCGGTCCCTGATCGTCCGAGCCGAGGTCGAGCGTCAGCTGCTCGAACTCGTCGCCGAGCACATCGGGCATCCAGTCGGCCATGCGGTCCTCCCCCGTCGTCGCCAGGCTAGCCGAGGCGACCGAGGAGGGCGAACGGACGGACTACTCGCCGCGCGAGACGCGGACCATCTCGTCGCGCGGGACGACCTTGACGCGAGCGCGCTCCGCCGGCGCACCGAGGGCGATCTCGTGCTCGTCGAGGCGGTGCCATCCGTCCAGGTCGGTCCACTGCACGCCGCGCTCCTCCAGGAGTGCCGGGATGGCCTCCTCCGAGGGGTCCTCTGCGTGCCACCAGGAACCCTGGTCGTTGATGATGTGCCGCACGGTCTCCATGGCGTCGGACTTGGTGTGACCGATCAGGCCGACCGGGCCGCGCTTGATCCATCCGGTCGCGTAGATGCCGGGGACGCGCTCGTTCGAGTCCTTCGCGAGCACCTGGCCCTCGCGGTTCGGGATCACGCCGTGCTTCTTGTCGAAGGGCACGCCGGGCAGCGGCGAGCCGAAGTAGCCGATCGCACGGTAGAGCGCCTGGAGCGGCACCTCGCGCAGCTCGCCGGTGCCCACCGCGCCGCCCTGGCCGTCGGGCTGGGTGCGCTCGTACACGAGGGCAGCGACGCGACCGTTCTCGTCCTTGCGGACCTCGACCGGCTTGGCCCAGAAGTGCAGGTGCAGTCGACGCGACGCCGTGCCTCCGGCGTTGTTGACCGAGTCGCGCTTGCGCCAGGACTGCAGGATGCGGTCGATGACCATGACCTGCTTGTTGCTGGCGACGGCATCCTTCGCGGCGTCGTCGTAGTCGAAGTCCTCGTCGTAGACGACCATGTCGACGTCGCGCAGCTCGCCGAGCTCGCGGAGCTCGAGGGGCGTGAACTTCACCTGCGCGGGGCCACGACGGCCGAAGACGTGGACGTCGGTGACCTCGCTGGCCTGGAGGCCCTCGTAGACGTTCGCGGGGACCTCGGTGACGAGCAGATCCTCGGCATGCTTGGCGAGCATGCGTGCGACGTCGAGTGCGACGTTGCCGTTGCCGAGCACACCGACCGAGGCGGCGTCCAGCGGCCACTCGCGCGGCACGTCGGGGTGCCCGTCGAACCAGCTGACGTAGTCGGCCGCGCCGTAGGAGCCGACCGCGTCGATCCCCGGGATCTCGAGCGAGGTGTCGCGGATCGCACCGGTCGCGAAGATCACCGCGTTGTAGTGCTTCTTGAGGTCTTCGAGGGTGATGTCCTCACCGAAGCGCACGTTGCCGAACAGGCGGATGTCACCGCGGTCCAGCACGTCGCGGAGAGCCGTGATGATGCCCTTGATGCGGGGGTGGTCGGGAGCGACCCCGTACCGCACCAGCCCGTACGGAGCGGGGAGCTGCTCGAAGAGGTCGATCGAGACGTCGAACTTGCGCTCGGCCTTCAGGAGGATGTCCGCGGCGTAGATGCCGGCGGGGCCCGCACCGACGATGGCCAGTCTGAGCTTGGTCATGGGAGGTCCTTTCGTGTGCCGTCGCAGCCGGCGCGCGACCCGACGGGCCGCCGCGCGAGATCAGCTGGAGCGTTCGGCGAGGGTCTCAGCGAATCGGGTCAGCGCCTCGCGCACCGTGCCGCGCGGCAGCGGTCCGAGTGCATCGATCGCATCCTGGGTCCAGGTATGGGCGAGTTCCAGGGTCTTCTGCGTCACGGCGTGGTCGCGCAGCTCGTCCAGCGGTCCGTCGAGGATCGCGGGATCGGCGCCGTCGGCGATGAGGGCGACCCCGTCGTCGATCCGCGCCGCGAGGTCGACGGATGCCGCATCGCCCTCGGCCTTGAGCAGCAGGTAGGGCATGGTCGGGACGCCGGCGCGCAGGTCGGTGCCGGGGACCTTCCCGGTCTCCTCCGGCTTCGCCGACAGGTCGATCACGTCGTCGAGCAGCTGGAACGCGACGCCGATCTTCTCGCCGTAGACGCGCAGGGGCTCCTCGTACTCCGAGGGAGCGTTGGAGAAGATCACCCCGCCCTGCGTGGCGGCGGCGATCAGCGAGCCGGTCTTGTCGGCGAGCACCTGGATGTAGAACGCGATCGGGTCGTCGCCCTCCTGCGGGCCGAGCGTCTCGTGCATCTGTCCGAGGACGAGACGCTCGAACGTGTCGGCCTGCAGCCGGATCGCACGCTCGCCGAGACGCGACATCAGCTGGCTGGCACGGGAGAACAGGATGTCGCCGGTGAGGATCGCGATGTTGTTGCCCCACACCGCGTGCGCGGCCGGCACTCCGCGGCGGCGATCGGCGCCGTCCATGACGTCGTCGTGGTACAGGGATCCGAGGTGCGTGATCTCGAGCGCCTTGGCGACGTCGATCACCTCGGTCCTGTTGCCGTCTCCCAGTTGAGCGGCCAGGAGCGTGAGCACGGGACGGATGCGCTTGCCACCGGCCTCGTACAGGTAGCGGCTGGCGGCATCGGCCAGAGGGTCGGCGACGCGCACGTCTTCCGCGAGTCCGGTCTCGACGAGCTCGAGGCCGTCTTCGATCGCGTGGGCGACACGACGCGCGGCGGGGCCGATGAAGACGCGATCGCTGAAGCCGAGACGGCTCGCCAGTCGCGAACCCGGGGCGATGGGGCTCGAAGTCACGTCCCCAGCCTACCTGCGTCGCGGTGCCGCGGTTCGCCCGGGAGGATCACTCGGGCTTGCGCGCTCTGTGCAGGGCGACGATGCCGAACGAGAGGTTGCGGTACGCGACGTCGCCCCAGCCCGCTTCCCGGATCCAGGCGGAGAGCCGCTTCTGGTCGGGCCACTCGCGGATCGACTCGTTGAGGTAGTCGTAGGCGTCGCCGTTGGTGCCGGCGACGCGGGCGACCCGGGGCAGCACCTGGGCGTTGTAGAAGCGGTACGCACCGCGGAACAGCTTGGCCGGCGGGGTCGAGAACTCGTTGATCACGAGCCGACCGCCCGGCTTCGTCACGCGGTACAGCTCCCGCAGCGCCTTCTTCGGGTCGTTGACGTTGCGCAGCGCGTACGACATGGTGACCGCGTCGAACGTCTCATCCGGGAACGGGAGATCGGTCGCATCGGCCTGGACGAACGACAGGTTGCGCATCGTGCCGTGGCGGCGCTCGCCCTCGGCGAGCATCCCCGGCGAGAAGTCGGCGGCGACCACCTCGGCGCCGCTGCGTGCGAGCGAGGCGGAGGACGAGGCGGTTCCCGCTCCGAGGTCGAGGATCCGCTCCCCCGGCTTCGGCGCGACCGCACGGGTCGTGGCCGCACGCCACAGGACGTCGTTGCCGAAGGTCATCGCCGTGTTCGTGCGGTCATACCCTGCGGCGACCTGGTCGAACATGCCGCTCACGCGGGCGGGGTCCTTGCCGAGATCGGCGCGGTTCTTCTCGTTCGGGGTCACGGGTTCAGTCTAGGCGCGAGGCCCAGCGCTTCGAGGCGGTCGAGCCAGGGATCGGCGGTGGCGTCGTCGAACGGCGCGACCCGTGCGCGCACCCGATCCTCGAGGTCGAGCGCGAGGGCCTCGAGGTGTGTCATGACATCGGCCGGATAGCCGTAGCGGGCGCTGTGGTCGGCCCACTCGTCGCGGTCGTCGACCCAGGTGCCGCGCGCGCCCTCGACGCGCACCACGTCGAGGTCCATGTCGATGCCGGTCGCGAGCAGGGGGTCGTCGGACCAGCGGATGTCCCACCCCAGGTCGATGTAGATCCGCATGCCCTTGCGGTGGCGGCGGTTCACCGTCAGCGCGTGGTCGCCGCTCGCCGGGACGAGGGTGACGTTCGGTCCGCCCGCGTGGAACTCGGCGCCCGGTCGCACGCTGTGCCAGCCGACGGGCTGCCCGATCCAGTCGCCCCACTCGTCGGCGCCGAGGTACACGCACTCGTGCCGCCAGTGCGGCGACCCGTCCCACTTGCGCCATTGGAAGACCATCTCGGTGCCGGGTGCGGGGCGTGCGTCGCTCATCCGCTCACCCTACGACCACGCGGATCCATGCCCCCTGAGCGGAATAGGCTGGGTTCGTGCACACCACCCACCTGGTCGTGGAGACCCGAGAGATCGACCCGGTCGAAGACCTCCTGGCCTACGCGGACCCCGCCCGTCCTCTCGCGTGGCTGCGCCGCGGAGACGGGATCGTGGCGGTCGGCGCACCGCTCGCCCAGCTGCGCACGCGCCCGGGCTCCCGGGTGCCGATCGCGACGACCTGGCGCGGCATGGCGGCCGAGGCGGAGATCAGCGACCCGCTCGGGCTTCCCGGGACCGGCCTGGTCGCGTTCGGCGCATTCACCTTCGACGAGGAGTCGGCCGCCGACAGCGTGCTCGTGGTGCCCACGAAGGTGCTCGGCCGGCACGGGGACCGATTCTGGGAGACCCGCATCCGCCTCGCCGGATCATCGGACCCCGACGAGGAGTTCGCCACCCAGCCGTACGGACCGCACTGGGCCGGCACCGTCGGCCCCGGCGCCCAGAGCCCGCAGGGATACCAGGACTCGGTGCGCCACGCCCTCGCCCGCATCGCCGACGGCGAGCTGAGCAAGGTCGTGCTCGCGCGGGACCTGACCGGCAGCATCCCCGCCGGGTCGGACCTGCGCCGTCTCGTGCGCGCCCTGTCGACCGGCTACCCCGACACGTGGGCCTTCGCCGTGGACGGACTGATCGGCGCGAGCCCGGAGACCCTGGTGACGGTGCACGGTGGGACCGTCACCGCGCGCGTCCTCGCCGGCACGATCGGCCGTGGAGCCGATGCGGATGCCGACACCGCGGCATCCACCCACCTCGCCTCCAGCACCAAGGACCTCGACGAGCACGAGTACGCCGTCCAGAGCGTGCTCGCCTCCCTGCGCTCGCACACCAGGGCGCTGGCCGCGAGCGAGCAGCCCTTCCTGCTGAAGCTGCCGAACCTCTTCCATCTCGCGACCGACGTGGAGGGCGAGCTGGCCGACGGCGAGTCGGCGCTCGACCTGGTGCGGGCGCTGCATCCGACCGCCGCGGTCGCCGGAACCCCGACCCCCGCGGCCATCGCCGCGATCCGCGAGCTGGAGCCCTTCGATCGCGGGCGCTACGCCGGTCCGGTCGGCTGGGTGGATGCCGCGGGCAACGGCGAATGGGCCATCGCGCTGCGCTGCGCCCAGTTCACCGGGCGCCAGGGCGACATCGGCGTGACCGCCTACGCGGGCGCCGGGATCGTCGCCGGCTCCGACCCGGAGAGCGAGCTGCTCGAGACGCGCGTGAAGTTCCGACCGCTGGTCGACGCGCTGGCCTGAGAGCGACGGCGCGGACGTTTCGTCTCGTCGCTGCGCTCCTCGCTCAACGACCGGGGGCTCCTCGCTGGGAGGAAAACCGGTCGTCGAGCGAGCGGAGCGAGACGAGACGACGCTCAGCTGGCGGAGAGGCGCTTCTTCTCGGCCTCGATGTCGAAGTCGGCGACCGGCCACTGCGGATCGATGTCCTCCAGGGCCGCGAGCAGCAGCTCCTGCACGGCGAGGCGCGCGTACCACTTGGCGTTCGCCGGGATCACGTGCCACGGCGCTGCCTCGGTCGAGGTGCGGTCGAACACCGTCTGGTAGGCCTCCATGTACTGCGGCCACAGCAGCCGCTCGTCCACGTCGCCGGGGTTGTACTTCCAGTGCTTGTCCGGGCGGTCGAGGCGCTCCATCAGGCGGGACTTCTGCTCCTCGGGCGAGATGTGCAGCATGACCTTGACGATGCGGGTGCCGGATGCCGCGACACGGGCCTCGAACTCGTTGATCGCGTCGTAACGGCGCTCGATCTCCTCGGGCGCGGCGAGCTCGCGGACGCGCCCGATCAGCACGTCCTCGTAGTGGGAGCGGTCGAAGACGCCGATGAACCCCGGCTCGGGCAGCCGCTTCTCCACGCGCCAGAGGAAGTCGTGCTCGCGCTCCTCCGCGGTCGGCGCCTTGAACGCGGCGAGCGCGACGCCCTGCGGGTCGACGCCGCCGACCACGTGCCGCACGATCCCGCCCTTGCCTGCGGAATCCATGGCCTGCAGCACCAGCAGCACCGCATCCTTCGCCACGCCGACCCGGCTCTCGGCGAACAGGCGCTCCTGCAGGTCGTTGAGGGTCTCGAGCCCGGCGGCGAGATCGCGGGCGCCGTGCGACTTCCCGCCGACGTAGCCGGGCTTGGTGTCGGGGTCGACGTCGGCGAGACGGAACCCCTCGTCGACACGGAGCTTCTGCGTCCAGGTGTGCGCGTTCATACGCACATCCTGCCAGTCAACGGGCCAGCGGGACCTCGATGATCTGACGCCCGCCGCGCGGCGAGGTCAGCGCCTGGTCGAGCGCCGTGCGGGTGGTGACCCGCTGGTACTCCCAGCCGTAGGCGAGCGCAAGGTGCTCCAGGCGCACGGTGTGGGGCGTGTAGAAGGCGCGGTCGAGATCGCCGGGACGCGCGGACGCCGCGACCTCCAGCGAGTCGAAGATGGTGCCGCCGCCGTCGTTGCCGACGATGACCTGCAGCCGCGGCTCGGTCTCGTCCGGGGGCAGCAGCAGGGCGCCGACGTCGTGCAGGAACGCGAGGTCGCCGAGCAGCACGCGGGTCACGCCCGGCGCGCCCGCCGCCTGGCTGGCGAGCGCGATCCCGGTCGCCGTGGCGATCGTGCCGTCGATGCCGGCGAGACCCCGGTTGGCGTGCACGGGGACCTTCTTGCCGCCGAGCACCTGGTCGGCGACCCGCACGAGCCGCGACGAGCCGAACACCAGGCGGTCGTGCGGCCAGGTGGCGCGCCACACGGCGTCGGCCAGCAGTGCGCGATCGAGCGGACGGCGGACCGCGTCGAGCTCGGCCTTCACGGCCTCCCTGCGCGCGGCGAAGTCGGTGGATGCGAGGCCCTCCGGGTCGGGGGCGCTCTCGCTCAGGTCGACGGCTTCGGCGGCCGACGCCTGCAGCCACTCGCCGAGCCAGACGCGGTCGGCGGCACCGGGGGCGACGACGACCGCGCCGACGCCGCGCGAGCGGTGGTTGAGGTTCAGTTCCTCGCCGCCGCGGCGCACCGCGATGATGTCGACATCCGTGCGGGCGAGGAGGGCGGCGACCTCGCGGCTGAGCGTCGGATGCCCGAGCACGACGGCCCGCTCGACGCGTCCGCCGAGGTCGTCGCGTGCCAGCAGGCGACGGTAGCCGTGCACCACCTGGCGTCCGAACCGCGCCCCGCTCACGATCTCGGCGATCAGCGGCCAGCCGCCGGCGTGCGCGATCTCCTCGGCATCGGCACCGGCATCGGCACCCGCGATGACGACCGTGCGGGGACCGCGATCGAGCTCGAACGGCTCACCCCCGAGCGGGGCGGGCGCCTCCCCCGGGGTGACGACGATCGGGGGCAGCCCGCCCGAGAGCGGCTCGCGGGAGGGCAGGTTCAGGTGCACCGGGCCCGCGACACCGGGGACGCCGCCCTCGACCTCACGGGCGCCGGTCGCCGCGGACACGGCTCGCTCGGCGAGGCCGGCCCATCCTCCGTCGCCCGGCACGGGAGCATCGACCTGGTCGCGCACCCACGGGTGGAACAGGCCGTCCTGCAGCGTCGCCTGGTTCGCGCCGACGCCGCGCAGCTCGGGCGGACGGTCGGCCGTGAGCAGGAGCAGTGGCACCCCCGCGTGGAACGCCTCCAGGACCGCGGGCAGCAGGTTGGCGACGGCCGTCCCCGAGGTGCAGACGACCGCGGCGGGCACGCCCGTCTCCCGCGCGATGCCGAGCGCCGTGAACCCGGCCACCCGCTCATCGATGCGCACGTGGACCCGCAGGTGCCCGTCATCCGCGAGACGGACCGCGGCGAGCGCGAGGGCCTGCGAGCGCGAGCCGGGAGACAGCACGATGTCGCGCACGCCGTGGGCGACGAGGTCGGCGAGCAGGGATGCCGCAGCATCCATGGCCGGCGACGAGGTCACGGGCGCTGATCCGTGGCGGGAGGCTCGTCGGTCTCCTCATCCAGCCGGGCGAGCTCTTCCTCGAGACGACGGATGCGGGCATCCTGCTCGGTCTTGCTGATGCTGCGGAGGAACGCGGGGTCGTCGTCGGGAGCGATCACGGGGCGGACGCCGGGATCGTTCGCGCGGCGTCGGCCGATCACGAACCAGAGGATGCCGCCGATGACGGGAAGCAGGACGACGATGAAGATCCAGGCGGTCTTGGACACACCCCGGTGCCGCGTCGCCGGCTGCACTGCGCAGTCGACGATGCTGAACACCCAGAACACGGCGGCGAGGAAGCCGCCGATGATCAGTAGTCTCGCCACCCCTCCAGTGTAGGCGTGTCCGCGGCACCCCGGCCCCGGTGGGACCAAGGCGCGGTTGCTAGACTTCGCGGCAAATGCTGCCCTCATCGCCGGATCGGATACCGCGAGCGCGGGCCGAGCGGATGCTGATCGCCCGGGTGATCACGGCGGTCGGCCTCGCGCTCCTGCTCGTGATCGGCGCGTGGTCCACCTCCGGCGGATCCGCCGATGTGCACGCCTCGCTGTGCCTCGCCTCCGGTGTCTCGGCCCCGGCCGGCGCCGCCCCCACCGCGTCCGCCACCGACGGCGCGACGGCGGTCGACGTGCTCGGCTCCGACCTGGGGGTCTGCCTCCTCGCGGTGCTCTGCGGCGTCGCTCTGGTCCTGCTCTTCCGTCGAGTCGTCGGTCACGGCACCCGTCCGCTCGGAGCCCGCGCCCCGCGCGCCGTGGCACCGAGCCGCGCCGGTCCCCTCCCCCTCGTCCACGCCCTCTCCCTGACACAGCTCTCGATCTCTCGCACCTGACCCGCGACGTGCGCATCGAGCCGCCCCGCGCGGCATCCCTCCCCTGTCGTACCCGTGTGTCTGGAGCCCCCTGTGAAGAACTCTGTCAAAGCGACCCTGATCGCCATCGCCGTCGCCATCGTCCTGCTGATCGTCGGCATCGTGTTCGCCATCACCCAGCAGCAGCAGCCTGCCGCCTCGCCCGAGGGCGGCTCGCAGCCCACCGTCCGCACCGACTCCCACGTCCTCGACGACGGAGGCGAGGGTGCCGTGACCGTCGTCGAGTTCCTCGACTTCGAGTGCGAGGCGTGCGGGGCGTTCTACCCCGTCGTGGAAGAGCTCCGCGAGAAGTTCGACGGGGAGATCACCTACGTCGTCCGGTACTTCCCGCTGCCGGGGCACATCAACTCGACCCAGGCCGCCCTCGCCGCCGAGGCCGCGGCGCAGCAGGACCGCTTCGAGGACATGTACCACCGGCTGTTCGAGACCCAGGCGCAGTGGGGCGAGCAGTCCGAGGAGACCCCCGAGGTGTTCCGGGCCTTCGCCGAGGAGCTCGGGCTCGACATGGCCGCCTACGACGCCGCCGTCGCCGATCCCGCGACCGCCGCGCGCGTGCAGACCGACAAGAGCGACGGCGAGAAGCTGCAGGTGAACAGCACCCCGACGTTCTTCGTCGACGGCGAGAAGGTCGAGCTGCAGGAGTGGGACGACCTCGAGCAGGCCATCGAGAAGGCCCTCGAGGGCTGAGGCCGCGCGACTCCGACTCAGGCGTCCTCGCCGCCGTGGGCGCCCGAGTCGGAGAGGGCGGGTGCCAGCATGTCGGCGAGGCGGCGCCGCGCAGCCTGATAGCGCCCCCGAGCCGTCGGACTCGTCGGCGATCCGTCGCGGTCAGAACACCGCGATCCTCCGCGACGCGGCGGACAGATACCGCGTGACCGGATTGGTGATCGTCTGCCGGAGCTCCCGGATCGCCACCGCCTCGGCGACGCTGTCGGTGATGACGCCGTCGACGCCCCGGTCGATGTACTCGGCGAGCAGCCCCGGGTCGTCCACGGTCCACACGAAGAGCTGCTTCTCCTCGCCGTGGAGGCCGACCAGCATCTCGTCCGAGTACGACCAGTCCTCGACCGCCACACCCTGCGCCGGGGTGCGCGGAGCATCGCCGATCTGGAGCCCGGTGACCAGCACCACGGGGCGCTCCGGATCGGCGGCGGTGATCCGCGCGACGATGTCCACGTCGAGCGACTGGATCAGATGATGCCGCGCAGGGTCCAGCCGATCCAGTTCCCGCACCACGCGATCCGCGAGGCCCGGCTCCTCGTGTCCGTGCGGCTTGACCTCGACCAGGACGCGGATGGCGAGCTCGTCGGCGGTGCGCAGATACTCCTCCAGCGTCGGGATGCGATCGCTGAACGCCCCCTGCCGCACCACGAGCCGCGTGACCTCCTCGGTGTCGAGGTCGTACACGTTCCGCGGGTCGCCTGTCAGCCGCCCGAGGTTCACGTCGTGGATGACGACGAATCCGCCGTCGGCCGTCTCCTGGACGTCCATCTCCACGACATCGGCTCCGGCCTCCGCCGCGGCGCGCAGGGAGCCGAGCGTGTTCTCCGCTCCCCCGGCGACGTACCCGCGATGGGCGATCACCAGGGGCGGGGCCGACGGCGCCGTCGCCAGCGTCGCGAACACCGTGGGCGGAACGGCGAGGACCCCGAACAGCACGAGCGTGACGGTCGCGAGCACCCGCGACGGTCGGTCCCGCACCGGGGCCGGGGCGGGGAGGGAGACGGCGCCGCGGTTCACGGCCACGAAGAAGAACGACAGGAACGCCGCGACGACTCCGGTCACGACGAAGCGCACGAGATCGAGGATCGCGAGCATGGTCCCCGCCACGGCCGCCCCGCCGTCTCCGGCGAGCGCGACGGGCACCGCGCCGAGCAGCCCCGTCAGCGTGAGGACCGCCGCCGCCGCCGCTCCCGTCAGGAGGAACAGCACCGCCACGAGCACCTGCGTCCGCCGGGTGAGCGCGATGCTCCGACGCATCGCCGCCCACACAGTCTCCTGCTCCCCGGCGAGCGCGGCCGCGGTTCCGGCGAGACGCAGCCCCAGATAGACCAGTCCGATGACCACCACCGTGTAGGCGACGGTGCCGGGGACGGTCTTCGTGAGCTCTCCGCTGATGAACTTCGGGATGGCGATGTGCGAGGTGACGGTCGTGCCGACGCCGATGTGCGACAGCGGGACGAGGAGCAGTGCGTACCCCGCGAACAGGACGATCTGCCAGCTCAGCGCCCGACGACCGATGCGCGCGAGGCCACGGAGCAGCGCCCGCGCGGACGGAGCCTCACCACGCAGACAGAGCTCGGCGACGACGGTGAAGACGCTGACGGCGACGAGGGCGAACAGCGTCGCGACGAGAGCGATCAGGACGAGGGCGAGGATCGCGACCGGACTGCTCGACAATCCGGGGAGGCCCGCCGTGCTGATCCCGTCGACACCGGCCGCGCGCAGGGCTGCCTGGAACAGGGTCAGCAGGAGCGGAAGCACGCCCCAGACGTAGAGGCCCTCGACGAGGATCGTGACGACGACCACGAGGAGGAGCCGTCGACGCAGGATGCTCCCCGCCATCACGACGGCGGAAGGGACGAGTGACCAGGCGGAGGGCGGACGAGAGCCCGCGACGTCGGTCTGCATGGTCAGAGAGTAGCGTCCGGCGCCGAACCGCTCCGCCATCCCGATACGCTGAGACCAGAATCAGGGAGAGGGCCCGGACGACGATGGAATTGACTTCGGTTCTGCAGGGAACGCACAACGCTCGCGAGCTCGCCGGGTTGCCCACGTCCGGAGGCGGAACGCTCGCCTCCGGTCTCCTCTTCCGATCCGATGCCCTCGCCACGCTGACGGATGAGGGGCTGCAGGCACTCGTCGATCTCCGCATCGGAACGGTGATCGACCTGCGCACCGACGGCGAGCGCTCGCGCGCGGCCGATCGTCTTCCGGCGGACGGCAGCGTGACCCTGCTGCCGCTGCCCATGCAGGGCGGCGCCATGGACGAGATGGTGAAGCACCTGCTGCCCGCCGCCGGCGGAGCGAGCCTGTCGGTGACCCAGGTCGCCACCATCCTGCAGCAGGTGCCGACGCTGGAGGATCTGTACGTCTCGATCCTGGAGGCCAGCGCCGTGCCGTTCGCGGCGGTGGCGCAGACCGTGCTCCAGGCTTCGCGCACGGAGCGACCCGGCGTGCTGTTCCACTGCACCGCCGGCAAGGACCGCACCGGTCTCGCCGCCGCGATCCTCCTGCTCGTCGCCGAGGTGCCGCGCGAAGAGATCGTGGCCGACTACACCGAGACCGGGGAGAACCTCGCGCACGGATTCGCCGAGGCGCTGACCGCGCTCATCACCTCGCTGGGTGTGCCCCTCACCCCGGCACTGAAGACCCTGGCGACCGAGTCTCCCGCGTCCGCGATCGAGGCCGCGATGGACTGGATCGCCGCGAACCACGGCGACGTGGCCGGCTACCTGCGCAGCGGCGGCATGACCGCGGCGGAGATCGTCGACCTGCGTCGCGTGCTGCGCGGGGAATAGCGACTCGGCACGACCACTCCCCGTCGGAGGAGGCACCCGCTCGCTACGCTGAGCGCATGACTGAGGAGCGCTCCCCCTCGCCCCACCCGGCCATCGCCGTCGTCCGCCGCATCCCGGCGACGCTGACCATGGTGCTGCTGATCCTCGTGGTGGGGGTCGTCTGGAACGGCCTGTGGGCGCCGTTCGAGGACACGACGCTCTTCCAGACCGTCGCCTACGGTCTGCCGAATCTCACCGACGGCAAGTGGTGGACGCCCCTCACCGGCACGTTCTTCGTGAACCAGCCGTGGGTCTACGCGTTCACGATCGCCGGATTCTGGGGCATGGCGTTCCTGGAGTTCCGTCGCGGGACGCGCGTCGCACTGGCCTACTACTGGGTCGGTCAGCTGTTCGCGATCTTCGCCACCGCGCTGCTCCTGCTGGTGCTCTCCCAGTTCCCGTGGGAGTGGGCGGCCGACCAGGCGCAGGCGCTCGACGTCGGAGCCTCCGGCGGGACCATGGCCTGCATCGCCGCGGCCGTGGGGCTGTTCCGTCCACCGTGGCGCGTGCGCGGCTGGCTCATCCTGCTGGGGTTCGTGTTCATCGCGATGCTGTTCTGGGGCAAGGTCGCCGACCTCGAGCATCTGCTCGCCGTACTGCTGATCCTCGCGGTCGACAGGTCGCTGCGGGTGCGGCACACCACCGTCCGCGAGCAGCGCCTGATCGCGGTGATCGCGGTCCTCGTGCTCGGCGCGGTCGAGATCATCACGACCCTCGTGCCCACCGACGGCCCGTTCGGACCGACCGACCCGGCCTCCGGAGGGTTCATCGACCTGGCGATCGACCTCGTGGTGATCCTGGTGCTCGTGAACGGTCTGCGTCGCGGCCGGCGCTGGACCTGGGTGCTCGCTCTCCTGCTCGGCATCTTCAACGTGCTGGTCGCTGCGCTCGTGCTGACCCTGATCACGGTCTTCAGCCAGGCCCAGGTGGACTTCCGCTGGGACGGCGAGACCGAGCTCGCGCTGGCGAACGGCTTCCTGTGGCTGATCGTGCTCGTGTACCTGATCTGGGTGCGCCGGGCCTTCCGCGCCAAGCGACGGGCGAGACTCGGCGCGCAACCCGCCCCCACGGCGGAGGACATGAAGCGCGAGCTGCGCGCCCACGGCGGCGGGACGCTGTCCTGGATGACGACCTGGGACGGCAACAGCTACGCCCGCGTGACCGGCGGCATCGTGGCGTACCAGCGGCGGAACGGCGTCGCGCTGGCATTGGCCGATCCGATCGGCCCGGCGGAGGGGCGCGCCGAGGCGGTGACCGACTTCATCCACGCCGCGGAGCTGGCCGGTCTCGTGCCCTGCTTCTTCAGTGCGGACGAGGCCACGCGCGCGGCCGTCCCCTCGACGTGGCGGAGCATCGTCGTGGCGGACGACACGATCGTCGACCTGCCGGGCCTGGAATTCACGGGCAAGCGCTGGAACTCGGTGCGCACCTCCCTCAACAAGGCCGGCCGGGAGGACATGACGTTCCGCCTGACGCACCTCAAGGCGGAGTCGTGGGGCGTGCAACAGCAGCTGCGGGCGATCTCCGAGGCCTGGGTGGGCGACAAGGATCTGCCCGAGATGCGCTTCACGCTCGGGACTCTCGACGAGGCCGAGGATCCGGAGGTGCGCCTCGCCCTGGCGCTCGCCCCCAACGGCGACGTCGACGGCTTCCTGTCCTGGCTCCCCGTGTACGGCGGCGACGGCGCGGTGCGCGGCTGGACGCTCGACCTGATGCGCCGCCGCGAGGGCGGGTTCGGGCCGGTGATGGAGTACCTGATCGGATCGTCCGCGAAGCAGTTCTCCGAGGAGGGCGCCGAGATCATGTCGCTCTCCGGGGCACCGCTCGCCCATGACTATCCGCCGGATGCGGGCGTGATCGCCGCGCTCAGCGATCGACTGGCCGAGGCCCTGGAGCCGGTCTACGGCTTCGGGTCGCTGCACCGGTTCAAGCAGAAGTTCCATCCGCGATACGAGACCATGTACCTCCTGTTCCGCGACGAGAGCGACCTCACCCGCATCGGCGGCGCGCTCACCCGGGCGTTCCTGCCGGATGCGACGCTGCGGCAGTTCGCCGGCGCCGGGCTCGAGCTCGTGCGCGGCGGCGGGAAGGACTGAGGGCGCGCCGCCACGTTCTCCGGATGGCGCGCGCAGCGGCCGTGCGAGAACCACGTGAGTACGATCGGTCTCGTGCTCGATGAAGACCGCCTCCGCTCGATGGCCGCCGACCTGTGCGCCGTGCGCGGAGTGCGCGCCGTCGCTCTCGGCGGTAGCCGCGCCCGAGGCACGCATCGACCCGATTCCGACATCGACCTGGGGCTGTACGTGGATGCCGACGTCGACCGCGCGGGTCTCGGACGAGTGGCGAGCGCCTGGACGAGCGAGCCCGTGCAGATCGCCGAGCACGGCGGATGGGGTCCGTGGGTCGACAGCGGCGCCTGGCTGATCGTGGACGGCGTCCCCGTCGACCTGATCCTGCGCGACGTGGCTCGGGTGGCCGAGCAGTGCGCTCGTGCCGCGCGGGGCGAGTTCGCCTTCCATCCGCAGCCGGG
Source organism: Microbacterium oxydans (assembly GCF_026559675.1). Lineage (NCBI taxonomy): Bacteria > Bacillati > Actinomycetota > Actinomycetes > Micrococcales > Microbacteriaceae > Microbacterium > Microbacterium oxydans. The sequence continues at coordinate 2,951,967 of NZ_CP092891.1, forward strand.
GCACCCGCTCGGCTTCCTCGATGTGGCGTACGCGGGCGAGGTCGCGACCAGTGTGCCGCTGCACGACCCGGAGGGGCTGCTGACCGGACTCGCGCGCACTGTCTCCCCCTATCCGGTGCCGCTCCGCGAGGCGTTCCTCGCGAACCTGTGGCAGGTGGACTTCCTGCTGAACGCCGCCATGAAGGGGGCGAAGGCCGGCGATGTCGCGTATGTCTCGCTGTGCGGCACCACGACGACGATGCTCACCGCCCACGCGTGGCATGCCGCTGCGGGCCGGTGGGTCACGAACGAGAAGGGTCTCGTGACGAACGTCGCTCGGTTGGAGATCGGTACCGGCGGTTTCAGCGGAGCCGCCGCCGCGGCCCTCGGGAACCTCGGGACGACGGCGGCCGAGCTGCTCGCGACGATCGCGCGACTGCGGGAGCTGCCGCGGCCGGCAGCTCCCGCAGACTGACGCTCAGCCGACCGTCTCAGCGAGGGCGACCGGAGCACCGTCCGGGGCTTCGTCGGCCGGGCGCTTCGCGGTGTTCGCGATGTGCGCGCGGCTGACCACGATCACGGCCACGATCATGAGTGCGACGCCGAGCCAGTACGGGGCGGCGTGGCTGACCAGTGCGTAGAGCGCACCCGCGATGAGCGGAGCGGCCGTGCCCATCGCCGCGTTCAGCGACTGGGTCGCACCGCCGAGCCAGCCCTGCTCGTCGTCGCCGACGGCGTTGGACATCGCGCCGTCCATGGCGGCCTGCGAGGCGCCCTGGCCCGCGGCGAGCATGAGCGCGCCGACGATGAAGACCCACGGCTGGGCGAAGACCGAGGCGACGATGGCGAGGGCGGCGAGCCCGAACATCTGCGCGACGATGCCGCTCACGATCACGCCGCGCTCGCCGATGCGCGGGAGCAGGATGCCGAGCAGCACACCCTGGATGAGGATGTCGATGATGCCGACGGCCGCCGTCAGGAGTCCGATCTGCGTGGGTCCCCATTGGATCGAGTCCAGCGCCAGGACGCTGAAGTTGTTCACGAAGAAGCCGAAGGGCAGTGCGAGCAGACCGAAGCCGATCATGAGTCCGCGCAGCTCCTTGCGGCCGAACGCATCCTTGAAGACGGCGAACGGCTGCACGTCGCGCATCTTGATCGCGGTGATGCGGTTCCCGGGCTTGAGGCTCTCGGGGAGCAGGAAGATGCTGAGGATCGCGATCGTGAGGGCTGTGGCCGCCGTGAGGAACACGGGGAGCTGGATGCTGATGGCGGCGAGGAGGCCGCCGATCGCCGGTCCGATCATGGTGCCGATGCCGGAGAGCGCACCGAGCAGGCCGAAGCGCTTCGCGCGCTGCTCGGGCGGGGTGATGTCGGCGAGGTAGGCGAAGAGGGCGGGGAGGTCTCCGGCGGTCAGCCCCTGGATGACGCGGGCGAGCACGAGCACCCAGATGGCGCCGCCGATGCCGAAGAGCGCCATCGAGAACGCGGCACCGAACGCGGCGGCGATGATGACCGGGCGACGGCCGAAGCGGTCGGAGAGGCGGCCGAGGAAGGGGGCGACCAGGAAGGCGCAGAGTCCGTTGATCGCCTCGAGCACGCCCACCCAGATGGCGAGGTCGCTCTCGTGCGAGACGTACTGCAGCACGACGAAGGGCAGGACGGGGAGGACGACCGTCATGCCGATGACGGTGAGCATCGTGAGGACGATGAGCATGATCCACGCGCGGTTCTGATCCCGTCGCGTGAGGGAGTTGGGTGAAGTCATACCGAAAGTGTATCGGTACCAGTTTTGGTGTCAAGTCAGTTTTGGAGTCGGTTCACGGTAAGCTGTTCTCCATGACGACTTCAGAGCCCCTCGGGCGCCGCGAACGGAAGAAGGCCGCGACCCGAAAGGCGATCTCCGACGTCGCGACGACGATGTTCCTCGAGCGCGGCTTCGACAACGTGAGCATCCGCGAGGTCGCCGATGCCGCGGACGTCTCTCCGACGACCGTGTTCGCGCACTTCCCGCAGAAGGAGGCGCTGGTCTTCGATGAGGACGACGAGCAGCGCGACCGGCTCGTCTCCGCGGTCCGCGATCGGCCCGCGGGAAGCACGATCAACCACGCGATCCACGACTTCTACTCCGCGGAGATCCGGGCCAATGTGGACGAGCACGGCAACGACGTCACCCGCGTCTTCATGCGCTTCCTCAACGAGACGCCGGCCCTGCGGGAGTACGCGGGCAAGATGTGGCTCCGCCACGAGGACGCCCTCGCCGACGCGATCGCCGACGAGCTCGGCCTCGCCGAGCCCACCCCCGAGATCCGGGTGTACGCCCGATTCGTCCTGCAGATGCAGCTGCTCGTGAACGACACCGACGATCAGCTCGCCACCCTGGATGCCGGGTTCCGCATCCTCGAGACAGGCTGGGCGCCGGTCGAGGCCGACCTCGCCGGCTCGTCCGACTGACCTCACGCGCCGATCAGACGGCGGCGAGGGCGCGCCACGGATAGTCCGGCAGCTCGATCGCGTCGGACTTGTCGAGCATCCGGGCGACGAGCTGGCGCATCGGCCAGTGATGCATGAGCCGCGCCGACAGGACCCGCATCCGGAGCATGAAGCGTCCGCGCGGAAGGAACCCGTCGACGCCGCCGGGCGGAAGCGCGTGCGAGGCCGCGACATACGGACGCATGATCTCCTCGTAGCGCGCGAACGCCGCCGCGTGGTCGCCCCGCGCATGCCCGAGTTCGCCGGCCAGCACGTACGCGCCGACCAGGGCGAGACTCGTCCCCATGCCGGTGAGCGGGGAGCCGCAGTAGCCCGCATCGCCGAGCAGCGCGACCCGGCCGCGGGTCCATCCGTCCATGTGCACCTGGCTGACGGTGTCGAGGTGGAAGTCGTCGTCCGCGTCGACCGCCGCGAGCAGCTCCTCGGCTCTCCAGCCCATGCCCGCGAAGACCTCGCGCAGCAGGCGCTTCTGGCCCTCGACGTCACGCCGGTCCACGTCGACGCCGGAGTCTGCGAACGCGAGCATCGCCTTCGCGGATCCGCCGCGCTCGGGCCGCAGCGCGAGCATCCTCCCCGGCTCGCTGTACATGTCGAACCAGGAGTCGAGCGGACCCGGGTCCGGCACGGTGCAGTAGCCGAGGTAGGCACCGAGGTGCACGACGTGGTCGGATTCGGGACCGAAGACGAGCGCCCGCACACCAGAGTGGATGCCGTCGGCGCCCACGACCACGTCGAAGGTGCGGCTGATCCCGCTGCGGAACGTGACCTCGACGCCGTCGGGACCGTCCGCCAACCCGGCGATGCGGTCACCGAAGATGATCTCGGTGTGATCCGCCACGAGGTCGTGGAGGATCTCCGTCAGGTCGCCCTTCATGATCTCGATCTCGGTGACGGGGCTTCCGTCGCCGACGAAGAGGTCGGCCGGCATCGTGGCGAGTTCGCGACCCGCGCTGTCGATGTAGCGCAGTCCTTTCTCATGCACGATGCGCTCGCGCACACGGGGCATGATGCCCATCCGCTGCGCCACCACCTCGCCGAGACCGCGGAGGTCGACGGCCTGGCCGCCGAGGCGGAGATCGGATGCCTGCTCGACGATCGTGGAGCGGATGCCCTGCCGGTGAAGCCAGTGCGCGAGTGCGGGTCCTGCGATGCCTGCGCCGGAGATGAGTACGCTGTATTCGTTCATGCCCTGCACGTTAATACGCAGATGTACGGCGTACAAGTGTTCTATTTAGAATCGTGGTGTACTAGTACGATGCGCGTCACTTCTCAGACCATCGCGATGGAGATCGCCGAACGGATCACGTCCGGGGATCTGGGTCCGGGCGACCGGGTGCCCTCGGCGCGCGGCATCACCCGCGACTGGGGCGTCGCGATCGCCACCGCGACCAAGGCCCTCGCACTCCTGCAGCAGCAGGGCCTCATCGTCTCCACGCCCGGCATCGGCAGCGTCGTCACCTCCCCCGCCACCGCACCCTCTCCCCGGCTCACGACCGCGAAGGTCGTCGACACCGCCGTCGCGATGGCCGACGCCGAGGGCATCGAGGCGATCTCGATGCGGCGCATCGCCGCCGAGCTCGGCACCCCGACGATGTCCCTCTACCGCCACGTCGACAGCAAAGACGGCCTCGTCCTGCTCATGATCGACACGGTCCTCGGGGAGGAGTCATTCCCCGAGCCGTCGGCGGATTGGCGTGCCGACCTCGAGGTGTCCGCACGGCTGCAGTGGGCGGGGTTCCAGCGGCACCCCTGGCTCGCGGGAGTGATGTCGATCTCCCGGCCGCAACTGGTCCCGAACGGGTTCCGCTACACGGAGTGGTGCCTGCGGGCGCTCGCCCCGCTGAAGCTCAGCATGGAGACGATGATGTATATCAGCGTCATCGTGTTCAGTCACGTCAAGTCGCTGGCGACCGACATCGCCTTCGAGGCGGAGCAGCGGCAGGACACGGGACTCACGGCGGACGAGTACATGACGACGCGATCCACGGACATCGCCGCGATGGTGTCGCCGACGGATCTGCCGCTGCTCGCCTCCCTGGTGAGGTCGGACGACTTCGACCTCGACCTCGACGCCCTGTTCGAGTTCGGGCTGCAGCGACTGCTCGACGGGATCGAGAGCTGGCTGCGGCGCTGACTCACTCGTCGCGAGGACGCCGACGCAGACTCTTGACGTCGGTGCGCCGCTGCTTCTCCTTCAGCCGTCGCTCCTTCGATCCGCGACTCGGCTTGGTCGGGCGGCGCGGCGGTGCCGGCGGGCGCAGCGCCTCGGTCACCAGCGCGACGAGCCGATCCCGTGCCGCATCCCGGTTGCGCAGCTGCGCGCGGTGCTCGGATGCCGCGATCGTCAGCACGCCGTCGACCAGACGCCCGCTGAGCCGGTCGAGCAGCCGGTCCCGCTGATGCGGGGACAGCACCGCCGAGTTCGCCGCATCCCACACGAGCTCCACGCGGGAATCGGCGGTGTTGACGCCCTGCCCGCCCGGTCCCGACGACCGCGAGAAGCGCCACGCCAGCTCGGACCCGGGGATCGTGAGACCCGCCGAGACGCGAAGACCGGGGCGATGGGCGGAAGGCATGCCTCCATCATCACCGATCCGGTCCCGCGCATCACCCCGGATAGCATGGCGGAGTACGGCAGGCTCGGCGGCCCCTCGTCACGACGATGCCGGCAGCCGTCTCACGCGGAGCACGAATGAACTCATACCGGCAGGACGACTGGGACGCGAGTCCGTCGTATCCGTCGACCGTGAACGAGCCATACCTGATGGGCACCGGCGTCGTCACCGCGGAGGACACCGGCACGCGCCCGCTCTCCCCTCCCCACAGCCACGCCGACCCGATGCTGGCCTGGTGCTACCGCGGCACCGTGTGGGTGCATCTGCAGGACGCCCGGTGGCGCCTCGCCCCCGGGCAGGGCGTGTGGATCCCCGCGCACACGCCGCACACCGCGCACCACGAGCCGGACTCGACGGGCTGCTACACCTACATCCCCGATGCCTCGCTCCTCGCACCGATCGACGGCATCACCCGCGTGCTCGTGCCCCGCGCGGTGCAGGAGATGCTGCTCCATCTCGGCATCAACGACATGCCCACCGACCTGCGCGTGCGCATCCAGTCGGTGCTGATCGAGATGCTGCAGCAGCCGCTGCCGGAGGCCGCGAGCGAGTGGGGCGAGGTGCCGATCCCGTCCGACGAACGTGTCACTCCGCTCGTGCAGACCGTGCTCGCCGACCCGGGAGACCCTCGCAGTGCGACGGAGCTCTTCCTCGCCCACGGCCTCCACGAGCGCACGGTGCTGCGGGTCTTCCAGAACGACGTGGGCATGAGCTTTGGCCGCTGGCGCACGGGGGTGCGGATGACGCTGGGGGCGCGACTGATCGTCGACGGCACCCCCATCGGCGCGGCGGCGCACCGCTGCGGTTACGCCACGACGAGCGCCTTCTCCGCGGCCTTCAAGGAGCGGTTCGGCATGACACCGCGCCAGCACGTGGCTCGCGTGCAGGCCGACGCCGCCCACCAGCTCTACTGGCGCTGACCCTCCGGCGCCGAATCCGCCCGGTGATGTCGGATCAGCGACACAAGTCGTCGCTCCCGCGACACTGACCGCGGCATCCGCGTTCTAGCATCGTTCTGTTAGGGCATGCTTACCTAACTTCCCGCCGCGTGGACGCGGCAACACCCCTCCCCCCTTCCCGAAGGAGAACCATGTCGCTCGCTTCTGCGCGCCCGAAGATCCGCCGAGGCTCCGCCCTCGTCGCCGCGGCCGTCGCCGCCGCCCTCACCCTCGCCGGGTGCTCGTCCACCCCCGAGGACTCCAGCTCCTCCTCCGCCGCCGCGGACGGCGTGGTCATCGAACACGGCCACGGGAAGACCGTGATCCCCGAGAAGCCGCAGCGCATCGTCACCCTCGGCTGGATGACCTCGGACATCGTCGCCGCGCTCGGCACGAACCCGGTCGGCATGGAAGAGGTCTGGGGCGCCGGCGAGAGCGGCTACCAGCCGTGGTTCGAGGACTACGTCACCGGGGAGTACGGCGAGACCCCCGAGATCATCCCCTTCCTCGAGGACGGCCCCAACTACGAGGCCATCAAGGAGCTCAAGCCCGACCTCATCCTGAGCCTCTACTCGGGCATCTCCGACATCGAGTACGAGCGCCTGACCGAGATCGCCCCGACCGTCCCCTACATCGAAGGCCCCTGGAACCCGGGCACCTGGGAGGACATGACCCGCACGGTCGGCAAGGCGCTCTCGGAGGAGGAGAAGGCCGAGGAGCTGATCGCCGAGACCGAGGAGCAGGTCACCACCCTCGCCGGCGAGCACCCGGAGTTCAAAGACAAGACCTTCGTCTGGGGCCTGACCCTGAACGAGGGCGGCACCGACCTCGGCGTGTACCTCGAGTACGACCCCCGCGTGCGCATCACCGAGGCGCTCGGCTTCACGTCGACCTCGGCGATGGACAGCTTCCTCAAGACCGCCGAGGGCGACAACTGGTACACGGGCGTGAGCCTCGAGAACCTCTACGACGTGGAGGCCGACCTGTTCGCCGCCTGGGGCGGAAGCGCCGACGAGGGCACCTACACGGTCGAGAACAAGGTCGTGTCCCGCTGGAACCCGATCGCCAACGACTCCTACGTGATCTACGCCGACGACGCCGAGGCCTCGGCCATCAGCGCGCCCACCGTGCTGTCGCTCAAGTACATCCTCCCGAAGTACGTCGACGACCTGGCCGCCGCGCTGCAGGGCGAGCCGACCATCACGGGCAAGTGATCCGAGAGATGTCCCCGGCGACGGAAGACGACGTGGACGTCTCGCACACGGATGCGGGGAGTCGTGCAGACGACTCCCCGCATCGCAACGGGACGCTCGTGGCCGGTCTGGTCCTCTCGGCCGTGGTGCTGGTGGTCGCCGCCATCGCCTCGCTCGCCGTCGGCAGCCGCGCGATCGACCCGATCACCGTGCTCCAATCCCTCTTCTCCTACGACGACGAGAACCCCCTGCATCTGATGGTCATGGAGCTCCGGGTTCCGCGCACCCTGCTCGGCATCGTCGTCGGTGCCGCCCTCGCCGTGTGCGGCGGGCTCATCCAGGCCTTCACGCGCAACCCGCTGGCCGACCCCGGCATCCTCGGGGTGAACGCCGGAGCATCGTTCGCCGTCACCTTCGCGGTCGGCGTGCTCGGGCTCACCACCCCCGGCGCCTACGTTCCCTTCGCCCTCGGCGGAGCCTTCGTCCTCACCATGCTCGTCTACATCCTCGGCTCGTTCGGCGCCTCGGGCGCGACCCCCATGAAGCTCACACTCGCCGGCGTCGCCCTCGGTGCTGCCTTCACCGGCTTCACCACCGCGATCGTGCTGCGCGATCACAGCACCCTTCAGGTCATGCGCTTCTGGGGCGTCGGCTCGATCGGCGGACGCACCCTCGATCAGCTCACCTGGGCCGTGCCGCTGATCGTGACCGGCCTGCTCATCGGACTCCTCTGCGCCCGCTCCCTGAACGCCCTCGCTCTGGGCGACGACCTCGCCCAGGCGCTCGGCGCCCGTGTGCGCGTGACCCGGGTGCTGGTCATCATCGCCGTCACGCTGCTCGCCGGTACCAGCGTCGCTGCCGCCGGCCCCATCGCCTTCGTCGGACTGATGATCCCCCACGTCGTCCGCTGGTTCACCGGGCCCGATCAGCGCTGGGTGCTGACGTACTCCCTGATCATCGGTCCCGCGTTCCTCCTGTTCGCCGACATCCTCGGTCGCATCGTGCTCCCGAACGGGGAGATGCGGGTCGGGATCGTCACCGCCCTCCTGGGAGCACCCATCCTGATCCTGCTCGTTCGCCGCAAGCGGGTGAGCGGACTGTGAGCATCGACCAGAAGCCGGTCACGCTCCCGGACACCGCCTCCGCGCCCACCGCGTTCACCCCCGTCGACCACGGACGCCGCCTGTTCCGGATCGAGACGTCGCGGATCGCCGCCCTCGTCTCCGTGCGCGCCGTCGTCGTCAGCATCGTGCTCGTCGTGGTGATCGTCGCCGCGGGCCTCGCCTCCATGACGCTCGGCGCCTACGAGGTGGACTTCCCCTCGGTCATCCGGGCGATCGTCGACCCCGCATCCGACCCCGACATCCGTCAGGTGGTGTTCGAGTGGCGACTGCCGCGCGTGCTGTTCGCGGTGCTGTGCGGGGCCGCGCTCGCTCTCGCCGGCGGCATCTTCCAGTCGCTCACGCGCAACCCGCTCGGCTCCCCCGACATCATCGGCTTCGGGATCGGCGCCCAGTTCGGCGTGACCCTCGTGATGATCGTCCTCGAGCTGAACACCTACATGTTCAAGGCGGCCGGCGCGCTCGTCGGGGGCCTGTTCACCGCACTGCTCGTCTACGTGCTGGCCAACAAGAACACCATGTCGTCGTTCCGGCTGATCATCGTCGGCATCGGCGTCTCCGCCGGACTCGGGTCCCTCACCTCCTGGATCCTGATCTCGGTCAGCGTCGAGAAGGCGATGATGGCGGCGACCTGGGGCGCGGGCTCGCTCGCCTCGCTCGGCTTCGACCAGCTGGTCCCCGCGGCGATCGTGTTCGCGGTCGTGACCCTGCTCTCCCTTCCCCTCGCCCGGACGCTTCCGGTGCTCGAGATGGGCGACGACGCGGCGACCGCCCTCGGCATCAGTCCGGGACGCACCCGCCTCGCGGCGATGGTGTTCGGTGTGGCCCTGGTCGCGCTCGTCACCGCCGCCGCCGGTCCCATCTCGTTCATCGCCCTCGCCGCCCCGCAGATCTCCCAGCGCCTCACCCGCTCGAACACCCCGATGGGCACGGTGCCCGTGATGCTGACCGGCGCCGCCCTCGTCGTGGTGTCCGACGCGGTCGCCCAGCTCTTCGCCGTGCCGGTCGGCGTGGTGACGGTCTCGGTCGGCGGCCTCTACCTCGCCTGGCTGCTGGCCGCCCAGTACGCGCGCCGCACCTGAAAGGAACACCCATGACCACTTCGCTGCTGGCCCGCGACATCACGCTGGGCTACGGAGAGACGCCCATCGTCTCCGACCTGTCGCTCGAGGTGCCCGACAACTCGTTCACGATCATCATCGGACCGAACGCGTGCGGCAAGTCGACCCTGCTCCGCGGATTCGCCCGCCTGCTGCGTCCGACCACCGGCACCGTCCTGCTCGACGGCGACGAGCTGCGCTCCCTCAAGCCGAAGGAGGCCGCCCGCAAGCTGGGGCTCCTCCCCCAGTCGTCGATCGCCCCCGACGGCATCACGGTCGCCGACCTCGTGGGGCGCGGACGGTTCCCGCACCAGAGCGCCCTGCGCACGTGGAGCAGCGCCGACGAGCGCGCGGTCTCCGAGGCGATGGCCGCCACCGGCGTCACCGACCTGTCGCGGCGCCTGGTCGACGAGCTCTCCGGCGGACAGCGGCAGCGCGTCTGGGTGGCGATGGCCCTCGCCCAGCAGACCCCGCACCTGCTGCTCGACGAGCCGACGACCTTCCTCGACATCGCGCACCAGATCGATCTCATGGAGCTGTTCGCCGACCTGCACCGCAGCGGCACCACGCTCGTCGCCGTGCTGCACGATCTGAACCACGCCGCCCGCTACGCGACGCACCTCGTGGCGATGCGCGACGGGGCCATCGTGGCGCAGGGCGACCCGCGCGAGATCATCACCGCCGAGCTCGTGCAGGCCGTGTACGACCTGCCGTGCAAGGTCATCACCGACCCCGTCTCGGGAACCCCGCTGGTGCTCCCGCTCGGTCGGCGGACACCGTGACGGCCACGCCGCGGAGGCTCTTCGGGATCGCGCTGAAGTCGGAGGGACGAGGCGTCGCCCTCGCCGGAGCGACCGCGCTGCTCATCGTGCACGCCCTCGCCGAGGCCACGATCCCCGTCATCATCGGAGCGACGATCGACCGCGCCGTGCTCCCCGCCGACCCGGTCGCGCTCGCGATCTGGATCGGGGTGCTGGTCGGCACGTTCCTCGTGCTGACCGTGAGCTACCAGTCCGCCTCCCGACTCATGGTGTCGATCTACGGCTACGGCGAGCAGGCGCTGCGGCACCTCACGCTCTCCCGGATGCTGCGCCCTCGGCTCTCGCGCCGCACGGTCACTCCGGGCGAGGCGCTCACCTTCGTCACCTCCGACACCTACCGCGTGGCCGGGGTCGCCTGGTCGGTGGCGCAGCAGTGCTCCACGATCGCCGCCATCATCGGAGCCGGCTTCGCGATGCTGGTGATCTCGCCCGTCGCGACGCTCGTCGTGTTCGGCTCGACCATCGCGATGATGCTCGTGATGCAGGTCGTGTCGCGTCCGCTGGAACGCCGAGGCTTCGTCGAGCAGCAGGCGGCGACCGAGGCCGGGGCCGTCGCCGCCGACTTCATGAGCGGATTCCGGGTGCTGGTCGGCATCGGTGCGCGCGAGGAAGCCGTGCGGCGCTACGTCGCAGCCAGCGACACCTCCCGCCGCGCCGCGACAGCCGCGGGTCGCTCCCTCGCCTCCTACGAGGCCGTGAGCGGCACCCTCGCCGCCGTCGCGACGACCGCGCTCGCGGGCATGTCTGCGTGGTTCGCCGCGGAAGGACGCATCAGCATCGGCGAGCTGGTCACCGTGCTCGGACTCGCGCAGTTCATCAGCGGCTACCTCGCGTACGCCGGGTCGTTCCCCTCGAACTGGATCCACAAGCTCGCCTCCGCCAAGCGTCTCGCCGAGGTGATCGACGCCGAGGATCTGCTCGATGCGCCCGCGACCTCGTCCGCTTCGGTCGGCCCGGCGGAGGACGTCGTGCTGACCTTCCGGACGGGCTCCACCTCCGCGCCCGTCGAGGTGCGCGAGCGCGAGCTGCTCGGCATCCGTCCCGCCGACAGCGACACGGCTCGCGCCCTCTCCCGGCTCCTCGGCCTGCGCACCCGGCCCGACCACGGCCTCGTCTCGCTCGCGGTCGACGGCGAGCTGCGCGACCTGACCGACCTCGATCCGGTGGAGTACCGCCGTCGCGTCGTCGCTCCGCCGCACGGGCAGACGATCGTGAGCGGATCCCTGCGTGAGTCCGTGCGCGGCCACGGCGCGGAGGAGCTCCCGCACGCGCCGTTCATCGAGATGGCGGCCCTGCACGACACCGTGGCGCAGGTCGGCGGCTGGGAGTCGGAGGTCGGCGAGGCCGGACGACGGCTCTCGGGCGGACAGCGGCAGCGGATCGGCATCGCCCGCGCCCTGCACGCGGATGCCGAGGTGCTCGTGCTCGACGAGCCCACCTCGGCCGTCGACGCCATCACCGAGGCGCACATCGCCCGCGCGCTCGCCGAGCACGACGAGACCGTGATCGTGATCACCACCTCGCCCGTGCTCCTCGGCGCCTGCGATCGGGTGGTCGACCTCCCCTCCGAAGGATCGGACGCACGCCATGAGTGACCAGACCTCGACGACGCTGCTGCCGATCGCCTCCAGCACCCGGGTGCGTGCGGTCGTGGGCGGGCTGCTGCGACAGCACCCCGGTCGCACCGCTGCCGTGGCCGCGCTCTTCCTCGCGGCATCCGGTCTCGGCATCGTGATGCCCGCGTGTCTGGGGCGCATCGTGGATGCCGTGTCATCCGACGCGGGCTTCGCGACCATCGCCGGGTGGGTCGCCGGCGCGGGTCTGGGCGCCATCGGCGCGGCCGTGGTGATGCTGTGGGCGGTCCGCGTTCTCACCGGTCTGGTGCAGGACATGCTCGCGAGCCTGCGCGAAGACGTGTTCGCCTCGGCGATGCGGCTTCCGGTGAGCTCGGTCGACGACGGCGAGAGCGCCGACCTCCTGTCCCGCGTCACCGGTGACGTGGATGCCGTGGCGGAGGCCGGAGGGAACGTGGCTCCGACGCTGCTGTCCGCGGGTTTCGCGATCGGGGTCTCCGTGGTCGCGCTGACCACTCTCGACCCCTGGCTGGCGCTGGCGGGCATCGCCTCGGCGCCGTTCTACCTCCTCGGGACACGGGCGTTCCTGCGGAAGTCGCGCGTGGTGTTCCGCGAGGTGCGGGTCCGGGAGGCGGCACGCAGCCAGGCCGTGCTCGATGCGGTCGAGGGCATCGAGACCCTCACCGCCTTCAACGAGCAGGAGCAGGCGCTGGAGCGCGTGCGTGAGCGTGCCGAGGCGTCGATCCACATGCAGATCGAGGGCGTGCGAGTGACGAACCGGCTGTTCCGGTGGATCAACGGCGGCGAACTCGTCGGTCTGGCCGCGATCCTCGGCACCGGCTTCCTGCTGCAGTCCGCCGGCGCGATCACGGTGGGAGCGGTCACCACGGCGGCGCTGCTCTTCCACCGGCTGTTCGGCCCGGTCGGACAGCTGATCTTCGGACTCAACGACATCCAGCGAGCGGCGATCGGACTCGCGCGTCTCGTCGGGGTCATCGACCTCGCTCCGGCATCCGTCGCCCGCGAGACGGCGCCCGATGCCGCGCTGTCGTCGTCCGCCGGTATCGAGGTGCGCGAACTGACCTTCCTCTACCCGGCCACGGGTCGCGGCATCAGCGACGTGACGCTCCAGGTCGACCACGGAACCACGGCCGCGCTGGTCGGCACGTCCGGATCGGGCAAGAGCACCCTCGCACGGGTGATCGCCGGGCACCATCCGCCGACCGCGGGCAGCGTGTACCTCGCGTCGAGCACGGAGGCCCCCTACTACCTGTCGCAGGAGCTGCACCAGTTCCGCGGGACGATCGCCGACAACCTGCGGCTGGTCGCTCCGCAGGCGAGTCACGACGAGATGGTCGCGGCACTGCAGGCGGTCGGCGCGCAGTGGGCGGTCGAGGCACTGACGATCGAGATCGACGACTCCTCCGCGGAGCCCGCCGTGCCGATGGACGAGGGCCGCATCCAGCAGCTCGCCGTCGCGCGGGCGTTCCTCGCCGATCCGGACGTCGTGATCCTCGACGAGGCCACCGCCGACGTCGGCCTCCACCATCGCGAGGCCGTGGAGGAGGCGATCGCCGCCCTGCGCCGAGGACGCACGGCCCTGCTCATCGCGCACCGCCTGCAGCAGGCCGTCACCGCCGAGCAGATCATCGTCTTCGCCGACGGCCGTGCGACGCAGCGCGGCACGCACGACGAGCTCCTCGCGGCCGACGGGCCCTACCGCGACTCCTGGCTCGCGCAGACCCGCAGCACCTCCCACCCGACCCCCACCGACCCATCCCCCCACGAAGAGACGGAGACTCCGTGAGCATCCACCGCGGCATCGTCAGCAGCACGACCACCCTCACCCCGACCCTGGTCCGCATCACCCTCGGCGGCGAGGGCGTCGCCGACTTCCTCAGCACCGGCATCGGGGACGAGTACGTGCGGGTGTTCTTCCCGCACGGCGACGACCCGGAGGAGGTGTCGCTGCCCGTGCCCGCGGGCGACTGGTGGGAGACGCCGGAGGGAGCACCCGAGGCTCCGATGCGCACGTACACGATCAGCGGCGTGCGCCCGGACGCCGGCGAGCTCGACATCGACTTCGTGATCCACGAGGCGGGAGTAGCGGGGCCGTGGGCCGCGCGTGCGGAGCCCGGCCACGTGCTCGGGCTGAACTCCCCGACCGGCCTGTACTCGCCGCCGGAGGGCATCACGTGGCAGGTGCTCGTCGCCGACCTGACCGGGCTTCCGGCCGTGGCGCGCATCATCGCCGAGGCGCCGGAGGGCGTGCGCACCCGGGTCGTGCTCGAGGTGCCGAGCGAGGCGGACCGCGTGCCGCTCGAGGTGGGCGCCGATGTCGAGGTCACCTGGGTGATCGGCGGCAACGGCCACGGTCCCAGTGCGCTCGGCCCGCTCGTGCGCGGCATCGTCGACGACCGGCTGTCGCTCGACGAGGGCTACGTGTGGGTGGCCGGCGAGACCGTGGCGCTGCGCGACGTGCGCAAGTACCTGCGCAAGGAGCTCGGCCTGCCCGCGACCCGGTTCAAGGTCGTCGGCTACTGGACGCCGGTCGCCGCCTGGGACGAGAAGTTCGCCGCCCTGCCCGAGTCCGTGCAGAAGGAGTTGGACGCGATCTGGGCCGACGCCGAGGGCGACGAGCCGGAGGACGTGCAGGTGCGCTTCGAGGAGCGGTTGGATCAGCTCGGGTTGTGAGGGGCGCGTGCGACCGCCGTGATCAGCACGCCCTGAGGCACGCACAAGAAGCTGAGCAGGGGGCGCCACTGCTGAGGTATCCTTGACCCATAACCACCCGGATGTTTCGACTACCGGGCGCGGCCCCCCGAGAAGTCGGGGGGCCTGCTTTTTTTACGGCCACATCGACGGTTTCCTGATCGTCTTCCCGTCAGTATCGACAAGCTCGGTCGGGAGCTGCGATGCAGACAACGTTCCGCGCCGAATCTGGCGCACGGTCTCAAGTCCCACGTCGTCGAATGCCTTGTTGTACATTCCGTTCGCCACAGACACGAGCGCGATTGCGTGGCCTCGATCGCTGAGCATACGAACGGGTGCCACCAGGTCAGAGTCATTCGTGATCACGGCATATGAGTCGGCAACCCGCTCGAACGCATCGATGATCAGATGGGAGGCGAGGGCGACATCGCTGCCCTTCTCTTCAGGTCGCTTCACCTTCACCGTCACGACTTTCCCCGACGCGTCCAGCTCCTCGGGCGACTTCGGCAGATACTGACGGTTGAATCGGAACGTTCCCTCGATGATGTCGACGCCCACGGTACGCAGGGCTCGCCAGTACACCTGCTGGCGCTGTCCGACGCCTGGGTCGTTCGTCTGCGGCTTGAGCTGCGCCGTGAAGAACTTGACGCCGACCACATCTCGATGCGGGAAGAGCCTCTGAGAAAGAGAGCTCAGATCCAGCCATTTATGCTCCGGGAACCGGCGCTGAAGAAGCCCCTTAAAGAGCGCGAAGCCGTCGACGTAGACCTGCACGGTTCGTCGCGTTCGCATCCTCCGATGCTAATCATGGGCTCACGCGGACAGCCGTTCTCCACCGATATGCAACACCGCGACCATGTGCCGAAGCGTCTTGCTCCAGCGCCGCAAGATCGTCGATACCGAAAGCTCGGGCCACCGGAGTCCGACCCGCGAGCATCTGCCACCCGCGGGGAACGAGCCCGGCTCCCGGTCGACAACCCCGCGCTCGACTGGCAGGGTGAGGGGATGCGAGGCAACGGAACCAGCACCGGCATGCAGTGGGGGCTGCTCATCTTCGGCGCCCTGTTCGGGCTGGTCTGCGCGGTACTGATCCTCACCGAGGTGCTGAGCCCGACGCTGTGGTTCACGGTGATCGCGATGGGCTGCCTGGTGCTCTCGCAGGCGCTCCTGATCCGTTCGAAGCGACGGAACCGCTGACGGCTCCGCGACGTCGTCGACGGACGGCCGCTCAGGAAGTGGACGCGACGGCGGGAGTCGAACCCGCAACGCCATCAGGTATGAGCTGAGGCCCGGGACCGCCCGGATCGCCGCGATGGGAATGACGTTACCCGGCCGTGATCTGACCCGCCAGGACCGTTCCCTGGGATAACCCTATGAGTCTGAGGATGACGGATGACGGTCACCCGGCGTCATCGGGCACCGACCCGCACCCGCCCGCTCAGCGCCGGATCGAGTCCTCGAACGGGTTCGGCTCGAGCGTGTAGTCGGTCGAGGCGTCGGACCAGGTACCTCCCCCGGCCGGCGCCGTGCGCCGACGCAGCGCGGCGAGCGCCCGCGTCGCCGGAGCGCCCACCGCGAGCGCGACCGTCCCGCGCAGCGTGCGCTCCTCCGCCCCGAGCACACTCGCGCGGTGCCAGGCCTCGTGCAGCGATCCGCCGCGGGGCGCGGGCACGCGTCGCGCCGGCAGGGCGCCCGAACGGCGCAGAGCCACCAGCTGCTCGACGCGCTCCCACCACGTCGACTCCGCCTCGGGGTGGAAGTAGTTCTCGCGCAGCCAGTCCGGATGCGGATGCCGGAAGCGCCCGGCCACGACCTCGCTGCGACCGCCGAGCAGCCCGCTCCCCACGAACACCGTGTTCAGCAGGCTCTTGCTCACCCCGAAAGAGTCGAGCGCGATGACGGGCACCCCGAGGGCGGTGGCCTCGATCGCGGCGGTCGAGCTCACCGTGACCAGTCCCGCGGCCGTCTCCAGCGACGTGCTCATCGAGTCGTACGAGAAGACGAGGTTCGCGGGCAGGCGCGAGGGCAGCAGCCCCGCGTACGGTTCGCGCTCGAGGTGCGTCTCGGACTCCCCCGGCCGTGATCGCAGCTTCACCACGACGCGACGGCCCGGGTCGGCCTCGGCCGCTCGGACGAGAGTGGCTGCGATCTCGGCGCGCTCCTCGCGCGCGACCGGCACGAGAGCCTGCGCGGCGAAGACGATGTCCGTCGCCGGAGGCCGGACCGGCGCGGTCGAGGCCGGGCGGTCGGCGACGGCGACGGCGACACCGCCGCGCGGTCCGACGACAGCGTCCACACGGGCCCGCTCCGGGTGCAGCATCCGCTGCCGCCGGCGGGCGAACGGCAGGGTGGCGAGCGCCACGGGGGTCTGCACGCCGATCCGACGGCCGAGCTCCTCGAACGCCCGCACCTCGCGATGTGAGTGCACCACCAGCAGGTCGGTGTGCCGGCGGTAGTCCAGCGCCCCGCGCTGTGCGGGGATGGCCATGCCCGGCAGTCCCGAGACCGTGACGGGCCGATGCTGCAGCGCGTCGATCACGCGCCCCATCAGTCGCACGAACGGTCCGCGCCCCGCGAGGAGGACGACGTCGGGGCGCTGACCCTCGAGCCAGGCGGCGGCCTCCGCGAACCCGATCCGGGTGACGTCTTCGGCGCCGAGCGTCGTGCCGGCGAGTGCTGTGCGCTCCTGCGCCGCGCTGGCCGTGAGCGGCGTGCGCACGAGCAGCAGGTGCGGGCGCAGTCCCGGCACGGAGCCGAGCAGCGACGCCGCCCACTTCACGAACGAGTCGGCGTCCGCGATGGCGACGACGCGGATGCCGGGGGCGGTCGTCATGCGGAGATGCGGCGCAGCTTCGCCATCGGCGCGCGCTCGCTGTCGAACACCCGCTTGACCCCGTCACCGGTCGCGCGCTCGATCACCCGGATGTCGCGCACGAGGTGCTCGAGGCCGGTCGGCTCGAGGGAGGCCGCGTGGTCGGAGCCCCACATCGTGCGATCCAGCGTGATGTGGCGCTCGACGGCGACGGCTCCGATGGCCACCGCGGCGAGGGAGATCTGGAGCCCGCGCTCGTGCCCCGAGTAGCCGACGGGCACGCCGGGGTAGCGGTCGCGCAGTGTCGCGATCACCCGCAGGTTCGCCTCCTCCGGCTCCAGCGGGTAGGTCGAGGTCGCGTGCATCAGGACCACCCGGTCGGTGCCGAGGGTGTCGAGCGCACGGTCGATCTGCTCGATGGTCGACATCCCGGTGGAGAGGATGACGGGCTTGCCGGTCTCGCGCAGGGCCACCAGGAGCTCGGTGTCGGTGAGGCTGGCCGAGGCGACCTTGTGCGCCACGACGTTGAGGTCCTCCAGGAACTCGACGCTCGGAACATCCCACGGCGACGCGAACCAGTCCAGGCCCAGCATCGTGGCGTGGTCGCCGATCTCGACGTACTCGTCGCGGCCGAACTCGACGCGACGACGGTAGTCGAGATAGCTCATGACGCCCCACGGCGTCTCACGCGGAACGTCGCGCATGTGCTCGGGAGTGGAGATCTCCGGCGTGCGCTTCTGGAACTTCACGGCGTCGGCGCCGGCACGGGCCGCGACGTCGATGAGCTTCTTCGCGATGTCGACGTCGCCGTTGTGGTTCAGGCCGATCTCCGCGATGACGTAGGCGGGACGCCCACCGCCGATCACGCGTGATCCGATGCTGACAGTCATGGTTCCTCCGGTCGTCGAGCGTTGGTGCAAACCCCTCCCTCCTGACTACGGGCCGAGGATGAACACCGCGCAAAGACCGGGTTACCGGCGTCGGTCAGCTCGACAACACCCGTTCGATGAGCTCCCGGACGGCGCCTTCTCCGCCCCGGCGGCTCAGCACGACCCGGGCCTCCTCGAGCACCCGCGGATGCGCGTTCGCCACCGCGATCGGCCATCCCACGATCCGCATCGCCGGGAGGTCGTTGACGTCGTTGCCGAGGTAGGCGATGTCGGCGAGAGCCACCTCGTTCTCCTCCGCCCAGTTCCGCAGCGCGGACTCCTTGTCGTCGATGCCGTGCAGCACGGGGACCCGGAGCTTGTCGGCACGCGCGCGGACGACGGGGTTGACCTCGGTGGAGAGGATCAGCAGCGGCACCCCCGCGCGACGCAGCAGGGCGACGCCCATCCCGTCCTCGCGGCTGACCCGCACCCGCTCGCCCCCGTCGGCGTCGATGATCGCGGTGTCGTCGGTGTGCACGCCGTCGAAGTCGGTCACGACCGCGCGCACCGGGATCGGCTGAGGGACCTCGTGCAGGGTGGCGAGCGCGCGTGCGACACGGAGCTGATCCGCGTCGTCGATCTCGATGGCCGTCCACTCCGGCACCGCCGCGATGCGGATCCTGCCGAAGAACCGATGCCTGCTCTCCCGGAAACCCGCGGCCCGGAACACGTAGAACGCCCCGGTCTCGAGGTGGTGCGGTTCGCGGTCCTGTCGACGGGGACGGTGCGCGGCGTCGTGGTTGATCGCGATCGCGTCTCCGGCGTCGCCCTCCCGCCACAGGAAGCCGTAGGTCTCGTGTGCCGCGAAGACGCTGTCCGCGCGATCGGCACGGATCTCCTCCACCGCCGCCGCGAGCGCCTCGCTCGGGATGAACGGCGAGGTCGCCTGGAGGAAGGCGACGATCTCGACCCGCAGGCCGTCCGCCTCGAGCGCGTCCAGCGCATGCAGGATCGCGCTCTCCGACGTCACGGTGTCTCCGGAGATCTCCGCCGGGCGCCGGATGACGCGGGCGCCGGCGGAGGACGCCACCGCCGCGATCTCGTCGTCGTCGGTGGAGACGACCACCAGGTCGATGCCCGGCGCCGTCGCCGCGGCCCGGACCGCCCGCTCGACCAGGGGGACCCCGCCGACGCGCTGCAGGTTCTTGCGCGGCACCTGCTTCGATCCACCGCGCGCCGGGATGATCGCCACCGTCAGGGGTCTCTGCTCGTCCATGGTCCTCATCCTCGTCATCTTCTCGTCAGCGTCCTCGTATCGCCCGCCAGGCCCGCCCGGCTCGTCGCCGTGCGCCCAGCGCGTGGAGTCGCCACTCCTCGATCCTGCCGACTCCGCCGACGGGGCGCAGTGCGCGACGCAGGGCGTTCTCCCGCGGGGACCCCGGCAGGCCCAGCTCTACCAGCCGTCGCGGGGTGAAATACCGTTCCCGCTCGGCGGGATCGAGCTCGGCAAGCAGCTCCTCGGCCCGTCCGCGCAGATGCCCGGCGATCTCCGGCTGCATCGCATAGCCGACGGCGTCGACCAGCAGCTGCAGCCGCTCGGGATCGGCGTACGAAGACGACTCGCGCGTGAGCGCATCGACCAGCGTCACGGGGATGCGGTTGCTGTTCTCATACGGCGTCAGCACCGAGAGCACGGTGTCGTTCCCCGCCGACCCGATCGCGCGCCCGAAGAGCGTGCGGACGGTCGGAAGCGCGGTCGAGAAGCCGGCGACGACCGCGACCGCATCGAGCCGTTCCGCGAGCAGCTCGGCCGCGAGCGGTCCGCGGTACTCGACGAGGGGGATGCCGTGCGCGGCCGCCCGGGCCCGGACCGCGGAGGTCACCAGGGGCGGCGCAGCCGGATGCGGCTTGAAGACGATGCGCCCCGGCGCCCATCCCGCCGCCCGATCGATGAGCTGCCGCTGCAGCTCGATCTCCTCCGCGGCCGTGATCACGCCCAGCGCCGACAGATACTGGCCGAGCACGAGCACGGTCGGCACACCATCCGACGCGGATTCGAGGGAGGATTCGAGGGCGGAGTCGCCGCCACCCGGATCCGTCTCCCTCAGTGCGGCCGCGAAGGCCGCCGGAGGCACCGGCACGATCTCGGCGTCGGGCGCCCCGACCAGCGGTCGGACGCCGGGGACGACGTCGGCGTGGACCACCCGTCCGACGCGCGCCGCGACCGAATACGGCAGCCGCACCCGCATCGGCGAGTAGGTCATGAGCCCGTCGCCCACGATCGTGATCCGCGCCCGGGGGAACAGCGACATCAGCGTGCGGGCCGGCGCCACCTGCGGGCTCTGCACGAACAGCTCCAGCTCGCCCGGATCGAGCTGCCAGGCGCGCGTGAACAGCCTCTCCAGCATCGGGAGGTCGGCCTCCGCAGGCTCCCACGAACTCGGATGCAGGGGGCCGAGCAGCGCTTCGAGCGGCTCGATGCGGTCGAACCGCGCACGCAGCGTCCGCAGCACGAGCTCGTCCGCGATGCCCACCGCCGTCTCGGGCACGCGGGCGGAGGTGAACGGCACGAGCAGGCGCGCACCGGCGCTCCCGGACGAGCTGTCGTCGAGCAGCCCGGCGTCGATCGCGGCGACGGCGGTGGCGAGCCCATAGGCGCTGTGCAGGGCGAAGATCTGCGTCATCTCGCCCGCCCCGCCTGCCGGAGGATGCGCGCGAGCACCCGGCGCCGCGGTCCGTCGAGGCGCCCGAGCACCGCGCCCACCTCGTCGGCGGGCAGTCGGCCGAGCATGTCGCGGATGCCCGTCCGCATCTCGGCGCGGAGCTGCGGACTCATCCGACGCGCGCGCACCAGGTGGTGCGAGCTGAGGGCGAGTGCGGTCCGGACGACCTTCGGCAGGAAGCGCTCGGCCTCGTGATCCTGTTCCACCACGTCGATCACCTGACCCATCGCCCGGGCGAAGTCGAGCTGCCGCCGGTCCCGCACCTGGGTGAGCGAGGTCGCGACCCCACGGCGATACAGCAGCGCCGGGGCGTCGACGACGGCGAACGACGCGGCCTGCAGGTGGAGACGCCAGATCCACGGCCGGTCCTCCGCCGTGAACAGTCCCGGAGGGAAGTCGGCGAGCCCGCGGTCGATGACCCGGCGGTGGAAGACTCCCGCCCACGCGAAGGGGTAGTCCACCATCGTCGTTTCGCCCTCCGGGAGGATCGCCTCCCGCGGCGGGAGCACACGCTCGCGCCAGGGGTACGGCGCCCGCACGAGGGTCCGCTCCCTCCCGGTGACGGCGACGTGGTCGGTGCGCAGGAAGTCGCAGTCGAGCTCCCTCAGCCGCGACACCAGCACCTCGAGCCGTCGCGGCTGCATCCAGTCGTCGCCGTCGAGGAAGCAGAAGGCGTCCCCCTCGACGTGCTCCAGGCCCTGGTTGCGGGCGCTCGCCAGTCCGCGGGCGGTCGGGTTCCGCACCACCTCGGCGTGCGCGAACCGCTCCGCGTACTGCCGCATGAGCGCGCCGGTGTCGTCGCGCGAGCCGTCGTCGATCGCGACGAGCTTGAGGGCGTCCGCGTGCGCGAACTGGCGGGCGAGCGTCTCGAGCGTCGTCCCGATGTACTCGCCGGCGTCCTTGGCGGGCAGGATGACGGTGACGAGGGGTGTGCGCACGGAGCTCCCGGGGCTGGCGGTGTCCCGGAAGAGTGCCAGGCCATCGTTGCCGGTCGGCGACCCGCAGGTGAACGCCGGGTGTCCTCGGACAGGAGGAGGGCACTGAGGTGTGGCCCCGTACCCGAACGGAGCCACACCTCCCAGTGCTTCGCACTGCCGAACGCGGACGTTCGGGGAACGGGAACCGCCGAAGGTGTTCCCGTCGCCGTGGACTGCTGACCCCCATCAGCGGACCACGAACGTTGGCACGGTCTCGCCCGCTCAAGGAGCGGTCGCGACCGATGGGTAACATGATACATGTCGCCGGAGGAGAATCCCAAAGTTCGCACCGCCTCGTCGGATCGGCGACGATGGGACCATGCTCTGGCCTTTCGGATCGACGTGGCGCCCGGTGCGGCAGCGTCGACGCGACACCGTCGATCTGCGATGGCTCAGCGCCCGCACCTGGACGCGACGCTGGTATCCGCAGGGCGTCGACCTCGGCGAGTGGCGCGGTCGGCGCACGCTCGCGGTGAGCTGGTTCCGGCAGGAGCTCTCGGGCGTGCACCTCGCGTCGCGCGTCACGTTCGTGGACCTGGAGCGCTCGCGTCACCTCGACGTCTTCCTCGTCACCGCCGACGACGACGGGGAGCTGCAGCCGGCCCCGATCCACGCCGGTGGGCTCGCCTGGTTCGGGGATCGGCTGTTCGCGGCCGCGACCGGCCGCGGCATCTGGGAGTTCGACCTCTCCGAGATCCGGGAGGTGCACGGTGCGCTCGCGCATCGGCTCTCCGGCGGGCAGGGGCGCGGACGGCGCTCGACGGCACTGGTCGTGGCGCGCACGCGAGCACATCCGGTGGCCCTCCGCTGCTCGTTCCTGGGTCGGGTGTACGACGACGCCGGCGAGCCGCTGCGGCGTGTGCTCATCGGCGAGCACCGCCCGGACGGGAGCGGCCGGATCGGCGAGTTCTCGCTCCCCGAGGGCGAGCACGACGGGTTCGTCGAGGAGGACCGCTTCTCCCCCGACATCACGAGCATGCAGGGTGCCGTCCGCTGGGGAGACCGGTACTTCGTGTCGCAGTCCGACCACCTGAGCCCCGGCACGCTGTGGAGCGGTGGGCGGACGACGCTGCAGCGGGACGCCGTGCCGCTGCCGGTCGGATGTGAGGATCTGGCCCTCGATCTCGAGGCGGGTCTGCTGTGGACGCTCGGCGAGCATCCGTGGCGCCGGGTGGTGCGCGGCATCCCCCTCGCCCGCCTCGGCATCGGCGACGGAGCCCCCGCGCGGCGAACGTAGACTGGTGGAGTGAAGAAGCCCGCGCCCATCCTCGTCTACACCGTGCTGCGGCTGCTGGCGTTCCTCGTCCCGCTCGCGATCCTCTGGATCTTCTTCCCGATCTTCCGCGAGTTCTGGTGGCTGGCCGCCATCTTCGCCGCGCTGATCGGCATGAGCATCTCGATGCTGTTCCTGCGCACGCCGCTCACCGACGCCTCCGCGCGACTGCACGAGCGGCGCGAGAGCCGCTCGTCCGGTGGCCAGGCCGACGCGGATGCCGAGGATCAGGCGATCGACGACGCGGACGAGCCGCGCGACGGCGACGTCCGGGCCTGAGCTACCCGAGTCGGATCAGCCCGAGTCGGATCAGCCCACGAACGCCCAGAACAGGGCGCCCGCGTACAACAGCGACGTCAACGACGTGAGCGCGAGCGCGGTGACCAGCTCCTTGGGCTGACGGTACAGCCACACGATCGTGATGGCCGGAAGCCCGGCGAGCAGCGCCAGCAGGGAGATCCAGGCGATCGGGAACAGCAGCGCCAGGAACACGGCGATGACGAAGGGTGCGAGCACGAAGAGCGTGAACAGCACCTGCGTCGCCCGGCGTCCGATCAGCACCGTCAGGGTGCGCTTGCCGACCTCGCGGTCCTGATCGATGTCGCGCAGGTTGTTGGCGAGCAGCACGGCGCAGGCGAACAGGCCTGCGGCGATCGCTCCGAGCCAGGCCTGCTGCGGCAGCTCGAACACCTGCACCCAGGTCGTGCCGAGCGTCGCGACGAGCCCGAAGAACACGAACACGAAGACCTCGCCGAGGCCGTAGTAGCCGTAGGGGCGCTTGCCGCCGGTGTAGAACCACGCGGCGACGATGCAGGCGGCGCCGACGGCCAGCATCCACCACTGCCCGGTGCGCACCACGATCGCCAGTCCCACGAGCGCAGCGAGCGCGAAGAAGACCAGTCCGATGACCAGGACGGTGCGCGGCTTCACCCGACCGGACGCCGTCAGTCGCGCCGGGCCGACCCGGTGGGCGTCGGTGCCTCGGACGCCGTCGCTGTAGTCGTTCGTGAAGTTCACGCCGATCTGCAACAGGACCGCGACGGCGAGGCAGGCGAGCGCGATGACCCAGTGGAACTCCGGCCCCGTGCTGCGCGCCGCGCCCGTGCCGATGATCACGGGTGCGATCGCCAGCGGCAACGTGCGCAGACGAGCGGCCCCGATCCAATCGGATACCGTCACCGGACCCGCTTCGATGACCGGACGCTTCGCCGGGTTGCCGCTGGTGCGGGCCGGGGTGCGCTTGGCGCTGGGGGTCTTCTTCTTGCGCTGGGAGGATGCTGCCACGCAGGGAATCCTACTGGCCGAGCCGATGCCCGACCTCAGCGAGACCGACGATCAGGCGTTCGGGTTGCTGTCCTTGCCGTCGAGCCAGAGCGTGTCGGATGCATCCGCGTGCGTGCCCTCCGTGCCGACGTGCTTGGCGCTGATCTGCGGGCCCTTGGTGATCACGTGCACGAGGGCCATCGCGTGCCCCTGACCGAGCTGGTAGTCCTCCTTGAGCCACGCGACGATCGGGGCCGCCTTGGTCGTCTTGTCGAACCCCTTCTCGGTGGCGAGCTCGATGAACTGCCGCGGGGTGAGACCGGTCTTGGTCTCGATGTTGTCGAGGTATGCCTGGAAGGACACGGGTGCTCCTGGTGCTCAGTCCTCGTCGAGGAACATCTGGATGAGGGGCCGGATCTGCATCGAAACGTAGCACCGGCCCCCGACGTCCGGGAGTCCCTCTCGCGGATTCCTCCGCCGCTCCCCTACTCCGCCGAGGCCACCGGGATGATCGGACGGTGCTCGTAGTACGTCTGCAGCACCACGGTCGTGCGCGTGCTGACATTCGCCGCGAGCCGCACGTCGCGCACGAGCTCCTCCAGCGCTCGGGGCGACGGGACCCGGACGAACAGCATGTAGCTCGCGTCGCCCGCGATGGAGTGGCAGGCCTCGATCGCATCGAGGTGCTCGAGCAGCTCTGGGGCGTTGTCGGGCTGGGCGGGGTCGAGGGGCGTGATCTCGATGAATGCCGAGAGCGGTGTGCCCACCTGCTCGGGGTCGAGGATCGCGCGATAGCCGGAGATCACTCCCCGGGTCTCCAACCGGCGCAGACGGGACTGGACGGCCGAGACCGACAGGCCGACGGCGTCCGAGAGCTGAGAGAGCGTGGCGCGGCCGTCACGGGAGATCGCGGCCAGGATCGCGCGGTCGACAGAATCATCCATGGCTGTAAGATTATCGTCAGGATTCCGTATATGCCGGAATCTTTCCGTTGATTTCCGCGATCGGAGGTTCCCATGTCCCTCATTTCCGCCAACAGTTCCGCTGTGCAGGCCATCGTCGGCGAACCCGAGGTCGTCGAGGACGCGTCGATCGCCGAGCAGTCCGCCGCCTGGGCGCAGCTCAAGGACGCCGCGATCGCGCTCCGCGAGATGCAGATCAAGGACGGCTCGATCCCGGACGCCGCGCACCACGCCGTGGCCCGCGAGCTCGTCGGCGCGATCACCGTGGCGATCCGCGCCCTGGCCCCCGCCTTCCCGCACGACGCCGAGTACCTGGCCGCATCCGTCGCCGACTTCGACCGCTGGTCCGCCTCGGACTTCGGCGTGCCGGACTTCCTCGACTCGCTCATGGCCTTCCAGCCGCAGCAGCACCGCGTCGACGGCATCCGTCATCTCGTCGTGTTCCCGATGTACACGCAGAACGGCTCGAGCGAGCGCCTGGTCGAGGCGCTGATCGTCGAGACGATCTGGCCGGAGTTCATCGCGGCGCTCGAAGCGGGCGACTACGGCAACAAGCTGTTCGTCTCGCTGCGCCTCGTGGACTTCACCCCCGGCTACGACACCAACTCGGCCGTGCTGTTCCCCGAGACCGTCGCGATGCGTGAGATCCCGACCTTCACCTGGGGCGCGATCTTCCAGGACCGCGAGGCCGCCCGCTACCGGCGCGTCACCCGGGCCGCGGCCGAGATCACCAACCTCGACCTGCCCGAGCGCGCGGCCGCGATGCTCGACGACCAGCAGGTGGCCGAGAAGACCTTCGTCATGTGGGACATCATCCACGACCGCACCCACATGCGCGGCGACCTGCCCTTCGACCCGTTCATGATCAAGCAGCGGATGCCGTTCTTCCTCTACTCGCTGGAGGAGATGCGCTGCGACATGACGGCGTTCCGCGAGTCGGTGAAGATCGAGCGTGCCCTCGCGGCCCGCATCGCCGCCGGTGAAGAGCTCACCACGACCGAGCAGGAGATGCACGACTACGCGCACCTCGTGCAGTACGCGGTGATCTTCGACCGCATCTTCCGCTTCTCGATCACGGGCACCCGCACGCGCAACTACGACGCGGTCGGCGGGCAGCTCCTGTTCGCGTGGCTGCACCAGCGCGGCGTGCTGCACTGGACGGACACGGCCCTCACGTTCGACTGGGACGCCGTGCCGGATGCCGTGGTGGCCCTCGGCGACGCGATCGACGACCTGTACTGGCACTCGATCGACCGCCCGAAGGTCGCGCACTGGCTCGCCGCGTACGACCTCGTCCGCAGCACGCTCACCCCGCATCCCGCGTCGCAGTGGGCCCGCGGCCTGTCCGACGAGATCCTCGCCGGGGCGCCGAAGGGCTACACGGACGCCGTGATGGACGACGAGTTCCCGCTGTCGATGTTCTTCGAGACCCTCGACAAGAAGATGAAGCCGGTCATCGAGTCGACCGTCGGCATCCGGGGCACGGACGACTGATGACCACGCGCGCACCGCGCGCGTTCCGAGTGTGACGCTGGGGCGCACCGCGCTGCGGCCGGAACCCGATCTGCGGATGTCTCCGCGGGTTCCGGCCGCAGAAGCCCCTCCGACCCGGGAGAGTGGACCACATGGCTGAACACACCGACGCCGGATCCGCCGGCCGCACCGTCGTCCTGGCCGGAGCGACCAGCGCCGCTGGCCTCGCCGTGACGCGTGCCCTGATCGCCGCGGACGCCCGTGTCGTCGCCACCGGTCGTTCCGCAGAGCGCCTGCAGGAGCTGGCGGATGCCGGGGCGCAGGTCGAGGTCGCCGACGCGAGCTCCCTCGACGAGATGACCGTTCTCGCCGCACGCCTCGGGCCCGTGGACGCCGTCGTCCCGCTGGTCGGCGGCTGGCGCAGCGGAGGGGGCCTCGCCGGGCAGTCGGACGAGGACTTCGCCGCGCTGCTGCCCGCGCTCGAAGCCGTCCGCGCCACGAGCCGGGCGTTCGACGGCGCGCTGCGCGCGTCCACCGCCGGCCGCTTCGCGATCATCTCGTCCACCGCGGTCGCGCGACCGCTGGCCGGAGGCGCGAACTACGCCGCGATCAAGGCCGCGAGCGAGGCCTGGGCCCGCGCCGTCGCCCAGGGGTATGCCAAGGCCGCACGCGAGGCCGGAGAGCCGCTGCGCGCGGCATCGATCGTGTTCCGCGCGAAGGCGCTCGATCCTGAGGTGCTGGCCGCACGGATCATCGCGCTGTGGGGTGAGGACGCCACCGAGCTCAACGACCGGGTGTTCGACCTGGACTGATCGGCGGCCGGTCACCGCTCGGTGATCAGCGCGATTCGGGTGGCATCCCCGGCACGATGGGCGGCGCATCGGCGCGACGCGTCTCGACCGCGTCGCGGCTCCGGTCGGCGCTGTCGGCGACCTCGCCGGACGACACGTCGTCACCCTCGTCGCCGTGGTCGATCTCCTGCTCCGGCGCCTCGGCGTAGAGCTCGGTGAGCTTGCGGTACGACCGGGTGAAGAACGCGAGCGTGGCGGCCACCACCATGATCAGGCCGGCGAACAGGCAGATGAGGGCGATGCCGCGGGCCTCGCCCTCACCGAGCAGCCACCCCCATTGCCGCTGCCCCTCGGCGGTGTTCATGTACGGGATGATCAGGAACTCGGCGATGGGCGCGATCAGGAACGCGGTGACCGGAGCTGCGGCCGCCTCCATCGCCGCGGCCACGCCGAACACCCGCCCCTGCCTCTCGAACGGCACGACCTTCTGGATCACGGTCTGCTCGGCGGCCTCGACCGGTGGCACCAGTGCCATGTACACCCACATGCCCACCACGTACAGCGGCCACCACTCGCGCAGCATGAACACCGCGCCGAGCAGTCCCATCGCGATGACCACGAGCAGCATCGTCCGCATGGGCCGGGGCCCGAGACCGAACTTCGCCACCAGTCCGCCGCCGATCAGGAAGCCGGTCGAGGCGAATGCCAGCGCGAACCCCCACGTCTGCGCGTTGAACAGCGTCAGCCCGTACGGGTCCATCAGCGCCATGTAGACGCCGCCGATGAGGTTGTTGAACGTGGAGAAGATGATCAGGGCGAACAGCCCGGGGGCGAGCCTGATCGCCTGCACGCTGCCCCGGAAGTCGAGGGCGCTTGACGCGTTCGGGTCGTGTTCCGGAGTGCCCTCGGGGATGCGCACGAACAGCAGATGCGCGAACGTGAGTGCCATCGCGGCGATCGCGATCACGAGCGTCCATCCCATGCCGAGGAAGCCGATCGAGAGACCCGAGAACACGCTCGTCACGAGGAACGCGATGCCCTGCACGGTGCCGACGAGACCGTTGGCGTTCGCGCGCTTCTCCGCGGGGACGAGCAGGGTGACGGTAGTCGACAGCGCGATGTTGCGCAGCTGCTCGATCACGCCGCCGAACAGGATGATGCCCGAGAACAGCCAGAACCAGGGGCCGCCCAGGTCGAGCAGCACCGCCTCCGGCTGCCAGAGGTAGAGCACTCCCGCCACCAGGAACGCGACCGCGGAGATCACGCTCGAGATCAGCATGACCGTGCGTTTGCGGTTCCGGTCGACGATCGTGCCGAACGCCATCGCGAAGAACGCGACGAAGAGCATGTAGGCACCGCCGATGATCCCGGTGGCGAGCACGGACCGCGTCTCGATGTAGACCCAGAACGTGAGCGCGAACCACAGGAAGCTCGTCGTCACGTTCGCGATGAGCGTGTTGACGAGGACGTTGGCGAAGGCCGTCTTCGCTGCGGTGCGCTCCATGCACTGAGGGTAGGACCGGTCTCCGACATCCGGAACCCCCTCTCCGGCCGGCAGGTGCCGATCGGCCAATTAGGCTGGAGAGGTGAGCATCCAGCATGACCCCGCGATCCGGGGCTTCGCCAGTGACAACTACTCCGGCATCCACCCCGAGGTCCTCGCGGCGATCGCCGCGGCGAACGGGGGCCACCAGAGCGCCTACGGCGAGGACGCGTACACGGCCCGCCTGCAGGAGGTCTTCCAGGCGCACTTCGGCGAGGGCGTGGAGGCGTTCCCGGTCTTCAACGGCACCGGTGCGAACGTGACCGGCCTGCAGTCGATGCTGCCGCGCTGGGGCGCGGTGATCGCGGCGTCCACCGCCCACATCAACGTCGACGAGGCTGCGGCCCCGGAGAAGATCGGCGGCTTCAAGCTGCTCACGGTCCCCACCGACGACGGCAAGCTCACGCCCGAGCTGATCGACCGCGAAGCCTGGGGCTGGGGCGACGAGCACCGTGCGCAGCCGCTGGTCGTCTCGATCACCCAGTCCACCGAGCTCGGCACCCTGTACACGGCCGACGAGATCCGCACCATCGCCGACCACGCGCACGAGCGCGGCATGAAGCTGCACCTCGACGGCGCCCGCATCTCGAACGCGGCCGCGGCCCTCGACCTGCCGCTGCGGGCCTTCACGCGCGATGCCGGCGTCGATGTGCTCACGTTCGGCGGCACCAAGAACGGCGCGATGCTGGGTGAGGCGATCGTGGTGCTGAACCCCGACGCCGCCGACGGACTGAAGTACTCCCGCAAGTTCAACATGCAGCTGTCGTCGAAGATGCGGTTCGTGTCGGCGCAGCTGATCGCCCTGCTCGAAGGCGACCTCTGGCTGCGCAACGCGCAGCACGCGAACGCCATGGCGGCGCGCCTGCGATCGGAGATCGAGACCGGCATCGCGGACGGGTCGATCCAGGGCGTGGGCTTCACGCAGCCCACCCAGGCGAACGGCGTGTTCGCCACGCTCCCCGACGGCGTCGCCGACCAGCTCCGCGACTCGTTCCGCTTCTACGACTGGGATGCGGCCCGCAAGGAAGTGCGCTGGATGTGCGGCTTCGACACCGAGGAGGCCGACGTCGACGCCTTCGTCGCCGAGCTCTCCCGCCTCACCACGCGCTGACCCACCGGGCGCCCTCGGGCGTCGCCTCGAACCACACGGCCGTCGGTCGCGACGGTGGGGCCGAGGCGGGAGGCCGCGGGTCGGGTGTCAGTTCTTGGCCTTGCGGTAGCCGGCCTTGACCGCTGCCGCCTCGGTGGAGAAGCAATCCTCGGGGATGGTCACCTTGTAGGACCTCCCTGACGGCACGTGGTAGATCATCGAGTTCGCGTTGCCCTTGATCGGCGCCCACGCCGGGCAGGTCTTCGAGATCGGCTTGGTGCGCGCCGGGTAGCTCACGACCCCGGTCTTGCCGGACGTGCGGGCCGCGGCGATGTAGCCGCTCTTCGTGCCCGTGACCCGCACCGTGATGGTCCCCTTCACCATGGCCGCCGTGACGACCAGCGTCGAGCCCGTCGCCCGGCTGATGGCCTTGCCGTTGCGGTACCACTGATAGGTCAGCTTCGTGCCGCTCGTCCAGGTCTGCGGAACGGCCGTGAGCTTCGATCCGACGATCGTCGAGCCGGTGATCCGCGGAACCGGAGCGGTCAGGATGCCCTTCACCGCGGCCGTCGCCTTCGAGCGCTTGGCGGCCGTCGCGTAGCCCGCCTTGGTCCCGGTGACCACGACCGTGACGGGCTTCACCGCGGCGGCTGCCGGGAGCTTGAACGACGCGGCGGTGGCCTTCGCGACCGCGACGCCGTTGATGTACCACTGGTAGGTCAACCGGGTGCCGGCCGTCCAGGTCCCGGTCTTGACCTTGAGGGTCTGTCCGACCGTCGCGGTGCCGGTGATCGCGGGCACGGGCGCGACCAGCGGACGCACCACGGCGGCCGTCGCGGCGGAGGTGGCGGACGTCGGGAAGTACGACGTCTTGGTGCCGGTGACGCGCACCGTGATCCTCTTGCCGGCGACGGCGGCGGGGAGCACGAGCGATGACGCGGTGGCCTTCGCGATCGCCGCCCCGTTCGCGTACCACTGGTACGTGAAGGCGGTTCCGGCGGTCCATGCGCCCGGTGCGGCCTTGAGCGTCTGCCCGACCGTGGTGGTGCCGCTGATCGTCGGGACCGACGTGTCCATCAGACGCAGGGCCTCGAGCTTCGCATCCACGCCGGTGCGCGACTCGGTCGCCCCGAGCGGGAAGGACTTCGCCTTCGCGAAGCCGGGAGCGTTGTCCCACCACTCCGAGGCGGCGCCGGCGGCGGCCGAGACGAAGGCGACGCGGTAGTTCCCCGCCGGCAGACCGCCGACCGCGAAGGTTCCGGCATCCGTCACGTAGTTCGCCGCAGCGGCGGTGGCGCCGGTGCCGTCGGCCGGGTAGACCGCGACCGCGACCCGCTGGCCGCTGAGGGCGACGGGTGCCGTCACCGATCCCGCGACGAGGGCCGACCGGTCGAGCGTGACGTCGTACGACGCCCCGTCCGCACCCAGCGTGAGGCTGTCGGAGCTGCCCGCGGCGAGCGGACCGCCACGGTCGAACACCGCGCGTCCCTCGGAGAGCACGCCGAGGACGACGTCGCCGAGGGGCGCGTTCATCGCGTAGCTTCCGTCGGCGGCGACGGCGGCCGACGCGAGCGGCGAGAGCGGGTCGGCCCCCGGGGCGTAGGCCACGACGAAGGTGCGGCCCCGCGTCAGATCGGTGCCGCCCGGGAACGTGACCGTCCCCGCCACGACGGCCGTGCCCTCCCCCGGCTCCGGCGCCGCGACGGCGGCCGCCGCGGCGAGGGCGAGCGGGAGCCGGTCGGCGATGCCGGCATGCGCCGGGTCGGCGACGACAGCGGTCGGCACCGGCGATGCCACGGCGGGCGCGGCGACGGCGACGAACATCGAGGCCAGCAGCGCGACGGCGACAGCGCCGGCGGCAGCGCGGATCGAACGGATCGGGGCGGCGAACACCATGGAGCATCCTTCTCGGGCAGGACGCGGTCGGTGACCGCGAAAGTCGTGGCGCTCTGAGCAGATCACCTCCGTCATGAATACACGGGAAAGCGCTGCCGGGACAAGCTCGGCGGAGGATCTCCCGAGACGGCCGGGGCGCGACGTCAGGATTCGACGACGCGGGTGAACTCCTCGCGCGTGGTGCGCAGGTGCGCGCGCATCGCGGCGTCCGCCGCTGCGGCGTCGCCGAGGCGCACCGCCTCCAGGATCTGCTCGTGCGCGTGCCAGCTCGATTCCTTCACGAAGTCGAAGCTCATCAGGTCGACGGGCTCGAACATGCGCACCCGCGCCTCCTCGACGGCATCGCGGACGAAGGAGTTGCCCGAGGCCTCGGCGAGCGCGATGTGGAAGTCGGTGTCGGCGATGCGCGACTCCGCCTTGGTGACGGCCGCCGCGAGATCACGCTGCGCCTGCATCATGGCTTCGAGGTCGGCATCGCTGCGGCGCGCGGCGGCCAGTGCGGCTCCGCCGGACTCCACGATCGAGCGAAACTCGGTGAGCTCGCCGATCTCGGCGGAGCGGGTGCGCACCTCCTCGCGGATGAGGCGCGGATCGAGCGCCGTGTCCTGCACGAACGCCCCGCCGGATGCACCGCGCGAGATGACGATCTGCCCGCTGCCCTCGAGGATGCGCAGAGCCTGGCGCAGGGTCTCCCGCGAGACGCCCAGCTGCTCGGCCAGCCGTCGCTCCGGCGGCAGCCGGTCTCCGGGTCGGATGCGGCCGAGCGCCATCTCGCGCCGCAGGAATCCGGCGACCGCCTGATATCCCGAGACGGGCTGGAGCACGGCACGGGAGAAGTCGTGCGGCGCGTCGTCACGCTCGCTCATCCTGGCTCCTCCGGTCAGAGGGGAAGCCCCGGGCGGTCGGAGCCGACGATCTGCTTCCCCACGAAGAAGTCAAGCACATCGTCGTCGCCGTGGCCGCCCAGACCGCTCGCGCCGAAGAAGCTCTGCGACGACTCCGGCGACATGTCGAGCACGCTCGTGCCGTTGACCTTGACCTCGCCCGCGACGAGTCTCGTGCCGAGCGCGGCCGCCGCGCCCTTATCATCGCCGAAGACGTAGCCGGCGAGCCCGACCTGACCCGTGTTCGCGAGGGCCACGGCCTCATCTTCGGTGTCGTATCCACCCACGAGCAGCATCGGGCCGAACACCTCGTCGGCGAGGCCGGGCCCGTCGAGCACGGCGACCGTCGGCTCGAAGAACCATCCCTGCGCCGGCACCGCCGCGACCCGCAGGATCTCGGCGCCGGCGCCGGCCAACCGCTCGCGCTGCGCGGTGAGCTCCTCGCGGCGCGCGGCGAACGCGACCGGGCCCACCTCGGTGTCCTCGTCCAGGCTCGACCCGATCGTCCGACGACCGAACTCGGCGATCAGGAGTCCGGCGAGCTCGTCACGTCGTCTCCGATCGACCAGCACCCGGCGCGGCGCCTCGCACCACTGACCGGAGAGCTTGAGCACACCGTCCGCCAGTACCTTCGCGGCGGCGGGCAGGTCGGCATCCGCGCGGACGATCGCGGCGTTGTTCGATCCCAGCTCCAGCTGCAGACGGGCGAACCGCGGAGCGGCGGTCGCGGCGATCGCACGGCCGGTCGGCGTGGAGCCGGTCATCGAGATCGCGGCGATGCGCTCATCCGCGACGAGGGCGCGCCCGACTCCGCCGCTGCCCTGCACCAGCCCGACCACTCCATCCGGGATGCCGACCGCGTGCACGCCCTCCAGCAGGAGCTGCGCGCTCCATGGGGAGAAGGACGAGGGCTTGAGCACCACGGTCGCCCCTGCGGCGAGCGCGAACGCGGTCTTCTTGACGGCCATGGCCGACGGAGCGTTCCACGGCAGGATCAGCGCGGTCGGCCCCCACGGCACGCGATGCCCGCGCACACCGCCCTGCGCGGAGGGGAGATCACGCACATCGCCGATCGCGACCGCACGCCGAGCGGCATCCCGCAGGGTTGCCCCGTTCGCCCCGCCGAACAGCCGTGTGACCGAGATCGGCACCCCGCTGTTGAGGGCGTCGAGGTGCGCGATCTCCTCGGCCCGGGCGTCGATCCAGTCCGCGAGGGCGGCCAGCCTCTCGGCACGGCTCTCGGGAGCGAGTCCCCGCCACCGACGGTCATCGTGCGCGTCCTGCGCCGCCGACACGGCCCGGCCGACCTGATCGAGCGAGCTCGACGCGGAAGCGACCAGGGCCTCCCCGGTGTTGGGGTCGTGCAGCCAGGTGCCGTCGCTCTCCGGGCTCTCCTCGGCGACACCGCCGATCCAGGTGCGCAGGGCGGGGTAGGTCATGTCAGATCCGATCGAAGTAGCGGTGCAGGTCCCAGTCCGTGACGCGGGACATGAACGTCGACCACTCGTGGTCGAGCAGCACCTGCTGGTGCGAGATGAGCTCGGGCGCGAGCAGGTCCTGCACGAGCGCGCTCTCGCCGAACAGGGCGCTCGCCTGACGCGGATCCGCGGGCATCGCGCCGTCGGCCGGGAGGTCGTAGGCGCTGCCCACCACGTGGTCCCCGAGCACGGACTGCCTCTCCATGCCGTCGCGCGCCGACGCCAGGACGCCGGTGAGGGTGAAGTACGGGTTGGTGTCGGCGCCGGGGAGGCGGAACTCGAAGCGCAGCGCCTTCGGGGAGTGCCCCACCACGCGCACGGTGGTGGTGCGGTTGTCGAAGCCCCAGGTGCGCCCGCTCCCCGCCACGTCGGAGGAGTTGCTGCGGCGGTAGGAGTTGACGGTCGGGGCGTACCAGGCCATCAGCGCCGGAGCGTGCTCCAGGGCGCCGGCGATGGCGGACCGCATCCGTCCGCTGAGGCGGTCGGCGGCCGACTCGTCCCAGAACACGGCCGTCCCCTCCTCGTCCACGAACGACACGTGCACGTGGCAGGAGGATCCGGGCTGGTCGTTGAGCGGCCGGGCCATGAACGTCGCCGACATGCCGGCGCGCGCGGCCGTGTCGCGCACGGCCAGCTTGTAGAGGGCGTGGCGATCGGCCATCTCCAGCGGATCGCCGTACTCGAACGTCATCTCCCACTGTCCGAGCCCCCACTCGCTCTGGGCCGCCTCGACGAGGATGCCGCTGGCACGGAGGTCGGAGCGCAGCTTCTGGAAGAACGGCTCGTAGAGGTTCCCCTCGTGGATCATGAAGTCCGAGGGCGTGAGCGTCGTGGGGTCCAGGTCGCGGAAGCCCGAGCGACGCAGCTCCCGGGGGTCGTTGCGGAACAGGTAGAACTCCAGCTCGGTGCCCGCCAGCGGGGTGAGGCCCAGCTCCCGGATGCGCGCGAGCTCCTGCTTCAGGATCACGCGGGGCGAGATCGGCATCGGCGCGTGCGTGTGCACGTCCACCGGATCGGCGAGGCAGATCGCCACGCCCTCGAGCCAGGCCGCGGGGCGCAGCGTCTCGAGGTCGGGGATCAGCGTGACGTCGGGGACGCCGTTGTGCATGCCGCACAGGGCGAACCGGTTCGCGTCGATGAGCTCCAGCCCCTGGTCGATGTCCCACGCCCATGCGCAGGTGCAGATGTCGACGCCGTTCTCCACCACGCGGCCGAAGCCCTCGACCGGGATGCGGCGGCCGACGAGCCGGCCCTGCATGTCGGGCGTCGCGACGATCACGGTGCGGATGCCGGCCGCCTCCAACTCCTCCGGGGCGAGGCGCACGTCATCGATCATCGCGTCAGCCACCCTCCGTCGACGGGGAGCTGGATGCCGTCGATCCAGGAGGCCTCGTCGCTGAGCAGCCAGGAGACCGCGGAGGCGATGTCGGCCGGCACACCCACCCGCGGCACCAGCAGGCGCTGCTTCATGAACTCCAGGGCCTCCGGGCTCGTGACGCTCTCGTAGTCGAAGAAGTCCGTCGCGATGGGGCCGGGTGCCACGCAGTTGACGCGGATGTTCTTGGCGGCGAGCTCCACTGCGAGCGCCTTGGTGAGCATGGGCACGCCGCCCTTGCTGGCGTTGTAGTGCGGCTGCGCGGTTCCGGTGCTGGTGACGACGACGAGGGCCTCGACGGTCGAGAGGTTCACGATCGCGCCGCCGCCGGACTCGGCGATGAGCGGGGCGACCTCCTGTGCCACGAGGAACTGCCCCTTGAGGTTGATGTCGAACACGAAGTCCCACGCCTCCTCGGTCAGCGTCTCGAAGGAGTGCTCCGTGACGACACCGGCGTTGTTCACCAGGAGGTGCAGCGTTCCCCAGGCCTCGCGGGCGACGTCGACGGCCGCGCGGATCTGCTCGCGCGAGCGTACGTCGACCACGGCCGCGAGCGCGGTGCCGCCGGCCTCCTCGATGAGGCGCACCGTCTCGGCCGCACCCTCCGCCGAGACGTCGGTC
This sequence comes from Microbacterium oxydans, assembly GCF_026559675.1. Taxonomy (NCBI): domain Bacteria; kingdom Bacillati; phylum Actinomycetota; class Actinomycetes; order Micrococcales; family Microbacteriaceae; genus Microbacterium; species Microbacterium oxydans. Next base: position 2,988,540 of record NZ_CP092891.1, read on the forward strand.
ACGAGGACGCGCGCCCCCTCCCCGGCGAGGCGGAGGGCCGTCTCGCGTCCGATCCCGGAACCCGCGCCCGTGAGGAAGGCGTTCTTGTCTGCGTGTCGCATTTCTTCTCCTTGTTCGATGACGCCTAGGCGACATTCTGCGTTTCGGGCGCGGCGCTCAGCGTCGCACGGGCGGCGGCCTGCGCGACCAGCCAGCCGAAGATCGGGTCGGCGTCGAAGGTCTCCGGGTGCCACTGGACACCGACGACGGGGAGCCCTTCGAGCTCGATGGCCTCGACGACCCCGTCGGGCGCCCAGCCGGTCACGACGATCCCGCGCCCCGGCACGTCGACCGCCTGATGGTGGAACGAGTTGACGCGGGTGGTCTCGCCGTAGAGGGCATGCGTCACGCTGCCCGGGGCGATGCGCACCTCGTGCACGCGGTGCGCCCGCGGGTAGGCGTAGGAGCCGTGGGACTCCCCCTCGCCGTGCGCCAGGTGCTGGTGGAGCGTTCCGCCGCGGACCACGTTGAGGAGCTGGGCGCCCCGGCACACGCCGAGCAGCGGCACGCCGCCGTCGATCGCGGCCTGGATGAGCCCCGACTCGAACTCGTCGCGCTGCGGGTCGACCAGGGCGGTGAACGGCCCCGGCGCCTGGCCGTAGCGACGCGGGTCGACGTCGTCACCGCCCACGATCACGACACCGTCGAGGCGCTCGACGAGCTCCGCGGGCGCGGCGTCCATCGGCAGGTGCACGGGCAGTCCGCCGGCACCGAGCACGGACGTCGCGTACTCGCTGAGATACGCCTCGAGCGGGGCGTCGGCGAAGCCGTGCGGCGCGCCCATGGCGGCGGCGCGCAGGCGTCGTCCGGAGATGCCGATCAGGGGGCGGGTCGGGGCGGGAGTGCTGATGATGTCCATCCTTCGTGTGCGGCGGGCGGGTGTCGAGCGTCAGGCGTTCTCGTCGAAGCGGCGCACGATCTGCGCGTAGGCCTCGGGAGCCTTCGCCCGCATGATCGCGGCCTGCACGAGGCTGATCACCGGCGCGATCACGACCACGCCGACCAGGGTGATGCTGATCGGCCCCCAGGCGGGGTTCCCCTCCGCGTCGACGTCGCTCACGAGCAGGGGGAAGTTCGCCGCGATCAGCACGGCGGACACGGCGAGGCCGAGGAAGCCGAGGATGGGGGCGATGGTGGTGTGCCAGGGGCTGCGCAGCACGCGGGTGCGGGCGAAGTAGACGACGACCGACAGGCAGGTGACCGCCATCAGGATCACGATCGCGAGGGTGCCGATGCCGGCGAACCAGGAGAAGATGTTCTCCGGCGCGAAGCCGATGAGCGCGAGGACGATGATCGCGACGCCGGACGTGGCCACCTGCACGATCGAGGCGATGTGCGGTGAGCCGTGATGCGCATGCACCGTGCCGACCCGGTCGGGCAGCACCCGGGCGTTGGCCATCGCGTGGTGGTAGCGGGTGAGCACGTTGTGCAGCGACAGCACCGCGGCGAACATGCTCCCGAGGAACAGCACGGCGACCGCGATGGAGCCGATCGGGCCGAGGTACTGCTCGGTCACGCGCGTGATCAGCGTGGTCGGGTCGGCCGCCGCCTCATCGATGACGTTCCCCTCGCCGACGCCGACCACGATCGCCCAGGCGGCGAAGGCGTAGAAGACGCCGATCACGATGGCGGACGCGTAGGTGGCGCGCGGGATCGTGCGCTCGGGGGTGCGCACCTCGTCCCGGTAGACGACGGTCGACTCGAAGCCGATGAAGCTCGCGATCGCGAACATGAGGCCGAGCGCGGGGGCGCCGGAGAGGACGTTCTGCAGCAGGAACGACCCGAAGGTCACGCCCTCCGCGCCGCCCGTGACGAGGATCACGATCCCCAGGAGCACGACGATGCCGATCTCGGCGAGCAGCACCACGACGAGCACGCGGGAGCTGAGCTCGATCTGCCGGTAGCCCAGAGCACCCACGAGCGCGACCGAGGCGAGGGTGAGCAGCCACCAGGGGATCTCGGGCCCGCCGAGGAGGACGATGCTCGAGCTGATCGTCGCGCCCAGATAGGAGAACACCGCGATCTGCACGGTCGTGTAGCAGACGAGGGCGAGGTAGGCGGTGGCGAGGCCGGGCGTGCGACCGAGCCCGTGGGTCGCGAACACGAAGAAGGAGCCGGCCTTCGGGAGGAAGCGGCTCATCGCCGTGAGCCCGACCGAGAAGAGCAGCAGGATCACGGTCGCTACGAGGAACATGACCGGGAAGCCGATGCCGTTGCCCACCAGGTAGCCGATCGGCACGAGGCCGCCGACCACCGTGAGCGGGGCCGCGGCCGCGATCACCATGAAGGTGACCGACACCGCCCCGAGATTCCCGCGGAGATTGCGCTCCGGAGGAGTTGCTGCTGCGCTGCGCGACGTCGTTGTCGAAGCATCCATGTCGAAGCATCCTTTGCCGATTGGACTAATGGTCTACTTTCTAGCCCATTAGTCGGATCGACGCAAGAGTCGCCCTCGCGACCCGGGGTCCGACGTCACGTCGAGACCCGCGCCCGTGCAGACCCGCGGCCGTGCAGACCCGCGGCCGTCGAGAGCCGCACCGGCTCGCCCAGGCGCCCGGGGTCGACGCGATGGTCGACGTCGCGACGGAGTCCGTCGGTCGACGTCAGCGCAGCAGGCCGAGACTGGCGAGAGCCTGGCGGATGAGCGTGCCGCGACCGTTCTCCATCTCGGCGGCGACCGCGTCGGATCCGGCCGCCTCCGGCGAGAACCAGGTCACCTCCAGAGCGTCCTGGCGGGGCTCGCACGTGCCGGTCACCGGCACGACGAAGGCGAGCGACACGGCGTGCTGCCGGTCGTCGTGGAACGCGCTGACACCCGGGATCGGGAAGTACTCGGCCACCGTGAACGGCAGCGGCTGCGGCGGGAGCAGCGGGAACGCCATCGGACCGAGGTCGTTCTCGACGTGGCGGAACAGGGCGTCGCGGATGGTCTCGCCGAAGCGGACGCGGCCGGACACGATCGTGCGGGTCATCTCGCCCATGGGCGTGGAGCGCAGCAGGATGCCGATCTCGGTCACCTGGCCGGAGCCGTCGGTGCGCACGGGGATCGCCTCGACGTAGAGCATCGGCAGTCGGCGCCGTGCCTCTTCGAGCTCGAACTCGCTCAGCCAGCCGGGATTCGCGTCGGGCGCCGGCGGATTCGCATCGCGGAAGCCTCCGAGACCGTCGTCTTCGGGCTCCGGATCGGGATCAGGTGTGCGGACCGCCATGTGTCCTTTCTACCAGCCGCCCTCTCCGGCCGACACCGGGTGCACGTCGGTCGTGCCTGGCAGGATGACGGTGTGAGCGAGAACCTGACGATCGACGACACCGCGACCCGATGGTCGTCCGCCGACCGCGACGGGAAGCCGTTGCTGGTGCTGCTGCACGGCTACGGGGCCGACGAGCACGACCTGTTCGGCCTCATCCCCTATCTCCCCGAGGGCATCGCCGTAGCGTCCGTCGCCGCGCCCCTCGCACCTCCGTGGCCGATGCCGGGCCGGTCCTGGTACCCCATCGACGGGCTCGACGGCCGCAGCCCCGAGGCCGTGACCATCGCCGCCGAGGCGTTCCTGCGCTGGCTCGACGCCACCGCCGGAGACGCCCCCTCGATCGCGCTGCTCGGCTTCTCGCAGGGCGCGGCGGTGTCGCTGCAGGCACTGCGGCTCGCGCCGGACCGCTTCGGAGCGGTCGTGGCGCTGAGCGGCTACGCGGCACCGGGCGAGCTGCCGAACGACGACGCCCTGGCCGAGCTGCGCCCGCCGGTGTTCTGGGGCCGCGGCACGCACGACGAGGTCATCCCGCCCGCACTGGTCGCGCACACCGCGCAGTGGCTGCCCGGGCACTCCGACCTGTCCGGCCGGGTCTACACCGGGCTGACGCACAGCATCTCGGAGGAGGAGCTGACCGACGTGCACCGGTTCCTCACGAAGTGGCTCGACGGGATCGCCGCGAGCTGATCAGCGGACGATCACGCCCGGACGAGGAAGGTCGCCTCCACTCCCCAGCCCAACGGCAGCACCTGCTCCGTCGACCAGCCCGCCGCCGCGGCGAGTTCACCGAGCGCCGTGGCGGAGCGGAACGGGGCACCCGTCATCGCGAAGCCGACGATCTGATGCTCCTCGGCACCCGGGCTGAGGGCGTCCGGCCGACTCGATTCGAGGAGGATCAGGCGCTCCGTGTGCGGCGCGATCTCGTCCAGGAGCGCGACCGCTTCGACGTCCGTCCGATGGGCGAGTGCGAGCGCGAGGACGGCGACATCGACCAGTCGACCGTCCCAGCCGAGGGGCACGTCCCGCCCGACGGCCTCGACGACGGCGTCTCGCACCTCGCCGTGCTCGTGGACGGCGATGCCGATCCCCTCCCGTCCGCCGTCCTCGAAGGCGCCGACGACCGCGGGGGCGCCGGGGCCGACCACGAGCACGCTGGCGACGTCATCCCACATCCGGCTCGCCACGAACCCGTCGAGGAGGTAGGCCAGTCGCCCCGCGTCCTCCACGAGCTCCTCGACGTGGACGGCATCCGCCTGTGCCTGTGCCGCGAGGGTGTCGCCGTGCGCACGCTGCCAAGGGGAGACGCCATCGCGCAGGGCATGGTCCAGTTCGCGGAGGGCCAGCACGGCCTCCGCCTCGAGGCCGTCGAACTCCTCGCGGTGATGCTCTTCGAGAAGGTCCTCCCCGAAGCGGCCGAGCGCCAGCGCCCCGACGTCGCCGGCGACCACCTCGGTGGTCGTGAGGATGCCGAGCAACGCCTCGATCGATCTCTCGGCCACCCCGAGCCTCGCCGCGAGCTCCGGCAGGGGAAGGGGGCCGTCCGCCAGGGCGTCGACCACGCCGAGCCGGACGGCGGCACGCACGACGAGCCACGACACGGGAGAAGCGGGTTCGACCACCGGCGGCAGCTCCGGCGCCGCGTCCTCGCCCGACGGGACTGCCTCCGCGTGCCAATAGCCGGTGATGTTGATCCGGTCCTTGGCGAGTCCGCGCTCCCGCTGCAGGTAGCGGCGCACGGGCAGGAGGGCGCGGCTCTCCGCGGCCGCCCACGCGTATCCCTCCCCCTCCGGGAGCGCGAGAGCACGCACGGCGCCCTCCAGGGCCGCCGCATCGCCGGCCGCCGCCGTCACCCACGTCACGGTGTCACCCCGGCGGAGGTTCAGCTCCTGTCGCGCATCGTCGTGCTCGACCACCAGAAGCACGTGCGCCGGGGCGTCGACAGGACGCTCGTCGAGGAACCGACCGACCGCGGGCAGGCCTGTCTCGTCGGCGATCAGCACGATCCAGTCGAGGCTCTCCGGAAGGCGCAGCGACGACTTCGGCCCGACGAAGCAGAGCTCGTCGCCCGCAGCCGCGGTCTGCGCCCACGATGCGGCCGGACCGTCCCCGTGCAGCACGAAGTCGAGCGCCAGCTCTCCGGCCTCGGCATCCACCCAGCGCGGCGTGTAGTCGCGCGCCAGTCGGTTCTCGGCGGCGGTCCACTCGATGCCGTGCGGCAGCTGGACGGGCAGCGCCGACTCCAGATCGCCGTCGGCGGCGAAGATCAGCTTGAGGTGGTCGTCGAAGCCCGGTGCCGCGAACGCGCGGTGGGTGTGCCCGTCGACGACGGTCTCCCCGAGCCCTTCCCCGCCGACGACGATGCGCCGCATGCGAGGAGTGACGTCCTCGATGCGGCGCACCGTCACGCGGCGCACGACCAGCGGATGCGAGGTGAATGCGCGATGTGCCATCTCAGCCGAACAGCTCCTCGATGATGTCGAGCAGGGCGAGCGCCTCGTCGTAGTCACCACGGGCCACCCAGTACGGGAGCACGTAGGCGGAGTCGTTCTGGAACGCGGGCAGCGCGGCGAGAACCGGGTTCTCGGACAGGGTGTCGACGTCGCCGATGTCGGTGTTGAAGCCGGTGATGAACACCGTGGGCTGGGTGATGACCTGTCCGACCTGCTCGGTCGACAGCTCGAAGGAGTCGCCGCCCGGCGTGTACGGCTCGTAGTCGCCCTCGGCGAAGAGCGGTGCCGACTCGATGCCGACGGCGTCGAAGACCACGGGAAGACCCATGTCCTCGCGAGCGACGTAGACCGTGCCGTCGGGGAGGATCGACAGGAATGCGGACGGCGCGGTCGGCACGGTGATGTTCTCGGCGACCTCGGCGACGCGGTCCTCATAGGCGGCGAGCGCCTCGTCGTAGACCTCGCCCTTGTCGAAGACGTCGTCGGCGAGGAACGAGTACTGGTCCTGCCAGGTCGCCTTGTCGCCGCTGACGAGGACGGTCGGCGCGATGTCGCTCAGGTCGTCGTAGGCGTCGGTCGCGAGGAACAGGGGGAAGCCGACGCCGCCGCCGATGATCAGGTCGGGCTCGAGCGCGAGGATCGCCTCGAGGTCGAAGCCGTCTCCGCTCCAGGTGATGAACTCCGTGCCCTGCTTCTCGGCGTCCTCCGCCCAGAAGTCGGAGAACGACGCCTCGTATCCGAAGTCCTCCGAGGTGAGCGCCGCGACGGGGACGTCGAGGTCGTACAGGTAGCCGGCGAGCGCGTAGTTCAGCACGACGACCTTCTGGGGGTCGGCCGGGATCGTGACGTCACCCTGCTCGGTGGCGACGACGCGGGTCGCCGCCTCGTCGGTGGCGCCGGCTCCCGATTCGGGGGCGGGTTCGGCCGAGCACGACGCCAGGGCGAACAGGGCGACCACGGGAAGGGCAGCGAGAAGGCGGACGGATCTGGACATGGAGACCTCTGTGTTCGACGGATGCGGGATGACCCGACGGGCACACGGCGGACGGCGCAGCTCGGGTAAGGTAAGGCTATTCTCACTAACCGGTCGAATCGTGACGCATGCGACATCGACGTTGACGGATACGACATGTCTCGGAGGGGAGCAGCGTGCGATCCACCACTCTCGCCGGCACCGTCCCGGAGAACTCGATCCGCTTCCTCGGGCACGACACCCACGAGCACGACGAACCCCACGTCGTCTACGTGGTGACCGGCTCGGCCGTGCTCACCGCCGACGGTGTCGACATCCCCCTCCGTCGGCACGAGGCCGTCTGGCTGCAGCCGCACGTCCCCCACGCCGTCCGCGTCCGTGACGGCGGAACGGTGCTCGGTCCGATCCTGGAGGACGAAGCCGCGCCCTCGGTGCGCGTGCGCGTCCTCGGAGTGGTGCCGGCGCTCGTCGATGTCATGACCACCGCCCTCGTCGCCGCCCCCAGCACCGACGAGCAGATCCTGCCGTTCCGCCGCGCGATCGCGCGGGTACTGCACACCGTGTCGCGCCCGTACTTCCCCGTCGTCTATCCCGAGCATCCGGCCGCGCGTCGGCTCGCGAAGGATGCCGTCCGCCTGCCCCTCCCCCTCGACGAGCTGGCCACCCGCCACCGCATGAGCGCTCGCCAGGTGCAGCGCATCTTCGTGACCGAGACCGGCTGGTCGTTCTCCCGCTGGCGCGGCCGCGCGCGCATGAACGCGGCCGTCGCCCATCTGATCGGCGGCGGCGATCTGACCGCGGCGGCACGGCTCTCCGGGTACGGCACCAGGGCCGGGCTGGTGAAGGCGCTGAGCCGGGAGACCGGGATCGCCGCCGATCGCCTGACCGCCGACCCGCGCAGCGCCCTCGCCGACACCTGAGACGCACCGCCGAGACGGATGCCGACGCGCGGAGCGACCGCCGGAAGCTGTTAGCGTTTCGGCGTCCCGAGGAGCCCCATGACCACCGCCACGCGCACCGAACCGCCCACCGGCATCGTCCGGCGGCCGCGGACCCGGCGCCGGGTCCTCGGACTCCTCGCGTCACTGCTGCTCCTCGCGGTGCTCTGCGTGCTCAGCGTGGCCGTCGGCTCGGCCGCGCTGCCGCTCGACGTGGTCTGGCAGGCGTTCGTGGCTCCGGACGGATCGGTGAGCCACGTCACGGTCACCGCGGCACGCGTCGACCGCACGGTGCTCGGCATCCTCGTGGGCGCCGCGCTGGGCGTCTCGGGTGCGCTCATCCAGGCCCTGACCCGCAACCCTCTCGCCGACCCCGGCATCCTCGGCGTGAACGCGGGGGCGGGTTTCGCGGTCACCCTCGCCGTAGCGTTCCTCGGCATCACCCGGATCGACCAGTACCTCCCGTTCGCTTTCGTCGGCGCCATCACCGCATCCGCGCTCGTGTATCTCGCCGCCGGCGCAGGTCGCGGCGCCGGATCCCCGGTGCGCCTGACGCTGGTCGGTGTGGCGTTCGCGGCCGTGCTCACCGGGTTCTCGCACACCCTCGCACTCATCGATACCGAGACGTTCGACCGGATGCGGTTCTGGGGCGCCGGCACGCTCGCCGATCGCCCCGCGGGAACGGTCGACGCGATCCTCGTGCCGATCGCGGTCGGGCTGCTGATCGCCGCGTTCTGCGTGCGCCCGCTCAATGCGCTGGCCCTCGGCGAGGACACAGCCAGGGCGGTGGGCGTGCGGCTCGGCACCGCGCGGGTCGGGATCATCCTGGCCGTCGCCCTGCTGTGCGGAGCGGCCACGGCCGCCGTCGGACCGCTCGTCTTCGTCGGGCTCGTGGTGCCGCATGCCGTGCGCTGGATCACCGGTCCCGACTGGATCTGGATCACGGTGTACTCCGCCGTGCTCGCTCCGGCGCTGGTGCTCGGCGCCGACATCCTCGGCCGGATCGTCGTGATCCCCGCGGAGCTGCAGGTCGGCGTGATGCTGCCACTGATCGGTGCACCGGTGCTGATCGCGCTGGTCCGCGGCCGGAAGGCGAAAGCACTGTGAGCGCGGTGCTCGTCCTCCGCGCCGGCCCGCTCTCGGTGCGCACCACGCGCCGGATGCTCCTGGTGTGCACGGCGCTCGTCGCGATCGCCCTCTGCCTGGCCGTCTGGGCGATGACGCTCGGAAGCTACGGCCTGAGCGCCGGCGAGGTGATCGGCGCGCTCCTCGGTCGCGACGACGGCGTCGTGCGCAAGGTCGTCATCGAGTGGCGTGCACCCCGGGTCGTCGCGGCGCTGCTGTTCGGCGCGGCTCTGGGCATCTCGGGCAGCATCTTCCAATCGCTCACCCGCAACCCGCTCGGAAGCCCCGACGTGATCGGCTTCAGCACCGGCTCCTACACCGGCGTGATCCTGATGATGCTCACCGGAGCGACCGGGTACGCGGCCTACGCGACCGGAGCGCTGATCGGCGGGGTACTGACGGCGACGATCGTCTACCTCCTGGCGTTCCGCCGCGGCGTGCAGGGATTCCGGCTCATCATCGTGGGCATCGCGATGGGCGCACTCCTCGGCTCCCTGAACACGTGGTTCAGCACGCAGGCCGACGTCGACCTCGCCCTGCGTGCCGCCGTCTGGGGGGCGGGTTCGCTCGCGGCGGTCGATTGGCCGACGCTCGGAATCGCCTCGATCGCGGTCGTCGTCGTGCTGCTGTGCGCACCGGCGGCCCAGCGTCGGATGCGCCGGCTCGAGCTCGGCGACGACGCCGCGGCGATGCTCGGCATCCCCCGCGAGCGCACCAGGGCGATGCTCATGCTGCTCGGTGTGGCCGCGGTCGCCGCGGTCACCGCCGCTGCGGGGCCGATCGCGTTCGTAGCCCTCGCCGCCCCGCAGATCGGACAGCGCCTCACCGGACGCGGCACCTCGGTCGACGTCGTCGGCGCCGCGTTGACCGGGTCGGTGCTGCTGCTGGTCGCCGACGTGATCGCCCAGCACGCGATCCCGGACGTGACCCTGCCGACCGGTGCCGTGACCATCTGCATCGGCGGCATCTACCTGCTCGCACTGCTCGTGCGCGAGAGCAGGCGCTTCACCGGAGGAGGACGACGATGACCCGATTGGCGACCGAGGACCTGCGCGCCGGCTACGGAGGCCGCGGCGTGCTGGACGGCCTCGACGTGCGCATCCCCGACGCGGAGCTGACGGTGATCGTGGGCCCGAACGCCTGCGGCAAGTCGACGCTGCTCCGCGCACTCGCCCGGCTGCTCCCCGCGACGGGCGGGCGGGTGCTCCTCGACGGCGGCGACATCACCCGGCTGTCCACCAAGGAGGTGGCTCGGCGGATGGGGCTGCTGCCGCAGAGCCCCCTCGCGCCGGAGGGGATCACCGTGTCCGACCTGGTCGGTCGCGGTCGCTACCCGCATCAGAGCGTGCTGTCGAGCTGGTCCGTGGAGGACGAGCGCGCCGTTGCCGATGCCATGGCCGCCACGAACGTCACCGACCTCGCGGATCGGAACGTGGACGAGCTCTCAGGGGGTCAGCGTCAGCGCGCCTGGATCGCGATGGCCCTGGCCCAGGAGACCCCGATCCTGCTGCTCGACGAGCCGACGACCTTCCTCGACATCGGCCACCAGATCGAGGTGCTCGAGCTCGTCACGCGGCTGTATCAGGAGGGTCGCACGGTCGTGGTCGTGCTGCACGACATCAACCAGGCGGCCCGGTACGCCTCGCACCTCATCGCGATGAAGGACGGGCGCATCGTCGCCGAGGGCGCACCTCGCGACATCGTGGACGCCGCGCTGCTCACCGAGCTGTTCGATCTCGAGGCCCGCGTCATCGCCGACCCGGACACGGGCGCACCCGTCGTACTGCCCGGTCGCTGACCGCGACACGCCCGGGGTTGCGGAACGCCGACACGCCCGGGTATCGTCGGGGAGTCCTGTCCGCCGTGTCTGGAAGTCCTTTGATCTGATCCGTCGCCTCCGCGCTTCTCTTTCCGCGCGCTGACCCGACGATCGCCGACTCCACGGCTGACCTCCCTCCTCCCGCGACGCTTCCGCATCCGGTCGAGGACCCGGCAGAGGTCCGGTGTCAGTGCACCCTCGCACTCGACAGGAGACACTCATGTCAACTCCCACCACCCTGCACGCAGCGGTCGTCCTCGACCGCCTCACGTTCACCTGGCCCGACGGCTCGACTGCGCTCGACGGCATCTCCGGGGCGTTCGGCTCCGGTCGCACCGGCCTGGTCGGCCGCAACGGCGCCGGCAAGTCCACCCTGCTGCGACTGATGGCCGGCGAGCTCGACCCCTCGTCGGGCGGCGTGACCGCTTCCGGCGAGGTCGCCTACCTCCCGCAGCAGCTCACGCTCGACGTCGACCGTCGGGTCGCCGAGCTGCTGGGGGTGTCCGCGGCACTCGACGCGGTGCGCGCCATCGCCGCCGGCGACGTCGACCCCGCCCGCTTCGATGCGGTCGGCGACGACTGGGACATCGAGGCCCGCGCCGAGGCGTCGCTCGCCGAGGCCGGCCTCGATCCGGAGTTCCTCGACCGCAGCGTCGGGGAGCTGTCCGGCGGCGAGGCCGTGCTCGTCGCGATCGCCGGCATCCGCCTGCGCCGTGCACCGATCACGCTCCTCGACGAGCCGACCAACAACCTCGACCGCGACGCCAGGGCGAAGCTCGCGGCGATGGTGCGCGCCTGGAAGGGCACGCTCATCGTCGTGAGTCACGATCTGTCGCTGCTCGAGCTGATGGACGAGACCGCCGAGCTCTACGCCCAGGATCTGAGCGTGTTCGGTGGGCCGTACTCGGAATGGCGTGCCTGGCTGGATGCCGAGCAGGATGCGGCGAAGCAGGCCGAGGCCACCGCGGCGCAGGCGCTCCGCAAGGAGAAGCGGCAGCGGATCGAAGCCGAGGTCAAGCTCGCCCACCGCAGCCGCACGGCGAAGAAGGCCGAGATCGAGAAGAGAGTGCCGAAGATCGTCGCGCACGGTCGCAAGATGGCCGCCGAGGTGTCGGCTGGAAAGCTCCGCACCGAGGTCGGGGCGAAGGAGGTCGCGGCGCACGCCGCGCGGGAAGAGGCCGGACGCCGCGTGCGCTCGGATGCCTCGATGAAGATCGAGCTGCCCGACCCGCAGGTGTCCCGCAGCCGCCGCATCGCGACGATCGGCGACGAAGAACGGTCCTGGGTGATCCAGGGGCCGGAGCGCGTCGCCCTGATCGGCCGGAACGGCGCCGGGAAGACGACGCTGCTGGAACGCCTGGTCACGGACGGCGGCACCATCGGCGCACTGTCCGCCGAGGCGCACACCGACCTGATCGGCTACCTGCCGCAGCGGGTCGACGGTCTCGACGAGACGCGCTCGGTGTTCGAGAACATCGCCGCCGCGGCGCCCCAGGTTCCGGAGAAGGAGCTGCGAAACCGGCTCGCCCGATTCCTGATCCGCGGGGCGACCGCCGAGCGTCCGGTGGCGGCGCTCTCGGGCGGCGAGCGCTTCCGGGTCGCCCTCGCGAAGCTGCTGCTGTCCGACCCCGCTCCGCACCTCGTGGTGCTCGACGAGCCGACGAACAACCTCGACCTCGACACGGTCGACCAGCTCGTCGAAGCTCTGCGCGCGTACCGCGGTGCGGTGCTCGTGGTGAGCCACGACGACGCGTTCCTGCGCCGGCTCGACCTCGACCTCACCCTCGAGATCGACGGCGAGGGCGCGCTGCACGAGGTCGGGTGACGTCGCAGCCGCACGATCGAGTCACGCCTGCCCGGCCGAATCACCGTTCGACCCGTGCAGGCGTGGCCTCGTCGCGGCCGATGTCCGACCCCGATGTCGGTGCCGTCGACGAAGATGGAGGGATGAGCGACGTGCTCGACCGCTTCACCCCCGCGACGCAGGACTGGTTCCGGGGTGCGTTCCCCGCGCCCACGCCCGCGCAGGCGGGGGCCTGGAACGCGATCTCCGCGGGCAAGCACGCGCTCGTGGTGGCCCCGACCGGCTCGGGCAAGACGCTGTCGGCGTTCCTGTGGGCGATCGACAGCGTGTTCCGTGAGCGCATGGGTGAGACCACCCCTCCCGCGAAGGGCGAGCCGCGCACGCGCATCCTCTACATCTCGCCGCTCAAGGCGCTCGGCGTCGATGTCGAGCGCAACCTCCGCTCCCCGCTCATCGGCATCGGGCAGTCGGCCCGGCGGCTCGGAATCCCCGCCCCCGCGGTGACGGTCGGCGTGCGCTCGGGCGACACCACGTCGAGCGACCGACGCAAGCTCGTCTCCGATCCGCCCGACATCCTGATCACGACCCCCGAGTCGCTGTACCTCATGCTCACGAGCCGCGCGGGCGAGACGCTGCGCGGCGTGCACACCGTGATCATCGACGAGGTGCACGCCGTCGCCGCCACCAAGCGCGGCGCGCACCTGGCGGTCAGTCTGGAGCGGCTCGACGCCCTGCGCCGCGCCGATGGCACCGAGACGCCGGCCCAGCGGATCGGCCTCTCGGCCACGGTCCGCCCGATCGACGAGGTCGCGCGGTTCCTCGGAGGATCGGCACCTGTCGAGATCGTCGCACCGCCCGCGTCAAAGACCTTCGAGCTCGGCGTGGTCGTGCCGATGGACGACATGACCAACCCGCCACCCCCTCCCGGCGTGCCAGGGGATGCGGAAGACGCCGAGTACTCCGAGGTCACCGGGTCGGTCTGGCCACACGTCGAGGAGGCGATCGTCGACCGCATCCTGCAGAACAACTCGACCATCGTGTTCGCCAACTCGCGTCGCCTGGCCGAGCGCCTCACCGGTCGCCTGAACGAGATCTACTCCGAGCGGATCGGCGTCGAGCTACCGGCCGCGACCGTGCCCGCGGCGATGATGGCGCAGGCCGGAGCCACCGCCGGGGCCGATCCGGTGCTCGCCAAGGCGCACCACGGCTCGGTGTCGAAGGAGCAGCGCGCGCAGGTCGAGGAGGAGCTCAAGTCGGGGGTGCTGCGCTGCGTCGTCGCGACGAGCAGCCTCGAGCTCGGCATCGACATGGGCGCGGTCGACCTGGTGATCCAGGTCGAGGCCCCGCCGTCCGCGGCGTCCGGTCTGCAGCGCGTTGGCCGCGCCGGGCACCAGGTGGGCGAGATCAGCCGCGCCGCGCTCTTCCCGAAGCACCGCGGCGACGTGCTGCACACGGCGATCGTCACCGAGCGGATGCTGGCGGGCAAGATCGAGGCGATCCAGGTGCCGCGCAACCCGCTCGACATCCTCGCCCAGCAGACCGTGGCGGCGAGCGCGCTCGGCGCCATCAGCGTGGAGGAGTGGTTCGAGACGGTCCGCCGTTCCGCGCCGTTCCAGTCGCTCCCCCGTTCGGCCTACGAGGCGACGCTCGACCTGCTGGCCGGGCGCTTCCCCTCCGACGAGTTCGCCGAGCTGCGGCCGCGACTCGTGTGGGACCGCGATGCGGGCACGCTGACCGGACGCCCGGGGGCACAGCGCATCGCGGTGACCAGCGGCGGCACCATCCCCGACCGCGGCCTGTTCGGCGTCTTCGTGGCCGGCGAGACGACCGGCGCCCGGGTCGGCGAGCTCGACGAGGAGATGGTCTACGAGTCGCGGGTGGGCGACGTGTTCACGCTCGGCACGACGAGCTGGCGGATCGCCGAGATCACCCACGACCGCGTCAACGTGATCCCCGCCTACGGCCAGCCGGGCAAGGTGCCGTTCTGGCACGGCGACGGCATCGGCCGCCCGTTCGAACTCGGCGAGGCCCTCGGCGCCTTCTCCCGCGAGGTGTCCGCCGCGTCGCCCGAGAAGGCCGCCCAGCGCCTGATCGATGCGGGTCTCGACGAGCAGGCACGGGCGAACCTCATGGCGCATCTCACCGAGCAGCGCGAGGCGACGGGCACGCTCCCGACCGACCGCACCCTCACGGTCGAGCGCGGCCGCGACGAGGTCGGCGACTGGCGCGTGATCCTCCATTCCCCGTACGGCATGAAGGTGCACGCTCCGTGGGCGCTGGCGATCAACGCCCGGGTGCGCGAGCGCCTCGGCGTCGAGGGATCGGCCGTCGCGAGCGACGACGGCATCATCGTCCGCATCCCCGATGCCGAGGCCGAGCCGCCCGGCGCCGAGCTGTTCGTGTTCGACCCCGACGAGCTGGAGCACCTGGTCACCGAGGAGGTGGGCGGCTCCGCCCTGTTCGCCTCCCGCTTCCGCGAGTGCGCGGCACGGGCGCTGCTCATGCCCCGCATGAACCCGAACAAGCGCACGCCCCTGTGGCAGCAGCGGCAGCGGTCGGCCCAGCTGCTCGAGGTGGCACGGCGGCACCCGACGTTCCCGGTGATCCTGGAGACGCTGCGCGAGGTGCTGCAGGACGTCTACGACCTGCCCTCGCTGCGCAAGCTCGCGACGTCGATCGCCGATCGCCGCATCCGCCTGGTCGAGACCGAGCCCGGACAGCCGTCGCCCTTCGCCCGCGATCTGCTGTTCGGCTACGTGGGCGCGTTCATGTACGAGGGCGACTCGCCCCTCGCCGAGCGCCGGGCGGCCGCGCTGTCGGTCGACCCCGCGCTGCTCGGCGAGCTGCTGGGCACGGTCGAGCTCCGCGAGCTGCTCGACCCCGAGGTCATCGCCCAGTTCGAGCGGGAGGCACAGCGCCTCGATCCCGAGCGCCGCGCCCGTGGGCTCGAGGGCGTCGCCGACCTGCTGCGGATGCTCGGCCCCCTCGACCCCGAGGAGGTCGCGGCCCGCCTCGATCCGGAATCGATCGACGGCACCTCGGCGGCCGCCCTGCTCGACGACCTCATCACCGCGCGTCGGGCGATCCCCGTCACGATCGCGGGTGCTCCCCGCGTGGCCGCGATCGAGGATGCGGGTCGACTGCGCGATGCGCTCGGCGCCGCGCTGCCCACCGGCATCCCGGTCGCCTTCCTCGAGCCGGTCGCCGATCCGCTCGGCGACCTCGTCGCCCGCCACGCGCGCACCCACGTGCCCTTCACAACGGACGCGATCGCCTCCCGGTTCGGACTCGGCGCCGCCGTCGCCCGGCACACGCTTCAGCGCCTGGAGACCACGGGCCGGCTCACCAGCGGCTACTTCCTCCCCGAGGCCGCGGGCAGCGGGGACGCGATCGAATGGTGCGACACGGAGGTGCTGCGGCGGCTGCGGATGCGCTCGCTCGCGGCCATCCGCGGGTCGGTCGAGCCGGTCTCCCCCGAGGCGTACGCACGCTTCCTCCCCGACTGGCAGCACCTCGGCCGGCCGCTGGAGGGCGTCGACGGCGTGCTCACCGTGATCGAGCAGTTCGCCGGGGTGCCGATCCCCGCGAGCGCCTGGGAGTCGCTGGTCCTGCCCTCTCGGGTGCGCGACTACTCCCCCGCGATGCTCGACGAGCTCACGGCGGCGGGCGAGGTGATCTGGTCGGGTCACGGCACGCTCCCCGGGCGCGACGGCTGGGTGTCGCTGCATCCGGTCGATCTCGCGCCGTTCACCCTCCCGGAGCGTGACGCCGAGATCGCATCGGACTCGCTCGAGTCGCGCATCCTCATCGCGCTCGACGTCGGCGGCGCCTACTTCGCCGCGCAGCTGAAGGACATGGCCGCGGCCGAGAACGAGCAGTCCGTGCTCGAGGCGCTGTGGTCGCTGACCTGGTCGGGCTATGTGACCAACGACACGTTCGCCCCCATCCGGTCGCTGCTCGCCGGCGGCTCGCAGGCGCACAAGGTCAAGCGCCGCGCACCCCGCGCCCGCACCTACCGCGGCGTGTCCTTCACCGGCTCCGCCGCCCCGCGGCCTCCGTCGATCGGGGGGCGCTGGTCGCTGCTGCCGACGCTCGAGACGGATGCCGCCCGCCGCGCGACCGTCACCGCCGGTCTCCTGCTCGACCGTTACGGCGTCGTCACCCGCGGTGCCGTGCAGGCGGAGGGGGTGCCCGGCGGCTTCGCCCAGGCGTATCGGGTGCTGGCCGGTTTCGAGGAGGCGGGGCACTGCCGACGCGGCTATGTGATCGAGAAGCTCGGCGCCGCGCAGTTCGCCGCCTCGGCCACGGTCGACCGGCTGCGCACCTACGCCGGGCTCGCCGACCCCGCGCCGCGGAAGGCCGTGACCCTCGCCGCGACCGACCCCGCCAACTCCTACGGCGCAGCGCTCGGCTGGCCCAAGCTCGACGGCGTCTCCCACCGTCCGGGTCGCAAGGCGGGCGGTCTGGTCGTGCTCGTCGACGGCGCCCTCGTGCTCTCCCTCGAACGCGGGGGGCGCACGGTGCTGTCGTTCAGCGACGACGGCGAGACCTTGCGCGCCGCCGCGTCCGACCTCGCGGCCACCGCGCGCGCCCGTCGCCTGGACACCCTGACGGTCGAGAAGGTCAACGGCGACGGCGTCTACGGCACCGAACTGGCGCTGGCCCTCCAGGAGGCCGGATTCGTGGCGACCCCGCGGGGCTACACCCTCCGCAAGGCGGTCTGACGATGCGCCTACGCTGGAAGCCATGATCCGAGAGTTCGCCACCGGCATCCGCACGCTGCTGCGCGGATTCGGCCTGTGGCGAACCCGCCCCGGCCTCATGGTGCTCGGTCTCATCCCCGCGCTCATCGCCCTCGTGGTCCTCGCCGCCGCGCTCGTGCCGCTGGTGATCGGCATGCCCTCGGTCTCCGCCTGGCTGACCCCGTTCGCCGAGGGATGGTTCGAGCCGTGGAAGGGTCTGCTGCGCGCCGCGGTGGGCTTCGTGGTCGTGGCAGCCGCACTCGCGCTCGCGAGCGTCGTCTTCAGCGCGCTCACGCTGACCATCGGCGACCCGTTCTACCAGCGCATCTGGCACGCGGTCGAGGCCGACCTCGGCGAGGCTCCCCCGGCCGACGGCGGCAGCTTCTGGACGACTCTCGGCGAGGGGCTGCGACTGGTGCTGCTCGGCATCCTGATCGCGATCCTCGTCCTGCTGATCGGCCTCATCCCGGCCGTCGGAGGTTTCCTCGGCCCGATCGCCGGTGTCGTCCTGACCGGCCGCCTGCTCGCCCGCGAGCTCACCGGGCGCGCGTTCGACGCGCGCGAGCTCAGTCCCGCCGATCGGGCTGCGCTCTTCTCCGGGAGCCGCGCCCGCGTGCTCGGCTTCGGTGTCGCGACCCAGCTCTGCTTCCTGATCCCCGGTGGTGCGGTCGCGATCATGCCCGCAGCGGTCGCCGGCAGCACGATGCTCGCCCGCGACATGCTCGCACGCACCGGTGCCCCGAGCGTCGCGAGCCCTTCGACCGGTGCGATGACTCCGGGCTCCGGCTCCTGGGCGCCACCGCCGGCGCCCCCGGCACCCCCGGCATCCCCGGCATCCTCGGCACCCCGCGAGGCTCCCTGATGCCCGAGGGCGACACCGTCTTCCGCACCGCGCGGCGCCTGGACGAGGCGCTGGCCGGTGCCGACGTCACGCGGTTCGACCTGCGGGTGCCTCAGGCCGCGACGGTCGATCTGACCGGGCAGACCGTGCACGGGGTCGCCCCGCGCGGCAAGCACCTGCTGATGCGCATCGGCGACAGCACACTGCATTCGCATCTGCGCATGGACGGTGTCTGGTTCGTCTACCGGGCCGGCGAGAGGTGGCGGCATCCGGCCTTCAAGGTCCGCGCGATCGTCGGCACCGCCGAACGGGAGGCCGTGGGCGTCGACATCGCCGAGATCGAGGTCGTGCCCACCCGCGACGAAGCTCAGCTCGTCGGCCACCTGGGTCCCGATCCCCTCGCCGACGACTGGGACGCAGCGGAGGCCGTGCGGCGGCTCGGAGCCGACAGCCGCAGCATCCACGTGGCGCTCCTCGACCAGCGCAATGTCGCCGGCTTCGGCAACGAGTACGCCGCAGAACTCCTGTTCCTGCGCGGTATCCTGCCGACCACGCCCACACCTGAGGTCGACGTCGCCGCGCTCCTCGACCTCGGCGTGCGCACGATCCGCGCCAACCGCGACCGCCGCAATCGGACCTTCACCGGCATCGATCGCCCCGGCCAGGCGACGTGGGTGTACGGCCGTTCCGGGCGCCCGTGCCGCCGCTGCGGCACCCTCATCCGACGGGGTGAGCAGGGCGCGGATCCGACTCGCGAACGCCTCACCTTCTGGTGCCCGTCCTGCCAGCGGTGACCACATCCATCCGAGGGAATGAATCCGCCCCACCCGTGGTTGTTGATATATCCGGAGAACTCCGGAGCACGGGAGGAATCGTGGGTAAGAACTACGTCGACATCGAGAACGACCAGGGAGCGACGCTGCGTTACCGCAAGCACGCGAACGGTCGAGGTCTCGTCGCGCATGGCGCGAAGGTGCATCCGAAGGCGCACATCGAGGCGGGTGCCTATATCGAACCGGGCGCGCGCGTCGGCGCCGGGGCGACCATCGCCCGCGGCGCCTGGATCGACGAAGACGCCGTGATCGGCGAGGGCGCGTTCGTCGACGCGCACGCGCACATCGGCCAGGGTGCCGCGATCGGCGATCACGCCTACGTCGGCGTCCGCACCGACGTCGGCGCCGGAGCGCGCATCGTCCGCGGCGCACGCATCGGCGACGACGAGACCGTCGCCGCCGGGCTCACCATCGCGACGGATCAGAAGGGTCTGTGGCTCGCGGCCTGACCGCAGCCACCCCTCGCACCGGTTACAGCAGGCGTCGCTCCGACGCCCAGGCGGTCAGCTCATGCCGCGACGACAGCTGCAGCTTGCGCAGCACGGATGACACGTGCGTCTCGACCGTCTTGATCGAGATGAACAGCTCGGACGCGACCTCCTTGTAGGCGTAGCCGCGGGCGATGAGGCGCATCACCTCCTGCTCGCGCGCCGACAGCCGGTCGAGCTCGTCCGTCGCCGTCGCGGTCTCCCCGGCGACCGCGCCGAACGCATCGAGCACGAAACCGGCGAGCCGCGGCGAGAACACCGCATCCCCCTCGGCCACGGCGTGCACGGCCCTGCTCACCTCGACGCCGGACGAGCCCTTGGTGATGTATCCCCTCGCGCCGGCGCGGATCACCCGGACGACATCCGCCGCGGCATCCGACACGCTCAGCGCCAGGAACCGGGCCGTCGTGGGCGCAGACCCGCGGATCACGTCCTCCCCGCCGGTGGCGTCCTCACCGCTCCCACCCGGCAGGTGCACGTCGAGCAGCACCACATCCGGCTGCGTCTGCGCGATCACGGCGATCGCGGACGGCACGTCGGGCGCTTCCCCCACCACCTCGACGCTCGCGTCCAGATCGGCACGCAGGCCGGAGCGGAAGATCGAGTGGTCGTCGACGATCACGACCCGGATGCTCTCAGCCACGGTTCTCCTCCCGTGCGGATGCCGGTCGCCCGGCGGTACGGTCGTGCGGAAGCCCCGTCGTGATGCGGAGGTGCACCTCGGTGCCGTTCTCATCGCTGCGGACCGCGCCCGTGCCGCCGGCCCGGCGCATCCGGCCGATGATCGACTCGCGGACGCCCAGACGGTCGCTGGGCACGTCGTCGAGCTGGAAGCCCGCGCCCCGATCGCGGATGAAGACGTCGACACCGGATGCGCTGCCCTCGATGTAGACGGAGATCTCGCCACCCGCATGACGAGCGGCGTTCAGGATCGCCTCCCTCGCCGCCGCCGCGAGCTCTCCGCTCGCGCGCTCGGCCGACAGCCCGGCGGACACGACATCGATCCGCACCGGGTAGTCGAGCTCCAGCGCACCGGCATAGTCGCGCAGATCGGTCGGCAGGTCGCTGTCGGCCGGTGCGTCGCCGTCGTACAGCCAGGCGCGCAGCTCGCGCTCCTGCGCCCTCGCGAGTCGCGCGGCCTCGCTGGAGGCGCCCGCGCGGTTCTGGATCAGCGCGAGCGTCTGCAGCACCGAGTCGTGCAGGTGGGCCGCCATCTGGCTGCGCTGCTCCTCGCGGATGCGGCGGATGCGCTCACCGGAGAGCTCGCGCCACCGAGGGATCAGCGTGGACGAAATCACCGCGGCCAACCCGGCGAGCGGGACCAGCACGAGCGCCACTCCGGATCGGGCGACGGGCCACGACAGCAGGACCGAGAAGAGCAGGGCGAGCAGCAGGATCGAGAGGATCCGGATGCTCATCGTGTGCCGCGGGCCGCGGGCGGTGTCGGTGCGGTCGATCAGCGTCGCCCACAGTCCGGCGCCCGTCGCGCACGCCACCGTGCCCGCCACGACCAGGGCGGCGGGGCCGGGCGGGATCGATCCGCTCAGCCAGTCGCTGCCGCCACGCCAGACGAGCACCACCAGCATCCCGACGGCGGCCGGTGCGAGCAGAAGCCAGGCGACCGGGACCCGTCGCGTCGGCGCATCCTCTCCCTCCGCCCACGGGGTGAACATCCAGCACCAGGCGTAGAGGAGGATGCCGGCGCCGCCGCACAGGGTCAGGGCGACGAAGAGCGCTCGCACCACCCACACCCGCGCGCCCAGGTGCCGTGCGAGGCCCGCGCTGACGCCCGCCACCAGACAGTCGCGGTCGCGGGTCAGCGGGGGGCGCGGCGGAGCAGCCACGCGCGGGGGTCGCGCGGAAGCGTGCGCCGAAGAGGACATGTCGCCATCCAATCATCCGCACGGGTCATCCGGGTCCTCCCCGGCCCGGAATCAGGGGTCGCTCAGGGGTTCCCCCCATGGCAGGGCACCGGCGGATGCCGCCAGGATCGAAGCATGACGATTCCGACTGCGCCACCGCCCCCCGCCGATCACGCCGCTCCGGCCGTCGGCACCCCCGGCGCCGACATCCCCCGCGGCGCCGATCGATTCCTGCTCTGGGTCGCCGGACTCGGCGTCGCACGGTCCGAGGGATGGCTGGGCGGCGTCGCCGCGGGCATCGCCGCACGTCTGCGCATCGACCCCCTGATCGTGCGCGGCGTGCTCGTGGTCGCCGCGCTGTTCGGGCTGCCGGTGATCTTCCTCTACGCCGCGGCCTGGGCGCTGCTGCCCGATGTCGACGGACGCGTCCACGTCCGCGACCTGCTGCGCCGCGACTACCAGCCGGTGCAGTGGGGCATCCTCGCGATGGCCGTCATCGGACTGTTCCCGACCGCCCCGCTCGCCGGCCGCCTGTTCGGCCTCGGCTACGACGGCTGGTCGGCCCTGTCGCTCACCAGCTGGGTCGTCGGGCTCGTCCTCGTCGCCGGCCTGCTCTTCCTGATCGTGCGTGCTGCGAGCCGCACCCCGGGTGCTTCCGCGTCGGACCTGCCGATGGCTTCCGCAGTTCCGACGGCCCCGGCCGCGTCCGCTCCCCTCGGTGATTCGGGTACCGCCGAGGGGGCGGACGCCACACTCTCGCAGCAGGCCTCCACGGATGCCGAGACGGTCGTGTCCGAGAGCCCGGAGGCGTCGAGCTTCTATCCGCCGGCGCCCGCCGCCCCCGCGACGCTCACCGCCACGCCCCCAGCCCCGCCGGCTCCGCTGCCGCCCGGGTCGCAGGATCCCGCCGCTCTCGAAGCGTGGCGCGCCCAGCACGCGGCCTGGAAGGAGCAGGACCAGGCCTGGCGCCGCCAGCAGCAGGATGTCGAGCGCGCCGCCCGTGAGCAGCTGCGCCGTGAGCGCCAGGCCGAAGCGGCCGTGTTCGCCGCGGAAGCGGCCGAGCGTCGGCGCATCCGTCGCTCATCGAACCCGCGAGCGGGCTTCGCCTTCGCCGCGACCTTCCTGGGCCTGGCGATCATCACGGGCGCCGCCGTCGGACTCACCAGTGGCGGAGACGCGCTCGCCGGTGCCCTCGGCCTCCTCGCGGCAGCGCTCATCCTCGCACTCGGGATGATCGTGGCCGGAGCGTTCCGGCGCCGCAGCGGCTTCCTGGCCTTCGCCACCGTGCTGACGCTGATCGGCGGACTCGTGGCGGGCGGATTCTCGACCCTCCAGGGCTTCACGCTGGGCTGGGCATCCATCGAGAACAACCAGGCCGCGCACATCCGTCAACCGTTCGGGGACCTCTCGATGACGCTCTATCCGCATGAGGACGGACCGCGACCGATCGTCGTCGAGAAGGGGACGGGCACGACGTACATCTACGTGAACGCCGGCGTCGAGCTGCAGCTGCGCGCCACGGTGGACACCGCGAACGTGGACTGGACGCGCGTCGCGGAGGGCGACGGCGAGGTCCTCGACTCCGGCGTCCTGCAGGGCACGCGCCGAGGAGGCGAATCGGTCATCGTCGAGGACATCTCCGCGGAGACCGGCTCCCCGAAGACCATCCAGCCCGTCACCATCGATCAGGACAGCGGCGACATCTCGATCACCGTCGTCGAACCCGCGAAGGAAGAACAGCGATGAGCACTCCGACGATCACCGAGACGACCACCACTCCTCGCACGCGTTGGGCAGGCATCATCTGGGGCCTCCTGTTCGCTGCGACCGCCGCGACCGCCCTCTGGATGCTCAGCGATGCCGACCGGCGGGCCACGATCGGAGACGGGCTGCTGGCCCTGACGCCGACGACCATCGTCACGATCATCCTGCTGACCATCGGCGTGCTGCTCCTCGCGAACGGCGCCGTGGGCCTCGTCCGCCGGGTGCAGCGGAAGCTCGCGTCCACGGACACCCGGCAGGACGGTGTCGTGCCCCGGGTCGAGGTGCCCGGCTCTCTCGCCGAGTAGCCTGGATCCCATGGCGAATCAGGGAAGACGGCCCGCGAAGGGCGCAGGGCGCGGCACACCGGTGCGCCGGAACAAGGCCGCTCCCGCCGAGAGGTTCCCGCCGCAGAAGCCCAAGAAGAAGACGGCCAAGGTCGTGTTCGACGCCCCGGCCCCCGAGTCGGAGGAGCCGCGCACGTTCCGCCTCGGCGCCGTGCCCGGTGCAACCCCGGGCAAGTGGATCAGCGCCTGGAAGCAGCGGATGCCGCGGGTGCCGCTCGAGCTCGTCCCGATCGAGGCCGCGACACAGCGCGCCGCACTCGACGAGGTCGACGCGGCACTCGTGCGACTGCCCCTCGCCGACGATTCGCTGCACATCATCGCCCTCTACGACGAGGTGCCCGTCGTCGTCGCCGCCGTCGACTCGCACCTGATGGCGGCCGAGAACCTCACCGCCGCGGATCTGGAGGGCGAGGTCGTGATCGGTCTGACCGACGACGTGCTCGGCACGTTCGACCTCCCCGGCACGGTCCCGGCGGCGTTCGCCGCACTGCCGACGGAAGAGGCGATCGCCACGGCGGCCTCCGGCGTCGGCATCGTGATCGTCCCCATGTCGCTGGCCCGCCTGCACCACCGCAAGGATGCCGATCACCGCGTGCTCGACGGTGGCCCGGAGTCGACGGTCGCCCTCGTCTGGCCGCGGGACCGCACGACGCCCGATGTCGAGACGTTCGTGGGCATCGTCCGCGGCCGCACGGCGAACTCCTCGCGGTGACCGCGTCGGACAGCCGCCGCACGCTCGTTAGAATCTCCTGATGGCCTCGCTTCTCTACGTCTGCGTGCGGCCCGAGATCGGGGCGGCGGATGCCGAGCATGCCTCCTTCCGGCGGGCGCTCGGCGTCGACGTGGTCGACCGGCTCGACCTCCTGGAGACGCCGCTGCACATCGAGCGCCTGCGGGGCTACCGCGGTGTCGTCGTCGGCGGTTCGCCCTTCAACGTCTCGGACACCGTGAAGTCCGCGGAGCAGCTGCGCGTGGAGGCCGATCTGCGCACGCTCGCCGACGCCGCGATGGCCGCCGAGATCGCGGTGTTCTTCACCTGCTTCAGCATCGGCGTCGTCACCCGGATGCTGGGCGGCGAGGTCGTGACGGACACCCCCGAGCCCGCGAGCGCCACCGTGATCACGACGACCGCGGAGGGCGCGGCCGACCCGGTGTTCGGCCCCAGCGGCTCCGCACTGACGGTGTTCACGGCCCACAAGGAGAGCGCGGCGGACACCCCGCCCGGCGCCGTGCTGCTCGCGACCAACGAGGTCTGCCCGGTGCAGGCCTACCGCGTGGGCACGCACCTGTACGCCGCGCAGTTCCACCCCGAGCCGACGCCCCGCGACTTCGCCGACCGGATGACGTTCTACCGCACCACCGGCTACTTCGATCCGGACGAGTTCGACGAGGTTCAGCAGCAGGTGCTCGCGGCATCCGTCACCGAGGGCGCCGCGCTGCTCCGCCGGTTCGCGGAGACCTTCGCCTGAGTCGGATCACCTGAGCTCAGCTGTCGGCCGAGCCCCGCAGCAGCGCCACCCGCTCGCGCAGATATGCCTCCAGGGGCATGTAACCGCCGGCCGTGCTCCAGCGCACCGACGGAACGCCGTCGATCAGGGCCAGCGGACCCGACGCGCCCCCGGCATCCACCGCATCCACGTCGATCACGCTCCACCCCACGTGCACGACGTCGCCCTCGTCGAAGCCGCCGCGCAGCGCCTCCGCGCGACGCTCGGCACGCTCCCTGGCCGACTCGGCCGTGTACCCCCGACGCCCGGGATCGGCGGCGCGCAGCACCTCGGCCGTGGCCAGCGCATGCGTGTCGGTGAGCAGCAGCACGCCCAGGTGCCAGGCCTCGCCGACCCGCACGATGCGTCGCCCGCGCCACCGCGAATCCCGCTGCTCCCCCAGCCCCTCCTTCGGGGCGTCGGCGAGGTCGCGCACGGCCTGGGTCAGCAGATCGGATGCGGTGGTCACAGCTCTCCCTGGGTCGTTCGGATCGCACGGGCGGGACCCGCGACCTCCTCGCGGTCGCCGCGCAGGGTCATGCCGATGAGCGGATACAGCAGCACCGACAGCATGCCGGCACCGACGAGCGCGGCGGCCGTGCCGGTGTCGAGCATCTTCTGGTCGACGCCGATCGCGGTGACCGCGACGATGATCGGGAGGCCGGTCGCGGCGAGGAGCCCCAGGGCCGCGCGGTCGCGGACGCTCATCCCGGCCGGGGCCGAGAGCTGCGCGGCCGAGCCGCGGATCACGAGCAGCGCGATCAGGAAGATCGGCACCAGGGCCAGTGCCGCCGGCGAGGTGAGGAGGGCCTGCAGGTCGAAGGTGACCCCCGTGTAGAGGAAGAAGATCGGCACGAGGAAACCGAACGCGATCGCCTCGATCTTGCTCTCCACCTCCTCCGCATCCTTCTTCGGCGCACGCGACATGATGATGCGCCAGATCGCCCCGGCCACGAACGCCCCGAGCAGCATGTCGAGGTCGAGCATCACGCTGAGCCCGACGAGCGCGGCGATCAGGAGGATCACGAACCGCACGCCGAACTGATCCGAGGTGTGCAGGGTGGCCCGGACGATGCGGTGCAGCCGGCCATGCGGCACGCGATGCGCCAACAGCACGGCGAGGCCCGCCAGCACCACGAAGGTGAGCAGGACGGCGGTCGCGATCGGCGTGGTCCGGGTGCTGAGGAAGATCGAGATCGCGATCAGCGGCAGGAACTCCCCGACGGCGCCGATCGCGCTGATCGCGCGGCCGAACGGCGTATCCAGTTCGCGCGCATCGCGCAGGATCGGCATCAGCGTCCCGAGCGCCGTGGAGCTCAGCGCGATGCCGATCACGACCATGCCCTCGCCCGGGGCGAAGAAGAAGCCCAGGCCGATGCCCAGGAGCACGCTGAGGAGCCATCCGAGCGAGGCGCGCGCCAGCGGCTTGCCCGCCACCGTCTTGAAGTCGATCTCGGTGCCCGCGACGAAGAACAGCAGCGCCAGGCCGAAGTCGCTGAGCTTCTCCAGCAGCGGACCGGGCTCGACCCAGCCGAGCACGGCAGGACCGACGAGGATGCCGAGGACCAGCTCGAACACCACGATCGGCACGCGCACCACGGGGCGCACCCCACGGGCGAGCAGGGGCGCGGCGACGGCCAGCAGGGGGATCAGCACCAGGCCGAGGTCGCTCGCTTCCACGACTCTCAGAGTAGCGACTGCGCCCGCGCGATTCGCCCGCTCGTCGCATCCACGGCAGAATCGATGCACACCCTCGAGGAGCCCCCATGTCTCAGCCCGATACCGCCCGCCTGCTCATCGCCTGCGACGACCAGCCCGGCATCGTCGCCGCCGTCGCCGGGGTGCTCGCCGAGCACGGCGCGAACATCATCTCGCTCGACCAGCACTCGACCGATTCCGAGGGCGGACGCTTCTTCCAGCGCACCGTCATCCACCTCGACGGCCTGTCCGCCGCGCGCCCCGCACTCGAGGCCGACATCGCGGCCGTCGCCGAGCGCTTCGGCATGGAGTGGTCGCTGCACGATGTCGCCCGCCGCAAGCGCGTCGCCATCTTCGTCTCGAAGTACGACCACTGCCTCATGGAGCTGCTGTGGCGCACGCAGCGCGGGCAGCTCGACATCGACATCACGATGGTCGTCTCCAACCACCCCGACCTGGCGGAGTCCGTCCGCTCGTTCGGGGTGCCGTTCGTGCACATCCCCTCCGGCGACAAGGCCGCGATGGAGGAGCGTCAGCTCGAGCTGCTGCGCGGCAACGTCGACCTGGTCGTGCTCGCGCGCTACATGCAGATCCTCACCGACGACTTCATCACCCGCCTCGAGGTCCCGGTCATCAACATCCACCACTCGTTCCTGCCCGCGTTCATCGGTGCGAACCCCTATGCGCGCGCCAAGGATCGCGGCGTCAAGCTGATCGGCGCGACCGCGCACTACGCCACGGCGGACCTCGACGAGGGGCCGATCATCGAGCAGGACGTCACGCGCGTGACCCACTCGGAATCGGCGGCACAGCTGCAGAGCCGCGGAGCCGACGTCGAGCGCCTGGTGCTCGCGCGCGCCGTGCAGTGGCATTCCGAGGACCGCGTGATCGTGCACGGCAAGTCCACCGTCATCCTCTAGCGGCCGGCTCCTCCCCGGCGTTCCGGTTCTCGTCGCTCCGGGCGTCGCTCGGGGCCGCATCGGGGACCCCCGCCGCCAGCTCGGCGAACACCTCGGCGGCGGTGTCGTACTCCACCAGCGGCGCGGCCTGCCCCATCCACAGGGACTGCAGCGCGCCGAGGTTCTGCTCCCCCGCCGCCGTGCGGAATCGTCCGGTGAGCCAGTTCTGCATCGGGAACGGCGCGATCGTGCCGCTCGCCTCGATCGCCCGCACCACGCGGTTGCGCGCGCCGCGGGCGAGACGTCCGCTCATCGCACGCGTGAGCACGGTCTCGTCGGCCGCCGTCGTGCGGATCGCGTCGCGGTGCGCCTGGTTGGCTGCCGACTCCGAGGTCGCGAGGAAGGCGGTCCCCACCTGCACCCCGGAGGCGCCCAGGGCGAACGCGGCGGCCACGCCTCGTCGGTCGGCGATGCCTCCGGCCGCGATCACGGGCACGTCGACCGCATCGACGACCTGCGGGACCAGAGCGAACGTCCCGACCAGCGACTCCTCGGCGGGGCGCAGGAACGACACCCGGTGGCCGGCCGCCTCCGCCCCGGTCGCGACGAGCGCATCGACCCCTCCCTCGGCGAGCGCGACCGCCTCCGCCACGGTGGTCGCGGTGCCGACGACCCGGATACCGCGACGATGCGCCTCTTCGACGAGGGCGGCGGACGGCACGCCGAACACCACGCTCAGCACCGCGGGCTCGACCTCCCAGATCGCGTCGAGCTGCTCCTCGAGCGAGGGGTTGTATCGCTCAGGGCGGGCGGGGACGTCGACGCCGACCGCCTCGTAGAACGGCTGCAGCGCCTGCGCGAACACCGTGTGCTGCGGATTCGGCTCGACCTCGTCACCCATCGGGAGCCAGATGTTCACCGCGATCGGTCGGTCGGTCAACGCACGCAGCTCCGCCCCGGTGGCGCGGATGCGGTCGCCGTCATAGCCGTACAGGCCGAAGGAGCCGAGCCCGCCCGCCTCGCTCACCGCCGCGGTGAGCGTCGTGGACGAGAGCCCGCCGAAGGGGCCGAGGATGATCGGATGCTCGATCCCGAGCAGGGCGCGGAGGTCACTCATGCTTCGACGTTACGCCCGCGGCGTACCCGCGAGGCCACCCGTGACGGAGGGAGCCCCGGGTCCCGGTGCTACCCTCGCTGGAGAAGGGAGCGCGCACATGAGCGAGTGGTTCGGGCAGATGCTGACCTTCGTCGCGACCGCGCTCGGCCTCGTCTCGATGCCGGACGCCGCGGCCCTCGGCCTCGCGATCGCGCTCCTCGCCGTGACCGCCCTCACGCTCGCCATCGTGCTGAGCGTGCGCCCGGAGGCCTCGTCCGACTCCCCGCATCCGTTGCGGGCGATCGACGTCGGCACCATCCTCACACAGAGCGATCCTGATGCCGCCGGGCATCCGCGCCCTCGGGCGCCGGGAGTCGCGACCGCCGCGTAGTCCGTTCCGACGGGACGACGCGGCTTTCGCCGACCCTTCCCGACGCCACGAACGGACACTTCCATGGACCCCTTTGCCTTTCCCCCACTCACCGCCCTCCTCGACGCCGCCTACGGCGCCCTGACCGGACTCTCCGATCTCCTCACCCCGATCGCCGGGGCCTCCGCCGCCGCCCTCGCCGTCGTGCTGGTCACGCTGCTGGTGCGGGCGCTCCTCATCCCCGTCGGCATCTCCCAGGCCAAGGCCGAGCAGACCAGGGCACGCCTCGCCCCGAAGCTGCGCGAGCTGCAGCGCCGCCACAAGAAGAACCCCGAGCGCCTGCAGAAGGAGATGATGGCGCTCTACAAGGCCGAGAACACCTCGCCGTTCGCGGGGATGCTCCCGGTGCTGGCGCAGGCCCCGGTCGTCGGCCTCCTCTACACGCTGTTCCTCCGCCCGGAGATCGCCGGACACCCGAACGCCCTGCTCGCGCACGACCTGTTCGGCGCTCCGCTGGGCACGAGTCTGGTCTCGGCGCTCTTCGGCGGCACGGCCACCCCGGCGACGTTCCTGGTCTTCGGGGTGCTGCTCGCCGTGATGATCGCGGTCGCCGAGGTCACCCGCCGCGTGTTCCGCCCGACTCCCGTCGAGGGCGACGACTCGCCCCTGAACTCGCCCACGATGATGCGCGTCATGTCGGCGATGCACTACCTGACGGCGGTGTTCGCCGCGTTCGTGCCGCTCGCCGCCGCGCTGTACCTCACCGTCACGGTGGTGTGGACGCTCGTGCAGCGGGTCATCCTGCGCCGCCGGTACCCCCTGCCCGTCCCGGCGGTCAGTCGGGCAGCGGTATCGGCGCGGTGAAGGGCCCGGAGGGGCCGCCGTCGCGGCGGTCCCTCCGCACACCGAGCGTGGTCCCGACGCTCGCGGCGATCACGAGGCCCACGGCCAGCATGCGCAGCGGGGTCGCGTCCTGCCCGAGGATCAGCCAGCCGGCCAGGGTCGCGAACGCCGGTTCGAGGCTCAGCAGCACCCCGAACACGCGCTGCGGCAGACGGCGCAGCGCCGCGAGCTCGAAGGTGTACGGGATGACCGACGACAGCACCGCGGTGATCGCCGCGAGCAGCAGGAGCTGCGGGTCCATCGCCACGGTCGAGACCGCCGGGATGCCGACAGGGATGAGCAGCACGGCCGCGACCACGAGTCCCATCGCCAACCCGCTGTTCCCGGGGATGAGCGCGCCGACGCGGGCGCTCATCCGGATGTACATGATCCAGAAGCCGGCGGCGATGAGGATGAAGACCACGCCGAGCGGGTCGAGGGGCTCGGCGCCGATCAGGCCGTCGATGCCGAGCACCACCATGCCGAGGAGGGCCACGCCGACCCACGCGGCATCCGCGAGCCGACGCGTGAGCACGGCCGCGAGCACGAGGGGTCCGAGGAACTCGATCGCGACCGCGGGGCCCAGCGGGATGCGGTCGATCGCGGCGTAGAAGAAGCCGTTCATCGCGGCCAAGGAGACACCGAAGAGCACCGCGGCGAGCCACTGCGCGCGCGTCCACTTCCCCGGTCGCGGCCGCACGAGCACCACGAGGAGGATGGCGGCGATCGCCACGCGCAACGAGGTCACGCCCCAGGGGCCGAGCACCGGGAACAGCTGCGCCGCGACCGCCGCGCCGAACGGCAGCGACAGGCACGATCCGATGACGAGTGCCACCCCGACGAGGGGGCCGGAGGCGGCGGGCTTCTGCACCAGACAAGCTTAGGCGGCGGCCCCCGGGGGAACCGCCGCCTCCGCGCGAAGCGTCCGGGTCAGAGCGCCTTGCCGCCCGTGACCGCGATGACCGATCCGGAGGTGTACGACGACTCCGCCGATGCCAGGTACACGTAGGCGCCCGCGAGTTCGGCCGGCTGCCCCGCCCGGCCCAGCGGGGTGTCCGCACCGAAGGTCGCCAGTCGCTCGGCGTCCCATCCGGTCGCGGGGATCAGCGGCGTCCAGATCGGGCCGGGGGCGACGGCGTTGACCCGGATGCCGCGGGGGCCCGCCTCCTCGGCGAGCGCCTTCACAAACGCGACCTGGGCGGCCTTCGTCATGGCGTAGTCGATCAGGCCCGGCGAGGGGTTGTACGCCTGGACGGACGCCGTGACGATGATGCTCGCGCCCGGTTCGAGGTCGGGATAGGCCGCCCGTGCCGAGAACAGCAACCCCGCGAGGTTCGTGTCGAACACCCGGCGCATCCGCTCGGTCTCGAGGCTCTCGAACCCGTCGATGTCGTGCTGGTAGCCGGCGTTGAGCACGAGGACGTCGAGTCCTCCCAGCTCGCGGCGCGTGCCGGCGACGATCTCGGTCGCGAACGCCTCGTCGCGCAGGTCGCCCGCGAAGCCCACGCCGGTGCGCCCGGTCTCGCGGACCAGGGCGAGCGTGTCCTCCGCGTCGTCCTGCTCCTCGGGCATGTGCGCGATCGCGATGTCGGCTCCCTCCCGGGCGAACGCGATCGCGACGGCGCGGCCGATGCCGGAGTCGCCACCCGTGATGAGGGCGCGGCGTCCCTCCAGCCGGCCGTGACCGGCATAGGTCTGCTCGCCGTGGTCGGGTTCGGGGCGGGTCTTCTCGGTCAGTCCCGGCTGGTCCTGGTGCTGGGCGGGGAAGCCCTCCTCGCGGTGCGCGTGCCGGGGGTCGGGTGTGTCGTCGGTCATGGCCGGTCCTCCTCGTCTGGTCGAACTCGTCTGGTCGAACAGGACCCAGCCTCCCCGATGCCCCTCGCCTGGCATCAGGGGGTTGACATCCCTCCGCTCCGACCCGGAAGGCGGTCGAGGCCCCGGGGTACGCCGAGACCCACCGGCGGAGGCGTCTCCACGGGTGGGTCTCGGTGGTGCCGACGGGTGTCGGCTTCAGGTGTTCGGGGTCAGAGCGGAGGCGTGACCGGGACCTCTCCGCCGCCGGGCTCGTCGCCCGCCTCGGCGGGTTCCGGCACGAGGTACAGCCCGCTCGGGGCGTTCGCGGTGAAGGCGAGCGCCTCGATCCATGCGCGGTTGATGGAGGGCTGACGGCTGCCGAAGTACTTGAAGACGAGGGAGCTGCCGGGCTGGATCCACACCGTCGTGCGCCCGCCGCCGACGCTCGCGTCCTCGCGCCAGCTGAACGGGAACGGCTCACCTCGGCGCAGCTTCGCGGTGATGACGAGCTGCAGATGAGTCAGAGCGCGATCCTCGATCTCGGTCTTGACTCCGCCTTCGTAGACGAACTTTCCCATTCCATGCTCCTTGGTTCTCTGTCGCACCGGGACAGGGGCTTGCCCCCATTCTCGCGCATGCGGGGTCGAACCATCGACGGCGGAAGTCAACCCCCTCGGCGGAACCTGACGCGGGTCCTAACGTCGGAGTCCCAGCTCGAGGAGGCACTGCCATGAACGCACGACACATCGACGACCGTCCCGACGAGGGCTACACCCCGACCACCACGCACGCCCAGTGGGGCGCGGGCAATCCGCGACTGCGGATCACGCGCGACGACGAGCGCACCGAGTTCGCGCTCGAGGCCGACGTGGTGCGGATCGGCTCCGCCGACGGCAACGAGCTCCGTCTGCCCGAGACCGACCCCGTGCACGCCACGATCACGCACGACGACCGAGACGAGTACGTGCTCACGCTGCACGGCGAGGGTGAGACGAATGCCAGCCTGGGGGCGGATGCGACCCACCCCGGCGACGACTCCGAGACGCTCCGCACCGGCGCGCACTTCACGGCGGGCCCGTGGACGCTCGTGTTCGCCCGCGACGAGTTCGCCGATCACGGACGGCCCTTCGGAGGCCGATCGGGCGGCGAGTACTCCGACCAGCCGCTGCAGCCTCCGCGCCCGGACTACGACGAAGGCGAAGAGCGATGACGACCACGCGCGACCTCATGACCCCGAGCCCGCGCTGCATCGGTGTGAACGACTCGCTGCGCATCGCGGCGTCGGTCATGGCCGACCTCGATGTCGGCGCGCTGCCCATCTGCGGCGAGGACAGCCGACTCAAGGGCATGCTCACGGATCGCGACATCGTGGTCGGGGCCATCGCCCTGGGGATGGATCCGGAGACGACCCCGGCGGAGGCGCTCGCGAAGGGCAAGCCGATCACCGTGGACGCCGACGACGACATCCACGTGGCGCTCGACCGGATGCAGGAGAACCAGATACGTCGGCTCCCCGTGATCGACGACCATCGGCTGGTCGGCATCGTCAGCCAGGCCGACATCGCCCGCTCGCTGTCCGCCGCCACGACCGGCAAGACCGTGGAGAGCATCTCGCGGTGACCGGGCAGGACGACCACTCTCAGCCGCCCGGGCCCGACGGCCCGAGTGCCCTCGAGCACCTGAGCCGGCTCGCGGTCGAGCGACGCGTGCGCGTGGGCGTCGCGGAGTCCCTCACGTCCGGCCGTCTCGCGAGCACGGTCGGCGCCGGCGACGCCGCGTCCGACTGGTTCGCCGGGGGCATCGTGGCCTATCTGACCGACGTGAAGGAGCGCGTCCTCGGCATGGCGCCCGGGACCGATCCCTGCTCCGCCGAGTGCGCCGAGCAGCTCGCCCGGGGCGCACTCCGCCTCTTCGACGCCGACCTCTGCGTGTCGACCACCGGGGTCGGCGGCCCCGGTGGTCAGGGCGGCCACCCCGCCGGGACCGTGTACCTGGGATGGGCGACCGCGGACGGCGTCGGCCATCGACGGCTGGCGCTGGTCGGGGAACCGGAGGAGGTCCTGGTCGCGAGCGTCGACGCCGCCGTCCGACTGCTCGCCTTCCACGCGGAGGGCCTGCGTCCGCTCGGACCCCGCCGTGGAGCGCGGAGCCCCGAGTAGAGCGGTCGTCAGGAGCCGGGCAGCAGCCCGATCCGCAGCGGAGCTCCCGGCGCCGCCGCCTCCCCGAGCGCCGCGTCGATGTCGGAGAGGGCGCGGACGGCGCCGACCGCATCGCCGAAGGGGTACGCCCGCCCGCGCCCGGCGAGGAACGCGACCGCCTCGGCCAGCTCGGCCCCCGTGTAGTTGTGGATGCCGGCGACCGTGACCAGGCGCCGCACGATGCTCTCCGCGTCGAACGGGACCGGGTCGGCCGGGAACACGCTGCCGACGAGCACGACCGTCCCGCCGACCGCCACCCCCGCGAGGGCCTCACCCACCGCGTGCCCCGACGCCTCGATCACGACGTCCGGGTCGCGGTCGAGACTCGTCGCGCCGAACCGTGCCGCGAGCGCGCGCCGCTCCGCGTTCGGATCGAGCACCTCGACCGTCGCACCCTGCTCCGCGGCGATGGCCGCGGCGGAGAGTCCGACCAGCCCCGCGCCGTGGATCCGCACGGCCGCACCGTCGAGGTCGCGGTCCTTCGCCGCCCGCGCCACCGCGGCCCAGGCGGTCGCGGTCGCGCACCCCGCGGGCGCGAGGACGGATGCCGGCAGCGCCTCGGGCACGCGCACGATGGTCGTCCCCTCCCGCAGCTGCACGTGGCTCGCGAACGCCCCGGTGAGATCGCCGTGCGCGCCGACCCGATCGTGGCCGTACTTGCCCAGGGCGCGGCACTTCTGCGGCATCCCCTGCAGGCAGCGGTCACAGCTCGCGCACGAGATCGTCACCGACCACACCACACGATCGCCGATGCGCAGCGGGGTCCCGTCGACCGTGTGCGCGCCGGTGTCCCCGGTCGCGATCACGCGCCCGACGCTCTCGTGACCGAGCACGAGCGGCGTCGGAGCCGGGCGACGCCCCTGCACGGTGTGCACGTCCGAACCGCAGATGGTCGACATCTCGACCGCGACGAGCACGTCGCCGTCGGCGAGCGCGACCCCCGGGACGGCGATCGTCTCGTGCGGGTGGCCTTCGCCGATCCACACCATCGCGGTCGCCGCCGGGCGCAGGGCGACGTCTCGGCGGTGGCCGGGAGGACGGATCAGCAGGGTTCCCATGTCGGCCCGCTCAGGAGGCCGCGACGAGCGGGAGCAGCTCGCGCTGGACGAGCACGTCGCGCAGGGCGGTGATGTCGCTGAGCACGGCATCGGCACCCGCGCCGCTGAGGGCAGGACGGTCGTGGGCACCGGTGAGCACACCCGCGACGAAGCCCGCACCGGCCCGACGCCCCGACTCGACATCGCTCACGGTGTCTCCGACGACCGCGACGGCCGCGACGGAGGAGGTCTGCGTGCGCAGCAGCGCGCTGAGCACGAGGTCGGGCGCGGGGCGTCCGCGACCGGCGTCGATCGGCGACAGCGCCAGGTCGATGAGTCCGTGCCAGCCGAGGCCGTCGAGGAGCGCCTCGCGCGTGACCGGCGCGAAGCCCGTGGTGAGCACGACCTTCAGCCCGGCATCCTTCAGTCCCTGGATCGCGTCGGCCGCGCCGGGGATCTCCGAGACGCCCTGCTCCGCGACGATCTCGGCGTAGGCGCCCTCGAAGGCGGCGGTCGCGCGCTCGGCCGCGACGACGTCGCCGCCGGCGAGATGCGTGAAGACGTCGATCTTCGACTGCCCCATGGTCACGCGCACGTAGTCGAGCGCTTCGGCCCACGGCATCCGGTCGGCGACGCCGGTGCGCTCGGCGGCGCGCTGGAACGCCTGCTCCACGACGCCGTCGTCGAGCACCGTGGTTCCCGCCATGTCGAGGACGACGAGTTCGAGAGGAGTGGTCATGATGTTCCTTCCATTGCTGCCGCCCACCCGAAGGCGGCGGTGAGATTCTGTTCGGCCAGGCCCAACCCCGTGGTCATCCCGATGCCGGTGGTCGCGGCGAGCACGAGCACGCCGTCGTCGCCCCGGTCGATCAGGAACTCCTGCCGGCCCTTCGCGTACACGCCCTGCCAGCGCTCGAGCACGCGGGGTGCCGGCGCATCGAACAGCGCCTCCGCCTCGGTGAGGAACGCGGAGAAGGCGGCCTCGGGCTGGAACGGCGCCGGCGCTACGGCCGTGGTGTGCGAGTCGCCGATGATGAGCGTGCCGTCGGGCAGCTGCGTGTACATCTGGTTGAGGTCGATCGCGGCGAGGTCGGGGCGCTCGGCGTGCAGACGCTCCCGCAGCGCGGTGGCCTCCGGTCCGTCCGAGAACCGGCCGTAGCGGACGAGCGACCAGCCGGTGAGCAGCGGTGCGGCGAGCGGATGCCGGAACGACACCGCCGCCCGCATCATGTCGAGGGCGCAGCGCACGACCCCGTGGCGTTCGGCGACGTCGGGCAGCAGCTGATCGATGTCGTGGTTCACGGCGACGACGACGCTCGCGCAGCCGATCGGACCGCGGGTGGTGTCCACACGGCCCTCCCCCACCGCGGTGACGGCGGTGCGGAAGCGGAACTCCACGCCCCGCTCCGCCAGGTGACGGACGATCGCGTCGGCCGCCGTGCGCGGATCGGTCTGCAGGTCGGTCTCGATGTGCGCGCCGCCGACGAGCCCCTCGGCACGGAGCGGTGCGAGGCGCAGGAGCTCGGCGGCCTCCAGCATCCGGATGCCGCCGTCACTGGCCGCGGCCTCGAGCACGGCGAGCTCGTCGTCGTGGCGGGCCGCGACGAGTGTGCCCGACTCGCGCAGCCAGAAGCCCGCATCCTGGGAGAGACGCAGCCACAGGTCGCGCGAGGCGTCGGCGTAGCGTCGCGCCTCCCCTCCCTGCGCACCGATGCAGAGGTGCCCGAAGTTGCGGATCGTGGCGCCGATCGGCGCCTCGGTGCGGTCGACCACGATCACGCGCAGACCGCGCCGCACCGCCGCGTAGGCCGCACCGAGACCGACGATGCCGGAGCCGACCACGACGAGGTCGGCCGTGTCGAGGGGACGATTCATCGGAACACCTTCCGCATCCACATGGCCAGCCCTTCGACGACGAGCACGGTGGCGAGGATCATCAGCACGATCGCCGTCACGGTCTCGTAGCGCGAGCCCTGGCTGGCGTTGAGCAGGTAGTAGCCGACACCTCCGCCGCCGACGATGCCGAGGATCGTCGCCGCGCGGATGTTCGTGTCGAGCATGTAGAAGCTGTGGCCGATGAGCGCCTGCATGCCCTGCGGCACGGTGGCCGAGGTGTAGGTCTGCAGACGTGTCGCCCCCACGGCGCGCAGCGCGCGCTCGGGGCCGCGGTCCACCTCTTCGAACGAGTCGGCGATGAGCTTGCCGAGCAGGCCGATGCCGCCGATCGCGAGGGCGATGACGCCGGCCTGCGCACCGAGGCCGGTGATGACCACGAGCACGATCGCGAGGATCAGCTCCGGGATGCCGCGGATGCCGACGAGCAGCAGTCGCGCCGTGCCCCGCGCCCCCGAGCTCGGAGCGACGTTGCGGGCCGCGAGCGAGCCGAGCACGAGCGACGGGAGCAGGGTGAGCACGGTCGCGGCGAGGGCGATGGCGACGGTGTCGCGCATGGCCTGGAACATGGTGCTCGCGTCGTAGTTGCCGAACGACGGCGGCCAGAACTTCGCGGCGACCTCGGGCAGTTTGGCCCAGAAGGTGAGAAGGTCCATCCAGTTGATCTGGCTCACCACGACGCTGCCGATCACCACGAGCACGGCGACGACGCCGGCGATCGTGTGTCGCACGCGCTGCGCGGTCCAGGGCCGACGCACGGCCGACTCCGGACTGGCCGCCCAGGCCGGGCGCCCCGCGGGAGCTGCGGCGGCGCTCGCTCCGAGACGCGGGTGCAGGAGGCGGTCCATCCACGAGCGGGTGTGCTTCTGCTCGCCGAGCATCGCCCCTCGGACCATGCTGGAGACGATCTCCATGACGATGCAGAGGAGGAAGATGACCAGCGCGATGCCGAGGCCCTTGCCGTAGTTGAGCGACTTGAAGGCGTACGACATCTCGAGGCCGAGGCCGGCGACGCCGACGTAGCCGAGCACGACGCTGCCGCGCAGGTTGATGTCGTTGCGGTGCAGCACGGTGGCCACCCAGCTGGGCAGCACCTGCGGCAGGATGCCGGACGTGAACTCCTGCATCTTCGAACCGCCGGCCGCCCGGATGGCGAGACGGGGGCCTTCGTCGATCTGCTCGATCGCGTCGGCGAACATCTTCGAGATCATGCCGATCGAGTGGATGCCGATGGCGAGGATGCCGGGAAGCGTGCCGAGCGAGAACATCAGCACGAACGCCATCGCGAGCACGACGTCGGGGAGGGCGCGCGTGAGGACGCCGACGAAGCGGGCAGCGGCGCGCCACCCGTTCCCCGGCGTCGTGTTCGAGGCGGCGAGGTAGGCGATCGGCACCGACAGCACGGCGGCGAGCAGCGTGCCCACGAGCACCAGGCCCACCGTGAGCGCGATCAGCCAGGCGAGGTCGCCGGGCTCGGGGAATGTGAGGCCGCCGACGCGCGCCATGAAGTTCTCGGCGTTGCCCCAGCTCTGCACCATCGCCGGGATCGAGATGTCGACGTCGCGGACGGCGAGGATGCCGAGCACCACGAGGGCTACGAGCGTGAGGGATGCCGCGATCCGCTCCGGCGAGATCGGGCGCTTCGGGGCGCGCTCCGCGACACCGCGTCCGCCGCCCTGAGGTGCCGATCCGCCACCGTGGATCGCGGAGTCCGTCGAGGCGTCCAGAGCCGTCATGATGCCGCCACCTGGGCCGCGGCTTCCACGAGCTCCTCCTGCACGGCACGGATCTCGGCGGTCGTGGTCGCGACGCGTCCGTAGATCTCCATGACCTCGGCCTTGGTGAGGTCACCGGTCGGGGTGTCCAGCACGACCTCGCCGTGACGCAGGCCGACGATGCGGTCGGCCCACGAGATGGCGAGGTCGACCTGGTGCAGGCTGCACACCACGGTGAGGCCCTCGTCGGCGGCGATCTCGCGGATCAGCGCCATGACCTGCTCGCTCGACTCGGGGTCGAGCGACGCGACCGGCTCGTCCGCGAGCAGGATCGCCGGCTTCTGCATGAGGGCGCGGGCGATGGCCACCCGCTGCTGCTGTCCGCCCGAGAGCGTGTCGCTGCGCTGGTAGGCGCGGTCGAGCAGCCCGACGCGGTCGAGGTGCTCGAGCGCGGTGAGCTTCGAGGCCCGCGAGTAGCCCCAGAGGCCGAGACGCGGTCCGCGCACACCGGACAGGGAGCCGGTGAGTACGTTCTCGAGCACCGTGAGCGACGGCACGAGCTCGAACTGCTGGAAGATGAAGCCGACGCGGCTGCGGAGATCGCGCAGCGCCCTCCCCTTGAGCGCGGGGACCTGGGACCCGAGCACCTCGACGGAGCCGGACGTGGGGATCTCGAGGCCGTCGAGATGCCGCAGCAGGGTGGACTTCCCCGAGCCGGACAGCCCGAGGAGCACGACGATCTCCCCGCGGGAGACCTCCAGCGAGGCGTCCTTCAGGGCGGTCGTCGTCCCGAAGGTCTTCGTCACGCCGTCGAGACGGATGAGGGCGTCGGATGCAGTCATGTCAGTTTCCTGTCGGTCTTCCGGTCGTGGAGCGAGCGAAGCTTCCCGGTCGTGGAGCGAGCGGCGCTCCCCGGTCGTTGAGCGAGCGAAGCGAGTCGAAACGCCCCACCCGGCGCGAGACGCCGGGTGGGGCGGTTCAGCGGGTCAGGCCTTGCACTGCTCCGCTTCGGTCTCCTTGCAGATGTCGCGGATCAGGTCGTAGTACGCGTCGTCGACGGGCTTCGTGGCGTAGAACACGCTGCGGAAGGCGTCGGAGTCGGCGCTGTCGATGCCGGCGGCGATGATGTCGTCGATCGTGATCTCGGAGAGGCCGTCGATGAGCTTCTTCGACACGTCGTCGGGAAGCGTGGACGAGTAGACGAGCGGCGCACCGGGGACCATCGTCTCGTCGATGACCTTGACCTTGTCGGACTTGGCGACCTCGGAGTCCTCGGCGAAGCCCGCCTCGCACTCGACGCCTTCGCCGACCTTGGTGACGCTCACGTCGTGCTTGCCCGCGAACACCGGGGTGATGTCGGTCTTGGGGTCGACGCCCGCCTTGAGGAGGTTGTACGACGGGAAGAGGTAGCCGGAGGTCGAGGACGGGTCGACGAAGCAGACCTTCTTGCCCTTGAAGTCCTCGAGGCTCTTGATGTCGCTGTCCGCGGGGACGATCGCCTGCGAGTAGTAGCCCGGCTCCTGGCCCTCGGCGGTGACGATCGAGGAGATCGGGGTGAGCTTGGCGCCGTTGTTGGTGGCGGTGACGTACGTGAAGCCGGAGAACGACGCGACGTCGACCTTGCCGGCGACGGCGGCCTCGATGAGGGCGGCGTAGTCGGTCGACTCGTGGTACTCGACCGTCTTGCCGGTGATCTCGGCGATGTAGTCCATGAGGGGCTGGTAGTTCGTCTCGGTGTCGACCGAGTCGGGGACGACGCCGAAGACGAGCGTGTTCTCGTCGACCGCGAACCCGCTGGTGGAGGACGACTCGTCGGCGCCGGGGGTGCCGGACGCGTCAGCCGAGCCGGAACACGCGGCGAGGCCGAGGGCGAGGAGCGCGACGCCGGCGAGGGCGGGGAGAGCGCGAAGCTTCATGAGGACCTTTCAGGGTGTGAGGGGTGATCCACGGAAGACTCTCGCAGGTGCCGAGCCGAGATATGTACCTAACTCGAAAGAGTTCAGGGCTCGTTTACCCAGCATTAGCCTGGATGAACACTCCTGTAACGTGCTCACGCCGGACGGGCTGACGAAGTAATGTACCTATGTGGCCGAAGCTGTGTACACCCAGATCGCTGACGACCTCCGCGCGCAGATCGCGGCCGGAACGCTCCGCCCCGGCGATGACGTGCCCACCGAGGCCGAGCTCGCCGAGAGGTGGCGCACATCGCGCGGCCCGATCCGCAACGCCCTGGCCGCCCTGCGCGGCGAGGGTCTGCTCGAGACGAGCCGAGGGCGCCCGGCGCGGGTCGTCGCCCGCAAGGCCAACCAGGCCGTGGACGTGTCCGTCCCGTTCACCCGCTGGGCGCGCGAACTCGGCGTCGCGCCCGGCGCGCAGACGCAGGAGTTGAGCCTGAGGCGCGCCGGCGACATGGCGGCGGCCCTCGGCGTCGAGCCGACCGACACGATCGTGAGCGTGGTGCGGCTGCGCCTGCTCGACGGCCGGCCGACCATGCTCGAGCGCCTCAACTACACGGAGGCCGTCGGTCGCCGACTGTTCGAGGTGAACCTCGACGAGATCTCCATCACGGAGTACCTGTCGTCGGTCGGCCACCCGATCGTCACACTGCAGCACGTCATCGACGCGGTCGCTGCCGATGAGCAGGACGCCGCGCTGCTGCGGGTGCCGCGCGGGACTCCCATCCTGCGGCTCAACCGCACCTCCCGCGATGCCGAGGGGAGGATCTTCGAGGCCTCCGAGGATCGCTACCTGAGCGAGGTGGTGCGCTTCACGGTCGCCGCATCCGGCATCTCGACCGACGGCCACTACATGCGGGCGGTCGGCGCGTAGCGAGCGGGAGAGCCGCCGCGGAGAGCCGGAGAATCGGCCCGTTAACGCAGAAGGCGATCGCGAGCGCGCAAGTGTTTCAGAAGCCAGAAAGACCGCGCCCGCGATCGCAGCGCTGGGGACGCTTTATCTGGGGAGCCTCCAGATTACGGGGGCGGGCAAGCGCTTCTGAAGAGTCGAACGTCGAGACTCTCCTAGACTTTCGTCCAGGGTCTCGGAGACGGAGAAAAAGCGCGCCTCCACACTCTAGGGCATCACACGACCGGAAGACGTGCCGACACGACCCAATGTCCCTCGACCTCTCCGGCGCTGAACTCGCCGCTCGCGCCCATGACGCGCTCGGCCATGCGGCCGAGGCCGGTACGGCTGGAGGAGAGCTCGCGGCGCGGTGTCGTCGGGAGCGGGCTGCGCAACGTGAGGTGCGCCACCTCGTCGTCGACGTGGAGAAGGATCTCCACCTGGCCCGGACCTGCGTACTTGAGGATGTTGGTCGCGGACTCGCGCACGATGCGCGCGAGGACGATCTCGACCGCCCGCGGGATCCGCTCGTCGGCGGGGTCGCCTTCTCGGACCACGGTGTGGCCGGCCGACTGGAATTCTCCCTGCGCCTCGTCGATCGCCTCGGCGAGGTCGCCGGTCTGCACACTCGACGACTGCGGTCCGTCGTCGGCGAGCTCGATCACGAAGCGGAGATCGGTCATGGCCTTGCGGGCCGCGACGCGGATCGCCTCTTGCGAGTCGCTGCTCGTCTGCGGGTCTTCGAGCATCTGCACGTGCAGCGACACCACCGTGAGGTGGTGCGCGATGCTGTCGTGCAGTTCGCCGGCGATCCATCGTCGCTCGGCGAGTACGGCCTGACGCTCCTGCTCGGCCGCCGCTTCGAGTTCACCTTCCAGTCGGCGTCCGCGAGCGAACGCCAGTCGCAGAGCGAGCCCGACTGCTCCCGCCACTGTCGCGAAGATGAGGTAGATGCCCACGTTCACAGGAACCTCGGAATCGCCGTAGGCGATGACGCCGGTGGCGACGAGGAACCCTGCTGTGTAGGACAGGATCAAGGATGTCCACCCGAGCCGCATGACCAAGGCAGCAGCGAATGCCGCCGTGATCAACACCTGGGTCTCCGTTCCGGTGAGGAAGGAGAGCCCCAAGGCCGCCCCCAGCGCGCATGTCGCGATGAGTGGGGACCACAGGTAGAGGGCGAACACGGCCGATGAGGCGATGCTCACCGCGGAGGTGAACGGGTTGACGTTCGGATCGGTGAAGAGTCCGATGACGTCGACGGCGATCATCACGCAGATGATCGCGAGGATGACGATGCGTTCCACACGGCTGAGCCGCTCGCCTCGACCGAGTCGGAAGATATCGGGCGTTGCCCGAGTCGACTGGTCAAAGGCCATGGTGCACTATCTCCTATATGCCAGCTATCCTAGCGGTAGAGACCAAAAAGCTTGCCAACCTGCTGCCAGAAAGACATAGGATTCACCTCCATTTACTAGCCGTTCGTTGATGTCTGTATTCATCTTCTCGGCGAATCCCCGCGGGCACATCGGACTCTGGTCCAGACCTTTTTGGCCAAAGGTCTACATCGCTCTCGCGCGTCGCGCGCGCCGTTAGGCTTCCCCCATGCAGGAAATCCGTGTCGTGATCGTCGATGACGATCCCCTCGTGCGCTCAGCGCTGTCGCACTTCGTCTCCCGCGACCCCGAGATCTCCGTGATCGCGCAGGCGGAGGACGGGATCGAGGCGATCGCGACCGTCGAGAGAGAGCAGCCCGACGTCGTGATGATGGACGTCCAGATGCCCGAGATGGACGGCATCGAGGCCACCGGCGTGATCGCCGAGCGCTGGCCGCACGTCCGCGTCCTCGCGGTCACCACCCTCGACGGCAGTGACACCGTGCTCCCGATGCTGAGCGCCGGCGCCTCCGGCTACCTGCTCAAGGACTCCAGCGCGGAGGAGATCGTCACCGGCGTGCGGGAGGTGCACAGCGGGGCGAGCTCGCTGTCCCCGCGCATCGCGTCGATGCTCATCAAGCACGTGCGCGACTCCACCCCGGTCGCGGCCGACGTGGATGCCCTCGAACCGCTCACCGAGCGCGAGGCCGAGGTGCTGCAGTGTCTCGCCCAGGGGATGTCCAACGCGGAGATCGCCAAGGCGCTGATCGTCTCGGAGGGCACCGTGAAGGCGCACCTCGGTCGCATGATGTCGAAGTGGCACCTGCGCGACCGCGTGCAGATCCTGGTCACGGCCGCGCACGCCGGACTGGTCAGCTTCCGCTGAGACGCGGTTCGGACACGACGATGAGCCCGCCCGTTCCCGGATGGGCCGCTCATCTCCTCGGGCTCCCGGGGGCGGTGTCGTTCCGCCGATACCTGCCGATCGTCCGCGCCGCGGGCACGCTCGGAGAGCGGATGCGGGCGCTGGACGACGCTGCTCTCCGGGCTGAGGCCGGATCGCTCGACCTCCGCACCGGCGTCCGGCAGCTGCCGCCGGACGCGACCGCCCGGTATCTCGCGATCGCGCGCGAAGCGGCCGATCGCACACTCGGCCTGCGGGCGTTCGACGAGCAGCTCCTCGCGTGCTGCGCGTTGCTGTCCGGCCACGCCGTGGAGATGGACACCGGCGAGGGCAAGACCCTGGTCGGCGCTCTCGCGGCCGCGGGGTTCGCGACCGCGGGCAGACGGGTGCACGTGATCTCGGTCAACGACTATCTCGCCGAACGCGACGCCACCTGGATGGGTGCCTTCTTCGGTCTGGTCGGGGTGAGCGTGGGCTGGGTCGGCCAGCACACCCCTCCGGAGGATCGGCGCACCGCCTATCGATCTGACGTCGTCTACGCGCCCGTGAGCGAGATCGGGTTCGACGTGCTCCGCGATCGCTTCGCCGTCGCCGACGACGAACGGGTCGGACCGGTGTTCGACGCGGCGATCGTCGACGAGGTGGATGCGGTGATGATCGACGAGGCGATGGTCCCCCTCGTCCTCGCGGGCGCCACGGACGATCAGGCGGACCCGTTCGAGGAGGCCACGGCGCTCGTGGAGAGCCTCGTGCCGGACGCGGACTTCACGGTGGACGGCGAACAGGCGACCGTGAGCCTGACCGACGACGGGCTCGACCGGGTGGAGGA
This sequence comes from Microbacterium oxydans, assembly GCF_026559675.1. Classification (NCBI taxonomy): domain Bacteria; kingdom Bacillati; phylum Actinomycetota; class Actinomycetes; order Micrococcales; family Microbacteriaceae; genus Microbacterium; species Microbacterium oxydans. Next base: position 3,032,835 of record NZ_CP092891.1, read on the forward strand.
GCGGCTCGGCGGGATCAACCTCTACAACCTGGAGCATCTCGGCATGCTCACCCGCATCAACCTCGCCCTGCACGCGCGGGTCCTCGTCCACCGCGACGTGGACTATCTGGTGACGGACGGCAGGATCACCCTGATCAACACCACGCGAGGGCGGACAGCGCATCTGCAGCGCTGGCCCGACGGGCTCCACGCCGCGCTCGAGGCGAAGGAGCACCTCGCCGCGTCCGCTCCCGGCGCGATCCTCGACCAGATCACGGTCCAGGACCTCCTCCTCCGCTACGAGACCCGATCGGGGATGAGCGGCACGGTCACCCCGGTGGCGGAGGACCTCCTCGAGTTCTACCGCCTGCCGGCGGGCAGGGTCGAACGCCACGAGCCGAACCGCCGGGTCGACGGACCGGATGTCATCGTCATGAGCGAGGACGAGAAGACCGCGGCCGTGATCGAGGAGATCGCCGCACGCCACCGCTCGGGACAACCGGTGCTGGTCGGCACCCAGAGTGTCGCCGAATCCGAGACGCTCGCCGATCGCCTCCGCGCGACGGGCATCCCGGTGCGGGTGCTCAACGCGAAGAACGATGCGGAGGAAGCGGCCATCATCGCCCGCGCGGGCGAGTACGCGGCCGTGACGATCTCGACGCAGATGTCCGGGCGCGGCACGGACATCAGGCTCGGCGGGCCCGACGAGGAGGACCGCGACCGCACGGTGGGAGCCGGGGGTCTCGCCGTGATCGCGACCGGCAGATACCCCTCACGCCGTCTCGACGCACAGCTCCGCGGGCGCGCGGGTCGGCAGGGTGACCCCGGCGTCAGCCGCACCTTCCTCAGCCTCGACGACGACCTCGTGCGGATGCATGCGACCGCCGAGATGCTCGCCCGCATCGACCGTCAGCGGGACGCCCTGCCCGCCCTCGAGCGTCGGCGCATCGCCGACCAGTGCCAGTCGATCGCCGAGAGCATGCGCACCGACCGTCATCGTGCGACCTGGGTCTACAACCGCGCCATCGCGGCACAGCGCGACGCCGTGCTGCGGCACCGGAGCGACGTCGTCGACGGAGATGTCTCCGACGCCCGGATCCGCGAACTCGTCCCCGAGCAGTGGCGCCGACTCGTGGCGGCCCGGGGCGCGGATGCCGTGTCCGAGACCGCGCGCGCCGTCGCGGTGCACTTCCTGGACGAGCAGTGGGTCACGCACCTCATGGTCCTCCAGGAGCTGCGCGACGGCATCCACCTCCGCGCCCTCGGTGGCGAGAAACCGGCCGACGAGTTCCACCGGCTCGCGCTCCGCGAGTTCCAGGGCTTCTTCGACGGCGCGTACGGCAGCACCGCGGACTTCCTCCGCGAACTCACCCCGGACGACGTCGGACGCGACCTCGTGGATCTGGGCCTCCGCCGGCCGTCGGCCACCTGGACCTACATGGTCACCGATGACCCCTACGGCTCCCCCGGCGACCGCTTCGTCCGCCGAATCGGGAAGTTCGTCCGCTCCCGACTCCTCGACCTGGAGTAGCCGGAGGGAGCGCTGCGGCGCGCGCCAGCGACGGTCCGGGTCCCACCATGCGGGTCCGCGGATCTGCGGGATGCCCCTGTCCATCCGGATCTCCCATCCCGACCGGTCCAGCGAGCGGTGGTGCCACCAGCACAACGGCACACCGTTGTCGGTGTGCGTCTCGCCACCCCTGGCGTGCTCGATCACATGATGGATCTCGCACCAGGAAGCGGGAACATGGCACCCGGGTATCAGGCATTCACGATCACGGGCGACGATGGCACGCCGCTGATGAACCGTGAAAACCCGGTCGGTCACGGACACACCGATGATGCGTCCCGCATCGAGGAGCACACGCTGGATCGCCCCGCCGCACGCGGCCTGTCTCGCCACCCCGAGGGGGACAGGAGCCTGCGAGCCGGCGATCGTCGACCACCCTGCTCCTGTCGCGATGTCCTTCACATCCGCCTGCACCACCAGAGTGGGTGCGGCGCCGGCCAGCTTCGGCATCTCATCGTGACGAGCTGCGATCCCCATCGCCGCGGCCAGCGCATCGTGACGCTTCTGCGCCGCGGTGCGGGCATCGATCACGGCGCGCGGATCGGCGTTCCACGGATCTGTGTTCCCAGGATCGGTGTTCCCGGGATCGCCTTCGGCCGCCACGGCGTCGGAATCTCGGAACACGACGCCCGGATGCGGCGGACCGTCGGTCTTCGGATTGCACTGCGCGTCGATGATGAGTTGCAGCTGCGCCGCGGCATCCGGCAGCAGATTCCCTCGGAGCGGGTGCACGCCGTCGCGCAACCGCCCGACCGTCACGAACCGCTGCTGTTGCGCCCGGAGGTCGGAGGGCTCCGCACCATCAGGGTCGAGGGCCATCGCCAAGGCCTGCGCGAACTGACGGATGTCGTCCGGCGTCGCCGGCGGCGCCGTACCAGCATCGGCATCGGCATCGGCATCGGCATCGGCATCGGCAGGACACCCGCGCGCGAACGCGGCGAGCGCGGCATCCGCCGTCAACCGGTCGGTGACGCCGATCCGATCCCCGGCCTGATCGATCGGTCCGGTCGCCGCGAGAACCCCGGCCACCCCGATCGCACCGTCGAGGAGTGCCTCACGAACCTCGGGGTAGCGTGCAGGAAGCCGCTCCCCCGACGACAACGCCACCTCACGTCGCACGGCGGATGCCGCCTTGAGCATCTTCGATGCACCGGGAGCGTCGACCCGCGCCACCCGCTGCAGAAGCTCGTTCGTCGAGCGGCAGCCGAAGCCGTCGGAGAACCGCGGCTCGGCCGAGGCCACCGTCGCCACGATCACCGCCTCCACGCGGCGGAGCGCGTCACCCGCAGCGCGCAGGGCGTCCATCCGCTCGGCATCCGTGAGCGCGGTGAACACATCGACGGACAGCACGCGATCGAGATCGGCGACGACCTGATCCACAGCATCCGCGAGGGAGTTCATACCCTCGATTCAACGCCGGGCCACGGACATTCCGCCCCCGAAACAGCCCTGTTCAGCAGCCCTTTTGCGGAATATCGGAATGCAGTCGAACAGAGCCGGCGCCCCACGCTCACAGCGCGAGCAGCACGATCCCCGCGACCACCACGAGGGACGCGCCGATCCGCCACCACGGCTTCGACTCCCGCAGGACGAACACCCCGAACAGACTCACCAGCACGACACTCACCTCGCGCAGCGGCGCGACCAGCGCGACCGGCGCGATCTGGATCGCCGTCAGCACCAGGATGTAGGACAGCGGCGACAGGATGCCGAACACGACGATGCGGCGCCACTGCGTGCGGCCCAGCGCCCAGACCGCTCCCCACCGGCGCCGGACCGCGATGGAGTAGAAGGGGATCTGCAGCAGCGTGGTGCCGACCATGAACGCGACCGGCGAGAGGTTCCAGGTGCGCACCGCGTGCGCATCCCAGATCGTGTAGATCGCGATCGTGACGCCGGTGAGCAGACCGAAGAGGATGCCGGGGTCGATGCGGCGGGCGCCGCCACCGCGTCCGCGGTCGACGAGTCCGATGGCCACGACACCGACGATCACGGCGGCGACGCCGATCAGCGCGATGAACGAGGGCCTCTCGCCGAGCAGCAGCACCGCCACGATCACGGACAGGAAGGGTCCGGTGCCGCGCGCGGTGGCGTACACCGTGGAGAGGTTGCCCTCCCGGTATCCACGCTGGAGCACCGCCATGTAGCCGACGTGCAGCACCGAGGACACGACGACCCCGAGGGCGAACGACCAGAGATCGTCGGTGCCGAGGCCGCCGGTGAACGGGACGACCCCGACCCACACGAGGGTGCTGCCGACGGCGCCCCACCAGAGGAACGGCACCCCGGCCCTGCTGATGCCGTGAGCGATGATGTTCCACGCGGCGTGGGCGACCGCCGCCCCGAAGACGAGGACGAACGCGAGTGCCGACACGATGAGACCCTTCCGTTCGGCGCGGGCGCGACGAACAGGGTCCTCCGGGCTTTTGTCCTGTCAGATGACGGCCCTCCTGCGGAGGAGGACCGTGGCGCCGCTCGGACCAGGCGGGTGCGAGACCCCGGAACCCTAGGCGCTATCGAGAGCAACCCTAACGCGCGCGGATGAACGGACGGGAAACGGCCGCGCCGCGTTCTCCGGGCGGGGGAGGGATCCCAGCGCCGCGAGTACGCTCGAAGCAAGCCCGTCTCCAGGAAGGCACTCCATGCCCGTCACCCCGGTCGCCCTCTCGCACGCCGAGGATCTCGCCGACTTCGTCGCCGCCTCGCCCTCCAGCTACCACGCGGCCGCCGAGGTCGCCCGCCGCCTGGAGGCCGCCGGCTTCGCCCGGCTGCAGGAGGAGGACGCCTGGCCGACTCCTGCCGGAGGACGGTACGTCGTCGTCCGTGACGGTGCGACGATCGCCTGGACGGTCCCCGAGGATGCGACCGCCACGACGCCGGTGCAGATCTTCGGCGCGCACACCGACTCCCCCGGTTTCAAGCTCAAGCCGCAGCCGACCACCGGATCCCGCGGGTGGCTGCAGGCCGCCGTCGAGGTCTACGGCGGGCCGCTGCTGAACTCCTGGCTGGACCGCGAGCTGCGCCTGGCCGGACGCCTCGCCCTCGCCGACGGCCGCGTCGTGCTCGCCGACACCGGCCCCCTGCTGCGCCTGCCCCAGCTCGCGATCCACCTCGACCGCGGCGTCAACAACGGCCTCGCGCTCGACAAGCAGGTCGAGACGCAGCCGGTGTGGGGCCTGGGCGATGCGAGCGAGGCCGACATCCTCGCCGAGCTCGCCGCGTCCGCCGACGTCGCAGCATCCGACATCCGCGGCTACGACGTCGTGATCGCCGACTCGGCCCGGGGTGCGGTGTTCGGCAAGGACAGTGCCTTCTTCGCCTCGGGTCGCCTCGACGACCTCGCCTCCGTACACGCCGGCGTGGTCGCCCTCGAAGCGCACGAGCCGGCAGCGGGAGGGCCGATCGCCGTGCTCGCGGCCTTCGACCACGAGGAGCTCGGATCGGAGTCGCGCTCCGGCGCGGCCGGACCGTTCCTGGAGGACGTGCTCGAGCGTCTCTACGCCGGGCTCGGGGCCGACGCCTCCGAGCGTCGCCAGGCCTATGCCTCGTCGTGGTGCCTGTCGAGCGACGTCGGTCACTCGGTGCACCCGAACTACGCCGCCAAGCACGACCCGGTGGTGCAGCCGGTCCTCGGTTCCGGTCCGATCCTCAAGATCAACGCCAACCAGCGGTATGCGACGGATGCGGTCGGAACCGCGTCCTGGCTGGCCTGGTGCGAGCGGGCGGGCGTGGCCACGCAGGAGTTCGTGTCGAACAACAGCGTGCCGTGCGGATCGACCATCGGCCCGATCACCGCGACCAGGCTCGGCATCCGCACGGTCGACGTCGGCATCCCGATCCTGTCGATGCACTCGGCGCGCGAGCTCGCGGGGGTCTCCGACCTGCATGACCTGACCCGCACCGCGCAGTCGTTCTTCGCCGGCTGAGTCGGTCGTCCCGCGGCGGCACATCCGCCCACCGGGGCCCCGGCAGTGCCAGGATGTCACCATGACGGACATCAAGCCGGCTCTCATCGAGCGCGCGGGCATCGAGATCATCCCCGAGTCCGAGCGGACCGCGAAGCCCCGCGACCTGTTCTGGCCCTGGTTCGCCGCGAACGTGTCGGTGTTCGGCATGTCCTACGGATCGTTCGTGCTGGGCTTCGGGATCTCGTTCTGGCAGGCGACCCTGGTGTCGGTCATCGGCATCGTGGTGTCGTTCCTGCTGTGCGGGCTGATCGCGATCGCCGGCAAACGCGGCTCCGCCCCCACCATGGTGCTCTCCCGCGCGGCCTTCGGGGTGCAGGGCCAGAAGATCCCCGGCATCGTCTCGTGGCTCACCTCGATCGGGTGGGAGACGTTCCTCGCGATCATGGCCGTGCTCGCCACCGCGACGATCATCACGCAGCTCGGCGGCGACGGCGACAGCATCGCACTGAAGATCATCGCCACCGTGATCGTCGCCGCCCTCATCGTCACGGCCTCCGTGCTCGGCTATCACACGATCATGAAGCTGCAGTCGGTGCTGACGTGGGTCACCGGCGTCGTGACCGTGCTCTACATCATCCTGGCCGCACCGACCATCGACCTGAGCGCCGTGCTCGCCCGCCCCGACGGCGGCATCGGACAGGTGATCGGCGCGCTCGTCATGGTCATGACCGGGTTCGGGCTCGGATGGATCAACATCGCCGCCGACTGGTCGCGGTACCAGAAGCGCACGGCATCCGACGGCGCGATCGTCGCCTGGAACACGATCGGCGGCTCGGTCGCCCCGGTGATCCTCGTGGTGTTCGGTCTGCTGCTCGCCGGGTCGAACGACGCGCTCCTCGCCGCAGTCCGGGACGACCCGATCGGCGCGCTCGCCTCGATCCTTCCTCCCTGGGTGCTCGTGCCGTTCCTGCTCACGGCCGTGCTCGCGCTCGTCTCGGGCGCGGTGCTGGGCATCTACTCCTCCGGGCTGACGCTGCTGAGCCTCGGCATCCGCATCCCCCGCCCCTCGGCCGCCGCGATCGACGGCGTGATCCTCACGATCGGCACGATCTTCGTGGTGTTCTTCGCGACCGACTTCCTCGGCCCGTTCCAGAGCTTCCTGATCACGCTCGGGGTGCCGCTGGCCTCCTGGGCCGGCATCCTGATCGCCGACATCCTCCGCCGCCGCAAGGACTACGACGAGGCGGCACTGTTCGACAGCCGCGGCCGCTACGGCGCCTGGGACTGGACCTCGATCGGCACCATGGTCGTCACCACGGTGATCGGCTGGGGACTGGTCGTGAACGGCTTCGCCGAAGACGCGCCCTGGAACAACTGGCAGGGCTACCTGCTCTTCCTCATCGGCGGACGCGACGGCGCCTGGGCGTTCGCGAACCTCGGAGTCTTCTTCGCGCTGGTCCTCTCGTTCCTCGTGACGTACTTCGCGCGCGCGGGGAAGATCCGTCGCCAGGAGAGCGCGTGACCTCTTCGACCGTCTCGGGAACCCCCGCTTCGGCAACCACGGCCCCCTGGCTCGTGGTGATCGATCCGCAGGCGATCTTCGCGTCCTCCGACTCCGCATGGGGGTCGCCGTTCTTCGCGGAGGCGATGCCGCGCATCCACGCCCTGGCCGCGACCTTCGGCGAGCGCGTGCTCGTGACCCGGTGGATGCCGACCGCCGACCGCTCCACGTCGTGGGGCGACTACTTCGCCGCCTGGCCGTTCGCGGATCAGCCCGCGGACGACCCGCTCTTCGACCTCGTCCCCGAAGCCGCCGCGCTGTCCCCGCATCCGACGATCGATCTTCCGACGTTCGGGAAGTGGGGCCCGCAGCTCGAGTCCGTCGTCGGGCACGGCGCGCGGGTGGTGCTCGCGGGGGTCGCCACGGACTGCTGCGTGATCTCGACGGCCCTGGCCGCGGCCGACGCCGGAGCGCACGTGACGATCGCGGCCGATGCGTGCGCCGGATCGACCGCCGAGAACCACGCGGCGGCGCTGCAGGTGATGGGCCTCTATCCGCCGCAGATCACGATCAGCGACTCGTCCGCGATCCTCGACGCGCGCTGAGCGGGTTCCGCGCGGCGGTTCAGACCGACGCGCGGACGGCGGCGGCGATGTCGGCCGGCGTTCCGTGCCACGGAGCGCCGTGCCCCGGCAGCACCCAGGACGCCGAGACGGCCGCCAGGCGGTCGAGGGAGGCGAGCGCCTCCGCCGGCTCGTCCGTGAACGGCGCGGGCTGCGCACCGGTGCGCCCGGTGAGCACGTGACGTGTCGTCAGAGCGTCGCCGACGAACACGGCATCGACGGCCGGGACGTGCACGGCGATGCTGCCCGGCGAGTGCCCCGGCATGCCGATCACGACCGGCGCGCCGGGCAGGTCGAGGACCTCGCCGTCCGCGACCTCGACCACATCGGCGACGTGGTGCGTGCGCAGCGCGTTCTTGCGGATGCCGTAGGCGAAGAACCCGAGCGTCGGGCCGAGCCGCGCCGGCCCCATCGAGGTCTTGGGCTTCTCGCCGGTGCGGACGCGATGGCTGTCCGCGGCATGGATGGACACCGGCACGCCCGCTTCCCGACGCAGGCGCTCGGCGAAACCGATGTGGTCGCTGTCGCCGTGCGTCAGGACGAGGCCGCGGATGTCGGACAGCGGGCGCCCGAGATCGGCCAGTTCGCGCTGCAGGTCGTGCCAGTGGCCGGGGAGACCGGCGTCGATCAGGGTGATCCCCTCGGGCAGGTCGACCAGGTACGAGGCGACGATGTCGTTGCCGAGGCGGTGCAGGTGCGGTGCGAGCTTCATGGCGATCCTCTCGGGATGTTTGCGATGGCTACGTTACGTAGCTATCATGGCTATTGTCAATAGCCATCGAGGAGGGCGCGATGCCGACACCCGAACGCACGTCGATCGAGGAGATCGTCTCGGCCGGACGCGAGATCCTGGAGACGACCGGTCCCGCCGGCCTCACGATGCAGGCGGTCGCGACACGCGTGGGCGTGCGCGCACCCTCGCTGTACAAGCGGGTGCGCGATCGGGATGCCCTGCTGGCCGCGGTCGCCGCCGCGTCGATCGACGCGCTCACGGCACGGCTGGAGGCGGCGGGCGACGACCTGACCGCCCTCGCGAACGCCTACCGCTCGTTCGCGCACGAGCACCCGGAGGGCTTCCGCATCATGTTCACGGTGGCAGCCCCGCACGACGCCCTCGAGCGCTCGGCGGCGCCGCTGATCCACGCGGCATCCGCCCTCGTCGGGGAGGACGACGCCCTCGACGCGGCACGATTCCTCACCGCCTGGGCGACGGGCTTCCTGCAGATGGAGCTCTCCGGCGCCTTCCGACTCGGCGGCGACGTGGACCGCGCGTTCGACTACGGCCTACGGCGGCTCCTCGCCGGCCTCACGGACTGAGGCCGCCCCCGCCCCGACCCTCCCCCGCGCACCGAACCGGAATGCTGCCACACTGAGCGGTGGGAGGGGTCCATGAGCATCGACGCGCACGCCGAAGAGTCCGCACGCCCGAAGAAGGCCCGAAAGCCCTGGCACCGGACGAAGGTGGCGCTCGGGATCATCGTCGCCGTGGTCGCCGTGGTCGCGCTCATCGGAGCACTCACGCCGTGGCCCTCGGCCATGGTCATCCGGGCGGTGTTCACCAAGGGCGGCGACGACACCGCCGCCGAGATGGACCGGCACGTGCCCGACACGAAGCTCTCGGTGCAGAAGGACGTCGCCTACGGCGACGACGGCGCGGACACCACGATGGACGTCTTCCGGCCGGCATCCGCGACCGGCCCGCTGCCCACCGTGGTGTGGATCCACGGCGGAGCCTGGATCTCGGGCGCGAAGGAGAACGTCGACCCGTACATGCGCATCCTCGCCGCCGAGGGATACACGACCATCGCGGTCAACTACACGATCGGCCCGGAGGGCGTGTACCCCCTCGCCGTGCAGCAGCTCGACACCGCCCTCGCCTACATCGACGAGCACGCCGAGGAGCTGGGCGTGGACGCGAACCAGATCGTGCTCGCCGGAGACTCCGCCGGCGGACAGCTCGCCAGCCAGATGGCCACCCTGATCACGAGCCCCGACTATGCCGAGATCATGGACATCGCCCCCTCTCTCAAGCCGGAGCAGCTGGTGGCGACCGTCCTCAACTGCGGCGTGTACGACCTGTCGGCGCTCGCGCAGCTCGACGGCATCGCCGGATGGGGATTCAAGTCGGCCATGTGGGCGTACTCGGGCACCAAGACCTGGGCGGAGGACTCCACCGGCGCGACGATGTCGACCATCGACTGGGTCACCGCCGACTTCCCTGCCACGTACATCTCGGGCGGCAACGGCGACGGGCTCACCTGGCTGCAGTCGATCCCGATGGCCCAGCGCCTCGACGAGCTCGGCGTCGAGGTGACGACCCAGTTCTGGCCGGCGCCGCACGAGCCGCAGCTGCCCCACGAGTACCAGTTCCACCTCGACCTGCCCGATGCGCGGACCGCGCTGCAGAAGACCATCGACTTCCTCGACACGCACACGACCCGCTGACGTCGCCCTTTCCTCTGCCGCACGAACATTTCACACCTGTGACGAGCGCCACGGAAGTGATATGTTCGGCGCATGCACACCGAGAACGAACGCGCCCTCGAGTCCGGCATCGTCACCGACCTGTCGGGCCGGATGACCTACGGGTCGTACCTGGCGCTGGACCAGCTGCTCACGGCGCAGCATCCGGTGAGCGAGCCCGAGCACCACGACGAGATGCTGTTCATCATCCAGCACCAGACGACCGAGCTGTGGCTCAAGCAGCTCCTGCACGAGCTCTCCTCCGCACGGGAGCTGCTCGCGCGCGATGACCTGCGCGAGGCCCTCAAGCGCATCGCCCGCGTCAAGCGCATCCAGGACGTGATGACGCAGCAGTGGTCGGTGCTGGCGACCCTCACCCCCACCGAGTACGCGCAGTTCCGCGGCGCCCTGGGCAACTCGTCCGGGTTCCAGTCGGTGCAGTACCGCGCCGTCGAGTTCGCGCTCGGCAACAAGAACGAGAAGATGCTCAAGGTCTTCGCCGACCACCCCGCCAACCTCGCGCTGCTCACCGCCGAGTGGGAGAAGCCGACGCTGTACGACGAGTTCCTGCGCTTCGCCGCCCGTCGCGGACTGCCGATCCCCACCGAGATCCTCGAGCGCGACGTGCGCGAGCCGTACCGCGAGACGCCGGGGCTCGTTCCCGCGATCCGCGAGATCTACCAGGACCCGAGCCGCTACTGGGACCTGTACGAGGCGTGCGAAGACCTGGTCGATCTGGAGGACAACTTCCAGTTCTGGCGCTTCCGGCACCTCAAGACCGTGGCCCGCACGATCGGCATGAAGGTCGGCACCGGCGGCTCCAGCGGCGTGGGCTTCCTGCAGCGCGCCCTGGACCTGACGTTCTTCCCCGAGCTCTACACCGTGCGCACCGAGATCGGCAGCTGATGCGAGCCGCCACGTTCTTCGACGGCGACGGCTGGCGCGAGGGCGTCGCCGAGGTCGTCGACGGGCGCGTGCGGCTGCGCGCCGAGACCCCGGCGGCCGGACTCCCGCGGCTCGACGGCGTCGTCACCGGCGGCTTCACCGACCACCACGTGCACCTGCAGCTCGTCGACCACGCGCTGCTGGCCGCTTCGCTGCTCGGGCGGGTGGTCGACCTCGGCGGGAACCCCGGGGTGCTGCACGATCTCGCAGGACGCCTCGTCTCGCCCCGCGTCGACTTCGCGGGGGCTTTCCTCACCCCTCCGGGCGGCTACCCCTCGGATCGCTCCTGGGCTCCGGCCGGATCCGTGCGCGAGATCCCGGATGCGGATGCTGCCGCCGACGCGGTCGCCGAGATGGCCGAGGCCGGCGCCTCCTGCCTCAAGGTCGCCGACAACAGCACGGCAGGACCCGTCTTCCCGGACGCGCTCCTCCGCACGATCGTCGAGCTCGCGGCGGCCCGGAAGCTGCCGGTCGTGGTGCACGCGGAGGGACCCGGCGAGGCGCAGCGCGCCGCCCGCCTCGGGGCAGCCAGGCTCGCGCACGCCCCGTTCAGCGAGCGCCTCGACGACGCGGAGATCGCCCTCCAAGCCTCGTCCCTCGCGTGGATCTCGACCCTGTCGATCCACGACGGCGCCGACCGTGCGACCGCCATCGACAACGTCCGACGCTTCCATGCGGCGGGCGGCACCGTGCTCTACGGCACCGACATGGGCAACGGCCCCACCCCCGTCGACCTGAACCAGAGCGAGATCGCGGCCCTGCGCGCGGCCGGACTCGACGACGACGCCCTCCTGCGCGCGCTCGCCCCGGTCGACCCCCTCGACCCCGCCTCCCTCCTGCTGCTCCTCCCCGGTCGCGCCTCCGCGACCGCCGACATCCGCAGCGCCCGCCCGCTCACCCCCGCCGACCTGAAGGTGTGACATGACCGCTCCCCGTGAATCCGACCCCCGCGACGCCGCCCTGCTCGATGCGGCCCGCGCCCTCGACGCGGCCGATCCGCTGCGCGGCCACCTGGACGCGTTCGCCGAGGCCCCCGGCGTGACGGCCTACCTCGACGGCAACTCGCTCGGCCGTCCCCTGCGCGACGCCCCGGAGAAGCTCGCGGCGTTCGTGCGCGAGGACTGGGGCACGCGGCTCATCCGCTCCTGGGACGAGCAGTGGATGGCGCTGCCGATGGAGCTCGGCGACCGCATCGCCCGCACAGCCCTCGGCGCCGCGGCCGGTCAGACCGTCGTCGCCGACTCGACCAGCGTGCTCATCTACAAGCTCATGCGCGCGGCCCTCGGACGGGCCGAGGGAACCGATGACGGAGGGACACCCCGCACGGAGCTCGTGATCGAGGCGGGCAACTTCCCCACCGACCGGTTCCTCGCCGAGGGCGTCGCCGCCGAGACGGGGATGACGCTGCGGTGGATCGAGCCCGACCCGGTGTCCGGCGTCACGGTCGCGGACATCGAGGCGGTCGTCTCCGAGGGCACCGCCCTGGTGTCGCTGAGCCACGTCGACTACCGCTCCGGTGCTCTCGCCGACATGCGCGCGATCACGGCATCCGTGCACGAGGTCGGCGCGCTGATGATGTGGGACCTGTGCCACTCGGCGGGCGTCGTCCCGATGCAGCTCGACGAGTGGGGCGTCGACATGGCCGTCGGCTGCACGTACAAGTACCTGAACGGAGGGCCGGGCTCCCCCGCCTTCGCCTACCTGCGCCGCGATCTCCAGGGCGTGCTGCGCCAGCCGATCCAGGGGTGGTGGAGCGCGGCCGACATCTTCGCGATGGGCCCGGAGTATGTCCCGTCCGACGACATCCGCCAGCTGCTGAGCGGCACCCCGCCGGTGACCTCGATGCTCGCGATGCAGGGGATGCTCGACCTCATCGAGCAGTCCACGATCGAGGGCGTGCGGGCGAAGTCCCGGTCGCTGACCGACCTCGCGGTGCGCGCCTACGACGAGGTCCTCGCGCCGCTCGGCGTGCGGCTGCTGAGCCCGCGGGACGCCGATCTCCGCGGCGGTCACGTGACGATCGGCCACCCCGACTTCCGTGAGGTCACGCGCCGGCTGTGGGCCGAGGGCATCATCCCCGACTTCCGCTTCCCGGACGGCATCCGCCTCGGACTCTCCCCGCTGAGCACCTCGCACGTCGAGACGATCACGGGCGTGCTCGCGGTGCGCGACGCCCTGGAGTCCGGTGACTTCTGACCGCGGGGATGCACCCGTCCTGGACGACATCGATGCGCGTCCCGGCAGCACCGCCTCGCTGCTGCGGACGCTCGTCGGCGTCTTCCTGCGCCCGCTCGGCGGGTGGATCTCGGCGGCCGACCTGGTCACGCTCGCGGGTGAGCTGGGCATCCCGCCCGCGCAGGCCCGCACGGGCATCACCCGACTCAAGCAGAAGGGACTGCTGCTCGCCGAGCGCGGCGACGCGATCGGCTACCGACTGAATCCGGCCGCGGTCGGGATGCTGGAGCGCGGTGATCGCCGCATCTTCGAGATGCGCGAGATGACGGACGCGGATCCGTGGTGCCTGGTGTCGTTCTCGATCCCCGAGAGCGCGCGGAGCGTGCGGCATCAGCTCCGCCGTCGGCTGCAGTGGATCGGCGCGGGAGTCGTCTCGCCCGCGCTGTGGATCTGCCCCGGGCACCTCCGGGACGAGGCCGCACAGATCCTCGAAGAGCTGGATGCCCGCCGCTGGGCGACCCTCTTCCAGGCGTCCGCCCCCGCGCCGGCCGGCACGCTCGTCGACGCCGCGGCGCAGTGGTGGGACCTGGAGGCGCTGCGCTCCGACCACCTCGCCTTCCAGGCCTCGCTCGACGCGCTCCCCGCCGAGCCGTTCGCTGCCTATGTGCAGCTCATCGACCGGTGGCGGGTGCTGCCCTACACCGACCCCGGGCTGCCCCCGTCGATGCTGCCGGATGACTGGCCGGGACGCCGCAGCTTCGACGAGTTCGCCCGCCTGTCCGCGGCTCTCGCCGAACCCGCGTGGGAGCGCGTGCGCGACCTCAGTCGTGCAGACGGGCCGTCGTCGCCCTGACGACGAGACGGGTCGGGAGCGTGACGTGCGTCTGCTCGACCTCTCCCCCGCCGAGGAGCGTGAACACCATGTCGGCGGCGACGGCGCCGAGCCGCTGCATCGGCTGACGGATGGTCGTCAACGGCAGCGCCCGCCGGGACGCCTCGGGCACGTCGTCGAAGCCGATCACCGAGAGGTCCTCCGGCACCCGCAGCCCCAGATCGTGCGCGACGTCGATCACCGCGATGGCCGACAGGTCGTTCGCGGCGAACACCGCGGTGGGGCGCGCGGGGCCCGCGAGCAGCACCCGGGCCGCCTCCCTCGTCGTCTCCAGCTCGTAGCGGCCCAGCCGGATCAGCGACGGATCGACCGGGATGCCCGCGTCGGACAGCGCCCGCCGGTAGCCCGCGTCACGCAGCCCGGCGGAGCGCAGGTCGGGTCGTCCGCCGAGGAACCCGATCCGTCGATGGCCGAGTTCGATGAGGTGGCGGGTCGCCGTGAGGGCGCCGCCGAAGCTGTCCGACTCCACTGTCGGCAGATCGGCGCGGCCGGTGTGCGGGTCGATCGCGACGACCGGGATCTCGGTGGCCGCGCTCACGACCGTCGGCGTCACCATGATGGCCGCGTCGATCAGCGTGCCAGAAAGACGACTCAGCGAGCGGCGCTCCCATCCTTCGCTGGCGCCGTGTCGGGAGCCGCTGTACGCGAGGAGGTCGAAGGCAGTGTCGTGCATGGCGGCACCGACACCCTTCAGGATCTCGGCGCTGAACGGCTCGAAGTCGGCGAGGAGCACGCCGACGACCCCGGTCCGACGCGCGCGCATGCTGCTCGCGACCAGGCTGGACTCGTAGCCCAGCTCGCGCACCGCATCGAGCACCCGCTGCACGGTGGCATCCGCGATCCCGTAGCGCCCGTTCACGGCCTTGGAGACGGTCGACACCGACACCCCGGCCGCCCTGGCGACGTCGTGGATCGTCGTTCTCCCGCTCATGACTGGTCAGCGTAGACCTCTGGGACGGCCAGAAGGAAACTGTTTTCGAAAACGTTTGACGGCTCTGTCTCCCGCCAGAAGACTGCTACCCACCGCGACCTCGCCCGAGCCGTCGTGGGGCGCCCGCACCGACGCGGCGCGCAACTCTCGATGAGGAGAACAATCACATGATCAGCAGAAGGCTCCCCCTCGCCTCCGCGGCGGTTCTCGCCGTCGGGGCACTCGCCCTCTCCGGCTGCACGGCGAACGACTCCGGCGACGACGGCGGCTCGACCAGCATGACCCTCTGGCACAACTCGACGACCGGCCCCGGGGTCGATTTCTGGAAGCAGACCGTCGCCGACTACGAGAAGGAGAACCCCGGCGTCACGATCGACATCCAGTCCATCCAGAACGAGGATCTCGACGGCAAACTGCAGACCGCGCTCAACTCGGGCGACGCCCCCGACATCTTCCTGCAGCGCGGCGGCGGCAAGATGGCGGCCATGGTCAAGGCCGGCCAGCTCAAGGACCTCACCGACGTGATCAGCGGACCGGCCGCCGAGGAGATCCCGGATGCCGCGTACTCGGCGAGCAGCCTGAACGACAAGATCTACGCGATGCCGATCGCCGTGCTCCCGGGCGGGCTCTTCTACAGCCAGGACCTGTTCGACCAGGCGGGGATCACCGAGAACCCCACCACGATGGCCGAGCTGGAGGCGGCGACCGGGGCCCTGCGCACCGCCGGCGTCGAGCCCATCGCCCTCGGCGCGAAGGACGCATGGCCCGCCGCCCACTGGTACTACTGGCTCGCGCTGCGCGAGTGCAGCCCCGACACGCTCGCGAAGGCCGCCGACGAGGGCGACTTCAGCGACGACTGCTGGGCGCGTGCCGGTGAAGACCTGCAGGACTTCGCAGCGACCGAGCCCTTCAACTCGGGATTCCTCACGACCACGGCGCAGCAGGGCGCCGGCAGCTCCGCCGGCCTCATCGCGAACCACCAGGCGGCGATGGAGCTGATGGGCGCCTGGGATCCCGGCGTGATCGGCTCGCTGACCCCCGACCAGAAGCCGCTCCCCGACCTGGGCTGGTTCCCCTTCCCCGAGATCGAGGGCGGAGAGGGACTCCCCGGATCGATGATGGGCGGTGTCGACGGCTTCTCGTGCTCGGTCGACGCCCCCGCCGCGTGCGGCGACTTCCTGAACTACCTGGGCACGTCCGAGGTGCAGACCGCGTACTACAAGGCGTTCAACGCCCCGCCCGTGAACACGGTGGCGCAGGAGGCGGTCACCGAGCCGTACCTGAAGACCATCCTGGAGACCTACAACGCGGCCCCTTACGCGTCGCAGTGGCTCGACACCGTCTACGGACAGAACATCGGCAACGCCCTGAACGTCGCCGTCGTCAGCATGCTGGCGGGACAGGGAACACCGGAGGACATCGTCAAGGCTGTCAAGGATGCCGCGGCGAAGGCGTGAGGCGACCGCCCGGCTGGAAGTGCTCCTTCTGGCCGGGCCCGCCCTGCTCGTCTTCCTCGCCTTCGTCATCTTCCCGGTGCTGATGGCCGCGTTCTACGGCTTCTTCAGCTGGCAGGGATACGGACCGCCGACGGAGTTCGTCGGCCTGAAGAACTACCTCACAATCCTGCAGGACCCGCTCTTCCACGACGCCCTCACGCACAACGGGATCATCCTCGTGATGTCGCTCGTGCTGCAGGGGCCGGTCGCGATCGCGCTGGCGCTGCTGCTGAACCGGCGGATGCGCGGGCAGTCGCTGATCCGCGTGCTGATCTTCGTCCCGTACGTGATCTCCGAGGTGGTCGTCGGAACCGGCTGGAGCCTGATGCTCCAGACCAGCGGCGCCTTCAACGCCCTGCTCACCGACATGGGGCTCGGCTTCCTGGCGAACGACTGGCTGTCCGATCCGAGCATCGCCATCTGGACCCTCATGGCGATCATCACCTGGAAGTACGTGGGCTTCGCCGTCATCCTCTTCCTCGCGGGCCTCCAGGGGATCCCCGAGGAGCTGTTCGAGGCGGCGGCGATCGACGGCGCCTCGTACTGGCAGATCCAGCGGCGCATCACGCTGCCGCTGCTGGCACCGACGCTGCGCATCTGGGCGTTCCTGTCGATCATCGGGTCGCTGCAGCTCTTCGACCTCGTGTACATCATCTGGGGGCAGTACATCGCCTCCACCGCCGGCACCTCGACCATGGCCACGTACATGGTCTCCGAGGGGCGCAACGCCGGCAACTACGGATACGGGAACGCCGTCGCGGTCGTGCTCTTCCTGATCTCCCTCGTCGTCGCCCTGATCTATCAGCGGGCGGTCCTGCGACGTGACACCCAGGGCGCGCTGACCGGATCCTCCACCCGACGGAAGAAGAAGGACCGATGACTACCACCTCCGTAATCGTCACGCGCCCCCGCGGCCTCCGGGGGCGCGCACGCCCGCGGCTGCCCTGGGCGAACCCGGCGGTGTACTTCATCGCTCTGATCGCCGTCGGGCTGATGCTCGCCCCGATCGCGTACATCATCGTGGGCGGGTTCCGCACCAACGCCCAGATCACCGCCGACCCCGCCGGGCTGCCGCAGCCGTGGGTGTTCGCGAACTACCTCGACGTGCTCACGGGCGACATCTTCTGGCGCCAGGTGCTCAACTCGCTCGTCGTCGCCCTGTCGACCACGCTGGGCGTCGTCGCGCTCGGGCTGATGGCCGCGTACGTGCTCGCGCGGTATCGGTTCGCCGGGCGCGGAGTCCTCTACGCGTTCTTCGCCGCGGGTCTGATGTTCCCGCTGACCGTCGCGATCACACCGCTCTACATCGTGGTCCGCAGCCTCGGTCTCATGAACTCGCTGGGCGGGGTCATCCTCCCCCAGATCGCGTTCGCGCTTCCGACGACGATCATCATCCTGGTGCCGTTCCTGCGCGCGATCCCGGACGAGATCCAGGAGGCGGCGTTCATCGACGGATGCAGCCGCCTCGGCTTCTTCTGGCGGATGGTGCTGCCGCTCTCCCTCCCCGGGGTGATCACGACCGGCATCCTGGCGTTCATCGGGAGCTGGAACGGCTATCTGCTTCCGCTGTTCATCCTCAACGACGCCGCCTCCTTCACCTTGCCGCTCGGGGTGCAGTCGTTCGCCTCGCAGTACTCGGTCGACACCGCGAAGGTGCTGGCGTTCACCTCGCTGTCGATGATCCCCGCGCTGATCTTCTTCAGCCTGTTCGAACGGCGCATCGTCGGCGGTCTCACCGGCGCGGTCAAGGGTTGACCGCGCAGCCGGACCGCACGACCCCGCATCAGAAAGAGAGAACCGTGTCCCCTCACCGCCTTCCCCGCCTCTCCCCCCGCGTCGAGGCGCTCCTCGCGCAGATGACACTCGAGGAGAAACAGGCACAGCTCGTGGGGTTCTGGGTCGACCAGGGCGACGAGGTGGTGGCCCCGCTCGCGGGCGAGAAGAAGAGCTCGACCAGGTACGAGGAGGCGAGCGTGCACGGCATCGGGCACCTCACCCGCGTCTACGGCACCCGGCCGGTCGATCCGCGGGAGCGCGCGCACTGGCTGTGGGCGGAGCAGGGACGGCTGCAACGGGAGACGCGGCTCGGCATCCCGGCCATCGTCCACGAGGAGTGCCTCACCGGCCTCGCGGCCTGGCAGGCGGCGACCTTCCCGACGCCGCTGGCCTGGGGCGCCTCCTTCGACCCCGAGCTCGTGGAGCAGGTCGGCGCCGCGATCGGTGCCTCCATGCGGGCCCTGGGCATCCATCAGGGGCTCGCACCGGTCCTCGACGTGATCCGCGACCCCCGGTGGGGGCGGGTGGACGAGTGCATCGCCGAAGACCCGCTGGTGGTCGGAACGATCGGCATGGCCTATGTCCGCGGACTCCAGAGCGCCGGGGTCCACGCGACGCTCAAGCACTTCGTCGGCTACTCGGCCTCCCGCGCCGGGCGCAACCACGCCCCCGTGCACGCCGGGCCGCGAGAGATCGACGACATCCTCCTCCCTCCCTTCGAGATGGCCGTGCGGGAGGGCGGAGCCCGCAGCGTGATGAACTCGTACACCGACATCGACGGCGTGCCCGTCGCCGCGGACCCGCGCTACCTCACCGGGGTGCTGCGGGAGCGCTGGGGCTTCGACGGCGTCGTGGTGTCGGACTACTTCGCGGTCGACTTCCTGCGCAGCATGCACCGGGTCGCCGCGGACTCGGCCGACGCCGCACGACTCGCGCTCACGGCCGGCATCGACGTGGAGCTCCCCTCGCCGGACGCCTACCTCACCCTCGCGGATCAGGTGCGCGACGGTCGGCTGCCCGCCGCGGTCCTCGATGCGGCGGTCAGTCGCGTCCTCGCCCAGAAGGAGGAGCTCGGGCTGCTGGACGCCGACTTCTCGCGTCCGCCCACGGATATCGACCTGGACTCTCCCGCGCACCGTGCACTCGCCCGCCGACTGGCGGAGGAGTCGGTCGTGCTGCTGCACAACGACGCGGTCCTCCCCCTGGACCCCGCGACGGCCGCCCGCATCGCGGTGATCGGCCCCAACGCCGACAGCGTCGAGGCGCTGATGGGCTGCTACTCCTTCGTCAATCACGTCCTCGCGCATCACCCCGATACGCCGCCCGGGATCGCGCTGCCGACCGTCCTCGAGTCGCTGCGCACGGAGTTCCCGCACGCGGAGATCACCCACACCGCCGGATGCACCGTGGACGGTACCGAGCGCGACGGGATCGCCGGTGCGGTCGCTGCGGCGGACCAGGCGGACCTCGCGATCCTGGTGGTCGGCGATCGCGCCGGGCTCTTCGGCCGCGGAACGGTCGGCGAAGGGAACGACGTCGAGTCGCTCGAGCTCCCCGGCATCCAGCGCGACCTGGTCGAGGCGGTGATCGCGACCGGGACGCCGGTGATCCTGATCACCATGACCGGACGCCCCTATGTGCTGGACTGGGCGCTTCCCGCCCGCGCCGGAGCGGTCGGCGCGATGGTCGGCCTCGGCGCCGTGAACTCCCCGGCTCCGACGGCCGGGACCGCCGAGCCCGAGGCCGCCCGCCCCGTCGCCGTGCTGCAGACGTTCTTCCCGGGCGAGGAGGGCGGACCGGCGCTGGCGAGGGTGCTCAGCGGTCGCGTCTCGCCGTCGGGTCGGCTGCCCGTGTCGCTGCCGCGGTCGGCCGGCGCTCAGCCGTACTCCTATCTGCACCCGGTGCTCGGCGGTCGGGCCGACGTGACCAGCGCCGACCCGACGCCCGTGCGCCCCTTCGGCTTCGGGCTCACCTACACGTCGTTCGCGCACGAGGATCTGACGGTCGACCCGGTCGTCGCTCCCGGGGGACGGCTGCGCGCATCCGTCCTGGTCCGGAACACGGGCGGGCGCGAGGGCGTCGACGTCGTGCAGCTCTACGCCCACGACGAGGTCGCGAGCGTGACCCGCCCGGTCGCCCAGCTGCTCGACTTCCGACGGATCGCCCTGGCCGCGGGAGCCGAGGAGCGCGTGAGCTTCGACGTGCCGATCGAGCGCCTGTCCTTCACCGCCGTCGACGGCGAGCGCGTGGTCGAGCCCGGGCGGATCCGGCTGTGGGTGGGCGGCGCCTGCGACGACGAGGAGGCGGTCTCGACGTTCGAGATCGTCGAGACCGCCCCGATCGTCTGACGCGCTACCCGGCGACCTCGGCGAGGAACCCCGCGACGTGCTCCTGCAGGCGCAGGATGCGCAGGTCGCGGGCGAACTCTCGGTCGAAGCCCTGGTAGGCCAGCGGCGGCAGGATCCGCACGTTCCGGTTGCAGCCGAACTCGGCGCAGGTGAGCACGCCGACGCTGTCGCCCTTGCGCCCGGCGGGCCCGGCCTTGCGGGCGACGAACAGCTGGACGTCGTTGCGGAGCGTGACGTCTTCGCACCACGAGCACTGGGCTCTGGCGATCACACGCTGCTCGGCGCGCTGCAGGAAGACGCCGACCGGGGCGTCGTCGATCCAGGTGACGACGTAGGCCCGGCGGGGCATCTTCGGGTCGACCCAGCCGAGGAAGTCGAGCGGCTCGAAGTCGAGCTCGGCGAAACCGGGCGGCAGGGTGAGGTCGGAGACCTCCTTGCGGGAGGCGTTGAGGAAGGAGGCGCGGATGCCGCGCTCGTCGATGGGACGCATGGGAGTGGTGCTTTCGGAGTGGTCGCCGCGAGGGCGAGTCGATCGGAGGAAGGATCCCGGCGACGGATGCCGGGTACGACGCGACACCGGGGACGGGGGTTCCGCCTCCGGTGGGTCCTCAGCCTCTGTCCGCGGCGCGGAAGGCGCCTGCGGCTCCGTTCTGCGCCCCGAGGGCGCTCATCGACGACAGCACCCGGCGAGCTTACACCTGTTTGTTTCACTCCGTGTCGGCCCGCCTGGGCACCGCGGAGAAGGCGACCTAGTCTTTCCGGAACGTCGAACAAGAAGGAGACCACCGTGTCCACGCCGCTGAACCGCCTTTCGCCCCTCCCGGTGCGTGAGCGTGCGGCGTGCATGTGCAGCCACGGCGGTCGGTGCTCCTCGTTCGCCCCGGGCCACGCCCTGCATCTGATCCAGGCTCGCCTCGCCTCGGCGACGCCCACGGACTGGGTCGACGCCCTCGTCGAATCCACCGACGCCGTCTCCGGCGACCTCGTCGTGCGGACGCTCGACGGCGACGACCACGCGCTCTGGAACGGCTCCGGCGCTGCGCTCGAGGCCGTTCCGGGCACTCCGGTCGCCCTGCATGCGCGCTACGGCGTGCTGGCCGTCGGCGGCACGCAGTTCAACGTCGCCGCCGTCTGACCTCTCGCGTCGACCCCTGACCGGATCGGGCGCTCAGGCGCTCACCATCAGCATGTCCTTCATGGCCGTGCAGGCATCCATGCAGGCCTGGCACGCCTGAGCGCACATCCGGCACACGTCGCTCTCGTCGGCGTGCCGGGCGCACGCGTCCATGCACGTCTTGCACATCGCGATGCAGGCGTTGAGCATCGCCATCATCGACGCCGGGGTCATGCCCTGCATCCGCATCATCGACCGCATCATCGTGTTGCACATGTCCGCGCAGTTCATGCACGCCGGCGAACAGTCCATCATCTGCGTCGAGCACACCGTGCAGGCCTGCTCGCACGCGGCGCACGCATCCATGCACGCCTGCATGACGGCCATGTCCATCATCTGCATGTCGGGCATCGACTCCATGTTCTTCGACATGGCGCCCATCATCATCGAGTCCATCGCACACCGCTTCCTTCATCGAGGTCCGCGGGCAGGACCACCCGCCTGGCGCCAGGCTAGTCGTTCCACGGGCCCGCGTCGATGGGCCGCCATCGATGGGGCGGAACGTTGACATGGCCCGCGCGGATTGTCAATCCCGTGGCCCCTTCTCGGGAGGAGTGGAAGGCTCGTAATCAATCGATCCGCCTACGAGAGGAGCAGCACATGAGTGCCGCAGATGACATCAAGAACGCCGCCGAGGAGGCCGCCGGAAAGGTCAAGGAAGGCGTCGGAAAGCTCACCGACAACGAGAAGCTCGAAGCCGAGGGCAAGGCGGATCAGGTCAAGGCCTCGGCCAAGCAGGCCGGTGAGAACGTGAAGGACGCCGCACAGAAGACCGGAGACAGTGTGCGGGACGCGTTCGACAAGTAACGCTCCCCACATGGAAAGAGGTGAGACCCGCCAGTGGCGGGTCTCACCTCGATCGGGTCAGACCTTCAGTAGTGTCAGACCTTGCGGCTGCCGCTGATGGCTCGAATCAGCCAGGCGATCACAGCGATCGCGAGGAGGACGAGCCCGACCCACAGAAGGAACTGGAGCGACTGCACCAGTCCTCCGGTGATCGCAAGGATCACTGCGACGACGATGACGATGATCAGGAGGATGTTCATCGGTCTTTCCCTTCTTTCGGGGCGCGAACGCCCGACTGCGGTGCCTCCACGCTAGCCGCGGGAGCCGATCTGCCCGAGGGGGTTGACTTCCACCCTCCGAGTGCGCGAAGGAGCAGAGCACATGCCAGGACGACGCAACAATTCGCTGAAGGATCCCGAGCTGTACGAAGAGCTGCGGGATGACGGCGCCTCCAAGGAGAAGGCCGCGCGCATCTCGAACGCGGCGGCGAAGGAGGGACGCAGCGCGGTCGGTCGTCGCGGTGGAGAGCACGGCGACTACGACGACTGGACCGTCCCGGAGCTGCGCCAGCGAGCCAAGGAGCTGGGTCTGACCGGCTACAGCGGCAAGCGGAAGTCCGAGCTGATCTCCGCCCTCAGGAATCACTGAGGCTCCGGATGGCGCGCTTCGGCATCGAGGAGGAGTTCCTGTTCCTCGATGAGCATTCGCTGGTGCCCGTCACCCTGGCCTCCGGCACGCGCGAGCGCATCACCCGGATGCGGACCGGCGGCGAGGTCACGCGCGAGTACCTGAGCTCGCAGATCGAATGCCTCACCGAGCCGGTGTCGACGGCGGCCGACGCGGAAGCGCAGCTGCGCCACCTGCGCGGCCTCATCGGCTGGCATGCCCAGGAGCAGCACGCGATCGCCGCCGGCACCGGCACTCCCTACGCCACGACCCGCTCCTCCGCGGTCTCCCCTTCTCCGCACTACGACGACGTCGCGGAGCAGCTCGGCCACCTCACCCGCGACCACGAGGTGAACGGGCTCCACGTCCACGTGGAGGTGGGCGACGACGAGGAGCGGGTGCGCGCGCTCGACCGGGTGCGGGGCTGGCTCCCGGTGCTGCTGGCGCTGACCGGCGACAGCCCGTTCGTGCACGGACGGGACTCCGGCTTCGCGAGCTGGCGGAGCATCCTGATCCGACGACTGCCCTCGTCCTGGTGCCCGCCGCGCTTCCGCGACTACGACGACTACCGCGCGCAGGTGCGACGGCTCATCGACCTGCGGGCGATCACCGAGACCGCCTCGCTCTCCTGGGCCGTGCGGATCTCCGAGCGCTTCCCCACCGTCGAGGTGCGGGTGTTCGACGCGCAGCTGACCGCGGAGGACTCCGTGTTCGCGGCGCTGCTCTCCCGCGCGATCGTGCTGACCGACGATCACCGGCAGGAGCACGTCGGCGTCGACGGGATCGACGCCTCGCTGTGGACGGCGGCCCGTCGCGGCATGGACGCCCGGCTGATCGACCCGACGACCGGCGAGGTCGACGACGCGTGGGCCGTCGCCGACCGGATGCTGGCCGTGATCGCTCCCGCGCTCCGCGAGAGCGGGGACGAGGATCGCGTCGGCGAGGGATTCGCCCGGCTGCGCACGCTCGGCACCGGCGCCGACCGGCAGCGTCGTGCGGTCGCGGAAGAGGGACCCGCCGGACTCGCGCGACTCCTCGTCGCGGGCACCCCGGTACCGCACCCGGTACCGGGCTCGCCCCCGCGGCCCGATCCGCAGCCGTCACCGGTCCCCTGACCCGCCCCGACGTCCGCCACCGGGAGTAGTGTCGGCCTGTGGCATCCTTCGCCCCGCTCCAGCGGCTCGTCATCTCCATCGCGGTGCTCGCATCGTTCGTGACCTTCCTCGACGGCACCGTCGTGAACGTCGCGCTGCCCGCGATCAGCCGCGAGCTCGGCGGCGGCATCACCACCCAGCAGTGGGTCGTCGACGCGTATCTGATCACCCTGAGCGCCCTGATCCTGCTCGCCGGCTCCGTGTCCGACGCGTACGGCCGCGTGCTCGTCATGCGCATCGGACTGATCGCCTTCGGTGTGGCGTCCATCGCGGTCGCCGCGGCATTCGATCCGCTGATGCTGATCATCGCGCGCGGTGCGCAGGGAGCGGCCGGAGCCCTGCTGGTGCCGAGCTCGCTCGCGCTGATCACCGCGACGATGCGCGCCGATGTGCAGTCCCGCGCGATCGGCGTGTGGACCGCGTTCACGACCGGAGCGCAGCTGGTCGGCCCGTTGCTCGGCGGGCTATTCGTCGACTTCCTCTCCTGGCGCTTCGTCTTCCTGATCAACGTCATCCCGATCGGGATCACCCTGCTGCTCCTCGCCCGCTTGAAGCTGCCGGAGCACCCCCGCGGCATCAAGGTCGACTGGTGGAGCGGCGCCCTCTGCGCGATCGGACTCGGCGCCGTGGTGTTCGCGCTGATCGAGCAGCCCAACATGGGATGGCAGTCGCCCGCGATCTGGATCCCGGCGCTCGGCGGTGCCGCCCTGTTCGCGCTGTTCCTCGTCCGCCAGCAGCGCTCCACCTCGCCGCTCATGCCGCTGTGGCTGTTCCGCGTGCGCGACTTCGGCTGGGGCAACCTCGCCACCCTCTTCGTGTACGCGGCGCTGTCGCTCAACGGCTTCGTCGTCGGCGTCTATCTGCAGCAGGGCGCGGGTCTCAGCGCGACCGCCGCGGGACTCGCGAGCCTGCCCATGACGATCCTGATGATCCTCGTCAGCTCCCGCGCCGGGCAGTGGGCCGGCAGGTGGGGTCCGCGCATCTTCATGACGGTCGGCCCGCTGATCATGGCGGTCGGCGCGCTGATGCTGCTCCTCGTCGCCGCCGACTTCGACTACTGGTGGCAGGTGCTCCCGGCCATGATCGTGATGGGCCTCGGCCTCTCGCTCACGGTCGCACCGCTGACCGCCGCCATCCTCGGGGCGATCGACGAGAACCACTCCGGCATCGCCTCGGCCGTGAACAACGCGGTCTCGCGCGTCGCCGGTCTGCTGGTGGTCGCGATGCTGTCGACCATCGTCGGCGGCACCCTCGACCTCGACGGTTTCCACAGCGCGGCATGGGTCACGGCGAGCCTGCTCGTGATCGGCGGCGTGGTGTCGTGGATCGGCATCCGCCGCAATCCGGTGGAAGCGGTGCCGGCCGACGTAGCCGCCTCCGGGTCCGACCCGCATTGACCGTGTCGGCGGCCGCGCGCAGACTGGACGCACCGTCGCTCAGCATCCGGAGGTCACCGTGAGCACCGCACAGACGCCCCTTCCCCCTGTCGTCGACGCCGCGACGTGGCGCCGCGAGCTCGACGCCCTGCGGGTGCGCGAGAAGGCCGCCACCCGCGAGCTCGATGCGATCGCCGCGCAGCGACGGCGGCTGCCCATGGTCGAGCTCCCGGAGTACACGCTCGTGGGCGCCGACGGCCCCGCGCGCCTCGCCGACCTCTTCGGCGGGCACTCGCAGCTCATCGTCTACAACCACATGTGGTCGGACGGGAGCGAATGGCAGTGCGCGGGGTGCACCGGCTTCACCTCGCAGTTCACGCGACTCGACGTGCTCGAGCGCTACTACGACGCCCGCTTCGTGATCGTGACGAACGGACCGATCGAGGAGGCGCTCGCCTATCGCGACCGGGTCGGCAACCGCATGGACTGGTACTCCAGCGCCGACAGCACCTTCGGCGCCGACATGGATGCGCCCCCGAACGCGGGCTTCGGCGTCAACGTCTTCCTGCGCGACGGCGACACGGTCTACCGCACCTGGCACACCGCGGGTCGCGGGACCGAGCGGCTGAGCCATCTGCAGGGACTGGTCGATCTGCTCCCCTACGGACGGCAGGAGGAGTGGGAGGACTCTCCGGAGGGCTGGCCCCAGCATCCGACCTACGCCCAGGGCATGGGCTCGAAGGAGATCGCGGAGCTGTACGGGGCGACGCACTGAACCGCCGGTTCCGGGGCGCGACACTGTCGGTCGTCGCCGCGCTGCTGCTCGCACTCGGAGGATGCGCGGCCCCGGCGGAGCCGCCGTCGCCGACCGCGTCGTTCGAGCTCCCGCCCGCCGGTGCCGTTCCCGACTACCAGCTCGGCGGCGCGTACGATCCGGCTGCCGAGGTCGGCATCGTGGGCCGGGACCGGAGTGCGGACCCCGCTCCCGGCGTGTACTCGATCTGCTACGTCAACGGCTTCCAGACACAGCCCGGCGAGCTCGATCTGTGGGCGGAGGATCTCCTCCTGCACCACGACGGCGCAGTGGTCTTCGATCCGGATTGGCCGGACGAGGCACTCCTGGACACGTCGACGGACGACCGCCGGGAGCGGATCGCCGCCCTGGCCGTCCCCTGGATCGAGGGTTGCGCGGACGCCGGTTTCGACGCGGTCGAGTTCGACAACCTCGACTCGTACACGCGCTCGGACGGGTCGCTCACCCTCGAGGACAATCTCGCGCTGGCGACGCTGTTCGTCGACGCGGCGCATGCGGCGGGGCTCGCCGCCGGGCAGAAGAACGCCGCGGAGGACGCGGAGGCGCTGCGATCCCGGGCCGGCTTCGACTTCGCGGTGACCGAGGAGTGCGCGGCCTACACGGAGTGCGGCGCGTACACCGCGGTCTACGGCGACCACGTCATCGACATCGAGTACACCGACGAGCTCCCCCGTCCATTCGCCGAGATGTGCGCCGACGACGAGTCCCCCGCCTCGATGGTGCTCCGCGATCGCGATCTGCGCACGCCCGACGCCGCCGGCTACGCGTTCGAGATCTGCCCCTAGTCGCGCCGCGGCGTCCCGTGGATCAGAGGCCGTCGTCGTCGCTCCAGTGCTCCTGCCAGCGCCAGTCGATCGGCTCGGACGCGCGCTGGTAGCGGATGTCGGTGGACAGTCGGATGCGGTCGAGCGGGTCGACGTTGTCGGTGCTGGCGTGCACCACGTACGAGGAGTGGACCATGACGTCGCCGGCCCGGTAGTCCGCGAGCAGCCATCGGGCGTCGTGCGCGTCGGCGAGCCCGGGAAGGTCGGCCGTGATGGACGCGGCCGGGCGCTTGTCACCGCGCTCGCGCTCCTCCGCGAGCGCCCAGTGGTGGCTGCCCTCGAGGTAGGCGAGCCCGCCCTGCTCGACCGGGCAGTCGCCGAGCGGGATCCACATCGAGAGCACGCGCTCGCTCCCCTCGCGGAGGTAGACCAGGTCGTAGTGGGCCTGCGTCGCGGTGCCGATCCCGGACTCGCCCGGTCGGATGTGCCGGATGATCTTCCGCTTGTGCAGGTGCACGTCCTCGCCGAGGAACCACTCGAACCAGCCGCGCACGTCGGGGTGGCCGGTCAGCGCCGCGTAGCGCTCCCCCGGCACGATGTCGTCGAACAGGGCGGAGCGGATCTTCGCGCGGTCGATCTCACCCTGGGCACCGACGCCGACGGCCGGATCGGAGCCCGGAGCGACGATGCCGGTGTCGGCCATCGCCGTGAAGTAGTACTCGCGGAACTCCTTCACCAGTGCGGGATCGAGCTGCTGCGGCAGGAAGAGGTACCCGTCACGACGCAGGCGGCTCCACAGCGCCTCCTTGTCGTCGCGGATCGCGTCCGGGACGGGCTCCATCCGGCCCATCCGCGTGGGTGATTCGTCGAGGGTGTATCCGTTGGAGGTGAACATGAATCCAGAATCCGCGACACTTGGACTTCCGTCCATGGACTTTCGCTCCGGATCCTTGGATTTCCGGGTGCCCGTATGGGCAGCTTGAACTATTCGCCCACGCCCACGCGGGACTGCTGGTCGCGGAAAACGGTCGGGGAGACCCCGGTGCGGCGACGGAACAGGCGGGAGAAGTAGGCCGGGTCGTCGTAGCCGACCCGCGCCGCGATCCGCCCCACGTCATCCCGTGTCTCGGCGAGCAGCGTCTGCGCCTGGGCGATCCGCACCTCGATCACGAGCTCGTTGACGGTGAGTCCCGTCGACGCCTTCACGACCTGGGCGAGTTCGCGCACGGTGAGCCCGGCCTCGCGCGCCCGTGCGGCGACCGAGAGCGGCCGCGCCGCCCCGCGGACGAGGAGGTCCACGGTGGGCGAGGTGGTCGCCGGCGCCCCCTCGCCGGCGTCGAGGATCGCGAGGAGGAGCCGCTGCGTTGCGACCGAGGCCGCGATCTCCGCCCGCGGGCCGACCGCGGACAGCGACTCCCGCAGAGCCCCGAAGTGCTCGTCGACCGCCTCGACCGGACGGGCGAGCGCCTGCACGGGATCGTGCCGGCTACCGAGGCCCAACTCCTCGAACACCGCGAACGGCGGCCCGGTGAAGAGCACCCAGTGCTCGGTCCAGCCGTCGGCATCGGGGCCGTAGCCGTGCTGCACTCCGGGGCGCAGCCACAGCACCGCCGGAGCCTGGACCGCGATCCGGACCGCTCTCGGGTGGAACTCCTGATAGGTCCCCCGCCCCGCCGAGATGTAGACGAGCGCGTGCGTCGGCAGCGAGCGGCCGGCGAACGGCTGCACCGGCCCGCCCTGCTCCCCCGCGCCGTGACACGAGACCAGGAGCCGCTGCGTCGTGTCGCGCGGCGACGCGTAGCGGGACCACGACGCGGGCTGAGTCATCGCCCGTCAGCCTAGTGCGACGACGATGCCGCTCCCACCCGCACGCGCCCGGCCGGTCGAGCCAGCCCGAGCCGCTCTCGCAGCGTGCCCTCCTCGTAGGCCGTGCGCGTCAGTCCGCGGTGCTGCAGCTCCGGCACGACGAGATCGACGAACTCGCGGAACCCCGACGGCTGGGTGAGCGCCTGCACGACGAAGCCGTCGGCGGCGTGCGACTCGAACCGCTCCTGCACCTCGTCCGCGATCTGCGATGCCGAGCCGACCGTCACCGACTCCCAGAACGACTGCGCGTAGAGGTCGCGGGCGGTCAGCCGCTCCCCCGCCTGCAGCCGTGCCAGCCGCCGGTTCGGCGAACGCGACTCGTTCGAGATGTCGGTGTCCGGCGCGAGGACGATCACCGCGTCGGGGTCGTCGGACAGCGTCTGCCCGATCGAGTGCGCCACGTCCTCCACGATGATCGCGGCGGGCGTGGAGGCGAGGATCCCGGACGCCAGGTCGTGCGCCTCGGCGGCGCTGCGGGCGACGACCGGACGCAGCTGCGGGAGGATCGCCAGCTCGTCGGCCTCCCGCCCGTGCGCGACCACCCGCTCCCGGAGCCCGGCGGCGAACCGCTGCGCCTCGGCGATCGGGAGGGCGCGGGCGAACACGGCATCCGCGGTCGCGGCGGCGAGCTCCTGTCCGGCCTCCGAGCCCCCGGCCTGGAACAGCACCGGGTACCCCTGCGGCGGTCGGGAGATGTTGAGCGGTCCCCGCACCGCGAAGTGCGCCCCGCGATGGTCGGCCACCTGCAGCTTGTCGGCGTCGGCGAACAGTCCGCTCTCACGGTCGGCGATGATCGCGTCGTCGGCCCAGCTGTCCCACAGCTGCTGCACGAGGTCGACGAACTCGGCCCCGCGCTCGTAGCGCAGCGCGTGGTCGAGGTGCCCGTCGCCGCCGAAGTTGCGCGCCTCCTCGTCGTAGCGCGAGGTCACCAGGTTCCACGCCGCACGGCCGCCGCTGATGTGGTCGAGCGAGGCGAGGGCGCGGGCCACGTGGTACGGCTCGTTGTAGCTGGTCGAGATGGTCGCGGCGAGGCCGATGTGCTGCGTCCTGGCCGCGAGCGCCGAGAGCAGCGTGAGCGGTTCGAGGCGGGTCTGGCCGTAGTGGTCGACGCCCGAGGGGAACCGGTCCCAGAAGTACAGGCCGTCCGCCAGGAAGATCGTGTCGAACACGCCGCGCTCGGCGGTCGCGGCGAACTCGGCGTAGTAGTCGATGTCGACGTGCCGATGCGGCTCCGCGCTCTCGTGCCGCCAGCCCGAGACGTGCGATCCGCCCGGGTGGAAGAGGAAGGCTCCGAGGAGCAGTCGACGGGTCATGCGGCATACCTTCCGGGGGGGCGTTCGAGTCCGAGGTTCTCGCGCAGCGTGCTGCCCGCATACTCGGCGGGGTAGATGCCGCGGTCGGTGAGCCGCGGCACGATGTGCTCGACGAAGCGCGTGAGCGTGTCGGGCAGGGTCGGAGCCATCAGGATGAACCCGTCGGCCGCGCCCTGCTCGTACCGTGCGATCAGGTCATCCGCCAGGGAATCGGGAGTGCCCACCGTGAAGCGGCGACGCAGCACCTCCCAGGCCAGCTCGCGGAGCGTGTACGGGCGCTGGGCGAGCAGGTCGGCGATCGCCTGGTACCCCGACTTCGACTGGTTGAAGCCGTCGACGTCGAAGTCGAACGTGAACGGCTCGTCGACGTCGCGCTCGCCCAGGTCCACGCCGAGGTAGTGC
The DNA here is from genome assembly GCF_026559675.1 of Microbacterium oxydans. NCBI lineage: Bacteria > Bacillati > Actinomycetota > Actinomycetes > Micrococcales > Microbacteriaceae > Microbacterium > Microbacterium oxydans. The sequence goes on from NZ_CP092891.1 coordinate 3,063,757, forward strand.
GCGAGGAGGTCGACCTGCACCCGCTCGGGGGTGAGCTCCGCGAGCTCGCGGAAACGCTCCTCCGCATCCGCCGCGGTGTCGCCGATGATGGGCGAGAACCACGGCAGCACCTTCAGGTCGTCCGCCTGCCGACCGGCCGCGACCGCGCGCCGCCGGTAGTCGGCGTAGAGCGCCTGCGCGGATTCGAGCGAGCCGCCGCCGAGGGTGAACACGGCGTCCGCCGTGCGGCCGGCGAGCGCCCGTCCCGCCTCGGAGGCGCCGGCCTGGAAGAGCGGCGGATGCCCCTGCACGGGTCGCGGGATGTTGAGCGGTCCGCGCACCGAGAAGTGCTCGCCGCGATGCTCCAGCAGGTGCAGCTTGGACCGGTCGGCGAAGCGGCCCGACGCCTTGTCGAACAGGAAGGCATCGTCGTCCCAGCCGTCCCACAGCCCGTTCACGACGTCGACGAACTCCGCGCCGCGCTCGTAGCGGATGCCGTGCTCGAGATGCGCGTCCCTGCCGAAGTTCCTCGCCTCCTCGTCGCTCGCGCTCGTCACCAGGTTCCACGCCGCGCGTCCCCCGCTGAGGTGATCGAGCGAGGCGAGCTTCCGGGCCACGTGATACGGCTCGTTGTACGTGGTCGAGACGGTCGCGGCGAGTCCGATGCGCGTGGTCCGCTGGGACAGCGCGCTCAGCAGGGTGAACGGTTCGAGCCGGACATTGGTGCCGTGGTCGATGCCGGAGCGGAAGCGGTCCCAGACGTAGAGCTCGTCGGCGAGGAACAGCGTCGCGAAGCGCCCGGACTCGGCGGTCTGCGCGAACCGAGTCCAGTAGTCCAGATCGAGGTACGAGTGCGGTTCGGCGCTCGCGCCGCGCCACCCGGTGATGTGCTCGCCGCCCGGGTAGAACACCCCGGCGGCGAGGACGAGCGGCGCGCGGCTCATGCGGCCACCGCGCGGCGCGACACCCGGTGCAGGGCGGGCGCGACCTCGGTCGTGAACAGCTCCAGCGCATCCTTCTGCTCCTCGAGCGAGTGATACAGCCCGTCGAGCTGCAGCTGGAGCTGGGTGGTGTACGCGAACGCGGGGTGGCGCGCGATCGACGCGGCGATGTCGTCGGCCGTGCCGTAGTGCAGGTTGAGCCGCTCGGCGATCTGGGCACTCGAATCGGCCTTCGGGAGGAAGTCCCGCGCCCAGTTCCATTTCGCGACGAGGCCCTCCTCGGCACGGGCGAGCGCCTCCTCACGGCTGGCCCCGGGGAAGATCCAGGTCGACAATCCGAGCCGCGGCGTCGCCCCCTCGGCGAGTCCACGGTGATACGCCTCGGCCGACACCTCGCCGGGCACGACCTGCGTGGTGCCGACCAGCACGCCCTCCCCGCGCTGTCCCGTCTCGAAAGCGCTCTGAGCCGTGAGCGTGGCATGCCAGACGCGATCCGCGATGCGGGGCCGTGCCGGCGCGAGCACCTCGCCGTCGGTGGTGACCGGTTCGCCGCGGAGCGCGGCGGTCAGCCGGTCGACCGCCTCCAGATAGGCCTTCCGACTCTGCGAGCGGTCGTCGATGTGCGGGATGCCGAACGCTGAGGCCGTCTGCGGCTGCCCGCCGTTGGCGAGGCCGAGTTCGAGCCGGCCGTCGCTGATCGCGTCCAGCACCGCGGCGTCCTCCGCCACCCGCAGCACCTGCTCGAGCGGGAGCGTGATCGCGGCCGTGCCGAGCCGCAGCGTCCGGGTGCGGGCGGCGAGCGCGCCCAGGAAGACGAACGGCGAGGGCAGGCCGCCCAGACGGCCGGCATCCGGCTTCGCCAGGTGGAACTGGCGCACCCACGCCGAGTCGACCCCCATGGCCTCCGCGTGCACGAACAGGTCGAGGTAGTCGAGGTAGGTCTGCTCGACGGCACCGCGATGATCGGCGAGGTGCGCGAACAGGCCGATGCGGAGGGAGTCGGAGGCGCCGGCAGGCGTGTGCGTGGAAGACATGGCGCCACGTTAGAGCGCCGGGACGCAGCGGCGGGCGGTGCGGTCATCCGGCGTCAACACGCGTCACGACCCGTCGACCGGCGTCATCCGCCGACATGTGCTGTCACCGTGGGGAACCATCGTCGCGCGGATCGTCGCCCTGCCGTTGGATGAGCGGGTCACCATTCTCAGGAGGAGCGATGTCCGATCCCGGTCCGGCGCTCACCGCCGCTCACGCGACGTTCCTGTACGGCGCGGAACGTCCGTCCCGTGACGGTCGATCGCGGCCCTGGCTCCCGGTCGTCGCGGTGTTCGTGTCGGTCGCGCTCTGGTCGACGACCTACGGGCTGAGCGCCGTCGCCCTCGTCACGGCGTCGCCGGCCGTGCTCGCGGAGCTGCGTCTCGTGCTCGCGGTCCCGCTGCTGCTCGGTCTCGTCGTGGTGCTGCGACCGCAGCTCGGCCTCCCCGCCCTCGGGCGTGCACTGCGACAGCCGATGGCCTTGGTCCTGGCTCTCACCGGAGTCGCGCTGTTCTACCTGCCGAGCAACCTGGGGCTGACCCTGTCCACCGCCGGCACGGCCTCGCTGATGTCCGCCTCCCTCCCCGTGCTCACCGCCCTGATCGCCTGGCGCGTGATCCGGGAGCGGATCACCGGGCGCGTGACGGCCGGCCTGGTCCTGACCACCCTCGGTGTCGCGATCGCCTCCGCCGGCGCGGTCCGACTCGGATTCGGCGCGGTGCTGCTCGTCGCCGGCCTCGCCTCCTACGCGCTGTACACCGTGCTGCTGCGGCGCACCGGGGGCTCGACACGGGATCCGGCCCTCACCGACCCGCTCGTCCTCGCCACGGCCACGGCCGTCTGGGGCGCCGCGCTCCTCGCCCCGTGGCTGCTGTGGGAGGTGTCGACCGGCACCGCGACCTGGCCGTCGGGCGGGCCCGCCTGGGCGAGCATCCTCTTCCTGGCGCTCGTCGTCACCGGACCCACGATGGCGCTCTACAACTACGGCGCCGAGCGGGTGCCCGCGGCTGTCGCCGGCACCGCCACCGGTGCCGTGCCCGCCTTCGGATACGCCTTCGCCGTCGCGCTCGGCGAGCCCGTCGAGGCCATCAAGGTCGTCGGCGGCGTGCTCGCGCTCGTCGGCATCGTCGTCGCCGCCCTCCCGGCGCGCGACCGGTCGGTCCGCATCGGCCGTACGGCAGCACCGCACAGACAAGGAGCAGGATCATGACGAACACCGCAGTCCTCGATGCCCCCGGCATCGCGACGAACGGCCTCGTGCATCTCGAACGGCACGAGGGCAGGGTCGAGGTGTGGAGCGGCGACGAACGGATCGCCTCGAGCACCCGGGTGATCGAGCTGCACGAGGTCGACGTACCCGTGCGCCTCTACTTCCCGCGCGAAGACGTCGCCCTGTCGCGCCTCCGCGTCATCGACGGCACCACCTTCTGCCCGTTCAAGGGGGTCGCGAGCGACTACTGGGCGCTCGGATCCTCGGCGGACGACGCCCCGGTGGCGTGGTCGTACCCGGATCCGATCAGCGCGTTCGCCCCCATCGGCGGGCACATCGCGTTCTACGACTCGCTGGACATCCGCCCGGCCGCCGAGCGGGCGTGACCCCGTGAGCCGCACGGGGACCGCACCTCGACGGGTCGACCGTCCGGCCGCCGATCCCGGTCCGGTCCCCGTGCGCATCCGCCACTCCAAGGGCGGGGGCGCGCGCGGGCACTTCCAGACCACCGGCGACGTCCGTGCCTTCACGCACGCGGGCCTGTTCCAACCGGGGATCCGCACCGATGTCGTCGTCCGGTTCTCGGCGACGCTCGGGTACCGGGGCAGCCGCGAGGCGTGGCGCGACCTCCGCGGCTTCGCCGTCAAGTTCCTCACCCCGGAGGGCGAGTACGACCTCGTCGGCAACAACTCCCCCGTGTTCTTCCTCCGCGACGAGGCGGCCTTCGCCTCGCTCGTCGTCGCGCAGAAGATGTACACCGACGGCGCGGTCTTCGACTACGACCGGCTCTGGGACTTCTGGACCACGCACCCGGAGTCGGCGCATCAGGTCGCGTGGCTGCTGAGCGATCGCGGGATCCCCCGCTCCTGGCGGCACCAGGACGGATTCGGCTCGCACACGTTCCAGTGGACCAACGCCGAGGGCGAGCGGTTCTGGGTGAAGTACCACCTGCGCACCGACCAGGGCATCGAGAACCTCGCCGAGCACGACGCGGACGCCGTCGACGCCACCGAGGTCGACCATCAGCGGGCGGATCTGCGCGCCGCGATCGACCGCGGCGAGCATCCGTCCTGGACCCTCTCCGTGCAGGTGATGCCCTACGAGGACGCGCGCACCGACGAGTTCAACGCGTTCGACCTGACGAAGGTCTGGCCCAAGGCGGCCTACCCGCTGATCGAGGTCGGTCGCCTCGTGCTCGACCACAACCCCGACGACGAGCTCGCCGAGATCGAGCAGGCCGCGTTCGCACCGTCGAGCTTCGTGCCGGGCATCGGCCCGAGCCCCGACCCGATGCTGCTCTCGCGCATCGACGCGTACTGGCGCTTCCACCGACACCGCGTGCAGGACGGCTTCGCGAGCCGCCCGCCCATCCCCTTCACGGCATCCGTCGAGGGGTGGGACGAGGACCTCGCCCGGCGCGCCCGCACCTGGGACCCCGATGACGACTTCCGCCAGGCCGGCGACCTCGTGCGCCGGGTCCTGGACGACGAGGGACGCGAGCGTCTGCGGGCGACCGTCGTGGCGCAGCTCGCCGAGCTGACCGACCCGGGCCTGCGTGCGCGCGCCCTCGACTTCTGGCGCCGCATCGACGAGGCCGAGGGCGCCGCGATCGCCGCTGCCCTGGGCTGAGCCGGCGCGTCCGCACCGCGGAGAGGACGCGGAGAGGAGATGACCGGGCGCGACCACCCGCTGGTCGCGCCCGGTCCTTCGCAGTCCTAGGCGGCGACGACGTCGCGGAGACTCCGCGTGGTCTCGCCGCGCAGGCTGCGGGCGGCAGCCACGAGGGATGCCGAGTACGGATGCTGAGGATCGCCCAGCACCTCATCGACGGCGCCGGTCTCGACGATGCGTCCGCCGTTGAGCACGGCCACGCGATGCGCGATGCGACGGACGACGGCGAGGTCGTGCGTGATGAAGAGGTAGGACACCCCGGTGCGCTCCTGCAGCTCGACGAGCAGGTCGAGCACGCGTGCCTGCACGCTGACGTCGAGGGCGGAGGTGGGCTCGTCGCACACGACGAGCGGGCTGCGTCCGGCGAAGGCCCTGGCGATCGCCACCCGCTGCTTCTGCCCGCCCGAGAGCTCATCCGGGAGCTTGTCGAGCACCTCGCCGGGCAGGCCGGTGGAGAGGGCGAGCTCCTCGGCATCGGTGTCGCCGTGCAGCAGCTGGATCGACCGGGAGAGCGTCTGCCGCACGGTGCGCCGGGGGTTGAGCGAGGCGTCCGGGCTCTGGAACACGAACTGCACGGGCACGGCGGTCGCGGCATCGTCCCGGTCGAGAGTGACCGTTCCCTCCGCGCGCGCGAGCCCCGCGATCACGCGGCCCAGCGTGGTCTTGCCGCTGCCGGATTCGCCGACCAGGCCGAGCACCTCGCCGCGGCCGATGTCGAGGTCGACGCCGTCGAGGGCGAGGTGCGTCCCGTAGCGCTTGCTGACTCCCCGCACCGCGAGCAGCGGCCGCGCGTGCTCGGGCTCGATCGGTCGCGACGTGGCGTCGAGCGAGGGCACGGCGTCGACGAGCAGGCGTGAGTAGGGGTGCAGCGGGGTCTCCACGATCCCCGCGGCCGCACCGTGCTCGACGAGGATCCCGCGCTCGAGCACGCCGATCCGCTCCGTGTGGCTCGCCACCAGCGGCAGGTTGTGGCTGATCAGCAGGGTGGCGAAGCCGCGTTCGCGGCGCAGCCGGTCGACGAGCGCGATCACGTCGGCTTCCACCCGGCTGTCCAGACCCGTGGTCGGCTCGTCGAGGATGAGCAGGCGGGGGTCGGCGGCGAGCGCCATCGCGATCACGACGCGCTGCTGCTGTCCGCCGGAGAGCTCATGCGGGAACCTGTGCACGAGGTTCTCGGGATCGGGCAGGCCCACGTCGGCGAAGGCCGCGACGGTCGCCGTGCGGGCGGCACCGGTGCGGAGTCCCTGCAGCCGGTAGGTCTCCGCGACCTGGCTGCCCACCGATCGGGTGGGGTTCAGCGCCCGCGCCGGCTCCTGGTACACGAAGCCGATGGCGGTGCGGCGATAGTCGCGCAGGGCCCGGGTGCCGAGGCCGAGCACGTCATGGCCGTCGACCGTGATCTGCGCGGCGCGCACCTGGGCGCCCGCGGGCAGGTACCGCGCGAGGGCGAACGCGATCGTGCTCTTGCCCGAGCCCGATTCGCCGACCAGCCCCAGCGATCCCCCCGCGTCGATGTCGAAGTCGACGCCGTCGACCGCCCGCCGCAGTCGCCCCTCGACCTCGTAGTCGACGCTCAGCCCGCGCACGCTCACCAGTGGTTCGGTCATCGTCGGAACACCTCTCGGAAGTTGTCTGCGATCAGGTTGAGGGAGACCACGAGCGACGCGATCGCGAGGGTCGGGAACGCCAGCGTCCACCACGCCGCCTGCAGGTAGGTGCGGTTCTCGTTGACCGCGAGGCCCCAGTCGGGCGACGGCGGGGCGGAGGCGAGACCGAGGAACGACAGCGACGACGAGATGAAGATGGCCCCGGCCACGCTCAGCGTCGCCTGCACGAGCACCTGCGGCCAGACGTTCGGCAGCAGCTCGCGGAACACGATCCGTCCGGCGCGCTCGCCCTGGATCCTCGCGCTGGTCACGTACTGCTTGCCCATCTCCACCAGCACGGCGGCACGCACGATGCGAGCGATGCCGGGGGCGAAGAGGATGCCGACCGCGACGATGATCGTGAGCGGGCTGCCGCCGAACGCCCCGACGATCACGAGCAGGAAGATCAGGGTCGGCAGCGTGAGGAACACGTCGAAGCCGCGCATGAAGAGCTGGTCGACCCAGCCGCGGCGGTACCCGGCGATGAGTCCCAGCGTCGAACCGAGAGCGGTCGCGAGCGCCGCCCCGAACGGTCCGACGAGCAGGGCGGGTTCCGCGCCGGCGAGCACGCGCGCGTACACGTCGCGACCGATGCGGTCGGTGCCGAACCAGTGCTCGGGGCTCGGCGGAGACAGGCGGGCGCCGCTGTCGGCGAAGGGATCGAGGCCGACCAGCCGCCAGCCCACGGCCGCCGCGATCCAGAACAGCACGATCACGGCGCTGAGGGCGAAAGTGGGTCGGCGCAGGAGGGCGACCCAGCGCCGGGGACGTCGTCCGCGCGGGGCGGCGTCGGGCCGGATGCTCGGGGCGACGGCATCCGCATCGACGGGGTCGATGGTCGTCGCGTCGGAGCGGCGCACCGCCTCGGTGAGGGCCATGTCATTCTCCTTCGTCGAAGCGCACGCGCGGGTCGATGAGCACGAGGGCGATGTCGGTGATCAGCAGGGCGAGGAGCGCGACGACCCCGGTGACCATGACTCCCGACTCGAGCAGGAAGATGTCCTTCTCGACCGTGGCCGAGACGAGGAGGGCGCCGAGCCCCGGATAGCCGAAGAGCGTCTCGACGATGGCGCTGCCGCCCAGCAGGGTGCCGACGTAGATGCCCAGCAGCGACACGGTGGGGATCAGCGCGTTGCGCGCCACGTGTCCGACCGCGAGCCGCGGGCCGTGCAGCCCCTTGATGACGGCGGTGCGGTAGTACTGCGAGTCGAGCGTGTCGAGCACTCCCGTGCGGGTCATCCGCGCCAGCACCGACAGATACCCGAGGGCGAGCGTCACGGCGGGCAGCACGAGCGCCCGCAGCACGTCCCCGGGAGGACCGTCGAGACTGATCGACGACTGGATCGGGAACCACCGGAGCCACAGGCTGAACACGATCAGCAGCAGCACGCCGACCACGAACTCCGGCACCGAGGCGAGCGACATCAGGGCGATCGTGAGCGTGCGGTCGGTGCGCGATCCCTCGCGTCGGGCCTGGATCGCGCCGAGGGCGAAGGCCACGGGCACGAGGATCACGAACGCCACGGCTCCCAGGAAGAGCGAGTTGCCGAGTCGCCCGAGCACGAGCTCCCGCACCGGGGCGCCGTAGATGAGGCTCGTGCCCCAGTCGCCGGTGACGAAGCCGATCAGCCACGAGAAGTAGCGTCCGACGAGAGACCCGGTCAGTCCGTGCGCCTCGTTCCAGGCCTGCACCTGCTCGGACGTCGCGTACTGGCCCAGGGCGTTGCGTCCCGGATCACCCGGCACGACCTCGATGAGCCAGAACACCAGCACCGACACCACGAGCAGCACGAGCGGCACCTGGATGAGGCGCTGGCCGATCAGCCGCGGCACCCGGTTGTGTCGGGAGCGGAGCACCGCCAGCCCTCGCCGGGCGGACGACGCCGTCGAGGCGGTCCCGCCCGACGAGAAGCTGACGGTCATGGTTCACTCGCTCGCGATCGAGATGCCGGCGAAGTTGTAGCCCGACCAGAAGTCGATCGGCGCGATGAACTCGCCGCGGACCCGCTTGTTCTGCAGCACCTCCGACCGCACGAGGGCGGGGATGATCGTCGGGACGTCGGTCCACTCCGTCTGCGAGATCTCGGTGAGCAGCTTCTCGCGCTCGGCGTCGTCGGTCGTGGCATCGAAGTCGGCGACGAGCGCTCCCAGCGCGGGGTTGGCGTAGTGCGCGGCGTTCCAGGCGGCGCCGTCGGCGTAGAACAGTCCGTAGTACTGCGACGGCACCCGCTTGCCCCAGCTCGTGATGGTGAGCGGCGCGTTCAGCCAGGGCGAGTCGTCGCCCTCCGCGTAGTACTGCTCGTCCGACAGCACCTCGAGCTTCACGTCGAAGCCGTCGATCGCGTTGAGCTGCTGCTGCAGCACCTCGCCGTAGAGCTGGAAGGAGGTCGTGATCGTGAACGACACGGTTCGCCCGTCGAGCAGTTCGGCGACCTTGTCGAGGTCCTGCTTCCGCTGTTCGATACCGACCGGCTGCGGCAGGTAGTCGGGCAGGACCGGGAAGTCGTTGCCGACCGACGCGGTCCCGCCGAACACGAGGTCGACGATCGCGTCGCGGTCGATCGCCCAGGCCAGCGCCTGACGGATCGTCTCGTCGTCGAACGGCGGCTTCGTGACGTTGAGGTGCACGCCGTAGAAGTGGCTGTACCCGGCGGAGAGGGTGTCGTAGTCGTCGACGTTCACGGTCGCGAGCACCTCGGGCGACACGGTGATCCGGTCGATCTCCCCGGCCTGGAACGCGAGCACGATCGCCTGGGGGTCCTTGTAGATCTTGAGCTCGACGCCGTCGAGGTCGATCTGGTCCGCGTTCCAGTAGTCGGGGTTCTTCACGTAGGTGACGCTCTGCCCGACCTCGTAGTCCTCGAGCAGGAACTGCCCGGCGCCGACCGGGTTGTCGAGCCAGGTCCCCGGCTCGTAGTCGGCGGGGAGGATGCCGGTGTTGCTGCCGGCGAGCAGCCGCGGGAAGTCCGAGAACGGCCGGGCGAGCGCGAAGGTCACCGTGCTGTCGTCGGTCGCCGCGACCGTGTCGAGGATGCCGGCGAACGCGCTCTTCGCCGGCGAGATGCTGTCTTCTCCGATGATCGCGTCGAACGTCGCCACGACGTCGTCGGCCGTGACCGGGTCGCCGTCGTTGAAGGTCGCGCCGTCGCGCAGCGTGATGGTCCAGGTGAGGCCGTCGTCCGAGGCCTCCCATGCGGTCGCCAGCCGCGGCAGCGCCTCGCCGTCGGCCGTGAAGCTCACGAGCTGCTCCGTGACGAGTCCCGTGATCAGCTGTGCGTCGCCGTCGGCGACCGTGAGCGGGTCGAGCTCCGCGCCGGGGTCGCTGATGCCGATGCGGTACACGGGCGTCGCGGCATCCGTCTTCGTGTCGGAGGCGGTGGCGGTCGCGCATCCGGCGAGCGCCAGCAGGGTCGCGCTGAGGGCGGCGACGATCGCGAGCGGTCGACGACGCCCCGTCGGGGGCGAGAGGAGAGCGGTCATGGGAGGTGTCCTTGGGTTCGGGTGCGGTGTTACTGCGGGAGGAGTTCGGCGGCGTCCACCTGGACGCGCTCGGAGTAGAAGGCGACGTGGCCGGCGATCGGCTGCAGGTAGTCGAACGGGGTCGGGTAGGACCAGGCGACGTCGACGGAGGGATCGCTCTTCAACGACCAGTAGTCGTCGGCGTCGCCCTTGACGGGACAGTGGCTCTTCGACGCGGTCTCCTGCAGCAGCTCCCAGTTCACGTCCTCCCGCGGCAGGTAGTAGCGGTCGGCGTGGTTCGACTCGTGCAGCACGATGGCCCGGGTGGAGTCGGCGAGCACCTGGTCTCCGGCGAGCACGCGCACGCGGTGGGCGGCGGGCTCGGTGGTGACGCTGTGGGTGCGCTCTGCGGTGGTGTCGGACATGGTCGCTCCTCGGATGTTCGGGTGCTCTGGTCGTCGAGCGGGACGGGATCGACGCGCTCCGCGGTGCGTCGTACGCCCATATAAGTCCCGAAGGGCGCCGGAGCCGTCACGAGGTTCCCCGTGATGACGACTCATTTCCTCGCGTGTCCTCCGACGCCGTTCTGCGACACCTCCGGGACGGCCGCACCCTCGCCGCGCGGTGCGTATGCCCCGTGCGCGCGTCTGCGTCAAGTCCCTGGAGCTGCCGGTCCGGGCACGGGAGGATGCGAGGGACCGCACCGATGGGAGCTCCCTTCATGACCGCATCCGCCCCGGCACCCGCCCCGGCCGCATCCCTCGCCTTCCGCGACCGCGGGCCGGTGAGTCGCGCCGTCATCTCCCATCTGACGGGCGACGACGACGCCGCCGACCACACGGCGCTCGCTGCGACGGCCGTCGCGACGGGCACCGACATCGTCCGCGACGACGACCTGCAGCTGGCCCTCTTCGTCCTCTACGCCTCCGCGTACGGATCGCTTCCCGCGCTCGACCCCGACCGGGAGTGGGACCCCGCGCTGCTCGCGACGCGCCGCATCCTGGAGGTCGAGTTCGAGCGTGCGCTGCGCGATGCGGTGCCGATGCCGGACCTCCCCGAGCCGACCGTGGATGCCGTCGGCCGCGCCCTGTTCGCCCTCGCCGCCGCAGACACCGGGCCGAGCCTCTCCCGATACTTCGCCAAGAAGGCGACCAGGGAGCAGGCGGAGGAGATGCTCGTCCTGCGCTCGGTGTACACGCTGCGCGAGGCGGATCCGCACTCCTGGGCGATCCCCCGGCTGGAGGGGCGCGCGAAGGCCGCGCTCGTGGAGATCCAGTCCGACGAATACGGCGGCGGACGGCCGCAGCGCGTGCACGCCGTGCTCTTCGCCCGCGCGATGCGCGCCGCGGGCCTCGACGACACCTACGGCGCGTACGTCGACGAGGTGCCGGCCGTCACCCTCGCCTCGCTGAACATGATGTCGCTGTTCGGACTGAACCGCCGCCTGGTCGGTGCGATCGTCGGACACCTGGCCGCCTACGAGATGACCTCGTCCATCCCGTGCCGGCTCTACGCGGACGGCCTGCACCGCCTGGACTTCGATCCCGAGGTCGCGGCCTACTTCGAGGAGCACGTCGAGGCGGATGCGGTGCACGAGCAGATCGCCGCGCGCGATCTCGCGGGCAGCCTCGCCGAGGACCACCCCGAGCTCCTCCCGGACATCCTGTTCGGCGCCGCCGCCTGTCTGACCGTGGACGGCTGGGGCGGAGCCGCCACCCTGGAGGCGTGGACGGAGGGTGCCTCGTCGCTCCGGACACGGGCCGGATCATGAGCGGGTCGGACGAGCGCGCGACGATCACCCCCTACCCCGACGGCCCGCTGCTGGTGCGCGGCGACGTCGAGCTGCGCACCGCCGACGGCGAGACGATCGCGCCGCACCGTCGCACCGTGGCGCTGTGCCGGTGCGGGCTCTCCACGCTCAAGCCGTTCTGCGACGGGACCCACAAGGCAGCGGGGTTCCGCACCGACGACTGATCACGGCATCCCTCCCCGGGGCGCCGGACGTCAGCGCGCGAACGGATCGATGCCGACCGCGAGGAAGAGCACCGCGAGCTGGACGATCGAGGCCCGGAAGACGAGCAGGGGCCGCAGCTCGGCGCCCTGCCTGCTCCGTGCGTGCAGGCGGTGCGCGGAGAACAGGAACCCCGCTCCGGTGACCAGCGCCGCGGTCCAGTACACCGGGCTCACCTCGGCGACGAAGGGCAGCATGAGCGAGCAGAGCACCGTCGCCCACGCGAAGCCGATCACCCGGACGGCGACGTATCCGGCGTCGCGGGTCGCCCCGAGCATGGGCACGCCCGCGCGTCGATAGTCTTCGCGGTAGCGGATCGAGAGCGGCCAGTAGTGCGCGGGCGTCCAGAAGAACACCACGAGGAACAGCACGATCGCCGGCCATTCGATGCCGCCTCGCACCGCACTCCATCCGACGAGCACGGGCATGCATCCCGCGATCCCACCCCAGACCACGTTCTGCTCGGTGCGGCGCTTGAGCACGAGCGTGTAGAGCACCACGTACAGCACGAGCCCCGCCGTCGACAGCGCCGCGGGGAGCGGGCCGACCGCCGCGACCATCCAGACGACGGATGCCACGGCCAGCACCCACGCGAAGATCAGACCCGCCCGCGGGGAGATGACCCCGGTGACCAATGGTCGGCCCGCCGTGCGCTCCATCAGCGCGTCGCTCTCCCGCTCGAGGTACATGTTGAAGGCCCCGGCAGAGCCCGCGCTCAGCGCCCCGCCGAGGAGGACCGCCGCCATCCGGCCGACGTCGGGCCGTCCGTCGGCGGCGAACACCATGACCGGGATCGTGGTGACGAGGAGGAGCTCGAGGATGCGGGGCTTGGTGAGTTCGAGGTACGCGCGCAGGATCCGCAGCACGTGTGCTCAGCCCTCCGGCCAGTAGTGGCTGTCGGGCAGGGCGCGGGCGCCGAAGATCGCCTGGCCGACGCGCACGCACGTCGCCCCCTCCTCGACGGCGATCTCGTAGTCCCCCGACATGCCCATCGACAGCTCCCCCGCGCCGATGAGATCGGGCGCGTCCTCCCTGGCCTGGTCGCGCAGGGTGCGCAGCAGGGCGAAGCACTCCCGCACCCGGAGATCGTCCGGCGTCAGGATGGCGAGGGTCATCAGGCCGCGTACCCGGAGCGTCTCGTAGGACGGCAGCGCCTCGAGGAAGGCGGGCAGCTCCTCCGGCGGCATGCCGAACTTGGAGTCCTCCGCCGAGGTGTTGACCTGGACGAAGACGTCGAGGCGACGTCCGGCGGCCCGGAGCCGCCGGTCGAGCGCCTCGGCGACGCGGAGCCGGTCGAGCGCCTGGAACTCGGTCGCGAACGCGGCGACGTCTCTGGCCTTGTTGGTCTGCAGGTGCCCGATGATCGACCACGCGACGTCGAGATCGGCGGTCTCGCCGTGCTTGCGCACCGCCTCCTGCACCTTGTTCTCCCCCAGCAGCCGCAGCCCCGATTCGATCGCGACGCGCACGCGGTCGGTCGGCACCGTCTTGCTCACGGGGAGCAGCGTCACCTCCTCGGGCGCGCGCCCGACCCGCAGAGCAGCGGCGGCGATGCGGGCATGGACGCTCGCGACGTTGTGCTGGAAGTCCTCCACGGTGAACGCCGTGGGGTAGCGATCCTCGGCTCCAGCCGGCGCTTCCATCTTTGACATAGGCCAAACACTAACATAGTCTTAGGCCGATCAGATCCGGGTGGAATCCGTCACCCGACGCCGCACGATCGAGGAGCCGCCATGCCCGCTGTCCGCACGCTTCCAGACCTGTCCGCCCCCTCCGTGCGCACCGAGGTGCCGGGCCCGCGCAGCCGGGCCATCCATGAGCGCCGGATGCGGACCGTCGCCCGCGGTGTCGGGAGCATCCTCCCCGTGTACATCGAGCACGCCGACGGCCCCTGGGTCACCGACGTCGACGGCAACCGCTTCCTCGACCTGGGCAGCGGCATCGGCGTCACCACGCTCGGTCATGTGAATCCGGCGGCGACGGCCGCCGCGGCCGCCCAGCTCGACCGGGTCACGCACACCCTCTTCACGGTGACGCCCTACGAAGGCTACGTGCGCCTGGCGGAGCGGCTCGCCGAGAAGACGCCGGGCGACCACGAGAAGCGCTCGATCTTCGTGAACTCGGGCGCGGAGGCCGTCGAGAACGCGGTCAAGATCGCCCGCCGGCACACGGGTCGCCGCGTTGTCGCCGCCCTCGACCACGCCTTCCACGGACGTACGAACCTCACGCTGGCCATGAACCACAAGGCCGCCTACGGCACCGGATTCGGCCCGTTCGCCTCGGACATCCATCGGGTGCCGAACTCCTACCCGTACCGCGACGGTCTCACCGGCGAGCAGGCGGCCCAGCGCACGATCACCCACCTCGAGCAGCGCATCGGCGTGGCCGACCTCGCCGCCGTGATCGCGGAGCCCATCCAGGGCGAGGGCGGCTTCGTCGTGCCGGCCGACGGCTACCTCCCCGCGCTCCAGGAGTGGTGCACCCGCAACGGCGTCGTCTTCATCGCCGACGAGATCCAGACCGGCCTCGGCCGGACAGGCACCTGGTTCGTGAGCGAGCACTTCGGCGTCGTCCCCGACCTCGTGCTCACCGCGAAGGCGATCGCGGCAGGCCTCCCGCTGGCCGGAGTCACCGGGCGAGCCGAGATCATGGACGCCCCCGATCCCGGCAGCCTGGGCGGGACGTTCGGCGGCAACCCGGTGTCGATCGCCGCGGCCCTGGCGGTCTTCGACGAGCTCGACGACGGCCGCTTCTTCGCCGCGGCCCTGCGCATCGGCGAGAAGCTCCAGCGCGGCCTCTCCGACCTCGCCTCCCGCCACCCCCTGATCGGCGACGTGCGCGGCGTCGGTGCGATGTACGCATTCGAGCTGAGCGAGCCGGGCACCACGCGACCGGCGGCGGGCGCCGCCTCCGCGATCGCCGAGTTCGCCGCACAGCACGGCATCCTGCTGCTGACCGCGGGCAGCGACTCGAACGTCATCCGCTTCCTGCCGACCCTCACCACGACCGACGATCACCTCGGCATCGCCCTCGACGTGATCGACCGGGCCCTGGCGACGCTCGACTGATCCCTCAGCCGGCCTCGGCGACGTCGACCACGAGGACCCCCTCGTGCCACCGCACGCCGTCGAGGTCGGCGACCACAAGATCGGGACCTCCCGCCCGGGAGCCCGATCCGACCCCGATCACGGCGCCGATGCCGGCCGCACGTGCCGAGCGGATGCCGGGGACCGAGTCCTCGAACACGATGCAGTCCGCCGGGGCGCGGCCCAGCCGCTGCGCACCGAGCAGATAGGGGTCGGGCTCGGGCTTTCCCCGAGAGACGTCCTCCGCCGCGACGAGGACCGACGGATGCGGCACCTCCGCGCTGCGCAGCCGCGCCGTGGCGACGATGCGGTTGCTGCTCGTGACGACCGCCCACGCACCCCGGGGCAGCGAGCCGACGAGCCGTGCCGCACCGGGGATCTCCCGCGTCTCGGCGGCCGCTTCCACCTCGAGGGCGATCAGGTGCGCGATCGCCGCCGGTGCCGCCTCCGGCCCGACGAGACCGGTGACGACCTCGCTCGGGCGCATGCCGTGCGGCGCATCCCGTCGGAAGTCGAACGCGGGCGCATGCCGACGCGCCCACTCCTCCCACGCGGGCGCGGCGGCGTCCACCGAATCGACGAGCACGCCGTCGCAGTCGAACAGGATGCCGGCCCCCGCGAACTCCCAGGACGACGCGCGCCGCTCATGTGATAATTTTGGCATAGGTCAAAACTATCACCCCGGCGGAGTCGCAGAACCTGCGGCAGGGAGGCTGCAGCGCCATGACGATCCTCGACCCTCGACCACGCACCGCGCTCGCGTTCCGACATGTCCCGTTCGAGGACCTGGGGATCCTCGAACCCCTCCTGTCGGAGCGCGGGTACCGGGTGGAGTATCTCGAGCCGGGCGTCGAAGCCATCGACATCGAGCAGGTCGACGCGGCCGATCTGCTGATCGCCCTCGGCGGTCCGATCGGCGTGTACGACACCGACGGCTACCCGTTCCTCCACGCCGAGAAGGAGGCCATCGCGCACCGCCTGCGAGCGGGACGGCCGCTGCTCGGGATCTGCCTCGGTGCGCAGCTGATCGCCGAGGCGATGGGTGCGGACGTGCGCCCGACCGGAGCCGTGGAGATCGGCTACGCGCCACTGGAGCTGACGGAGGAGGGGCTCGACTCCCCGCTGCACCCCCTGGACGGGGTGCCCGTCCTGCACTGGCACGGCGATGCGTTCACGATCCCCACCGGCGCCCGCCATCTCGCCCGCACTCCCGGTTTTCCACACCAGGCCTTCCGTACCGACACCGCGCTCGCCCTGCAGTTCCACGTGGAGGCGGATCCTCGGGCGATCGACCGCTGGCTCATCGGCCACGCGCATGAGCTGCACCACCACGGGATCGATCCCCGCACCATCCGCGAGCAGGCCAGGCGCGATGGTCCGCAGCTCGAAGTCGCGGCCCGTGCGGCGATCGGCGGCTGGCTGGAGGAGATCGAGTCCGCGGCGAAGCTCCGCGACGAGAGCCGCTAGACACGCACGACGAAGGGCCGGATCCCCCAGGATCCGGCCCTTCTGGTGCGGGGGTGCTCAGGCCTTGCGACGAAGCGCGACGCTCGGGAAGTCGACGGGGACGTCGAGGGCGATGTTCAGGTAGTTCGTGAAGAGGTTCAGCGCGACCTGGCCGATCGCCTCGACGATCTCCTCGTCGTTCCAGCCCTGCGCGCGCACGGCGTCGACATCGGCCGACGACACCTGACCGCGGTCCTCCACGAGCTTCACCGCGAAGGCGAGCAGCGCCGCGGTGCGCGGGTCATCGGACTCGCCGTCCTGGGCGGCGGCGAGGGTCTCCCGGGTGAGGCCGGCCTTCTTGCCGAGGGCGGTGTGCGCCGCGAGGCAGTACTGGCACGAGTTGCGGTTGGCGACGGCGACGGCGATCTGCTCGCCGATCGCGGCACCGAGCGTGCCGTCGCCGTAGGCGCCGAAAGCGCTCCACATGCTCGTGAGCGCGGCCGGAGAGTTGGCGACCGCGCGGAACATCGCGGGAACGCTGCCGAAGGCGCCGGAGATCTGGTCGAGCTGCTCCTTGACGTTTCCGGTGGCGTTCTCGCTGTCGATGAGGGGGACGTTGGGCACGGGGTGCTCCTTCGATCGTGGGATGCGGCCGGTCCGACCACCCCTCCAGTCTTCCGAGAACACTCGGACGATACGCAGCAAAGAGTCTTGCATTCATGACAGATCGTCCAGATACTGGAGACATGCCGCCGCTGGACCGTCTCACTCCCCTGCTCGAGCGCTTCCACGTGCGCACCCGTCTCTTCCACAGCGGCCCGCTGTGCGGCACGAACGTCTTCCCCGCGAGCGGAGGCCACGGCTTCCTCCACGTGCTGCGGCGCGGCGAGATGGAGGTGACGCACCGGGCAGCCGACGGCACCATCGAGCGCGAGAGCATCACGCGGCCGAGCCTGCTGCTGTTCCCCCGGCCGATCGACCACACGTTCATCAACGCCCCGACCGACGAATCCGACTTCGCGTGCGCGACACTCGACTTCGACGGCGGCGCCACGCACCCCCTCGTGCGCACACTCCCCTCGACGATCGTCCTCCCCCTCGACGAGGTCGTGACCCTCGCCCCCGCACTCGACCTGCTGTTCGCCGAGGTCGACAACGTCCGCTGCGGGCGCCCTCTGCTCGCCGACCGGATGTTCGAGGTCGTCCTGATCCAGCTGCTGCGGTGGATGCTCGATCACTCGGAGGAGCTCGACCTGCCCCCGGGACTGATCCCCGGACTCTCGGACGAGCGACTCGCACCTGCGCTGGTCGCGGTCCACGAGTCCCCGGGCGATCCCTGGAACCTGGATTCCCTCGCCCGCACCGCCAACATGTCGCGCAGTGCCTTCGCCGCCCGGTTCAAGGAGGTGCTCGGGCGCTCGCCCGGCGACTACCTCACGGAATGGCGGCTCACGATCGCGCAGGAGCAGCTGCGCGCAGGCATGTCGGTCAGCTCCGTCGCGGCAGAGCTCGGCTACGCGAGCTCCTCCGCGTTCTCACGGGTCTTCGCCCAGCGCATCGGCCACTCGCCGCGCGCGTGGCTGACGCTGGCCGCCTGAGTCCTGCCGGCGCCGCTAGTCCGTCCGCTCCCAGGAGCCGTTCTCCAGGGAGAGGGGAAGCACGACGGCGGGGGCTTCGGCAGCCGCCTGGATCGCCGAGATCGTGGTGAGCCCGTCCACGTACAGGCCCTCATCGACGCCGAGGCTGGGGAAGGAGAGGGATCCGTCGTCACGGATCACACCGATCAGTGCGCCGTTCCGGGCGACCGGGTACGCGTCCGCGGGCGCGAGACGACCGGGCTCTTCGAGGACGGCGAAGATCCGCTGCCCCGAGAAGCCCTCGCGCACCACGTCGGGGTCGGTCGCTCCGTCCAGCCACAGGACCACGTCGATCTCCGAGGGCATCGCCGTCTCCGGGTCGAAGTCGTCCCGCACCTCGACCGTGAGGACCACGGTGCGCCAGTTCGCGGCGGGATCGTCGAACGCGAGCTCGTCGCGCTGGACGGTGTCATCGTCGCGGACGCTGTCCCGGGCGCCGGTGCCGGGACGGACGTCGCGGACCACGCCGTCGATCGTCGCCTCGTAGACACGCGCCCCCGGCGCACCATCCCGGGAGATGGTGAAGTTGGGAAGGGTCTCGCGAAGCGTCCGGTCGAGCCACTGCGCGTCTCCGCCGCCACCCTGACCCGCCAGCACGTCCTCGAGGCGCTCCAGGTCTTCCGCCGACGCCGCCGCGGGAGGCGCGGAGGGCGTCACGGCGGAGTCGCTCGCTCGAACGGTGTCGACGACGGCTCCCCCGGCGACCACACCGGCGAACGCCACCGCGAAGGTGAGGACGATGGATGATGTGCGCATCGGGACCTGCCTCTCGACTCCGAGGACTCGGCATCCACGGCGATCAGTGCTGGTCAGCGTAGCCTCTCGGCGGCGCCCGCGCACCTGTCTGTGGGAGATCCGGGGAGGAGCAGGGCCGCTCGGATCAGCGCCCGGCGGTGAGCCCGGTTGAGGTGGAGGCAGGATTCGAACCTGCGTGCACGGTCTTGCGGACCGCGACCTGGCCACTCGGTCACTCCACCGGGTCGGATGCTCAGCCGCCGGGCGGGGAGTATCCGTTCAGGAACGTGCCGAACCGCTGCAGCGCATCGGTCAGCACATCGGTCTCCGGCAGGAACGCGATCCGGAGATGGTCGGGGGCGGGCCAGTTGAACGCCCTGCCGTGCACAAGGAGGATGCGCTCCGCATCGAGGAGGTCGAGCACGAGCCGCTCGTCGTCGGCGATCCGATGCACCTCGGGATCCAGGCGCGGGAAGAGGTAGAGCCCGCCGCCCGCCGGTTGCGTGCGGACCCCGGGGATCGCGTCGAGGGCCTCGAGCGCCGTATCCCGCTGCCGTGTCAGCCGCCCGTCGGGAGCCACCAGCGCATCCAGGGAGTCGTCGTGCGTGAGGGCAGCCGTGATGGCGTGCTGTGCCGGGACGGACGCGCACATCCGCATCGATGCCAGCAGCCGGACGCCGGAGAGGAAGGGGTCGTCGCGGTGGAATCCGGTCGCCGCCATCCACGCGGCCCGGTATCCCGCGACGCGATGGGTCTTGGAGAGCCCCGCGAAGGTGATGCACGGGACATCCGGGGCGACCTGCGCCGTGGAGGTGTGCGTGAATCCCGGATACACGACACGGTCGTAGATCTCGTCGGAGAGGAGCAGGAGCCCGTGGCGTCGAGCGAGTTCGGCTATCTGCTCGAGCACCGCCCGCCCGTAGACCGCGCCGGTCGGGTTGTTCGGGTTGATGACGACGATCGCCGCGGTGTGCGGGCCGATCAGCGCCTCCATCGCCTCCAGGTCCGGGGTCCAGCCGTCGGTCTCGACGCAGGGATAGTGCACCGCATGTCCGCCGGCCAGGATCGTCGACGCGGTCCACAGCGGGTAGTCGGGGCTCGGGATCAGCACCTCGTCGCCGGGCTCGAGCAGCGCCTGCAGCGTCAGCCCGACGAGCTCGGAGACCCCGTTGCCGACCGTGATGTCCTCGATGCCGAGCGCGGGGAATCTGGGACGGAGCGCATAGTGCGCGCTGATCGCCTCGCGGGTCTCGGGCAGCCCCGCGGACTCCGAGTAGCCGTGGGCCTGCGGGAGCGCGGCGCGCAGAGCCTCGACGACGACCGTCGGCGCCTCGAACCCGAACGGCGCCGGGTTGCCGATGTTGAGTCGGAGGATGGACTCGCCGCGCTTCTCCAACTCGGCCGCGCGCTCGGCGACGGGACCGCGCAGGTCGTACAGCACCCCGTCCAGTCGGGAGGAGCGTCCGACGCGGTACCCGTCGTCCACCGGACCGCCGGCGCTCATCCGTCCGCTCCCGCCGAGCGGGCTTCGCGGACGGCCGCCGCGAGATCGTCGGCCAGACGACGCTGATCCGCGTCGTCGAGGTCGTGCACGGTCAGGCGCAGCCGGGTGGATCCGGTGGAGCTGCCCGGCTCCAGCGCGAACTCGTCACCGGAGCGCGCGAGCCATCCGCGCGTCGCGAGCCGGCGGCCGACCTCGGCGGCGTCGTGACGCACGTCCGTCCACACGTTGAGCCCGCCGTCGCTCTGCGCGGGCACTCCGCGCACCCCGAGCAGCGAGAGGAAGGCGCGATTGCGGCGGACGTAGTGCTCGCCCGCTTCGGCGATCCGCGTCCGCGTGCCCTCGTCGCGCAGCATGGCGGCGGCGAGACGCTGCATCACGTGGCTCACCCACATCGTCCCCGGGCTGAGCCGTCGGGCGAGCCGCTGCGCCGTGACCGGATCGGACGCCGTGATCGCGAGGCGCATGTCGGGCCCCAGGAACTTCGACACCGAGCGCACCAGCGCCCACCGCTCGTGCGTCGGAGCGATGATGCTCGAATACGGCTCCGGGGCGAGGAGCGAGAAGTGGTCGTCCTCGATGACCAGCACGTGCGGGTGGTCGGCGAGGACCTCGCGGAGCTCCCGTGCACGGGCGGGGGACGTGCCGACGCCGGTCGGGTTCTGAGCGCGCGGCGTGCAGACGATCGCGCGCGCTCCGCTCTCGAGGGCTGCGCGAAGACCCTGCACCGTCATGCCCTCCCGGTCGACGGGGATCGGGACCGGCGTGTACCCGGCGAGGCGAGCGGTGTGAATGCTGGAGAGGAAGCACGGATCCTCCAGGCCGACGCGGTCGCCCTGGACGAGGGTCTGGGCGAGCAGCCGCTCGACGGCATCCACGGCTCCCGCGGTGACGGACAGGCGGAAGGCGCGCGGATGGTCGGCGGCGATCCACTCGGTCGCCCATTCCGCCAGGTCCGGGTCGATCACGGATTCGCCGTACAGCACATGCCCGGGGGTGACCGCGGCGAAAGCGGCGGCGAGGTCGGGGAGGTGAGCGGGGTCGGGGTTGCCGCTGCCGATGTCGCGCAGCACCGAGCCGGGAGTGAAGCCCTCGTCGGCGTTCTGCTCCGGCCCGAGCACGGTGGTCCCGGTGCGCCCGCCCGTCGCCGCGATGCGCGCGACGACCAGCGCACGGTAGGCGGCCAGGACCGTGTTCCGGTTGACGCCGAGGTGCGCGGCGAGCGCCCGGACGGACGGAAGGTGGTCTCCGGGGGCGAACTCCCCGCGCTCGACGAGATCGCGCACGCTCTCGGAGATCTCGGCGGCGGTCGCTCCCGCAATGCCGTGTGACATGTCGTCGAGATCGCCCGCTGGAACCATGGCTCGACGGTATGCGAATTTTTGGCCTATGTCAAAATCTGACGCACCAGGGCGGGCGGAGGCGGGAGCCCATCGGGTCGCTCCCCCCTCCGCCCTCACCTGCCGTCGAGGCGTTCGGCTAGGACGCGACGAGAACCGCCTGCGCTGCCTCGAGTCCGCTGGAATGCGCGCTCGCGACCGAGCTCTTGATCGCACCCGCCCAGAACAGCGTGTCCTTCGACGGCCGGTAGATCGTGTCCTGGTCGCGCTCGCCCGTCGCGTACGCACCGAGGGCGAACCTGTCGTCGCGCCAGTCGTAGTTCGATGCGTTCACGTAGTTCAGCCCCTGATCCCCCGCGAGCTTGCGCACACCGGCGAGGGCCGCGTCGAACCGCTCCTTCTCCGGCAGTGCGAGCAGCTCCCGGGCGCGGTCGCCGGTGTCCCAGGCGACGATGAGCTGGCCGTCGTAGCCGGGCATGCCCGTGGACTCGTCCCAGAACTGGCACGGTCCTTCGTCATGCTGGTTCACCATGTCGAAGTTCTCCGGGCGCACCGGGTGATCGAACTCGAGGATCGTCTTGTAGGCGACGGTCTGCTTGACCGCGTCGATCGCCGCCATCCGATCGTCCTCCAACGGCGGAGAGAAGGTGATCGAGCGCTCCTGCAGCACTCCGATCGGCACGGTGACGATGCAGGCGTCGGCCTCGAACGTCTCGGACCCCGCCTGCACGCTCACCCCGGATCCGGAGTAGTCGATCGTCTCGATCGGCGTCTCCAGACGCACCTCCACGCCCTCGCCGACGGCGTTCAGGATGTCGACGTAGGGAGCGAGCAGCTTGAAGTCGCCCGCGTACCCGTCGGGCTCGATCTTCCCGGTCTTCGACACCGTGAGGCATGCCGCGAGAGTGTCGACCACGCCGGAAGCGGGATAGACAGCGAACTGCTCGGTGTCGACCTGGATGCCCAGCAGCGCGAGCGGGTAGTTCGTCGGGGCGATGCCGAGGCGTTCCAGGTACTGCAGCGCGGACTCCTTGGCCGTCGGCTCCGGCAGCGGAACCGAGAGCGCGGGGGCGCCTTCCGGGAACGCATAGAAGTCGGGCGTATCCCAGCCCACCCACGGCGTGCTCGGGCTGTAGCGGGAGAAGGTGTTCTCGAACTTCCGCCCCTCGATCCCGAGCTTCTGCGCCCAGGCCCACGTCTCGGTGTCCGGGCCGCCGTGACACAGCGACGCGCCTCTTTCGTGCGGGATGGAGAGCAGCGTGCGGTCGGTCCACATGCGCCCGCCGACGCGGTCGCGCGCCTCGAGCACGATCACCTTCTTGCCGGCGTCCATCAGCTCCCGCGCGGCCGCCATGCCGGCGGAGCCGGCCCCTATGACGATGACGTCGTAGGACCCTCCCCCGCTTCCCGCGGACGGCGAGGGGGATGCCTCGTCCGGTCCGCAGCCGACGAGCATGATCGCTCCCGCTCCGAGCATCCCGCCCAACAATGCACGCCGTGAGAAGACGACGTCGCTCATGCGCTTTTCCATCAACGAACTCCTTTGATCGTGGAAAGACCGTGTAAACAGCTGAATGTGTGACTGCAGCCCCCTGCAGTCCCCCAGATGTCACGAGCGCCGTGTCCGGCGAAGCCCTCGTGCGCGGCGTCAGTCGCGCTCGTCGACCTCCCTTCCGAGCCGCTGCGAGATCCACACCGGGATGAAGGACGCGACGATGACGACCGTCGCGACGACGTTGACGACGTTGGCCTCGTTGGGCCTCGCCATCTGGTTCATGATCCACAGCGGGAGCGTGTCGACGCCGGGAGGAGCGGTGAAGATCGTCACGTACACCTCGTCGAAGCTGAGGGCGAAGGCGAGGATGGCCCCGGCGATCAGGGCGCTGCGGAACTGCGGGAGCGTCACCAGCAGGAACGTCTGCCAGGGACTCGCCCCGAGGTCCTTCGAGGCCTCCTCGATGCCGGGATTCATCCGACGGAGACGCGCGAGCACGTTGTTGAACACCATCACGATGCAGAAGGTGCCGTGCGCGATGATCATGCCGTAGAAGCCGACCTGGATGCCGATCGGCTCCAGGATCTGGTTGTAGGTGTTGTTCAGGGCGACGCCGGTGACGATGCCGGGGAGGGCGATCGGCAGCACCACGAGGAGGTTCACGGCGCGCTGGCCGAAGAACGAGTACCTCTGCAGCGCGAAGGCCACGAGGGTGCCGAGGATGACGGCGATCACGGTCGCGCCCGACGCGACGAGCACCGAGTTCAGGAGAGCCGCGCGCACCGGCTCGCTCGTGAACGCCTTGCCCCACCATTCGAGTGAGAAGCCGGTGACCGGCCAGCTCACGATGCGGGCGGCGTTGAAGGAGTTGAGCACGACGAGTGCGAGCGGGATGTACATGAACGCGAGCACGATCGCGACGATGATCCCGAGGACGATCTTGGAGGTGCGGGACAGTCTCAGCATGCGCGACTCACATCCTTTCCAGGGCACCGGTGCGCTGCACGCTCACCAGGTAGATGACGACGAACGCGATGGGGACCAGCGAGTAGGCCGCCGCCAGGGGCGGGTTCAGGTTGATGTTCGACGCGATCACGCTGCCGATCATCTGCGTGTCCCCGCCGACGAACCGCGCGACCAGGTAGTCGCCCAGGCTCAGCGAGAACGTGAAGACGGATCCGGCGATCAGCGCCGGCTTGATGAGCGGGAGCACCACCGACACGATCGTGCGCCAGGATCCGGCGCCGAGGTCGGCCGAGGCGTCGAAGAGGTTCGGCGGCAGCTGCCGGATCGCGGTGTAGACAGGGACCGCCATGTACGGCAGCCACAGGTAGGTCAGCGTGAGCACCACCGTGACCACCGTGAAGCCCGGCCCCGAGAGCCCGAACGGCGCCAGCGCCCAGTTCGCGAAGCCCTGCTCCGTGAAGGTGATCCGCATCGCGAGCACCTTCACCAGGTATCCGGCCCACAGCGGCAGCGTGATGGAGACCGCGAGCAGCGCACGCAGCCACGGTGAGGCGACCTTCGCCATGAAGATGCCGAGCGGGACCGAGATGAGCACGGCCAGGACGGTCACGGCGAGCGCGATCCCGAGGGTGCGCAGCGACGTCGACAGATACGCCGGATTGACGAAGAGCTGCTCGAAGTTGCGCAGCGTGAATCCGGGCTTCACCTTCGAGGTGAAGGGGTCGGTGATCCAGAAGGCGGTCACGAGGAGCATGACCAGCGAGAAGATGTAGATCCCGATGAGCCAGGTCATCGGAAGGGCCAGGAGCCCGGCGATCCGGAGGCGGCGCTTCATGTCGATCCCGTTCGTGGTGGCGGAGGTCTGCGGGGTGAGGGGGCGGATCGAGCGACCCGCCCCCTCGATGCGGGTCAGCCCTTGACCGACACCCAGGCGTCGGTCCACTGCTGGAAGTTGGTGCACGTGACATCCGTCCGACCGTCGATGCACTGCTCGATCGGCGTCGTCCAGAACCACACCTTCTTGAAGTACTCCTCGTCGGTGGCGTTGAAGTAGTCGCAGTGCGCCTTGGCCTCGTCGCTCGTGTCGCAGAACGCGGCGTTCGCGGGCGCCATGCCGAAGTTCATGGCGATCGCGCCGTTCACCTCGGGCGAGGAGGAGTAGTCCATCCAGGCGTACGCGCAGTTCGGGTTCTTCGACTCGGTCGCCAGCATCCACGCGTCCGACCAGCCGGTCGAGCCCTCCTTCGGCAGCACGCTCTTGAACTTGTCGTCCTCGGTGAGCTTGCGCAGCACCTCCCACGACGTGCCGAGCACGGTGGTGCCGCCCGCGAACGAGGTGATCTGCGCCGCCGGGTCGGACCAGTACTCGGAGACGAGGTCGTTCTGCTGCTTGAGCAGGTCGACCGCGGCCTTCAGCTGCTTCTCGTCGAGCGCGTACGGGTTGGTGATACCGAGGTCGGGCTCGTGCGCCATCAGGTACACGGCGGCGTCGGCGATGTAGATCGGGGCGTCGTAGGCGATGACCTTGCCGGCGTAGGGGCTGTCCTTCTCCCACGCGACGTCCCAGCTCGTGGGCTCCTCGGTGACGACCTCGCTGTTGTACTGGAGGATGTTCGCGCCGCGTCCGATGGGGATGCCATAGGACTTGCCGTTGATGGTGTCGTAGATCTGCCCCTTCATCCCCTCGACGATGTCGTCGCCGAAGTTCGGGATGAGCTCGAGGTTGAGCGGCTGCACGTCTCCACCGGCGATCAGACGCAGGCTCGCGTCGCCCGAGGCCGAGACCAGGTCGTAGTCGCCGGTGCGCATGAGCTGGACCATCTCATCGCTGGTGCCGGCGACGCGACGGTTCACGACGCAGCCGGTCTCGGTGGTGAAGGCATCGCTCCAGGCGGGTTCGACGAAACCGCTCCAGGCGACGATGTTGACCTCGCCCTCGTAGTCGCCGAGGGACTCCTGCATCGCGATGTCGGGAACATCGATCTGCAGTTCGCCGGATCCCTCCGCCGTCTCTCCGCCGGTGGAACAGCCGGACAGGGCCAGGGCGGCGACCGCGGTCATCGCCGCGGTGGCCAGAATCTTCTTACGCATGGATCGCTCCTTCGTGATCGGTGCTGCAGGTGTGCATGGGTGTTCGGATGGTGCGGTGTTTCAGGGGAGCCGGGCCGCGTGGTCGGGCGACCAGACGGCACGGACGTGGTGTCCTCGCCCGAGATCGGCGTCGGTGGAGTGGCGGGCGTTGGGGCGTTCGGCGATGAGGTCGATCCCCGCGTCGGTCGCGACCAGGTAGCGCGTCGCCGGACCCGTGTAGACGACCTCGCTGATCGTGCCGTCGAGCGAGACCTCGCCAGCGGCGAGCGCGGCATCCCGATCGGTCAGCCGCATGCGCTCCGGGCGCACGCTCATGGTGCGGCGGTCCCCGGTGAGGTTCTCGGCCAGGTCTCCGCCGATGAGGTTCGACAGGCCGAGGAAGCGCGCGACGAACTCCGTCTGCGGGCGCTCGTACACGTCACGGGCGGTGCCGATCTGCTCGATCCGACCGCCGTTGAACACGGCCACGCGGTCGCTGAGCGTGAGCGCCTCCTCCTGGTCGTGGGTGACGAAGATGAAGGTGATGCCGACCTCGCGCTGGATCTGCTTGAGCTCGATCTGCATCTGCTCGCGGAGCTGCTTGTCGAGGGCGCCGAGCGGCTCGTCGAGCAGCAGCACCTGGGGGCGCAGGATCAGCGCGCGGGCGAGGGCGATGCGCTGCCGCTGCCCGCCGGACAGCTGGTGCGGCAGGCGGTCGGCGACGTGGTCGAGCCGCACCTGCTCCAGCGAAGCGCGCACCCGCTCCGCCCGAGCGCTCTTGCCCTCGCCGCGCACCCGGAGTCCGTAACCGACGTTGTCCGCGATGGTCAGGTGCGGGAACAGCGCGTAGTCCTGGAATACGGTGTTCACCGGCCGCGCATGCGGCGGGGTGCGGGTCACGTCCGTCCCGGACAGGCGGATGCTGCCGCTCGTCGCGTCCTCGAACCCGGCGATCATCCGGAGCACCGTCGTCTTGCCGGAGCCGGACGGGCCGAGCATCGAGAGGAACTCCCCCGACGCGACCTCCAGGTCGAGCTCGCGGACCGCGGTGAACTCGCCGAACGACTTCGTCACCCCGCTGAGGGTCACGGTCCCCTCGGAACGGGCGGTCTCGGGGACTGCGGGTGCTGCGGGTGCCGTGGCGATCATCTCGCGCTCCTCGGAACATCGTCGAACTCGGAAGATTCCCAAAACATATAAACCCAGAGGTAATATGTCAACAGCGATTTCTTGGGTATCGTGATCGCGGAAGGGAGAATCGCAGAATGGGATCGAGCTCGCCGACGCACGCCACGCACCCTTCCGCCGAGCCCTCCCCCGATCCCGAGCACGAGCAGCCGCACCGCCTCCAGGGGGCGCTGTTCCAGCCCATCGGCGACGAGGGCCGTGCGGAGCTCGTCGAACGCCGCCTGGTCGATGCGATCACCCGCGGACACCTCCGCGCCGGCGAGCGCCTCCCCTCGGAAGCCGACCTCAGCAAGAGCCTCGGCGTCGCGCCGGTGACCGTGCGCGAGGCACTGCTCGCCCTGCGCGGTCGCGGCCTCGTCGTCACACGCCGTGGGCGCAACGGCGGCAGCTTCGTCGCGGCGCACGCCGATCCGCTGACGTTCGCCCGGGAGGCCGTGCGCCGCACCTCGCGCCTCGCGCTGCGCGACCTCGGCGCCCACTACGCGGCCATCACGGGTGCCTGCGTCCGACTCGCGGCGAGGCGCGCGGACCCCAGCGAGACGCAGCGGGTCCGTCGCCGGATGGAGCGGATCGACGAACTCGACGTGGAGCAGCAGCGGCGCCTGCTGGACGACGTGCAGATCGAGATCGTCGCGCTCAGCCAGTCGGCACGCCTGACGCGCGAGCAGATGAAGCTGCAGGCCGAGCTCTCGCCTCTCCTGCGCCTCGTCGCGCACGAGACCGAGAACCTGCGACGGCAGGCCGAACACCTCGCCGCCGTCATCGACGCCGTGGAGGCCGGCGATCCCGACGCCGCGGGCGCACGCACCGAGCTCATGGCCGCCGAGACCATCGACGCGCTCATCCGGCTCCAGGCGACGACCGGATAGATCAGAGGACCCGCATCGACGTGCACAGGAGGACGCGATGAACACAGCAAGCGACACCGCCATCCAGGCAGCAGCCGCGATCGTGGAGGACTACTTCTCCGCCCCCGTGCGCACGCTGCTCGACTGGGTGGAGCCCTTCGCCGCCCAGGTCGCCGAGGCCAGGACGAGCGGCCCGCTCACACGCTCGAAGGTCGACGCGCTCGTGGAGCCGCATGCTCTGCGCACGCTCGACCTGCGCGGCGTGCCCGTCTACGGCGCGGGGTTCATCGCGGCGATCGACCTGCTCTCGGACGCGCACAGCCACCTCGCGTGGTGGCAGGGCGAGGACCGGAGGCAGCTCGTCCTGGCCTCGCAGTCGGTAAACAAGGAGAACATCGACTACAGCGCCCTCGAGTGGTACCGGGTGCCGATGGCCACGGGTGAGCCCCACGTCGCGGGACCCTACGTGGACTACCTCTGCAGCGACGAGTACACGATCACGATCGCGGTCCCCGCCGAGGTGGACGGGGCGCGCATCGGCGTCGCCGGGCTCGACCTGCTGGTCTCCGCGGTCGAACAGGACCTGACGCGGCGCTTCGCCTCCCTCGGGTGCGAGGTGACCCTGACGAACGGCGTCGGCCGCGTCGTCGTGTCGACCGACCCGCGCTGGGCCACCGGCGATTCCGTGCGCGGCAGCGGCCTCGCCGAGCTGCCACGGGCGGCCTGTCGGGGCGTGGCGCTCGACGTGATCGTCGATCCGGCCTGAGGGGTGCGCACGTCGGAGACCGGGTCCACGATGGGAGCATGACCGACGGCTACGACCCCGACTTCCTCGGGACGCGACTTCCCCTCCCGCGCCCGACCCAGCCGGTCCGCACGCTGCCCTACTCGCGCTTCTCCGTGCTGCTGGATCCGGAGCGGCGGCTCGCGGCCGTCACGGGCGTGAACATCGACGGAGCACTGCTGCGTGATCTGCCCCGCACGGGCGAGTGGCGGCTCGATGATCGCCTCCCGCCGGACGAGCAGACCGGTCCGGACGTGTATGCGCGGAACGACCTCGATCGCGGTCATCTCGTGCGCCGGCGCGACCCCGGTTGGGGCGACGCCGAGGAGGCTCGCACCGCCACGGAGGCGACCTTCTTCTACCCCAACGCCGCGCCGCAGGCCGCCGGCTTCAATCAGTCGAAGGAGCTCTGGCTCGGCCTGGAGGACCACGTGATCGCCTATGCCGAGGCCACCGATCAGCGCCTCTCGGTCTTCACCGCCCCGGTCCTCGGCGACGACGATCCGCCCTATCGCGGCATCCGGATTCCGCTCCGGTTCTGGAAAGTCGCCGCGTGGCGGGGTCCGTCAGGACTCGCCGCCGCCGGCTTCGTGCTCGATCAGTCCGACCTGGTCGACACACGGGGCGAGGCGCTCACCATCCCGCCGCTCGGGGCGTTCCGCACGTTCCAGGTGCCGATCGCGGACATCGCCGGACTGACCGGCCTCGACCTCGGACCGCTGATCGAGGCCGATGCACTCGACCGCCCGGAGGCGAGGGAAGCCGGATGGCGGAGCCTCACCTCGGCGGATGACATCGTGCTGTGAGGGGTGCGTCGTCCGACGAAGGGCTCACACGTCCGAGACGCGCGGCGGCGAGTCCTGGTTCAGCCATCGGGTGTGCGCCTTGAGGGCGTGCAGGACCGCGAGCCTCACCACGACGTACAGTGCCGCCCCCACCACGGCGAGCACGACCAGGTACATGACGATGATGATGACGAAGTGCCAACCCACGAATCCTGTGAACATGGCCCGAGCCTACGGCGTGCGAGCCTCGGCGGCCGGTCAGACGCCCGCGCGCGCGTCCTCCAGCGAGGGGTAGTCGATGTAGCCCTCGGCGGTCGAGCCGTAGAACAGCTCCGGCCGCGGCTCGTTGAGTTCCGCGCCCCGGCGCCAGCGCTCGACGAGGTCGGGGTTCGCGATCACGGGGCGTCCGGCCGCGACGGCATCCGCGAACCCGTCGGAGAGGAGCGCCTCGGCGGCCTCGCGTGTCGTGGCGACCGAGAAGCCGGTGTTCACGATCAGC
Source organism: Microbacterium oxydans (assembly GCF_026559675.1). Classification (NCBI taxonomy): domain Bacteria; kingdom Bacillati; phylum Actinomycetota; class Actinomycetes; order Micrococcales; family Microbacteriaceae; genus Microbacterium; species Microbacterium oxydans. The sequence continues at coordinate 3,094,086 of NZ_CP092891.1, forward strand.
GGCACGCCCGCCGTACGCCGGATGTGCTGGACGAGCTCGCTCTTCGGGTCGGCGTGGAGCACGTCGATGAAGGCGAGACCGAGCGGCGCGAGGCCCTCGGCGACCGCGGTGTACGTCGCGCGGACATCCGCGTCGTCCTCCTCCAGCACTCCCTGGATGCCGTGCTGCGGCGAGAGGCGGATTCCGGTGCGGTCCGCGCCGACCGCGGCAGCCACGGCCGTGGTGACCTCGATCGCGAAGCGCGCCCGGTTCTCGGGCGACCCTCCGTACCGGTCCTCGCGGATGTTCGACACCGGGGACAGGAACTCGTGGACGAGGTAGCCGTTGGCCCCGTGCACCTCGACCCCGTCGAAGCCCGCGGCGATCGCGTTGCGTGCGGCCTGGGCGAACTGCTCCACGACCTCGGGAATCTCGTCGAGGGTGAGGGCGTGGGCGACGGGCAGATCGGCCTTCCCCTGGGGCGTGCGCGTCTGGCCGGGTGCGGCGAGCGCACTCGGCGCGACGACGCGAGGCTGCCCGGAGATGTCCGGGTGCCCCACGCGGCCGCCGTGCATGAGCTGCATCACGATCGTGCCGCCGGCCGCGTGCACCGTGTCGGCGATGCGGCGCCAGCCTTCGATCTGCGCCGCCGTCACGATGCCGGGCTGCCCGGGATACGACTTGCCCTCGAACGCCGGCCAGACACCTTCGGAGGTGATGAGGCCCTGCCCCGCCCGCTGGCGGTAGTACTCCACCATGACGTCGGTGGGCACCCCGTCGTCATCCGCGCGCGTGCGGGTGAGGGGCGCCATGACGACGCGGTTGGACAGCTGCAGGGCGCCGAAGACGGCCGGTTCGAAGAGAGTCACAGTGGGAGTCAAGGCTCCGTCCGGGTCTTGTATTCCCCGCCGCGTCGCGCAGCGTCACGCATCGCGGAGCGTGCGACAGCGACCGCCTCCCGCTGCGAGACGAGCCGAGCGTCGTCGCCGTACGGCTCCCCAGCCACACGGATCGCGAGCGCACTTGCCGCCGCCTGGTAACGGGCGGTGGCTCGGGCGGCCGTTCGCCCTGCATCCCGCCGCACCTTCGCACGCCAGCGCCGACGCTCGCGAAGGTTTCCGAGGGGGCGCAGCTCACCGGCTGCGATGACGCCGTCGCGCGCGAGGATCGGCAGCCCGGCGAGCACCATCCTTCCCTCGCGACGACGGAGGATGAGAGCGAGCACGAGCACGGCGAGGAAGACGGGCACCATGACGGCGCCGTAGATCTTGTAGATCAGGTACGGGTCCGTGCTGGCGAGACCAGCCCAGTCCCAGACGCCGTGCAGGACGACGGCGGCCAGCATCCCCAGGACGACGGGCAGCGCACGCACGCGGGATCCCCTCCCGGTCGCCGCGAGGCCGACACCGATACCGGTGAGCACCACCATGAGGGAGTGGAAGAACGGAACCATGACGACCCGCAGGAAGAACGTCACGCCCAGCACAGCGACCGCGTTGACGTCGGACGTGCCCGCGGACGCGAAGTCAGTCAGGGCGCGGCCGAAGTACAGGCTGTTCTCCGTGAAGGCGAAACCGGCCCCGGCGAGCCCCGCATAGACGATGCCGTCCAAGACCGAGGTGATCTCGCGCCGTCGACGCACGAGGAGCCACACCAGGAAAAGTCCCTTCAGCACCTCCTCCGTGATCGGCGTGATCAGGAGCGGGCGGATCCATGCCCCCGCATCCGTGCCCAAGGTCAGGTCGACCAGGGCATGGAGCCACTGCTGTGACCAGATCGAGCAGAACGCCGCCACCGACGCACCCCACACGAGCGCCGAGAACAGCAGACTGGGGCGTTCGCGCTCCCAGCGGTCCAGCCAGAGGAAGACGGCGACGATCGGGGCGGTGACGAAGACCGACAGCGTCAGCCCCGCTCCTACTCCGGCAACCCCGATCTGACCGGCAACCCAGACCAGCGATGCCACCCAGGTGACGGCTGCCGCCAGCGGCCAGACCAGTCGCGGCCGACCTCGCCCGTCTCGATTCTTCTCCATGGCCATGTCGTGCCTTTCCTCGTCCGTTCGACTCCGCCCGGCGCGGAGTCGCGACCTCAGCAGACACTGTGCCGTTGCGGCATACTCAAGACGAGCAAAGGAGGTACCGCATGGCGTGGAGCACGCGCGAGGTCGCCCGGCTCGCCGGGACCACCCTGCGGACGGTCCGCCACTATCACGAGATCGGTCTGCTCGATGAGCCGGAACGGATGTCGAACGGCTACAAGGCCTACCGCACGGAGCATCTCGTGCGCCTGCTCGAGATCAGACGGCTGACCGGGCTCGGCCTGCCGCTCGCGAGCATCGGGAAGGTGATGCACGAGTCCGAGGATCTGGAGAGCACCCTGGATGCCGTGGAGGCGGACCTCGTCGCGCGGATCGCCCAGCTGCAACGCGCGCAGCAGGAGGTCGCCAAGCTGCGGCGCACCCCGGTCGAGACCGATCTGCCCTTCGAAGCGGCCGTCGCCGCCCGCGACGCCGCCCTCTCCCCCGCGGACCGGTCGCTGTACGCAGTGATCACGCAGATGGCCGGTGAAGAGGGGCTTCCACACTGGAGTGCGCTTCTGCGCGGCTCCGCTCGCACTCCGGCGGCCGAGGAGTTCGACGCCCTCGACGCCGACGCCGACGAGGCGACCCGCCAGCGCATCGCCGACCTCCTCGCCCCGCAGACGGCGACACTCCTCGCGGAGCATCCGCTGCCGGAAGGCGCTGTGCCGGCGAGCGTGCGCGAGCAGTCCGCGCTGGCCCGCACGGTGATCGAGGCGATGCTCGATCTCTACAACCCGGCCCAGCTCGACGTCATCGCCCGAATCTGGCGCTCAGCCGGCGTCGCCTGACTCGCCGGCGTTGCCGCCGAGCCCGGCGAGCAGGTCGGCGAAGTGGTCGAGGTCGGCCGCCGTCCATCGGCGCAGTCGCTCCCCGATGCGCCCCTCGTATCGGGAGCGTGCGAGGGCGATGCGCTCCTGGGCGAGATCGGTGGCGACGAGGACGCGTGCGCGACGGTCATCCGGGTCGGGCACGCTCTCGACGAGTCCCAGCTGCTCGAGCTGGCGCACCTGTCGGCTCACGGCCGACTTGTCGGTCTGCAGCCGCTCGATGATGGCGCCGGCGGACGTCGCCTTCCCGGTCGCGATCGAGGTCAGCACCTGGTAGCCGAGCGGCTGCAGGTCGGCGTGCACGGTCGCGGCCGCCTCGCGCCAGCTGACGCGGATCCGGGCGAAGAGCCGCCCCAGCTCCTGCTCGACTCGCGTGACGGCCTGATCGAGCTCCGCATCCCCCAGCAGGGCCGATTCGGCGGCGGACGCAGGGGTCTCGGCGGGGCTCACAGCAGGGCTCTCAGCAGGGGTCTCAGCAGGGGTCTCAGCAGGGGTCTCAGCAGGGGTCTCAGCAGGGGGCTCAGCAGAGGGCTCAGCGGGGGCGTCGGAAGGGGCGCTCATGCTCGTCAGTGTACGGCGAAGCCCCGCTGTCGTTCGTGACAGCGGGGCTTCGGGTCAGACCTCTGCGAGCAGACGGAAGGCCTTGGATGCCGCCCGGATCTCGTCCGGAGTCAGCTCGTCGATCACGGCCTGGAGGCGGGTGCCGTACTCGCGGCGGACCTCCGCGAGAGCCGTGCACGCCGCGCTCGTGACCGTGAGCACCCGGAGCCGTCCGTCTCGCTCGTCGGGGTGGGATTCGAGGAGCTCCAGCTCCTCCAGCATCCGCACCTGGCGGCTGATGACGGACTTGTCCATCTCGAACCGCTCGGCGAGCTCGTGCGCATTCGCCGTGCCCGCCCGATCGATGAAGGTCAGCAGCTTGTACCCGGCGACCTGCAACTCGGGGTGGACCCGGGCCGCCGACTCCTTCCACAGCGACCTGGTCCTCGCGAAGATGAGGTTCAGGTGCGCCTGGAGGTCGCCGAGCGCGCTGTCGACATCCGTCGGCACGACCGCGGCAGGGGCCATGATGTCAGCGCTCCCCGTCCCGGTCCTCGCGCTCACGCTCGAGCACGCGCACGGATCCGGTGGCGGGGGCGGAACCCGTGCCCTCGAGCCGGATGGATCCGGTGGAGAGCGGGACGCCGACCTCGGCCTCGGAGACCTCGATCATCGATTCCTCGGCCTGTTCGCGCAGCTGCTCGGCGGCATTCTTCGTCGACAGCGGCTTGTTCTTGATGAACGCGATGGCGATGATGGCGATCACGGCGAGCGGGATGGCGATGATGAAGGCGTCAGCGATGCCGTGCCCGTAGGCACTCTCGACGATCGCGCGGATCGTGTCGGGCAGCTGGCCGACCTTCGGGACATCACCCGACGCCAGGTGCTTCAGCGCCTCGAGCTCGGCGGGCGACGTCGGCGTGAAACCGTCGAGCCCGTCGGTGATGTACGTCGCGACGCTGGTGGACAGCAGCGAGCCCATGACGGTCACGCCGATGGTGCCGGCGATCGTGCGGAAGAAGTTCACGTTCGACGAGGCCGCGCCCAGCTGCTGCGGAGCCGTGTCGTTCTGCACGATGAGGGTCAGGTTCTGCATGACCATGCCGAGTCCTGCACCGAGCACGAACATGTAGACGGCGACGAGCGGGAACGGGGTGTCGTAGCGGAGCGTGGCCATGAGGCTCACACCGACGGTCGCGAGGACCGAGCCGGTCAGCATCCAGCCCTTCCACTTGCCGAAGCGGCTCACGAGCTGGCCGATGATGATCGACGCACCCATCTGGCCGATGATCATCGGGATGGTCATGAGGCCGGACTCGGTGGGCGTGGCGCCACGGGCGAGCTGGAAGTACTGCGCGAGGAACACCGAGGTGGCGAACATCGAGACGCCGATCGCGATCGAGGCGATGACCGACAGCGTGAAGGTGCGGTTGCGGAACAGCGACATCGGGACGATCGGTTCCTTGACGAAGAACTCGACCGTGATGAAGGCCGCGATCGCGACACCGGCGGTGACGGCGAGCATGATGCTCGTCGAGGAGTCCCAGTCGAACTGGTTGCCGCCCATGGAGACCCAGATGAGCAGGGTCGAGACGCCGACGGCGAGGAGCACGATGCCGAAGTAGTCGATCGAGACCTTGGTGTCGCGCTGCGGCTTCGGCAGGTGCAGGGTGAACTGCAGCAGCACGAGGGCGAGGATCGCGAACGGCACGCCGACGAAGAAGTTGGAGCGCCAGCCCCACACATCGGTGAGGAGGCCGCCGAGCAGCGGGCCGCCGATGGTGCCGAGGGCCATGATGCCGCCGACGACGCCCATGTACTTACCGCGCTCACGCGGGGAGATGATGAGGGCCACGGCGATCATGACGAGCGACATCAGGCCGCCGACGCCGATGCCCTGGATGACGCGGACCGCGATGAGCATGTTCGTGTCGGTCGAGAAGCCGGCGATCACGGTACCGACCGTGAAGAGGATGAGGGAGATCTGGACCAGGACCTTGCGGTCGACGAGGTCGGCCAGCTTGCCCCAGATCGGGGTGGAGACCGCGGTGGCCAGCAGGCTCGCGGTGATGACCCAGGTGTACTGCGACTGGGTGCCGCCGAGGTCGGCGATGATGACCGGCATCGAGGTCGACACGACCGTGCCGGAGAGCACGGCGACGAACATGCCGACGATGAGGCCGGAGATCGCGGTGAAGACCTCGCGTGCCGAGCGCGTGGTCTCGGGGGCTGCGGATGAGATGTCTGTCAAGGGGAAACGCTCCTGCGTAGAAAGTTGATCGAGGTCAACCATACGCCGATAGTTGCGAAAGTGCAACTATCGGCGTGGGCTGCCCTCCGAGCCATTCCGAAACCATCGTTGACTTAATAACACTCTTGGTTTTATAGTCTCTGCAAGGCATCGATGCCTGCACGATCCGCACCACCTTGCAACCACGATGGGAGTTTCAATGAGGAAACAAGCACTCCGCGCGACGACCGCGCTGGGCACGATCGTCGCACTCACCGCGATGACCGCGTGCTCCACCGGCACCACCCCCGACGCAGGCGGTGACCTCGACCCGAAGGCCGACGTCACCATCACGATCGGCGACTACCCGACGGCCGACAAGCCCGAGGAGCGCGCCGCCTTCGACGAGCAGATCGAACTGTTCGAGAAGGCGAATCCGAACATCACGCTGAAGCCGTCGACCGAGACGTGGGATGCGCAGACCTTCCAGGCGAAGCTCGCCGGCGGCACGCTGCCGACCGTCATGGGCGTCTCCCTCACCTACGCGCACGAGCTGATCTCGAACAACAAGGTGCCGGACATGACTCCGTACCTCGAGGAACTCGACCTCGTGAAGGACCTCAACCCGCTCGCCCTCAAGAACGTCTCCGACGACTCCGGCAAGATCTACGCCATCCCGACCGGTCTCTTCTCGGTCGGCGTCGCCTACAACCGGGAGCTCTTCGAGAAGGCCGGGCTCGACCCGGATGCCCCGCCCACCACCTGGGACGAGGTCCGCGAGGATGCGAAGACCATCTCCGACAAGGTCCCCGGCGTCACCGGCTACGCGCAGATGACGAAGAACAACACGGGCGGCTGGATGCTCACGACCATGACGTACTCGATGGGCGGCAGCATCCAGGACGACGCGGGAACGAAGTCCGTCATGGGCGACGCGACCAAGCAGGCGCTCCAGCTCCTCCACGACATGCGCTGGGAGGACAACTCGATGGGCGAGCAGTTCCTCTACGACCAGGACGCGGTGCGGCAGGACTTCGCCGCGGGCAAGATCGGCATCGTCCTCCAGGCGCCGGACATCTACCAGCCCGCGATCCAGACGTACGGCATGGACAAGGACGCCCTCGGTGTCGGCGCCCTGCCCCAGGCGAACGGCACCAACGGCACCCTCACCGGCGGCACGCTGAAGCTGTTCAACGTCAAGGCCTCCCCGAACGAGCTGCTCGCCGCCGCGAAGTGGATCAAGTTCTACGAGTTCCAGAAGTACTTCGACGAAGCGGACGCCGTCGCCCGTGCGAAGAGCGACCAGGCGGCGGGCAACCCCGTCGGCATCCCGGGTCTGCCTCCCGTCGCCAACGACATCGACGAGCGCTACCTCGGATGGATCAAGGACTACATCGACGTGCCGCGAGAGCACTTCGACGGGTACATCACGTCCACCCTCCCGCTGATCGCCGAGCCGCCGACGGCCACGCAGCAGACGTATGCCGCACTCGACCCGGTGGTGCAGAAGATCCTCACCGACGAGAACGCGGACATCGATGCGGTGCTCGCCGAGGCGACCACCACCGTCGACGGAATCATCGCCCAGGCCGGACGCTGATCATCAACGCGGGTATCGGACTCCGCTCCTCGGGAGTCCGAGTCCGATACCCGCGGAGAGCATCGAGGTTCATATGAGCACCACTGTCCACGCCGCGACGCCGCCGCAGGAATCCCCCTCCCCGGCCACGCCCCCGCCCTCCCCCCGACGCAAGCGGACCCCCGCCACGTGGTTCCACGGCGGCGGCCTCACCTCGGTCCTGTTCGCGATACCGGTCGTCCTGATCTTCACGTACTTCAGCTGGGGCCCGATCCTGCAGGGACTCGTCCTGAGCTTCCAGAAGACGAACCTGGTCGCGGAGCCGAGCTGGGTCGGTCTGTCCAACTTCGAGTACGTGCTCAGCGATCCCGGCCTCGGACAGGCCGTGCTGAACACCGTCTACTTCGCGTTCCTCGCGCTCGTGTTCGGGTTCCCCGTGCCGATCATCCTCGCGGTGCTCATCAACGAGCTGCGCAAATACGACGGCGTCTACAACGCCCTCGCCTACCTGCCGGCGATCGTGCCGCCGGTGGCGGCCATCCTGCTGTGGAAGTTCTTCTACGATCCGTCGACGACGGGCATGTTCAACACCATGCTCAGCTGGATCGGGCTCGGCCCCCTGCCGTGGCTGAACTCCGAAGCCCTCGCGATGCCATCGATCGTGCTCTATGCGACCTGGGCGGGCGCCGGCTCCACGGCCATCATCTACATCGCCGCCCTCCGCACGGTGAGCACCGAGCTGTATGAGGCCGCAGAGATCGACGGGGCCAGCATCTGGCGTCGCATGTGGAGCGTCACCGTGCCGCAGCTGCGGGGAGTCATCCTCGTGATGATGCTCCTCCAGCTCATCGGCACGTTCCAGATCTTCACCGAGCCGTTCCTGTTCACGGGAGGCGGCCCGAACAACGCGACCCAGACCATCCTGCTGAAGATCTACAACTACGCCTTCGTCTACGGCGACTTCGGAGCAGCGACCGCGCTGAGCGTGATGCTGGCGGCATTCCTCTGCCTGCTCTCCGCCGTGTATCTGTGGGCGACGAAGAGATGGAGCCCGTCATGAGCTACCTCCACGACGCCGCGCCCGCCAGCGACACCGCGACCCTCGTGATCGCCGAGGAGACGCAGGCCCGACGAGGACGCCGACGGTTCGGCCGCCGCGGCCCCGCCGAAGCGAAGGAACGCGGGGTCATCTCCTTCGCCGACCGCAAGCGCCGCACCGTGCGCATCTGGCTCCGGATCATCCAGTCCCTCGCCCTCGCCGGGCTGATCTTCGCCGGCCTCGGCCCGCTGATCTGGTCCGCCAAGGCGTCGATCACCTCGACGCAGGACATCATCACCGACCCGATGGGCATCTTCTTCGCCCCCAACGAGTGGGGCAACCTGATCCTCGCCTGGAACGGTGCGGAGATCGGCCAGTCCCTGCGGAACACCGTCTTCGTGGCGGTCGGCGCGACGATCTCGACGCTCGTCATCTCGATCCTCGCGGCGTTCATCCTGTCGGTGCTCAAGCCGAAGTGGGCCCCCGTCCTCAGCGGGGCGATCCTCGCGACGCTGTTCCTCCCCGGGGTGATCTCGCTCGTCCCGCTCTACCTGACCGTGCTCGACCTCCCCGTCTTCGGGGTCAGCCTGCTGAACACCTTCTGGGCGGTCTGGCTGCCCGCCGGCGCCAGCGCGTTCAACGTCGTCGTCCTCAAGCGGTTCTTCGATTCCATCCCCCGGGAGATCCTCGAAGCGGCCAAGATCGACGGAGCCGGCCCGTTCCGCATCCTCTGGACCATCGTCCTGCCGCTCTCGCGACCGATCGTCGGCGTCGTCTCCCTCCTCGCGGCCATCGCCGCCTGGAAGGACTTCCTGTGGCCGATGCTCGTGCTCCCCGATCCGCTGCTGCAGCCCGTCTCCGTGGTGCTGCCCGCCCTGGCCAAGGGCCCCACCCCGCTGGCCGTGCAGATGGCGGCGGTGTTCCTCACCCTTCTCATCCCCGTGGTGCTCTTCCTCATCTTCCAGAAGCAGTTCCTCCGCGGAGTCGGCACGGCGGGAGGAATCAAGGGATGAGCGCTCTGCACGGAAGCCGGGTGCTGGTCACGGGCGCATCCGGCCGGATCGGCACGGTCACGACCGCACTCCTGCGGCGCAGCGGCGCCCACGTCACGACGCTCTCGGCCGGTCCGAGCGACCACCTGGAGGCCGACCGCGTACTGGTCGGCGACACCACCTCCGAGGCCGACGTGGCGGACGCCCTCGACGGCGTCGACCTGGTCGTGCACCTCGCCGCCCTCGCCCACCGCGACATCGCCCCGGCGTACGACGTGTACTCCACGAACGTGGTGTCCACCTTCAACGTGCTCGCACAGGCGGGGGCGGCGGGCGTGCGCCGGGCCGTGGTGGCCGGGTCGATCAACGCGTACGGGCTGCCGCAGAACATCCACCCCGGGCTCGTGCCGGCGTACTTCCCGCTCGACACCGACATCCCCTCCGACATCGCGGACTGGTACTCGCTGTCCAAGCGCAACGACGAGTCGACGAGCCGCATGGCCGCACGGCACTGGGGCATCGACATCGTGACCCTGCGGTTCCCGCACGTGAACACGGCGGAGCGCCTGCGCGAGGTCGCCGACGGCCTCCGCGCGAATCCCCGCACGGGCGTCACCGAGGCGTGGTCGTACCTCGACGTGCGGGATGCCGCGCGGGCCATCGAACTCGGACTGACCGCCTCCACCACCGGCGCGCACGCGTTCTTCCTCGCCGCGGACCGCACCCTCGCGCCGTACCGCACCGAGGAGATGCTGGACCGCTTCGCCCCCGCCGCCCCGCGTCTGCGGCGTTTCGTCGAGCGCGAGGTCCCGATGGATCTCACCCCGGCACGCGAACTGATCGGGTTCGCCGCGCAGCACGAGATCGACCTCCCCACGCTCGACCTGCCGGACGACGTCTGACCCATGACTGGAGACAGGAGCACCCCGATGCCCATCGACACCTTCGCCAACCCCTGGCAGCCCCGGGAGGACATCCGCATCACCTCGGTGCGGGCGATCACGACCGCACCGTTCGGCACGGCCCTCGTCGTCGTGCGGATCGACACGAACGTGCCGGGACTGTACGGCCTGGGGTGTGCGACCTTCACCCAGCGGTGGAAGGCGGTCAAGACGTTCATCGACGAGCACCTCGCCAGGCTCCTCATCGGCCGCTACCCCGGCGACATCGGCGACCTCACCCGGCTCGCGGCCTTCTCCGGATACTGGCGCGGCGGCCCGGTCACGAACAACGCCATCTCCGGCATCGACCAGGCGCTCTGGGACATCGCGGGCAAGCGGGCGGGGATGCCCGTGTACGAGCTGCTGGGCGGCAAGGTCCGCGCCGCGGCCGACACCTACCTGCACGCGTCCGGCCGCACCATCGAGGAGACCCTCGATCACGCGCACGAGCTGATCGCGCAGGGCTGGCGCCACATCCGCCTGCAGATGTCGACACCGGGAGGCGGCGGCTACGGAGCCCCCGCCGTGCCCACCGAGTACCCCGACTCCCCCTATCGGAACGGCTGGAGTGCGCGCGACTACCTGCGCCGCACACCGGAGCTCTTCGAGGCCGCTCGCGAACAGCTCCCCGCGAACATCGAGCTGCTGCACGACGTGCACTCGCGGCTGACCCCGAAGGAGGCGCTGTGGCTGGCGAAGGCCCTGGAGCCCTACCGCCTGTTCTTCCTCGAGGACATCCTGCCGCCCGAGCACTGGGACCGTCTCCCCGAGGTGCGCGCCGCGACCGCGACCCCGATCGCGGTCGGTGAGCTCACGACCTCGCTGACCGACGCGGTGCGCCTCGTGCGCGACGGCGGCGTCGACTTCATCCGCAGCCACGTCTCCGACATCGGCGGGCTCACCCCCGCGAAGAAGATCGCGGATCTCGCGGAGCTGTGCGGCGTGCGCACCGCCTGGCACGGCCCCGGCGACACCTCGCCGATCGGCGCGGCGGCCAACGTCACGCTCGACGTGGTCTCCCCCGCCTTCGGCATCCAGGAAGGACACGTCTACGCCGAGGCGACGCACGAGGTCTTCCCCGGTACGCTTCGGATCGTGGACGGTTGGCTGACACCCAACGACGCCCCCGGGTGGGGCATCGACATCGACGAGGATGCCGCTGCGCGCTATCCCGCCGAACTCTCGGGACACGACGAGTGGGCCGCCGGTGTGCGCCGACCCGACGGAGCATTGGAGGCACCGTGACCGACACGACCGAACCGATCGCTCCGCGGCGGGCGGAGGCGCGGACGTACTCGACGCGCGATCCCCGTTCGGTGGGCGACCGTCCGGGCGCGAACCAGCACGACCTCGGTTCCTTCAACGAGGTCGCCATCATCGAGACCATCCGGCAGGCGGGCACCATCAGCCGCACGGAGATCGCCGAGCGCACCGGACTCACCCAGCAGTCGGTCTCCCGCATCCTGCGCGTCCTGCTGGAGCGCGGCCTGCTCGCGGAGGGCGAGCAGCAGCGCACCGAACGGCTCGGCAAGCCGCGCACCCCCGTGCGGCTGCGCCCCGAGGCCGCCCACGCGGCCGGCATCCTCGTCGACCCCGAGGTCATCTCCGTGGTGCTCGTCGACCTCGACGGGCGCGTGCTGGAGCACCGGAGCGTGCGGCTCGACCACGAGGTCTCCCCCACCGGGCTCGTGGAGTTCATCGCCACGCAGGTCGAGGAGGTGCTCGAGGCCGCGGCCGTCGACCGCACCACGTTCCTCGGCGTCGGCGTGGCCGTTCCCGGTCCGATAACGGGCGACGGCTCGCTGCTCGACCTGCCGCTGTCGGAGGTGTGGCGCAACGTCCCGCTCGAGCGGATGCTCGAGGAGCGCCTGCCCTACCCGGTCGTGGTGGAGAAGGACGGGACGGCGGCGGCGGTCGGCGAGCGCTGGCTCGGCCGCACGGCGCGGTCCACCGACTTCGCGTACCTCTACTTCGGCACCGGCATGGGCTCCGGCCTCGTGCTCAACGGCGAGGCGTTCCGCGGCATGAGCGGGAACGCCGGCGAGTTCGGCCAGCTCTGCGCCGTCCGCCTCGGGCGGACCGACGGCGACGGGCGCCCCGAGCTCGTCCGGGAGTGCAACCCGACCGTGGCGATCCCGGAGATCGCGCGCGAGCTCGGCTACGACGGCCCCGCCCGCACGTACCGGGAGTTCTGCGCCGAGGTCGCAGCGGGCGACGCCACCGTGATCGCCGCCGTGCAGCAGGTGGCGGACGTCATCGCGCTCGGCGCCGCCGCGCTCATCGATCTGCTCGACCTGCCCATGGTGGTCGTCGGCGGTCCCACGTTCGAGCCGGAGCTGCGCGAGATGGTCATGGAGACGATCGACCGTGCGGTCAACACGTTCCCGACCGCGCATCGCGCCCGACATGTGAGCGTCGAGCGGTCGGTCGTGTCCGGGGAAGCGGGAGCCGTCGGCGCGGCATCCACCATCTTCCACGCCTCCTTCGCCCCGGTCGTGCGTCGCACGCGACCGTACGATCTCCGGTGACCGGGGGCACCGCCGGACGCCGCCACACCCTGCACTCCCCGCACGGCTCGTTCCTCGCGGCCGTCGACGAGACCGGCGCGCGCATCGCGTCGCTCGTGCATGCGGAGAGCGGGACGGAGCTGCTGTTCCGTGTGGACGGGCGTGACGTCGAGACACCGGTCGCACCCGGCGCCTCCGATTCGAACCGCGAATGGCACGAGCGGTACGCGGGCGGCTGGCACACCCTCGTGCCGAATGCCGGCGATCACCGCACGATCGACGGGGTCGACCACCCGTTCCACGGCGAGGCCGCCTGGCGACGATGGACCACGACGACGGTGCAGTCGGACGCCGTGACGCTCGAACTGGCGCTGCGGACCGTCCCGCTGCGGGTCAGCCGCACCACCACGGTGACCGAACAGGGACTGCACGTCCGGCAGCGGGTGCGCAACACGGCCGCGCAGCCGGTCGCCTTCACCTGGACGGAGCATCCGGCCTTCTCGTCCGCGGTCGTCGACCCGGCGACGCGCGTGCTCCTCGGCGACGAGCAGCTCACCGTGATGTTCCCCGAGCCCGGCCATCGGCACGGCGCGTTCCGCTCGCTCCCCGTCAGCGGGCGCGGATCCGCCGTCATCGCGGCCCCGGCCTGGACCGTCACCTTGCGCTGGGATCCCGTCCTGCTCCCCCACCTGCACGTGTGGCAGGAGCACCGGCAGACGCAGACGTTCCCGTGGTGGGGACGAGCCGACACGGTCGCCCTCGAACCCGCCTCCCGCCCCTACGCCGAGACCGGAGATCTACTCGGACCGATCGTCCTCCCCGCCGGCGAGGAGATCGCGACCGCCTTCCTCCTCGACATCACCCCATCCCCCACGAAGGAGAATCCATGACCACCGCATCCAAGACCGCGCTCATCGTGCGCGGAGGCTGGGACGGTCACCATCCGGTCGAGGCGACGGACTCGTTCGTGCCGTTCCTCCGGGACCACGGCTACGACGTGCGCGTCGAGGACTCCCCGGCGATCTACGAGGATGCGGCCTACCTGCGCACCGTCGACGTGATCGTCCAGTGCGTCACGATGTCCACCATCGAGACCGAGCAGGTGCGCGGTCTGGCCGCCGCCGTCCGCGCCGGCACCGGGCTGGCCGGATGGCACGGCGGCATCGTCGACTCGTACCGCGCGTCGAGCGAGTACCTCCAGCTCACCGGCGGCCAGTTCGCCACGCATCGGGCGAAGGCCGCACCCGCAGACCTGCCCGGTGACGGCACCGACTGCTTCGTCGACTACCGCATCGTGATCGACCCCGCCAAGGCGGACCACCCGATCGTCGCGGGGATCGCCGACTTCGACCTCACGACCGAGCAGTACTGGGTGCTCTCCGACTCCTACAACGACGTGCTCGCCACCACCACGGTCGCGGCGCCCGACTTCGAGCCGTGGCAGAGCGAGATCGTCGTCCCGGCGATCTGGACCCGCCGCTGGGGCGACGGGCGGATCTTCGTCGCGACCCCGGGTCACGACCTCCGCACACTCGCGGACACGAACGTCAGAACCATCATCGAAAGGGGCATCCTGTGGGCAAGCCGTTGAACGTGGGCATCGTCGGACTCGGAGCGATCTCCGGCCAGTATCTCGAGACCTTCGCGACGCTCGACACCGTGCGGCTCGTCGCCGTGGCCGACATGGTCGAGTCGCGGGCCGCGGAGGTGGCTGCCGAGCAGGGCGTCCGCGCGCTGACCGTCGACGAGCTGGTCGCCGATCCCGAGGTCGATCTCGTCCTGAACCTGACCATCCCGGCGGCGCACGCGGAGATCGCGCTCAAGGCGATCGCGCACGGCAAGGCGACCTACGGGGAGAAGCCGCTCGCCGCGACCATCGACCAGGCCCGCGAGGTGGTCGACGCCGCTCGTCGCGCCGGGGTCTCGCTCGGGTGCGCGCCCGACACGGTCCTGGGCACGGGCGTGCAGACCGCGCGCAAGACCATCGACGACGGAGCGATCGGCCGTCCGATCGCCGCCACCGCCACGATGGTGACGCCCGGCCACGAGCGCTGGCATCCGAACCCGGACTTCTACTACCTGCCCGGCGGCGGCCCGCTGCTCGACATGGGGCCGTACTACGTGTCGACGCTGATCACCCTCCTCGGCCCCGTCGAGTCGGTGGTCGGCTCCGCCAGCCGCAGCCGCGACACCCGCACGATCGGCTCCGGCCCGCGCGCAGGGGAGACCGTGCCCGTGGAGATCTTCACGCACGTCACCGGCGTGCTCCGGCACACCTCCGGCGCCCTGTCGACGATCGTCATGAGCTTCGACACGGTCGCCACGCACGCGTCGAACATCGAGGTGCACGGCGAGCGCGGATCGATGAAGGTGCCGGACCCGAACGGCTTCGCGGGCGACGTCCTGCTGCACTCGCTGGGTGGCGAGTGGACCACCGTCGAGCCGAGCGCAGGATACGTCGGAGCGGGACGCGGCTTCGGCGTCGCCGACCTCGCCGCGGCGGAGCCGGGGACCGGCGGCCGGGCCAACGGCGATCTCGCCCTCCATGTGCTCGACGTGATGACCTCGCTCCTGGCCGCCGCGGACTCGGGCGAGACCGTCGAGGTCACCAGCACCTGCGAGCGCCCCGCCCTCGTGCCGCTGACGGAAGCACGGCAGAGGTCGGCAAAGTCGCCAGGGTGATTCCCCCTCCGGGCCGGAGAGCCGCGCCGCGCGCGCTCGTATCGTGAGAGCAACCACGACGGGAAGGTGCAGCATGACTCTTGGCCAGGACTCCGTGTTCAGAAACGTCCTTCCGGTTCCGGATCTGGATCGACCGCACCTCACGGTGTACGACGCGAAGGACCCTGAGGCCGCGCATCCGCCGATCGAGCAGGTGCGCCCTCCGGCCGGCGCCCCCAACGTGCTCGTCGTGCTGATCGACGACGCGGGCTACGGCTCGTCGAGCGTCTTCGGCGGCCCGTGCGCCACCCCGAACCTCGAGCGGATCGCCGGTGAGGGACTCCGGTACACGCGGTTCCACACCACGGCCCTCTGCTCGCCGACGAGGGCGGCCCTCCTCTCCGGTCGCAACCACCACTCGGTGAACATGGGCGGCATCACCGAGGGCGCGACATCCGCTCCCGGTCAGACGACCGTGCGGCCGAACACCTGCGCGCCCGTCGCGGAGACGCTGCGCCTGAACGGTTACTCGACCGCGCAGTTCGGCAAGTGCCACGAGGTGCCGGTGTGGGAGACGAGCCCGGTGGGACCGTTCGACCGCTGGCCGCACCCCGGCGGAGGGTTCGAGTACTTCTTCGGCTTCCTCGGCGGCGAGACCAGCCAGTACTACCCCGCTCTCTACGAGAACGTGAACCCGGTCGAGCCGAGCGGCACGCCGGAAGAGGGCTACACGCTGAACGAGGACCTCGCCGATCACGCGATCGCGTACATCGAGCGCCAGAAGTCCCTGACGCCGGACAAGCCGTTCTTCCTCTACTACGCACCCGGCGGGACGCACGCGCCGCACCATGTCCCGCCCGAGTGGTCGGACCGCTACGCCGGCCAGTTCGACGGGGGATGGGATGCCGTCCGCGAGCACACGCTCGCTCGTCAGAAGGAGCTGGGCGTCGTCGCGGCGGACACCGTGCTCACCGAACGCCCCGAGGGCATCGCCGCCTGGGAGGACGTCGACGAGGCGATGAAGCCCGTGCTCGCGCGCCAGATGGAGGTCTACGCCGGGTACATGGAGCAGACCGACCACCACATCGGCCGCGTCCTCGACTCTCTGGAAGACCTCGGCATCCTCGACGAGACCCTGGTCATCGCGATCATCGGCGACAACGGCGCCTCCGCGGAGGGCACCCTCCAGGGGACGCTGAACGAGATGATCACCCTCAACGGCTTCGGCGCCCTCGAGACGCCGGAACGTCTCGCCGCCAGCATCGACGAGCTCGGCACCCCCGCCTCGTACAACCACTACGCGGTCGGCTGGGCCCACGCGATGAACACGCCCTTCCAGTGGACCAAGCAGGTGGCGTCCCACTTCGGCGGAACCCGCAACGGCACGATCGTGCGCTGGCCCGCGGCGATCGCGGCGAGCGGCGAGGTGCGCAACCAGTTCCACCACGTGATCGATATCGCCCCCACGATCCTCGAAGCGGCGGGCATCCCTGAGCCGACGTCCGTGCACGGCGTGACGCAGAAGCCCTACGAGGGCGTCAGCCTCGCCTACACGTTCGAGGACGGAGACGCCGACGAGCGTCACACCACCCAGTACTTCGAGATGGTCGGCAACCGCGGGATCTACCACAACGGGTGGACCGCGGTCACGAAGCACCGCACCCCGTGGGAGACCGGCGCGGAGAAACTCGCCGCCTTCGACGACGACGTGTGGGAGCTGTACGACACGACGGTCGACTGGAGCCAGGCGAACGACCTCGCCGCCGAGCACCCCGAGCGCCTGCACGAGCTGCAGCGGCTGTGGCTCATCGAGGCGGTCAAGTACAACGTGCTCCCGCTCGACGACCGATTCGCCGAGCGCGCCAACCCTGACCTCGCCGGGCGCCCGAAGCTCGTCGACGGCACGACGCAGCGCCTGCGCGGGCGGATGACGCGGCTGACGGAAGAGGCCGTGCTCAACATCAAGAACCGCTCGCACGCGGTGACCGCGCAGGTCACGGTTCCGGATGCCGGCGCGGAGGGCGTGGTGATCGCGCAGGGCGGTGTGGCCGGCGGCTGGGCCCTGTATGCGAACGACGGCGCACTGACGTATTGCTACAACTTCTTCGGCATCGACCACAGCATCGTCCGCGCCGAGAGCCCCCTCACGCCCGGCGATCACCTGCTGCGCTTCGAGTTCGACTACGACGGCGGCGGGTTGGCGAAGGGCGGCACCGTGACGCTGTTCGTCGACGAGGTCGCGGTCGGCTCCGGACGGGTCGAGCGCACGGAGCCCGGGCGCTTCTCGGCCGACGAGACCCTCGACGTCGGGATCGACACCGGCTCCCCCGTCAGCCCCGACTACGGAGCCAGGGGCAACTCGTTCACCGGCGCGATCGCCTGGGCGCAGATCGACACCGGCGACCTCGACCCGCAGCACCACGCCGCCGAGCACGAGCTGCACCTCACGGTCGCCTTCGGCACCCAGTAGGGCGCGAGTGTCTCCGGGGAGCAGGGCCGATGCCTCGCTCCCCGGAGCGGATCACTCGATGGCGTCGTCCGCGCGCTCCCGCTTCGTCGTGCTCCCGTGCGCGGGGATCAACCCGAAGTCGGTGAGGAGCTCACCCATCTGGGTGTTGTCGAGCTTGTCGAGCAGCTTGCCCTTCACGAAGTTCGGTCCGGGGATGTGCACCGCCTCGCCGTCCCGCAGCCGAGCTGTCGCCTTCAACAGGTATCGGATGTCGTAGGTCGAGTTGAACACCTCCGGCACACCGCGCTCGATGTCCAGCAGCTGATAGGTCGCCTCCATCGCGGTGCGCACCGAGTACTCGGTCGTGAAGATCGTGTCACGGGTCGTCTCGGCGAACTGGCCGAGGAACGCGAAGTTCACGCTGCCCTCCGGAACCACCTGCGGGCGGTCGCCGGCCTTGCGCGGCAGGAAGAACGAGGTGACGTACGGCATCATCACCGGCACCGTCTTCGCGGCGGAGGCGGCGAGCTCGGGGATGTCCGCGACGGGGACGCCCAGGTGGTACAGCCACTCCTGCGCGATCTCCTCACCCGTGCAGTCCTGCATCGGCTTGTTGATGAAGTCGCCCGGCGTCTCGACGAACAGCCCGTACACCCACACCACGATCTCGTTGGGCTTCTGCGACTTGAAGTGCGGCTGCCGGTTCACGGTCCAGCTCATCAGCCAGGACGAGTCCTTCGCGGTGACGATGCCGCCGGTGACGACCTTGCCCGAGAAGGGATCACGCTGCGCGATCTTCTCGATGTACGCGGGGATGCGTTCGTCGATCGTGGTGACCGTCGCCGATTCCCACTTCGTCTTGTCGATGTCGTTGCAGAAAACCTCGGGGCGGCCGAAGTCGGGCGACTTCGCCGCGATCCGCTTCCAGAAGTCCCACGCGGGGGCGGGACCGTCGAGGAGCCGCGGTGCCGTGTCCTGGTCGCCGTTGTCGGAGTTCTCCGTGAGCGACCCGATCGTCATGAGGCACAGGTCATCGGGCCCGAGGTCGACGCCTCCCGGTTCGCCGTCCGCGATCCAGTCGATACGCGTCGCCTGTTTGCGCCCGTCCGTGATGTCGAAGTGCACGTCGGTGACGGTGTGATGGAAGCGGAACCGCACCCCGTGATCGTCGAGGTACTTCCGCATCGGGAGCACGAGCGATTCGTACTGGTTGTACTTCGTGAACTTGAGCGCCGACAGGTCGGGGAGTCCGCCGATGTGGTGCATGAAGCGGTGCAGGTACAGCTTCATCTCCAGAGCCGAGTGCCACTCCTCGAAGGCGAACATGGTGCGCCAGTAGAGCCAGAAGTTGCTCGCGAGGAACTCCTCGCCGAACACCTCATCGATGCGTTTGCCCTCCATCTGCTCCCGCGTGGCGAGGATCACGTCGATGATGTCCTTCTGCGCCTTCTCGGAGAGGGTGAACAGCTTGTTCGCGTGCGCGTCCTGCCCCTGCTTCTCGGTGACGCGGCAGAGCGACGAGTTCGGATCGTCCTTGTTCAGCCAGTAGAACTCGTCGAGCACGCTGGCGCCGTCGATCTCGAGCGACGGCACCGAGCGGAACAGGTCCCACAGACACTCCATGTGGTCCTCGAGCTCGCGTCCGCCGCGGATCACGAACCCCTTCTCCGGATACTTGATGCCGTCGAGAGCTCCGCCGGGAAGCCCGAGCTCTTCGAGGATCGTGATCCTCTCCCCCGCGATCTGCCCGTCGCGGATCAGGAAGATCGCCGCCGCCATCGCGGCGAGCCCTCCCCCGACCAACCACACGGTCTTGTCGTCCGCCCCCTCGGGCTTGCGGGGCCGTGCGAACGCTTCGTAGTTTCCGTTGCTGCGATACATCTGGATCTTCCTTCCCACCCACCGGTCGATTCGCGTCCAGTAGACCGCAGGACCGCGAGGAACGGAAGGCGGAGCACGTCATCTCACCCGTAGTAGACCGAGGTGGATCAGCGGATCGCCGTCGACACCGTCCTCTGTGACGAGCCGGTCTGTGCTCCTAGTACACGGTCCCCATCGCCTCGCGCACCTCGGCGAGGGTCGTGTCCGCGATGGCGCGGGCGTGCTCGTTGCCCCGCGCGAGGACGGACTGCACGAGTTCGTCATCCGTGGCGAGCTCCCGGCGCCGTTCCCGCAGCGGGCTCAGGAACTCGTTGACCGCCGTCGCCGTCACGGCTTTCAGCGCACTGCTGCCTCCGTCGCCGATGCGGTCGGCGACCTCTTCCGGCGCCTCGTCCAGGCACAGCCCGGCCGTCGTCAGCAGCGCCGAGACGCCCGGCCGTCGTTCGGGGTCGAACGTGATCCGTCGGTCCGGGTCCGTTCGCGTGCGACGGATCGCCGCCACCGTCTCATCCGCCGTCATCGACAGGGAGATCGCGTTGCCGTAGCTCTTCGACATCTTCCGCCCGTCGAGCCCCGGCACCTCGGGGGTCGCGGTGATCAGCGCATCCGGAACGGGGAAGATCGCCCCGTAACGCTCGTTGAACCTCCGGGCGATCACCCGCGTCATCTCCACGTGCGGCAGGTTGTCCTTCCCCACGGGGACGAGGTTGCCTTTGCAGAACAGGATGTCGGCGGCCTGGTGCACCGGATAGGTCAGCAGCAGTCCGCTCAGCGCGCGACCCGAAGCCTCGAACTCGGACTTGACCGTCGGGTTCCGATGCAGCTCCGCCTCCGTGACGAGGCTGAGGAATGGCAGCAGCAACTGGTTCAGTGCAGGGATCGACGAGTGCGTGAAGATCGTCGTCCGTTCCGGGTCGATCCCCGCGGCGAGGTAGTCGAGCACAGCCCCGTACACGTTGTCGCGGACGTTCGCGGTCGTGTCCCGGTCGGTGATGACCTGGTAGTCGGCGAGGACGAGGAACGTCTCCACCCCGGCTCGTTGCAGACGCACCCGTTCTCGAATGGTGCCGAAGTAGTGCCCCAGGTGCAGCGCACCGGTCGGCCGCTCACCCGTGAGCACTCGGAAGCGCCCCGGATGCGCGGCCACCGCGGCGGCGACCTCCGTCGAGCGCTGCGCTGTGGTGGTGAATGAATCCATCTGTCTCTCCCAACGATCGGGAGCCACACGGAGTTCTCGGGTGCTGTCACGAACTGCCGTGCAGCCCGTGAACATGCTTCAACCGGCTGCTATCGCAGCCACCACCATGCGGAGCGGTTGAAGTTCATGGAACCGATGCTATCGCTCGACGCGACCACCGGACTCACGGCGAGAGCCGGTGCAGGTCGCGCGGGAAGAGCGTGACCTCCCGGATGTTGGATGCCTCGATGAGGCGGGACACCCAGCGCTCGAGGCCGATCGCGAACCCGCCGTGCGGCGGCATCCCGTGCGCGAACGCGTCGAGGTACGCGGCGTAGGCCTCCGGCGATTCACCGCGTGCCTCGATCGCGGCGACGTAGTCGGAGTGCCGGTGCAGCCGCTGCCCGCCAGTAACGAGCTCGAGCCCTCGGAAGATCAGGTCGAAGCTGTTGCTCCATCGCGGGTCGTCCGGCTGGGGGTGCGTGTAGAAGGGGCGCTTGCGCATCGGATAGCCCTCGACCGCGAGCACGTCGCTGCCATGCTTCTCCCGGGCCCATTCGCCGAGCGCGCGCTCGTGCGCGGGTGCCAGGTCGGGCTCGTCCTCCGGCGCACCGACCAGTCGCAGCGCGTCCTGAAAGTGGATCGTCGGGATCTCGTCGGGGATGGCTGGCAGCGCCACCCCGAGTTGCTCGACGGCGTCCCCGCTCTCGCTGCGGATGCTGTCGAGCATGCCGAGCAGCACCTGATGCAGCACGGCGAGCACATCGCGGTGGTCGCGGATGAAGCCGAACTCTGCGTCGAGGGACACGTACTCGGCGAGGTGCCGGACCGTGTCATGCGGTTCCGCTCGGAACACGGGCCCCGTCTCGTAGACGCGCTCGAAGACGCCGACGAGCTGCTGCTTGAAGAACTGCGGGCTCTGCGCGAGATACGCGGTCGTCCCGAAGTAGTCGACGGGGAAGACGTTCGCGCCGGACTCGGTCACGGAGTCGACGAGCTTCGGCGTCTGGATCTCGGTGAATCCCGCGGCGTCGAGCGTGCGACGGAAGCCGCGCAGACTCGCTGCGGCCAGCTCCCACTTCGCCCGTTGTGCCGGGTGGCGCCAGGTCACCGCGGCATGGTCGAGCACGGTCGGCAGGGCGGCGTCGAGCGTGGGCCGCCAGAGCTCGACGACCGGAGTGCGAGCGGGCTCCGAGAGCAGGGAGATCTCGGGCGCCGTCACCTCGATGCCGCCAGGGGCGTGCGCGTTCGCGGTCGCGGTGCCGTCGATGCGCACGACCGTCTCCTCGCCGGGGAGTCCGTCGATCGGGATCTCGTCCGGACGCACCACGACCTGGGCGAGGCCCGAACGGTCGCGGACGATCAGGAAGGAGACCTTCGCGAGCTCTCTGCGGCGATGGACGTGCCCCAGGAGGGTGACCCTGCTCCCCGATGGCGTGTCGGTGAGCTGGGCGGCGAGAGTGCGGACGGGGTCGGATGGCGACATGATTCCTCCAGATGGCGAAAGCCCTGGAGGTGCGGGCGGGGGCTAGATCGCGGTGCCACCACACCTTCGCCGATCGCTCATCGGCCTCTCGTCGATACGCCGGACGCGCGGGACCTGCTTGCCCGAGGGCCGAGGGGCGTCACTCCCTCACAGATACCGCCGTCATGCTAACACCGCCGCGGGCCTCACTCCCGGCCCGGGCCTCGCTCACGAGCACGGCCGCCACACCCGCGCCGCAGAGGGCGAAGCCGAAGAGCGTCACGATCGTGAGGGGCTCTCCGAGGAGGAGCGCTCCGGCGAGCGCCGTGGTCGGGGCGATCAGGAAGAGCAGGGCGTTCAGCGCGGTGATGCCCACGCGACGCAGCAGCCACCAGTAGAGGCCGTAGGCCGCGAGCGTCGGGAACGCGGCGGCGAAGCCGGTGGCGAGCCAGAACGAGACGGATGCCGGAGGCACGAGAGCCCCGAAGACCGCGGCGAGAGGCACGAGCGCCACGGCGGTCACGGTGACGTGGATGGTGAGGGTGACGAGCGTTCCGGTCCGCGGCTCGGAGCGCCGCTGGAGGAAGGTTCCGACGATGAGGCAGCCCATCGCCAGCGCGGGCCAGAGATACGCGGCGGGATGCGCCACGGAGTCGTCGAGCTGCGAGCACACGACCAGCAGAACCCCTCCCGCCCCGACGACGAGCCCCGCCCATTGAGCCCCGCGCACCTTCAACCCGAGCAACGGGCCGACGAGGACGGCGACGATGAGGGGCTGCACGGCGTCGATCAGCGCCGTGGTCCCCGTGGCGACACCGGACGCGATCGCCGCGTAGACCGCGGTGCAGTACCCGAACTGGGCGAAGAGGCCGATGAGCGATTGTCGCCGCACGTCGGCTCGGGTCACCCCTCGCGCGGCGCCGCTGCTCACGACGATCACGATCAGGATCACGGCCAGCGGGACGAACCGCCACACGAGCAGCGTCAGCGGCGAGACGTCGACCACGGCGATCGCGGGCACGAGGAAGCCGGAGCTCCAGGTCACCACGAACGCCACAGCCGCCCCGACGGTCACACCCAGGCGAAGTACACCGATCTGTTTACTCATTTGTTCGACTATACAGGTTGGTATACTCGATGCCATGGCCGTTCCCGTCCCCGAGCTCGCCCCCCTCACGCCGGGCGCCACCCGCGTCCTCGACGCCGCGTCGCTGCTCTTCTACGAGCGCGGCATCCATGCGGTGGGCGTCGACACGATCGCGGAGGCCGCGGGCGTCACGAAGAAGACCCTCTACGACCGCTTCGGCTCGAAGGAGGCGCTCGTCGTCTCGTATCTGCAGCATCGGGACGCCCGGTGGCGCGCCCACGTGGCCGAGCACCTCTCCCGCGTGCCCGACCCCGGCGTCGACCGCATCCTCACCGTGTTCACCGCGGCCATCGCGTGGTCGGACGAGAACAGCCCGAAGGGGTGCAGCGCGATCAATGCCCGCGCGGAGATCGGTGACGGACACGACGGTCATCCCGTGTTCCCCGAGGTCTCGCGCCAGAAGAGCTGGCTGCTCGAGCTCTTCACCGACCTGTGCGCCGAGGCGGGCGCCGCGGATGCCGACCTCATGGCGCGGGCGATGATGCTGCTCTACGAAGGAGCGATCGTCACGGTCGGCATGGAGACGTTCTCCCAGCCGTTCGAGGTCGCTCGGGGTCTCGCGCGCACGATGCTGGAGCAGGACCCAGGGCTGCGCACGGCGTCCCGCTGATCGTCACGGGCATCCGTCCATGGCGGCGCGCGATCCTTCTGCGGGCGGCGACCGAGGGGTAGCTTGTGAGCGTGTCGACAGATTCGAGGAGCGGACGGGCGCCCATCGCCCCGGCATCCCTGGACGCGGCCATCGGCGACATCGACTGGACGGTGGCGCCGACCGGATCGACGAGCTCGCGGTTCTCCGCGCCGAGTGGGGAGCTCGCCGTCGTGTCGCTCGGCGACCCCGCGCATCCCCGGGTGGTGCTGGTGCCGGGCGCGACCGGGTCGAAGGAGGACTTCGCCCTGATGCTGCCTCTCCTCGCGGAGGAGGGCTACTTCGTGCAGTCGTTCGACCTCGCCGGGCAGTACCAGTCGCATGCGGCCGGCGCGGACCGGCCGTACACCCACGAGCTGTTCATCGCCGACCTGATCGCCTTCCTCGAAGCCGGAGCACCCGCGCATCTGCTGGGCTATTCGTTCGCCGGGACGATCGCGCAGATCGTGGCCGTGCGTCGCCCGGACCTCGTGCTCTCCCTCGCGCTCCTGACCACTCCGCCGGGCAGCGGCAATGTCTTCGCGAGCATGAAGTGGCTGGGCCCGGTGGCACCGATCGCCAGCCCGCACCGCGGCGCCGGGCTCATGATCTGGGGCATCGTGACGAACAAGAACCGGGTCCCGCCGCGGCGGCTCGAGTTCGTCCGCTCGCGGTTCGCGTTCACGAGCCGCCGCAGCGTCGACGAGATCATCGGCCTGATGATGGCGTCGCCCGACCTGCGCCGCGACGTGCGGGAGCTGGCCCTGCCGAAGCTGGTCGCCGCCGGCTCGCACGACCTCTGGCCGCTCTCGGCCCACGAGCGATACGCCCGCGACATCGATGCCGAGTTCCGCGCCTACGCGACGGGCCACAGTCCGAGCGAGACCACCCCGCATCAGCTGACGGCCGATCTGCTCGAGCTCTACGCGCGAGCCCGCACCTGAGTCACCCTTCGACCGTGGACGCGGTCGCCTCCCGCCGGGCCTGCCGGCGGCGGTGCGGCGCCTGCTGCGGCAGATGCAGCCGCACGGTGGGCAGCACGTAGCTCAGTCGCCGGCGCAGGGACGCCCAGTCCTGGAACGGGCGCGCCGACACCTCGACGACGAGGCTCCGGTCGCGCAGCACCGTCATCCCCGGGCGCACATGGAACGACAGGTCGAAGTCGTCATGGATGTTCTGCTCCTCACGATGCACCTCGCCACTCAGACTCCGCCACGTGGCGGCGCGCATCGCCATGTTCGACCCGAACAGCGGCGCATGACCGAGCAACGGCGTCATCACCGCATACATGCCGCCGATGTACAGGTGCTCCCCCATCCAATGCACCAGCGGCGTCGATCCGTAGAACCGCGGATCGCCGGTCAGGAAGTCGAGGTCGTCGCGGTCGCGGAACGTGCGCTCGATCCGTTCGATCCAGTCCCGTCCCGGCAGGGAATCGGCGTCCAGCCGCGCGATGATGTCGCTCGTCGCCGCGTCATAGCCGGCCGAGGAGGCGCGCGGGATCCCCTGGATGGGCTCGGACACGACGCGCGCGCCGAATCTCTCGGCGACGGAGACCGTGGCATCGCTGCTGCCGTTGTCGACCACGACGACCTCGTCGGGTCTGCGCGTCTGGCCCTCGAGTGCGCGCAGACAGCGTTCGAGGAGGACGGCGTCGTTCCGCACCGGGATCACCACGGACACGGAACGCGGGAAGACGGTCGTCATCGCTCTCCTGTTCTGCACATCACGCTCTCAGGGACAGTCTCCACCGCTCGGCCCCCGCCGGCGCCGATTGAGAGAGGATGGACGGATGATCCGCTCCCTCCGTCCCGCACTCGACGGGCGAGGCGCGCGGACACTGCTCGCCGCCGCCGCCGCGGTCATCGGCCTCCTCGCGGGTGTCGGCTCGATCCTCTTCCTGCGCATCATGTATCCGCCGCCGCCCCGTCCGCGATCCGACCGGATCAGGGTCGCCGCGATCGGCGACAGCAACACCTACGGCGCGGGCGTGCTCCTCCTCGGCCGCCATCGACGCTCCTACCCCGCGCAGCTCGGGAGGATCCTCGGGGAGCGCCACCAGGTCCTCAACTACGGCGTGAACCGCTGCACCCTGCAGCAGGAGGGCGACTGGCCCTGGGACGCGACGCCGTTCGCCGACGCCTCCCTCCGCGCCCGCCCCGACATCGTGCTCATCATGCTCGGCTCGAACGACGCGCGCGGAGACAACTGGAACGCGGAACGGTACGAGACCGAGCTTATCGACTTCGTCGAGAGGTACCGCTCGCACGGTGCCGACGTCCACCTGCTCACCCCACCGGTGGCGTTCGCGAACCGCGGCGGCGTCTCGGCGCGGATCATCGAGGAGGAGGTCGCGCCCATCGTGCGACGTGTCGCCGAGTCCCTCGGCGTCGATCTGATCGACGTGTTCGACGTCACCGCGCGCTCCGTGAGGAGCCACCCGGACGGCATCCACCTCGACGCCCGCTCCAGCCGTCTGGTCGCGGAGACGGTGGCGGCCGCGCTGCGCTGACGCGGGGCCGTCGCGATCCGCCCGCCGTCGACCTATTCGCTGTCGAGGAAGACGCCGACGCGCTCGCCGTCGAACACGAACTGCAGGGCCCGTCCGCCGGGGAAGCGCTCGCTCAGCTCCTTCGGGACGTCGCTGTCGATCGGGACCTCGACGGTCGCGGGGAAGACGCCGACGCCGCAGGCCGCGTAGACGGGTCCGTTGGAACTCCACCCCGAAGACGAGTCGTACTCGCCCTTGTCCGGCACCTGGTCGGCGCGGACGACGGTGAGACAGTCGGTTCCGGTGGAGCCGTTGATGTACCCGCCGGCCGTCTGCACGAGGGCCAGCCCGAAGAAGTCGAAGACCGCCGAGCTCGGGCCTGCCCCCATCCACCCGCTCGGGATCTCCAGGGTCGAGGACGCCTCCAGCGTGTCGATCTGCGGAGCACCGGAGGAGGCCGGCACGGGCGAGATCGCCACCAGCGCGTACGTGACCGCCGAGGCCGCGGCGGCAGCCGCCACGATCGCGGCCACCCACAGGATCCTGCCCATCCGCGCGGACGTCCGGGACGACGACGCTCGTGTCGCGGGTTCTCCCTCCGATGAGGTCTGCTCCGGCATCGGCAGATCGAGCGCGGCGAACGGGTGCTCCCGCGCGTCGGAGTCGGCGCCGGGGGCGGGCGCACCGGGGTCCGGCTGCGCCGCCTCGTGCATCACAGGTGCGGCCGTCGCGTCCGGCAGCGGTGCGTCGACATCAGACGGCCGCCCCTGACGCTGCTCCTCCAGGTGCCGGAGACGCTCGAGCGCCGCCGGATCGCTCTCGATGTCCGCCTTCGGTCCATACGCGCGAGCCCGCAGCGCGCGGAGTTCCTCGTCGGCAGCAGTACTCATCCCCGGCATCGTCTCACGAGCCGGACGGTCAGCCGCAGAACGCCGAGACCGAGTCCTTGAGCTGGTCGATCGCCTCGATGGTCTCCGGAGCCTGCAGGTCGGTCATCCCGCCGATCTTCTCTGCACCGGAACGGATGAGGTCGCCGAGCTGTCCGTCGACGTTCGTCGCGAGCCCGTCGAGAGAGGCGACGAGGTCGTCGCGCGCCGCATCCGCCTGCTCGGCCGACACCTGCCCCTGGTCGAGCAGGGACTGATACTGCGTGTAGGCGTCGTCGATCGTCGAGCAGGTCGCCTGCACGTCGACGCCGAGCGCGTCACCGGCCATCTGCGTCACCTGCGAGCATCCCGCGAGCAGACCGATGGCGAGGACGACGGGCAGGACGACGATTCGACGCATGCCCCGAGGGTAGCCGCTCGGCCTGAGGGCATCATGCACCTCAGCCCTGATCCCCGGTCACCGACCCGGCTGACAGGGCCTGCACGGGCGCGGCCGTCTATCATCGCAAGCGCGCGGATGCCGGGGAGGTGGGCGCCTGATGAAGGTCATGCTCGTGGATGACGATGCGGACATCTGTCTCGGTTTCACGACCGCGCTGCGGCGTCGCGGCCACGCGGTGGAGACGGCGGAGGACGTCGCCTCCGCCCGTCTGCTCGCCGAACGGTCGACGCCCGACGTCGCCATCATCGACGTCATGCTCCCCGACGGGGACGGGTTCGCGCTGTGCCGCGAGATCCGTGCCCGGTGGGGGTTCCCGACCGTCATGCTCACCGCCCGGGACGAGGACGCGGACATCGTGGTCGGACTGGATGCCGGCGCCGACGACTACATCTCCAAGCCGGTCAGCGTCGCGGTGCTGGAAGCCCGGCTGCGCAGCGTGCTCCGCCGCAGCGCCCGCCCGGCCGACGAGGCCCTGCGCGTCGGCGAGCTCGAGCTCCTCGAGGCCTCGGTCGAGGCGAAGGCCGCGGGCCGGGTGCTGCCGCTCAGCGCCACGGAGTTCCGCCTGCTGCACGAGCTCGCCCTCAACGACGGGCACGCCCTGAGCCGTTCGCGACTCATCGACGCGGTGTGGGCGCAGTCGCCGCCGGACACCCCGCGGGTCGTCGACACCGCCGTCCAGCGACTGCGCGCGAAGCTGACGGCGGCGAAGATCTCCTCGCCGCAGCTGGAGACGGTCCGCGGGATCGGGTACCGGCTTCGATGACCGCCCGTCACCGCCTCACCCGTCGCCGCCTCACCCTCCGTGCGGCGATCGCCCTCGCCCTCGTCGGCAGCACGATCGCGGTGTCCGTCATCGTCACCGGGGTGGTCGTGTTCACGGCCAGCAGGATCGTGTTCGAGTCACGCCAGCAGGGGCTCCTCGACGAGTTCTCCACGACCGCGGATGCGCTGTTCACCTCCATCTCCACCGCGTCCCCCGAGGAGACGTGGAAGTACTACGCGGAGATCCTTCCCGGCGAGACGGTCATCATCGATCTCGACAGCGGCCGCAGCGCCGGCGAGCTCCGCCCCGATCAGGTCCCCGACGACCTCGACCTCGACGGCTCTCGATCCCCCGGAGAGCTGACCTCGCTGCGCACCACGCTCGACGGACGTGAGGTGTTCTTCGTCTCCGTCGTGCGAGACGATCTCGCGCAGGATCCGGGCGCCCGGCTCGCCGTCGTCACCGCCTACTCGATGGAGCCGCAGCAGATCCAGGTGCGCGAGCTCGTCGTCTCCGGCATCCTCCTCAGCGCCGGTGTCGTCGTCGTGGTGGTCCTGCTGGAGCGTCTGCTCGGCGGTGCCCTCACGCGTCCGCTCCGCCGACTCGTCGACACCGCGCACGCGGTCGGCTCCGGCGAGGGCCCACCCGCGTGGACGCCGTCCTTCGACGATGTTGACCGCGTGGCCGAGGCGCTGCATCTCTCCTCGGACCGACTCAACGCGACCATCGCGCAGCTCCAGCGTCGCGAGGCGGAGTCGCGGCAGCTCGTCAGCGACGTCGCGCACGAGCTGCGCACACCCCTCACCTCGATGCTGGCGGTCGACGAGCTCCTCGATGAGGACGAGCAGACGACTCCGGAGGAGCGGGCGGTCGCCGCGGCCGTCGTGCGCACCGGGACCCGCCGCCTGCACACCCTGACCGAGCACCTGCTCGAACTCTCCCGGCTGGACGCGGGGGTCGCGCGCGTGAACCGCACGACCGTCGTGCTCGCGGAGCTGCTGACCGACGTCGTGGATGCGACCGGCGTCGACGTGGCCGAGCGGGAAGTCGCACCCCGGCTGCGGATCCGCACCGATCCGAGCCGGCTGCACACCGTGGTCGCGAACCTCCTGACGAACGCCGCCAGGCACGGCAGCCCGCCGGTGACCCTCCGCGTGCACGAGGAGGGCGAGGCCGTGCACATCGACGTCTCCGACAGCGGCGGCGGCGTCGCGGCGGCCGACGCCGAGCGGGTGTTCGACCGCTTCGTCACCTCGGACCGCTCCCGCTCCGACGGCGTCAGCACCGGTCTCGGACTCGCGATCGCCCGCGACAACGCCCGACTGCTCGGCGGTGATCTGGTGCTGCTGCCCGGCACGTCCGGAGCGACGTTCCGGGTGACGCTCCCCCGCGTGTGACACTCGTGTGACATTCCTCGCCGACACTGGCTGCTCGCCGATGTCGAGAGGTCCTCCCATGAGCCTGCCCCCACCCGCTCCCTCGTCCCGTCGGCGACGTCGGCGTCGCCTGCGGAGGTTCCTCACGCTGACCGTCATCGGGATCCTGGTCATCGCCGGCGGCACGGTCGCGATCGCGGCGATCCGGCTCTCCCAGAACGTGACCACGGTCGAGCTGCAGCCGGTACGCGACAGCGAGGAGCCTCCCGCCGTGGCCGACTTCGACGGGGAGTTCGACGTGCTGCTCGTCGGATCGGACGGCCGCGCCGGGCAGGGCGTCCAGTACGGGGAGGGCGGCGACGTCGAAGGCAGCCGGAACGACGTCACCCTCCTGCTGCACGTGAACGAGGCGCACGACGCCGCCACCGTCATCTCCTTCCCGCGCGATCTGCTCGTCGACATCCCCGCGTGCACCGACCCCGAGACGGGGAGCACCTGGAACGCCGGCTGGCGGGTGCAGTTCAACGAATCGCTCGCCCGCGGCGGACTCGGATGCGTCGCCTCCACCGTCACCGCGCTGACCGGCATCGACCTCGCCTATGCAGCGGAGATCAGCTTCACCGGCGTCATCGAAGCCTCGAACGCCGTCGGCGGCGTCCCCATCTGCTTCGCCGGCCCCATCCACGATCGGCACTCCGGGCTGGAGATCCCTGCCGCGGGGACGTACGACCTGAGCGGCGAGCAGGCCCTGGCGCTCCTGCGCTCCCGCTACGGCGTCGGCGACGGCAGCGACCTCGCCCGCATCTCCACCCAGCAGGTGTTCCTGTCCTCGCTCGTGCGCACGCTGCGCGACCAGTCGACCCTGACCGATCCGGCGAAGCTCTACGGCATCGCCGATGCGGCGACGCGGAACATGACCCTGTCGACGCAGCTGGCCGACCTGGGCACGCTGACGTCGATGGCGAAGGTGTTCAGCGACCTCCCCCTCGAGAACATCGCCTTCGTGTCGTACCCGCACCTGCCCGCGGGCGACCGCGTGGTCCCCGACGAGGCCGCCGCGGCCGCGCTGCTGGAGCGGGTGCGCGCCGGTGACACCGTGTCGATCAGTGCCGACCGCACCGGCCGCGGCAGCGAGCTGTCCGAAGACGCCGAGCCGCCGACCTCGGAGCCCGACGACGGTGCGACCGAGGAGGGACCGCCGGCCGACGCCGACCCGCTCCCCGAGAACCTCGACGGCCAGAGCGCGGCGCAGGACACCTGCGTGCGCCCCTACGGCGGCTAGCGGTCAGCGGGCGCGGGGTGGCGCGCCGAGCGGCACCCGCGCGTTGAGCACGACCAGCGCGATGGCTCCCACGGCAGCGATCGCGGCGGGGATCCAGAAGAGCAGAGGCAGTCCCAGCCACGCCGACCCGACGCTGCCGAGGAAACCTCCGACGGCGGCGTTGATCGCGTAGGCGCTGAGGAACACGCTGGTCGCCATCCCCACCCGCGTCGGGACCAGTCGCTGCGCCACGGTGATCCCGAGCACGCCGAACGAGGCGATCACGCCCGCCATGAGCAGCTGCCCCACGACGAGCATGACGAGGTGCGGCTCCACCCAGTCCGCCGAGGCGTAGGACACATGGGCGGCGACGGCCATCAGGGCGCCGACGAAGAGCACGCGCATCACCCCGAACCGGCTCGCCAGCCGCGCCGCGAACGGCATGAGGAGGAGCTCGATGAGC
Source organism: Microbacterium oxydans (assembly GCF_026559675.1). Lineage (NCBI taxonomy): Bacteria > Bacillati > Actinomycetota > Actinomycetes > Micrococcales > Microbacteriaceae > Microbacterium > Microbacterium oxydans. Next base: position 3,125,894 of record NZ_CP092891.1, read on the forward strand.
GGCTGCAACCCGATGATCGCGCCGCGGACGCCGGCGTCGACGCGGAGCTCGCCGTCCATGTACAGCGGCAGGTAGGCGAGCTTGACCGTCTCGCCGCACATGATCAGCACGTAGATGCCGGTGAAGACGAGGAGCGGCAGCATCGACGCGTCGCGCCTGACGGCCGGCTGCGTGGGGGCGACGCCGGGTTCGCCCGCCGCCGTCGCGTCGTCCGGATGCCGGAGGCGCGTCACGGCCGCACTGCGCTCCGCGAGGGACGGCGCCTTCGCCCCGATCAGAGGCAGGATCGAGATCAGCACGGAGATCCCGGTCACGAGCAGGAGCGGACGAAGGCCCAGCACGGCGCCGAGCACCGCGCCGATGACCGGGCCGACGATCCATCCGAACGCCATGGCCATCCGCATCACCGCGACCACCTCGTTGTCGGCGGGAGTGGGCGTCCGGTTCAGCTCATCGCGCACCGCGGCCTGCAGCTGGGCGGCACCCGCGCCGGCCATGCTGAGGAGCAGCATGTTGATCGCGAACGGCATCCAGGGCTGCATCGCGAACGCCATCAGCACCCAGCCGAGGAAGCCGGCGAGAGCGCACAGCCGGAACACGAGCAGCCGCGACCCTGCACGATCGGACAGGGAACCGACGACGTAGCCGGCGATGGGCGCGGTCAGGTTCGTGAGGAAGTACAGCCCCGCCTGCGCGACGGAGAGGTGCAGCTCGTCGACGAGGAACAGCGTGATCTGCGGAACCGTGATCGAGATCCCGATCCCCGAGATGACCAGGCTGAGGAACGCCCCACGGAGCAGCCGCGAACGGAGGATGTACCGCGATGCGGATTCCGGTCGGCCCGCAGCATCGGCGGTTCCTGACTGCTGAGCCGCCACGCGGAACCGTCCTTGCTTGCCGGGGAGAGAGGGGGGAACTCCCAATGTATCAAGGTGGCCCGGCAGTGGACTCGCCTGGTCGGGTCTCAGCCGGTGGCGGGACGGGCGAGACGCCCGAGCGCGAGCCCCCTCCGCGCCGTCGCTCCACCCTCTACGACCGGCCCTCGCGACGTCCTTGATACGTTCGAGGCATGAACGTGTTCGGTGTGCTCCTGTCCGTAGCCGGCTCGATCCTCTTCCTGACCGCCCTGGCGATGACGCTGCGTGCGAATGCGACGAGCACGGTGCCGTTCTGGCGCAACCCGGTCGTGACCCCCGTCGGCTCCGTCGCGATGCGTTCGATCGGCGCGGGTTTCCTGGTCTTCGGAGCCGTGATGCTCACCGCTGAGGGCTGGTGGTGGCCGGTGCTGATCGTGCTCGCCGTTCCGGGGATCGCGTTCGTGGCGCTCGCCCTGCACAACCGGCGAGTCGCACTCCGGGACCGCAGCGCCTGACAGCCCGACGGTCGCGGCCTCCGCCGGAGAGCGGGAGACTCAGGAGCTGCCGACCGTGGACTCCAGCTTCGCCATGACCTGGTTGATCGTGAACGACGCCGACTTCTGCCGCGCCGGGAACTCCGCCAGCGTGCCGAGCATCCTTCCGACGTAGGCCTGCGCGGGCACGAACAGGAAGACGTGGTCGAGCACCCAGTCCCAATAGGTGTTCGACGTGATGTCGGCCCTCTCGAACGGATCCGTGCGCAGGTTGAAGAGCTTCGGGAACCGCAGCTCGATGTAGGGCTCCTGCCAGACCTGCAGGGTTCCGGCCGCACGCTGCTCCAGGAACACGAGCTTCCAGTTGTCGAAGCGCAGGGCCGTGAGGTCGCCGTCGTCCGAGACGTAGAAGAAGTGCCGACGCGGACTCTGCTCGACGGCACCCGTGATGTAGTCGAGCTGGTCGTGTCCGTCGAGATGCACTTTGTACTCGGTGCCGTGCAGCTCGGCACCGGAGGCCAGACGCTCGGCGATGTCGTCGTCGCCCACCGCGGCCAGCAGCGTGACGAACCAATCGTTGTGACTCACGATCCCGTTGAGCGTGGTCCCCGCCGGGATGCGCCCGGGCCAGCGGACCATCGCGGGCACTCGGTACGCGCCCTCCCAATTGGAGTTCTTCTCATTTCGGAACGGGGTCATGCCGGCATCCGGCCAGCTGTTCATGTGCGGCCCGTTGTCGGTGGAGTACATGACGATGGTGTTCTCGGCCAGTCCGAGCTCGTCGAGCAGATCGAGCAGACTCCCGACGACGTCGTCGTGGTCGAGCATCGTGTCGTGGTACTCCGACTGCCAGCGCCCGGCCCGCCCCTTGCTCTCCTCTTTCGAGTGGGTGCGGAAGTGCATGTGCGTCGAGTTGAACCAGACGAAGAAGGGGGTGTCGTCGGCCGCCTGCGTACGGATGAAGTCCGCCGCCGCATCGCGGAACTCCTCGTCGACGGTCTCCATCCGCTTCTTGGTCAGAGCACCGGTGTCCTCGATCCGCTGCGTGCCGTCGTCGTTCGCCCAGGAGTGGATGACGCCGCGGGGACGGAACTTCTCGCTGAACCCGGGGAACTCCTCATCGGTGGGGTAGTCCGGGTGCTCGGGTTCCTCCTCCGCGTTGAGGTGGTACAGGTTCCCGAAGAACTCGTCGAAGCCGTGGGCGGTCGGCAGATGCTCGTCGCGGTCGCCGAGGTGGTTCTTGCCGAACTGCCCGGTCGCGTAGCCGTGGTGCTTGAGCGCATCGGCGATCGTGGGGTCCTCGGGCTGGAGCCCCAGCTTCGCGCCGGGCATGCCCACCTTGGTGAGCCCCGTCCGGTACGGGTTCTGGCCGGTGATGAAGGCCGCGCGCCCCGCGGTGCAGCTCTGCTCGCCGTAATAGTCGGTGAACTTCACGCCCTCGTCGGCGATCCGGTCGATGTTCGGCGTCCGATAGCCCATGAGGCCGTCGGAGTACGTGCTGAGGTTCGCGATGCCGATGTCGTCGCCCCAGATGATGAGGATGTTGGGCTTCTCGGACATACCGACTCCTTGCTTCGACGCGTGAGACGGGGGCGATCGCCCTCGGTCGAAGCCAAGCACTCCCTCACGGGTGCGCCCAGGGGCACCTCACTCGGAACGGGTGAGGCGGAATCCGATGTGCGACATGCCCGTATCCTCGGCCTGCGGCGAGCGCGCGGCCGGTCGGAAGCGCAGGCAGTAGTCCGGCGAGCACAGGTGCGAGCCGCCCTTGAGAACGCGACGCGGGATGTCCGGGAACCCCTCCTGGGCGCTGGCGGCGGCGAGGAGGTTCGTCCGCTTGCCCGCGTCGACCGGGGTGTCCGAGAGACGGATGTGCCGCGGCGTGTAGAAGTCGGTCGTCCACTCCCACACGTTCGCGATCATGTCGTACAGGCCGTAGCCGTTGGGCGGGTAGGAGCCGACGGGAGCCGTGCCGCCCAGGCCCTGGTTGTCGTAGGGGAAGCGCCCCAGCCAGGAGTTCGCCTGGGCGACGCCGTCCGGGTAGGGCTCGTCGCCCCACGCGAACGGTGCGCCCTCCATTCCCCCGCGCGCGGCGTACTCGTGCTCGGCTTCGGTGGGCAGCCGCATCCCTACCCAGTCCGCGTAGGCGACGGCGTCTTCGAAGGCGATATGCACGACCGGATGCCGCAGCCGATCGTCGATCGTCGAGTCGGGTCCGAACGGACGACGCCAGTACGCTCCGGGCTGCCATCGCCACCAGTTGCGCCAGTCGCCCAGGTCGGTGGGGCCGGCGGTGGGGGTGAACACCATCGCTCCCGGAACGAGGTCGGCAGGATCGGCGCCGGGGAAGGCCGCGGGGTCGAGCTGACGCTCGGCGACCGTCACATACCCGGTCGCGTCGACGAACTCGGCGTACTGCTCGTTCGTCACCTCGTAGCGGTCGATGAAGAAGGAGGCGACCTCCCGCTCGTGCACGGGCCGCTCATCGGGGTAGAAGTCGTCCGACCCCATCAGGAACCTTCCCCCGGGGATGAGGACCATGTCGCGAGAGTTCGTCACGGGACTCAGCGTAGTGTCGGGGTTTCCCGCCGGGTGGGCTGATCTGAGAAGATCATCCGCATGATCACCGTTCACCTGCGCTACGAGATCGACCCCGACAAGCTCGACGAGTTCACCGAGTACGGACGGACCTGGATCCGGCTGGTGGAGAAGCTGGGCGGCGACCACCACGGCTACTTCATGCCGAGCGAGGGCGACAGCGACGAGGCGTTCGCCCTGTTCACGTTCCCCTCCCTGGCCGAATACGAGGCCTACCGGACGACGTCGCGCACCGACCCCGAATGCATCGCCGCGTTCGAGTTCGCGCGCACGACGAAGTGCATCCGTCGCTACGAGCGCCGCTTCCTCACCCCGGTCTTCGAGTAGCGGGAGCCCGGCGTCGGTCGGCCGGTGCGTCGCTCGCACGGGCCGACCGCGCGGTCTCCGCCTATGCGGTCTGCACCCAGATCGTCTTCTCGCGGCTCCACTGGGCGAACGCCTGCAGCGACTTCTCCACCCCGCCGAAGCCCGATTGACGCCATCCGCCGAATGGCACCGTCATGTCGCCCTCGCTGTAGGCGCCGACCGAGACGAGACCCGCACGGATGCCGCTGGCGAGTGCGAGCGCGTCCTCCAGGTCCCTGGTCCACACCGAGGCGGCCAGCCCGTAGTCGACGGCGTTGGCGAGGGCGATGGCCTCGTCCCGCGCGGCGAAGCGCTGCACCGTGACCACCGGCCCGAAGATCTCCGTCCGCAGGATCGCGGCGTCATCCGGAAGGTCTGTCAGCACGGTCGGGGCGATGTACCGTCCACCCGACCCCACGGCGACCTCGACGCCCCCGGTCGCGAGGCGGGCACCCGCGGCGACCGCCTCGTCGATCGCGCGCAGGATGCGGGTCGCCGCGACGTCGTCGATCACCGGGCCGATCTGCGTGGCCTCGTCGGCCGGTGACCCGATCCGCAATGCCGAGGCGGCGGCGCTCAGCCGCTCGACGACGTCGTCATGGATCGACTCGTGCACGAGGATCCGCGAACCCGCCGTGCAGTTCTGCCCCGCCGTGAGGAACGCCGCCTCCACGAGCCCCTCGATCAGCCGGTCGCCGAAGGAGAGCGCATCGGCCATCAGCACCTGCGGGCTCTTCCCGCCCAGCTCGAGGCTGACCCGCTTGAGGTTCGTGGCCGCGGACGCGGCGAGGATCTTCCGTCCGGTCGCCGTCGATCCGGTGAACGAGATCGCCTCCACGATCGGATCCGCGGCGAGCGCCGCCCCGGTCTCCGCCCCGGTACCGGGAAGCACACGCAGCACGCCGCGGGGGAGGCCGGCCTCCTCGGCGAGCCCGGCGAGATGAAGCGTCGAGCGGGGCGTCGCGTCGGCCGGTTTCAGGATCAGCGCGTTCCCGGCGGCGAGCGCCGGACCGATCTTCCAGCACGCCATCGCGAGGGGATAGTTCCACGGCAGGATCGCCGCCACCACGCCGTACGGCTCGCGCTCGGTGAAGGCCAGGACGTCGGCGGCGGTCGTCGAGACCCGGCCGTACTGCTTGTCGAGCGCCTCCGCGAACCAGCGGATGGACTCGATCGCGCCGGGCACGTCGTTGTCGCGGCACTCCGTGATCGGCTTGCCCGCATCCTCGCTGTCGAGACGGGCCAGCGTCTCGGCGTCGCGCTGCATCAGCTCGGCCAGGCGCAGCAGCGCGGCGGCGCGCTCCCGCGGCGACGCACCCGACCAGACGCCGGAGCGATGCACCTCGAGCGCATCCGCGGTGTGGCGGGCGACCTCGGCGGCCGTGGTCACCGGCATCCGGGCGATCTCGGTGCCGTCGCCGGGGTTGCGGATGATCACGGTGTCGGTGTTCGTCACGGGGTCTCCACCAGTTCGGGCACGCCGTCGCGGCGCACGATGTGTCCTGCATCCTCCAGCTGACGCAGGTAGGTCGCCAGGCCCCGCTCGCCGCGTCGACGGAACAGCGCCATCAGCCGGGGCAGGGCGTTGGGGAACAGCATCGCGACGCGCAGCAGCACGGATTCGCCGCGGCGCGGGTAGACCTCCAGCCGCGGGCGATCCAGCAGGGAGACCAGGGCGCGGGCCACCGCGTCCGGCGGCTGCGGAGGATCCTGGAACTGCAGGGAGTTGCCGCCGTCGATGGCCTCCTGCCGCAGCATCCGGGTATCCGTCGCCGACGGCATCACCGACCCCGCGATGATGCCGCGGGCACGCAGGTCGAGGCCGATCGACAGCATCGCGCCGCGGAGTCCGAACTTGCTCGCGGTGTAGATCGGCGTCTCCCCCAGCGGGAAGATCCCGCCCAGCGACACGGTGGTCGCCACCCGGGGGTCGTCGGACCGATGCAGCAGCGGCACCGCCAGGCGGGTGAGCACGAGGGGCGAGACCATGTTCACCTCGATCTCCTGCCGGATGCTGTCGACGCTGCGCTGATCGAACCGCTCCGAGTTCGTCATGCCGATGTTGTTGACCAGCACGTCGATGCGACCGTGGACGCGTCCGATGTCGTCGACCAGGGCGCGCACCGCGCTCTCGTCGGTCAGGTCGCAGAGGTGCGTGCTGTGTCCAGCCCCCGGCAGCAGGTCGACCGCCGCCTGCAGGGCACCCTCGCGCCGGTCCACGAGCGCGAGCACGGCCCCGGCCGCGGCCGCCCGCGCACTGAACGCGCGGGCGATGTCACCGGCCCCGCCCGTGACGACGATCACCGTGCCGCGGAAGTCGAAGCTCATGCGCGCACCGCCGTGCGATCGCCGACCGGGGTTCCGGAGAACGGCGGTGACTGCAGCGGCCATCCCAGCTCGCGCGACAGTGTGCGCAGGTACTTCGCATAGGCGTCGGAGTCCACGTAGCCGCGGTGCCGGGGTGAGGAGTCGAAGCGCAGACCGTTCGACATGTCGGGGTGATCCGCGCGGATCCGCTCCTGGAACCGACGGGCCGCCCCGCTGCCGGTCGCACTGTCCGCCAGGAACGCCGCGATCAGGTGCGCCTGCTGGTCGAACAGCTGATAGGCGCCGCTGTTGGTCTCGATGAAGCCCACTCCGAAGAGTCCCGCATGCTCCCGCGAGGCGAAGTTCAGGTACAGATCGGGGTGCTGTTCGTCGCCGAAGTACTCCTGCGCGACGGGGACGCGGTGCCGGTAGCCGGTCGCGAGGAGGATGAGGTCGAACTCGTCGGACGTGCCGTCGGTGAAGGTGACCGTGCGGCCGGCGGTGTCGCGGATGCCGGGTCGGGCGGTGATGTCGCCGTGCTGCAGGTAGTGCATGAGCTGGGAGTTGAGCACCGGGTGCGTCTCGAACAGCTTGTGGTCGGGCTTCTGCAGGCCGAGGCGTGTCGGGTCGCCCACGAGCAGACGCAGCAGCGGCTGCAGCACGGCCCGCTCGAGGCGCTTGGGCAGGAACGAGCCCTTCCCGCCCACGATGTCGCTCGGAACCCCGAACACGTGCTTCGGGATGAACCAGTAGCCGCGCCGCATGCTGATGCTCGCGGACTCCGCGGTGCGCGCGGCGTCGCAGGCGATGTCGCACGCGGAGTTGCCCCCGCCGACGATCAGCACGCGCTTGCCCGCGAACTCGGATGCCGACCGGAAGCTCTGGCTGTGTCGGACCTCGCCGTCGAAGGTGCCCGGCACCTCGGGGATGTTCGGATGCCACTGCGCGCCGGTGCAGACGATCACGCTCTGATGCAGGGACTCCTCCCCCGCCGCCGTGGTGACGCGCCAGAGCGCTCCGTCCCGGGCGATGTCGGTCACCTCGCTGTCGAAGCGGATGCGTGCCGTGAGCCCGTAGGCGTCGGCGAAGGCCCGCAGGTAGTGCAGGATCTGGGCGTGGCCGGGATAGTCGGGATAGTCGTCGGGCATCGGGTACCCGCTGAATCCCGAGACGGTCCGGCTGGAGATGAAGTGCGCCGAGTCGTACATCGGCCCGCCCGGGTTGTCGATGTCCCACGCTCCGCCGGCGCCGCTGTGTCGTTCGAGATGCACGTAGTCGAGACCGCGCTCGGTGAGGGCACGGGCGACGGCGAGACCGGCGGGGCCGGCGCCGATGATGCAGATGGGCGAGGACATCGCAGACTCCTTCGTAGGCGGGCGATCCGTCGGATGGTGCGGCGGATTCCGTGAGCCTACGATTCGGGTGCGGTGCGGCACGGGCCCGGAGAGCCAGCTCACCGGACCCCAGCGGCCATCGTCAATGGCCGCTCTGGAGCCTTTCGCGCATCGCGGCGGGCGAGCATCCGAACCAGCGGCGCGCGGCGCGTCGCAGCGAGCGGTCGTCGCCGTATCCGGCCGCGGCCGCCACGTCGCTGATCGGCAGAGCGCCCTGCGCGAGCATCCGGGTCACCGCCCGTCGGCGGACGTCGTCCACCAGAGCGGAGTACGTGGCCTGCACATCCGCGAGCCGGCGACGCAGGGTGCGCTCGCTCAGCGCCAGTGCCCTCGCATGGCGGCCCAGCGGGGCGATCTCGGGCAGATCGGCATCGATACGCGCGGCGAGGACCGCCACCAGCTCCTGGCGGTCGACCACGCCCGCCGACTCCTCCTCCAGCAGGGCGAGCGCGGCACGCAGCGTCCACTCGTCGGCGAACGGGCTCGGCAGACGCCACTGATCCTCCGACAGCGTCCAGGCGTTGCGGTGCGCCCCGAACTCGACCGGACATCCGAACCAGCGGCCGTGGCGTGCGGCGTCCGCGGGGGCCGGCCGGGCGAGTTCGACACGGACGGGGTGGAACCGCTTCCCGGTCACGTCGCGCGCCATCCGCGTGATGTTCGCGAATCCCTCGTCGATGAGGAAGGCGCCGACGCGATCGTCCCCCTCGGCCACCTCGGCGACGACCGACAGCTGGTCGCCGCGCGCGGCCGTCGACCACCGCACCATGGAGCCCGCCAGGTTCTGGAACCGCAGGCCGAGGTGGATGGCGTCCACGACGCGCGGGCTGCTCATCATCCCCAGCCCCAGCACCCCCGATGCGGTGATGGGCTGCGCACCGCCGACGGCGAGCCCCGCGGCGGGATCGTCGAACAGCCGGAGGGCCGCGTCGATCACGGCGCTGCCCTGCCGGAACGACACGCGCAGCGACGGCGCATCCAGCACCTCCGGTGTCAGCCCCGCCTCGCGCAGCGGCCGCTCCAGGGAGATGCCGCGACGCTCCGCCTCCTGCACGAGATACCGGATGACGTGCGGGCTGATCGTCGCCGAGGGCGCCGGCGGGCTCGGCAGGGTGGGCATCTGGACAGTCTGGCTGTCCGATGATGTCCGGTCAACGGACGCCCCGCGTCCGGGTCCCCCCGAGGGGCAGCCCTATCCTGGCGGTTCCCCTCCTCGACGACGAAAGGGCGGCCATGGCGGAGACGCTCACGGCGCAGCAGCGCATCATCCGGCTCGTGATCAAGACGCTCGGCGCCCTGCCCGAACCCGCGCAGCGCCTGATCGCCGGCAAGCCCGTGCAGATCGACGGGCAGTCGCTGCTCACCGAGGTGCAGATGGCACTGCGCCTGCTCAACGCTCTGCCCGGATCGAGCTTCGAGGAGCTGCCGCTGGCGGATGCGCGGGCGCAGGTCGACGCCGAAGCACTGATCTTCGGAGACCGGGAGCACGTCGACATCGTCGAGGAGCTGCGGATCCCCACGCGCGCGGGGTCGGTCGGCGCCCGTCGCTACCAGCACGCCGCCGGGACGCGGCCCTGGGGTGCCGTCACCTACTTCCACGGCGGGGGCTGGGTCGTCGGCGGGCTGACCTCGACCGATGCGGTCTGCCGGTTCCTGGCCGCGCGCACGGGGCTGGAGATCTACTCGGTCGACTATCGCCTGGCGCCGGAGCACCCCTTCCCCGCAGCGGTGCACGACGCGGTCGACGCGTTCCGCTGGGTCCGCACGCGGACCGCCCCCGAGCTCCCGGTGGCCGTCGCCGGCGACAGCGCGGGTGGCAACCTGAGTGCCGTGGTGTGCGCCGAGACCATCGCGGACGAGTCAGGGCGCCCCGACTTCCAGCTCCTTTTCTTCCCCGTCGCCGATGCCTCCCGCCGCACCCGCTCCTACGAGCTCTTCGCCGACGGCTACTTCCTCACCGCCGCTCAGATGGACTGGTACATCGACCACTACCTGCCGAACCCGGAGGACCGGACCGACCCTCGCGCGTCTCCCCTGTTCGCCGACCTGAACGGGCATCCGCCGGCCCATGTCGCCCTCTCCGGATTCGACGTGCTGCGCGATGAAGGACTGGCCTACGCGGAGGCGCTGCGGGGCGCCGGGGTGCCGACGACGACGCAGCTGGTCGAGGGGCACATCCACGCGTTCGTCAACGCGACCGGCGTGGGGCGGCACAGCTCCCGCGCCCTCGCCGAATCCGCGCAGGCGCTCGTGCGGGGAATGGGCGGTCCGGCTCAGACGTCGGCATCGAGTCCGAGGTGACTCCGCAGGGCCGCGGTGATGTCATCGACCTGAGCGAGCTGCTCGGCGGAGAGTGCGTCGACGAACAGGGCGCGGATGGCGCGGAGGTGCGGCACGTTCGCGGCACGGAAGGCCTCGGCTCCGGCGTCGGTGAGGAGCACGTCGACCCCGTGCACCCCGTCCGCGCACGGAACACGTCGAACCAGACCGCGCTTCTCCATCCGCCCCAGGTGGTGCGACAGGCGACTGCGCTCCCAGTCGATGAGGGCCGCCAGCGCGGATGACCGGGCCGTGTGCCCCTCGGCCTCGCTCAGGGCGAGGAGCACCTGGTAGTCACCGGACGACAGGGACGACTCGGCCTGCAGCTGTGCGGCGAGGCGCGCCCGCAGCGTCTCCGACGTCTCGATGAAGCTCCGCCAGACCCGCAGCTGATCGGGCGTCGGCGTGCTGCGGCGGTGCTCTGCGGTCATCTCGCCCTCCCGGGAATTGATATGTCAATTGTACGGTTGCATCGAGGTGATACGTCAATCCGGAGACACCGGGGCGTGCAGAAGGGTCGTGGTGGAGATGACAGAAGTCGAGTTCGGGCTGAACTCCTTCGGCGAGCTGGCGACGGACGGCGACCGCGTGATGTCGGACGGCGAGACGCTGCGGCTGCTCGTCGAGGAGGCGCAGCTGGCCGAGTCGGTCGGGCTCGACGTGTTCAGCATCGGCGAGCACTATCGCGAGGGTCACATGGACTCCGCGACGCCGGTCGTGCTGGCGGCCGCGGCACAGGCCACCTCGACGATCGGACTGGGGTCCTCTGTGACCGTGCTGTCGACACAGGATCCGGTGCGGCTCTACCAGGAGTTCGCGACGGTCGACGGACTCTCCGACGGACGCGCGCAGCTCATCCTCGGCCGGGCGTCGGCGATCGAGTCCTTCCCGCTGTTCGGGTACGACATCGCCGAGTACGAGCAGATCTTCGAGGAGAAGCTCGACCTGTTCCTGCGTCTCATGCGGGAGGAGCGCGTCACCTGGAGCGGCTCCTACCGCAGCCCCCTCGAGAACGTGCGACTGCAGCCGCGGATGCCGGAGGGCGGCATCCCGGCCTGGATCGGCATCGGCGGCAGCCCCGACTCGGTCATCCGCGCCGCCGAGCACGGACTGCCTCTGATGATGGCGATCATCGGCGGGCGCCCCGAGCGCTTCGCCGGTCACGCCCGCCTGTACCTGCGTGCCCTGGAGCAGTTCGGGCGTCCGGAGCTCCCGATCGGGCAGCACTCCCTCGGCCTGATCGCCGACACCGATGACGAGGCGAAGAACGTGCACTGGAAGCACTGGGAACCGGTCGTGACACAGATGAGCAAGGAGCGCGGCTTCTACCCGCCCACACTCGAGCGCTACGAGGAGGAGGTCGACACGGGAGCCCTCTACGTCGGCGCTCCCGAGACGGTCGCGCGGAAGCTCGCCGCAGCCGTGCGCTTCAACCACCTGTCCCGGTTCGATCTGAAGTACGACCTCCTGCACCTGCCGAAGGACGTGCGCGAACGCAGCATCCGCCTCTTCGGAGAGAAGGTCGCCCCGCGCGTGCGCGAGCTCCTCGCCGAGGAACCGGGTGAAGGCGCGTTCGGCGACCCCGGCCTCGCGCGGATCACGAAGGACGGCAAGGCCGTCCACGCCTGAGGAGGGCACGCATGAACGACACCATCGAGACCATCGAGACCATCGAGACCATCGGCATCCTCGGCGCAGGGAAGGTCGGCACCACCATCGCCCGCCTCGCCCTCGCCGCGGGATACCGGGTGCTCATCGCCGGCTCGGGGGCACCGGAGCGCATCGCGCTCACGATCGACGTCTTCGCGCCGGGAGCCACCGCGGTGCGCGCCGAGGAGGCCGCCGCCGGGGCGGATGCCGTGATCCTCGCGCTCCCGCTCGGCAAGTACCGCACGCTTCCGGTCGAGCAGCTGCGCGGAATACTGGTGCTCGACGCCATGAACTACTGGTGGGAGACCGACGGCATCCGCGACGACCTGAGCGATCCGCGCACCTCGACCAGCGAGCTGGTGCAGGAGTTCCTGCCGGAGTCGCGCGTCGTGAAGGCCCTGAACCACATGGGCTATCACGACCTGGAAGACGAGTCCCGGCCCGCCGGCGTCGAGGGGCGCAAGGCGATCGCGATCGCGGGAGACCGACCCGCCGACGTCGCGGTGGTCGCGGACGTGATCGATCGGCTCGGCTTCGACGCCCTCCCCCTCGACGCCCTCGCCGCCGGCGCGGTGCTCCAGCCCGGGAACCCCGCGTTCGGCGCCGACGTCACCGCCGCGGAGCTGCGGGGCCTGATCGGCATCGCGTCGCCCGCGACGGAGGGAGATCCGCTTCCCCTCAGCTAACTTGCACGTTGGTGTGCACGTATTGTGTAAACTCGTCCTGTGAAACAGAGCTGGAGAGTCTACAAGCGCGACGTCAAGAGACTCTCCCGCGTACCCAAGGCCTGGATCATCATCATCGGGGTGCTGATCACCCCCGCCCTGTACGCCTGGTTCAACATCAACGCGTTCTGGGACCCCTACGCCAACACCGCGAACATCCGCGTGGCCGTCGTCGATCTCGACCACGGCGCCACGTCCGATCTCACCGGTCGCATCGACATCGGCGATCAGGTCACCGACCAGCTCCAGGACAACGACCAGCTCGGCTGGACCTTCATGGGCGAGGACGAGGCACAGGAGGCGGTCAGGACGGGCGACGTCTATGCCGCCATCGTCATCCCCGCGCAGTTCAGCGAAGACCTGCTCAGCATCACCAGCGGCGACTTCACGCAGCCCGCACTGCAGTACTACGTGAACGAGAAGGCCGGGGCGATCGCACCGAAGATCACCGACGTCGGCGCCTCCGAGCTCGACAAGCAGATCACCAGCGCCTTCAAGGAGCAGGTGGCCCTCGCGGCGACGAACGCGCTCAAGGACGTCGGCGACTCCACCGAGCTGCGCCTGCTGAACGCCAGGGACAGCACCCTCAACGCCTTCGACAAGGCGACGGAGACGCTGACATCGGCCCGGGGGAACCTCGCCGAGGTGCAGGACGGCCTGTCCTCGTCGCGCGGCACGCTCTCCTCCGCCCGGAACACGCTGGCCGACGTCGACCGGTCACTCGGCGACGTGCAGAAGTCGCTCGTCCAGACGCAGTCGATCATCGCCGAGACGCAGAAGGAGGTGATCGCCTTCACCGACAGCGCCACCACCGCCTTCCTCAAGGGGACCACCCTGCTCGCCGACGCCTCGTCGAAGGCGAACGTCTCGATCACCCGTCTCACCCAGAGCCTCGAACAGGCCGGTGTGCGCATCGACGCCGGGATCGAGGACGTCTCGAAGGTGCTCGAGGCGAACGAGGCCGCGGTCGACCGTCTGCAGACCCTGCTCGACGACACCGATCTGAGCGACGAGACGAAGCAGCGTCTGAGCGAGGTCATCGCCTCCCTGCAGGAGCGCAACGCCACCGACCAGCAGCTGCTCGCCGACCTCACCGACCTCAAGGCCGGCGCATCCGACACGGTCCGCTCCGTCCAGGCGACGGCGGATGCGGTCGACAAGGCGATGCAGGACACGAGGGACGCCTCCTCGGCGATGCGCGACATCCTCACCGGCACCGTCCCCTCGTTGAACGCCGCGATGTCGCAGCTGTCGGCGAGCGTCGGCTCTTTCTCGGCGGCGCTGGGGGCGCAGAAGGACGTGCTCGCGCAGGCCGACCAGCTGCTGGCCGGGCTGGACGCGCAACTCGTCGCCACCTCGTCGTCCCTGCAGAGCTTCGACAGCGATCTCGCCGGCATCGAGGAGGGCGTGCGCTCGTCGCGCACCGACGTCGTCGCGCTCAGCGCCGCATCCGAGTGGGGCCTGCTCGGCACCCTCACCGACCTGGACCCCGCGCAGATCGCGCAGTTCGTCGCCTCGCCCGTCGAGGTGGACGAGCACCTCGTGTTCCCGGTCGCCACCTACGGGTCGGCGATGGCCGCGCTCTTCACGAACCTGTCGCTGTGGATCGGCGCCTTCGTGCTCATGGTGATCTTCCGGGTCGAGGTCGACACCGAGGACGTCGAGGGCGTCACGGTGCGCGAGGCGTACCTCGGACGCTTCTTCCTCTTCGCGACGCTCGCCATCGGCCAGGCGCTGATCGTGTGCATCGGAAACCTCATCATCGGCGTGCAGACCGTCAGCGCACTCGCCTTCGTCGGCACCGGTGTGCTCATCGCCCTCGCCTACGTGAGCATCATCTACGCCCTCTGCGTGGCGTTCGGACACGTGGGCCGCGGCCTCTGCATCCTCCTGGTGATCATGCAGATCCCCGGCGCATCCGGGCTGTACCCCATCGAGCTGATGCCCGGATTCTTCCGCGCGATCTATCCGCTCCTCCCGTTCTCCTACGGCATCGACGCCCTGCGCGAGACGATCGGCGGCTTCTACGGCGCCCACTACTGGCGCTTCCTGGGTGCCCTGGCGGTGTTCGTCGCGCTCGCGTTCCTCCTCGGCCTCGTGCTGCGGCGCCGGCTCGCGAACTTCAACCTGCTCTTCAACCGCCAGGTCCTCTCGACCGACCTGCTGATCGGCGAGAAGGTGCAGGTCGTCGGTCGCGGGTACCGGCTCACCGATGTGATCCGCGCCCTGTCGAACCGCGGCGAGTACCGCGCGGACCTGGCTCAGCGCGCCGAGCTGTTCACACGGCGCTACCCGGTGCTGCTCAAGGCGACGGTGCTCACGGGCGTCGCGGGACTCGTCGTGCTCGGCGTGATCACCTGGGCGCTGCCCGGATCGAAGGCGCTGCTGCTGGGCCTGTGGACCCTCTGGATCCTGCTCGTCATCGGGTTCCTCGTGACGATCGAGTACATCAAGCACAGCTTCGAGAGCGGCGAGGAGATCGCCGCACTCGACGACGCCGACCTGCGCGACCTCGCTCTCGCCGGTCGCGCGGGCCGCGATGCGGTCCTGTCGTCGGAGGCGCCCGGTCCCCTCCCCTCGCAGACGGAGGCGGCGACGCGCCCGCTGCTCATCGACGACCCGGCGGCGGATGACGCCGTCGCCGCCGAGGCCACCACCCGCGTCACGACGATCGTCGCGGCGGAGTCGGACGACCCGGCCTCCGCGACGGACGCCGACGCGCTGCTGACCGAATGGTTCGAGCCCGAGCCCGAGCCCGAATCCGACGACCAGTCCGAGCCCGAATCCGACGACCAGTCCGAGTCGGAGACCACGTCACGGGCAGAGACGACGTCGCCGGAGGAGGCGGATGCGCCCGAGTCGGCGGAAGCCCCGGACGAACCGGAAGCCCCGGAAGAACCGGAGCACCCGGAAGAACCGGACGAAGAGGGACAGACGGAAGAAGGGGAGCACCGCGCGTGAAGAACATCCTGCAGCTGACGCTCCGCGACGTGCGTCACGCGACTCAGAACGTGATGGCCTGCATCGTCCTGTTCGGTCTCGTCGTCATCCCCTCCCTGTTCACCTGGTTCAACGTCATCGCCAGCTGGGACCCGTTCGCCAACACCAAGGACCTGAAGATCGCCGTCGCCAGCACGGATGCCGGATACGAGAGCGACCTCGTCCCGATCCGCATCAACGTCGGCGAGCAGGTCCTCTCCCAGCTCCGCGGGAACGACCAGCTCGACTGGATCATCACCGACGAGCACGACGCCATCGACGGGACGAAGTCGGGCGAGTACTACGCCGCCATCGTGCTGCCGGAGACGTTCAGCGCCGACATGCTGACGTTCTACGCGGACGGCGGCGACCGGACGCACATCGCGCTCTACACGAACGAGAAGAAGAACGCGCTGGCCCCGAAGATCACCGGCCAGGGCGCGGAGGGCGTCTCCTCCGCGATCAGCGAGGAGTTCACCCAGACGCTCGGCGACGTCGCCCTCGGCCTCATCTCGTCGATGTCGGACTACCTCACCGACGAGGACACGCAGGCGGCGCTGACCCGCGTCGAGGCGCGGCTCGGGAGCGTGGCCGACCAGCTGCGCTCCGGCGCCCACACGGCCGACTCGTTCACCGCCCTGATCGAGGCGAGCGAACCGCTGCTCGACAGCGCCTCGGCCCTCGTCGGCACGGCCGGCGAGGCGTTCCGGGACACGTCGGGCGCTCTCGGCAGCGGTGTCGACGCAGCGGGCACGCTGAAGTCGACCCTGCAGACGGCGACACAGTCCCTGGCGGATGCCCTCGCGGCGACCTCGGACAGCTACGACGCGGTCGGCCGGCGGATCGACGAGCTGTATGCCGGAGCGGACTCGCTGAGCGGCAGCCAGGTGCAGGCGATCACCACGCTCGCGCAGCGGGTGCAGCAGCAGATCGATCAGTACACCGCGCTCAAGGAGACACTGGAGACGCAGGTCGGGCCGCAGCTTCCCGAGTCGGCACAGCCGGCCTTCGCCGCCGTGATCTCGCGGCTCGACGAGGCCATCGCCCGGCAGCAGGCGCTGCAGGAGCAGCTGCAGAAGTCGGCGACGGAGATCGCGGCGGGCAACGACGCGGCGCAGAGCTCCCACCAGGAGATCAAGGCCGCGATCGCGGATGCGAAGAAGGCGATCGCGGATGCGCGGAGCACCTATGACAACGGTCTGAAGGCGCAGCTGGACGCCCTGTCGTCCACGCTCACGCAGATCGGCTCCGACGTGTCGGCGATCCGCTCCGACCTGTCCGGGATCACGTCGGGCCTCTCCGGCGCCTCGGATTCCGTGCGGTCGACGCTGTCGCGGGCGCAAGAGGCGACGACGCAGCTGTCCACCTCGCTGAACACGATGGCCGACCGGTTCGACGAGGTGCAGCAGGCGATGGCGAAGGCCGCGGACACCGGCGACCTCGGCGAGCTGATCGGTGCCGACCCCGGGGTGCTCGCCACCTCCCTCGCCGAGCCGGTGCGCCTCGACCGCACGGCCGTCTTCCCCGTGGCGGGCTTCGGCGCGGCCATGGCCCCGCTGTACATGATCCTCGCGCTATGGGTGGGCGCGCTGCTGATGACCGTGACGATCCGCGTCGACGTGAACGCCGAGACGCTGCCCGACCGGCCGGAGCTCACCCCGACGCAGAAGTACCTCGGCCGCTACGGCATCTTCGGGTTGGTCGGCCTCGCGCAGAGCACGCTCCTGACGCTCGGCCTGATCCTGTTCGTGCAGGTTCAACCCGCCCATCCCTTCCTGCTCATCCTGGCCGGGTGGGTGATCTCGACCGTGTTCACCCTCATCGTCTACACGGCGGTCGTCGCGTTCGGCAACGCCGGCAAGGCGCTCGCGGTGCTGCTCCTGGTGATCCAGATCTCGGGCTCCGGCGGTGCGTACCCGCTGCAGCTGCTGCCCGAATGGTTCCAGAGCATCAGCCCCTTCCTCCCGGCGACCTACGCGGTGAACATGGTGCGGTCGGCGATCGCCGGCGTCTATCAGGGCGACTTCTGGCTGTCCCTGGGCGCGCTCGCGCTGTTCATCATCCCGGCGCTGCTCCTCGGCCTCGTGCTCCGGCGCCCGCTGATGACCTACAACCGCAAGCTCGTCGAAGCACTCGCCTCGACCAAGGTGATGTCGTGACCACCGCGAACACTCCGGCCCCCCGCGGTCGTCGGCGCGATGCCCTGGCGAACCGCGAGGCGCTGCTGCGCGCGGCGCAGGCCGTGCTCGCCACGAACCCGCATGCCTCCCTCGATGCGATCGCGCAGGCAGCCGGGCTCACGCGACGAGCCGTCTACGGCCACTTCGCCGACCGCGACAGCCTCCTGCGGGAGGTGATCGCCGTGGGCGCACAGCGCTTCAACACGATCGCCGAGACCACCGACGATCCCGATCCGCGGGTGACTCTGGCCCGCATGGCGACACGCCTGTGGCGGGAGGCCTCCGCGGTGCGCGCCTCGGCCAACATCGCCCTCGATGATGCTCATCTCGCGGACACCGTGCTCGCCCTCACACCGCTGCGCCGCCGCATCCGCGATCTGACGAAGACCGGCGTGGAGTCGGGGGCGTTCCGCGGCGACATGCCTCCCGTCCTCCTCGCGTTCCTCATCGAGGAGACCGCGCGGGCCACGCTGCGCGAGCTGCGTCTGACCACGGACGACGCCGACTCGACCGTCGTCCGCGTCGTGCTGAGCATCGTCGGCCTCTCCTGGACCGAGCAGGCCGAGCTCCTCCGCGCCCACCCCGAGATCTTCGCCCAGGACTGACCTCTCCGGTCGGGCGGCGCGGGTCGCGCATTCTCAGACCTGCCCTCGCCCGTGTCAACGCCTGGCGGAGACGCCGGCTCCGGAGGGAGACTCGTCACCCACCCCAGGCGATTGGAGACTCCCATGTCAGACGCTCAGGCATACCCCGACGGCGAGAGCGAAGTGGAAGCGGAGGGCATCGACCCCGACTTCCCGTCGACCGACGACGGCTCGACCGATCCCGACGAGGACGACGACGCCGACGCCTGACGCGCGCCTTGACGCGCACTCATCCCCTGCACCAGGATGAGGTCCCACACGCTCGAAGAGGGCGACAACCGGGGGGGTATCGTGCGTCGACTCGGGGAGGGAAGTCCTGGGTCGGCCCGGATGACCGCCGCAGTCACCGCCATCGGCGGACTGCTTCTGCTCAGCTCGACCATGACCGGGTGCACGGGTGAGGCGATAGCGACCCCCGGCCCGACGGAGACGTCGAGCGCGTCCCCGCAGGCCGGCGAGACGGCGGCGCCGGCGCCGACACCGATACCGACACCGACACCGGCACCGGCAGACGTGGTGCACTACGTGCCCGATGGCGAGGACATCCTCGCGAGCGTGGACAACCAGCAGGCAGCCAACCAGATCGGCGTGTTCCCTGTGACGCACAAGAACGCCGTGGTCTACCTCACCTGCACCGGCGAAGGCATGGTCGTGATCGAGATCGCTCCGTTGGGGACCTTCTCCTTGGAATGCGCAGCGACAGTTGCGTCGGAGAATCAGTTCCAGGTCAGCGAGTACGACGAGTTCCGGGTCGGCATCCGGTCCATTGCGGGCCAGACCTGGGCCGCAACCATCACGACGCGCGACTGACGTCGTCGGTCCGATGTCAGATCGGAAGCGCCCGCCGGTGAGTGCATCCGGGCCGACGCCGGGTGACGGCGGTCAGCTCTCGGAGCCGTCCGGGGTGTCGAGCACCTCGTCGACGAGCATGATTCCGCCGGTCGAGTTGGCGGAGTGCATGAGCTCCTCGATCCATCGCACGTTGAGCTGCGGCGTTTCCGGCTCGTCGAACGTGAAGCGGAGCGGGATCGACGGGTGCAGCCAGATCGTGGAACGGCCGACGGGGTCGCCCTCGGGGTGCTTCCACGAGAGCGTGAAGCTCTCGTTGCGACGCAGCTTGGTGGCGATGACCACCTTCAGATGAGCGAGCGCCCGGTCTTCGATATGGATCTCGTCACCGCTGCCGTACTGGACCGTTCCCATGTCAGAACCCTAGCCGGAATCGACCGACGACCGAGTTGAGGAGCCCCTCGGCACGTCGTACAATTCTGGTGAATTCTGGCGGGCTGACGGGCGCCCGTTCGACCAGGCGGTGCAGGATTCTGCCCCCTCGGGTGCGGTGCGCTCCTCGGCAGCCAAGGCTGACTGATGGGAGTGTTGAGATGTCTGCGATGCCCGATCCCCGGTTCGAGCTTCGGAAGATCACCGATACCGAGTGGCTGATCCTCGACCACCGGTACGCGTCGAACGATTCTCGGCAGACGGTCGCCTGCGTCTACCAGGTGGATGCCGTCGAGGTCGAGGTCCTGTGGCTGCGGGACCTCCCGCTGGCGAACTGCTACATGTCCGCCATGGACGTGCTCGAGGACGTGCAGCGGTTCCATGCACCCCGCCGTGCCGGTCGCCCGATCCCCATTCCGCACCGCCCGCCGCTGGCCACCGCCTGAACGGTTCGGGCTCGCGGACGCGCCCCGCCCCCACGTGACGGAGTGCCGACGCGGACGGGAGAATGGAGGACATGTCCGCGAGATCCCGTCGGCCGCTCCTCTCCTCCGTGCGAAGGCTGCTGCACACCGACCCCTCGGCCGTGGCGCACACCGAGGCCATGCCCGTCATCGACGAGCGCACCGTCCCCCGGGTGCTCGATCTCGCGACGCGCATCGGGGAGTCGATGTTCGCGGTCGGCGCCTCCGCCCACGAGGTCACGCTCGCGATCACGCGCGTCTGCGATGCGTACGGGATGCGGGGCGTGCAGGTCGACGTCACGTACAACTCGATCACGGTGTCGTTCCACCTGAGCGGCGAGGTCTGGCCGGAGACCCTCGTCCGGGTCGTCCGGGTGACGGCTCCCGATCACGCGAAGCTGCAGCGGGTGCAGGCTCTCGTCGCCGACATCGACGACGGGCTCGACCTCGAATCCGCCCGCACGACGTTCCGCGCGATCCGTCGGATGCCGTTCCGTTACCAGCAGCCGGTCGTGATCGTGGCCCGAGCGCTGCTCGCGGTCGGCGTCAGCATCATGCTCGGCGCCTCGCCGATCATCGTCGGCCTCACGTTCGTCGCCGCGCTCGGTGCGGCCCTGACGCAGGCCGGGCTCGCCCGGCTCCGGGTCCCGCTGTTCTTCAGCCAGATCGCGGGAGGCCTGGTCACGACGGTCGTGGCACTCGCGGTGTCGGCGCTCGGTGCCGCGGGCATCGAGCCGTTCGTGGGCATCCGCCCGTCGATCATCGTGGCCTCGGGAATCGTGCTGATGCTCGCCGGCCTCACCGTGGTCGGCGCCGCGCAGGACGCGATCGACGGCTTCGCTCTCACGGCGGGCGGGCGCATCCTCGACCTCACGATGCAGACGCTCGGTGTCGTCATCGGCATCCTCGTCGGACTCGAGCTGGGCAGCGCCCTGGGCTTCACGATGGACCTGCCCGACGACCCGGCGCCGTTCGGTCCGCTGCTGAACCAGTTCGTCGGCGCGATCATCGTCGCGGTGGCCGTGGCCGTGTTCAACGGCGCCGGCATCCGGATCATCCTCGTGAGCGCACTGCTCAGTGCCGTGACCCTCGCCGGCTACTCCGCCACGATCGCGCTGAACGTGCACCCCGCCGCGGCGAGCGCGATCGGCGCCCTGCTCGCGAGCTTCCTCGGGATGCTGATCGCCCGGAACCTGCACGTGCCGTCGGTGGCGGTGACGACCGCGGCGATCGTGCCGCTCGTCCCCGGTGTCGCGGTGTTCCAGGGGCTGCTGGAGATGGTGCACGCCGCCGGCACCTCCTCCGCGGGCGTGCTGGTGTCGGGCGGATCGCTCATCGACGCCGCGGTGATCGGCATCGGTCTCGCGTCCGGCGCCTCCCTCGGCCTGTACCTCGGCACCCCGGTGCGGGCGACGCTCGCGAGCGTCGCGAAGACCCGCGCCCGCGTGCGGCGCTGAGCAGTTCTCCGCCCCGGGAGCGGGCGGACATGCCCTAGGTCGCGACGGTGCATGTGCGTTCCAGATAGTCGTCGATCGCCGTGAGGCTGGCGCACACCAGGTGCTGATCAGACAGCGGGCCTCACCGTCCTACGGGTCGACGAGGTCGAACGTCATGTCCTCCGCGTCCGGACCCCAGGGGCCCCAGATCACGTCCGGGTCGTACACGTCGACCGAGGTCTCGTGGGCTGGTCCCCAGAATCCGTCGCCGTCGAGGGCACGGAAGGTGAAGTGGTACCAGCCCACGCCGTTCATCACGAGTCGCTTGCGCGTGTATCCGCTCTGGTCCAGCGTGATCGTCGCGGAGACGCCCTGCATCGTGTCGACGAACACCGTGCCGTTCGCGGGGCCGGTGATCGCGATCACGACACCCGTGGTCTGCGCCTCGCTCAGGAGCATGTCCTCGAACCCCTCGATGTGCTCGAACCCCTGCACGGTCAGGGGCAGCACGGTGAAGGTGCCCGACATGGCTGCCGACGGCGACACGGCGTCGTACGTCCAGACCCGATAGTCGTAGACGCCCGGTTCGAGCTCGAGCCCGCGCGCATCGAAGCTCCAGCTCCCGTCGCCGGCGACCGGTGGCGTGTAGCGCTGCGCCGCCAGCTCGACCACCACGGCGCGGCCCGGTGTCGTCTTCCCCTGGACGACGGGCGCCAGGTATCCCGAGAAGGTGGAGGGAGTGGTGACCCCGGGGGATCCTCCCGTCGAGGGGTCGATACCGGGGCCGGGGGTCTCGGGGCCGGCGGGATCCGGACGGGTGGGGGCGATCGGACCCTGCCTGTCGGGGTCGTCGGTGAGCTCCACCACGGGGATGCGGGGATCGTTCACGCCCGGCCCGATGGCCGGCTCCACCGGTTCGGGCCGCGGGGTCGTCGGCGCCGGCGTCTGCGGGACGACCACCCGGATCACGCTCGGGGCGGTCGTCGGGTCCACTCCCGCCACAGCCGGCGACGGGGCGGGAGGGAGCAGAAGCGTGGAGACGATGACCCCGCTCACCGTGAGGACACTCAGGCCCCCGGCGATGAGCCAGCCCGTGAGCCCGGCGCCGGCGGTCACCGCGGCGACGGCAGCGGCGGTCGTCCCCGAGGTCAGGGACGCCAGCGACGGCACGCCCAGCCCGGCGGAGCCCAGCAGGATCGCGAGCGTCTTGCCCTCGAGACGTGCGGATCCGCCGCGCAGGCTGTGGAGCAGGTCTCGGCAGCTGTCGCAGATCGTCAGGTGGGTGTCGACCTCGGCGGCCAGCGCGGCGTTCCGCGGCTCGGTCACGTACTGCGGGAACAGCCGCGCGACATGGGCGACGTCCTCGCGGAGCGCGAGGGGGATCTGTGTGCTGAGCCACTGGAACTTCAGCCCCGTCCGCGCTCGCCGCTGCAGGGCGGACACCGCGTTGGGTCTGATCCCGAGCTCTTTGGCGATCTCCGGTCGGCTCCGGTCGTCGACCTCGGCGAGCCAGAGCACGCGCTGCCATCGCTCGGGCAGCTCGCGGAATGCCGAGATCACCTCTGCCGAATCGGACTGCTTCTCCAGCCGGCTGAGGCCGTCGTGCGGGTCGACCTGATCCAGGTCCTCGGCGCTCAGGACGCGCTCGGCCTCCCGGTTCCACTTGATCGCCAAGTTGCGGATCACGGCTTTCAGGTACGAGCGGAACGCATACCGCGGACCCTTGTCCGTCGCCGTGACCTGCTGGTAGATCGCGAGGAACGACTCGGACACGAGGTCGTCGGCGCGCGAGGGGAACAGCCGGTGGGCGTAGCGGTACGCCGCACCGGAATGGCGACGCCACAGCGCCTCGTAACTGCGGGCATCTCCGCCGCGCAGACCGTGAAGAAGTTCCGCATCGCTGCGCGCGTCCGACACGCCGTCTCCCCCGCTCGCACTCTCCGTCAGGACCAACGTAGGGCATCCACGGGGTCCGCGGTTCTGCTCGGCGACACGGAGGAATCCCGCGTCACCTTTCACGGCCTGCCGACTCCGATCAGCACCAGCACGGCGACATACTCGCGGCTCAGCGCGACCTCATCGGTGTTCACCTGGGGAGACGTGTTCGGAGACGGCAAGGATCTGACGCTGACCCTCACCACCGTCCCCAACGGCGCGAACAACATGACCATCAACCAGGCGAACAACTTCGTGCTGGACAGCAGTCAGCAGGGCGGGGAGGCAGAGCCCAGCGTGCGGTTGTCGCTCGACACCGCCGACCTCCCGCGTCTACCTGTCCGACGGCGCGGGCACCGGCACCTACAACGCGGACTGGATCCGCGGCCAGGGCACGGGGACGAACCCCTGGCGTCCCTTCACCGGATCGCCGAACGCGGAGGTCGCGCCCGGCAGCGCGGCTGGAAACGTCGATGTCACGGCGCCATCCGCCAGCGCGTTCAGTCTCACCTTCGCCGCCAACAACTCCGGCCGCGCCCTCGGAGAGCGCCCGAACCAGAACATCTGGGTCGGGCCGTTCAGCTTCACCGCGCTGAACCCGGCCTGCGCCCTCTGACCGGGACGGAGTAGTGCGAGGCCCCGCAGGGCCGTTTCCCGTGCGGGGCCTCAGCCGTGCGTCTGCGAGCGCGGTGTCCGACGCTCGTGGAAGCTCGAAGGCGGTGCACCGAACGTGCGCGTGAACGCGGCGGTGAACGAGGCCGGAGACGCGTAGCCCAGGTCGCCCGCCACCTGGGCCACCGGCATCCGGCGCAGCAGTGTGATGCTCGCCAGCAGCCGGGCCCGCGTGCGCCACATCGACGGACTCATCCCGGTGGCCTCCCGGAAACGGCGGTCGAAGTTCCTCGTGCTCATCATCGCTGCGCGCGCCCAGTCGACGTTCGTGAGGGCGACGTCGGGGCGCCCGAGGTACTCCGTGCACAGGGATCGGAACGGCTCCGCCCGGGGGAGCGACACGGAGAGCGGAAGCGGAGTCACCCGCTGCAGCTCCTGGAGGATCAGCTGGACGACGGCACCATCACGACCGGAGGCGTCATATCCGGCATCGAAGTCGTTCGCCTCCCGCAGGAGCTCTCGGAGGAGCGGCTCGACCTCGATCACCGTGCAGGAGGCGGGCCACCACGGCACGGCGCTCGGCTCGATGTAGAGGCTCCAGGTCGTGACATCCCGCATCCGCACCTGATGGGAGGTCTGCGGAGGGATGAGGACGGCGCGGTTGGTGGGGATGGTCCAGGACCCGTCGAGGGTCTCCACCTGCATGATGCCCGTGGCTCCGTAGAGGAGCTGGGCCCGGCGGTGCGCGTGATGCGCCAGCAGGTGGTCGGGCGGATAGTCCGTGCCGATCGGGAGGACGTCGACGGGGAGCCCGTCATATCTCTCCAGCCGGACGTTTCTCACCCCTCGATCCTATTGGCTGAGACTCTATAGTCATCGGCTGATACGAGATTGTCGGCCGGGGCTCGACGCGATCGACTGGAGTGGTGTCCTTCGCTCTTCTCCTCCTCGTCGGCCTCGCTGTCGGCATCACCACGGTTCTCTTCGGTTTCGGCGGTGGATTCGTCACGGTCCCGGTCATCACCCTGATCGACGCCTCGCTCGGCGGCGACGGCGTGCGGGTGGCGACCGCGACCTCGGCTCTCGTGATGCTCGTCAACGCCGTCGTCGCGACCGCCGCGACCTCCCGCTCGGTACTGGGCGGTCTCGGCGGACGACGAGGTCTGTTCGCGCTGCTCGCGGTCGGCGGGGCGGCGGGCGCCGCGGCCTCTCGATTCGCACCGGTCGCGCTCCTCAAGTGGGGTTTCGTGGCCTACATCGTTCTCACGATCGCGGATCTCGTGGTCCGTCCCGGCTTCCTCCGACCCCTCCCCCCGCACCGCATCGCGGGCGCAGCTGTGCGCACAGGCGGCGTTCCGGATTGGCTCGGTCTCCCCATCGGGACGGTTGCGGCCTTCCTCGGTGTCGGCGGAAGCGTCATGACCGTGCCGATGATGCGCCGGGCCGGCGCCAGCATGCAGATCGCCGCGGCTCTGGCCAATCCGCTCACTCTCGCGATCGTCCTCCCCGCGCTGATCGTGTCGCTGTGCACGTCCGGAGCCCTCCCCCACTCCGAGGGCCTGATCGGATCGGTGGACGTCGTCTCCGCGGTGGCGCTTCTCCTCGGATCCATCCCTGTCGTCATCCTGCTGCGTCGGCGTCCGCCTCGGATCCCCGATCGCGTCCACTCCTGGACCTACGTCGCGCTCCTCGCCACGGCGGCGACCACCGTCGCGGTTGCCGGATAGCGCGCGAAGCGGACGGCACCCGGGGCATCGATCTCCTCGAAGAACACGGTGATTGCGCGAGACGAGGGTGGGGGACGATACTCACGCTGAGGCCATCGGCCTCACCGCGACCACGGAAGCAGGGACCTCGATGAACATCGCCGTCTGGATCGTGTCCGGCCTGCTCGCCCTCCTCTATGTGTTCACGGGCGGCGCGAAGATCCTCCGCTCGAAGGAGGCGCTGGCGCCCACGATGAGCTGGACCCGCTCCGCGAAGCCCGGGGTCATCAAGGCCGTCGGCATCCTCGAGATCCTGGGAGCTGTCGGGCTGATCCTGCCGTGGCTCACCGGCATCGTCCCGATCCTGACGCCGATCGCGGCCGTCGGGCTCGTGCTCCTCCAGGCGGGCGCGATCGTGGTGCACATCCGCATCGGCGAAGCGAAGTCGGTGCCGTTCAACGCCACGCTCCTGCTCCTCGCGGCGTTCGTCGCGGTCTTCCGCTTCATCGCTCTCTAGACGGACGGCCCGGAACCGAACCCGAGCCCGAAACCGAACCGGAGGCCCGGGCGCCCGAGGTCAACCCCCTGACGGGTCGGGGCGAGCGGGCGTACGGTCACCGGAACGAATGAAGGAGACACGATGAGCGATCCGAAGAACACCCAGGGCACGCCCGGACCCGAGGAAGAGGCAGACACCGCATCCGGCGGCGCCCCCGACGACACCGACAAGGTGCTCGAGGAGGAGACCACCGACGAGAACGGCAAGCCCCTGGAGAACCCTTCCGGCGGGTGAGCAGGAATCGAGCGGAGAGCGGCCGGTGAGGACCTCCCGGCCGCTCCTGAACCACCGGCTACGCGGCGCGCGCTCCCGACTCCGGGTCCATGAACGGCTCGCGCATCAACTCCCCGGTCGGGAGCGGAGCTCGAAGTCCGGCAGCTGCCAGGTACCGTCGAATGCGGCCGGCTCAGGACCGTAGATGCGGAAGTAGACGAACCATCCGCTACCGGGCTTCGTCTTGATCCAATGCGCGGCCTCGGCGTCCTCGTCAGGACGCTCGGGCGAGAAGTGGAGTCGAACGGTGTCGCCGACGAGGTCGGTCAGCTCGTACATCGAGCGGAGAGCGGCGGAGTTCTGCTCGGTGAGGATCTCGCTGCGGGTCTCGGCGTCGTAGACGGTGACCGACCAGAAGAGTGTCGCGGGCACCGGCAGCGGAACGTCGAGGCTGTAGGAGTTCTGCCCGTAGAGATACTCGCCCTCGGCGTCACGCAGCCCGAGCCAATACAGGGAGCCGGCTCCGGGTGCGCGAGCGAACATCGCGGGCGACTCGACCTGGGCCTGATAGAACCACTTCTCCCGGGCGTAGAGGTCAGTGTAGTCAGGGGTGTCGAAGGTTCCGTTCTGCGACTGCAGCACAGCCCACTCCCACTGGGTGCCCGCCCAGACCTGCTTCGAGGCGCTCCGGTCCGCGAACGACTGTGCCAGCAGATGCGCATGCCCGATCACCGCCGCCTTCTCGAGGATGCCGACCAGCCGATCATCCGGCTCGAATGACAGACCGCGGGCGATGCCGAGCTGGGCGAGCTCGCCGTACTCATAGCGGTACGCGGGGTTCGGAGGTTCCTGCTGCAGGGTGTCGTGCAGCACCCGCCAGAACTCGAGGTTCGTCTCCCATCGCACCGGGGTGAAATCCGCTCCGTCCAGAACGGAGAGGTCCACCCACGTGGTTTCGGGCCACTCGTCGCGTGGCTGGAGCGGGTAGACCCTGACCGATTGCATCAGCCGATCCGCAGCATCCATGTCGCCGCCGATCGGCATCGCTCGGATCAGTCCGAGCACACGATTGGTCGTCGCGTGCGCTGCGTACATCCCGTCCGGCACCTCGCCGGTCCATCCGGGAGGCAGCACGACATGCCTTCCGCCCTCAGCCTTCGCCGGACCCGGCAGACCGTAGTCCATCACCCACAGCTGATTGAGGTCGTTGAAGGTACCCATGATCGGTCCCGGCGGGACCTCCAACACGATCGGGCCGTCGGACAGGTCGAGCGCCACCGCGCCGTAGGGCGTGTCCGAATTCGGGGTGAAGACGAACTGTCGTGGTGTTCCCTTCAACGCGGGGAACACATGATTCGGAACCACGCCACCGGCGAGGTTGCCGCGCCATGTCGCTTCGAAGGAGACCGTCGGGTAGAAGAACCGATACGCGTGCAACGCCCGCACCAGGTCAGCCTCATCGAAGGCGACGGCTGCCGTCTCGGCCGTCGGAAAACCGCCCTCGATCACGCACCTCGCCTCGTCGAACATGACATCCCCCTCTGCGCGGACCGTTGCGAGAGACGCTACCCCCGCGCGTCGAGGGTGTCGACGGCGAATCGGAACCCTCTCTCGCGGCCGACCCCCGGTATCGCGACCCAGCGGCCCGAGGAGACGGTCATGGGCAGCGCTAGGCTCCTCACGTGGATCTGTCACTCACCCCGCCGTCAGCCGCGGAGTTCAAGGCCCTCTACGACGAGACGGGCTGGGCGGACATCCCCCTCTCGACGTTCGAATCCGCACTGGCCGGGACCTGGATCGTGTGCACCGCACGTGAGGCCGACGGCTCGCTGCTCGGTATGGGCCGCCTGATCAGCGACGGAGCCCTGCACGCCTTCGTGGCGGAGATGCTCGTCACCGAGCATGCGCGCGGCAACGGAACGGGCGCTCTCATCCTCGATGCTCTCGTCGCCGCCGCGAAGACACGAGGCGTCGACGACATCCAACTCTTCGCCGCACGCGGCCGCGCGGAATTCTATGAGCGCAACGGCTTCAGCCGCCGCCCCTCCGACGCTCCCGGGATGGACATCTCCACCCCTCAGCTCTAGCGGTCTGCTGCGAAAAGCTCCGCATAGTACGTCTGACTTCGCGATTGGTCGAGGGAGGCGGAGAAAGCCGTCCCCGGGTGCAGTGTGACTCCACACCGCACGACTCACGCACCGGAGGCCGACATGTATTTCCACGTCCAGGAGTTCATCAACGAGATCGCTCACGACGAGCCGGACCCCGCTGCGGCGAATGCGCTTCAGGAAGGGCTGGGTGGTCAGTTCGGTGAGATGCGGACGATGATGCAGTACCTCTTCCAGAGCATCAACTTCCGGGGGCCGGACGGCAAGGCGTACAAGGACCTCATCCAGGGGATCGGCACCGAGGAGATCAGTCATGTCGAACTCATCGGCACGACCATCTCCCGCCTCCTCGACGGCTCCCCGCAGTATCAGGGCACGCCGACCGACCCCCTGGATGAGCCGGGTGCGGGCGGGGCGACCCCGCTGCGCATCGCTGTCGACACGAGCAACATCCATCACTATCTCGTCGGAGCTCAGGGAGCTCTTCCCGTCGACGCGGTCGGCAACCCGTGGTCCGGCAGCTACGTCTACAACTCGGGCAACCTCGTGCTCGATCTGCTCTACAACCTCATGCTCGAATCCACCGGCCGGTTGCAGAAGTGTCGCCTGTACGAGATGACGGACAACAAGATGGCCCGGAGCACGATCTCGTACCTCATCGTGCGGGATCAGGCGCACGAGAACGCCTACGCCAAGGCGCTCGAGACGCTCGGCGTGAACTGGCGCACCTCCCTGCCGATCCCGAAGACGAATGCCGAGCAGTTCCCCGAGGTGAAGAAGCTCCTGGACCTCGGTCTGCAGAGCAAGCAGTACTCGTTCGATCTCACGGCCCAGTCCGAGGCCGGCAAGATCTTCCAGGGGGCGTCGCCGTCGAACGACGGGACAGAGCTCGACGCCAGCGAGCAGGCACCGGTCGGGCATCCCATGACGATCGCGCCGGAGCGCTTCGAGGAGTTCGCCCCCGGTGCGGACGACGAGCTCCGGGCACTGATCGAGGCGACGGCCGCCATGGAGATGGCCGACATCGATGCGACCTTCGGGCGCATGGAATGACGACGGATCGAGGCGTGTGATGGCGACCAACACCCGCCGGATGAGGTGCGCACCACAGGACGTGTTCCGCGTGCTGCAGGACGGCTGGCTCTACCCGAGCTGGGTCGTCGGCGCCACGCGCATGCGCGAGGTGGATGACGCCTGGCCCCGCCCGGACGCCGAGCTCCACCACACGGTGGGATCTTGGCCCTTCGTCCTCGACGACACCACGCGGAGCGTGGAATGGGACCCTCCTCACCGCATGCGACTCATCGCGCGAGGCTGGCCGTTCGGCGAGGCCGATGTCACGATCCGCGTCCGCTCCGACGAGGACGGCTGTGTGGTGCGCATCGATGAGGAACCCCGCAGCGGTCCGGCGACGCTCATCCCCCGCTTCCTGACCACTCCGATGCTCCGTGTGCGCAACGCCGAGACGCTCCGCCGCCTCGCCTACATCGCCGAGGGCAACCGGCCTCGTGCCGCGACGGGCTATGAGCCCACGTTGGGGTTGCTGTCGGCCAGCAGCACGTAGTTGTCCTCGGTGGAGGAGCGATTCTTGCGTGCGTGATCAGCCGCCGCGTGTCGACGGCGTGTGAGATGGCGGGGCGACAGACTGCGCCACAGCGAAGACACCCCAGGCGATGAGGTGGAACGCTGCCAGCGCGACGACTGTTTCGGGGAGAGTCGAGAACGTCGTCGTATCGGACCCTACGAGGGTGAGCTGCACGATCACCACGATGCTGAGTCCCAGTCCGATCAGCGCCGCGAGGAGACTGACGACCACGACGATCCAACGGCGGCCCGATCGAGCGCTCGCGAGCGCCGCGAGCACGACCACGAGGACGGACCACACGGCGAGAGGGATGCTGAACAGCTGGTACCACACCATGACGCCGAAGGCCGCTTCGAGGTCGAAGGGCAGTTCGTGCACGACGACGCCCAGCTGAACCGCGGATCCCGCGAGCCATGAGAGGGCCAGTGCCCACAACGCCGTGCGCACGTTGCGGACGCCGACGGTCAAGGACGACTCTTCGCGCCGGAGGTGTTCCGTGGCTGTCATGGGCTCGACTCCTGGAACTCGATCGCGCCGAGGAAGTTGTCGCTGGGATCGTAGAACTTCAGGAACCGTGCGAAACCGAGGTCTTCGACGCCGACGATGCGCGCCTGCGCCCGATCGAGCAAGGCGAGGAGCTCATCGAAGCGCTCGGTCTTGAGGAAGAAGACCGGCTTTGCCGCGCCTTCGACGGCGACCTGCATCGGGGTGAACTCAGCGGCTTCCCACAGCATGAGGTCGAGCCCGGGCTCCAGGCGCATCATGGCGTAGGTGCCGTAGTTCGTGAGGACTCGGAAGCCGAGGACATCCGAGTACCACGTGATCGCCTCGTCCAGATTCCTGATGGGGAGCTGGAGATGATCGAGTGCAGTGACGACGGGAACCATGGGCGGCCTTCCTGGGTCGGACCCCCAACCTATCGCCGGAACCGAGCGTGCGGCGCTCCGGTGTCGTCGCGTGTACGCTGTTTCGACCGGTGTTCAGAGCAGCGCGGCGACCTTCTCCGCGGTCTCCTTCGCGGACCCGGGGTTCTGCCCCGTGACGAGGCGGCCGTCGACGACCGTGTAGGAGACGAACGGCAGCAGCGCCTTCTCGTAGAGCGCGCCGCGGTTCCTCATCTCCTCCTCGGCGTTGTACGGGACGAGCTTGTCCACGCGGGCGAGCACCTCTTCCTGCCAGGCGAAGCCTTCCGGCCCGCCACGAGGAGAGAACCATCGGAGAGTCGCGTGTTGAGCAGCCCGCAGTAGCCATGGCACACGGAGGAGACGATCCCGCCGCGCTCCCAGATCTCTCGAGTGATCCGCTGCAGCCCCTCACTCTCGGGGAAGTCGTACATCACCGCGTGGCCGCCCGTGAAGGAGATCGCATCGTAGTGCGCCGAGTCGATCTGGTCCGGGCGCGACGTGTGCTCCAGCAGCGCCATCCGTGCCGGGTCTGCGTGCCAGGCTTTCGCAGTCCTGTCGTAGCTGGGGAACTTCAGGGAACGCGGCTCCAGGGGCGAGGCGCCTCCCTGCGGACTGACGATCCGCTGCTCGAAGCCGTGCTCCTCGAACACCTGCCACGCATGGGTCAGCTCCGACAGCCAGAGTCCGGTCGGATGAGACGGGTCGTCGTAGTGGCCGACGTTGGTGACGACGTGAAGGACGCGTCTGGTCATGAGGCTGCTCCTACCGGGGATGCGGGTCGGATGGAAACGGCGAAGATCGCCGCGACGGCAGAACGCACGCGTGCGGCCACCGCGTCGGCGGACTCGGGTCGCAGCTTGCCGTCGAGGTGGAGGAACGCCAGTCCGTGAGCCAAACTCCACAGTGCGGTGGAGAGATTCGGGACGTCGGCCTCGGGAAGCAATCGCTCGATGGCCTCACTCAGCAGGGCATGCAGTTCTGCGGATGCTTTCACCCGGTCGCTGTCGGCCTCGTCGCATCCATTACCGAACATCAGCCGGAAGACGGCGGGGCGACGCACGGCGAAGCCGACGTAGGCGATGCCGAGGTCTGCGATGACATCCGTGACGGATTCCGAGGAGGCGGCTGTCCGCGCGAGCGCGGCGGAGAGATCTGTGCGCAGGTCGGTGAACCCCGCGACCGCCACGGCCGAATCCAACGCCTCGCGGTCGGCGAAATGGCGATACGGCGCCGCCGGCGACACCCCCGCACGGCGTGCGACCGCGCGCAGGGAGAACGGCTCGCCTGCCTCGAGCGCCTGGATCGCCGCATCCAGAAGCGCGGCACGCAGATCGCCGTGGTGGTAGGTCTTCTCGGATGTTGACACTGCTAACAACTCCTCGTACCATCATGTAAGCAGTGTAAACATACCGCATCGGATGCAGCATCGGAAGTCGAGACGAAGGAATGCAGACCATACTGGGCGCGAACGGCCAGATCGCGGTCGAGCTCGCGCGCGAGCTGAACCGGAACCACACGACTGCTCTCCGACTCGTCAGCCGCAACCCGCGCAAGGTCAACGAC
This sequence comes from Microbacterium oxydans, assembly GCF_026559675.1. Classification (NCBI taxonomy): domain Bacteria; kingdom Bacillati; phylum Actinomycetota; class Actinomycetes; order Micrococcales; family Microbacteriaceae; genus Microbacterium; species Microbacterium oxydans. Next base: position 3,158,693 of record NZ_CP092891.1, read on the forward strand.
ACCGACACCCTTGCGAGAGCCGACCTGCTGGATGCGGCGCAGACCGCCGCAGCGGTCGAGGGCAGCGACGTCGTGTACTTCACCGCCGGCCTTCCGGCGGACACCGAGCTGTGGGAGCGACAGTTCCCCACGATGCTCCGTAACGCCCTCGATGCGACCCGCAACGCCGGCGCGAAGTTCGCCTACTTCGACAACACCTACATGTATCCGCAGGACGACCGGGTGCAGACCGAGGACACGCCCTTCGCACCGGTCGGCCCCAAGGGCAGGGTCCGAGCGGCGATGGCGTCGATGGTTCTCGACGAGATGGCCCGCGGCGAGATCCCTGTCCTGATCGCTCGCGCGCCGGAGTTCTACGGCCCCGGGAGAACGCAGAGCTTCACGAATGCCCTCCTCCTGGACAGGATCAGGAACGGCCGGAGACCCTTGATCCCCGTGCGCGCCGACGTGCAGCGCACCCTGATCTGGACCCCGGACGCGAGTCGCGCCCTTGCGACGCTCGGGAACACGCCTGATGCCTTCCACCAGACGTGGCACCTGCCGACCGATCCTGATCGGCCGACCTACCGAGAGTTCGTCGCCATCATCGACGATGTCTTCGACCGACGGCGCGCATCCGGGTACACCGTCATCCCGAAGTGGCTGCTGCGCGCGGCAGGCATCGTGTCGCCGCAGGCGCGTGAGATCGAGGAGCTTCTGCCGCGGTACGAATACGACAACAGATTCGACTCCTCGAAGTTCGCCGCACGGCATCCCGGCTTCGCGGTCACGAGCTACCGTCAGGGCATCGAGCTCATTCACCAGGAAGCGGGCGCCGAGGGCTCGGTCTCAAGGCGGCCTTGACCTCGAGTCCACGACGAGCGGCGCGCATGGCGGACGGCGTTTCGATGCCGCACTGACCGCGGCCCAGACTCGCAGGACGCCGCAGATCCTCGTCGCCGATGCAACACTCATGCCGCGCATGCGGGCGTTCGGGCGCGCGCGAGGCTCCGGGCTGACCTCACCCCTGAGAGCGACCCCTGAGAGCGTTCAGGAAGCGAGCTCCTCGCGAAGGAGGGCGGCGCCCGCGCTGAGCGCTCGCAGCTTGCCGCGGGCGACGTCACGTGACAACGGCGCCAAGCCGCAGTTCGTGCTCGGGATGAGCTTGTCCGCGTCGACGAAACGGAGCGCGTTCCGGAGCGTCTCGGCGACCTCCTCCGGAGTCTCGATCACGTCGCTGGCCACATCGATGGCTCCGAGCATCACCTTCTTGCCCCGGATGAGCTCGATGAGGTCCAGGGGGACGTGCGAGTGGTGGCTCTCCAGCGAGATCGTGTCGATGCTCGACTGCTGCAGCAGCGGGAACGAGGTCTCGTACTGCCGCCACTCCGCTCCGAGAGTCGCCTTCCAGTCCGTGTTCGCCTTGATCCCATACCCGTAACAGATGTGCACCACGGTCTCCGCGCGCAACCCTTCGGCCGCCCTCTCGAGCACCGCCACGCCCCAGTCCCGCACGTCGTCGAAGAAGACGTTGAATGCGGGCTCGTCGAACTGGATGATGTCCACCCCGGCCGCCTCGAGCTCCTTCGCCTCCTGGTTGAGGATCGTCGCGAACTCCCAGGCCAGCTTCTCGCGGCTCTTGTAGTGGCGATCGTAGAGCGTGTCGATCATCGTCATCGGACCGGGCAGGGCCCACTTGATGGGCTGATCGGTCAGCTGGCGGAGGAACTTCGCGTCCTCGACGAACACGGGCTTCTCGCGACTCACGGCACCGACGACCGTCGGCACGCTGGCGTCGTACCGGTCGCGGATCCGGACGGTCTCCCGCTGGTCGAAGTCGACGCCGGAGAGATGCTCGATGAACGTCGTGACGAAGTGCTGGCGGGACTGCTCCCCGTCGCTGATGATGTCGATGCCGGCCTGGCGCTGCTCGTCGACGGTGATGCGGAGCGCATCCTGCACACCCTCGACCAGGGCATCGCCCTCCAGCTTCCACGGAGACCAGAGGGTCTCGGGCTGGGACAGCCAGGACGGCTTGGGCAGGCTGCCGACGATCGAGGTGGGAAGAAGAGTGTTCATGAGCGGTGATTCTCCGGTGGTCATCCGACAGGAACGGGGTAGGTGGCGGCCCACTGCTCGAGGATGTGTCCGTGCGGCTTCACGAGGTGCTCGTGCGCGTACTTCCCCTGTTCGGCCGCGAGCCGACTGCGCTCGTCGCGGTCGTAGGCGATCTTCGTCACCGAGTAGTCCTGCTGCTCGAGGCTCGGCTGATAGATGCTCGCGGCGGCCGAGTTGGCGTTGTAGATCTCGGGTCGGTAGATCTTCTGGAACGTCTCCATCGTGCTGATCGTGCCGATGAGCTGGAGGTTCGTGTAGTCGCCGAGCAGATCGCCGCGGAAGTAGAACGCCAGCGGCGCGACGCTGCCGCGGGGCATGAAGTACCGGACCGCGAGCCCCATCTTCCCGAAGTACTCATCGGTCAGGGAGGGGTCCTTCTGCTCGTACTCGACACCGAGGATCGGGTGGTGGTTCTCGGTGCGACGGTACGTCTTGCTCGTCGAGACGCTGATGCAGATCACGGGCGACACGGTGAAGCGCTCCCGATAGGTCTCCGAGTCCAGGAAGTGCTGGAAGAGCTTGCCGTGCAGGTCGCCGAAGTCGGCCGGAACGCTGAACCCTCCTGCAGCCTCGCTGGCCGCCGGCAGTCGCACGCTGAAGTCGAAGTCGCGGACGTAGGACGAGAAGTTGTTCCCCACGATCCCGTGGCTGCGCTTCCCGGTGAGGCGGTCGACGACCTGGATGTCCAGCACCTCGAGGAGCGGGAACTCCTTGTCCTCACCCTCGGCGGCGAATTGCACCGCCACCGAGACGATCTCGAGTTCGACGGTGTAGCGGTCCCCGTCCGGGTTGTCCCAGCGCGCCAGATCGTTGAACCGACGGTCGATCATCGTCAGGGCGTTGCGGAGATTCTGCTGACGGTGCTCCCCCCGTGCGAGGTTGGCGAAGTTCGTGGTGATCCGGGAGTTGTCCGACGGCGAGTAGTCCTCGTCGAACCGGGTCGTCGTGATGCGGAACGTGAATTCGTGTGCCATGAGGGGCCAATCGGTGTGCTGATCGGCCGGGCTCGGCCTCGCGGAAGGGGGTACCTCCATGGTGCGACCCGAGGGCCCCTATCGAGAAATGTGCTCTGACTATGCGATGACATAGTCTGCAACTATGGCCAAGCGTTCGAGCGGCATCACGCTGCAGCAGCTCACCTACTACATCGAGGTCGCCGCGGAGGGATCGATCAGCGCCGCCGCCGATCTGCTCTACGTCGCTCAGCCGACGATGTCGGCGGCGATGAAGGACCTGGAGAGCCGGGTGGGGCGCGTGCTCCTCCTCCGCTCCGCCCGGGGCGTGACCCTCACCACGGACGGCGTGGAGTTCCTCGGGTACGCCCGGCAGGTCGTCGAGCAGGTCGCACTCCTCGAACAGCGATACCTCGGCCGACCACCGTCGCGACGCCTGCTCGGTGTGTCGACGCAGCACTACTCGTTCGCGGTCGACGCACTGGTGCGGATGGTCAAGGCGACCTCGGCGGCCGAGTACGAATTCTCGCTGCGGGAGACGCGGACGTGGGACATCATCGAAGACGTCCGCACCCTCCGCAGCGAGCTGGGGATCCTCTACCGGAACGACTTCAACCGCAACGTCATCGACAAGCTGCTCCGCGACTCCGGGCTCGCGTTCCACCCGCTCTTCATCGCGGAACCGCACATCTTCATCTCCCGCAAGAACCCCCTCGCCACTCGAGATCGCGTGACCCTCGCCGATCTCGCCGACGTGCCGAGGCTCACCTTCGACCAGGGCGCGAACAACTCCTTCTACTTCGCCGAGGAGATCCTCTCCACCCTCTCGAGCCCGCGCGATATCCGCGTGTCCGACCGCGCGACCATCTTCAACCTGATGATCGGGCTCGACGGCTACACCATCTCGACGGGCATCATCAGCGATGACCTCGACCCCGAGATCGTCGCCATCCCGCTCGACATCGACGAGCGCATCGAGATCGGCTGGATCGGCCACTCCGCGATCCCGCTCACCGAGCAGGCGCAGCGCTACCTCGCCGAGCTGCGGACCGTCGTGTCGGACTTCGGGGTGGAACTGCTCGGCTGAGCGTGCTCGCGCGGCTCTATGCGAGCCAGGGGGCGCGGACCGGTGTCCGCGTCGTCTCGATCCGCAGTTTCGGGTCGGAGCGGTCGATCGTCTTGTACCACTCGCTGCGGCCGTGTTGTGTGAACCCCGCGTCACCGGCACCGGGGTCGTGGGAGGCCGCGACGACTCGGCCGTCACCGCTCGAGGCGATCTGGATCGGGACGCCGGCATACGTCCCTCCGTGAGCGATGCGGAAGACGGGCAGACCCTCCTTCCGATCGATGGCCCGGAAGTAGCCGGTCTTCCCCGCTCTCTTGGTGAATCCCGGCGCCGGCGTCCACGACCGGAGTGACCAGCCGAACGTGCTGACGACCTCGTACTCCGCGCCGTCGAGCAGGGCGAACAGACCCGACTTCAGATCATCCATCCGCAGTGCCCTTCTGCTCGGGACGTCTCCCCGATGCGCGAAGCGCGAGCGCGTTCAACCGCTTCAGGTCCACGAACCGGTCCACGCGCACCGGCTCCTCGTCGATCCACACGGTCTTGCCGTCCACGCGCAGAACCCCGATGTACATCACCTCGTCCGCCTCGGAAGAGAACACGGTCAGCACCCAGGAGTCGGCCACGCGCCGGTGCGCGGCCGTGAGCCCCGACACGATCTCCTCGTCGGTACCTTCACGGATCGCCGAGACCAGAGACTGGACCGGGAATGTCGCATCCACGCCGACCACGACCGGGTTCGCGAGCACACCACCCCCACGGACCCGCCAGCGCTGCGACGGCCGAAGGATCATCACGATGCACACCGCGAAGATCACCGGCGGCAAGACGAAGGCCCCGGCGACCGCCAGCCCGGATCGCACGCGACCACCCAACAGCTCGACCGTCGCGTCCTGGTTCAGGTAGACCAGTAGGGCGACCACGACCGCGGCAGCGGCCACGACCATCCAGATCAGCATCTGCCGACGCGACCGTTCCGTCACGAACCGCTCCGGATGCGTGCGGAACCACGCGCCCAGCGACCGGGATCGGGATTGCAGCGGAGTGAAACTCACGACACGGAACCGTTCATCCGACTCAGCGTAGCCAAGAGCGGGAGCGTCCGGAGGGTGACCAGCTCGGCCTCGCGATGCACGCCGCGCCTTGTTCCCTCATCGGCATCAGACCGCGGCGCAGCGTTGCGACGGCATCACTGCTCATCCCGCGTCGAACAAGACGAAGGCCCCGCTTCCCAGTGTTTCCATGGGATTCGGGGCCTTCGTGGTGGCGGTGACGGTGGGATTTGAACCCATTCTGCAGTCCAGACCCTGGGTCCAGCTCTTGCGGAACAGCGGAAAAACAAGGAAGCGACCCACATCTGCTCACACCAGCTCACCTAGTCCCGCACGAGTTCCGTTACTGCTGCGTTACCGCTAACGCTCAGGGCAGAAGTCGGTTACGAACGTGAGCGTGAAGACGACTCAACACGCCGGGTTACGAGAGTGACGTGAGTCGCGCACGTCGCAACCCGTACCCTCAGCGACCGACTCGGCGTGGTACCGGAGCACCCGATCGCTCAGTTCGGCCTTTCGCTATTCATGTCGGTTGCCCATCGTATGCTCGCCTCAAGGAGGCCAACGTGATTGATCCGATAACTGGGGCGGCGATCTCTGCCGGCGGCAAGGTGGCTACTTCTGCTGCCGTCGGTCTCGGGAAGAAGCTGACGCTTGAATGGCGCATCGCGAGGAGCGCTGCATCCGCGGCGCAAGAGCTAGGCGTGAAAGTGCCACTAAAGCCCCTCCGCGCTGCGCTCATGAACTCTGATTTGATGACCGCCTGCAAAACAAATGGTCCTGCTGGTACGGCTGCCAGAGAACTCCTCGACACGATTAGATGCGACGGCCTCGAGGGGCCTCCAAGCGGGTTTCTGCTCCCTCTTCTGCGGACTGCGACCGCACGACAACTAAGCGCTGGTGACTCCCAAGCGCTGGTGTACGAGCAAGTTATCGTTCCGATCACAGAGATGGCGGAGCTTGGCAAGGACACGATGGAGTCCGCTCTTGCCCACTTTCCCGCGGCGCTCGCGGAGGATGCGCGAGCGCTGGAGGGTGCGATCGGCGAGCGGGCCTTGCTCCGGATGCTTCGAACGCTTGCCAAGCCGCAGGAGCGTGGCGAGACTCTCAAGGATTGGCTTCGTGCCCGGCCGTCGTGGCTCGAAGAGAGCGAAGCTGTGGACGGGTGGCTCGGTCTCCTAGCGATCACCTGCGGGAACCACACTAACGCGCGCGCCTGGATCGAGCGTGCGCTCGAAGGCGGAGCCACTCCACGCGCGTACTGGCTTGTGCAGATCGTGGGGATCAATCGTTCGGAGTCGGACGCACTTGACCTCCTCGCCCACGATCGCGGGCACCCGTTGATCGAGGCGATCTTAACGGACAACGAGCTCTCCGAGCGAGAGCAGCACCTGCTGGACTGGACTCCGCAGACAGCGATGCAACGAGCTCTCGCGGCCTCCATTCGCGCGCAGCAGCTAATCGAGGCGCGACGACTCGACGAGGCTATCGAGTTCTCGGTAGATGCGTTCGAAGCCGACGGGTTTGGAGCCGCAGGCGTAATCGGCGTTCGTGCTCTCATCGCGCGGTCCCTGGTGGGTGAGTTTCACACTCAAACCGAAGATCTGTCGGCGGCGCGGCGCCTCGCGATCGATATCAGAAACAGCCAGCGACGGACCGGAGTTCCCAACTCTGAGGCAGTCGTGCTTGCCATCGAAGCCTCCATGCTGCTTCAAGACTATGACCGCGCGAAGGCGCTTTTCACTGCTACCCCAGAAGGAGAGGCGACCGCTGCCGAAGCCGCTCACGCTAGTGTTCGCAACGCCGCGGCGCTCGCGCTTCTCCACACCGGACAGCTGTCAGGCGCGCACACACTAATGGGCGAAACCGCATCAGCCTCGATGCGACTGCAACTCGCAGCACGTGAGGCTGAACTCGAAGTGGAGGGTGACAAGGCCGTCCGACTATGGTCCGAAGCGGTAGATGCCACCGAGGACTGGAACGAGAAAGCAGCGATCTGCTCTGTTCTTGCTCATCGCGGCATCGTGCATCCCTTCGTCGAGATCATGCGCCCGCTCAACGCCCAGTTGTGCGACGAGATTGACAGTATTGCGGCCCTGTTTCGAGAGCAGCCCGGCGCTGAGTCGCGCGCGGCATCCGCGGCGCTAGATAACCCGAGGCTCGCCCGCGCCCTGGGCCAGTATTACGCCGAACACGAACGACCCGATGACGCTCTCCGCCTCGCCGAACAATCAGCGCGTCGGTGGGGCGATCCTGACGAATGGTTCCGGGCAGCGCGGTATCACCTCGATCGCGGCGACCATGAGAAGGCCGTCGACCGGGCACAACGGGCTATCGTTGCGGGCGGACAAGCCTGGGGGGCACGTGCGCGTGCCCTTCGACTACAAATCCAGGCGATGTATCAGGACAGGCAGTGGGAAGAGCTCATCCTGCCAGCGCGAGCTCTGCTGCGCATCGAACCCGATGCAGCCGACGCAGCCTGGTCATTGGTCTTTGCCTACAATCACGCTGCCGACGACCTCCAGGCGTTCAAGGAATGGAAAGCACACCCGGTGTGCCGTGTCCCTCATGACGCCGGTCAGGCGTCTATGTGGCTGCATCTTTTCCAGCGCTTCGGCACAGAGATGGCGCAGGTGAGCGAAGTTCTCAGTCTGAGCCATAGATTCTCTTCTCACGAGCAGGTTCGACGGCTAGCAGTGGGCGCATTGTTAATCGCCCCCATCGAGTATCGAGACACCGAAGTGCAGCTACTCGCCCTAGCTGACGAATATCACACGGACTTCCCCGATCGCCCCCGTCTGGTTTGGGCCGTGACGATGGAGGGAGATGATCCGAAGGAGCTGCTTGCTGCGATCGATCGAGCTGCCGGTGGTCCCCGCCCTACCAATGACCTTGATGCCCACCTGCGCGATGGGTCGTTGCCCGTCGGGTTGATCGCCCACTTCTCGCGGCGGGGCCTTGCCGAGATACTCGTCAAGAGCCGCCATTCGCCTCGCTTCGCGGGTGGTTCGGATGAGAGACCCGTGGACTACACGGCCGTCGAAATAGCCAGCTTGCGGGGCGCCGCCCTGGACACAACGGCAGCCCTAACCCTCGCAACTCTTGATGACGACCTCGCGGAAGTGCTCAGCCGTGTTCCCAAACGACTGTTCGGCACATATGGTCAACTTCGCGACGCGAATGATGCGGGGATCGATTTTGAGCGGGCCGGCGATGTCTTCGTCCCGAGCACCGTCGATCAGGGTCCGACCGTCATGTTCATTCCCGAGGAGGAGGTCGCGGAGCGCCGTCGCCTGACAGAAAAGCTGATCGTTCTCCTCCGGCTCGCCGAACGATCGGATCCGCCACAGCTGGCGCCTCCGACCGAACGATTCGAAGACCTCTTAGGAGCGTGGTCCGAGGCGATCCTCCGGGCTGCCGAAGCGGACGTTCCCCTCTGGTGCGATGATGCTGCGACTAGACAGATAGCTGGTGCCTTCGGAATATCATCCTTCGGGACGCCGACAGTTGTGGAGTACATGCGTGCCGCCGGGCAGCTCACCGAAGAGCAAGCTGACGTCATCGACGCGGCTCTTATTCGTGAACATCTCGTTGGGATTCGCTACAGGAAAAACCCTTGGGAACTGGCGGCTGCTATTGGCCTCGCACCCGCCGGGCTGGGGCAGGCAATCTTGCACGGCGGTCCGACGTCCGCGGCCAGCAAAATCGAGATCATCGTTCGTGGCATGGAAAGATGCGTAGCCGAACCGGATGCGATGCAGGATTGGGCAGCCGTAGGCGCCAGATATGTCACGGGGATCGCGGGCACAGAAGAAGAAGCAGTCGACAACCTCGCGCTCTTCATCCGAGCGGCCCTAACGATGTCGTGGACTGCGGCGCACGTTCTTCAGTTCATCTTCAAGGGGTTGCGGGAGGCAGCGACGGATCGTTGGTACCCTGCGTTTCGCCAAGCAGTGACCGCACACTGGGGAAGTTTGCGATCAATCCTCCCTACCGATCTTGCAGCGACCCTGCTCCTCGGGAAGGTAAAGCTTCTACCGGATCCTGATCGGCAACTCGTGCTGGAAGTCATCTTCCGCGACGACGACTAGGGAGAGCTCGCGGTCGCGGCCCGAGGGCTGAGAAGCACTCTCGTGCGAGCTTCGCTACTGCTGAAAACACAGGAGAACGTGGACGGCGACGTTGTCGGATAGGCCCATAAGCCTGCAGCCAACATGATGGGTGGGGCGACCTTGGTCGCCCCACCCATCATCAAACGTAAATGCTGCTCGGGAGCGGTGACGGGGGCCTGAGTATGCACCTCGTGAATCTGCCCGTGACGTAGAGCTGCACCCCTGTGGCCAGTCTCGTTGCAGGTCACGACGTCCATCGGCCGCTGGGGTCGCGGGGCTGACATGGACGAGCGTCGCCAAGGTCTGGAGCTGTTCGCCGGGCCGAGCACCTTACATATCGAAGCGACTACGAGAGCGCTTCGGGGTCCACCTTCACGGCCTTACACATGTTGTCGAAGTGCTCTCTGTCAACCGCCCGCAGGAACTCCATACAACGGCGGACTTGGCCATGCACAACCCTCGCATCGAGCACTTCGACTGTTTCGTTACCCTCGCCATGGGAAAAGCGATTGCAGAAGTCGTACACGTCACGATATGGCTCATCGGGGTCAGCCAGCACTAGTGCTTCCAGCTGCTGGAGGAAGTTCGGCAGATGCGGTGCCTTATAGCTAGCGAATGACTCGAGTACCCGCCTGGCGGCATTGGGGAGCAAGAACAGGCGCTCATGATCCTCGCCGTCGTGGACCCCCTTCATCACCATCGAGAAGAGATACGCATACTCGGATGTGCTGTTCCGCAGGAGATCCGGCAACGGGCCGACCTTCGTCGCCCGCTTCCCTTCCTTCGTGGCTGCGAACATTTCCAGGAACGCGACCCTCGGGAATCTCGCCTCATTGGTATCGCCGTCGCGCAGAGCCTTGGCAGATGCGCTCCACCTGCTCCTATGCGATGTGATGAAGAGGCGTAGCAAATTGAAGTCATGAGTCAGAACGACGTACTGACCGAAGTTCTGAAGAGTGCTAAAAAGCCACTGATGGGTGGCAAACAATGCTTCGCGGTCAAGCGAACTGGAAGGGTCGTCAATCACAACGATGCGTTCCCGCGGGTCGATACCGTGTGTCTGCTGATCTTCAAGGTTCCGGAGAAAGTAGAGCAGCGACAACGTGGTGCGTTCTCCCTCGCTCAAATTGGTGCCCGCCTTTTCACCCCGTCGACAGGTGTAGGACTTGCCATCATCGGTCACGGCGATGCTGAGATGTGCCTTCCCATAGACACGTGCCAGATCGCGCGTGAGCTTGTCGGCCATATCCTTCGTCGTGAACTGCTCCTGCCGCACGCGATCCAGATTGCGGCTGGCTAGTTCGACCGACTTGGCAGCAGTATCGCTGGCGCTCTTCGCATCTGCTACTTGCTTCTCCAAATCGCGAAAGGCCTGGCCGTGGGATCCGACGATGTGGTCCAGAACAACCGACTTGCGCTGTTCGGTAAGCTCTCGGTGGCCTTTCGCTTGTTCGTTGTGGTCGTGTACGGCCTCTGACAGAACGGTTGCGGAGACTGCGTCGCCGAGAACAGACCAGTCGGGTTCGTCAGGGACCGCACTTGGATCAGCGACCTTGGCTGCGAGAGCGGCCTCAACAAGCTCGAGACTCCTAACGCGTGCGTCGACGTCGCCGCGCGCTCGCTCGACCGCTTGTTCATAGACAACCTGCAAGTCCCTCACAAGTTCCGACGGAGCCGGCAACGAGTCGAGCCAAGCCTCCAGGTCTTGCTTGCGTCCGGTCACAACTCGAAGCAACTGCTGTGCCGCGCTTCGGATCTCCAGCCAGCTCTTATCGAAGTGCTGAGCGAGTTGCTGTCGCCGCGCACTCGTTATCTCACCGTCGCAGAAAAGGCAGTTGTCCCGCTCTTCATGGAGCGCTAGGCCCCGCTCAACCCATGTCTGTGCGTGTGGCGCTGCTTCAAGAGCGCCGAGCGCAACCCGTGTCGGCGTACGATTCAATATGAACCCCAGCTCACTCAGCTCGCCCCTCAGCGCGAGGGGCGCAACCAGTACTGGACTAATGGCAACGGGCGGTTCCTCGCCAAGTTGCACGAGAGCGTCCGCGTGGGCGCCGTCGTCTGGGAAGTCAGTCCTCGGAGCTCGTAACATCTCTCCGACCCTGACCACCGAGTAGCGGTTTCGGCTGTAGTGGCTGTAGTCGAATCGCTGAAGCTCGCTGACAATGCGGTCTTGCGCGTCGCGCACAAGCTTGGCTGCGCGCTTCTCGAGCTTGGTTCGGAGATCTTCAGCTTCGACTGCGCTGTCGCGCAAGCCGGCGATCTCCTCTTCGAGACTCTTCTGCGTCTCCTTCGAGTCGATGGCTTCCTGCCCCAGGGTGACGATGGCCTCGGCATTCTCGCCAGCCAGGAACTCTGAGAGATTTGCTTGAACCCACGCCCGGGTGAAGACAGCCATCGCCGGCGAGGGACTACTGCCGCCAGCGGGGACTGCGACCTTCACCTGATCGCTCGTCTCCCATACAACTCCGGTGGCGGCCTTTCCTGCGCCCAGGCTCAAGAGCAGCTCGGCGAGCGTGGACTTGCCGCTGCCGTTATGGCCGTACACGACGGTCGCGTGACCCAGCGGGCGATCTTCGGGCCACATGCCCTTCTCGAACAATCGCCATTGTTCTTTCATCTCGAGTCTGCGGAGCATGCTCTCACCGTACTGGTCACAATCGCTCGTCCACGCGCAGTACAGCCCGAGTATTCAGATGCGCCGTGCGTGCGGCGACTTCTCACGCGGTCACTCTCACACGAGCTCCAAGTCAACGCCTCTGCTTGGCGCGCAGCCGCCGTTCGTCACTCTCGGAGCCCTGCATGACGCGGGGACATTGGGCGAGTAGCACGACCACGATATGCAGGCTGCGCGAATCAGTTAGCGTCAGACGAGTAGTGAAGCCCCCCTCCGAACGCTTCTGCCCGCGCGCTGTCGAGTGCTGATGCGACGTCGTCGAGGTCGTCGTCAAACAGATCGGCGTACGTGTCGAGGGTCATCGCTGCGCTCGCATGCCCGAGCATGCGCTGGACCGCTTTGACGTTGGCGCCGGCGCTGATCGCGAGCGACGCCGCGGTGTGCCGAAGATCGTGGGGTGTCACGCGCGGCATGACCGCACGAAGCGCCCCTCCGCGCTCGCTCGCCTCAGCAGCAGACGCGTCCTCCAGCCGAGCGCGCTTGCATGCCCCTGCGAACCACCCGGACTTCGAGTTGCCCGGCCGAAGGTAGCCACCGGTCTCCGCAGGGAAGATCAGTTCGTCCGGTCGCTTGAGCGTGACCGCTTGAGCCATCGCCGCATCCAGGAAGGCCGGATAGACAACAGTACGACGTTCGTGCGTCTTCGGCGTCCCGACGACCACATGTCCGTTGACGATGACTGCGTTCGACGAGATGTTCAATCGGCGTCGCGCCACATCGACATCTGTAACCGTGAGTCCCGTCGCTTCACCCCAACGGAGACCTGTGTAGGCGAGGAAGCGCACCACGTCGGGATAGAGCGACGCCGTTGCGAGCCGTTCGACCTGCTGATGCGTAAGGTATGCCCTCTGCTTCCGAACCTTCCGGGGTCTTCACCTCCCGCGCCGGATTGGACTGGAGCCGGCGGTCGCGAACCGCTCCATCAAGGATCGATGCGAGGACCCCATGGCACCGCTTCACGGTCGTGGCTGAACGGTCAACGCTCAGCTCGGCGATCCAAGCAGCAACCTCGGTGTGCCGAATCGTTCCGACACGGCGGGTTCCCCACGCTGGCTCGACGTGCACGCGCCACGCACTCTCGTCACTGTGGAACGTGGACGGCTTCACCGCGACGGCATGCGCGGTCAGCCAGGCAGCACCGAGTTCACCGACCGTGACTCGAGACTCCCCCGGGGCGATATACGCGCCTTGCAGCTTTGCGGACTCCACCGAGGTGATGTACGCCTCAGCGTCCCGCTTACGCGTGAATCCGCCTTTGCGAGCGGTCTTTCCGTCTGGCTTGCGATATCGCGCTTCCCAGCGTTTACCGTTCTTTGTGTCGTACGAGTATGCGCTGCCCATCAGGCGGCTTCCTCCGACGTACTTGCATACTCTTGCGCGAGCAACCATTCGTCGACAGCCTCGGGACGATAGCGGGGGCTGCGACCGATTCGGATGAACTTCGGTCCGCGGCCAGTGATACGCCATTCGCTCAGGCTGCGCTCGGTCGTGCCGAGTCGTTCGGCTAGTGTTGCCGGCGTGATCAACGAGTCCAGCAGGCTCGTGCTCACAGGGGTGGAAAAAGACATGGATCTCCCTTAGAAGTCAAACTTCCAAGAGGACCTCGTAGCCGAACCCGTTAGCGGTTGCTTGGCGTATCCACCGGTCGGACCTGCTTTGGCCCTGCCCTTTTACTGTCATTCAGGCTTGCTCACGACTGTACACAGCACCGCAGACACTTCGACGTGTACACCGATGCCAACCGTCGATGCGTTGCCACTCGCGTCGCCCCTCCGCTAGCGCGGCACGCGGTGTGTACCTGGTACGTACCTGCGGAATCAGAGCTTCCAGTTACACCACCAGTTACATCAAGATCGGCGTCATTCTGCACCTCAAAGCTCCTCTCCCCCGGTGTGTACCTGGTGTACCTGGTCTAACTAGAAAAGGAGAAAGACATTGTCGTTGTCCACATCTCCATCTCGCCTGAGCCAGTAGGCCTCCTATATAGAGGTTTGCGTTCGAGGGCAGGTACACCAGGTACATTTGTGAAAATCGCAGATCAGACGCAAATAGTGCAAAACCTGCATCACCTCGTCCCGACGGCCCGAAAACCCCCCACGAACTGGGATTTCTGCCCCTCGGCCATGTACCTGGCGTTGCAGGAACATGTGCAGGTACACGCGCTCACCAGCGGTCAACCTGTCTGCCGAGGACCCGCATATCGAATCCCGCGGTTCTTGCAAAGTCACCTGCCACCAGAACCTGCAGCGATCGGCACGGAAGTCACGACGAACCACTCCCCGCAGCGAGATGACGTTGGACGCAGCTTGCGGGGCTTCTGTCTGTGAGCCTTCGACAAGTCAGAAGAAGACCGGGTCGAGAGATCTACAGCGTTAGCGGGCCGAGCGAAGCGACAGCCAAGCGCCCTGGGAGGTGTCGGCTACGCCGACCACCGGTCAAGTTTCCGCCGAGCGAAGCGAGGTGAGAAACGCAGCCCGGCGCCACCTCCCCTTATGCTCTTCCCTTCTTTTGGCCCCGAGGCCGAGCTTCAGCGAGGAATCGGGATCTGATCTGCTGCTTGATCGGGACTTTCACCTTGACTCAACCTCGTTGTTGACGCGCTGACTCAGGACGAAGAACGGAGCCAGCGTGTCAACAGGCGTCTCTCTTGCCCCGGAAAGTCGCGGATTCGTTGTTCACAAGCTTGCGAACGAAGTGGCACCTTGTGAACAACGAATCCGCGACGGGCTTTAGCGGAAGCAGCAGATCACTTTGAGCACAATCGTGTCCCCATCATCCATGTCCCCAAGGCCGAATCCGAAGGGCCCGCAGGGGGTCGTGGGGACATGGCGACCCTTTTGCCTTGCGAAGTCGGGGGTGGCGTGTCCCCATGGTTTAAAACGAGGTGGCACCACGGGGACAAGCCTTGAGCGAAGCGACGAAGCGCCTGTTTCCGGTCTTCGCATCATGCTTGTTCCTCCCCCGACGCGACCGCCTGGAGGCGGTTGCCTGAGGCCATCTGTTCACGCTCGACTGCTGCGACGATGACACTCATCCGACAGCTGGAAGAGACACCGCCGCTCTCGATCTCGCCGCGATGATCCAAAACGCTTCCAGACAGGCCGAGAGAGATAGCGCCCGGAGCGCGAGCGTGAGCGCGAAAGAGCCGGCACGTTCCTCCATCGATCGCACCGAGCGCAAAGTTGTCCCGCGGCTCGCAGGCGGCAAGCACCGCTTGAGATCGATTTCGGCGCTAGAGAGTATTGATTTGGTCGCCAAGCGGCCACGAAACGGTCACCACTGGGCGACTGGTGACCACATAGTGGCCATCAGATGGCCTCGAGGCGGACACACTCGAATACGAATGATCGTCTGGCCTTTTGCTGGCCTCTTGCTGGCCTCTTCGGGGCCCCGTGGTGGCCACACGGAGCTGTATAGATAGCAGGATATCCACATAGTGGGAGCGCTTCGTGACCCGCGTGTCCGTTTGGACTACTCGCTCTCTCCGGACAGTCGGTCGTATGAAGACCGTGCAGAACGGGCTAGGTTCGTGGTCCGGAGGAATGTCCGCGGTGTCAGTTACTGTCCTGATCGATGAGCACCAACGACACCTCCTCCCAGCCAGATCCAGCATCGCAGAAGTCCTCGCGTCGGCGTCGGGACGGCGGCAGGCGCTCAGGGGCTCCGCGTGCGGCGCACGCCCTCCCGCTGTGGCGACTGGCGGGCGATGGTCTCGTGCCGGTACTCCCCCAACCTTTCGCTCTCGAGACCAATCTCGAGGACTTGATCGAGTCCACACCTGAGTTAGTAGGCGAGAGGGTCCTGATCATCGGTCGACAGGTCAAAACACCATTCGGCCGTGTCCTGGATCTCCTCGGGCTCAGAGAAGACGGCTCCACTAAAACGATGGAGCTGAAGCGGGATCGCGCGAAGGATCTAGAGGTTGGTCAAGTCATCTCCTACGGTGCGTGGGTAGATGGCCTCGATCGAGCATCGCTGGAAGCCGTCTTCGAGGAGTACATCCTCGAGCGCAACCAACGGTTGAGACGAGAAGCGACGGTCGCCCCTTCTCTCGCGCAGGCATACGCTGAGTATTTCGGTAAGCCGATGCCAGCGGTCCTCAATCAAACTCAGACGATGTCTCTCGTCGCCCGACAGATCGATGCAGCCACTTTGCAGGCGGTCAAGTTCCTGCGCGAGAAGGATCTACCGATCAGCCTCTATGTGGTCGGTGCTTCTCGGCATCGCGGTGAAACCTTTGTGACAGCCAGCGAATGGATCGACCTTGGCCCCAAACAGAAACAGATCAGCGTGCGCGCGCAGCTCGAGGAACTTCACCTAGCAACGGTCGCTGCGGTTGAGCACAGCACCAGCCAGTTGCTCAGCCATATCCACAAGCAGCGGCCGGAGCGCTCCCGTTACGACGGACCATTCTTCACGAAGGGCTCGCACGGCGACATCCTGTGTTTCGCGCAGCTTTTCATGCCTCGCTTCACCACTTCGTTTGTCCCCTACCCGCTCCTGGACGCGCTTTACGACTGGTGGATCAACGAGCAAGCATCTGTCGGCGTAGAACGGTTGAAGCCCACGCACGGGTTTGCACACCAACTGAGGAACGCCGTCAGTATGGTTGGAGGCTGGCGCAAGGACAGAAAATACTGGGACGAGGATCCATCCCTCGAACATGAACGACTTCGCCTGCTCGTTGGTGGCTGGCCGTTGCCAGCCCCAGGTCAGCTGCTCAGTGGTTACGCTCGCATGTGAGATCGACTCCGCCGCGCGCGTCGCTCCGAGCACTCATCGGATTAGCGCGGTCACCAACCCGAGATTCGGGCGTCGGGACAGGGGGAAGACGGATGGACCAGCAACCTCTGACCGAGGCCGAAGTCATGCGCGCCTTAGCTCTGATTCAAAAGGGGCAGCAGCTCGGAGGGCATCAGCCGAGTGCCCAAGATCTCGACCGCGCTCGGCGCATCCTCACTGGAGAGCTATCCCCGGAAGACGCACGAGTCGAGGTTCAAGCGGCACTTCAGGCGCTCGTCGACGGCGAACGGGGGCATCCGCCTACCCGGTGAACGTGTCTTCCACCAGCGCCTGAGCAGCGCCAACAACCTCGTCGAATCGGCCCTCGCGGATGGCGGTGATGGCGGTGTCCTCTCCTCGAAGGAAGGGATTCGCGCCGATGAACCACAGCCGCGCTACGTGCTCCCCTTCAGCGTCACTGACTGAGCGCCAGACCGCATCCGCACACTCCAAACGTCTGATCGCTTCTGTGTCAGGGCGAGGACCGCTATCTTCACTCCACCTCGTCGCAGCTTGCGTGTCTTTCGCCCCAGCCAACGTCGATACGAGCGTCGGACCCAATACGGCGGTCAGACGACGAACGAGTGGTACGTGGCTAGACACGATCATGCTGAGATCTTATTCGTGCCGGTCCGACTCTCGTGATTGGGAGTTCAATCGAGCCAGCACCTCAGCAATGGAGGATCCTGTTTCCTTGACTCCGAAGTACACCAGAGTTCACAACGTACATAAGAGTTCACAGCCCGGAGGATGACCATGGAACTCGAGATCACCGTCACCCCGTGCGAGACTCTCGTATGGGCGCCAGCGGAGCGAGCCGCGCAGAACCTGCGTCGGGAGCTCACTGAGTTCGGGTACCTCGTCCGCGACGCAGACCCGTTCGAGCTGACCAGCGCCGGCCTCATCCCTAAAGGTGCGCACCTCGAGTTCGACCCCGCGCGCATCTTCGATGTAGGGATCGGCGCGGAGGCGAATGCGAGTCTTCACGCGCTGACGGACTCCGGACACTCGCTCGTCTGGCACCGATGGCAGACGCGGCTCTCACGGAAGGTCTGGGGCGTGCCTGTGGCGATACCGCGCAAGGGCCGACCGCGCGCCGTCGGCATCGAGAGAGCCACACATTTCGGCACGGCGGTGCGCAGTCACTTCGGGCTCGGACTCCGCATCTCTCGCGAGACCTACGCGACGATCAACAAGCGCTCGTCGCTGCCGCGATGGCGCCGTGAGGACAACCCCGAGCTGTGGGATTCCCTCGACTGGTCGTACGAAGACGCCGAACACCGCTTCCACTCCGACGAATGGTGCGAAGAGCATCGCGAGAGAGCACTGCAGAACTTCGACTTGAACATGGCGCACTTCGCCTCCCTCGATCGCGAGGAGTTCGAGCGCGCTCTGCAGTCGGCTGTCGCCAGCCGGCGCGGCATGGTCGAAGTCACGGACCTGACGAAGTGGGACGGCGTGCCCGGGCTCTACATCATGGTGCTCGACGAGTACTGCCAGGTGTATGTCGGCGTCGCGAACTCGTCGACGGGGATCGCGAAGCGCATCCGCCAGCACTGGACCAACCAGAAGCAGTTCGACCGACTCATCTGGGGCAACGTCACCTCATCGATTCTCTCGATCGACAGCCTCCGGGCCCTCGACACCACCCGCATCTTCGCTCTCAAGACCAAGCGCACGTTCGACGACGAGAACCCGCTCCTCGAGCAGTTCCCGAGGAAGTTCACGCTGAACCGTGTCATGGGCGGCAACGACGTCGTCCACCTCGCCGGCTTCCTCGGCGTCGCGGCCGTCATGAGGACTCGCGAGTTCATAACCGATGGCTCGTCGACGGCCGAGCTGGATCCTGCGTGACGGTCGCGGTCCACTCTCTGCCTGACGACGCCGCCGCCCGGTACAGCGAGACTCTCGCCGGCGTCGCCGCGGCACTGCCGTCGCTCGAGCTGGCCGAGCAGCGCCTCGCCCCCATTGGCGGCGAGGTGTGGATGGGTAGTCTCACGCTTCACGGCTCGACCACCGCCAGCAACGATGTGCGCACATCGCGCCACGTCTCCGACCGCACGAGAGCACAGGTGTTCCTCCGAGACGGGTTCCTCTGCACCTACTGCGGCGGCCGGACGATCCCGCGCTGCATCCTCGTCGCGATCAGCGATGTCTTCCCCGAAGCATTCCCGTACTATGCCCACTACCGCCGAGGGACGGTGCACCCCGCCTACTGGGCGCTCGCTCCCGAGGCTGATCACAAGCTCGCCCACGCCAGCGGCGGCTCAAGCGACGTCGACAACCTCACAACCCTGCACGCGATGTGCAACACCCGGAAGTCGAGCCTCGCTGCGGAGACGCTTCCCAAGGTGAACCTCGTCTCGCCTGCCGCCGAGACCCATTGGGACGGCCTCCTCTCGCGATACGCCGACATCGTCATCGCGGGCAACCACCGCGGTCGCCGGCATTCAGCCTCCGGCTACCACGACCAGTGGCTGCGGCGCTCCGACCGCCAAGCGGACGTCGCGAGAGTGCACGAAACGCTGACCTCGGACTGACACCCTCGCGACGATCAGGCCAGCAGAGCCGCCACCTCGTGGAACGCCTCGCGTCGACGCTTCACGCGGGCTGCGCGCTCCTCTACGTCGCGCACGAACAGCGCCTGAGGTGACGGATGGAACGTGCGCACGACGGTGAGTCCACGCTCCCGCTCGATGGTCGGCGCGATGCGCAAGAGTCGTCGCCACGCATGATCTGCGTCACCGCCCTGGAGCAGAACGACCTTCATCTTCGGTGCGAGCTCCAGCAGGTGCAGGATCGTCTCGACCCCGGCATCCAGCTCTGACGCCTTCGGCGCTCGGTTGATGTACCAGGGGTAAGCGTTCCACGGGAGCAGCTCGAAGGGTGAGATCCCGGCCTCCTCGAGCAACACCGCCTGCAGCTCAGCGCTGCCGTCGTTGTTCTCGACGCAGATGAAGCCACTGCCGACCTCTTCTTGCGTCGCCGGTCCCGGGTCGCGAAGGATGCTCAGCACCCGGGCCTCGATACCGCCATGGAGCGGTGCGACGTATGGCGCCCAGCCTCGACCCGCCTCGCGCAACTCGTCGACGTATTCGTTCACGGGCGCGATGTGCGGCGCATAGCGATCAGCCCACTGCTGCTCGCGGAACGCCTCGATGGCCATCTGCTTCGGCATGGCTTGACCGTAGCAGTGCGCTGCTCACCGGGCGGAGGCAGCGTCAATCTCGACGCCAGCTCGGTCTCGCCAGAGCTGCAGGTGATGCTCGATGGTCGCTTGATCTCCCCGAAGCGCGGCTTCGCTGACGGGCGTGAAAAGAGCCAGCACGTCCGATTCGTCGAGGGTGCTGAGCCAGCCCGCGAAGGCTGGTCGCTTGTCGTCGCCGTAGAAATCGGCGAGCATCTCCAGGAGATCGCGTCTGACGCCTTCGCCAGCCATACGTCGGGTGAGGCGCGTGTGGGCTGCGTCCTGACTGGCGGCGTTCCACGCATCCGAGAACGACGCGTACGCTCGCGAAAGGTCGAGGTTTGGTGGGATCTTCGGTAGATCTGTTCGTCCTCTCACCAGGATTGGAACGGCCTGCTCTCGGACCCATTCCTCTAACTGCCCCAGTTCGTGCATGAGGGTGTGCACTGTGCCGGTGTGAGGTCTCCGGACAACCACCTCCGGCCACATCGAAACGCCCATCTTCGTACCCCGGGGAACGGAAGCAAGAACGCTGCCAACTTCAGCAATCTGTTGCTCGCCGGCGCGCAATTCGGTGTGTGATCCATCCTCGAGGTCGACCCGACCGACTCGGGTCAGCGTGACGCTCGGTTCTCGGTGCTTCGCAAAGTTCGTGTGCTCTGCGAGACGTCTCAGGGGGTGCAAGTCCACGTCTCGGCGGTGGAAAGGCTGGAGCCGGTGAAGGCGTTCGTACAGCTCGCTCCCGCGGGCAAAGACGCCCAACGATCTGCGTCGCTTGTCGGAGGCCCAGTCATCGAACGCTTCCACCGAGAGCTTCGCCGGTACCTCAATCAGGGCCGCCTCTTTGCGATCCAGGTCGCGCCCCAGCTGCGACTCGACCTCCGCGAACAGACAGTGTTCCATGAGGTTGCGGGTCTGATTGAGAGCGTCGGCGAACAGCCGAGGCACTGCCTGTGGCAGCGGTGCGATCGCAGCGAGCACGACCTCCTCGGTGGTCAGCGTCAACCGCTGAGTCAGTTTCAGGGGGTCGGCAGCCAAGTACGGATGCAAGACCTGACCGAGCCGCAGAATCTGCACATCGATGTGTGCAGCGGTGTACAGCGCATGTTCTTGATGCTGCGGCAGCCAGCTCTCACTCATTCGCGTCATCCGGTCGCGGGCCACCTGAACGCTGAGCCTGTCCCATGTCGTGAGCCTAATCCCGGCGTCAGACCCTCTGATCTACTTTGCAGACGCGCGCACCCTCGCGATCCCGCTCGAGCACCGCTCAAGCAGCAGATATCAACTCAGCCCCATCTCACTTCAACGCCTGGCCCACTACCCCCGATAAGACCAGTTATCCCGACTATCGGCACCGTGGACCCGACCGTTCGTTCCTTGGACGGCGACCGCAGCGGCTGCAGGCGAGCAGCCCAGCTGAAGCGTCCAGGCGGCGGTGGGGCTACTCGCCCACACCGCCGCCTCGAACTCGGCTCACACGACTCCGGGTCAGCGGATGACTCTGCGGGCGAACTCTCGCATCTGCTCAAGACACTCCTTGGCGACCGCATTGGTCCGATGACGGTTCACGTACCCGTGCTCGAGCGAATCCACCGACTGATCCCGATAGAAGTACTCGTAGGGAAGGCCGTCGCGATCGAGAACGTCGCGCAGTGCCTCGGCTGACTGTCGGAAGAAGGGCTCGACGTTGCTGGCGTTGATGAACACCGGAGGGTAGGACCCTGCGATGTTGCCGGGAACGTCGGTCTGCTCGGCCTGCTCGCTGCCTTCGAGGTCGGTGTCCCCCAGCCAGGTCTCGGACAGCGTCCTCATGTTCTCGTCAGCTAGGTCGCCGAGCCCAAGCGCCGCTTCGTCGACGATGAGGCCGCGCACCTGTCCAGCTCGCACTGACGGCTCGATGCCGAGCCGTTCCGCGTAGCGTTCGTCGGAAACGACGAGTCCGTAGATCTCTGTGAGGTTCGCCCCCGCGCTGCCGCCCATGATCACGATCCGGGCGGTGTCCACCGCGAACTCGTCACGGTGGCTCTGCAGGAAGGAGATCACATGATCGACCTGCTTGACCTGCGTCGGATAGCGGTGGTCCGGAGCGAACGCGTACTCGGGACAGACGACGCAGAAGCCGTCGTCGAGGAACGGCTTGATGAGGGACTTCACCCCGACCTGCGTCTCGTCAGCCAGGGGGTCACCGGCGACCTTGTCTCCGAAAAGGAACCCGCCACCGTGAAAGTAGATCAGCACTGGACGTGGTTGCTCGAGATTCGTGTCCGGGTACCAGACGTCCAGGAAGCTGTTCGGATACTCCGTTCCGTAGGGGACATCGTTGATGTAGAGCACGCCGTCGTCGCCGACTTGGGAAGCGCGTTCTCTCGCCGGGGTGAAGGAGTTCGCGGGACGATTGCGCCCCAGCTTCACCATCACGGCTTCCTGCACGGCACGTGCGCGCAGGTCGGATGCATCTGGTCTGGCCATGTTCTTCTGCTCTCTCGTTCTCTCAGCGCGAGACCATGCGGTGCGATCTGGCCATGTCCCCGAGCCAGGCGAGGCTGGGGCGCGGCGCACGCACGAATGTCTCCCGGTCGACGGCGATGAGCCCGAAGGTCGGGCCCCACTCCCCCCACTCGTAGTTGTCCAGCGCGCTCCAATACAGGTACCCGCGAACATCGATGCCATCGGCGATCCCGGAGCGGACCTCATCCAAGGCTCCGGACATGTAGTCGATGCGCTGCGTGTCGTCCGCAGTGGCGACACCGTTCTCCGTCACGAGCAGAGGCGTACCGCCCGTGACGTGCCAGGCGTTGCGAAGCGCACGCCCGACGGCATCCGGTCGGAAGGGCCAGCCGGTCATGGTCTGCCGCTCAGCCGGAGAGTACGGAAGCAGTCCGTTCGGGCCGATGACTCGGGTCGTTTACGACTGGACGCCCACGAAATCATCTTCACGCGACACCTCGAGGTAACGGTCCTCCCAGGCCCACTTGACCTCCGCCATGACCTTCTCGCTGCCAGGCTGAGCTTCGAAGCCCTGCCCGGATACCGTCCATCCCAGCTTCGCGTCCGTGCGAGCGCGGAGCACCTCGATGGCCCGTCGGTGAGCTTCCGTGAGCGTCGCAGTCACAGTGCTGGACGGCATGCTGAGCGCGAGACCCGCGATCGGGCGATCATCCATGGCGGCTACGCTGCTCTCCGCAGCCGCGAGTTTCGCCGGCATCTCGGCGAGCAACGCGATCATATTCGGCTCGTTGATCGTGCAGATCCAAGGAACATCACCCAGGATCTCCGCTGCCTTCCCGGCAAACCTGGCGAACAGGTCCACGGCGTCCGGCGCGTTCCAGCCACCCCTCTGAGAGAACCACAGCGGAGTGGTGAAGTGATGCAGCGTGACGACGGGCGTGAGCCCGAGTTCGAACGCTGTGGAGATCATGTCGCGATAGTGCGCCAGTTCCTGGGCGTCGAACTCTCCGGGTCGCGGCTCGATCCGCGCCCACTCGAGGCTGAATCTGTACGAGTCGAGGCCCGCGCCGGCGAGCAGCTCCATGTCCTCGCGATAGCGGTGGTAGGAGTCCACTGCCTGACCGCTACGCTCCTTGAAAGGCGAGTTCGGCGAGGTCTCGAGGCGCCACCAGTTGGAGTTGGTGTTGTTGCCCTCGGTCTGGTGCGCCGACGTCGCGGCGCCCCACAGGAAACTTACGGGAGACCTCCCAGCGTCTCGACCGAATTGGCGATATCAGTCAATGATGCCCCGTGAACGCCGGCGCGAAGCCGTCGCCGGATGCCGCGTCAACGTGACTCCCCGCTCAGTCCCCTCGAGCTGCCTATCGGGTAAGACGCGAGGCAGCGCACTAAGCCACTAATCATGTCTTCAACTGAGCATCTGATATATTTACCTCTCATCTCAAGATTGGAACCACCGTGCGAATGCTCACCAAGGGCCTTGCAGCCGCAAGCCTCACCGCCGCCGTCCTCGCCGCCGGAATCGTGCCCGCCCAGGCCGCGACGACACAACTCCCCACAGAGAACGCCCCCACCGCCGCGCAGAATGCCTTTTCGACGATCTCGGTCGACACGGTCCATGCCGGGGACCGCTACATCACCGGAAAGGTCACCGGCGACGCGAGGACCGTACGCGTCCTCGGTGTCATCCCCGGCCGAGGCCTCGACGGTACCGTTGAGGCCGACGGATCGTTCCGCGTCGACCTCTCCCCGTTCGCCAGTCGCATCTATCCGATGCAGCGGCTGAACACGATTGCCCTCGACGCCTCGGGCCGCATGATCGGCTCATCGGTCTTCATCGTCGAGTTCGGAGAGCCCGACGCCCCGGCACCCGAACGTGATCTGCTCGTCGGGACGGTCACGTCCGACTCGACGCGCATCTCCGGTTCGGCAACGCCCGGCACGTCGGTCGTCATCGACGGTATCCCCGGCGCCCGCCCCGGCGCCGTCGTCACCAAAGACGGCAACTACACCATCGACGTCGGGCGCTACACGCTGACCGCCGGTCAGGAGCTGACGGCCGTGAACGTCAACGCCAGCACGCTCGAGCCACTCGGCAAGCAGGTCACCTTCACGGTGGGCGCCGGCTCCGAAACGCCCGCCCCCGAGCCGTCCGGCGACATCGAGGCGAACCCCTTCCGCATGGGGCAGTATGTGGTGACGGGCACCGCGCCGGCCGGATCGACCTCGGTGGCCGTCGAGATCCTCGGAACCACTCAGTTCGGCACGATCGACGAGACCGGCAAGTTCTCGGTGCCTGTCGGCAGCCTGATCTACATGCTGCGCCCCGGGGTCACCATCTCCGTGTGGGCGAGCGACGCGGACGGCAACTCTGTCGAGACCGAGATCACCGTCTCGCGCTGACGATCCCGTGGGATGCCCCGAGGTCGTGCGCCTCGGGGCATCCCGCGTATCCGGAACCGATCGACACCTCAGTTGACGAACGCCGAGGCCGGACAGGTCCTCGCACGCTCGCGCGCTCAGGCACGTGCGCTTTGCCTTCGAGCAGACGTGGCCCCCGCCGCATTCTTCAGCCAGTTCTTCTGGAGCGTCGGTGGGTGCTTGCACGCGTCAGACTCGCCGGGAGCGGATGTGGCCCGTTCCCGCATCTTCGCGTCCAGAGCTTCACTGCCACCGACTCGTCCGGGCCACCCGCGACGAACTACCACTTCACGAGATACTCATGCGGTGCCGGTAGCGGGCGGGCCTTGCCGCCTCTGCGGCGATGGCTATCCCCCGCGATCCCGGCCAGTCGAATCAGCTGCGCGACGCCCTTCTTCCCGCATCGGATCCGCAACCCGAGCCGCAGCTCCACGTGCACGCGGCGCGCCCCGTAGCTGACTCGGGAGTCCCTGCGAGTGCGGACGATCGCGACCGTCAGTTCCTCGTCGACTCGTGCTCACTCCGATGGGAGGGCGGCTCTTCCACGCGCAGTGCCGCTATGCCGCTGCGGCTCGACGATCCCGGGTCGGAGCCTGAGGATCAGCGCGCGTGGAAGCGGACAGGGTTCCGACGAGGAGTCAACCGCGGCTGGAGCTCGAAGGGTTGACCGGACAGGGCAATAGATATTGGTCGACCTGTCGATGCGCGCTTCGGCTTGGCGGGCGGGAGCGCGCCACCCGTCCACACCTAAGCATCTAACATATTCCTATGAAGTTCCGAATTATTGCAATCGCTATAGCCAGCGCTGCTCTAGCGACGACCTTGCCAGCCGCCGCGGCTGAGGCTCTGCCCTCCGCAGGTAGGGGTTCCGCAACGAGCACCAGCGTTCCTACCGAAGCAACGGCAACCAGTCTGTCAGCTGCCGCCGCGCAGCAGGTTGAGTTCATCTTGTCGAAGCAGTTACCTAGCGGGGCGATCCAGAAGACCGATGGACATATTGAGCCGTACGCCGCGAACACCGCCGCCCTTGGCCTGCTCGCTTCGGGGACCACTGTCGGGCGGACTGCAACTCACAAGTGGATGGAATGGACGCTCACTCATCTCAACGTCGGGTCAGACGTCGATGGACTCTCATACACGATCAGCGATTGGTCCGTTGCGGATGGCCAGGAACAACCGCATCAAGGCAATGCTGACCATCCGGTTCCATATGACTCGGTCGACAGCTACGCGGCGACGACTCTCATGGTGGCGGAGGCCGCTTATCGGACAGGAGACCCGGAGCTTCAGGCGTTCGTAGAGGAGAACATCCTCACGTACGAAGCGATCGCGAACCTGCTGACCTATGCCCCACCGAATGGAGTGCGCATGCCCGACGGGCTCACCCGTGCGCTCGGGCGTTTCAGTTCGGAGTACACAATGGACAACTCGGAAGTTTTCGCGGGACTGAAGGCCTTCGGTGCACTGGAGTATGAGCTTGGCCGTGCGACCGAGGAGTACAACTACTACGACATCTGGGCGGGAACAACCCGCAACGCGATGCGAGAGCATCTTTTCACGGGCGATGGTTGGGATCTCGCCAAGGGCAGCGCCGGGAATGGCGAGTTCTACCAGTCCGGCATGCCGAACTACTTTCCCATTGTCTTCGGAGTTACCTCCGCGACGTCACCGGAATCGGTCACCGCGTGGGATGCGCTTCGTACGCGGTGGCCTCACTGGGCGACCCGCGAGATCGGCACATGCGCGCCAGCGACATCTCTTGCTGCATCTGGAATCACCATGGGGAACGACGACGACGCACAGACACTTCTGGAACAGACTGTCGCGGCCTTCGCGACTGACTCCTGGTCCTATCCCGCGACGTGCCCACAGGGCACGGACAAGATCGGCTCCTACTGGCACAGCGGTGAGGCCGGATGGTTCCTGATAGCGGCGAAGGGACTTGGCGTCACCCCCGCACCCGAGATTGACTGGAACGACGCCATCAACCCTGCCGGCAGCGCCAAAGTTGAGCAACGCGGCACCATTGGGGGCGGCGTATGGCTCCACGAGGGGTGGTACTACCTGCCGACCGCCGGCCACGTCGTCTACACCCTCGGGAACCCGGAGATAGAGTTCGGGACCGGCCGCGGAATGCTGGGACGCACTTCCCACAGCACCCGGGCAAACGGCGAATCAGGAATGAGAGACATCGGACTCGTCGCGACCGGAACACGACCGATCGAGCCGCGCGTCCGGATCTCCAACACTGCGAAGGCAGATATATCTCGCATCGCAACTCCCGCTGATCTCACCGCAGGGACCGAAGTCTGCCACTCCGGCACCTCAACGGACACCCTGGCCGCGGGTGGCTACCGATGCGGCACGCTGACCAAAGACTGCAAACGATCATCCGAACTCTGCGACATGATGAACGCCGAAGGCGTCGTGAGCAGCGGCGATTCCGGCGGTCTCGTCTGGATCCGCCAACCCGATGACAGCATCACTCTCGTCGGGTGGGTCTCCGCGCGAACCGCAACCGCTGGCTACTTCGTCCCAGCCTGGGCGCTACAAGACCACACATGGACTGCTTCGCAGACATGGGTACCTGGAAACGCGGAGGCTCCCCCCTTCCCGACGGGCCGACAGGACACCGGCTGTTTCGTGACAACCGCGGGATGCGTCCGAGTCGAATGACGCCGGCGGCAATGAAGCATCGCACGGCATGCCCATCACTCCTCTTGTTTGGGATGTTGCTCTGCCCGCCGTAGACCACAGGCGCCGGCTGAGGGTGCCCGGCGTCGCCAATGTGGGGCTTTCGTTGGAGAGCTGACACACATGGCCACCACCCACTCCTGCGGCCAGTTCCCGAGGGAGTGGGTGGGGCATGCCACGAGCCAGACTCGCCGGATTCCTGCTCGTCGTAGCCATGCTCCCTTCAGCATTCGGCCGTGCCCGCCACCCGTTCCCGCATCTTGAACCCCCGAGGGTCGAGCCCTTTATTGGAGGCGGGAGACGGTTTCGATAGCGAGCTCTGCGGCGACGGGGTCGTTGTCGGTCACGGCCGCCTGCAGCCGTGGGTAGCCGTCTTCGAGGGCGGGCCATCTGGTGGTCGTCTCATCGCGGGTGGCGGTGAGCAGGTACGCGAGCGTGTCGATGATTTCCCGGGTGGCTCGCACGAGGCACGGGTTCGGGCACGCGTCGAGGAACAGGTGGATCAGTTCCCACCCTGCCTGCGCATGGGCATTCGTCTGCCTGCTTTCCCACCGACTCATGGACACATGCGGAACCGCGAGAGGCGCCCTTGCCCGACATGGTGGCTGACTACCGGTGGACACCAGGGTCCGAAGCACTCGAGACCCTGATCGCCGGACAACAAGACCAACTCCGTCTTGCCCACCGATTGTGGAAGCTCTGGAAAGCGTAGAAACCCCGAGGACACCTGCCAAGGCCCCGTACAGCCGCCAAGTGCAACCCCGCTATGACGCCATGGAAGCCGTTCAGAACGGTGCGCGTGCCCTCGGCCCTGCATTCTGCGTGCTCGACGCCGGGTTCGGGCCCGAGTTGCGAGGGCAGTCCATGCACACCGCCCCAATATGCTAACCGTCTAATATACGCTGTTGGCATGTCTATTCTCTTGAAGGTAGTTGCGTTGGCCGCCGCGCTGGTGGTGGCATCACCACTGAGTAGTGCAGGGTCAGTGATGCCGAGTGACGGCTTATCTACCCCCGCCAACGCAGCAGCGCCGTCGGGGTTGGGGCAACTCGAGGGACCCTTGGCCTTCCTCCAGCGCCAAAACCATCCGGGATTTCCGTCGTCGTATAGCTCGTACGATGCAGCGTTGAACAAGACGACGCACCCCGATGCGGCGTCCGCGATCGGCAGTCCCACAGCGGCATCTGTTCAGCTACCCCCTTTGGACACATACGGCCCCGTCATCATCAACAGTCAGTGCCTTCAGATGGGTGCACCGCAGATCCCGTCCTACCGGTACGAAGCGACTTTGGCGCCATGCTCAGGGTCCGCCTCTCAAATGATGATGGTGGACTCCGACGAGTACACCATCAGCCCCTACCTGTACCCGCAGCTGATATGGGCACCCGGATGGGCCTTCCACATACCAGACCGGACGAATTCGACGTTCTCGCTGCTACCACAGGGACTCGTCGCGACGGGCGTTTCCCCCACCTCATTGAATATCCTCACCCCGGGTGAGGGTGACGGACTGAGCACGAACGAACCAACCATCACCGGGAAGGGAGAGCCTGGCGTCACCGTCACTGTCTCCCTCCTCTCCCCGATCGGTGAGCCGTCCGGCGCGACACTGTGCACCACCACGGTCGACCCCACCGGTGCATGGGAGTGCACGACGGCACCTCTGCTCGACGGTGTCGTTCACATCGGCGCCATGCACACGGACGCAAACAACATCCCCAGCGCAGACCGACACACCTTCCATATCGACGCCGTCAACACCCCCGTGCGAATCACAACCCCCACCGACGGAGAAACCATCGCCCTCAACGCGGAGGGGTACTTCAGCTTCGGCGGCGACGGTGACACCCAGGCAACCGTCATCCTGCGCGACGCGACCGGCGCCCAACTCTGCACAGACGAAACCGACTACTCCGGAAAGTGGCTTTGCGCAGCAAAACTACCCGACGGGCCCTCCACCATCACAGCCGAACAAACGACCTCCTCCGGCCAAACCTCGATCCACACCATCACCATCATCGGAGTCCGCGACGACCCAGACTCCCCCCTCATCAACTTCCCCGCGATCGTCAGCGCACTCACCCACCTCCTCACACCGGCGCCGTAGCGCAACGAGTGTTCGCCGCCAGAAACCGTGCTTGATCCAGCGCCTACGCCTGGGGAGCCCTCTTCCGCATCCTCAAACGCCAAACCGTCTGGGACGACACCCCACGGTTCACCGGTCCACACCCGAAGCAAACCTCGCCATCGGGTAACACCCACGGGCCACCCCACCCGTGAGAAAAGCGAGGCCGCCGGCCCTACCCGGCGGCCTCGCCACACACCCACTCCCGGCCACGCCTCAACTGTCCTCTTCGGAGAACTCAGCTCAACAGGACAGTGTCCCAACCAGCGCCGAAAGTGATGCACTCGTGAACGCATTCCTCCACACTCCTGCCCGAATCTCTCTGGCAGCAGTCGTCGCCGCAGGACTACTCACCGGATGCTCCCCGAGCGCCGACGCGCGGGGAGCCGACGCAACCCAAACCGCGACGATCGCCTCGGCGCCCGCGTCAATCGACCTGTCCGCAGAGTTGGAACAGCTGGAGAGCGAATCTGACGCCCGCATCGGTGTCAGCGCGTTCGACACCGGCACTGGCCAGACCGTCTCGTACGGGGCGGATGACAGATTCGGATTCGCTTCCAGCTTCAAGGCATTCGTCGCTGGAGGGTTCCTCCTTGCAGTCCCTGTAGCTGAACGGGACACAGTCGTCACCTGGACGCAAGAAGACATCGACGCCGCCGGTTACTCTCCGATCACTAGCGAGCACATCAGCGACGGGCTCACCCTGTCCCAGCTCGCAGAAGCCGCTGTGCGGGCCAGCGACAACACCGCCACCAACATCATCCTCAGAAGGATCGGTGGGCCCGCAGGTCTTCAGGAAATCCTCCGACAGGCCGGCGACAACACCTCACAGATCGTCAACTACGAACCCGATCTCAACATCATCGAACCGGGCAGCACCGATGACACCACCACACCCGCCGCGTTCGCTGCAGGCATTGGAGCCTTCCTGACCGGAACTGTGCTCGCAGCGTCCGACAAAGCGATGCTGATGGAATGGATGAGCGGCAACCCCTCCGGCGACCCCCTCATCCGCGCAGGAGCACCCGAAGGATGGACCGTCGCAGACAAGTCCGGCGGAGCCTATGGCATCCGCAATGACATCGCCATCATCACCCCGCCGGACCGCGAACCCATCATCCTCACCATCCTCACCCTGAAGAACGCCCCGGACGCAGAATACGAGAACGCCACCGTCGCAGACACCGCGAAAGTGGTTCTTGACGCCCTGAAATAGGGGATTTCGATCCTGGCCACGCAGGACAAGAACACTCGCAAGTTGTCCCCGGAGGACACTCCAGCCCCGGCATCGAATTCAAGGGCGCATACGTCGCAAACACCAGCAACCGGAAAGTCTCCTTTCCTGTCAACTTTGCAGATGTCTCCAGCCTGACTCGATGCCTCACCCTGGCAGGCAACCCCAGCAGCTAACGTCTCAAGTAGCGCCACAACCAACCAGGACGGTGGGGACCCCAAAGCGTGGCCCCCACCGTCCTGAACCACCCCATGGCGGCTTCTCTTGCCTACTCCGCGATCAGCTAAGTGACATCGCGTCCGCGCCACCCTGTAGACGATGCCTGACCTCTTTGCCCCGCGGCTTCACATCACACCAATCGAGTTAATGAGCATTAGCCAATAATGGTTATTGTGTCAACTTATGTTGCCGATCCCTCTCGCTTCACTACATCCACGGGCGACGCCAGGGATGACCGGCGGGGTCAGCGAGTCAGCGACGATGCCCTTCTCGGCCCACAACGCGACCCGACCAGCATCCAACATATTCTTTATGATTAGATGGTCTCTTGATATGCTGGTTGCATGTATAGGAAGATGCTCGCATGGGGTGCGGTCCTGGTGACCGTCACGCTCTCGACGGTTCTGGCGTCCGCGCAGGAATCGTCCGCAACAACGCTTGAGCACAACTCGTCAGCCGTAGACACCGATGACGCGTTCCTTGAAACCAGAATGACCATGGGTTACATGGTTCGCGTCACCGGCGGCAGCGTTTTTACGATGGACTACGCCATCCGGGAATTCGAGGGAGACCTCAGCGCCGAGTGGTACAACTCGCCACCTCTTGCCGGCGAGGACGAGCCCTGGTTCGGCATCATGGCTCGCATCCCCAGCGCCAGCGCGCCAGGACCCGTAACCTTCGGCGACCGGTGTTTCATCGGGGACGATACGGACAACTCTGTCCACTTGGGCTCTTGCGAGAGCCCGGCTGTGGTCACGTTCGAAACCGTCTGGGTGCCCTTCCCCCAGGTAGGTGGGTATTCCTACAGTTTGCAACTCATCGGGACGTTCCCAGGAGGTACTCGAGGTGCGCTCTCCCCCCAGGGAGACGGTCGGCTGGTACTCGACGAAACCATGCCCGAGGAATTCCTGTCCGGGAAGGAGATGACGATCGGTGATGGCGCCGGCGAGCAGCTCACGATGACGTCACATGAGGGCGGTGAAGTCTTCACCGACGGAGAATCCATCTCTGGCACCGCCCTGCCAGGCGCGCGAATAAGTATCACCAGCGGCCCCGCAACAGTGGGTTCTTGCGCTGCCGACAAGACCATGCGGTGGGAGTGCACCGTCACCGTTCACCACGACGGCCCCGTCACACTGACTATCAACTCCGGGAACTACAGCGCGCCCCTCCAACTCGACCTGATCGTCGTAGATTCTGCTCCACCCACCCCCCTCATCGACCTTGGCGGGCTCCTCGCCCTGATCACCCGAAGCTGACGCGACTGGAAGCCATACGCCCAAGGCCCACCCCATTCCGACGGCAACTGGAACCGCGACGCCACTGCGGCGTTGCAGCGCAGTTCCAACGCAAGTCACCATCGAAGTGTCTAACGACAACGCTCACTGGGTCCATTTCGGCTCCACCACTCCCGCGTCTACCACGCAAGGAGCGACCCAAATTATCGCGCCAGGACTCGCCAACGAACGATATATCCGCATCGCTACCTCAACCTCGCCTGACACTAGGACCTTCCTTGACGAGGTCACCATCACCAACTAGTCCCCTCAGGGGCGATAACTGACGCACTAACTCCGGTGGAGCACGGCTTTGCAAACCCGAGTGACCGCCGCCACTGATCCGCCCTAGGTCTCGTTCCGACATTTCATCTGGGAGTTGGAACGATGTCGAGAATCTACCCATCCGAGGTTCGCGAACTAACGCTGCGGTTGCTGGCCGTCGCGTGTGCCGTCCCTTACATGGGGCATACCTCTGCTGCGTAGCGTGGGGGGCGCAGCTGACGCAGAGCAGAGAGGAGTCGCAGATGTTGACGAAACTACGGTCAAAGGCGGGGTCCATGGTGGGTTCCGCGATCCTTGCGGGGGCCTTGCTCGCCGGCCCCGGTGCAGCCGTCGTCGTCGCTGGCCTGATGGGAGTCACTGTCACCGTCGTCTGGGTCGACGGCGGCACCGTCTATCACGTGTGCGAGGAGGTCTCGGACATCCAGACCGGAAACGAGAAACGCACCGGCACCACCGCTCAGGCCGTCGAAGCCGGCGAGAGCCGCCTCACCCTCAAGTTCGCATCCGAACTGCGCGCCTGTGGCCTCGCCACTCCCGAGAACACTGACGAGATCGAGGTGGCGCTGCGCTCGATCCAAGGCGGCGCCGTCGACACACCCCTCCCCGCACCCGTTTGGGCCGACCCGGAAGATGCCCCCATCTCCGTTGCGGAAGTCCCCGCCACATAGTCACCCTGCAGTGTCGCGCCGCTCCGATCGCACCCTACAGTGGCTCGCTGCTGCCACCTGGGTTCACCGATCCCCGAGTTGGGCGGAACACGGCTCGACGTTTGTGACCGCGCCGCTACGACGGGTACAGGAGGTGGACCATTGCCCGCGACCTGGGTTCACCCCTCTCCGCGGAGTCCGGAATTACGCTCGGGCAATCTGCCACTCGGGCATGCAGCGTGCAGGGTGATGCTCGACCGGCGCCCAGGTGCACGTGCAGAGGGCGACGGTTCTGTCGCTGCCGAGTAGGCGCCGTAGGCGCGAAGCGAGCCAGCTCCGCCGACGCCATCGCAAGCGACTCATGCCGAGTACGCAACAGTGGGATAGCGGCCCAGGACGTGCTGCACCGCAGACAGGGCGACTCTAGTCAGCTGGCATAAACTCATCTAACCATCATAGATGCTATGTCTGTGTGTCCTCTGCGGACCGGCGATCACACGCTCTGTGTCGATGCCTTCTCCAACCTCCGCATTGCACCGCGTCTCGACGAGTTGTCGGCTGGCGCCCGAGCGAGTACAGGCTCCCAACTGAGACGTGTATGGGGCCGCGCTACACTGGCGGCTGCTGTTCAGAAATATCAAGGGAGATGTATGCCTGTTCCGGGTTCTGACGTGAGTGGGGCTGTCGAGCGTGTGTCATTGCGGATGACGGCTGCGGAGCGGATTCGTACGGCGATTCTTGAGGGCACGCTGGTGCCAGGAGAGCAATTGAACGACCAGGACCTGCAGGCCTGGTTGGGGATCTCTCGGACCCCGATCCGGGAGGCCCTGAATGACTTGGCGCGCGTAGGCCTGGTGGAGATGTCGCCGCAGCGCTATACCCGCGTCGCGACCCCCAAGCCCGAGGATCGCACTCTGATTCTGCAAACATTGGGTGCGCTCGTGGGCGGTGTCGTCCGAGTCACGACCGGCACTCTCAGCGAAAGCCAGCGCGCGGAGATCCTCGCCGCATTGGACACCGTGACCGCCACGGTCGAGCAGCGGGACACAGCCGGGCACGGGCACGCAGCATGGGCCATGGTGGATCTATTCATCGCCGCATGCTCGAATTCCTATCTGATCAACGCGACGCGCGACACAATCGAGGCGCTCAACTATCAGCTGGTTGCGACCCGAACGCCTACCTCGACCGCGTGGGACACACTCGACAGCGGATACCCGCGGCTTCGTGACGCTGTCACTGCCGGCGACGCGACCGCCGCGGAACTCGCCATCGAAACGATCTTCCGCCTCTGACCTCCATCAGGAAAGCCGCAGCTGTCGGTTGCTTCAGGCTTGTTCGGCGAGGTGGGCCCAGCGACGGCCGGCCCAGATCCCGCACGGGAAGCTGCGAGCTCATCCAACGAATGCGAACGAGTTCGCAGCTGCCATCACATCGCGCGCGGCGTCGACGGGGTGCTGGTCACGGATGAACCGGGCCGGTGCCTCGAACCCCCAGCGCGGGATTCGACCCCATCATCCAACTCTGGATCGTGGCGGCGTCTACATGATCGGTAGTTGAATCGCTGATAGCGCCCGTTGATCCATTGGCCGGGCTGCAGCGCGCCCACTCGGGAAGGCCCAGATTGCGAGGAGGGCGGGGGCTACTCCGAGGAGCAGGAGTGGCGTGGTCCAGTCGGTGGCAAGCATGGCGCCGACGAGCACTTGTGGGATA
This sequence comes from Microbacterium oxydans, assembly GCF_026559675.1. Classification (NCBI taxonomy): domain Bacteria; kingdom Bacillati; phylum Actinomycetota; class Actinomycetes; order Micrococcales; family Microbacteriaceae; genus Microbacterium; species Microbacterium oxydans. The sequence goes on from NZ_CP092891.1 coordinate 3,193,679, forward strand.
AATGCTCCGAGGGATGTGGCGGCGTAGTTGAATCCCAGGGCTGCGCCTGCGGATCGCGGACCGGCGAACGGCGCGATGTGGGTGAAGTGCGCGCCCTGCCATGCGCAGCCGGCGATCCCGGCGACGACGAAGGCTCCCACAGCGAGCGGTAGCGGAAGACGTTCGCCCCCGAAAAGCAGGCTGGCGAGGCAGACGGCTTGTAGGGCGCTGAGGGCTCGCACGATTGCGGGGCGGGTGAGAGCGGGCACGAGATCCGTGCCGACCCCCAACAGCACACGGAAGGCTCCGCCTGCGAGTTGCATCACGGCGACAACGGCGATGCCCCCCCTGCGACAGGCAGGTCGTAGATCTCGCTGAGCATCACGGGTCTATGGTCGCCGTAGTCAACCAAGTTTTGATGATTAGATGGTCTTATTGCTAGCTTTAGTTCTCATGAGCAAGTCTCGAGCACTGTCGCTCCGCGCTGTCGCTGTTGCGAGCTCGGTTGTTGGGCTGTTCTGCCTCATGGGAGTTCCCGCTGCGGCTGGAGCAACAGTGATAGCGTCATCCCCTCAGCTGTCTGCGCAATGGGTGCCGATCGGGCCGAACGGTCAGGCGGGCGCCATCGCCATCGCCCCTGGCGCCAAAGAGCACGCCGCCCTCATCCCGTCCTTTGGAGTGGAGCTTTGGGTCACTGATGATTCGGGTGTGACGTGGCGCCAGCTCCCTGATGTTCCGGGAGTGCGCAATGCCGGGGACACGAATCGGGTTGTCATTGATCCGGCGGACGGCTCCCATTGGTGGTACGCGGGGACAGCCATCGCCAGTGCTGAATCAGTGCTCCTCGAGACCGTTGACGGGGGGCAGACCTGGTCCGAGGCCGCGCGCTTCCCCGGGGAGCTGCTTACGTTCCTTGTCACCGGCCCCGAATCCGCTCTTGTCGTTGCGACGTCCACAGGGGCGACCACGACAACGGTCCATACCCGCAACGGGTCGGATGCCTGGAGCTCTCAGTCGCTAGATACGGGTGCCCGGGTCTTGAAGGTCATCTCCCACGGCGACGCACTCATTCTTCGCGGAGCTTTCGCTGCGTGGCGGCTCGATAGTCCCGGTAGCGGTTCTGATGCGGTCGAGATCTACCGGGTGAGTGACGCTTCGCGGCGTGCGGTGGAAGAGCAACAGACCAATGCACGCACCAGCGACGAGGATGTGAATCAGATCTGGGATATGGCCAGCACCGAATCGGTCGTCCTCGTGAAGGAATTGGGCGGCAAGATTGTGGGGTCGACGGACGCGGGCACCACGTGGACCGACTGGGGTGTACCGCATGATGTGTCTGCGATCTCCAGCAATGGCGATGCCCTGTACTTGGTCCGCAGCGGCCCACCCCCTCGATGGGTGGATATCACCACCGACGCGGGGGCGAGCTTCACGCCGTTGCGGATTCCCGATGACGGTGCGATCGAGCACCAGTTCACCACCTGGGCGGATGGGTCCCTTACCTCCGCGAATCCGAGATCCGGCCTCTATCGCACGACCGACAACGGGCACCGGTGGGACCGCACAGGCGTTCAAGGAACGAGCGGTCTCGATCTTCTCGCCCATGGGAACCGACTCTTCGCCGGGACCGAGTATGGACTCGCGAGCACGACCATCCCGGCGGTTTCCCCGGAGTGGGGGACAACGGGCGGCGAGGCGCGGGTGGGGACGACCACAGCCGAGCTCGCAGATGCAGGCGACGATCAGTTGGTGTGGAAAGCGGTCAACGCGACATTCAACGAACTCGATGTGCACTCGTCCGCCGACGATGGGAAGACCTGGAACAAGCGAACCAACGTGTACGGCGTGGCCCGGGAACTGCTGGTGCATCCCGCAGACCCGGACACGGTGATCCTCACCTGGCAGCTCGCATCAAGGTGCGGCGTGCACGTTACGCACGATGGTGGGAACACGTGGACCACGTCATTGAGCGAGTGCTTCGACGCCGTGATCGGCGATCCGAACGACCCGGACCGTGTCTGGTTTGGCGGCCCCGCCGGACTATTCCGCTCTGACGACGGCGGCGCGACGGGTGAACAAGTATCCGACATCCCCACGTCCACGATCCTGCTCGACAAACACCAAATCATCATCGGGGGCGACAAACTTCACACAAGCGACGATGATGGCGCGACGTTCACCCAGAGCACTCGACCTGCACCCACCTCCTCGAGCGCGAACACGAACTTCACCTCCCTCGTTCGATCCGGCCCTCGTCTCTTCGTCGGGTTCACAACCGGAGCAAACACCGCCAATACGGGCGTGCTTGTCAGTTCGGACGGCGGTAGCACGTGGGCCGGATTCTCGACCGGACTCCAAAACTCGGAAGTCCTCTCTCTCGCGATCAGTCCCGACGGCAACACGCTCTTTGCGGGAACCCGCAATGGAGGGGTCCACTCAACACCCCTCCCCCCGCGCATAGCCCCCTCAGCAACCGCTGACACCGCGCACACGGTGTTCGGCGAAATGGTATCGATCAACGTGCTCGACAATGACAGCGGGGGCGACTTGCGGATCGATCCCGAGACCGTCGCACTCCAATCTCCCGAAGACGGAACGTGGAACATGTCACTGAAGCTGCCACGTGTCGGCGCATTTACTGTTGACCCCACGGACGGCACCGTGGCATTCGTGCCCGACGCGTCATTCAGCGGCACGACCCGACCAGTGACCTACCGCTTCACGAACACGGACGGTGAAACGGCGCACGCGGAACTGAAAGTCGTCGTCGCCGCTCCGACCGCCCCCGACGACGGATCGGGATCTGGATCCGGATCCGGATCCAACTCTGGGAACGGAGTAAACCCGCCCGGCGGCTCTAAGCCGGGAGTGGGATATCTGGCGAACACCGGCACCGATCCGATGCCCATCATCGCAGCCGCTGTGGCCCTCCTTGCCGCCGGCACCACTCTGGCCGTCCGCGCACGCCGTCGTCGTCGCGCTCCACACCATCACGCAGGGATTGATCTATGAACACGATGACAGCGGGAACCGCTGAGCCGACCGACACCCGCTTCTTCGGTCAGCCATGGTCGCTGGTGCATATTTTTGGCGTGGAGATGTGGGAGCGGTTCAGCTTCTACGGCATGCAGGGCATCCTGCTTATTTACCTTTACTACTCGGCCGCGCAGGGAGGTCTCGGCATCCCCGAAGCGGTCGCCGGCGGGATCGTCGGCGCGTACGGCGGTTCGGTGTACCTGTCGACGATCCTCGGCGCCTGGCTCGCCGATCGTCTGTTCGGCTCGGAGCGGGTGCTGTTCGCCAGCGCGATCATCATCGTGGCAGGACACGTCGCCCTCGCCCTGCTGCCCGGGCTGCTCGGGGTGGGCGTCGGACTCGTGCTCGTGGCGCTCGGATCCGGCGGCCTCAAGGCGAACGCGACCTCGGTCGTGGGCACGCTCTACGCCCCCGACGACACCAGGCGCGACGCCGGCTTCTCGCTGTTCTATCTCGGGATCAATCTCGGAGCCTTCCTCGGGCCAATCCTCGCCGGTGTACTGCAGTCGACTCTCGGATTCCACTACGGCTTCGGACTCGCAGCGATCGGCATGACGCTGGGGCTTGTGCAGTACTCGTTCGGTCGACGCGCCCTGCCCGCCTCCGCCCGAGAGGTGCCGAATCCACTCCCGAAGTCCCGCTATCCGCTCGTCAGCACCATCGCAGCGGGGACTGTGGTCGTCATCGCCGTGCTGGCGCTGACCGGCGTGATCCGCGCAGACAACCTTGCGGTCATCGTCATCGGCCTCACCGTGATCGCATCGATCGCCTACTTCGCCGTGATCCTCGGCAGTCATCGGGTCGACGGCACCGAGCGGTCGCGCGTCTGGGCGTTCCTGCCGCTGTTCGTGACGAGCGTCGCATTCTGGTCGCTGTACCAGCAGCAGTTCACGGTGCTCACGGTCTACTCGGATCAGCGTCTCGACCGCAACCTGTTCGGCTGGGAGATGCCGGTGTCATGGGTGCAGTCGATCAACCCGGTCTTCGTCATCATCCTGTCCGGCGTCTTCGCGGTGATCTGGACCCGCCTGGGGAGGCGCCAACCATCGACTCCGGCGAAGTTCGGGCTCAGCGCGATCATCATGGGCGGTGCGTTCCTGCTGTTCCTGCCCTTCGCGGGCGGCGGTGCGAACTCGACGCCACTGCTGGCGATCGTCGGCATCCTGTTCGTGTTCACGGTGGCCGAGCTGCTGCTCTCGCCGGTCGGACTCTCGGTAGCGACCAAACTCGCCCCCGCCGCGTTCCGCACCCAGATGGTGGCACTGTTCTTCCTCTCGATTGCCCTCGGCACCGCGATCTCCGGCTGGCTGGTGCAGTTCTACGACCCGAAGAACGAGGTGCCGTACTTCTCGATCCTCGGCGCGATCGCGATCGCCGTCGGCATCGGACTGCTGCTCTCGATCAAGCCCGTACTCAGGCTTATGAAGGGCGTGCCCTAGCGAGCCAATCAATCGCAGGTGGGCGATGGTGGCGCAGTCGGTATGTGCGCATTCTGGAGTGGAGATCACCCCGGCGAATCTCTCTGCGTCGAGAACGCCCGCACGGCGGCCGCAGGTGATGAGGACGCAGCGTTCAGGCTGGGATGAGCACGCTGCCATTGTCGATGTTCTCAACCGCGCGGACATAACTGTGGGCGACCGCTACCGCCGACACGGGGGCAAACCCTGGGAACAAGTCGAGCGCTGAACCTTCGGCGAGGACTGTGGGGCTTACAGCATTGAGCCGCAGGCCGCGCGGAAGTTCGGCAGCTGCGCCACGCACAAACGCCTCCAACGCGCCGTTCGCGGCTGCCGAAGCAGTTCCAGCACGCACGGGTTCGCGGGCAAGAACTCCAGATGTGACAGTCAGCGAGCCCCCGTCGGAGACGAAGGGGATCGCACCCAGGATCACCCTGATCTGCTCCATGGCTTTCCCGGCGAGTGCACTAGCAATACCCTCACTTCCCAGTTGAGAGAGAGGCCGGAATGGCGCGCTTCCGAAGGCTGTAATCACAGCATCGACGCGGCCGAGCTCAGCAAAGTAGCCAACAACACCTTCGTCAGTTTCGACATCGATCGCCGGTGTCGTTGAGCGGCTGACGGCAAGCACCTCGTGACCGCGGGCACGCAAGGCCGAGCACACGGCGGTTCCGATCAGGCCGGTACCTCCGACGACCACTATCCGCCGCTGGACCATATGGCTCACTTTGCGCTCCTTATCAACGACGGGGTCAACCATCAGGATACCGGCGTATAGCGGATCTCTGCCTGCTCAAGCGGCGACGAAGTGGAGGCTGCCGGCAGTGCTAGCCGTGCAGACCTCCGCGGTACTGCCACTGTTCGGGTGACGTCAATGGCGTCGACGACCGCGACGAGCTGCCTCATCTCGGAGATCTCCAGCACCGGCACGGGCGTCAGTGGCGCGGTGGCCACTGGCGGCGCACACCCCCAAGTACGAGGACGCTCACGAGGATCGCTCCCCCGCGCAGGTGGTTCATGCGACCGGGCCCTGCTGTTCAGCGGGTACTGATTCGCCGGCGATTTCGTCGGCGCCGCCGGATGGGGCTCAGCCTGCAACGGTCGTCCCTCGAGTGGATGAAACCGCCCGAGGGATGCGCAGACAAGCGAAACGGGCCGCTTGCGATGACCCGCCTCCCCCATGAGCTGCCCTCGCGAAAGCATTGCGCCTGCTCGTGCGCTGTCCCTCGAATTTGGCGGAAGGCAATGCCTCCGAGAGGCTAATGATTGCGGCGCTCCATACGTCCGCGTTCGCGCCGCATCTCCCTCTTGTCTACGCGCCATAGGAAGACCGCCGCAACACTCAGAACAGCGAGGGCCGCGAGCTGAAGTGGCCAGCTGCCCCCAGGATCAACCTCGCTGGCGGCTGCGAGAAGAAGTGTCAACGATGCCCCCCTTCCAGGGGCTGGGCGGTCCCGGCAGATTTTGGTTCAGTGTAGCTATACAGATTCACGGCGCTCCCCAAATCGCCGCACCGTGGTCACAACCGCCCCGGACCACTCCCCCGACAAGAGCACCGAGCGTCTGCAACACGGCCGTACGATCCTCGGGTTTGGCGACCGTGACCCGCGTGTAACGCTACGGCGCGGTCTCCACCAACCCGATCCGAGTGAGGCCACTGAGCGCTTCACGCACCGGCGTACGCGACATCCCCAACCAGCGCTGCAACTCTTCATCACTGAGCCGCTCCCCCGGCACGAGCGTCCCATCAAAGATCGTCGCCCGAATCCGGTCTACCGCAACCTCTCGCAACGACACCCTCGCCGGCCTGTCGCCTCCCGCACCACCCGCTGACCGGTAGGCACAGGTTGCGGCGGCGCCCGCGAGCGTTCAGTTGATTAACAGAGCTACACATGTAATAGTATGAGCGTAGAAAATATTAGATGAGTAGCGCGGATGGGTGCTCCATGCCGCGCAATGGGGATTCGGTCTATCCGACCCCGAACACCACTGCCGGCGTGACTGCAGGGCTCGCTCTGCGTGCTGTGCAGTGACCACCCCACCAATCAAAGGAACAATCACTGTGAACAAGTTCACGAAGATCGTCGCGGGCATCGGGCTCGCGACCGCGACACTGGGCGCCTTCGCCATGCCCGCCAACGCCGCCACCGAACCCACTACCCACGCAGCGGCATCCACCGCCGCGGCCCAGGGCGACCGCGTCACAGGCATCGTCAACTTCCTCTACGAGCCGTTCCCCGGGGATGCACCGCGATTCAGCATGGCAAGACACCCGAACCCGACTCATCCGACATACACCGACCTTGTTCAGGTCGCTGATTCGACCTCAAGTCTCCCGCATGCCGCATGGGAGCTTCCTGCCGCTGGCACACACGGTCCGATCAAGCTCGCAGGAACAAACGACTGCATCACTGATAGGCCAGGAGAAAACGGCGCCAAGTGGGCGGCATGCGATGGCTCCGCCGCACAAGAGTTCACGGTCGTCTTGCGATCTGACGGCTATTACGAGGCCCAGAGGACCGACAACTCTAAGAGCGTTCTGAACAACGGCGGCGCCGTGAACAACAATGCCGCTATCGTCAGGTTCTACGCGCCAGGTGCAGCATTCATGATCTCGAACTACTCGTCCCTGACCCCGGTCCCCGGACACACCGTCGTCCCCGTTGACATCACGGGTCCGGTCGATGGTGAGGTGTCGGATACCCGTAACCCGACGATCACGGGTACGGGTGACGAGGGCGCGGAGGTCATCCTCACCGATGACGCCGGTACCGAGCTGTGCCGTGCGACGGTCTCGAGCGGTGCATGGTCCTGCACGGTGGGCGTGAACCTGCCGGACGGTCCGATCAAGATCACCGCGACGCAGACCGCGACCGACGGCACCACGACGACCGACAACGTCTCGATCATCATCGCTGACCCGCTGAACAGCCCGGTCATCGACCCCACCCTCGCCGGTGGTGCAGGCATCGCCCTGTTCGCCATCGCCGGCACCGTCATCGCCATCCGCAACCGCAAGAACAAGGCCACGATCTAACCACCCGCAGCCTTACAACGATGAAGGTCCCCCGCTCAGCGTGAGCGGGGGACCTTCTTCGTTGCCTGCGGAAGACAACTGGATGTCGAGGGGACGGCGTCGCTCGCCGAGCTCCACAGGGGACCGCTCAGCGACTGCCAACAAAGACCTGTCGCCGCTCCCCAAGGAATCAATCAAAATCAAAGGAGGCGGCGACAGTTACTACTACGGTACCCCGAACGCCTATGAGGATTCAGGATGCAAAGCCAATACTGTGAACCCCGAGAATGCCACCACAGGCGGAAGCCGCCCACGCTCCTTTGAACCGGGCGTGAGAGGCCACGAAGACCCCCGTTCGCGGGGAATGGGGGCTAGCAAAGGGCACCCCTGCGTCGAAGGCGGACGCTATCATTCCGGCCGCTCGAGCACACCCTGCAAGCCATTGACGGCCTGCTCGACGCCGTCGTACGCGTCAGCCTCCAGAACATCGACGACCCCACTCGCGCACAGCTCGCCACGAAGACGGCCGCCGCGCGTGCCCACCACACCGTGCAGTATGTCGACATCGCGTTGACCTAGACTGCCTCCGACAGCTCCGTCTCCGCTGACACGGTTTCCTTCACCGTCCCCGTCAGCGGTACCGTCACTGCAGTTGGAGCAGCTTCTGTTTTCACCATCGCGGCCACCATCCTCGCCGTCCTCAAACGCAAGAAGTCAGCCATCACTCTCGGCACCTCCTGGTCGTCGAGCGCGCATCAGCGCGGCTCTTCACAAGGTGCTCAGATCAGTGGACCGGCACTCCCACAGGCGTAGTTCCACACGACTGTCACAGAGTTCTTCGCGCAACAGTAGGAGCAGCTGCTGACCTTCGACGCGATGCGACCGCTCGTCATCCGCGGAGGCCCACCCCCTCTCCCAGGAGTAGCGCTCATGGAAAGTTGCACTCCACCGATACAACCGTGTGCGTAGAGCGCTGGAGACGTTCCCCTCGCTCAGGGGCGTCCGCCCTTGACAGCCCTCCGCGCGCCACACCGGCCACATCGAACCGAACTCGTTCTGGAGATAGATCGGCATGGCTGCTCCTTTCGACACTCAGGCGCCTGTTCTCGCCCGATACACCTTCAGAGTTCCACCCAGCCATTAACGCCACCGTAAGGCTTCGTCACGACAGACGACACTGCACGCGCACCGCGGCGAAGATACTGGGGCCGGCGCAGCCGGGCGACGATACCGGTCGTCTCGTCGTGGTCATGGAGCTCGAAGACGCGAACCTCCCTCCCGCCGCGACGCAGTGGCTGCACGCGACCTCTGACCAGGTGCAGGCCTTGGTATTCAGTGGCGCTTGAGGCGCGACTCACGGAACTCGAAAGGATCCTGAACCAGCGTGCAGTTCTACGCCCAGCCCGGGTTGCCGAGGCTAGTTGCCCCCGGCCCACGCCGAGCACCATGATGGTGCTGACCGCGCCGACACACGGGGCGGCACCACCTGTTGGAGGGCAAGCATGGGTATCGAAGATCTCACCGCAAAGGCGCAGGAGTTCCTGTCGGACGACCGTGTGAAAGACGCGCTGAAGAGCGAACAGGCCGAGAACATCAGCGACAACGTCCTCGACGGGGTTGCGGGAGTGGTGAACAAGGTCACCGGTGGCAAGTTCGAAGCCCAGGTCGACGGCGCCCGCGACGCCGCAGACAAGGCCGTCGGAAACGAGTGACCAGCTCCTCACCGGTACGGTGATCGGTGGGTGCGAGTGCGCACCGGGGTATGTGGGTGTCGAGTTCAGTCGTTCATGCAGAGTTGCGTTGTGGGCTGGTTCGGAATCTCCGCCACGATACATCTGGCCTGGGCGAGTGGTGAGTCAGCGGCGTCGAAGTTCGCGGTCAGCGTGAGCGCACCATCTCCGAACGTTGTGCGTTGGATACCGTCTGCTGGTCGCTCGAAGGATGTCAGCGACAGTGTTCCTGCAGCGTCTTGCACGGTTGTGAAGAATCTTTGGAATCGCGCGAGGTCGTCGCCGTGGTCGGTGAGGACTTGGGCATCGAGCGCGAGGATGAGGGGAGTGTTGTAGAGCATGCTCGTCAACACACGGTCACCGACGAGCCCCGGGAACTTGTACAGTCCGAGCTCCCACCGGTCGGTTGTGACGACCGAGTCGTGGAGGACGGTGCTGTACATCGGGATGCGGTACCGCGGATCGAACATGGCCGTCGCAAGGTCGTCGGGCAGAGTGACGGGTTTGAAGAAGTTGTCTGGCCTGTTCACTGGCGTGTAACCGCCCCATTGCTCCTTATCCCGCTCAAATGCCCACAAGCCGTTGGCGATCGGAGTGCTGGACCCATGGGAGAAGTCGACACCAGAGCTTGCCCACGATCCAGCTGACTCAGATCCGACCACGAGCGGAAGGCCGTTGCTGTAGCCGCCGGACATGAGCCGCTCCAGCCGTTCGAGTCGCAATGCACGATCCTCCGCTTCAGTCATCGGGTGCCCGGGACTGAAGTCCTTGAACAGTTCGCCGACGGCGTCGACATCGAGGAAGTAGGAGCTTGAGCCGTTCTGGATCAGCGCATTCACACGGTCACTGATGACTCCGCTCTGCGCGTCGGCGGCGGCGAGAGCTGCGGCACTCAGGTAGCAGCCGCGCCCGCCGAACCCGGTGACAGGGTTCCCGTCGGCATCGGTGACACATCCGTCCGGCCATAGCCCAGGCCAGATCGCGAGTGGAGTATCGGCAGTTTCCGGGTCCTGAACGTTCGCCCACGTGTCGTAGGGGCCGACCAGGAAGCCAGCGTCCTTCGCGGCTTGCACGGCAGCCGCACTGACCGGGTCCGTGTCATAGCCTAGCCATGCGTTCGTGATACCAAGATCGGTGAGCTGGTCGACGATTTCTGGTTTCTGCCCAGTCCCCCAGGTGTAGGCGTGGAATGCGCCGAGGAGTTTCGCTACCTCTGGATTCGAGGCGATCTTCTCATCAAGGGTCACGATGTCGCCCGAGGTTTCAAGGTCGCGGCGGTAGTCCTGCGCAGCAGCGACCGGATTGCCGTCCGTCGGGGACATCGCAACGCGGTAACGCTGCGTGCCGCGGCTGGCACTGAAGTTGTGCTCAGCGGTCGCCCGAATACCGTGAAGCGTGTCGTCGAAGGACAGTGATGAACCGATGTCGTCGCGCATGATGTAGCTGACACCAGCACCGTTGAACGTGGCGCCCCACACCGGCAGGGTCAGCCCGCCGGCGAAGTCCCACGATGTACCCATCAGGCCCGCCGCGTCAGACGACCAGAAGGAATCTCGAACGGGGATGCTCTGCCCTTCTCCATTCGCGAACTCGATCGAAGCCAGACCCGCCCCAGTCGGCGACACAGGCCAGGACACCCCCCGATCGGTCACTGACGTGATATCGACCTCAAGGCGACCATCGATTGCTTCCGCCGTCACGGTGATGCCGCTGTCGTAGCTCCACCGCACCTGCCCGCCCACGGTCGTCGGTACGGATGGGGTGCCGAGATCGGTCAGCGAGGGAGCAGACCACCGAGTAGATTCGGCTCCCGCCCCGCTGTAATCGACCTGGAGGTCATCGAGGGCGATCGATACCGTGCCCGAACCAACATCCACCACGACCTGCTCCACAACCGACGCGTGCGTCGGCACCGTCACCGCGGCAGTCGTTGAGACGAGGGCGAACACCGCAACACCCGACACAGTCATCGCTCGGAACAGGGGGCGGGCGAGCACGCGCTTTCGCCACGTTTGCAGCCGATTGAGGCGAGACGTCAAGAGATGTCCAATCCATCGCAGAATCGCGATCACAACCAGCCCTCGAGGCGAGGGGTTCCTGCTAACCAACCGATGACGCACGGGAGCGCGCAGGCTCCGCAAATTGTCCTTAGCGGGGGAGTTCTTTTCGTGAGCTGCCCCCAATACCCTCATGTCTACGCGCAGGGAGGTAAAGCCAGTCGAAAGAGCACGGGAAGCTCACAGGCTCCGATCAACGCCGTGGTTGCCAGTAGTCCTCCATACGCGCATGTCTCGGGGAGTAACCGGCCGTCTGTACCGGTCTGCAACACAGGTCAGGTCAGGTCGGCAACCGCGCGACCGCCTGAAGGAATGCTCGCAGCAGGAGGGCAAGGGCGTGGCCTGACTGGAAGTCCAACACGCTCCTACCGACCGCTGCGCTGTGGGACCATGAGGTCGAGGAATGGGTCGAGACGCTCGAGCTCACACCGGGCGAAACCCACGAGATCAAGTTCGGCGCCCACGGAGATCGACCGTCGACTCGATCTCGTCCTGCAGATCATATGCGGACGATTCCGGTTCGGACGGCCTGGGCTATTGCGGCTCCCCGATTATCGACACGGAGCTTGGTGTAGATGTGGTGCAGATGGGTCTTCACTGTGCCTTCGCTGACGAAGAGCGCGCGTCCGAGGTCACGATTCGAGTAGCCTCGGGCAAGTAGCTCAAGGACCTCTATCTCGCGAGACGTGAGTGCTTCGTCGGGCTTCTGAGTGCGCCCGAGGAGCCGAGTTGCAACGGTTGGCGACAAGGCCGAGATCCCGGCGGCTGCCGAGCGGATCGCCGAGAACAGGTCTGGCGGTCGCGAATCTTTGAGGAAGTACCCGATTGCGCCGGCTTCCACTGCGCGGACTATGTCTGAGTCCGTGTCATAGGTCGTGAAGACGAGCACGCGCGTCTCCGGCCGCGCGGTCATGAGCTGCGCTGTGAGGTCGAGTCCTGAGATATCCGATCCCAGGTTCAGGTCCATCAAGACAACGCTTGGGGAGAACTCCGCGGCGAGGGCAAGGACGACCTCAGGGTCGCCGGTCTCCGCCACGACAGCGAGATCGTCCTGGGTGTCGATCAGTCCAGCCATGCCGTACCGAAGCACTGGATGGTCATCGACGAGCATGACTCGGATCATCCCGCAATATCCGTATCGTGCGTCGGTACCGTGATGGAGACGATGGTTCCCATTCCCGGCGCGGATGCCACTTCGAGTTCGCCTCCCGCGGTGATCGCTCGCCAGCGCATCGCTCTCAGCCCGTAGCCGGCTTCGGGGTCAGGGGTGGCGAGAACGTCAAAGCCTGCACCGTCATCTCCGACGTCGACGCCGACCTGCGAGGCCGCGTAGGTGAGTGTGACGATGATGCGCTCAGCGCGGGCGTGACGTGATGCGTTGGCGACTGCCTCTTGGGCCACTCTGAGAAGCGCGTGGGCTTGGCTCTCGGTCACGGGCCGCTCCGTCCCGATCATGTGCAACTGCGCGCCCGCTTCTGCGGCGACGTCGGCCAGGGCTGCGCCCAGTGACCTGCCTGCGAGATCTGCAGTCGACAGCCCGTTCACCAGTCGCCGGGTCTCGACCAGATTGGCGCGCAGAACGTCCTGCGCTCTCGCGGCACCCGGAGATACCGTCCCCATGCGCTGCTCATCTGTTTCGAGAAGCAGCAGCGCGCTGGCTGTCCCCTGCACGACGGTGTCATGCAGTTCCGCGGCGACGCGTCGCCGTTCCGTCTCGATACCCGCTTCCCTCTCTGTGAGCGAGAGCCGTTGCTGCGTGTCCTCCAGTTCAGCAATCAATGCTCCACGCACTTCATGCAGCCGTTCAAGGGCAGCGTATGCGAGCGTGAGAATGCCTCCGGCGCAGAGTGGTCCGAAGAGCATTCCCGCGTCGCTCCACTCAGACCAGCGGAACAGGCTCACTCCGACAGCGATCACGATAAGTGCCGTCACGCCAAAGGCCCACCCCGTCGGATAGGCCCGGTGCGCGGCGAAGAAGAGCGGCACGGCGCACCAGGCGAAGCTTGGTGCGCCGACGACGAGCAGCATCCAGATGCCGATCGCAAGACCGGCACCGATGCGTCGACGGACCGGGGTGGGATGTCCGACTCGGCCGATGAGATATGCAATCCATGAGACGGAAGCGCCAGCGAGCACGAGTGCACCCATGTCGTCGAGACCATGGTTACCCAGATACCGGGACCCGCACACCACAAGCAGGACCGCGAACGAGATATCCACGGCGAGGTCTATGGACTTCATCTCCGCAGGACGGACGACGGAGAGGGACGCGATCTGGGTGTTCATACCTCCATCAAGTATCCCCAGTCACCTGAGAAGCGCATCAACCGTTCGATAGATCATGCTCGGGCTGAACGGTCGATGCGCGCGAATCGACCCCAGCACAGGATGGAGAAGACCCCATCACCCGAAAGGACTCACTCATGAACATCCGTCCCCGCCGCTCCTTGTTTGCCATGGCCGGCGCCACAATAGGCCTTCTTGCCCTCGTCGGCTGTACTGCGGCCACCGACTCGGCTTCCGACGAAGAACCGACCGAGGTGGCGTCCGTCGTGAGCGTGACGGAGGAGAGCGTAGTGACCCCGGCGCGCCTGAGCGCGGAGACCGCGATGGTCGCAGCCCAGGCCGCGCTCGCCCAGTGTCAGGCCGACGGCCTCGGATTCGTCAGCGTCTCGGTGGTTGATCGGTCCGGTCAGCTGCAGGCGTTCGTGCGGGGCGACAACGCGGCCGCCCACACCATCGAAGCCTCGAAGGAGAAGGCATATACGGCTGCGGCCTTCGGCGCGAACACCAGCGACCTCGCAGCCCGTGCGGATGCGTTGCGCGACCTCCCCGGCACACTGTTCCTGGCTGGCGGAGTGACCGTCAAGTCAGGCGACGCCTCGATCGCCGGCATCGGCGTAGGTGGCGCTCCCTCCGGAGATGCCGACCAGGCCTGTGCGGCCGCCGGTCTCGCCGCGATCAGCGAGGACTCTGCCAGCTAGCTCCGGTGCGCCTGGCCGCCACGTGCAGCCGGGCGCACCGACCGCTCACTCGAGATGCAGGAGCTCCGACGCCCCGGCCCTGTGCAGCCCTCGTTGACCGGGTTCAGCGCCGTCATCGCACGAAGCCCTTCGGCGTCTGCGTGGAGGCTGCTTCGGCTCGTGTCGCAGGATCTTTCTGGGGGCAGCGGCGGTTGGCCAATATCGACAACCGCATGACGCCGAAGGCACACAATGCACCGAGAGCCTGAGCCAGTGGGTTCGTGCAGGTGAGCACAGCGATCACGCAGCCTGTAGCGACACCACGCGCTCGACCCGCGGCACAGCGCCCACCGCAGACCGCATGTTCCCGACGGCGCCTGCGGCACGGTCCTTGCCACTGAAGGCCGTGAGGTACCACGCCGCTGCAGCACAGCCCGCGAAGACGAGCGCCGGGGCGATGGAGTGCGTGAGCAGGAGAGCCGCTATCAGGGCGACGCACGCGACGCCCACTTCGATCGCGACGGTCGCTCGCCATCCTTTCGTGCTGCGGCGCTTCGGCGTGACCGCGAAGACAGCCCGCTTGCCGAAGGCAACCCTGGCGGTCGAACGGATCGTGACCCAGGTGATCGAGGCGAAGAGCGCAAGCCCACGGCCGAGGAACACAGCGGCGCCGATCGGGTGACGTGCGCCGATGCGACGGAAGACCTCGCCGAGGAGCGGCGCTACACCGCAGATCGCGAGAGTCGCTCCCATCCATGTCGGCATGATCGCGCCCCCATCCGGTCCGAGTGGAAGCAAACCGCCGAGGAACATGATGATCGCGAACGCGGCACCAGCAGGAGCGATCACCGTGTCGAGCAGCAGATCGATCTTCTTGGCAGCGCTCAGACGGGACCGGATGATCGTCGATGTGTACCGTCCGACGAACTCGGTGGCGCCCTCGACGAACTTGCCGTACTGCTTCTTGAAGGCGTGATAGTCGACCGGGTAGTCCTCGCTGCTGACGAGCTCGGGCGCATAGACGATGTCGAACCCGGCTCGCTGCACTTCGAGGCTGAAGGCGAGGTCTTCCATGACCATCTCGGGGAAACCGCCGACGGCGTCCACACACTCCGCGGTGATGAGCGCACCGCGTCCCATGAAGAACGAGAAGCCGTAGGCCGAGCGAACGAGCTGCGTCACCTTCACGTGCGTCTCGAACATCGGCCCGAACTCGTCGGCGAAGCGCGACTGACCACGGTGAGGGCGATGACGCCCCTGTACGACACCGACCCCACGCGTGGCGGACTCATGGAAGAGGCGGGCGAGTGCACGCTCGACGAAGTCAGGTTGGAGCACCTCATCACTGTCGAGGATGACGAACGCGTCATAAGCGGGCCGGGTGGCGAAGAAGTGGTTGAGGTTTCCGGCCTTGTAGCCGGTCCTCTCCGCGCGCCGCATGACGTGGGCACCGGAAAGGCGGGCGAACGCGTCGATTTCGCGACGGATCGTCGCGTCAGAGGAATCGTCGAGGATGACCGTGCTCACACCAGGGTGAGTCTGACGCATCGACGCGGCGAGGGCGTCCGCGTCGAAGTCGTTCGCCGTGCAGTACAGCAAAGCGACATGGGTCTCTGAAGCGAGCTGGCTCGCCCCAGCCGTGCGCATCTCGAGTTGACGGGCCACATCGACTTTGCGTTCCCGGTGGGCGGCGAACGGGTAGGCGGCGAGGATCGCGATGGACCGCAACCCTCCGAGCCACACTGTGCCGATGAGCGTCCCAATCAGCACAGAGAAGACCACACCCGCCCAGCCGGAGAATCCGGTCGCCGCCCCGATGCCGACGGCCGCGACCGTGATGAGGCCGGCCCACAGTACGAGTGTGAAGACACCCACGACGATGTCCCGTCGTGAGGGAGGAGCAGACGGAGAGGGGGTTGATGCGGTTGGAAGGCTCATGATTCAATCCTGACCTTCTAACCATCTGAGCACATCAGACCACGGTACGAGATCTGCCATCGGCCACGGGACCCCGACCCCTGCGTACCCCGGCCGGCACGCGAAAACGCCGAGCGAGCCAAGCGCCCTGACATCCGGCGCCGACACGCGCAGTCCGATGGCCCGGTCGCCCACCTCCCCAGGCGAGCGACCGGACTGACGATACGAGATCGTCTGATTCGAGAGGCGAATCTTACTCATCTTATCATCTAATATGTTCAGATGACTAAAGCGTGGTCTGATCGAGTCCAGTCAGGACTCCACGGCACCCCGCCATTCCCTCGTCTGGAGCATCCATGAACACCCGATCCTGGGCCCCCGCTGCGGCACTGGTCGCAACTGCGGCATTCGCGCTCGCCGCCTGCAGCACCCCGGCCCCACCCGAACCGAAACCCACGACGCGAACCGGTGACGACTGGTCGTACAAGGGGTCCGAAGGCCCCGATCATTGGGGGGAGAAGGCTCCGGCATGCACAGATACCGACTCCTCGATGGAATCTCCTATCGACATCGTCACCGCCGACATGAAGGTCGACATTACCTCCCCCGCTCTGACCTTCGCGTATCACGCGGGCGACTATGAGTTGGAGAACAACGGACACACGATCGAAGCCGTCCCGGACGAGGACGACAACAACATCGTGACGTTCGGCGGCACGGAGTACGTGCTGCAGCAGTTCCACTTCCACGCGCACAGCGAGCACCTGATCGACGGTGCTGCCGCCGACGCCGAGCTCCACCTCGTCCACAAGAGCGCCGCGGGCGATGTCCTCGTCCTGGGGGTGCTTCTCGAGGAGGGCGCTGCGAA
This sequence comes from Microbacterium oxydans, assembly GCF_026559675.1. Taxonomy (NCBI): domain Bacteria; kingdom Bacillati; phylum Actinomycetota; class Actinomycetes; order Micrococcales; family Microbacteriaceae; genus Microbacterium; species Microbacterium oxydans. Next base: position 3,210,702 of record NZ_CP092891.1, read on the forward strand.
CTCCTCGCTCGATGATCTGTTCGCTCAGATCCCCGAGGAGAACGGCAAAGAGGTCGAGCTGGAAACGCCGATCGACGCCTCGGATCTGGTCCCGGCCGACTCCGCGAGCGCGCGCTACGAAGGATCGCTCACTACGCCGCCGTGCACCCAGGGCGTCCAGTGGAACGTCTTCCTGGAGCCGCAGAGCATCTCGCCCGCACAGCTGTCTACCTTCACGAAGGTCTACCCCGACAACCACCGCCCCGTGCAGCCGCTGCACCACCGCGAGGTCACCGAGATCCCCGCCGATTGACCCTGTCCTTCCCCCGAGACGCAGACCGAATCCCATACGCCGCGGCGGGTGTGCACGCATCCGTCAGTCACAGAAGAGGCCCCCATGACCACTCCCCCCATCCCGCGGATCAGCCGCCTCGCTCTCCTCGTGGGCATCGCCGCCGCCACAGTCGGAATCATCTACGGATATGACTCGTCGAACATCGGCGGGGCGATGCTCTATCTGGCTGACGACTTCGGCCTCACGCTCGGCGAACAGCAACTGGTCACGACAACCGTCGTCGTCGGCGAGATCCTGGGGGCTGTCCTCGGTGGCTCCCTCGCCAACCGTGTCGGCCGGAAACCGGCCATGGTCCTCGTTGCTGCTGCCTTCGCCCTCTTCTCACTGCTTTCCGGTCTCGCGCCCACGCTGCTCGTGCTGGTGGTCGCCCGGTTCCTCCTGGGGGTCACCATCGGGGTCTCGGTCGTCGTCGTCCCCGTGTTCGTCGCCGAATCGGCACCGACCCGCTCTCGCGGAGCCTTCCTCGTCATGTATCAGGTCGCGACGGTCGTGGGCATCATCCTCGGATACCTGATCGCGATGGCTCTCGCTCCTACCGAGAGCTGGCGGTGGATGCTCGGTCTCGCGGCGGTCCCCGGAATCATCATCACGGGCGTGCTCCTCCGCCTGCCGGACACCGCTCATTGGTATCTGATGAAGGGGCGCGTCGCGGACGCCCGCCGGACGCTCGCGCGCCTGGAGGGAACCAGCATCGACATCGAGGCCGAGATCGCAGCCATCACCGCAGCGCAGTCGACGGGTCGGCGAGCGCGCTGGACCGACATGCTTCGCCGGCCCTACGTGCGCGCCACGGTCTTCGTCGTCGGACTCGGGTTCTTCGTGCAGATCACCGGCATCAACGCGATCGTCTACTACAGCCCGCGCATCTTCGAGGCGATGGGCTTCACCGATGACATCGTCAAGCTCGGCCTCTCCGCTCTCGTGCAGGTCGCCGGGCTCCTCGCCGTCTTCGTGGCACTGCTCGTGATCGACCGTCTCGGCCGACGCCCGGTGCTGCTGATCGGCATCGGAACGATGATCGCCGCGAACATCCTGCTCGTGTTCGTCTTCCTCGCAGGAGGAGGCGAGTTCAGCGGGATGCTCGTCGCACTCGGATTCGTCGGCCTGGTGCTCTTCACGGCCGGCTTCACCTTCGGCTTCGGCTCGTTGGTCTGGGTCTACGCCGGCGAGGCCATGCCCGCGCACCTGCGCTCGCTCGGCGCCAGCACGATGCTGACCTCGGACCTCGTCGCCAACGTGATCGTCGGCGCCGTCTTCCTGAGCATGCTCACCCAGCTCGGAGGCGCCGGAACGTTCGTCGTCTTCGGCCTGCTCGCTGCGGCCGCTTTCGTATTCGTCGTGTGGCTCGCGCCCGAGACCAAGGGGCGCCCTCTGGACGACATCGGGCAGTTCTGGGAGAACGGCGGGCGTTGGAAGAGCTGATCTCACATGGACAGAGGGTGCCCGACCACGTCGAGGTCCCACCCGGCGATGAGCCGGGTGAGCTCGCGTGTCTCTTCGTACGGCAGAAGATGCCCTCTGTTCGGGAAGACATGAAACGTGCCGCTCCGAAGACCGCTCCCCTCTTGTGTGCAGGCTTCGGCAGGGCTGAGCGGGTCAGCGTCGGCCCCAAGAATCAGCGTGGGCGACGCCATGGCGTCGACGAAGCCGGCCAACGTCTCCACGGATGAGGCCGCGAAGCTCTCGAGCACGACATTCCGTGACGCGAAGGACCCGGCTTCACGGAGGTGCTCCTCGCGAATCCACTTGCGAAGCGCAGGTTCTCTGGTGCTGGTCATGAGAGAACCTGCGACGCCTGCGACCAGTCTGCTCGCGAGCAGGCGATGTGCGAGGTCCTCGGGGAGAAGGCTCGCGAGGGCGTAGTACGCGCGGGCTGCGGCAGTGGCGAGCTTGCGCGGTCCGTTCATCGGCGGCTGCAGAATCGGGTTCACCAGCACGGCGGCGTCGTGCTCGGCTCCTCGTGCGATGGCCGACCCGACGATGACGGTACCGAACGAGTGGCCCAGCAGCATCCGTTGTCGGGGCATCTGCTGCGTGAGCTCAACCAGCCAGCGACCGTACCCTGCAGCGTCGTGCACGCCCTCGAGCGGGGTGGACCGACCGGCACCGGGGAGATCCGGCACGTGCACCCGATATCCGTGCGAGGCGAGCCCGACCGCGAGCGGTTCGAGACCGAAGTGCGTGCCTCGGAAGCCGTGTACCGCGAGGACACCTGGACCGTCTTCCGGCCCGTAGGCGTGGACGGCTGTCCTCGACCCGTACGCGCTGACCGTGGTGACCTCCGTTGCGTCATGCCGCATGGGGCGCCCCGACCTCGAGCCTCTGGGATCGGCGTCGTCCGTGAATCGCCTGCGCCTGTTCGTACAGCTCTTCCGCCCGGGCGGTGAGTCGACTCTGCGCGAAACTCTCAGAGGGCGGGCGCCGGGTGCCGGCCGCGAGCTCGCACCGGACGAATTCGCGGATGACTGCGGAGAACGACGCGATGGACGCGTCCGCCGCCGTGTACCGAAGGTCTTCCGGGAGGTCGAGGGCGATGTTCCTGTCTCGCAGGATCACCGGTGTACCGACGGATACCGCCTCGTAGACGGTCAGGCCCTGCGTCTCGTAGCCGATCGAGCTCTGCACGACGGCGTCAGCGTTGCGCATCGCCCAGAGCACGTCCTGGTGGGGCACGGCTCCGAAGAAGGTGACGTGCGAGTCGATGCCGAGCTCGACCGTGCGCCTCCGAGCATGGGCCAGGTCTCCCCCGGCACCGTACACATGGACATCGGCGTCGACGCCCGCCCTCGCGAAAGCCTCGAAGAAGTCGCCGATGCGCTTCTCCTGGCTGACTCTCCCCGGCCAGAGGAGAACGGGCCTGCTCCTCGGCTTTCGAGACGAAGTCCGCACGACGTCGAGCAGTGCGTCGTCGACTCCCGTCGGAAGCACATGGATCTCGTCATCGATACCGTAGGTGTGCAGGCGTGCAGCGAAATGCGTGCTCGGTGCGATCACCACGTCTGCGCGGTCGGCGAAGGCTCTCGTGTAGTCGGCGATCGTGCGAATCTTCGAGGCGTTCAGATAGTGCTGCTGCGCGGCGAAGAGCATCCGGAAGATCGCACGCGGAAACGGGAGGATCGCCGGCAGACCGACTTCGATGTTCGTGTGCATCGTATGCACGAGCGGCAGATCGTGCCGTGCCGCGAACCGATACCCGTTCCACGCACCCCAGACGTCACCCTGGATGTGCACGCAGTCGACGGGCGCCTTCCGGGCGAACGCACGGTCGATGGCCTCGTCGAATCGCGGGCCGGCGATGCTGAACGAATGCTCGCCGACCTGGGCGGCCCCGACGAGCACATCATCGGCGCGGGCATATTGGCTCGACGGGGTGCGCTTCGATTTCGGCGTGCACGCGGTGACCGTGTGTCCGCGGAGCTCGAGATGCTTCCGCTGCAGTCCGAGCGAGACCTGCAGACCGCCGAGAGTGGCGGGGTGCTGGTCGCTGAAGAACGCGATGTGCATGATGGCTGTTCCTAACTGTGGGAGACGGGGGATTCCGGGACCGAAGCCGGCGCGGGCCGGATGGTCTTCCGACGGAGCCTGCTGACGCCCGCGACGCCCACACAGGCGATCGCACCGCACGCGATCAACCCGGCGATGGCGGGAAGGGTGAGCGAGACCTCACCGAGGACCACGATCCCGACGACGGCGGCAGCGAGCGGGTCGACGATGGTGAGGGCGGCGACGACGACCGGGACGGGGAAGAACCGGTGCGAGCGCTGCAGGAGCAGGTTCGCGACGAGCCCTCCGAGCGCGACGGTGCCGAGCCCGAGCAGCGTCGCCGGCTGCGTCAGAGTGACGACCAGGCCGTCCTCGAGCACGAGCGTGACGATCGTCTTGAACACGGTGGTGATGCTGCCGAACACCATCGCCCCCATGATGAGACCGAACACGCGGGCGCCCGTCACCGATGATCTGCGGCCGAGCAGCACGGCGCTCCCCCCCAGTGCCGTGAGGCCGGCGAGGATCACTGTCGTGACGACGAGCTGCGCATGGTGATCGAGAGCTGGCGCGCCGGACGCAGGATGAGTCGCCAGGATGGCGACGAACCCGAGGATGCCGATCATGCACAGCAGCACGGACAGCACGCCGGCGCGAGTCATCGTCACCCGTCCCGCGAGGGCACCGAAAGAGGCCGAGGCGGCGAGCGCGACGACGCTCATCGACTGCACCGCGCTGACCGGAGTCAATGCGAGGGCGATGAAGTTGGTCGACACCGCCACTCCGAGAAGCAGGAGCCCGAGAAGCCAGCGGGGCGAACGTGTGAAGGTGCACCAACGCCCCTCGCTTTCGTAGACAGCGCGGGATTGCAACTCGGACCCGGATGCGAGCAGCAGTGCGCCCCCGAACGCGACGAGCAGACCGAGGAAGAAGGACAGGTTCATGACGCTCTTCCCACTGGTTCGAACGCGGCGGAGGCATCGCCGACGTCTCGACGCGGAGCCGTTGCTGGCGTGTTCATTTCGGTCCTCTTTCCGGCGATGGGCACGCTGTGACGTGCACTGTTCACGCTAGAAATCAGGCCCCGGGCGCCGATACCAACCACGGGTCGAACCTCGATGGCCGGCCTCGGCCCACTTCCACCTGTGGGTGGTGGTCAGCACTTTCGCGACCCCGTAGTGTCGGGACTCCGCGTATCTCTCACCGAGCATTCGCGGGGATGAAGCGCCAGACTGGGAGCACACGGAGAGGAGCGGAAAGCCGATGAACCACAACGCCGCGGCATACGACGAGCCAGTGCTGCGGCGACCACGCCTCGTCCGCTGGTTCGCTGATCGCCCTCGCATCGCCGATGTCGTCGTGATCCTCGCTTGCACGGTACCGGCCGTCGCCGCGCTTATCCTCAGCCCGCCTCCACATGCCTGGCTCGGATACCTGTGCGTCGCGGGCATCGCGGTCGCGTTCTGGTGGCGCCGCTCCCATCCGCTCATCGCCCTGATCGTCGTTCTCGCACTTGCGACCCTGAACCCCAGCGCAACGACGAATCCGCTGCCCGCGTTCGTGGAGGTCGTCTTCGCCGTCTACGCCGTGGCCGCCTTTGCCCGCCTGCCTGTCGCTCTGCTTGGGTTCCTCCTCAGCGAAGCGGTGATCTTCGCGGCGTCGTATGCCACGGTCTTGCTGGACTTCCGCGAGGATCCCGCATCGATCGGATTGCGACCGACTTCCCTGGTCGCTCTCGCACTCGGTATCGCGGTGCGCGCCAGCCGATCCCGACGCATGGCGATCGAAGAGGTCATCGCCCTGCGTGAGGATCGCGCGGCGGCAATGGAACGGGCGCGAATCACAGCGGAGATGCACGATGTCGTCGCCCATTCCGTCACGGTCATGATCGCGCTCGCGGGAGGGGCCGCGGCCGGCTGGGAGAAGCACCCCGAGCGGGCACGGCATGCGCTCGACCAGCTGTCCACCGTCGGCGCCAACACGCTCGAGGAGATGCAGCGCATCCTTCGGGTGCTTCGCGAGAACGACGATGATCTGGACCGCAATCTGCAGTCATCCGGCCATGATCTACCGTCGCTCGACGAGCTCGTCGAGGTGTTCCGCACGGCGGGGCTTCCCGTCGCCCTCACCGTCTGCCCGTCGGAGCACGGCCCGTTGCCGGACGCCGATCCGGCGTTGAGGACGACCGTGTACCGGATCGTCCAGGAAGCCCTCACGAACGCTCTGCGACATGCGCGCGATGCCTCCCGGGTCGACGTCGAGGTCGTCTACCTCGAAAGCCACATCACCGTGACCGTCACGGACGACGGTCACGGAGCCGCACTCGGACCGAGCGTGGGCGCGGGAGTGGGACTGCGTGCGATGCGAGAACGTGCCGCCGCCTTTCACGGCGAGTTCGAGGCGGGGCCGATGCTGACGAGCGGGGACCAGTCGAGACCTGGATGGCGAACCCGCGTATCCCTGCCGGTGAGGAGACACTCCTGATGACCCACGCGCTTCGCACACCGATCCGTGTCGTCGTCGTCGACGATCAGCCACTCGAGCGCACCGGGAATGCCTTGATCTTGGATTCCGACGACGACATCCAAGTGATCGGTGAGGCCGGCAACGGCATGGAGGCCATCGACATCGTCGGAGCCAATCCGCCCGATGTCGTTCTCATGGACGTCCGCATGCCGGTGATGAACGGCCTCGAAGCCACCAGCGTCATCACCGCGAGACACCCCGCCACTCGCGTCATCGTCCTCACGACCTTCGACCTGGACGAGTACGCGTTCGGCAGCCTGAAAGCCGGCGCCAGCGCGTTTCTCCTCAAGAGCAGCAAGCCGGCAGTCCTCATAGATGCGGTGAAGACCGTCGCATCAGGGTCAGCGGTCGCGGCCCCGAGCCTGACGGCCAAGCTCATCGAGCACTATCTCACCCCTCCAGCCCCGCATGTTTCCGTGCCGACGAACACAGACGACGCCGTGGAAGTCCGCCGTGGGGTTCTCGACGTGCTCAGCCCACGCGAGCGAGAGATCTTCTCCGCCATCGTTCTGGGCCGCACGAACTCGGAGATCAGCGTGGAGTTCTTCTTGGCGCCATCCACCGTCAAATCCCATATCAACTCGATCTTCTCGAAGCTCGCGCTCCGCGATCGCGTGCATGCGGTCATCCTCGGTTACGAGTTGGGACTGGCGACTCAGGGCTGAGGCCGGGGGCGGCGCTATGGAGCGACGGGAAGCTGCTGCCCCAGTGCGGAGAAGGTGATCATGGATGAGCGACACCTGCGCGAATGCTCTGAACGTGATGGGCATTTTCGCTCAGCTTTAGCCTCTCGCGCGTAGACATGGTCGCACGGGTCAGCCAAGAGCGGGTGGCCCGCTTTCCCCTCAATGAGGTGGGTTCCGCCGGGTTCGGGTCCCGGCGGGGCCCACCTCGACCAGTTGCCATCACTCGCGATCACCCCGGCACATCCCGACGTTGACCATCAGCATCCGACGAGATCGCGGGCTCCAAGGAGTTGCATGTCTCCCCTTCGCCGCGCGATACATCGCGCTCGCTCCGGTCTCACGAACGTTCGATCAAAAGCTCGCCTCTTCGGCTGCTTCACGGCCTGCGCGCTCTCGTCGACGCTCGTCGTCGTTCTGTGCCTGACGCTGTTCCTGGTCTGGGCTGCGTTGTCGGCGGGGAGCGCCGCGGCACTCATGCTGCTCTTCTCAGATCTTCCGATCTGACAATCTCGACGTCGAGAATCCTCCCGGCTAGTTCCTGTCTGAAACCAGCTCGTCATCGAGCTCACGGCGACGGAAGAACGAGCTCTCCCGCCAGAGAAGATAACCGCCCGTCCACACCAGCATGATCGCGATCAGGCAGATACAGGGAAAAAGCACGATGAAGTCGAGGGCCGTACCGATGGGCGGAGCCCCCGGCATCGCCGCGCGCAGCGCCGGGAAGGAGAGCATCGTCGCAGAGAGCCAGATGACATTCGAGAACTCCAGCTTGCGCCGCAGGATCGCGCTGCCGATCGTGACGACAGCCATCAGCGTCGTGATGAGGATCGCGAGCACATAGAACGACACGAGCGTCACACTGAGCGCATCACGGAAGCCATCGATCGTCACGGGCTGGACGCTGTTCCCGTCGACGGTCGTCGGTGCCTCCATGGTTCCGCTGAGCACCCAGGGGCGGGCCGAGTTCTCCATCTGGACCACGAACGGGATGCTCTTTCCCGACTCCTCGTCACGAACACTCAACTGGAAGTTCGCGAACGGGCGGTCCAACGGGTACGCGCTGTCACCGCGGTCGAGCGAGAGACTCATGGCCGTCGGGTCGACGATCGACTCCCCCGGATAGGTCACGACCGAGGTGGTCACCCCGCCACTGGAGATCTCGATGCGCAGGCCGCGCGACATCTCACCCGCTTTGTCACCGACGAGATCCCCATGAGGGATGGGCAGGATGTTCGCACTCATCACCCGATTGGTGAGGTCGACCTCCTGGACCTTCATCTGCAGCGTGAGATAGTTCTCGCTCGTGCTCTCCTCCGCCCCCTCGAGGGGGACCTTGGTGGAGGCGTCGAGGAGACCGCTGAACCCGACGATCACGTAGTAGACCGCCAGGATCGCGACGGCGGCTCCGAGGATCCAGGGCGCAGGATTGCGACGCGAGCGGACGGCGGTGTCATTCACAGTCATTCAGTGTTCTCCTGGGGACGAGAAGTGTCATCGGAATCGGTCTGGATCGGTGGGGCCGCCGCGACGCGAGCGCGGCGAGCCTGCTCGGTCACCGTCGCAGCGAGAGCGAAAAGCAGAAGAGCGAGCAGGGGGAGGAACGCTCCGGGGAAGCTCGCCATATCGAGGGTGAGGAACGACGCTGTCGCGGCCTCACCGCCACCGGCCACCTCAATCGTCGAGGTCGCCGCATTGGCCTGTTCCCGCTCGGACGAGTTCACGACCAGCTGCTGGCGGACCCTCTCCGGAGCATTGAGCGCGTCTGCGTAGAGACGGATCTTCACATCGGCGGTCTCGCCGGGCAGGAGAGTGATCGTGCACGAGAACGTGGTGGTGAGCACGGCGCATTCGCCGCCCGGTTCCACACGCACGGTGCGGTAGATCATGCCCTTGTCCACCGTGCCGCTGAACGTGATGGTGACGGCTTCGTCTGCCGTGCTGGGTCCGATGGTCCCACGCATCGCGGAGACGGTGCCGGGGACGACCGACGCCCCGGGAAAGCGAATGTTCAACGCGAGCGGACGCGTTGACGGCACGGGTGGCGTCGGGTCTGGCTTCGCCGCCGGCGGAGGTACCGGCGCGGGTGTCGGCCGCGGGGTCGCGGGCGCAGGTGCCGGACGTGATGGTCCCGAAGACGTCGGCGGTGCGACGGCGGGCGGCGAGACGACGGTCGGCGCGACCACCTGGAAGGTGCGTGTGCTGCTTCGCGGCGACGTCAGACCGCCGAGCGACTGCGTGGCCCGCACGGCGACCGTTCCGACGGCGAAAGGTTGCACCGGCGCGCAGCTCCATGCCCCGCTGCTCGACGTGGTCGCGGAGCACACGAGGGTTCCCGCCGCATCGTGCACGGAGACGGCGGCACCGGCGAGGGCGGTGCCGGAGATCGAGATCGACCTATTCGTCGTGGTGCTCCCCGCAGCGGGGCCGGTGATCACCGGGGCGGATGGCGCTGCAACCACGACATCAGCCGCAGCGACGACCGGGGAGGAAGCGTCGTTGATCGAGCTCGCCGAAGCACTGACGGTGTAGGTGGTACCGGCGGCCGTCCCCGCGGGCACCCTGCCGACGATCGAGATCACGACCGTCGTCCCCGGCGCCAGATCGCCCAGGCCGACGCCGCCACTCAGAAGGGCGCAGTCCGTCGCGGTTCCGGCAACGGTGCAGGTCGTCGCGGGAAGCCCTCCCAGTTCGACGGAAGCGGAGACCCCGGTCGCGGTTCCAGGGCCGGAGTTGCCGATGCTGACCGTTCGCTCGAACGCCACGGTCGGCACCGCGCTCGCCGGGCCGGCCTGACTCACGGTGAGCGCCGCGGGCTCGAGCACCTCGATCGTGTGCACGGTCGAGGCCGCGGACAGGTCACCTGCGGGGCTGGCCTGGGTCGCGGCGATGGCACGGCTTCCGAAAGCGAGCGGCGTCGACGGCGTGCAGCTCCAGGTCGTGCTTGCGTCAGCCGCGACGGTGCACACGCTCGCCCCGTCGACCGAGGCGATCACGCTGTTGCCTGCACGCTTGGTGCCGCTGATCGCGGGGGAGGTCTCGAGCGTCCGAAGCCCGTCGGCCGGAGCGGTGAGCGTGGGGGCCGGAGGCGCCAGTACTGTGATCCCGTAGAACGCCTCCTCTCCGCCGACGATGTTCGTGAGGGCGCTGGTGTATCCCGCAGCCGCAGTGTCGGAGATACGCAGCACGACGGTGACGATGTTGTTCGGCCCCCACCCTCCGGCCCCTGAGGGGCCGCACTGCACGCTCACACCAGCACCCGTGCACGGAAAGGGGAAGGATCCCGAGGCGGCGGACCCGCTCGCTGAGACAATCGATGTCCCGGCAGGCGCTCGCACCGTCCAGTTGGACGCGACGGGGCCGGCGAAATCGTTACGGATGACGACCGTGACATCGTCGCCGGGATACCCGGATCCCGCCTGCACCTGAGTCATCGCGTGCGCACTCGTCGCGGAGACCGGGAAGACGGCGAGGCCCGTGGCCACGAGGAGCCCTACCAACACCAACGCGAGAAGACGGGCGGGCGACGGCAGCTGCCTCCACCGCCGAGACTCGTACGCACGCATTCATCCAGGCTAGGGCAGTATTCCGGTCGACAACACGTTCGGACGTCAATCGACGGAAATAGGAAGCTCTACCCGGAATCGACAGCCGCCGGGCACCAGGTCCGCCACGACACTGCCCGCATGCGCGCTGACCACGCTGTGGACAATGGCGAGGCCCAGGCCAGTGCCCGGTGACGACATCCGTGTCGCGTCTCCCCGCCACCCCGGTTCGAACACTCGCGCGAGAGCGAGCGGATCCGCAGTTTCGCATGCATCCTCGATATCGAATCGCGCTGCGCCGCGCCCGTCCTCGGACAGCACGATCCTCACCGTCGAGCCGAATGTGGTGTAGCGCACGGCATTCTCCACGAGGTTCTGGAACGCTCTGTGCAGACGCCTCGGATCCCCCGTCACGAGCAGAGCGGAAGGTGAGGCGAGATCGATCCTGACCTCCTTCTGCCAGGCGATCGGGCGCACGGCCGCGACCACTGCAGCGGTAACGACCACGAGGTCGACCGAGTCTCGTCGCGGTGTCGCGGAAGCGGATACGACAGAGGAGTACTCGACCAGGTCGTCCACCAGGCCGGCGAGGGACTCCGTCTGCTCGGAGATGCGCCGCAGGTAGGGACCCGGGTCGGTGACGACGCCGTCTTCGATCGACTCCGCCATGGCGCGGATGCCCGCCAACGGAGTGCGGAGATCATGCGAGATCCACGAGATCGCCTCGACCCTCGCGCGCTCCAGTTGCAGCTCCCGACTGCGCGCCCTGTGCAGTTCCTGTGCGGCATCGCTCAGCGCGGCGCCCACATCGTGGAACTCGCGGTTCGTGTCGGCCCGGGGAACCGACGGCTGGGCACCGGCGGCGATCGCGCGTGTCATGGCGTGGAGGCGACGGCTGCCCGCCCGCACGCGGAGGCCGAGGGCGAGGGCGACGCCCGCCGACACCGCGGCACCGACGATGACGGCGGTGGTGATGATCGCCAGGTCTTCCGCCCCGAGCACCATGAAACGCACGGCAACCACCGAAGACCCGATCACGACGGCACTCCCCGACAAGGAGGCGATCACGACGTGCAGGAAGAGGGGCTTGTCTCGGGTCTTCCAGATGACGGCGAGCGCAGCGGCACCGATCACGAGAGCGATGACCGCGGACCACAGGGCCGCGGGCCACATCACGTACTGATCTCCGATGAGTTCGGCGCACACAGGTAGTAGCCGGCACCCCAAGAGGTGCGAAGGTAGGTCGGCTTCCCCGGATCGGGCTCGATCTTCTCCCTGAGCCGACGGATGTGCACGGTGACGGTCGACTCGTCGCCGATCTCCCATCCCCACACGTGCCGGAGCAGCGCCCCGCGGTCGAACACCTGGTCGGGGCGTCGCATCAGGAAGGCGAGGAGTCCGAACTCACGGGACGTGAGGTCCAGTTCCTCCCCGTGGAGCAGAATCCTGCGACGTGCACCGTCGAGCCGCAGGGCGCCTACAGCGGCATCGGACGCTGGAGCCGTGGTCGCGATCGAACGACGCAGCAGGCCCTGCACGCGCAGCACCACCTCGCGGGGGGAGAACGGCTTGACGATGTAGTCGTCCGCTCCGGCCTCGAGCCCGCTGATCCGGTCTTCTTCCGAACCGAGGGCGGTGAGCAGCAGGACCGGCACGGTGCTCGTTTCCCGCACACGACGACACACCTCGATCCCGTCGATACCGGGGAGCATGCGGTCGAGGACGACCACGTCGGCGCGGGACTGCTCGAGGTCGTCGAGGGCCGCGAACGCATCGCCCACGGCCGTGACGGAGAACCCCGCCTGACGTAGATAACCGACCAGGACGTCTTGGATGACGGGGTCGTCTTCGACGACGAGGACACGTCGATCGTCGAGGGCCTCGTGCTGCGTCATTTCCCCCACGCTACGTGTCCACGACCGCAGAACCGCTGGGAATCCGGCATTCCGGAGCGATCGTAAGCAGCACGTAAGAACCTGGGCCGAGAACGGGCGAACACGAAATCTAGCGTCGAAGAGGTACAGAAAGGAACCACCGTGACTTCCTCCTCGGCTGCTTCTCGCCCCCTCGCCTCCGTCCTCCCGCCCGCCTCCTTCGGGCCCGGGTCCGCGTACCCCACGACGACGGTCACCGCGCTGATCGAGGCGCAGATCGCTCGCCATCCCTCAGCCGTCGCGGTTCGGGACCCGCACGCAGAGCTCACCTACGCGGAGCTGGATCGCGAGGCGTCCGCTCTCGCTGCCCGACTTCGCGACGTCGGTGTCGGCCGTGGCGACGTCGTGGGCATCTTCCTGCAGCGCTCGGTCTCGATGGTCGTCGGCATCCTCGCCGTGCTCAAGACCGGTGCCGCGTATTGCCCGCAGGACGCGCGGATCTCCCCCGTCGCGCAACTGCGTCACATCGCCGCGAAGGCGAAGATGCCGGTGGTCCTGACCACGGCCGCGCACCGTGCCGCGATGCCGGAGGGACCGGTCGTGTTCGCGATCGACGAGGCAGCGGACGCGCTCTCCCTCGCTCCTGCCGCTCTCGGAACCCCGGAAGACCCGTGCGCCGTGATCTTCACGTCCGGAACGACCGGAACCCCCAACGGCGTGGTCGTCACGCACGCGAATCTGGTGAATCTGCTGTCGCAGCACCCGGGGAACCTCGGCATCACTCCCGGAACGACCGTCGGCCAGATCCTGAACATCGCCTTCGACATGGCGGCCTGGGAGATCCTGGGCACGCTGAGCAACGGGGGGACACTCGTGATCCGCGGCTCCGACATCGCTGCCACGGCCGAGACCGTCGACGTCGTCATCGCGACGCCCAGCATCGTCGCCGGCCTCTCTTCCGAGCGCGCGCGAGCTCGCACGGTGGCCGTCGCCGGCGAGCGCTGTCCACAGCCGCTGGCAGATGAATGGGCTGTGGGACGCCGCTTCCTCAACTCCTGCGGGCCCACCGAGATCACCATCATCAACACGCTCGTGGAGCATGCGCCGGGGAGAGACATGTCGATCGGTACGCCGATCCCGGGCACGAGCGTCTATGTGCTCGATGAGCAGCGCCACCCGGTACCGGGGGGCGAGGTCGGCGAGATGTGGGTCGGCGGAGTCGGTGTGACCGCCGGCTACCTCGGCGATCAGGAACTGACCGATGCGAGATACCTGCCCGATCCGTTCCACCCCGACGGCGGCCGCATGTTCCGCACCCGGGATCTCGGGCGGTGGACGTCCGACGGCGTCCTCGACCACCTCGGCCGGACCGACGACCAGATCAAGGTGCGCGGCTTCCGCGTGGAGCTCGACTCGGTGGCGCGAGCGCTGGAGCGGGCGAGCGGATGCGAGAAGGCCGTGGTCGTGCAGCTCGATTCCCGCACGCTGGGCGCGGTGATCACGCCGAGCACGGCAGACCCGGATGCAGCGCGTGCCGCGGCTTCCGCGGTGCTGCCGTACTACAGCGTGCCCGCCGTCATCCGCACACTCGACGCCCTGCCCCTCAGCCCCCGCGGCAAGGTCGATCGGGCCCTGCTGACGCAGACGCTCACGGAATCCGTGTCGCTGGAGAAGGCCGCATGACCGCGCTGCCCGGGCCACCGACGCAAGCAGCCGCCCTCCCGCCCGTGGGATCGGCGGCGCGCATCCGACGCTCGCGTCATCTCAAGCCCTACAACCGTCTGCTCTGGCTCGCATGCCTCGGCAACCTCGCCGCGGCCGTGGTGCTGCTGTCGACCGACGACCTCACCGCCGACACAGCCTTCACGGCGGCCGGCATCAACATCGCGGTCGCGGCCCTCGTCCGTCAGCAGCTCGTGATCAATGCGCTGTTCTGGCTGGCGACCCGGGCGAAGACGCACCTCCCGCTGCGGGTGCGGTGGGGGCTCGGCAAGATCTACAGCTTCGGTGGCGTCCATGTCGGTGCCGCGATCAGTGCCTCGTGCTGGTACGTCATGTTCTGTGTGCTCACGATCCACGCCGGTGAGGATGCGTTCCTCATCGCGACGATGCTCGCCGCGACGGTGATCCTCGTCGGCATGCTCGTGACGTCGCTGCCGCGGATGCGAGCCGGCCACCACAACGTGTTCGAGCTCGTGCACCGCTTCGGCGGCTGGTCGCTGCTGGCCGTTATCTGGGCGCAGACCATCGCACTGACTCTCGCGGAGGGCGGCGGCTCACTGTCGGTCGCCTCCTCCCCCGCGGTGTGGCTGCTCGCCGTGACCACGCTCAGCATCGCGGCTCCATGGCTCCGGCTGCGCCGTGTTCCCGTCCGTGTCGTGAAGCCGTCGGATCACGTGGCGATCGCCGAGTTCGACTACGGCGTCACGCCCTTCGCCGGGTCGTCCACGGCGGTCAGCCGCCATCCGCTTCGAGAGTGGCATTCCTTCGCCAACGTGCCGTCGCCCGGACGCTCCGGCTTCCGCCTGACCATCTCCCGGGCCGGTGACTGGACGGGTGACTTCATCGACGACCAGCCGCAGCATGTGTGGGTGAAAGGCATACCGACGGCCGGCGTGGGCAACATCGATCAGCTGTTCCGCTCGGTGCTGTGGGTCGCGACCGGCAGCGGCATCGGCCCGTGTCTCCCGCACCTCCTGGCGAAGACGGCTCCGGCGCGGCTCCTCTGGTCCACGCGCACGCCGGAGCGGACCTACGGCGAGGAGCTCGTGGCGGAGATCCGTGAGGCGATCCCCTCGGCGGTCATCTGGGACACCACGGAGCGGGGCAAGCCCGACCTGCTGCAGCTCGCCTACGACGAAGCGCTCGCTCACGGCGTGGAGGCCGTGATCTGCATATCCAACCAGCCGACGACGTGGACCATCGTCGAAGGCCTCGAACAGCGCGGCATCCCCGCGTTCGGAGCGATCTGGGACTCATGACCATGCCATACGAACATCTTGCGATCACTTCGGAGAACGACGTGACCCGCATCACCCTCATCCGACCGTCGCGCCGGAACGCCCTGACCGCGCAGATGCTGCGCGACCTCATCTCGGTCTTCCAGCACCCGCCACGGCACCAGCGCGGGGTCATCATCCACGGCTCCGGAGGAGCGTTCTGCGCCGGCGCGGACATCGAGGAGCTGAACCTGATCGGGGCCTCTGCCGACCCGACCGCCGGCGCGGAGGGGGTCGCCCGGATGGCGAAGAACCTCATGGCTCTGATCGAGGCCTCACCCGTGCCCGTGATCGCCTGCGTCGACGGACCCGCTGTCGGAGGCGGGCTCGAACTCGCCCTTGCCTGCGACTGGATCCACGCCACCGACCGGTCGTCGTTCGCGCTGCCGGAGACGACCTTGGGGCTCATCCCCGGATTCGGCGGCACGCGGCGCATCGTCGAGCGGGCGGGGGTGGCGGTCGCGAACGAGATGATCCTCGGCGATCTCGTCCTCGACGCGCACCGAGCGCGAGAGGCCGGTCTCGTGTCGCACGTGCACGAGTCACACCAAGCGAGCCTTGATGCCGCGACCGCGAGCTTCACGGCCGGACGGCCCCGCTCTCCGCACGCCATCGCGCTGGCCCGCGAGGTTCTGCGCGTGGCGGTCGACTCCGACCGGGCGACAGCGTTCACGCAGGAGACAGCTGCATACGGACGGGCCTTCGCGCACCCCGACGGCGCCCACGGCATGACGGCTTTCCTCGAGAAGCGCGTGGCCGAGTTCGGCCGCGACGCCTGAGCGCCCGAGCCTCCACGGCTAAGTGCTCACAGATGAACGATTAAGAGGGATAACCGTTCATCTGTGAGCACTTAGCTCGGGCCGCTCGCGACGGCACGAGCGCGCCATCGACGGACCCGCCACACCGCTCCGACACCCGCGCACACGACGGCGACCACGAGCAGCACGAGACCATCCGGCACCCCGGCGGTCGCCTGCTGCATCCAGCTCTCCAGCCGAGCCTGGTCACTGGCGCCGAGCACTCCGGCGAGCGCGGTCGTGCCCGAGGTGGCGAGCAGCAGAACGCCGACCGCGATGGTCAGCACACCACCGATGATGCCCGTCCAGGTGTTGCGCCAGCGGCCGATCCGCACTTCGCGGGGGCGCACGAGGGCGCGGACGAACGGGAGCCGCCCCCAGACGAGGGCGAGGATCAGCAGGGGGAGGGTCATGCCCGCCGCGAAGGTGAGGAGGATGAGTCCGCCGTAGAACGCATTCCCCCCGAGCGCCGCGAGCGTGAGGACCGCGCCGAGCAGCGGCCCTGCGCACACACCTGCGAGGCCGTACATCGTGCCGAGCGCGTAGACCGAAGCGAGCGACGTGCCCCCCGTGGCGCTGCGGCGACCGAGGAACGGCAGCGGGATGTTCAACAGCATCAGCACGCCGAGCACGATGACGATCACTCCGGCGACCGTCACGAACGTGAAGCGGTGCTGGTTGACGAACGCTCCGAGCGTGCCGGCCAGCACCCCGAGCGGCACCAGCGTCGTGATGAGTCCGAGGTAGAAGATGCCGGTGCGCGACAGCAGCGACCGCGGCGTCGTGAACGCATAGGAGAAGAACGCGGGCAGCAGCATGACCGAGCACGGACTCAGCAGAGTGAGGATGCCGCCGATCAGCGCCCCGAGCAGACCGAGTTCCACAGGCTACTCCGCCTTCGCAAGCGCGTCGTCGAGGAAGGTGCGGAACACGTCGGTTGCCTGAGCCCCCGACATCGCCGTGTCACCGGCGAGGAAGAACGGCACGGCCGTAACGCCGAGCTGCTGCGCCTCCTGCGTGCGCTGGGCAGCAGCGGCGAGGCCCGCGGGTGAGTCCAGGCCGGTGGTGAAGGCCGCCATATCGGGCACGCCGACCTGCTCGGCGAACGCGATCAGCTCTTCCCGAGTGAGCTCGGGGTGGCCCGACTCCGGTGCGACGGCGTAGACGGCCTCGAGGTACTCGACATAGAGGCCCTGGTTTCCGGCGGCCTCCAGCGCCGCGGATGCCCGGGCAGACTCCTCACCGAAGAACGCGACGTCGCGGAACTCGATGCGCACCTTGCCCCCGTCGACGTACTCGTCGAGCAGAGCCGGAAGCGTGTCGCGGCTGAACACCGCGCAAAACGGGCATCGCATGTCGGTCCAGTACACCAGCACGACCGGGGCATCGACGGCGCCGATCGCCGCGGGGTCTCCCTCGTCGCGACGAACGATCGGATGCTCGACACTCGCGCTCACGTCGGCATCGGCGGATGGCGTCGGCGCCGCGGCGCCCTGCCCGGACGCTCCCCCGCCTGTCAGCTGGGCATACGTCAGCAGTGCGGCCAGGGCCAGGGCGACGAGCCCGACGAGCCACCAGACGCGAAACGATCGAGTGCGTGAAATATTAGACACATAGATTATCGTATATCAGAACAGGGGCTTAGGCGAATGAGCAATCACCGCCCCACCCATCATGCCGCGTGCGCTCCGAGCTCCGCAGCCGCTCGTGCCTCCACCTCCAGCCAGGCAAGATACGCGGCATAGGCGCCGACGGGCTCCGTCTGCTCGAGCGGGGCGGCGCTTCGACGCTCCCTCCCCCGCGGCGCGAACCATCCTCCCCCAAGGGAGGGCCACACCTGCTCGCGTTCCATCAGCTTCGCCATGATTCCTTCTCCTTCACTCGGTGGAGATTCCAGGATGCGAGACGAGCCTTAACGCAGGCGTAAACGGCCAGAGAAAGAGATGAAGCCCGGCCGCACGGGGGGGCGGCCGGGCTTCCAGGGGTGCGGACCCTGGGGAGGGATCCGTGATTCTGGGGTGAACCAAGATAATCATAACATCAAGTATTTCAGATTACAAGATGGGGTGACCATCTGCCGTGCGCACGAAGAAGGGGGCGGCCAGCCGGCCGCCCCCTTCTTTCCACCTTGCCTCAGTCGGCGTCGCCGTCAGGCAGCCGGAAGAGCAGCTCAATGGCGAGCTCGGCCTTGATCGCGTCCTTCTCGGCGATCGCCTC
The DNA here is from genome assembly GCF_026559675.1 of Microbacterium oxydans. Classification (NCBI taxonomy): domain Bacteria; kingdom Bacillati; phylum Actinomycetota; class Actinomycetes; order Micrococcales; family Microbacteriaceae; genus Microbacterium; species Microbacterium oxydans. Next base: position 3,229,160 of record NZ_CP092891.1, read on the forward strand.
GGCGAGGGCCTCGTACCGACGGGTGATCATGTCCCAGTCGAGGCTCGACGACGCACTCGAGTGCGTCGCACGGTAGAGCACCGAGTCGAGCGTGTCGGCGGTCGCGCGGACCAGCACCGGGTTCTCGCAGAGATCGAGGACGACGCGCACGAGGTTCCAGCTGACGACGTTGAACTCGGTGGCGTCTTCGGCGCGGGTCGCCTTGAGGACGGCCTCGATCTCGGCGGCGAGCCTCTTCTGCCCCGTCGCGCCGAGCGTCGGCACGGTGACGCGCACGACGCCACCGATCAGCGCACCCAGGGTCTGCAGGTAGTAGACGACGTGGTCTTCGTTGGCGACGGCAACCCGCGTGTACTTTTGCGCTGCGGTCTCGACGAGGCCGACCAGCGCCAGCTCGTTGAGCGCTTCACGGAGCGGCGTGCGCGAGACGCCTAGCCACTCCATCAGCTGGTCGTCATTGAGCCGCTCCCCGGGCGTGAGCGTGCCATCGAGAATCGCATCGCGGATGCGCTCCTTCGCCACCTCTCGAAGCGTCTTGCGCTCGGGCTTCTCGGCTGTCTTAGGCACGGGCATTGCGGGCTCCTGTCGTTCCTCTGATCACTCTAGTAGGTCACATAATGACAGGGTCAGCACATCGGCCACGCTCGGAGCCGCGCCGCACGCAAATAGATATCCGCTGGAGGGGAGCGCGGCGTCACATATCCCGATAGACGGTAAGGAAATTGCGGCGGGTGGGCTCATACAGCGCGTGAATCAGGTCACCGGTGCGCTGTGCATCACCCGATTCGGCAGCTTCGGCGATCCGAGTTATCTGCTCGACGATCAGTCCTGTGTCGAGGAGCTCTTCACGCGGGGTGAGGAATCGCAGCAGCTGGAGGTTCAGCGATTCGACGGTGTCGACGAGCACCTTGTTGCCGGTGGCTTGCTCGAAGACGAGGAAGAAGTCGCGGATCGCGGGGCCGAGCGCCACGATGTCCCCCTTCTTCTGCGCCGTGGCCGCCGCCTTGGCGAAGGCACGAAGCTCCTTCAGGTTCACGGCGTCCATCTTTCCGACCACCTGGCGCGCTGCGAACTCATGCAGCACTCCGCTCGCGAACATCCCCTCGTTGATCACGCGGAAGTCCAACGGCGCCACACGGGTGTACTTGTGCGCCACGAGCTCGACGACGCCGTCCTCGGCCAGCTTCGTGAGCGCCTCGCGCAGCGGTGTGCGAGAGGTGCCGAGCCAGGTCTGGAGCGCGTCCGCATGAAGCTCTTCACCCGCTTCAAGGGTTCCATCGAGGATCGCCCCGAGGATCTGCTCATACGCCTCGTCACGCAGAAGGCGACGCTTGATGGGCGCCGCGGCGGTCGTCGGGACTGTCACGATGTTCCTTCTTCCTTCGAACCCGGCGCGAGTCCGTCTGCGAACGGAATCAGCGCACTGCTGAAGTACGCGGCGCTTGCCTCCGCGGCCGCTTCGGCATCTCCGCCGACAGCACTGTCGATCAGCGCATACAGTTGCGGGAAGCCGGCGTCGGTGTCGATCCTCGCGCCGAAGTGATTGATGATCCGCTGCATGTGCGGGGAATAGCGCTCTACCAGGCGCAGTGTGGTGCGGTTGCCGTAGCGGTCGAGGAAGATCCGGAACAGATCGAACACATCGGTGGTTCGCTGCGGCGACGGCCCGGCCGCGACGCCCTTCTCCAGAGCCGTACGGATGCGCTTCAGCTGCTTCCGGTCGGCATCAGTGAGGAGCGGAGTCGCTTCACGGATGACGGCGGTGTCCAGTGCTCCGAGGGTCTCGATGATCTGGCCGAACTGGACGATGTCGAGCGCCGCGACCTTCGTCGCCTTCTGCGGCACGACATCGACGAGCCCGAGGTTCGCGAGCCGTCCGATCGCCTCACGAATCGGAGTGCGAGAGGCGCCCAGCCATTCTTCGAGCTGGCTGTCGACCAGGGTTTCCCCGGGTTCCAGCTCTCCGACGACGACCGCGTGAAGCAGACGTTCGAAGATCTGGTCGCGCAGGAGCGTGCGCTTCGGCGGGGCGGCGCTGGTCGGGATGGGCATATCCCCAGGATAGCCGCCAAACCGACACAACATCTAGTATTTGATATCCACAATCAGAAATACAAGCGAGAAGAGGCCCCAGCGCTGGGGAGCGCTGGGGCCTCTGCGACAGACGGCGGACCCGAGTCCCACCGCCGCCGCCAGAGGAAGGCCGTGTAGGGACAGCCTTCCCGATCGATGCCCGGAGGGGTGTGTCGGGCATCGATGGATGTGATCACGCGGCGGCGGGAACGGCGATCGATGATGTGATGGCCACCGGGGCCGGCGTCTCGACGACGCGGGTCGTCTTGTCCCACCCGGTCTTACCCCGGATCATCCGGTACAGAGCACCCCAGGCGCAGATGAACGAGAGGTAGTTCATCACGAGGAACGCGTGGCCCATCAGGATGCACTGGAAGAGGCCGGTGCGACGGTCACGCTTGAAGTACACGATGGTCGTCATGATCGACGGGGCGAAGGTGAGCAGATACCACGCTGTCAGCCCGATGACGAGGCTCACCCATCCGTCGATGTAGGAGAACACCGCGCCCGAGTTGGTGATGAATCCGAACAGCGTCCAGTGCCACAGGATTGACCACGGAAGGTCGAACAGCCACGGCACAGCCAGATAGGCGGAGATCTCCAGAGCCCGCGCGTTGTTCAGCTGCGGGTCGGCCCAGACATCCTTGATTCGGGATCCGGCCGTCATGTGGCCCTGGTACCAGCGCCGACGCTGGATGATGAGCTTCTTCAGGCTTTCGACGGCCTGCTGGTCCACCGACGCATGGGGCGTCGTCTCGAGGCTCCACCCGCGGGTCAACAGGGAGATCGCGAGATCCAGGTCTTCGGTGAGAGACGCCGACCACGGCTTGCCGCCGAGCTGCTCGAGAGCGGACAGCCGTGTGAACTGCCCGTTACCGCCGAGGCTCACCGTACCCGTCTTGCGACGGCCGAACTGTGTAACAGCCGACATCGACCAGAACTGGAAGTCCTGGAAGCGGGTGAGGAAGTTGGTGGAACGGTTACGGATGCGGACGGCGAGCTGCAGACCGCCGACCCGCTCGTTCTCGAACAGGGGAAGGATGTGCGAGAGCGCGCCGTCGGAGAGCTTTCCATCGGCATCCATCACGCAGATGAGCACTCGTGACGGGTCCTGCCCACGCTCGGCAACCATGTCGCGAACCATCTGGTACGCGGCATTGAGCGCTTCACCCTTGCCCTGGCGAGCTTCGGGGAGGACGCGACGAAGCACCGTGGTGTTCGCTCCGCCTTCACGTTCGGCGATCGCTGCCGTGTCGTCGTCCGACCCGTCGTCGATCACGATCACCGTGGAACGCGCTCCGCCGGAGAGGGCCGACACGGTCGCACCGATCACGGCAGCTTCGTTGAGGCACGGGATGAGGAAGTAGACGTCGAACGTCTCGGGGTCACCGACGAAGGGGTTCTCGTAGAGAGTGTCGCCCTGAACGCTGAGCTTGACCTTGCCCTTGCGGAGTTCGTGCATTCCGGCGCCCATGGCGGTGAGGAAGTAGACCAGCGAGAGGCAGATGACGATCGCCGCGACGGCGTTGAGTACTGCGAAGAGGATCTCCATGGCGGGGCCTCAGCTCTGCGCCATCTGGGTGCGGTGCCCTCGGAGCGAACCGAGGATCACGACACGGAAGAAGAGGAACAGGCAGCCGGCCAGACCGAACAGCATCAGGAAGCTTCCGGCGAGGCTGTGCGCCCATTCGAACGCTCCCCGGCCGTAGGTGCCGAGCACGAAGCCGAGCATCAGCAGTCGGACCTGGTTCAAGAGAAGGAGTGCGGCCACGGCGATGGTCGTGGCGGTGAAGACGCGCAGCAGACCCATCCGCGGGATGGCCGTGAGCAGGCCGCCCACCATGATGACCGGGCCGAGATAGAGGGCGATCGCGCATTCGATGGTGACGCGCAGCGCCCACCAGGTGTCGCCGACGCCGAACGCGACCGCCGGCTCACCCTGCGAGGTGGCCCGCAGTGCCTCGTCAGCGAAGACGATCGGGAAGATCTGAGACGCCAGGTCCGTCTCGAACAGGCGGATGGACCGCTCGGAGATCATCACGTACAGACCGAACGCGACCATCGCGAGAGCGATGAGGACTCGGGCGATGCGCAACAGGATGTGCGCACGGGGCGGCTTGCGGAGTTCCCTCCGGCGGGCGGCGAAGGATCTACGCCGCGGTTCTGCGATGGTGCTCATTTCAATCTCCCTACAGATCGATCGATGAAGGTGTCCGCGGCGTACCCCCGCCGCGGAATGGATTCGTCAGGCGACGTCGTCGTGGGCGATGGCTCGACGACGGACGAGCCGCGTGCGCAGAACGGCGAGACCCGCGAGGAGCAGCACGAGGCCGGTGATCGCGATTCCGAAGCTGCTGGCGCCCGTCTGGGCGAGGACGACCGTGCCGGCGATGCCGCCGACGATCGGTGTGCCGATCTCATACATCTGTGCCTGCTTCCCGCCCGAGCCATCTTGACTGGGCATCTAATATTTCTTTCAGGAGTTCAGTGTGCCATACTAATTATGTAGTCGCAACATAATCTAATATTTAAGCGCGACAGGCACTGTACATCGAACCACTGGAGGAAGTTGTGAGCAAGGACATCGCGGTAGTTCTGGGGACGCGCCCGGAGATCATCAAGCTCGCCGGCATCATCACCGAACTCGGTGATCGCGCCCGCGTGATCCACACCGGTCAGCACTACGACCACGAGCTCTCCGGGCAATTCATGGAGCAGCTCGGGCTGGGTGCCCCTGACGTCGTGCTCGAGGGCATCGGCGGAGCCGATCGCAGCACCCAGATCGCCACGGCCATCCGGGCGCTCGGAGACGAGTTCCGCCGCAATCGCCCGGCAGCGGTCATCGTGCAGGGCGATACGAACGCCGTGTCGGCCGGAGCGCAGGCCGCCAACTACGCAGGCATCCCGGTCATCCACGTCGAGGCGGGGCTGCGCTCCTACGACCGCGCGATGCCTGAGGAGCTCAATCGCCTCATCACCGGTGTGCTCGCCGACGTGCACTGCGCCGCCACGACGCACAACCGGGAGAACCTCCTCGCCGAGGGGGTCGACCCGCGTCGGATCGCCGTCACGGGCAACACGATCGTCGAGGCCACGCTGTCCTCGCTCGAGAACGGCGACGGCATGGTCGAGAAGCACTTCCCGGGTGACGACGAGCGCCCCGAGTCCTTCGTGCTCGCGACCATCCACCGTCCGGAGAACACCGATACCGAGCCGGCGCTACGGCGAGTACTGCAGGGCCTGGTCGACATCGATGCACCGGTGGTGTTCGCCATCCACCCCCGCACCCGCGCGGCGATCGAGCGCTTCGAACTCACGACGTACCTCGACCACCTCATCGTGATCGACTCTCCCGGCCACGCCGACTTCCTCGACCTGGCCCTGTGCGCCGACCTTCTCGTCTCCGATTCCGGTGGCGTACAGGAAGAATGCACCGTACTGAAGCGTCCGCTCCTCGTGATCCGCCGCAGCACCGAGCGCCCGGAATCCGTCGAGGCCGGGTTCGCGTCCCTCATCACGCCGGATCAGGACATCGCAGCGGCGGCCAACGCAGTGCTCGCAGACTCGGAGTACCAGCATCGGCTCGCGGAGACGCCGTCCCCCTATGGGGACGGAAGTGCGAGCACGTCCATCGCCGGGATCGCACGGCGCATCGCCGACGGCGCCGACGCGCAGGCGAGTGTTCTCGGCCGCGAAGCCGCCTAGCCGCCGGCCCGCAGCGCATTGGCGCTGCATCGAAGGAGCTGGCTGGTGAGGACGGCGGCCTCCGCGCCATCGGCACGGCGCACCGCCGCCCCCATCCGCTCCCCATAGTCCGCGATCCGAGTCACGTCTCCGGTCAGCGTCACCCCCACGTCTTTGTACAGCCAGGGGGTGATGCTGGCCATGAGTGCGTTGAGCGTTGCATTTTCACTCACCTCGCCGAGCTGGAGGAGCGCCGCGGAGAAGCAGGAGATGGCGGCGCCGAAGTCGCCCAGCGTGGCACCGTCCCGCATGGCGTCGTAGTGCTCGATGAGGAGCGTGCGCGCATCGTCTCCCATGTGCGGGATCACAGTGCACAGCGCCAGATCACTGAAGATCGCCAGCGCCTCGAGCGCCTCCCCGAGTCGGTACGGATCGAAGGCAGGGAGAAGCGCCTGTCGGCCGGCGAGCATCTCGACGACCCCTATCATCTCCAGCCGGTTGAGCGCTTCCTTCACCGGGGTGCGGGAGACGCCGAGCCAGGTCATCAGGTCATCCTCCCGAAGGTGGTCCCCCGCGGTCAGCGTGCCGTCCGCGAGCGCGTCGAGGATCGACGCGTACACCTGATCGCGCAATAACTTGCGCGGGATGCTGCGCCCAGCTTGCAACGGCCTCGAAGGGGGCGGTGCCAGCACCTGATCACGCCATGCTCGCATCGCCGCGTCCGCTCGCTCTCCGTCGCGCTCCACGATGGCAGCGACCAGATCATCGTGCGTGGCAGGGTCCATGCCGATCTCCTGGACGACCGCGGGAAGCACCGCTTCAGCCCATCGCAGGTGCTCGCAGATCGCACATGCCGCACGATCCAACGTGCGATTCCGCGCGGTTGCGACGATGTCGCGCAGCGCGCCCCCGACCTCGAGCGCACTGACGCGCCCGCCGTCATCAGCCGCGGTTCGTCGAGACCCGCTCCCGGGCATCGATGCCGCAGATGTGGATGGCAGAGGAGAGCCGAGGCTTGCGCGGGCCATGTACTGGAGGACCACGAGGGCATCGACCGTCGTGCGACGTGACGGTCGAGAGACCCGTGTGCCCTTCTGTGGCAGAACCTCGACGAACCCCTCCCGCGCCAGCATGCCCACTGCCTCGTGCACCGGAGCGCGGGAGACCCCGGCTCGCGCAGCGATGTCCTCTTCATTTAGTGATGCGCCAGGGGCAAGACAACCACTGACAATATCGGCGCGTAGCGCGGCATAGACCTCCTCTCTGAGGAGTGGGCGGACAAGATGTTGGGGAGTCGTCGGCACTGGCACAGAAATATCATATGGTTTGATAGTCAAGCGCTGGCGTCCTCATGACACGCCGAAGAGGGCGAGCTCCCCGGGGAACCCGCCCTCGACTCAACCTCGCGGCTTAGGCGGCGGTGGTCTTCTTGCGGTTGCGGATGGCGATGACGGTGCCGGCGATGGCGAACAGGGCGATGCCTGCACCACCGGCGAGGGTGGGGTCGATGACCGGGCTGTTCAGCGGGTCAGCGATGATGATCGAGACGTTGTCGGTCGTCGTGGTGCCGTCGGTCGCGGTCTGCGTCGCGGTGATCTTGATCGGACCGTCCGGCAGGTTCACGCCCACCGTGCAGGACCATGCACCGCTCGAGACCGTCGCACGGCACAGCTCGGTACCGGCGTCATCGGTGAGGATGACCTCCGCGCCCTCGTCACCCGTGCCCGTGATCGTCGGGTTACGGGTATCCGACACCTCACCATCGACCGGACCCGTGATGTCAACGGGGACGACGGCGCCGGGGATCGTGACCGGCTGCACGGTGTAGTACGAAAGCGAGAGTCGGCCGTGGAATCGTGTGGGATCGGTGCCTGGCTCATACCAGGCCCAGTCGCCGAGGAAGCGCCCAGTGCCTGCGTCGCTGATGACCCCGTCGGAGCCAACACTGATGTCAGGTGCTACAGCACAATCGACGGGGGCGATAGTCGGTTCGTCGGGAGTGCCGCTTCGGAACTTAGCGCCGAGACACTGGCCAGCGAAGAGCCCGTCAAGGATGTAGACCTTTCCCGTCTCCCCGAGCTGGGGGAACGCGACCTTGTCACCCCGGGTGAGGTTCGTGCTGCTGTTACTCAACTCGCCGAAGGAATTGAACCAGTGGGCCTTGTGGTTGTCCGGAAACGCGGAGAAGTAGTAGATAAGGTCTCCGACGAGCATGTCCTGGGTGGCGTTTGTGCTCGCGGTTGCGGTGGGCTTGACCGTCGTGGGTTCGGCGGCGTTGGCGGGCAGGGCGAAGGCGCCCAGTGCCGCGGTCGCGAGCCCGATGCCCGATGCCCGCGACGATCTTCGTGAACTTGTTCACAGTGATTGTTCCTTTGATTGGTGGGGTGGTCACTGCACAGCACGCAGAGCGAGCCCTGCAGCCTCGACAGCAGTGGTGTTCGGGGTCGGATAGGCCGATACCCCATTGCGCGGCGAGGTGACGCCGGCAAGCGCAGAGATGTACCGACCGAGGTGCTGGTCGGCGATGGCCGCATCGCCGCGATGTGCAGCGTCGATGGCGGCATCGATCAAGGTGTGTCGCTCGTCGTCGGACGACGAGACGTCGAGGCCGTGGGCGCGGAGCACCTCGGGCTGAAAGAAGATCCGGATCGGGGTGATCAGCTCGAGCAGCACGTAGCCGGCGACGCGGTTGACGCCGCTCTCGACGATCGCCGACGCAAGGTCGAGGAACAGCTGCACATCGGCACAGCAGTTTGACCCCGGGGCGACGCGAGCCATGGGAGCGCTGAGCGCCGCGACATCGAGCCGTGGGTCGACGAGCACGAGTCGCACCAGACGCCCGGTGACCTCGAGGCGGTCGCGGATGTCATCCGCGTCCCACTCCGCGATCTGCGTGCGGCTGTTGCGCACCACCTCGACGAAGCGGGTGGCCGCCAGACGGAGCAGCGCCTCACGTACGGGTGTGCGGGAGACACCGAACTCCTCAGCGATCGAATCAACGTTTAGCCGCTGACCGGGCTGATAGCGCATCGCGATGATGTCGCCCAAGACGCGCACGAAGATCGAGTCGCCAAGGACGTTCTTGTCGATCGCACGGTTACTCACCGGCGATGTGACGGATGACCTCAACAACGCGACTCCTCACTCAGGCCCTCTGCTCATCTAATATTTGTGATACAAAGCATGTCACAACGATCATTTAATCGCAAGCTCATCTAATATTTATTCTTTGGATCATCGTCATCAGCGCTCGCCAGATCGCTGTCCCGCCGTACGATCTCGATATGGAACGCCGCTTTCGACAGGTCGATGTGTTCGGCGACGGAACCTGCACCGGCAACCCCGTCGCGGTGGTGCTCGATGCGGAAGGGCTCGACGACGACGAGCTCCGACGCTTCTCGGTGTGGTCGAACCTGTCCGAGTGCACGTTCGTGCTGCCGCCGACGACCCCGGATGCGGACTACCGCGTGCGGATCTTCAGCCTCCACACCGAATTCCCCTTCGCCGGTCACCCCACACTCGGCACTGCACGGGCATGGCTGGACGCTGGCGGGGTGCCCTCCGACCCGACACTGCTCGTGCAGGAATGCGCGGCCGGCCTGATCCCCATCCGCATCGACGCCGAGCTTCTCGCGTTCCGCTCCCCGCCTCGCACGCGGTCGGGCACCGTCGCGCCCGAGGACCTTGCCGCAGTCATCGGCATCCTCGGCGTCGACCCTGCGCGCGTGGTCGGCGCCGAATGGCTCGACAACGGCCCCGGCTGGGTCGGCGTGCTCCTGGACAGCGCGGATACCGTCCTCGCTCTGCGCCCCGACGCATCCCGCCACCCTGGCCGCTGGGACATCGGCGTAATCGGCCCGCACTCCCCCGGCGCGGAAGCATCGTTCGAGGTGAGGGCCTTCTTCACCGAGGGAGACGAACCGCTTCGCGAAGACCCGGTCACCGGGAGCCTGAACGGCGCCGCTGCCGAATGGCTGCTCGCCACAGGCCGCGCCACCGCCCCGTACCTCAGTGGCCAAGGAACAGCGATGGGCCGCCGCGGCCGAGTTCGCATCGACCAGGATGGGGCGGGCGTCTGGGTCGGCGGACGAGCGAACGTGGTCATCTCGGGCTCGGTCATCATCTAGAGCCCCTGGACGGCGGTTCGATCCGGACGTCGCGACAGGCATCCGGATCGAACCGTTCCTTCCGCTCAGATTCACACGCTCAGCGCAGCAGTCGGTGGCGTCCTGGCCGCCCGTGCCGCCGGATACAGGCCGGCGATCGCTCCAATCCCGAGAGTCGACCCGATCGCCGCTCCGAAAAGTTCGGGCGGCACCGAGAACGGCCACCCGTTCGTCGCCCCGACGATCGCGACCACTGCGACCCCGAACACGGATCCCATGACACCGCCCAGCGCGGACAGCAGAAGTGCCTCGGCCAGGAACTGTCGGCGGATGTGCGCGCGCGTCGCGCCGAGCGCCCGGCGCAGCCCGATCTCTCGACGCCGTTCGAGCACCGAGATGATCATCGTGTTCGCCACCCCGATCCCGCCGACCAGCAGCGCGATGGATCCGAGCCCGACGAGCAGCCCGGTGAACGCATCGTCTGCGGCGTTCTTCGCGGCGAGCGCATCCGAGGGCCGGGAGACCGCGACTTCCTCCGGCGCCTGCGGGTTGACCGTGGCGGGGAGCAGATCGCGTGTCTCGTCGATCGTCTCTTCATCCACACGCAGGTAGACCGTGGTGGGGCTGCCGTCATAGTCGAACTCCGTGGTCGCGACTCCGATCCCGATGAGCGCTGCGAGGTCGAGTTCGGGAGCGAGCACCGATGGTTCGAGGATGCCCAGCACGGTGAAGTACTGCCCCCCGAGCCATACCTGTGTACCGGGAGTGTGCACCCCGAGATTCGCGGCAGCGTCGGCCCCGAGGACGACTCCGGGAAAGTCGGACGTGGCTTCGTTCAGCCAGTCCCCCGCGGCGATGTCGGTCGCGGTGACCTCGAGCAGGTCGAGATCCGCCGCGAGGACGGAGATTCCGCCGTTCGCCGACTCGTTGATGAGCTCGCTCCGGTAGATCTTCTGCCCGAGCTTGCCGGTGCCGCTCGCACCATCGGCGCCGGACATGCTGCGCGCCTTGGGGATGGTGTTGACCGGCAGCTTCGTGTCATCCCCGATCAGCGAGGTGTTCGCCTCCGCCGTCAGCAGGTTCGTGCCCAGCGCGTCGAGCTGGGCGGCGAGCTGCGCTTGGCTGGAGGTCGAGATGCCGACGACCGCGATCATCGCACCGATGCCGATGGCGATGCCCAGGGCGGATAGCACCGCACGCAGGGGGCGCGTCCGCAACCCCACTCCACCCAGATGGACGACGTCTGAGAAGCGCAAGCGTGACCGGAGTCGCGGCGCACGCTCCGTCTCCACGTCAGCCGGGCTGGAGGCGGGGGCCAACGACATACTCATGCGAGCACCTCGCTCCACGATCGGTCGTGCGCTCGGGACGAGTCGTCACGGATGCGACCGTCTTTGATCGTGACCTGCCGAGGGAACTGCAGGGCGAGCGACACATCGTGCGTGATGACGACCACGGTCGCACCTTGGGCGTTGAGCTTCTTGAGGAGCTCGACGATGGCAGCGCCCGACTCGGAGTCGAGGTTTCCTGTCGGCTCGTCTGCCAGCAGCAGGATCGGGTCCCCGACCAGAGCTCGGGCGATCGCGACCCGTTGCCGCTCACCACCCGACAGCTGATGGGGCTTGTGATCATGACGGTGGCCGAGGCCCACACGGTCGAGCGCGTGACGCGCACGCTCTCGTCGCAGGTGCCGCGGCGTGCCCAGGTAGAGCAGCCCGTCGGCGACATTGTCGACTGCGGTCACACCATCACTCAGGTGAAACTGCTGGAAGACGAATCCGATCTGGTGCCCGCGCAGTGCCGAGAGGTCTTGATCGCTCAGGGTCTGCACGTCTGCCCCGCCGATTCTCACGGTGCCACCTGTCGGACGGTCGAGAGTGCCGATGAGGTTCAACAGTGTCGACTTTCCCGATCCGCTGGGCCCCACGATGGCGACGAGCTCCCCCGCATGCACCTCGAGGTCGACGCCGTCGCATGCCCGCACCGGAGGTTCGCCGTAGGCGCGCTCGGCGCCGCGGAGTTCGATGATGGGAATCATGCGTCCGGCACCACCACTTCGACTCCGGCGGCGATGTCGTCTCCGGAGATCTCCACACGTCCGCCGGCGAACAATCCCGTGGTCACCGGCACCTGAGAGACGTCGCCCTCGGCATCGACGACCTGCACACCGAAGCCTCCACCGGGCAGCGCGATCAGCGCTTCCAGCGGCACCGAGAGAACGTTCTCCCTCGTCTCCGACGGCACATCGACCGACACGTTCGCCTTCTGGATCCCCTTCGCGTCTTCGGTGTTGTCGAGGGCGATGGTGATCGGGATGACGACCGTCTTCTGCCCGTTGCTCTCACGCTCGGTCGGCTGTCCGACCCCCGTGATCTTGCCGGTGGTCGTCACACCGCCGGGAAGCTGCACCTCGACGACGGCATCCATCACCGCAAGCTTCTGGTCAGCGAGCTTCAGATCTGCCGTCACCTCCTGCACGAGAGAGGACAGCTTGAGGACAGGCGTCCCGGGGCCGATGCCGTCACCGACCGAGGCCAGCACCTCGGCGACGCGCACGCTGGCTGCCGCGGAGAACACCACCCGACCGAGTTCGATCTTCCCGGTCTCTTCCTGGCCGGTGGCTTCCTGCCAGTCGTAGATGGCCTCGACCGTGTCCCACGTGAAGTCCTCGTCCGGGGTGTATCCGAAGTAGCCGAGCGCTTGCAGGTTTTCTTCGAGCTGCTTCACATCCGGTCCGTCCGACATGTAGCTCTCGAAGCTGCGCCAGGCGGGGATCTTTCCCGTGAACAGGAAGACACCCTGGTTGTCGACGTGGAACAGCACGCCGCCGCGCTTGATCGTGCTCCCCGGCGTGGGCGTCCCGGTGAGGGTGCCCCCGAAAGCCGACCCTTGATCGTGGGGCTGGGAGTAGTCCAGGACTCCGGGAATCGTCCGGGTTCCGGAAAGCGTCCCCTCCTCCACATGAACCGTCGTGGGCTTCGGCTCGTCCGAAGGAGCAGGGGGTGCCGCTGCGGACGCGTTGAAAGCGTAGGCACCGGCACCCCCGACGACTGCCAGGGAGACTATTCCCACGATCCACGGTGTGCGAGACCGACGGCGCCGAGGCGGCGAGTGGTCTGACTCCGGAGCTTCAGCGCTCACCTCGACCAGCACGGTCTCCGGGTCATCCTCTGGCGAGGCCCGCCGATGGTGCCTCACGGGGCGTCCTTCGTCTGGGCCATCTGCCCACCGCCGCACTCTTCGATGACTTCCTGCGTCGCATCCGACGGGAACGTGATCGACTTCGAGTCCTGCGGGTCGGGCACGTCATAGCCATGCTCGCGGTAGCACTCCGCTGCCTCCTTGGCCCACTTCAGCATCTCCTTGTCGGCCGCAGCCTGCTCGTCGGGCGACATCGGCGGCGCGTCGCCGAGCTTCTCGATGCACTTCTCGGAGGCTTCCTGAATCACCGACTGATCGATGTCACCGCTGCTCTGCCCGATCGAGATGCCATTCGACCCGGGTTCGGGATCCGGCATGTCGACGCCGTTCTCGCGCATGCATGCCGCGAAGTCGAGCCGCCACTGGTCCAGATCTCCATCGGACGAGTTCCCCGCGCCGCTGCTGCTCCCCTTCGACTCGGTCGGGGCGGCGTCGTCTGCGCTCGGTGCGCACGCGGCGAGGCCGACGACGAGGAGGGGGATCGCGAGAAGTACCGCGAGAGAACTCCGCCCGGGGCGACGTGTGATGTGGTTCATGTCCAGTCCTTTCGGTTCGACAGCGGAACGTGCTGTGTGGGGACGAGTTCATCAACCGGGGGATAAAGAGGGCGTTCAGGCCAGAATTTATGCCCGCGTTAAGCCGTGGATGCTTCACTGGTACCTCCCTCAATCACTGGAGCATCATCATGCGTGCACTCATCGTTGAGGACGAGGTCTACCTGGCAGAGGCCATCCAAGCCGGGCTCAGGCGCGAGATGATCGCGGTCGACGTCGTCCATGACGGCAACTCCGCTGTCGAATACCTGTCCGTGAATGACTACGACATCGTGCTCCTGGACCGCGACCTGCCCGGCCTGCACGGCGACGACGTCTGCGAATGGGTGACCGCCAATCGCCCGGAGTGCCGCGTGCTGATGCTCACGGCGGCTCACTCGCTCGGCGACAAGGTCGAGGGGTTCGAGAAGGGGGCGGATGACTACCTCGCAAAGCCCTTCGCGTTCCCGGAACTCATGGCACGGCTTCGTGCTCTGGGCAGACGCGGTGGGGCTTCTCATCCGCCGGTGTTGCAGGCCTATGGCGTCCGCCTCGACACATTCCGTCGCGAGGCATACCGAGAGGAACGCCTGATCCGGCTGGCGAACAAGGAGTTCGCCGTCCTCGAGCTTCTGATGACCGCGGACGGCGGCGTGCTGAGCGCGGAGACGCTGCTCGAGAAGGCCTGGGATGAGAACGCCGACCCGTTCACGAACACCGTGCGTGTCACACTCTCCAACTTGCGCAAGCGTCTCGGGGCTCCCGCGCTGATCCACACCGTCGTCGGTGCCGGCTATCGGTTCGGAGCAGCGGAGTGAGTGTGACCGGCCGCCTTCTGGAGACCTGGCGCAATCGATTCACGATCCGCACCCGGCTCACCGTCGCGTTCACGCTGCTCCTTGGACTCGCAGGAGCCGCGATCGTGCTGATCGTCACGGTGTTCATGCGCACGGTCCCTGCTTACGCCACTGTGAGCTCTGACGGCGTGCACTCGATCTATGTCTCGCCGATGCAAGAAGGGGAGCCTGCGCAGACCGTGGATGGTCTCGTGCTCAACTCGCCTCTGGCGATCTTGAACGCCTCGTTCGTCGTCTCGCTCGTCGTGCTGGCTGTGCTCATCGCCGCCGGCGCGGCGGTGGCGTGGGTGATCTCAGGGAAGATGCTCGAGCCGCTGCAGGCCATCAACCGGGCCGCGAAGCTCGCCAGCACGGGGTCACTCGATCATCGGGTGGGGCTCCGAGGACCGAAAGACGAGCTGCATGACCTCTCCGACACTTTCGACCTGATGCTCGGGCGGCTCGATGATGCCTTCGAGTCGCACAAGCGCTTCGCGGCGAATGCCTCCCACGAACTGCGCACTCCGCTCGCCGCGACCGAGACGATGCTCGAAGTCGCACTCTCCGATCCCGACATCAGCGTCAACGAGCTTCGCTTCGTCGCCGACCGGGTGCTCGAGACCAACCGCCGCAATGCCCAGACGGTCGAAGCCCTGCTCGCTCTGGCACAGGTCGGGGCGCACCCAGTGGATCCGCAACCCGTCGACCTGGAGTGGGTGGTTCAGGACTCGGTCGCTGCGGTCGCAGAGGAAGCGGAAGCGATGGGCGTCGACGTGATCTCAGTGCTGCGGGACTGCACGATCGTCGGCGATGAAGTACTCCTCCGTCAGGCACTCACCAACTTGCTGACGAACGCCGTACGGCACAACGAAGAGGGTGGCCTCGTCGAGGTGACACTCACCCGGGGCAGAGACGAGGCCCACCTGCGCATCGAGAACACCGGGGCGATGCTGACATCCGCGCGCATCGAGCAGCTGCGGGAACCTTTCGCTCGCGGCACCGGGCGGGTCGCTGGCAACGGCTCGCGGACTCGCGGGCATGGTCTCGGTCTGGCCATCGCGACGACCGCGATCGAAGGGCAAGGCGGAACGCTGGATTTGACGCCCCGTCACGGCGGCGGACTCGTCGCTCATGTGACGCTGCCGGATACCCCGTTCCGCTGAAGGTCAGCGCTTCCTCAGGGTTGCATCATCATCTGGTGTAGAGTATCAGGTAATCAGATGGTCAGTTGTCGGCCATCGATGCTCTCGACCTTCGATACGCTCCCGGAAAGCAACCTCCATGTCTCCCCTCACTCCCCTCGCCACCGGAGGATCACCGGTGCTCGCTGCATCTCTGGACTCCGTCGCGGGAGGATTGGGAGCCCTCGCGGTTGCGGGAGCGTTCGTCGCCGCCGTCTTCGTGTTCAGGAATCGCCTCGGTCGCCGCACGACAGCGCCGACCCCGCACTTCCCGACGTTCGCCCTTGCCGTCGCAATCGCCATCACGTTCGTGATCTCGCTCACGCTGGCGAACTGGTGGTTCTTCGCAATCGCGATACTCGCGCTCCCCGGACTGTTCGCCGTACGGTGGGGCATCAGCAAGTTCGAGTCGCGGCGCGCTGCCTGAAGCCGGCCTCGGCGCGTCAGAGTCGGGCGACGTGGCTGCACCCCTGACTGGGGCAGACGCCTGCAACCCCGATCCGTCTCGTGTTACCGCTGCGTTACCGCAGCCGCCACTCCAGACATGACAAAGGCCCCGCTTCCCAGTGTTTCCAAGGGGAGTCGGGGCCTTCGTGGTGGCGGTGACGGTGGGATTTGAACCCACGGTAGGGGGTTACCCTACACAACTTTTCGAGAGTTGCACCTTCGGCCGCTCGGACACGTCACCGCGGAATAGCTTACGCGACGCGGGCCCGGCACGCGAATCGAGCGCTGCGCATCACCAGGCGGCGGCGACCTCCGCGTGGGTGCGCAGGATGCCCTCGGTCGAGCCGGCGGGCGCACGGCCGATGCCGCACTCGGTCGCGACGCCGAACTCCGTGGCGTACGGGGCGGCTGCGGCGATGCGCCGAGCGGCTCCCTCCGCGCCGTCCTCCCGGTGCACGAGACCCAGGTAGAGCTCCTCGACGGGGGTGAGTTCGGCGAGCGGGGCGAAGTACGCCTCGTCGTCATGGTCGATCGGCACCGGCAGGTGCAGCCAGGTGAGCGGACGGGCGGATGCCGCCACCACGGCGTTCGCGTAGCGGACGAGGTTCGCGGCATCCGTCGGCTCGAAGAAGTGCTTCTCCCCCGCGTCGCCGTAGCAGAGGTGCACGCCTACCTCGACGTCAGCGGGCACCGCGTCGACGAGTGCGGCGAGGCGCGAGACGAGACCGTCGAACGGGTCACCGGACCACCACGCCTCCATGACCGCTCCGTAGCCGGCCGCGCGCTCGATGATGCCCATCTCGCTGGCGACGTCCCACTGCACAGCCAGGTCCTCGTGCGGGATGGCGGCCAGGATCTCGTCGAGGTCGCGCAGGATGGCCGCGGTGTAGACGGGCTCGATCGCCGCCCGGTCGTCGCCGTGGAAGAACGAGGAGATCACGGCGAGCGGCGTCGGCAGCGACACCTGGAACCGGATGCCGGCCGGGATCGCACCCTCGGCGCGGAGGCGCGTGAACACGGCGTACGACTCGATCGCCGCGGCGGCGTATCCGAGCGGAGGCAGCTCGATGTTCGCGGCATCCACTCCTTCGCCGATGCGCAGACCGCGGGCGTCGATGCCGGCCGGGAACGGGATGGGCTCATCGCCGATGCGCTCGATGCCCTCGGCCCGGCCGATCACGTCGGGCTGGAACATGATCCAGTGGAACCGCTTGCCCACCTCGCCGTCCGGGATGCGACGCAGTCGGTCGCCGAGCAGGTCGGCCGCCGCACGCATCGTGGTCTCGGCGTCGTCGTAGTTCACGCTGCCCACGAGAAGGGCGCCCTGAGGCTGAGTCATGCCCCTCAGGATATCCCCGGGGGCTCCCCCAGCGAGAGAAGGCCTTTCGAGTTAGGATTGCCTAAGAACCCGCCGCCTGTGGGGGCAGCGATGACGGGAAGGACGCGCAGCATGGGCTTCATCACCTCCGAGGCATTGGCCGACACCGGATACGTCGTCCTCGACGACCACACCTCGCCGACGGACCCGGCCGAATGGCTCGACCTGGAGTACGTCGGCTGGCGCTCCTCCGGCGTCACCCGCTTCGCCCCGCTCACCAGCTACGCCGGCGACGTCGACTGCAACGGATTCTGGAACCACACCCCGCCGCGCACCGACAAGGACGGCGTCTGGGTCGACTCGCAGGTCGCGATCGCGCCGACCCTGCAGCGGCGGGCCCAGGAGCCGGGTGCCGGCATCGGCCGCTGCCGCGTCATCGAACTGCAGCCCAACGAGTACGCCGATGCGATCTACAACCTGCACCAGGACGACAACAACCGCCTCAACGACGAGGGCACCGGCTGGGTGGTCCGCGGGTTCTTCAACCTGTCCGACGACACTGAGTCGATGCTGATCCTGCGCTCAGACCGCTTCGACCCGGCGACCGAGATCCGCCTCCCCCTGCGCGCGGGCTCCCGCATCGTCGTCGACACGCAGCGCTTCTGGCACGCGGTCTGGCACCGCGGCACCGCTCCCCGCTACGCCCTCATCACCTCGTGGACGAGCGGCCCGGAGCTCGACGCCTACATCGCCGCGAACCACGGCGACCCGCACCCGGCGACGGTCGACCTCGACCCGCAGTTCGTCGACGACGCGCAGATCGAGCTGCACCGCCGCATCGAGGAGCGCCGCCGCGCCTTCGAAGCACAGGGCATCGTGATGGAACCGCCCGTCGACATGAACGTCTGAGCACACCCACCGAGGGGCAGCCGGCTACGCGCGCGGCGCCGCCGTCGAAGCCCGCACGATCAGCTGCGAGGCGAGCGTCGCGACCTCGCCGACGACGACACCCGAGATCGACTGCAGCAGCAGATCCACACCCAGGGCACCGCTGCGTTCGATCGGCATCTGCACGGTCGTCAGACCCGGCGTGACCGCACCGGCGAGGTCGATGTCGTCGATGCCGACGATGCTGACGTCGTCGGGGCAGGTGCGCCCGAGCTCGAGCATCCCGGCCTCCAGGCCGATCGCGACGAGGTCGTTGTAGGCGACGACGGCGGTCGCCCCGCTGGCTGCGGCGAGCGCGGCCGCGGCACGCCCGCCCTGGATCGAGGCCGCGTGGTGGCTCAGCCGGGTGAGACGGATGCCGTGGCGCTCGCACGCCGAGGCGATGGTGTCGAAACGGCGCGCATCGGCCCAGGATCCGAGCGGACCGGAGGCGTAGGCGATGTGCTGATGCCCGAGGGCGACGAGGTGCTCGATCGCCTGCGCCGGCCCGTGCTCGGCATCCATGAGCACACAGGGGACGCCGTCGATCTGCCGGTTCACGACGACCGCGGGGGTGCCGCCGATCAGGGCGATCACCTCTTCGTCGGGCAGTCGCGGAGAGCACAGCAGCATGCCGTCGAGCTTGCGGCCCTGCTCGATCTGCTCCCGCTCGCGCCGCAGATCCTCATCGGCGTCGAACAGCACGATGCGGTGACGGCCGTGCCACGCCTGCCCCTGAATCGCCTTGAGCAGCTTGCCGTAGACGGGGTTCGCCACGTCGGGCACCATCACGCCGATGGTGCGCGTGGCGGTGCCGGCCTGCGGGTTCGCGTATCCCAGGTCGGCCGCGGCTTCGAGCACGCGTTCGCGGGTGGTCGGCGCGAGGCGGTCGGGCTCACCGAAGGCACGGGATGCGGTGGCGATGGACACGCCTGCCCGCTTCGCCACGTCCGTCAATGTCGCTGCCACGTTCGCCTTCCGCTTCGCCGCAATCCTAGAGCACGATGCCCGACATGAAAGCGGGTTGACAAGTTTGTACAACTCATACACACTGCTTTACATGACGATCAACGCCGATCTCCGGATCCTGGCCCGCGCCACCCCCGCGACCACCGCTCCGCTGGTCTCCCCCGCAGGCGCCGGCATCCTGCACCTCGGCCTGGGCAGCTTCCACCGTGCGCACCAGGCGATGTACACCGCCGCGGCGATGCAGCGCGACGGCGGCGACTGGGGCATCATCGGCGTCGCCTCCCGCTCGCGCACCGTCGTCGACGCGATGCACGCCCAGGACCTCCTCTACTCGGTCGCCACGATCTCCCCCGCCGGCACCTCGCTCGCGATCCCGGGCGTCCACACCGATGCGTTCGTCGGCGCCGCCCAGCCCGAGCGCGTGGTCGCGCACATCGCCGACGCGAGCATCCGCATCGTCACCCTCACCGTGACCGAGAACGGCTACAGCTACTCCCCCGCCACCGAGCACCTCGACCTGGACGACCCGACGGTGCGCGCCGACCTGCAGGGCGGAGCCCCGCACTCGACCATCGGCCAGCTCGCCCGCGGCCTCCAGGCCCGTGCAGCCGCCGGCGGCGAACCCCTCTCCGTGCTCAGCTGCGACAACCTCGCCGCCAACGGCAAGCACACCGAGAAGCTGGTCCGCGAGTTCCTGCAAGCGCTGCCCTCCGGCGAAGCCTCCGAGGCCCTCGCGTTCCTCGACCGCGCCGTGACCTTCCCCTCGAGCATGGTCGACCGCATCGTCCCCTCGACCACGGCGCAGCTGCGCGACGAGGTCGCGACCCTGCTCGGCGCGCAGGACGCGATCCCCGTCCCCGGCGAGCCCTTCACCATGTGGGCCATCGAAGACCGCTTCGCCGGCGGCCGCCCCGCATGGGAGGCCGGCGGCGCGGTGTTCACCGACGAGGTCGGTCGCTACGAGCAGATGAAGGTGCGCCTGCTCAACGGCACCCACTCCCTCATCGCCTACCTCGGCGCCCTCCGCGGCGTCGGCACGATCCCCGAGGCCATCGGGAGCGAGCGGATCGCGGATGCCGCGCGCGCCGTCATGCGCGCCGAGTACGAGCCCTCGGTCGAGGTGCCCACGGGCGTCGACATCCGCGCCTACGAGACGGAGCTGTTCGAACGCTGGGGCAACAGCGCCCTCGGCCACCGCACCAGCCAGGTCGGCTCCGACGGCTCGGTCAAGCTGCGCCAGCGCATCCCCGAGCCGGCTCTCCTGGCCCTCGGCGATGGGCGCATGCCGCACCTCATCGCCCTCACCGTCGCCGGGTACCTCTCCTGCCTCGCTCCGCTCGACGGGTTCGACCCCGGCGCGCACGCGGCCACGATGACCGACCCGGCCCGCGACCGTCTCGCGAGCCTCGCAGCGACCGCCCGCGACGGCTCCCGACTGGCCCGAGGGGTCATCGGCGAGTTGCGCCTCTTCGGCGCCGAGCTCGCACACGAAGACGCCTTCATCGACCGGGTCGGCGAGCTGGTCGACACGATCCGCCGTCACGGCGTCGACGCCGCGATCTCGGATGCCCTCTCCGCCACCCCCACCACCACGAAGGAGGGACGACGATGAAGTCGCTCGTCATCCACGGCAAGGAAGACATCCGCTGGGAGGACCGGGATGCCCCGGAGCCTCGCGAGGGCGAGGTGCGCCTGCGGGTCGCCTTCGTCGGCATCTGCGGATCCGACCTGCACTACTACTTCCACGGCGCCAACGGCGAGTACACGATCCGCGAGCCCCTGGTCCCCGGCCATGAGCTCTCCGGGGTCGTCGACCTCGACCCGTCCGGCCGCCTCGCACCCGGCACGCCCGTCACGGTGCACCCGGCACGGTACGGCGTCTCGGTTCCCGGCCTGGAGGAGCGCCCGCACCTGCGCCCCGGCGGCGACTACCTCGGCAGCGCCGCAGCGAACCCGCACCGTCAGGGCGGAGCCTCCGAGCTGCTGATCGTCGAGGACCACATGATCCGCGTGCTGCCCGAGGGCCTTCCCCTGGAGCGCGCCGCCCTCGCCGAGCCGCTGGCCGTCGCCCTGCACGCCGTGAGCCTGGCGGGTGACATCACCGGCCGACGTGTGCTCGTGATCGGCGCCGGTCCCATCGGCCTCCTCGTCGTCGCGGCCGCCGTGCATGCGGGCGCCGCGGTCGTCGGAGCGAGCGATGTGCGCCCCGAGCCGCTCGACCGTGCCCGGTCTCTCGGAGCATCCGAGCTCGCCCTCGTCGGTCGCGACACCATCGAGAACGAGTCGTACGACGTGGTGTTCGAATGCTCCGGCGTCGGCGTCGCCCTCACGCAGGCCGTCCGTGCCGCGCGCCGCACCGGCACGATCGTCCAGGTCGGAATGCTGCCGAACACCGACACCGGGGTGAACCTCGCCCCGATGCTGGCGAAGGAGCTCACGATCCGCGGTGCCTTCCGCTTCTCCACCGAGATCGATGACGCGGTGCGGATGCTCGCCGAGTCCGACGCCCTCGACCCGGTCATCTCGCACGTCATCCCGGCCTCCGATGCGGTCCGGGCGTTCGACGTGGCCCGCGACTCCTCCGCCTCCGCGAAGGTCCTCCTGTCCCTCTGACCTCTGTCATCCCCGACACCGAAACGCACTGCCCGCGCTCCCCCGCGCACGACACTTACGAAGGAGTAAACCGATGAGCAGTTCCTCAGTTCCCGGCGTGGATGCGCCCGCCCCGCCGCCCACGGCCAAGCGCTCGATGGGCGACCTGGTCCGCGCCGCCGTCTCCGGCTGGCTCGGCACCGCCCTGGAGTTCATGGACTTCCAGCTGTACTCGCTGGCCGCCGCCCTCGTCTTCAGCCAGCTGTTCTTCGCCGGCGAAGACCCCGGTATGGCCGTCGTCCTCGCCATGGCCACCTACGGCGTCGGCTACATCGCCCGCCCGGTCGGCGCTTTCGTGTTCGCCCGCATCGGCGACCGCGTCGGCCGCCGCAAGGTGCTGTTCTACACGATCCTGCTGATGGGCGCCGCGACCACGCTGATCGGCTTCCTGCCCACGTATGAGCAGGTCGGCATCCTCGCCCCGATCCTCCTCGTGATCCTGCGCCTCGCCCAGGGCTTCGGCGCCGGCGCCGAGATCTCGGGCGCAGGCGTCATGCTCTCCGAGTACGCCCCCGCCAACCGCCGCGGCGTCATCGCCTCGCTGGTCGCGCTGGGCACCAACTGCGGCACGCTGTTCGCCTCGGCGATCTGGGCACTGCTGCTCGCGGTCATGCTCGAGAGCGACGTGATCGAGTGGGGCTGGCGCATCCCGTTCATCGGCAGCGCGGTCATCATGCTCTTCGCCCTGTGGGTGCGGTTCAACCTCAAGGAGAGCCCGGTCTTCGAGGAGCGCACCGACGTCGTCGACGGCAAGGCGCTCTCCCGCGACGAGATGGTCAAGCTCGCCACCGAGACCAACGACATCCGCACGCTGGAGTCGCTCGACCGCAAGCCGATCAAGGCCGTCATCGTGTCGTTCTTCCTGCGCTTCGGCCAGGCGGGCAACTCGGGCCTCGTGCAGACGTACCTGATCTCGTTCATCACGATCACCCTCGCGATGTCGAAGGAGGTCGGCCCCGAGGTCGTCATCGTCTCGTCGCTCCTCGGGTTCCTCACGATCCCGCTCGTCGGCTTCCTCGGCGACCGCTTCGGCCGCCGCCGGATGTACATCATCATGACCGCGCTCTCGCTGCTGCTGATCGTGCCGACCCTCCTCATGATCAACACCAAGGAGGTCGTCTGGATCTTCGTCGGCTACGCGCTGATCCACAACATCTCGGTGCTCGGCCTCGCGTCGATGGAGAACATCTCGATCCCGGAGATCTTCGGCGCCCGCAACCGGTACACGCTCACCGCCATGGTGCGCGAGATCGCGGCGATCATCGCCACCGGCGTCGGCCCGATCGTGGCCGCCGCCTGGGTCTCGGCCGCGACCGGCAGCATCCTCCCGGTCATGATCCTGATGGGCATCTTCACCGCCTCGGCGCTCGTCGCCGCGATCGTGGCCCCGGAGTGGACGGGACGCGATCTCACCGATCCGCGTCCGGCCATGTGACCGCCGCCTGACCGACCCCCTGGGGCGGCCGCGCGACCGCGGCCGCCCCACCACATCACAACGAGGAAAACGACATGACCATCGAGCTCGTCGACGTCAACATCACCAGCCCCGGACGCAACTTCGTCACGCTCAAGATCACGACCTCCGACGGCATCGTCGGCTGGGGGGACGCGACCCTGAACGGCCGCGAGCTCGCCGTCGCCTCCTACCTCGCCGACCACGTCGCCTCCACCCTGATCGGCCGCGACGAGGACCGGATCGAGGACACCTGGCAGTACCTCTACCGTGGACCGTACTGGCGCCGCGGGCCGGTCACCATGGCAGCCATCGCCGCGGTCGACATGGCGCTGTGGGACATCAAGGCCAAGAAGGCCGGGATGCCGCTCTACCAGCTGCTCGGCGGCGCGAGCCGCGAGGGCGTCCGTGTCTACGCGCACGCCTCCGGCACCGACTACGCCGCCCTCAAGAACGCGATCACCGGATACGAGGAGCTCGGCTACACGGCCGTCCGCGTGCAGACCGGCGTGCCCGGCCTCGGCCAGATCTACGGCGTCTCGTCGACCGGACCCGGCGTGCGCTACGACTACGAGCCCGCCAAGCGCTCGGGTGACCGCCCCAGCGAGGAGCGCTGGGACACCCGCACCTACCTGAACCACATGCCCGGCGTGTTCGCGAAGATCCGCGAGGACTTCGGCACCGACCTGCGCATCCTCCACGACGGCCACCACCGGATGTCCCCGATCGAGGCCGCCCGGTTCGCGAAGGACATCGAGCCCTACGACCTGTTCTGGCTCGAGGACTGCACCCCGGGCGAAGACCAGTCGGCGCTGCGCCTCGTCCGCCAGCACTCCACCACACCGCTCGCGATCGGCGAGGTCTTCAACTCGGTGTTCGACTACCAGACGCTCATCACCGAGCGGCTGATCGACTACGTGCGCTCGGCCGTGACCCACACCGGCGGCATCACCGCGATGAAGAAGCTCCTCGACTTCGCCGCGATCTACGGCATCCGCTCCGGCATCCACGGACCGACGGACATCTCCCCGGTCGGCATGGCCGCGGCGCTGCACCTCGACCTCGCGATCCACAACTTCGGCATCCAGGAGTACATGCCGCACAACGCCGAGACGCTCGAGGTGTTCCAGACGTCGTTCACGTTCGACAAGGGCTTCCTGCACCCGGGTGACCAGCCCGGCCTCGGGGTCGAGCTCGACGAGACGGCCGCGGCCGGACACGAGTACACGAAGGCGTATCTGCCGGTGAACCGTCTGCTCGACGGGACCGTGCACGACTGGTGACCGTCCCGCGCGGGTGCGGTCAGACCGTGCGGCCGTCTTCGAGCCGCACCACCCGGTCGACCGTGCCCGCGGGCGGCGCCACGTGCGAGATCAGCAGCACCGACTGCTCCCCCGCCGCTTCCAGCAGATCGCGCAGCAGCGCATCGGATGCATCCGGGTCGACCCCGGCCGTCGGCTCGTCGAGCACCAGCACCGGGAAGCCGCGCAGCAGCGCACGGGCCAGAGCGATGCGCTGAGCCTGACCGCCCGACACCAGCGCTCCCCGGTCGCCCACTCGTGCGTCGAGGCCGCCCCGCTCCTGCGTCCACTCCCCGAGTCCGACGCGGTCGAGCACGGCATACAGTTCGTCGTCGGTCGCCGTGTCACGGGCGAAGAGCAGGTTCTGGCGGATGTCCTCGTCGAACAGCTGCGGGGTCTGCTCGCACAGCCCGATGATCCGCCGGAGCGCCGGACCGGACAGCCCTGCGGCGTCGCGCCCGTCGATCCGGTACTCGCCCTCGACTCGCAGGAAGCCGACGAGTGCCGCCGCGAGCGAGCTCTTGCCCGCCCCGCTCGGCCCTGCCACCAGCACGCGCTCGCCGGGCCGCAGATCGAGGTCGACACCCTTCAGCGCCGGGGCGCCGCCCGGCCAGGTGGCGCGGACGCCGTGCAGCCGCACCGTGGGCGTGCCACCGATCTCGACATCCTCCCCCGCGTCCGGACGGAGCTCCTCGGGCATCCGCTCCGGCAGCACATCGACGATGCGCTCGGCGCTGGAGCGGACGCTGCGCCAGGATGCCGCGGCGATCGGCACCGCGCCGAAGATCTCGAACACCACCATCGGCACCAGCACTGCGACCGCGAGCCACGGACCGTCGACGGCTCCGGTGGCGAGGCCCGGCGCTGCCGCCGCGAGGGCCCAGACGGAAGCTGCTCCGGCGACAGCGGAGACCACGCCCGCGGCGACGGCCTGGGCGAGGGAGGCTCGGGAGACCACCCGGCGCAGCTCCGCGTCCGCGGCAGCGATCCGCGCACGCGCCTGCTCCTCGGCGCCGTAGGCCAGGAGCACGTCGAGGCTCCCGAAGTAGTCGACGAGCGCGGCGGAGAGATCGGCGCGGCGGGCGGACACGAGCGCCTCCGCGCGGGAGCCGAAGACCCAGCCCAGACCGATGGCGGCCGCGACGGCCACGATCAGGCAGACGGCCAGGGTGAGGGCGGCCGGCGGCGACACGAACGCGATGAAGCCCACGGCCCCCACGGCGACGAGGGCCGCGACTCCGAGCGGCTGCACCACGCGCAGCGGCAGGTTCTGCAGGTTCTCGACGTCGTCCACGAGCGCGGCGAGGACCTTGCCGCGATCCGTGGCGCCGAGCCCGGCGGGAGAGAGCGGGGTCAGCCGGCGCACCATGTCGGCGCGGGTGGAGGCCAGTTGGCGGAGGGCCGCGTCGTGTCCGCTGAGGCGCTCCAGGTAGCGGGTGACCGCTCGGGTCACGGCGAAGAACCGCACCCCGACGACCGCGATCGACAGCGGCACCAGCGAGTCGACGATGGAGGCGCTCACGATGAGCCAGCCGCTGACCGCGAGCAGGCTCACGGCGGCACCGGCGGACAGCACGCCCCAGATCAGTCCGGGCAGGAATCGCCCGATCGGCGGCTGCGCGAGGCGGAGCACCTCCCGGATCCGCTGACGACGCGTCTCCCCGATCACCTGAGCGGGTCGAAGGGTCATGCGCTCACCCCCAGCGCCACGATCCGATCGGCGATGTCGCGTGCCGTTCGGCGGTGGGACACGAGGAGGATCGTCGCCCCGGCATCCGCCCTCGCGCGCAGCGAACCCCACAGCCGTTCCTCGGTCACGGGGTCGAGTGCACTCGACGGCTCATCGAGCGCGAGCACACGCCCGGGGTCGGCGGCGTGCCGGTAGAGGGCCCTGGCCACCGCGACCCGCTGCGCCTGCCCGCCCGACAGCCCGCTGCCCTGCACGCCGAGCTCGAGCGTGGGGTCGATGGTCTCGGCGCACGCGGCGTCGAGCGCGGCGCGGACACGGTCATCGTCGGGGGCCGGGTCGCCGAGCGCGACGTTCGCCGCGACGGTCCCGCGCGTGAGCCCCGGAGCCTGCCCG
The DNA here is from genome assembly GCF_026559675.1 of Microbacterium oxydans. Lineage (NCBI taxonomy): Bacteria > Bacillati > Actinomycetota > Actinomycetes > Micrococcales > Microbacteriaceae > Microbacterium > Microbacterium oxydans. Next base: position 3,255,924 of record NZ_CP092891.1, read on the forward strand.
GCCCAGGCGAGCCAGTCGGCGGGCGAGAGCGCGCGCAGGTCCTGGCCGGCGAACACGGCCACTCCGTCGTGGTCGACCGCGCCCCGCAGCGCCGCGAACAACGAGGACTTCCCCGATCCGCTCGGCCCCTCGATCAGGGTGATGCTCCCGGGCTCGGCGGTGAAGGACACGGGCGGCAGATCGCGCACGCGGAGCTCCTCGACAACGAGGGCCCGGTCGATCCCCGCGCGCATGCGCGGTTCCGGGGGCCCGTCGACGCCTCGCGCACGGAGAGGACGGGTCTCGTCCCGCCCGCCGACGCCCTCGGCCGCCCGGGCGCGCTCTCCCGCGGCATCCAGCACGTCGAACACGTCCTCGGTCGCGGCGACCCCCTCGGCGGCCGCGTGGAACTGCACGCCCACCTGGCGGATCGGCAGGAACGCCTCGGGCGCGAGCAGCAGCACGAACAGCCCCACCTCGAGCGTCAGGTCGCCCGACAGCAGCCGGAATCCCACGCCCACCGCGATCAGCGCCACCGCGAGCGAGGCCAGCAGCTCCATCGCGAAGCCCGAGAGGAACGAGTACCGCAGCACCTTCATGGTCTCGCGTCGGTACTCGTCCGCCGTGACCTCGATACGGTCGGCCGCCCGGCGGTCCCGGCCGAACAGCCGCAGCGTCGACAGCCCCTGCACCGTATCGGCGAACCGGGCCGCGAGGTGCTGCAACGTCTGCCACTGCCGCTTCTGGACGGTGCGGGTCGCCATGCCGATCAGGATGAGGAACAGCGGGATGAGGGGCAGGGTGATGATCGCGGTGAGTCCGCTCGGCCAGTCCTGCCACCACATGACGGCGACGAGCACGGGCGTCGCGATCACGGTGAGCACGAGCTGCGGGATGTAGCGGGCGAAGTAGGCGTCGAGCGCCTCCAGTCCGTGGCCCGCGGTGACCGCCAGCGCCGTCTGATTCCGCTGCGCCAGCCAGCCCGGTCCGAGTCGCCCCACGGCGGCGATCAGGGCGGCGCGCAGCTGCATCCCGGTCTTCGCGGCGGCGCGGGTCCCCGCGGCGTCCGAGGCCGCGATCAGCAGTCCCCGCAGCAGCGCCGTCAGCAGGAGCCAGATGAGCGACGAGGTGACGTCACGGCCTGCGAGCGCCCCGGTGACGGCATCCGTCAGCAGCCAGGCGAACACGATGACGACGGCGGTCTGGACGACGCCGATCAACGCGGATGCCGCGAGGAACCCCCTCGCGGCACCCGCGTATCTCAGCAGTCTCGGGTCGACGGGTTTCACGCGTGCGCCGGCGCCCCCTCGATGGACTTCCGGGTGACGCGCTTGCGGAACACCCAGTACGTCCATGCCTGGTAGGCGATCACGAGCGGCATGGCCACCAGCGCGGTCCAGCTCATGATCTGCAGCGTGTACGGCGTGCTCGACGCGTTGGCGATCGTGAGGCTGAAGGCCGGGTCGATCGTGGACGGCATCACGTACGGGAACAGGGCCGAGAACAGCATCACGACGGCGAACAGCACGGTGAGCATGCCGGCGAAGAACGCACGACCGTCGAATTTGCGCATCGACAGCACCACCGCGCTCAGCAGCGACACCGCGGCGAGCGCACCCGTCACCACGACGAGCCACAGCAGCGGGGCCTCGCGGCCGGCCGCGATCCCGATCGTCCAGACGACCGTGCCCGCGGCGGCGAGCACCGTCGGGATCGCCGCGACCTTCGCCAGACGCTGCGCGTCCTCATGCACCTGGCCGTCGGTCTTGAGGGCCACGAACAGCACACCGTGCAGGAAGAACAGGAGCAGCGTGGTGATGCCGACCAGCAGGGCGTACGGGTTGAGCAGGGCGAAGAAGCCGCCGACGTAGATGTGGTTCTCGTCGATCGCGACACCCTGCACGATGTTTCCGAACGCGACGCCCCAGAGCAGCGCCGGCACGGCGGATCCGATCACGATCATCCGGTCGAAGCCGCGCTTCCACGCCGCGCTCTCGCGCTGATGCCGGTACTCGAACGAGACGCCGCGCAGGATCAACGCGAGCAGGATCAGCAGCAGCGGCAGGTAGAACCCGCTGAACAGCGTGGCGTACCACTCGGGGAACGACGCGAACAGACAGGCGCCGGCGACGATGACCCAGGTCTCGTTGAGGTCCCACACCGGGCCGATGGTGTTGATGACCTGACGCCGCGAGACGTCGTTCTTGCCGAGGAACGGCAGGGACATGCCGACGCCGAAGTCGAACCCGTCGAGGACGAAGTAGCCCACGAAGAGGAAGGCGACGATCCAGAACCAGAGTGTTGCGAGATCCATGATGCTCCTCCCTCTCAGTAGACGACCGACGGCAGCTGGGCCGTCTCGTCATGTGGTTGCTCTTCGGTGTCGGGCCCCTTCTGCGCGGCCCGGATGATGAGGCGGATCTCGACGACGGCGAGCGCGGCGTAGATCGCCGTGAAGGTGATCAGCGAGATGAGAACCTCGACCCCGCTGACACCGGGCGAGACGCCGTCCTGCGTGGTCATCAACCCGAACACGATCCAGGGTTGCCTGCCCATCTCCGTGAAGACCCAGCCCATGATGTTGGCGGCGAGGGCCAGCGGGAACGACCAGATCGCGAGCTTCCACATCCAGGGTGCCGGGGGCTTCTTGGCGCCCTTGCGGGTGAGCCACAGGCCGGCGACGGCGACGAGCGCCGCGGCGATGCCCAGGCCGATCATCCAGCGGAACGCCCAGTACGTGATCCACAGGATCGGCGCGAAGTCGGTCAGTCCGGTGGCCGCGTAGGTCTGGCTGTACTCGGCGTTCAGATCGTTGATGCCGTGCACGCACGCATCGAGGGTGTGCGTGGACAACAGGGACAGCAGATACGGCACCCTGATCGAGAACAGCTCGGAACTCCCGTCCGGCGTCCCCAGCGTGAAGATGCTGAACGAGGCGTCCGGACCGCAGACGGTGTTGAAGGTCGCCTCCGCGGCCGCCATCTTCATCGGCTGCGCGGCGTACATCGCGAGCCCGAGCTGGTCGCCCGTGAGCACCACGCCGGCGGTGGAGACGATCATGGCCCACAGCCCGAACTTGAGCGAGATGCGCATGGTGTCGAAGTGCTGCCCGCGGGCCAGGTGCCAGGCGGAGACCGAGATCACGACGCCGGCGGCGAACATCAGCGCGCCGAAGATCGTGTGCGGGAAAGCCGCGAGCGCGACCGGGTTGGTCAGCAGCGCCCAGAAGTCGGTGAGCTCGGCCCGGTTGGTCTCGGGGTTGAACGTGTAGCCGACCGGGTTCTGCATGAACGCGTTGGCCGCGATGATGAAGTACGCCGACAGGATGCTGCCGATCGACACGCACCAGATCGTGGCCAGGTGCAGCTTCTGCGGGAGCTTGTCCCAGCCGAAGATCCACAACCCGATGAAGGTCGCCTCGAAGAAGAAGGCGAACAGGCCCTCGAAGGCGAGCGGGGCGCCGAACACGTCGCCGACGAAGCGGGAGTAGTCCGACCAGTTCATGCCGAACTGGAACTCCTGCACGATGCCGGTGACGACGCCCATGGCGAAGTTGATGAGGAAGATCTTCCCGAAGAAGCGGGTCAGGTGCAGGTACTGGACCTTGCCGGTACGCACCCAGGCGGTCTGGAAGATCGCGGCGACGAGCGCCATGCCGATCGTGAGGGGGACGAACAGGTAGTGGTAGACGGTCGTCAGCCCGAACTGCCATCGGGAGAGGACGAGCGGATCAAGCCATTCCATGCACGACTCCTGTTCTCTGTGGCCGCTGCCTCGTGCTGTGACGCAGCCGCCCCGTTATCTCGACCAGCTGCGCGGTGGTGTCGCGCAGCTGCACGGTGCAGTCCGACGGCAGCACGGCATCGTGCACTCGCTCGGCTTCCAGGGGTCCGCCGGCCTCGTTGAGCACGCTCTGCATCAGGTCGAGATGAACCTGGCAGAGGGTCGGCCGGTCTTCCGGGCGACCGGCGGCGTGCGGGCAGGGGCTGAGGTCGATCGTGAGGCCGCGGTCGTCGACGACGGGCTCGAATCCGCTCTCCTCCAGGTGCTCGACGAGGGCGTCGAGCTGGTAGGTGGCCTCGCGACCGAGGTCGGATGCCGCGTCGGGGAGCATGCTCCGCATGAGGTCTCCGCGGCGTGCGGCGGCCTTGGCCTTGTCGCGGGCGACCGGACTCGACGCGCCGGGGGCCCCGGTCGCCGCGCTGTACATGGTGCGCGGACGCCCTCTGGTCGTGCGGTGCTCGACGGTGGGGATCACGTAGCCGCCCTCGATGAGGCGCTGCAGGTGCTCGCGGACCGTGTTCGGGTGCAGCCCGGTGGCGTCGCACAGCTCGGCGATCGTGAGCTCGGCCCGGGTCCGCGAGCTTCCCGCTTCGAAGAGCAAGTGCAGGATTCGCACCCGGGAGTAGCTCGAGATCGGCCCGCAGACGGGCCCGCCGTTGGCCATGACTTCATTATTGCGTGGGCACGGGCGCGGTACGAGAGGTTGGGCCGTGAATAATCACCTGGTCGATAGGGATGTCCGATCCCGCCGATAGCCTGGGGGCATGGCCACCCGAAAACCCGCTCCCCCTGCCTACGTGTGCACGGAATGCGGGTGGACGACCGCCAAGTGGGTCGGGCGCTGCGGCGAGTGCCAGCAGTGGGGCACGGTGCAGGAGCAGGCGGCGCAGACCGGCATCCTCCGCCGCGTGGGCCCGGTCGCGCCGACCGCTGAACGCGCCGCGCGACCGATCACGCAGATCACGACGCAGGATGCTCCGCGCCGTTCGAGCGGCGTCGGCGAGTTCGACCGCGTGCTCGGGGGCGGCATCGTGCCCGGCGCAGCCATCCTCCTCAGCGGTGAACCCGGCGTCGGCAAGTCGACGCTGCTGCTCGAGGTCGCCGCCCAGGCCGCGCGCGGCGGGCGCCGCGTCCTGTACGCGAGCGCCGAGGAATCTCCCGGTCAGGTGCGTCTGCGTGCCGAGCGCACCGGCGCCCTGCACGACGAGCTGTACCTGGCGAGCGAAACCGACCTGGCGACCATCCTCGGACACATCGACGAGGTGAAGCCGCAGCTCGTGATCGTCGACTCCGTGCAGACGGTCTCGTCGTCGCTGATCGATGGCGCCGCCGGGCAGCCGAGCCAGGTGCGCGAGGTCGCGGCGACGCTGATCCGCATCGCGAAGGACCGCGACCTGCCGATCATCCTCGTCGGGCACGTCACGAAAGACGGTCAGGTCGCCGGCCCCCGGGTGCTCGAGCACCTGGTCGACGTCGTGTGTCATTTCGAGGGCGACCGGCAGACGTCGCTGCGCTTCATCCGGTCTCTCAAGAACCGCTTCGGACCGACCGACGAGGTCGGCTGCTTCGAGATGACCGGCGACGGCATCGCCGAGGTGCCCGACCCCTCCGGCCTCTTCCTCTCCCAGGGCGCGACCGAGCCGGGGACCTGCGTCGCGATCTCGCTGGAGGGCCGCCGGGCACTCCCGGTGGAGGTGCAGGCGCTCACGGTGCCCAGCAACGCGCCGAACCCGCGCCGCATCGTGCACGGCCTCGACTCCTCGCGGGTCGCGATGGTGCTGGCGATCCTCGAGCGCCGGGCGGGCATCCCCACCGGCAGCCTCGACGTCTACGTGTCGACGGTGGGAGGCGTGCGCTTCACGGAGCCCGCGGCCGACTTGGCGATCGCGATCGCGGTGGCAGGATCCATCCAGCAGATCTCGGTGCCCCGCACGGTCGCGGCGGTCGGCGAGCTCAGCCTGGCCGGCGAGATCCGCCCGGTGACCCAGGCGGCGCAACGACGGACGGAGGCGGCACGGCTCGGCTACGAGCAGGTCGTCGACGATCGGTCGAAGACGCTCCGCGCGGCACTCGGAGATGTGCGGGCACGCAACACGTCCCGCCGCGCCGACCGCGACATCCCGCCGTTCTGACCGCGCCGCGCTTCAGGCGTCGAGGGCCTTGAGCAGCTCCGCGGGCTCGGCCTGCATGGGGTGCGGACCGGCGATGTCGAGGAACACCGTCGTGATCGGGTGCGCGGCGAGGAACTTCCGCAGCCAGTCCGCCGTGTAGATGCCGACGCCGGGAGGCAGGTTCGCGGGCTTGTTCTTCGCGTCGCTGAACAGCAGCAGCGCGAGGTCGCCGGTCTTCGGGTCGCGGTAGGTCCAGACCTCACCGCTGTCGAGCGGATTGTCCCGCGCACCCGGCTTGATCAGCGGAACGACCGTGGTGCCGTTGCGGAGGGCGAGAGCGACCGCGGCGACGTCCTGCTTCTCGAGGGCCTGCGCCAGGGCCTCCGACCGGAAGTCCTCGGGTGCGGGCTTGTTCTTCGCGGACTTCGCCTTCTTCGCTGCCATGGCTCCAGCTTATTCACGGCGCACAGCACCGCGCGCCGATTCGGCCGTGGATACGATTGGGGCCCTCTCGAGTCCTCCATTGGGGACTGGGGTACTCGAGAGGGCCCTCGGACTCTCGAGCGGCGATGTCGAAGCGCTGGGGACGCTGTAGTTCGACGCCACTGGGGATGGCATGTTGCCGCATGATGCGGAGAGTCACCTCAATGGTATCCCAAAGACGAGCACCTGTCAGCACCAGGGGGCGAAGGACGTCGAGGTCGCCGCGATCCGTACCGGATCCCGCACACCGCCACGCGATTCGTAGGCTCCCGCCGGGACCGCTTCGAACTCCGGAGGGGCGTCAGTACAGCAGGATCTGCGTGGTCGTCGGGCTCGTGAAGCCGCCGATCGAGACCTCGACGTGGTACGAGGCTCCCCCGCCGGGCGCGCGCTGTCGGTTCTCCTGCGCGCAGGTCTCGACGCTCGAACGCGTGCGGTCCCACGTGACCGGGTCCTTGCTGGTGACCGTCGTGCCCGCCGTGAGCGTGGCGATCATGCTGCTCGGGTTCTCCTGGCAGTCCGTCGAGCGCCACCACACGTCGGAGCCGCTGGAGACGGTGAAGACCTGGGTCGTCGAACCAACGTCGATCGTGCAGTCCTTCGTGCCCTTGTTGGTCAGCGAGATCGAGAGCTTCGGCAGGACTCCGGCTGCGTACGTCTCCGCGTCGGTCACGGCCGTGACCTCGACATCCTTCGCCTCGCACGCAGCGATCGCCGGGGTCTCCTCCGACGTCGGACCGGGCGTGGGCGCATCGGTTCCCGCCGTCGGCGACGTGGTCGTCGGGGAGGTCGAGGGCGACGCCGGCGGCTTCGACGCCGTGTCCGCCGCGGCCCACGGCTGCGCGATCAGCAGCCAGGCACCGATGCCGATGGCGGCGATGAGCAGGATGAGCCCCGAGACCACGACCAGTCGCCGACGGCGGTAGACGGCAGCGGAAGGACGGGGCATGCCTCCAGGCTAAGCGATCCGGTCACCGCTTCCTGGGAGGGCGCGAGGGCAGTCCTCGCATCGAGGTGGGCGTTCAGAGCACCTTGAGCATGCGGGTGTTGCCGAGCGTGTTCGGCTTGACGTGCGCGAGGTCGAGGAACTCCTCGACACCGGCGTCACCGCTGCGCAGCAGCTGCGAGTACACATCGGGGTCGACGACCTGCTCGCCGATCGGGGTGAAGCCGCGGCGGGTGAAGAACTCGACCTCGAACGTGAGGCAGAAGAGGCGCGACAGACCGAGCATCCTGGCCGTCTCCTCGAGTCGATCGACGATGGCGCGACCGACTCCGTGGTGCAGCCAGTCGTCGCGCACCAGCAGGGTGCGGACCTCGCCCAGGTCCTCCCAGATCACGTGCAGGGCGCCGCAGCCGATCAGCACCCCGTCGGCCTCCGCGACGACGAACTCCTGCACGGAGCCGTAGAGCACCGCGAGGTCCTTGCCGAGGAGGATGCGCTGCTCGACGAGCGGCTGCAGGAGGTTCCGGATGCCGATGACGTCGGCGCTGCGCGCCGGCCGGACGATGTACTCACTCACGGGTCAAGCCTAGAACCCGCGCCCCGGCGGCACCTGTACCGCGCACAGGAAAGGGGCGGATGCCGCAGCATCCGCCCCTTCCGTGATTCAGGCTGGGTCACTCCCCGCTGGCGACCGCCAGGTCGGGGGTGCCGGCGATCGCGCCGCCGCCGGTGTTGACACCGACCGCGACCTTCTCGCCGCGCGGGCCGTGCTCGAACAGGAACTCCCCGTCCTTCGCGTCGACCTTCACGTGGTCGCCCGAGTTGAGCTCGCCGTGCAGGATCTTCTCCGACAGGCGGTCCTCGATCTCGTGCTGCATCGCGCGACGCAGCGGACGGGCGCCGAGCGCCGGGTCGAAGCCGATCTCGATGAGGCGCTCCTTGGCCGACTGCGACAGCTCGATCGTCATGTCGCGGTCCAGCAGACGCTCGCCGAGACGCTTGGTGAACAGATCGACGATCTGCACCAGCTCGGTCTTGCTCAGCTGCGGGAACACGATGATGTCGTCGACACGGTTCAGGAACTCGGGCTTGAAGTGCCGCTTGAGCTCCTCGTTCACCTTGCCCTTCATCCGGTCGTAGCTGGTCGAGTCGTTACCCTCGATCTGGAAGCCGACGGGACCGCCGGCGATGTCACGCGCACCGAGGTTGGTGGTCATGATGATGACCGTGTTCTTGAAGTCCACGATCCGACCCTGACCGTCGGTGAGACGACCCTCTTCCAGGATCTGCAGCAGCGAGTTGAAGATGTCCGGGTGGGCCTTCTCGATCTCGTCGAAGAGCACCACGCTGAACGGCTTGCGCCGCACCTTCTCGGTGAGCTGGCCGCCCTCTTCGAATCCGACGAACCCGGGAGGGGCACCGAACAGACGCGAGACGGTGTGCTTCTCACCGAACTCGCTCATGTCGAGCGAGATCAGCGCGGCCTCGTCGTCGAACAGGAACTCGGCGAGAGCCTTGGCGAGCTCGGTCTTTCCGACGCCCGTGGGGCCGGCGAAGATGAACGAGCCCGAGGGCCGCTTCGGGTCCTTGAGGCCGGCACGCTGACGGCGGATCGTCTTGGAGAGGGCGGCGATGGCCTCCTCCTGACCGATGACGCGCTGGTGCAGGGCCTTCTCCATGAAGACGAGTCGGCTGGACTCCTCCTCCGTGAGCTTGAAGACGGGGATGCCGGTGGCCTGTGCGAGCACCTCGGCGATCAGACCCTCGTCGACGACCGCGGAGGTCGCGACGTCGCCCGCACGCCACTGCTTCTCGAGACGCAGACGCTCGGCGAGGAGGCTCTTCTCCTCATCGCGCAGCGACGCGGCCTTCTCGAAGTCCTGCTCCTCCGACGCCAGCTCCTTCTGCTCGCGCACGGCGGCGATCTTCTCGTCGAACTCGCGCAGCTCGGGCGGGCTCGACAGGATCGACAGACGCAGGCGTGCGCCGGCCTCGTCGATCAGGTCGATGGCCTTGTCCGGGAGGAACCGGTCGGAGACGTAGCGGTCGGCGAGGTTCGCCGCGGCCACGATCGCGCCGTCGGTGATCTGCACCTTGTGGTGCGCCTCGTAGCGGTCGCGCAGTCCCTTGAGGATGTTGATCGCGTGCGGCAGCGTGGGCTCGTTGACCTGCACGGGCTGGAAGCGGCGCTCGAGCGCGGCATCCTTCTCGAAGTGCTTGCGGTACTCGTCGAGCGTGGTGGCGCCGATGGTCTGCAGCTCGCCACGAGCGAGGAGCGGCTTGAGGATGCTGGCCGCGTCGATCGCGCCCTCGGCGGCACCCGCACCCACGAGGGTGTGGATCTCGTCGATGAAGACGATGATGTCGCCGCGCGTGCGGATCTCCTTGGTGACCTTCTTCAGGCGCTCCTCGAAGTCACCGCGGTAGCGCGAACCGGCGATGAGCGAGCCGAGGTCGAGCGAGTAGAGCTGCTTGTCCTTCAGCGTCTCGGGCACATCGCCCTTGACGATCGCCTGGGCCAGACCCTCGACGACGGCGGTCTTGCCGACGCCGGGCTCGCCGATCAGGACGGGGTTGTTCTTGGAGCGACGGGAGAGGATCTGCATGACCCGCTCCGCCTCCTTCTCGCGCCCGATCACCGGGTCGAGCTTGTTGTCGCGCGCGGCCTGCGTGAGGTTGCGGCCGAACTGGTCGAGCACGGCCGAGCCGCCCTGGGTGCCGGCCGGCGAGTCGTTCGTCTGCGCACCGACGGAGGCCGGCTCGCGGCCGGGAGCGCCGGAGAGCAGCTGGATGACCTGCTGGCGGACCTTGTTGAGGTCTGCGCCGAGCTTGACGAGCACCTGGGCCGCGACGCCCTCACCCTCACGGATGAGGCCGAGCAGGATGTGCTCGGTGCCGATGTAGTTGTGGCCGAGCTGGAGGGCCTCGCGGAGGCTGAGCTCGAGCACCTTCTTGGCGCGCGGGGTGAACGGGATGTGGCCGGTCGGCTGCTGCTGACCCTGGCCGATGATGTCCTGCACCTGCTCGCGCACCGCGTCGAGGGAGATGCCGAGACTTTCGAGCGCCTTGGCGGCGACGCCCTCGCCCTCGTGGATGAGACCGAGCAGGATGTGCTCGGTGCCGATGTAGTTGTGGTTGAGCATCTTCGCCTCTTCTTGGGCGAGGACGACCACTCGACGGGCTCGGTCCGTGAATCTCTCGAACATGCTGTGACTCCTTATTCGCACGGGGCGAAGCGCTGACTCCTCTGACGGTTCTCTGCGCCTGTACATCGAGAGTAACCACCACGCAGGGCACGTATGCCCGTGTTCGCCGTGGGCATACCGGGGGTTGACCGAGTTATCGACAGTCGTTATGTTAACGACAGTCGATAACAACGAGTCCGGAGCGGACCGTGCAGGAGGGGGACGACATGACCGAGGCACCGACGGCGACCAGAGCTGCGAGCCTGGTGGAGAAGACCGTCTTGGGCGTCATCGCCGGAGCCGCGGGGGCCATCGCCGTGGTCGACCTCGTGGGCAGCGGCATCCGTTCCGCCGTCCTCCTGACGAGCACGGCGATCACGATCCCGTCGATGCCGCTGCGTTCGGTCGACGCACCCGCGGTGCTCGCCGCATCTTCCAACATCTCCGAAGCGCAGTACGACTCCGTCACCCTCACCACCGTGGGCCTGAGCCTGTCTCCCCGCCTGCTGCTCGCGATCGCCGACGGTCTCGCCGTCCTGGGTCCGGTCGTGCTGTGCATCGCGGTCGCCTGGTTGTGCGTGCGCCTCTTCATCGGCCGCCCCTTCGGCACGGCGGCCACCTGGGGCATCGGCGTCGCCGCCCTCGCCGTCATGGCGGGTGGCCTGCTGAGCCAGGCGGTGCGCGCCAATGCGTTCAGCGAGATCGCCTACGAGCTGGACCTCGCATCCGCGGGGGTTCCGACATTCGAGATGTCGATCGATCTCGCTCCGCTCGGCTGGGCATTCGCGCTCGCGGTCGTCGCCGGCGCCTTCGAGATCGGACAGCGCCTGCAGCGCGACACGGAAGGACTCGTCTGATGACCAGCACCGCCTCCACCAGTGCCAGCACCCGCTCCGAGAAGGCGGATGCGATCACCGTGATCCTCTACGCCGCCGTGGCGCTGGTCACGGTCGGGCTCGCCACCGCTCTGCGCGTCGCCGGCACCTTCCGCGAGACCGGGATCGCCTGGACGGTCCCGATCGACCAGCAGCCGATCACCGCGTCGACCGACTCCGGCACGATCTCCATCGAGGGGTTCGCCGACGAGGCGCTGATCATCGCGAGCGACGTGAACACCGTGTCGGTCATCGCGATCATCGCCGCCATCACGCTCTGGGCGCTCGCGGCGGTCGTCGTCATCGCTGCGGTCACGCTGGTCGCCTGGAACTTCCTGCGCGGCCGGTTCTTCGTCCGCGCGAACGTGTGGGCGTTCAACGCGATCGGGTGGACGCTCGTCGGCGCACCGATCCTGATCGTGATGTTGGAGACCATGGGGCGCAACGGCGTCACCACCGCTCTGGGCATCGGCCCCGGAGAGCCCGCGCATCCGCTCGAGTTCTGGACCATCGCGCCCTTCTTCGCGACCGGGGTGACGGTCGGACTGATCGCCGTCGCGTTCCGCCGCGGCATCCGCCTGCAGCAGGAGAAGATCGCGCTCGAGAAGGAGACGGAGGGACTCGTCTGATGCTCGCCTTCAGCTCCAGCACCGATCTCGGTCCCGCTCTCGCGTTCATCGGCCTCGGACTGCTCCTGCTCGGCGCCGTCGCGGGGGTCACCATCTGGCGCGGGCGCAGGCGCGGGAGCACGACGCTCGTCATGGACGTGGCTCTCACCTTGAGCGGGTGGTGGGTGTCGCTGGGGCTGCTCGGCCTCGTCATCAACACCGTGAACATCATCGCCGGAAACGTCGGCTTCGAGGCGGGCACCTCCGTCAGCATGCCGTGGCCCTCCGGCGTCCCGTGCGATCCGACCGGGCTCGGCGACGAACCCGCCCTGTCCTGCGGATCGGGGTCGCTCACCTCTCCCTTCATCCTCAACAGCAGCATCGGCATCCGCCTTCTGGTCGCGCTGAGCCAGGTCTGCACGACGGCGCTCAGCCTGGTTCCGGCGGTGCTGATCGGCGTCGTCTGCTTCCTGACACTGCGTGGGCGCCCGTTCGCCCAGACGATCGTGCGCGCACTGTATGCCGGTTCGATCACCGTGCTCGTGCTGGGAATCGCTGCCGGAGTGCTTCCGGAGATCAGCGGGGTCCTCGCCCTGCGCGAGGCCGTGCCGCAGGACAGCGAGCTGTACCCGATGACCTTCCAGCTCGGGCTCTCCCTGCCTGCCATCGGCGGGGCACTCGCCCTGGCCGTCCTCGCCGCGGTCTTCAGCCAGGGCATGCGCCTCGAGCAGGAGCGCGCGCGCCTGCAGCAGGAGACCGAGCGCCTGCAGAAGGACACGGAGGGCCTGGTGTGAGCCCGGCCGAGAGCGACGACGAGTTCACCGGCATCCACTGCCGACTCGACGAGCTGCTCGCCGACCGAGGGATGACGCTCACCGAGCTGAGCGCCGCGGTCGGCGTGAGCATCGTGAACCTCTCGGTGCTGAAGAACGACCGCGCCCGCGCGATCCGGTACTCGACGCTGCGGGCGATCTGCGAGGCGCTCGACTGCGAGGTCGGGGAGCTGCTCGTGCTCGCCGAGCGCTGACGCAACAGCCGCGTCATTGTTCGTCATCTCCGCCCAGGGAATTCTCAGGAACTCTTAGCGTTGAGCCTCATGGCGTGCACTCGGCGCGCCGCGATTCTGGAGTCCCCCTCAATGAGCACCACCGCACGCGCCCAGAAGGCGCCTGATACCCGCGGACCGGTCCGGAAGCTGCTGACCTCGTTCGGCTTCCAGATCCTCGCCGCCCTCGTCCTCGGCATCGCCGCCGGTCTGATCGGCCGCCAGCTCGGCGCCACGGCGGACAACCCGACCGGCCTCTCCGCCACGCTGGACACGATCGGCAACTCGTACGTGACGCTGCTGCGTGCCGCCGTCGTCCCGCTGATCTTCACGGCCATCGTCGCGAGCATCTCGAACCTGCGCCGCGTGCAGAACGCCGCGCGCCTGGCCGGCCAGACGATCCTGTGGTTCGCGATCACCGCGTTCATCGCCGTGATCATCGGCATCGGCCTCGGCCTCGTGATCCAGCCGGGCAACCGCGCCGGCGAGGGCCTCGAGACCGGTGACCCTTACACGGTCGGCACCTGGTGGAACTTCCTGCTGGGCCTGATCCCGCAGAACTTCCTCGGCCTCACCGTCAGCACCTCGCCCGGCGCCGCCGACGACACCTTCTCCTCGAGCGTGGGCTTCAACATCCTGCAGGTCATCGTGGTCGCGGCCGTCGTCGGCATCGCGGCGCTCAAGGCCGGCAAGAAGGCGGAGCCCTTCCTCGTCTTCACGGAGTCGCTGCTGAAGGTCATCCAGCGCGTGCTGTGGTGGATCATCCGCATCGCCCCGCTCGGCACGTTCGGCCTCATCGGCTCGGCCGTGATCAAGTACGGCTGGGAGAAGCTCGCCGCCCTCGGCTGGTTCGCCGCCGCGATCTACATCGGCCTCGCCCTCGTGCTGTTCGTCGTCTACCCGATCCTGGTCAAGACGCACGGCCTGTCGATCAAGCAGTACTTCTCGGGTGTCTGGCCGGCCGTACAGCTGGCCTTCGTCAGCCGCTCCTCGATCGGCACGCTGCCCCTCACGGAGCGCGTCACCGAGCGCAACCTCGGTGTGCCCCGCTCGTACGCGTCGTTCGCCGTCCCGCTCGGCGCGACCACGAAGATGGACGGCTGCGCCGCGATCTACCCGGCCATCGCCGCGATCTTCGTCGCGCAGTTCTTCGGCATCGAGCTCAACTTCGTGCAGTACCTGCTGATCGTGATCGTCTCGGTCGTCGGCTCGGCCGCCACCGCCGGCACCACGGGCGCGGTCGTCATGCTCACGCTCACGCTGTCGACCCTGGGCCTGCCGCTCGAGGGCGTCGGCCTGCTGCTCGCGATCGACCCGATCCTCGACATGGGCCGCACCGCGGTCAACGTCGCCGGTCAGGCACTGATCCCGACGATCGTCGCCAAGCGCGAGGGCATCCTGAACGAGGATCTCTACAACGCGCCGCGCGAGGGCCTGCCCTTCGCCGACGACTCCGGCGACGACGACGCTCCGGAAGCGGATGCCGCCTCGGACAAGGAGCCGGTCAGCGCCCGCTGATCGCACTCCCGCCGCACACAGAGCGCCCCGCCCCTTTCTCGGGGGCGGGGCGCTCTCATGTCCGCGTCAGGCGCGTCCGGGCTGACGCGTGGCACCGCGGGTGTCGAGCGCGAGCTCCTCGGCATCCATCGCGGCGATCAGCTCGCGCATGACCTCCTCGTCGAGGTTCCCGGCGTCGCGCTCGGCGAGCAGGATCTCGCGGCGCACCTGCAGCCATCCCCTCGACAGGGCGACGAGGTCTTCGTACGACGGCCGGCTCGCGGCGTCCTCCACCTTCTGCGCCTCATCGGTGTCCTTCTCGACCCGGGTCATGCGCCTCGTGAACGCATCGAACACGCTGAGGTCGACCTCGCCGTACTTCGCCTCCCACTCGACGCGCTTCTCGGCGAGGTAGGCCTTGCCCGCCTCGCGGCTCTTCTGCCGGACGGCCTCGAGGGCGATCCGATCCTCTTCCTCGTCGACGTCGCTGGCGATGCCGAGCGCGCGGATCAGCATCGGGAGCGTCAGCCCCTGGATCAGCAGGGTGCCGACCGTGACGATGAAGGCGACGACGACGATCGCGTGCGAGGCCTCGGCATCGAGCGTCGCGAGGTCGGCCGCCGCCACCGCGATCGCGAGCGTGACCACGCCGCGCATCCCGGCCCAGGAGATGACGGCGCTGTCCTTCCAGGTGAGCTGGAGTCCCGCCATCTGCTCGCGCACGATGTGGGAGCGCAGCTCATCCGCCGTGTAATTGCTCCATCGACGCGACTTCCGGTGACGCTTCTCGAACTCGCCGGCCTCGACGCCGCGGTCCCACCGTTCGAGCCGCTTGCGGTCCTGGAAGTTCGCCCACGCGCTGGTCGGGTAGATGTAGAGCGGACGCACGACGAGCACCACGAGCAGGACCGCACCCGAGAGCAGCAGGATCTGCCCCACGGACTCGCTGCCGAGGTCGCGGAGCACGCGCGGGAACTGCAGCCCGATGTACGCGAAGACGAAGCTCTCCAGCAGCAGGTCGGCGGAGAGCCACAGCGGCTTCTCCTGCTGACGGGTCGTGTAGTCGGTGCGTGGGGAGTTGTAGCCGACGTAGAGGCCCATCGCGACGACGGCGAGCACGCCGGATCCGAGCAGGTGCTCGGCGATCGCGTAGGCGCCGAACGGGGCGAGGAGGCCGAACGTGCCGATCACGACGGGATCGCTGATGCGGGTGCGCAGCTGGTGCAGGACGATCCCGAACACGAGCCCGACCGCGACACCGACGCCGACGGCGACGAGGAACTGCCAGATCCCACCCCAGACCGAGACGGTCGCACCGGCGAGGATCGCGGCGAACACCCGGTACAGCGTGAGCGAGGTCGCATCGTTGATCAGACTCTCGCCGGAGAGCACAGTCATGATGCGCCGAGGCAGCCCGAGTCGACGGCCGATCGCCGCGGCGGACACCGCGTCCGGCGGGGCCACGATCGCGCCGAGCAGCAGGGCTCCCGGGAGGGTGAGGGACGGCAGGATCCACCACGCCACGAAGCCGACGGCGACGGCGGTGAGGAGCACGAGCCAGATCCCGAGCCGGCGGATCTGCGGCAGGCTGCGCTTGAAGCCGACGAACGACACGTCGAGCGCGGCCGAGTACAACAGCGGCGGCAGCACCAGGCTCAGCAGCACGTGCCCGTCGATGTCGAGATCGGGCACGAACGGCAGGAAGGACGCGGCGAGCGCCACGATCGTCACGAGCAGCGGTGCCGGCCATCCCCGCCAGCGCGCGAACGCGGCGATGGCGACCGACCCGACGAGGACGTAGAAGATGCCTGCTTCCATGCCATAACGGTAGCGGGGGAATGACGGCATACAGCCGCGCGTTGCAGCGAAGGATGCCCGCTACAGCTCTCTCCGTCCTCGACCTCGTCCCGGTTCGCACCGGCCAGACCAGCGCCGAGGCCATCGCCGCCTCCCTGTCCCTCGCCGAGACCGCCGACCGCCTCGGCTACCGCCGGTACTGGTTCGCCGAGCACCACAACATGCCGGCCGTGGCATCCACCACTCCCCCGGTGCTGATCGCCGCCGCGGCCACCCGCACCTCGCGGCTGCGTCTCGGCTCGGGCGGCGTGATGCTCCCCAACCACGCCCCGCTCATCGTCGCCGAGCAGTTCGCCGCCCTCGAGGCGGTCGCCCCGGGGCGCATCGACCTGGGCCTCGGCCGCGCTCCCGGCAGCGACCCCGTGATCACGCAGCTGCTGCGTGGCTCGGGCACCACGAGCGACGTCGAGCAGTTCCCGCGCCACGTGCAGGACATCGCGGCGCTGCTCTCCGGCGACGGAGCGACCGTGCGCTTCACCTCGGGCGGCGAGTACACCGTGCGGGCGACGCCGTCCGCAACCGGCTCCCCCGAGGTGTGGCTGCTCGGGTCGAGCGACTACTCGGCGCAGCTCGCCGCCTCGCAGGGCCTGCCCTACGTGTTCGCGAACCACTTCTCCGGCCAGGGCCTGGAGCGTGCGCTCGACCTGTACCGCACCGGCTACCGTCCGAGCGAGGAGCACCCCGAGCCGCGCACCTTCCTCACCGTGAACGCGGTCGCCGCGCCCACGCAGGAGGAGGCGGAGGCCCGCGCCCTGCCGCAGCTGCGGATGATGGCGCGCCTGCGCCTGAACCAGCCGCTGGTCGCCCTCGAGACGGTCGAGGAGGCGCTCGCCGCCCCGACGGATCCCGCCACCGACGAGGTCGTGCAGGCCGCCCGCTCGCGCTGGTTCGTCGGCACGGGCGAGAGCGTGGCCGCCGAGGTGCGCGCCTTCGCCGAGCGGTACGGGGTCGAGGAGGTCATGCTCTCGCCGGTCGCCGGCGCCTACGAGGCCGAGGCGAAGGACGACTCTCCCGGTCGCGCACAGACGCTCGAGCTGATCGCCGCCGCCCTCCCGGTCTGACCGCCCCCGCCGCTCGCCGTCCTGTCAAGCCCTGGCTTTCCGGGTACGGCAGGCGTAGCGTCGCGAACAGTTCCGTCGACAGGGGCGTCGCCCCTCGGCGAGCGCACTGTCTGCGGCAGCGGAAGGAGTTCGATCATGAGCACCACCAAGACTCTCGCCCTCTGGGTCGCCTACGGCCCGAACGGGGTGGTCGGCAGCGTCCGCCACGACGAGGACGGATACACGGTCACGATGGTCGGGTCAGACGCCTCGACCGGCACCTATCCGAGCCTCGCCTCGGCGAAGGGCGCCCTGCACTCGCACATGGCTCCGGGCAGCGACTGGCCGCGTTTCCAGGAGCACTGAACCACGGCATCCGTCTGACCGTGCTGGGCGGTCGGGCGGGTGACGTCAGACTTCCGGTTCGCCGGAGACGATGCCCCGCAGCCAGTCGCGTGCCTCGACGAACACGTCGTCGGAATAGCGGTCCGGGTACTGCACGATCTGCCGGTCGGCGCGTGGGTACGACCCGAGGAACACGACGCGGGGGCTGAAGCGGCGGATGCCGAGCAGCGCGTCGGCCATCCGCTCGTGCTCGATGTGCCCGTCCGCGTCGATCACGAACCGGTAGCGGCCGAGCTCGTCGCCGATGGGCCGCGACTCGATCAGCGACAGATTGATGCCGCGGGTCGAGAACTGCTCGAGCATCTCGAGGAGGGACCCGGGGTGATCGTGCGGGAGTTCGACGATCAGCGAGGTCTTGTCGGCGCCGGTCGGCTCCGGGGAACGGGTCGTGCGCGTCACGAGGACGAAGCGGGTCACGGCCTGCGCGTTGTCGCCGATGCCCTCCGCGAGGACCTCGACGTCGTAGTGGTTCACGATGCCCGGCGCCGCGATCGCGGCCTGCGCGGGGAGCGTGCCGTCGAGCACCCCGATCGCGGAGGCGACGTTGCTCGCCGCCGGGATGTGCGAGTGGGAGGGCACGTTCGCGCCGAGCCAGCCGTGGCACTGCGCGTACGCGACCGGGTGCGCCGCGATCACCTCGACCTGGTCGAGTGTGGTGCCCCGCGGGGCGACGAGCACGAAGTTCACGCGCACCAGGTACTCGCCGATGATGCGCAGACCCGGGAGGGTCGCGAGAGCGTCCTGCGTCGTGGAGACACCGCCCTCGATCGAGTTCTCGATCGCGATCATGGCGGCGTCGCTGCGGCCCTCGAGCACGTCGGCGAGGGCCTCGCCCACGTTGTGCACGGGACGCCATTCCTGACCGCGGGCCTCGGCCACCTGATCGAGCGCCGCCTCCGTGAAGGTTCCGGCAGGGCCGAGATAGCTGTAGGTGCGGCGTTCAGTCACGGGTTTCACCTTAGCCCTCGCCGGCCCGGCCGATCTTCGGATGACATCCCGGATGCGGTCCTGCCGATCAGGGGGCAGACTGAGGATATGACCAGCCGTGCCGGCCTCCCCGCGGAGGAAAGTGACCTGATCGACGTCGACGAGCTGATCGCCGCCTACTACGACCGCACGCCGAACCCGGAGGTCGCCTCCGAACGGGTCGTGTTCGGCACCAGCGGCCATCGCGGCTCGTCCCTGTCGAACAGCTTCAACGAGAACCACATCCTCGCCACCACGCAGGCGATCGTCGACTACCGCACCGCGCAGGGCATCAGCGGCCCGCTGTTCCTCGGCCGCGACACCCACGCACTGTCGCTGCCCGCCGAGCGCAGCGCGATCGAGGTGCTGCTCGCGAACGGCGTGGACGTGCGTGTCGACTCGCGGGACTCCTGGGTCCCCACTCCGGCACTCAGCCACGCGATCCTCACCTACAACCGCGACCTCGCGGCCGACGACCCGGGTCGCGCCGACGGCATCGTGGTCACCCCCTCGCACAACCCGCCGCGCGACGGCGGATTCAAGTACAACCCGCCGCACGGCGGCCCCGCCGACACCGACGCCACCGGCTGGATCGCGGATCGCGCGAACGCGCTGATCGCCGCGGGGCTCGAGGGCGTCAAGCTCGAGCGCTTCGCCGACATCGACTGGGACGCGATCACCGGCTACGACTTCCGCGACGCCTACGTGCGCGACCTGCCGACGATCATCGACATCGACGCGATCCGCAACGCCGGAGTGCGCATCGGCGCCGACCCGCTGGGCGGCGCGTCCGTCGAGTACTGGGCACTGATCGCCGAGATGCACGACCTCGACCTCGACGTCGTGAACCCCGAGGTCGACCCGACCTGGCGCTTCATGACCCTGGACTGGGACGAGAAGATCCGGATGGACCCGTCGTCG
The DNA here is from genome assembly GCF_026559675.1 of Microbacterium oxydans. Lineage (NCBI taxonomy): Bacteria > Bacillati > Actinomycetota > Actinomycetes > Micrococcales > Microbacteriaceae > Microbacterium > Microbacterium oxydans. Next base: position 3,275,625 of record NZ_CP092891.1, read on the forward strand.
CCCTCGGCGATGGCATCGCTGGTCGCGAAGAAGGGCTCCTACGACGTCCTCACCGGGAACGACGCCGACGCGGATCGGCACGGCATCGTCACGCCGGACGCCGGGCTGATGAACCCGAACCACTACCTGGCCGTCGCGATCGACTACCTGTTCTCGCACCGCCAGGGCTGGCCCCGCGACGCCGCGATCGGCAAGACGCTGGTGTCGTCGATGATCATCGACCGCGTCGCCGAGTCGCTCGGCCGCCGTCTGCTGGAGGTTCCGGTCGGGTTCAAGTGGTTCGTGCCAGGACTGCTCGACGGCTCGGTGGCGTTCGGGGGCGAGGAGTCCGCCGGAGCGTCGTTCCTCCGCAAGGACGGCTCCGTGTGGTCGACCGACAAGGACGGCATCCTGCTCTGCCTGCTCGCGGCCGAGATCATCGCCGTGACCGGCAAGACACCGTCGGAGCGCTACGCCGAGCTGGAGCAGGCGTTCGGCGCCTCCGCGTACCAGCGCGTCGACGCTCCCGCGACCCCCGAGCAGAAGGCGACCCTGGAAAAGCTCGCCCCCGAGACCGTGACGGCGACCACGCTCGCCGGCGAGGACATCACCGCGAAGCTCTCCCATGCCCCGGGCAACGGCGCCGCGATCGGCGGCCTCAAGGTGCAGACCGAGCACGCCTGGTTCGCGGCACGCCCGTCGGGCACCGAAGACGTCTACAAGCTGTACGCCGAGAGCCTGCGCGGCCCGGAGCACCTCGCCGAGGTGCAGGCCGAGGCGCGCGCCGTGGTGTCCGCCGCGCTGGAGGGCTGAGAGCCGCGTCGAGCGTGCGTCCCGCTCCGGTCAGGAACGGCGGCGCGACTCAGGAACGGCGGCGCGGGTCAGGATGCGGCGCGGGCGAGGACGGCCCCGGCGTCGCGTAGCCACCGGGCGGGTTCGGCGAGCGCGGCATCCGCCGACCCGGCGAGATCGGTGAGCGACGCGGAAGCGGAGAACAGGGCGGTGTCGGCGTCGGCGGTGATGCGTCCGGCGGCGAGCATCGCGCGAGCGCCCGCCTCCGCGGCGAGCCCCGCCAGGTACGAGGGCACCTTGCCGTCGCCGGACTGTCCGTCGTAGGACCCCTCGCCGGTGACGACGACATCCGCGAGGGCGATCGCCTCGGGCAGGCCGATGAGCTCAGCCACCTCGGCGGCACCCGGGGCGAGCACGCCGCCCCACATGCGGAGCGCGGCACCCGTACCACCCGCGGCGCCGTTGCCGGGGCCGGCCGGGTCGACGTCCAGCAGCTGTGCGAGTCGACCCAGCCCGGCGTCGACGAGCGCGATGTCCTCCGCCGCGCGCAGCCCCTTCTGCGGACCGAACACCGCGGCGGCACCGCGCGGGCCCGTGAGCGGGTTCGTGACGTCGGTGAGCACCCGCACCTCCGGCGCCGCGCGCAGCTCGGTCAGGTCGACCGAGGCGATGTCGGCCAGCCCGCGCGCCCCGCGTGCGACCGGAGCGCCGGCGGCGTCGAGGAACCGCGCGCCGAGCGCCGCGAGCATCCCGGTGCCGCCGTCCGTGGAGGCGCTCGAACCGATGCCGATGACGAGGCGGGAGACGCCGTGATCGAGGGCCGCGGCCATGGCCTGTCCCAGCCCGGTGGTGTCGGCGTCCCAGGGGCGCAGCTCCGCCAGCAGCTCGATGCCCGAGGTCGAGCCGAGGTCGACGACGGCGGACCCGGATGGGGCGTCCGCCGTCGGCGGGAGGAGCAGCCAGGCGGTGTCGATCCGCGAACCGGCGGGTCCGTCGACCGACACCGGGATCCGTCGCGCGCCGGGCACCGCCGCCGCGAACGCCGCCACCGTGCCCTCTCCGCCGTCCGCCATGGGCCGGTGCACGAACTCGGCGGCCGGGTCGACCGATGCCCAGCCCTCGGCCAGCGCGGCCGCGGCATCGGCCGCCGTGATCGTGCCCTTGAAGCTGTCCGGCGCCAGGACGACCCTGGTCAACTCGCGATCCCCGGCGTGCTCGCACGCACGACGATCTCGAGCGGCAGCGGCGCCTGCACCCAGTCGCTGTCGACCGTCGCGCGGAACGCCTGGTATCCGACCTCGCTCAGCGGCACGCGCACCGTCGTCAGGGCCGGGGCCACATCGCTGCTCGCGGGCACATCGTCGAAGCCGCAGACCGCGATGTCGGCGCCGACCTCGCGACCGGAATCACGGATCGCGGACATCGCGCCGATCGCGACGACATCGCTGATCGCGAAGACCAGCGTGCCCGCGGGAACCCCCTCGGCGAGAGCCGCCGTCATGGACACCGCCCCGGAATCGCGCCGGAAGTCACCGCGGTGCACGGCGGCGATCGCACCGCCGGCCGCCTCGAACCCGGCACGGAATCCCGCCAGACGATCGTCCGAGGTGCGCACGCCCTCCGCGGCTCCGAGCACGACGGCGGACCGGTAGCCGAGCTCCGCCATCCGCCTTCCGAGGGCCTCGGCGCCCGCGCGGTTGTCGATCTCGATGCGGCGCTCTCCGTCGCCGTCGGGCCCGAAAGCGACGACCCGACCGCCCAGACGCGCGAACTCCGCGAGCTCGTGCGCCGTGTCCGCCTCCATCGGCTCCTGCGTGCGGGACGCGGCGAGGATCAGTCCCCGCGGCCGCTGTCCGCGCAGTGCCCGGACGATCCGTGCCTCGCGTGCCTGGTCGCGCTCCGTGATCGCGATGGTCACGACCAGCCCGTGCTCGTCGGCGCCGCGCGCGACTCCCGAGGCGATGAGGCCGAAGTAGGGGTCGGCGATGTCGGCGACGAGCAGGGCGATGACGGGCGAGGTGCCGCGGGCGGTCGCCTGCGCCGAAACGTTCGTCGTGTAGCCGAGCTTCGCGGCGGCGGACTCCACGCGTTCGCGGAAGGACTCCGCGACCTTGCGCTCGGATCCGTTGAGGACGCGCGAGGCGGTGGCCAGGGAGACGCCGGCCTCGCGAGCCACGTCGTGCAGGGTGGGCGCGGCCCCGCGGCCGTGACGAGGGGCGCGGATCGTGGACGACCGCTCCGCGGACGATGCGGGCTTTGTCATGCCCCAGAGCCTACTTCCCGACACGGCCGCACGTCGGTCACGCCCGGCCGGGAGCATGACCGACGCGCGGATGCCGGAGACGTGCTCACCCGAGGTGCGGGGAGACGGCGGCGGCGAAGGTCTCGACGGTGCGGCGCACGACGTTCTCCGGAGCATCCGCCCACACGTCCGCGTTGAAGATCTCGACCTCGATGTCGCGGTCGTATCCGGTGGCGATCACCGCGCGGGTGAGCGAGGCGAAGTCGATCACGCCGTCGCCCGTGTAGTGCCGCGAGAGCAGCACATCGGCCGCGAGCGGCGTCTTCCAGTCGCACACCTGATACGTGGCGATGCGGCCCTCGCGACCGGCCCGCGCGATCTGCTCGAGCACCTGCGGGTCCCACCAGATGTGGAACGTGTCGACCGCGGCGCCGACCACCTCGGGCTCGAAGTCGGCGGCGATGTCGAGCGCCTGCCCGAGCGTCGACACGACGGCGCGGTCGGAGGCGTACATCGGGTGCAGCGGCTCGATCGCGAGCGTCACTCCGGCGGCCTTCGCGTCGGGAGCCAGCACGCCGATCGCATCGCGGACCCGCTCGCGCGCCCCGATGAGGTCGCGCGATCCCCCGGGCAGACCGCCCGCGACGAGCACGAGCACCGCGGTCGACCCCGCGGCACCGGCAGCGGCCAGCGTCGCGGTCTCCTCGATGGCGCGGCGGTTGTCGTCGAGGGCACGCTCGCGCTCCGGACCGACCGGAAGCGTGAAGAACCCGCCGCGGCAGTGCGTCGAGAAACGCAGCCCAGAGTCGCCCAGCATCCGGGCGGCGACGTCCAGGCCGACCTCGTTCACCGGCTCGCGCCAGAGGCCGATCGACCGCACGCCGGCATCCGCGGTGACCTGCAGGGCCGTCGCGAGGTCGGCGTGCTTGATGGTCGCCTGGTTGATCGACAGCCGCGGGTCGGGCGTCGGCGAGGAGGGGCTCATGCGTCCACTCCGTTCAGGCGCAGCATGCCGTGCCACCGTTCGCGCGCGAGGTCGGGCTGCTCCAGCGCCAGCGACGTGTTCGCCAGCTCGACGATCCGGCTCAGGTGGGGCAGGCTGCGCGCCGAGTGCAGGCCGCCGACCATCTGGAACGCGGGCTGATGCCCGTTCAACCAGGAGAGGAACGCGACACCCGTCTTGTAATAGAAGGTGGGCGCCGCGAACACCTGTCGGCTGAGCTCCTCGGTCGGACCGAGGATGCGCAGGTACGCCTCGGGGTCACCGGCATCCAGCGCCTGGATCGCGGCCGACGCGACCGGGGTGATCGCGGCGAACGCGCCGAGCAGCGCGTCGGAGTGCGTGCGCACGCCCGCTGCGTCCCCCGAGTTGTCTCCGAGTGCACGGCCTGTGCCCGAGTGCACGGCCTGTTCACGCGAAGTACCCGTGCGCTCGGCGAGGTCCCGTGCACTCGACGAGCCAGCCGCGGCACCGCCGATCAGGGACACGTAGTTGAAGTCGTCGCCGGTGAACATGCGCACCCCCTCGGGGAGGCGCTCGCGGACCGAGATCTCGGACTCCGCGTTCAGCAGGCTCATCTTCACGCCGGCGACCTTGTCGGGGTTCTCGGCGATCACCTCGAGGAGCACGTCGGAGGCGGCCCGCCAGTCGTCGGAACCGAAGTAGCCGGCGAGCTCGGGGTCGAAGGCGGTGCCGAGCCAGTGCAGCACCACGGGCACGGTCGCGCGCGACAGCACCTCGCGGTACACGCGGCGGTAGTCCTCGGCATCCGTCGCGACACGGGCGAGGTGACGAGAGGCCATCAGCACCGGGCCGGCGCCCTGCTCCTCGGTGAAGTGCAGCTGCTCGAGGTAGGCCGCGATCACCTGGTCGAGCGAGATGTGCGTCTCGGCGACGTGATCGGTGTTGACGCCGACGACGACGGAGCCGCCCTCCTCGCGGGCGACCTCGGCCGTGCGGGAGATGAGCTCGCGGGTGGCCGCGGCATCCAGGCCCATGTTGCGCTGCGCGGTGTCCATGGCGTCGGCGACGCCGAGCCCCCAGGAGTAGACGTTGCGGCGGAACGCGAGAGTCGCCTCCCAGTCGATCTCGGCCGGCTGACCGGGGGTGTTGTCGGCGTGCACCTTCGGTACGACGTGGGCGGCGGCGTAGGCGATACGGCTCCGCAGCGGGGAGGTCGGACGCGCATAGGCGCCGGAGTCGTTCAGCGCGACGTCGCCGGTCTCACCGTTCGCGCGGAGGAGTCGGAGGGTGCTCATCGTGCGCCTCAGTCCAGGGCCAGCGGCTCGAGTGCGACCTTGCGGCCCTCGGCGCTCGACGTCAGCCCGGCCTCGGCGAACTGCACGCCCCGGGCGCCGGCGAGGAGGTCGAACGGGTAGTCGGTGCCCTCGACGTAGGACACCAGGTACTCCTCCCACTGCTGGCGGAAGCCGTTGAGGAACACGTCGTTGGTCGGCACCTTCTGCCAGTCCGCGTCGTAGTCGCGGGTGTCTTCGAGGTCGGGGTTCCACACCGGCTTCGGGGTGGCGTTGCGGGGCTGGATCTTGGCGCCGAACAGGCCGACCACCGCGGAGCCGTGCGTGCCGTCCACCTGGAACTCCACGAGCTCGTCGCGGTTGACGCGCACCGTCCACGAGGAGTTGATCTCGGCGATCACGCCGCCCTCGATCTCGAAGATGCCGTACGCGGCGTCCTCGGCGGTGGCGGTGTAGTGCTCGCCCTTCTCGTCCCAGCGGTCGGCGATGTGCACGGCCGCCTGGGCGTAGACGCTCTTGACCTCGCCGAAAAGGTTCTCGAGCACGTAGTTCCAGTGCGGGAACATGTCGGTGATGATGCCGCCGCCGTCTTCCGTGCGGTAGTTCCAGCTCGGGCGCTGTGCGGGCTGCCAGTCGCCCTCGAAGACCCAGTAGCCGAACTCGCCGCGCACCGAGAGGATGCGGCCGAAGAAGCCGGAGTCGATCAGTCGCTTGAGCTTCTGCAGACCCGGGAGGTAGAGCTTGTCGTGCACGACGCCGGTCTTGACGCCGGCCTCCTGGGCGAGACGCGCGAGCTCGAGCGCCTCGTCGAGCGACTCGGCGGTGGGCTTCTCCGTGTAGATCGCCTTGCCGGCCGCGATGGCCTTGCGGATGGCGGTGGCCCGGGCCTTGGTCACCAGGAAGTCGGCGTAGATCTCCCACTGCGGGTCGGCGAGGGCGGCATCGAGGTCGGTCGTCCAGTCCTCGATCCCGTGCTTCGCGGCCAGTTCGGCGAGCTTGGCCTCGCTGCGCCCGACGAGGATCGGCTTCACGGTGATGCGGGAGCCGTCGGGGAGCTCGATGCCGCCCTCCTCGCGGATCGCGAGGATCGAGCGCACCAGGTGCTGCCGGTATCCCATGCGCCCGGAGACGCCGTTCATGATGATCCCGATCTCGCGGGTGGTCGGCTGTGCCATGGTGTTCCGTTTCTCTCGCGGGAAGCTGTCCGCGCTCCATGTGTCCGGCAGGCCGGACCTCGAGTGGAAAGCGCTTTCCGTGATCTTGCCACGAGACACCATCCGCTCGCAACCACCGCTCGCCCGCGCCCCGGCGCCCCCGGCGCCCGAGCGCAGCCGCGGGTATGAGGCCAGCCGGTCGAGACCCGGTTCAGCGCACGGCGGTGCTGGCGCGCTCGACGAGGGCGGTCGGGACGACCCCAGACCCCTCGGCCTCCGGCGCACCCTCGATGGCGCCGACCAGTGCGGACACCGCGCGATGGGCGAGCGCGGTGAAGTCCTGGCGGATCGTGGTCAGCGGGGGGCGGTAGTTCGCGGCGTCGGGCACGTCGTCGAAACCGATCACGCCGACGTCCTCCGGCACACGGCGGCCGGCATCGGCGAGCGCGCGCAGCAACCCCAGCGCCATCTGGTCGTTGGCGCAGAAGACGGCGGATGCGTCAGCCAGCACTCCCCCGGCGGTGAATCCGGAATCGGCGCTCCAGTCCCCCCGGACGACGACGGGCGGACGGATGCCGGCGGCCGCGAGGGCCTCACGCCAACCCCGCTCCCGCTCGGCGGCGGCGAAGGAGTCGGCCGGACCGGCGAGGTGGTGCACGGTCGTGTGGCCGAGTGCGAGGAGCCGCTCCGTGGCCGCGGCCGCACCGCCGGCGTGGTCGCTGTGCACCGAGGTGAATCCGGCATCGGTCGGCGCATCCACCACGACCAGGCGCAGCCCCGGCGGCGTCTCGGTCCCGGGGACGAGCGCCGACGCCTCGTTCAGCACGATCGCGCCGTCGACCTCCTGCTCCGCGAGTCGCTCGAAGGCCTCGGCGACGCCGTCGGTCGCCGTGACCAGCGTGAGGGCGTATCCGCGTTCGGCGGCGGCCTCGGCCGTGGCCTGCAGCATCCGGGAGTTCCCGACCGTGGCGAGAGTGGTGACGACGAGTCCGATCGTCTGGGAGCGGCCGGTACGCAGGGCCCGGGCCGCACGATGCGGGCGGTAGCCGAGCTCGGTCATCGCGGCCTCGACACGGGCTCGGGTGTCGGGGTCGACCCGCGGGCTGTCGTTCACGACGCGCGACACGGTCTGCCCCGAGACCCCCGCACGAGCGGCGACCATGGCCATCGACACGCGCCCGGATGCCGGACGGCGACGGCCGGACATCGACCCCTCGCCCTTGTCGCGTTCGCTCTCGGCCACGCTCCTCCTCCGTCCGCCGCCCCGGTTGCTCATCGCGCGTGATCCCGGAGCCACTTTCTCCGTGTTGACGTTATCACGGCACTGTGCGTACCATGTTTACGTGAACACGAACGATCTCCCCGAGCTGCGCTCCGAGCCCCTGGGCGCCGGCGTCGTCCGACGCGCCACCACCCTCGCCGACGGCCGCGACCTGATCTACTACGACGATCCCGGCACCGCACTCGGAGCCGAGCGCGCCGTCGACGCCCGTACCCTCGATCCCCGACCCGAGACGGCCACGATGCGCCTCGATGTGCTCACCGGGGACTGGATCACCGTCGCCGCCAACCGCCAGAACCGCGTCATGATGCCCAGCGCCGACGCCGACCCGCTGGCGCCGCAGACACCGGGCAACCCCTCCGAGGTGCCGTCGCGCTACGACGTCGCGGTCTTCGAGAACCGCTCCCCCGCGTTCGGCCCTGCGCTCGCCGAGGCCGTGGGCACCGCGCCGCAGGCGGCGAACGCCCCGCGTGGCCTCGACGACCTGGCCGTCCTCGGCCTCGGCCGCACCCGCACCTCGGTCGGACGCTGCGAGGTCGTGTGCTTCAGCCCCGAGCACTCGGGATCGTTCGGCACGCAGTCCGTGACCCGCGCGCGCACCGTGATCGAGGCGTGGGCCGACCGCACGGCCGCGATCTCGCAGCTGCCGGGGATCGAGCAGATCTTCCCGTTCGAGAACCGCGGCGAGGCGATCGGCGTCACCCTCCCGCACCCGCACGGCCAGATCTACGCGTACCCGTACGTGACCCCGCGCACCACCCGCCTGCTGGAGTCGATCGACCGGACCGCACCCGACCTGTTCCAGCGCATCCTGGAGTCGGAGCAGGCATCCGAGCGCGTCGTGTTCCGCGGCGAGCACTGGACCGCCTTCGTGCCCTTCGCCGCTCGCTGGCCGCTCGAGGTGCACCTGATGCCGCACCGCCACGTCCCCGACTTCGCCGAGACCACCGAGGCCGAGCGAGACGAGCTCGCGCCGCTGTACCTGCGGCTGCTCCGGGGCGTCGACGCCCTCTACGACTCCCCGACCCCGTACATCGCCGCCTGGCACCAGGCGCCCGTGCACATCGGCCGCGACACCGTCCGCCTGCACCTGCAGCTGACGAGTCCGCGCCGCGCCGCCGACAAGCTGAAGTTCCTGGCCGGCTCCGAGGCCGCGATGTGGGCGTGGGCCGCCGAGGTGCCGCCGGAGCTGGGCGCCGCGCGCCTCCGCGAGGCGATCGAACGCGCGTCGCAGGACCCGACCGCCGAAGGAGCCTCCGCATGACCGCCGCCCACGACGCCGCCCGGGCGCTGTTCACCGACCTCACCGGCCGCGAGCCCGACGGCCTGTGGTCGGCCCCCGGACGGGTCAACCTCATCGGCGAGCACACCGACTACAACGACGGCTTCGTGCTCCCGTTCGCGATCCCGCAGCGCACGGTCGCCGCGGTCGCCCTGCGCGACGATCACCGCGGCCGGGTCCTGGTCGGCTCGACCTTCGCGTCCGAGCCGGTCGAGGTCGCCCTCGACGAGCTCGACCGGCTGTTCCCCACCGCGGCCGGCGCCCACCCGGCCGTCCCGGAGTGGGCCGCCTACCCGCTCGGGGTCGCCTGGGCCCTGCGCCAGGCGGCGGAGGACGCGAGCGGATTCGCCGGACTCGACATCGCGATCGCCTCCGACGTGCCCGTGGGCGCGGGGCTCTCCTCCTCCGCCGCGATCGAGGGCGCGACGGCGTCCGCCCTCGACGAGCTGTGGGGCACGGGCCTCGACGGCACGGCTCTGGCCCGCATCGGACGCCGTGCCGAGAACGAGGCCGTCGGGGCGCCCACCGGGATCATGGACCAGATGGCGTCGATGCTCGGCGAGCCCGACACGGCGATCTTCCTCGACTGCCGCTCCCTGGAGACCGAGCTCGTGCCGCTCGGCGTCGCGGAAGCCGGACTCGCGATCCTCGTGATCGACACCCGCGTGAAGCACGCCCACTCCACGGGCGGCTATCGCGAGCGCCGGGCATCCTGCGAGCTCGGAGCCTCGATCATGGGCGTGCCCGCGCTGCGCGACGTGACGGTCGCCGACCTGCCGCGCGCACAGGATCTGATGGACGACGTGACGTTCCGTCGGGTGCGCCACATCGTCACCGAGAACCAGCGCGTGCTCGACACGGTGCAGGTGCTCCGGGAGCACGGCGTGCGCGCGGTCGGCGACCTGCTCGTCGCCTCGCACGCGTCGATGCGCGACGACTTCGAGATCTCGACCCGCGAGCTCGACACCGCGGTCGACACCGCCCTCGCCGCGGGCGCGCTCGGTGCTCGCATGACCGGTGGGGGCTTCGGCGGGGCCGCGATCGCTCTGATCGAGCAGGACGCCGTCGACGCCGTGTCCCAGGCGGTGACCACGGCGTTCGCCGCAGCCGGGTTCGACGCGCCGCTGCTGTTCACCGTCACGCCGTCCGCCGGCCCGCGCCGCGACGCCTGACAGAATGAAGGGTCGAGCCGCCATCGCCGCGGCAGGAGAGGAACGCATGTCCTGGATCGTCACCGGCGGCGCCGGCTACATCGGCGCCCACGTCGTCCGCGCGCTCGCGGATGCCGGGCTCACTCCCGTCGTGCTCGACGACCTCTCCAGCGGCGTGCCGTCGTTCGTCCCCGAGGGCGTGCCGTTCGTGCAGGGCAGCATCCTCGACCGCGCCCTCGCCGAGAAGACGCTCCGCGACCACGACGCCGACGGCGTCATCCACGTCGCCGGGTACAAGTACGCCGGTGTCTCGGTGCAGCGCCCCCTGCACACGTATGCGCAGAACGTCGAGGGCACCCGGATCATCCTCGAGGCGATGGAGGCCGCCGGGGTCTCGAACATCGTCTTCTCGTCGTCGGCCGCGGTGTTCGGCACCCCCGATGTCGCCCTCGTGGTCGAGGACACCGCCAAGAAGCCCGCCAGCCCCTACGGCGAATCGAAGCTCATCGGCGAGTGGCTGCTGCGCGATCAGGCCATCGCGACCGCCGAGTCGGAGCGTCCGCTGCGCCACACCTCGCTGCGCTACTTCAACGTGGTGGGCTCGGCCGACCCGACGGTGTACGACGTCAGCCCGCACAACCTCTTCCCGATCGTCTTCGAGGCGCTCATCGCGGGCAGGACCCCGAAGATCTTCGGCGACGACTACGCCACCGAAGACGGCACGAACGTGCGCGACTACGTGCACGTGGGCGACATCGCCGCCGCTCACGTCGCCGCGGCGCAGCGCCTCGCCGGCGGCCAGCCGATCGAGGCCGCCTACAACCTCGGCTCCGGCGACGGACTCAGCGTGAAGCAGATCATGGATGCCGTCGCCCGCGTCACCGGCATCGACTTCACACCCGAGATCGGACCGCGCCGCCCCGGCGACCCCGACCGCATCGTCGCGACCGGCGAGCTCGCGGCCCGCGATCTCGACTGGACCATGCGCTACACGGTGGACGAGATGGTGCGCACGGGGTGGGAGGCGCGGCAGGCCGCGCAGTCGTAGTCGTCAGAGGTCGCGGGCGCGGATCGGGTAGAGCCAGAAGCAGAGCCACGCGAGCGCGGTGAAGCAGAGCGGCACCACGGCGAGCATCAGGCGGATGGCGCCGTCGACGCCGTCCGGCTGGGCGTCCTCCAGCGTCGCGTCGAAGCCGGACGACGTCAGCACCACCGCGGCGACGATCGCCTGCAGCACCACGGAGCCGCGCACCACGAAGCCGTTCACACCGAAGTACGCCCCTTCCCGGCGGTGCCCGGTGCGCACGGCATCCTCGTCGATGATCTGCGCGAGCATCACCTCGAGCAGCTGCAGCAGACCGCCCACGCCCACACCGACCGCCACACCGACCAGGGCCGCGCCCAGCACATCCGCCGGCGCGAGGTACCCGAGCACCGCGACGCCGAACACGGCCACGCTCCACAGCACGGCCGTGCGTGGGGAGGTGCGACGCACGACCGCGCTCCAGAGCACGATCGAGGGGATCGCGGTGACGAAGATGGCCCCGAGCAGGAGGCTGCCCTGTCCCTCGGGGGCATGCAGCGAGTACCGCACGTAGAACGGGATGGCCGCGAGGATCACGGCGATCGAGGTCTGCACGAACAGCGAGCCGAGCACGTACGGCACGAAGGCGCGGTTGCGGAACGTGTACTTCAGCTGGTCGCCCCAGCGCATGGCCTCCGACGCCGCCTCGGGCACGCGGCGCTCGATCATGCCGCCGAAGAACGACCAGACGAGCAGCACCAGGCACACGCCCCCGAGCACCAGCGCCATGCCGGGCCAGCCGAGCGCGCTGTAGAGGGCGGGCGCGCCGGCCGTGCCCAGCACCATGCCGAGGATCGCGAAGATCTGTCGCGGCACGTTGCCGCGGGCGCGCTCCTCCGTGGTGCGGAAGATCTCCGGGAACAGCGCGGAGATGTTCAGCACCACGACCACGAACGCGATGTCGTACACGGCCACGACGACGAGGAACCAGACGATGAGGCCGGCGACCGGCAGCTCGGGCGGCATCCAGACCAGCGCGAACGCCACGACGAGCGGCACGATGCCCAGGCCGATCCACGGGATGCGTCGACCCCACGGGGTGCGCAGCCGGTCGGAGAGCGCGCCGACCACGGGGTTCAGCAGCGCGTTCAGGATGCCGTGGGCGATCATCGCCACCGCCACCCAGCCGGCCGGCACCGCGAGGTGCGAGACGTAGAAGTAGACGACGAAGGCCGAGAAGGTCTGCGCCATGAGCTGCGTCGGGAACCCCGATGCGCCGAACGCGATCGTCTGCGCCCTGGTCGGGGCCGCGTCCAGACGACGGTCGCGGACGCGCTCGCGCAGAGACGTCATCGAGCGTCCCCGCGCTGCAGGTCCCGGAGGTCGCGCCACCCGATGCGCACGAGCGACTCGTCCTCGATGGCCTGCAGCACGGCGGGATCGCTCAGCAGGCGCAGCTCGTACCCGCGCTTCGCCGCGCTGAAGTCGACGGCCGCACGGAGCTCGTCGTCGTCGACCATCGGATGCAGGTAGATCTCGGTGACCCCGGCGGGCACGGCGCGCAGCAGCGCGATGAACCCGTCGCGCATCTGCTCGTAGGTCTCCTCCTCCGAGGTGCCCTCCCTCAGGAGCTCGAACGGATGCGACCAGAGCCGGTCGATGATCTCGACCCCGAACGCGGCGGCGGCGGCCGCGGCCTCGTCGAGCTTGCCCTGCAGCGCAGGCTCCTCCCCCACGCCGTCCATGCTGCGGGGCAACCGGAAGGGAAGCCCGTGGCGCGCGGCCAGCTCGAACACCGGGCGGAGGAAGTCGCGACCGGTGACGAGCCCGTAGACCGAGCCCATGTGGTTGTCGAGGTGCGTCACGTCGACACCGGCATCGAGTGCGGCCTGCAGCTGGGCGGCGAGCTCGGCGGCGACGTCCTCGTCGGACGCGGCGCGCTCCACGGACGCCACATCGACGGGGAAGAAGCCGGCCGCGTCGACGAGGGTCGTCGCCGTGCCGGTCAGCGGGCGCCAGCGGTAGCGCGCCCACTCGCTCGTGAGCACGAGGTGCACGCCCACGTCGAGGTCGGTGCGGGATGCGGCGAAGGCGAGGGCCTCCGGCGACCACGAGCACGGCACCATCACGGTCGTCGAATCGATCCGGCCGGCGTCGAGCAGCTCGACGATGGCCGTGTTCGCCGCGTGGCACATGCCGAAGTCATCCGCGTTGAGGATGATCGCCCGGGCGCCGGGGGCGAGGCCGAGGCGATCGGCGAGGTCGGAGGGTGCGGTCATCGGAGGCTCCTGTCGGGAAGGAACAGCGGGGCGGACGGGGGTCAGCGACCTGTCTTGGGCGCTGGGGTGAGGATCCGGGTGAAGAGGGCGACGCGGAGGGCGGAGGCGGCCTCGCCGACCGCGCCCACGAGCGGGGCCTCGGGGCCGAACGACGACACGAGGAACCGCAACGGCAGCTGGGCCGCGTACTGGTCGGCGATGCTCCGGATGGCCTCGACGAGCGCCGGGTGCGCGGCTTTGCCGCTCAGGATGAACGCCTCGGGATCGAGCACGAGCCCCACGCTGCCGGCCACGAGCACGATGCGTCGGCCGATCTCGGCGACGATCCGGAGCGCGGCCTCGTCCCCGTCCGCGGCGGCTTCGAGGTGATCCGCCAGCGAGGCGTCGGCGTCGCAGCCCTCGCCGAGCGCGAGATCGCCGACGACGGCGTCGCTCACGATGGGGGCGCCGATCGGGAGCGGGGTCTGCGGAAGGTACATGACCTCGCCGGCGACCCCGGAGAATCCCCGGTGCAGTGCCCCGTCGATCACGATGCCCGCCCCGAGTCCGTCGTCGAGGAGCAGCAGCGCGAAGCTGGCGAGGTCACCGCCCGCACCACCGGTGAGCTCGGCGAGCGCGGCGAGGTTGACGTCGTTCTCGATGCGGACGGGGCAGTCGAGGGCCGCGGCCAGTGCCGCGCGGAACGCCCCGCCGTCGGGACCGAGGTCGTCGCGGATGCCGCCGTCGGCCGTGACGATGCCGGGGACGCCGACGACCGCGAGGTGCACGGCGCCCTTCCCCACCTTGAGCGTGCGACGGCAGCGGTCGACGAGGTCGACAATGTGCGCGACGCGCTCCTCGGCGGGCGGCAGAGCAGCGTGCTGCTCCGCTCGCACGACTCCGCTCGCGTCGACGAGGACGACATGCGCGGCGTGGTGGTCGATGTGCACGGCAACCGCATATCCCAGCCGCGGGTGGAGGGCGACGCGACCGGCGGCCGGACCGCGCGTCTCCCGGTCGACGCCCGCGGAGGCGACCGCTCCCGCCCCTTCCAGCATCCGCAGCACCTGGGTGACCGCGGTGCGGGAGAGGCCCGTGGCGGACATCAGTTCCGCGCGGGTCTGGGGGCCGCTGCGTGCGAGGGATTCCAGGATCGCGCGACCGTTGAGCGTGCGTAACAGACCCTGCGGTCCCGCGAGTGGTCTGGACATGTTCTCCCCGAGATCTGGTCCGTGCGCCGATGCCCGCTCAGCATGCCACATCAGGTCGCACTCGTCGACACTTCGAGTCATACCCATCGCTCGATTTGACGCTCCCCCGTCTCGCCGTTTACATTACAGATCGGTAACGGCGGCATTCGGGGGGATCGACCGCCGCCCGCACCTGCTCTCCCCCGGAAGGATCCCGTCACGAATTCCCTGCCACCCGAGCGCGCGCACGACGCCTCGGACGCTCCCGCCGAAGTCCCTGACTCACCTCGCCCGCTGCTGCGGCGCGACCTGCGTCGATCGACCACCACCGACGCTCAGAGTCCCCGCACGGCGACCACGCCGGATGCCGCTGCCGCTCGCCCGGCCCAGCCGCAGCCGCAGCCCCAGCCGCAGGCGCAGGCGCAGGACCAGCCGCAGGCGCAGGACCAGGCCCAGCCGCAGCCTCAGACGGCCGACGAGCCCCGCCCGCAGACCCCGCGCGGCCGCCCCCTGCCCTCCGCCCCGCGCGCGGCAGCCCGAGCCCGGATTCGCCCCCGCCGACCCCAGCGTCCGTGGGCGCGGGCCAAGGCCCTCGGCGCCACCTTCGCGGTCGGTGCGATGGTCGTCGGAGCCGTTCTTCCCGCGCTGAGCCCGGTGGCCGGCCAGGTCGCCGCCGCCACCGCCAGCATCACCGCCGCGGACGGCGTCGCGCAGTCCTACACCTCGACCGACGAGATCCAGGCGGAGATCGCTCCGCGGGGAAGCTTCTCCGCGACGACGCCCGAGGAGATCACGGAGGCCCGCAACCGTGCGGCCGCGGCCGCGATCGCTGCCGGCATGCCTCTCGGCAGCGCGATCGAGATCCCGGTCGCCGATCGCATCGTCATGCCGATGGCGGCGGGGACCTACACGTTCACCGACGGCTTCGGCGCCTCGCGGCCGGGCCGCTCGCACCTCGGCCAGGACTTCGCCGCGCCCGTGGGAACGCCGATCAACGCCGCGATGAAGGGCTGCGTCTCCCGTTCCACCGAGAGCTACCAGGGCTACGGCGTGACGATCCAGATCGAGAGCATCGTCGACGGACAGGCCGTCAGCACGGTCTACTCGCACCTGAACTACGGGACCCGTGCGGTCGAGGTCGGAGAGTGCGTCGACGAGGGCCAGTACATCGGCGACGTCGGATCGACCGGGTACGTGTTCGGCTCGTGCCTGCACTTCGAGGTGCACATCAGCACGGTGCCCGTCGACCCCATGCCGTGGCTCAAGAAGAACGTGAACGCCTGACCGCACGACCCCCGCTCCGCCTCCGCGATCCCTAGGGTGGAGGGATGAGCCCGATCGTGGTCCGCGACGCCCGTGTCGACGACGCCGAGGAGGTCGCCGGCGTGCACGTCCGCTCCTGGCAGGCGGCGTACCGCGGGCTCATCGACCAGGCCGTGCTCGACGGTCTCTCCGTCGAGCAGCGCGCCGAGTCCTGGCGCGGCTTCGTCGCCGCCCCGCTGCCGACCGGTCTCGGCATCCTCGTCGCCGTCCGCGACGATCGTGTGGTCGGCTGGACCTCGTTCGGCTCCGGGCGCGACCCCGACGGCCTGTCCGACGGGGAGGTCTACGGCATCTACGCCGACCCGACCGCGTGGTCGACGGGCGCCGGGCACGCACTGCTCGAAGCCGCCGAGCAGCGGATCGCCGCCGCGGGGCACGACCGCGCCTACCTGTGGGTGCTCGACGGGAACGACCGCGCCGACACCTTCTACGCCCGCCACGGGTGGGAGGAGGACGGTGCGATCAAGATCGAGGAGCGTCCGCAGATGACCCTGCGCGAGCACCGTCGGGTGAAGGACCTGCGGCGCCGCTGATCCTGCCCGCTGGTCGTGCGCCGTACGCCACGGCACCGCACCCCACGGCATCGCACGCCACGGCACCGCACCCCACGGCACCGCACCCCAGTACTCAGTCGAGCGCGGTCATCACGTGCTTGATGCGGGTGTAGTCGTCGAACCCGTACTGCGAGAGATCCTTGCCGTAGCCGGAGTGCTTGAAGCCGCCGTGGGGCATGTCCGACACGAACGGGATGTGCGTGTTGATCCACACGCAGCCGAAGTCGAGGTCACGGGAGAACCGCATCGCCCGCGCGTGATCGGTGGTCCACACCGACGAGGCGAGCGCGTAGGGCACGTCGTTGGCCATCTGCAGCGCCTCCTCATCCTCGGAGAACGCCTGCACGGTGAGCACCGGGCCGAAGATCTCGCCCTGCACGACCTCGTCGTCCTGCCGCACGCCCGACACGATCGTGGCCTCCCAGAAGTAGCCCTGGTCGCCCTGGCGCCGTCCACCGGTCTCGATCTTCGCGTGCGCGGGGAGACGATCGATGAAGCCCTGCACCTGGGCGAGCTGCGCCGCGCTGCTCAGCGGCCCGTAGAGCACGCCCTCCTCCCGCGGGCCACCCGTGCGGGCGTGCGTCTTCACCCTGGCGACCAGCGCTTCGACGAGCTCGTCGTGCCGCGACGCGTGCACCAGCACGCGCGTGGCGGCGGTGCAGTCCTGCCCGCCGTTGAAGAACGCGCCCGTGATGATGCCGTCGGCGGCCTTCTCGATCGAGGCGTCCGCGAACACGATCGCGGGCGCCTTCCCGCCGAGCTCGAGGTGAACGCGCTTGACGTCGTCCGCCGCCGACCGCGCCACCGCCATGCCGGCCCGGACGGAGCCCGTGATGGCGACCATCTGCGGGGTCGGATGCTCCACCAGCGCGACACCGGTGTCCCGATCCCCGAGCACCACGTTGAGCGTTCCGGCCGGTGTGTGCAGGGCGACGATCTCGGCGAGCAGCAGCGTCGTGAGCGGCGTGGACTCCGCAGGCTTGAGCACCACGGTGTTCCCGGCGGCGAGCGCGGGGGCGATCTTCCACACCGCCATGTTCAGCGGATAGTTCCACGGGGTCACCTGCCCGATCACGCCGACCGGCTCGCGGCGCACGAAGGAGGTGTGCCCGGCGAGGTACTCCCCCGCGGCCCGACCCTCGAGACTGCGCGCGGCACCGGCGAAGAAGCGCAGCTGGTCGATCGACTGCATGATCTCGTCGGCGACGAGGCTGCCGCGCGGCTTGCCCGTGTCCTGCGACTCCAGGTCGGCGAACTCCTCGGCCCTCGCCTCCATCTCGTCGGCGATGCGGAACAGCGCGAGCTGGCGCTCGGCGGGCGTGGTGTCGCGCCAGAGCGGGAAGGCGGCGGATGCGGCGGCATAGGCGTCATCCACATCGCCGCGCACGGAGAGGGGCAGTTCGCCGTACGTCTCCTCCGTGACCGGGTCGATGAGCGGCAGGCGCCCCTCGCCGGTCGCGGGCACGGAGCGGCCGCCGATGAAGTTCTGCAGCGGTGCGGAGTTCTTCAGAAGGTGACTGGGCATGGCGTCATCGTAGCCTCATCCGTGCGGAATCTGTAGATCTGGTTCTTTCAAACGACTGATTCGGTTGCCATTGCGCACTTCTACTGGCAATATCGACACATGAGCACGAAATCTCCGCAGCCTGCCCTGGATGACATCTCGAAGCGGATCGTCGAGCTCCTGCAGGAAGACGGTCGTCGCCCCTATGCCGAGATCGCCCGCGAGGTCGGGCTCAGCGAAGCCGCGGCCCGCCAGCGCGTGCAGCGGATGACGGAAGCGGGCATCATCCAGATCGTCGCGGTCACCGATCCGATGCAGCTCGGCTTCCACCGCATGTCGATGATCGGCATCCGCGTCTCCGGCGATCCGCGGGCGATCGCCGAGGAGCTCACCACGATCCCCGAGCTGGCCTACGTCGTCGTCACCCTCGGCACCTTCGACATCCTCGTCGAGGCCGTGTGCGAGAGCGACGAGCACCTGATCGACCTCATCGCCACGCGCATCCGGACCATCCCCGGCGTCGCGCACACCGAGAGCCTGCTCTACGCGGGGCTCTACAAAGACCTCTACAACTGGGGAACGCGCTGAGGCGCGCCCCGCTCACATCGGAGTGAACATGGGCACCACCGTCTTCGAACGCCGGCAGCCGCCGCAGTCCGTCATCGACGATTCGCTGCGGGGCACCGCGCTCCGCGTGTTCTGGCTCGACGACGTCGATCGGCCGACGCACCCGCCCCTGAACGGCACCGTGCGCGCCGACCTCGCCATCGTCGGCGGCGGATACGCCGGCCTCTGGACAGCCGTGCGCGCCAAGGAGCGCGACCCGGAGCGTCGCGTCGTGCTGCTGGAGGCCTCGCGCATCGCCTGGGCGGCATCCGGCCGCAACGGCGGCTTCTGCGAGTCGAGCCTCACGCACGGACACGAGAACGGCGTGAACCGGTGGCCGGAGGAGATCGATCACCTCGAGGAGCTCGGCCACGCGAACCTCGACGGCATCGAGGAGACCGTCGCACGCTACGGCATGGATGCGGAGTTCGAGCGCACGGGCCAGCTGGCTGTGGCCGTCGAGCCGCACCAGGTGGAGTGGTACCGCGACGAGCCGGGCTTCCTCGACCAGGAGGCGGTGCAGGCCGAGGTTCATTCGGAGACGTTCCTCGCGGGCGACTGGGACCGCGAGGGCTGCGCGATGGTGCACCCCGCCAAGCTCGGCCTGGAACTCGCCCGCGTGGCCGCCGACCTGGGCGTCGAGATCCACGAGCACAGCCTGGTCCGCGGCATCGAGGGTGACGGGTCCGGTCCGATCACGCTGGTCACCGCCAACGGCCGAGTGATCGCGGATGCCGTGGCCCTCGGCACGAACGTGTTCCCGTCGCTCCTCAAGCGCAACCGCCTGATGACGGTGCCGGTGTACGACTACGTGCTGATGACCGAGCCGCTCTCGGACGAGCAGCTGGCATCGATCGGCTGGTCGAACCGTCAGGGCCTCGCCGACAGCGCGAACCAGTTCCACTACTACCGACTCACCGGCGACAACCGCATCCTGTTCGGCGGCTACGACGCGATCTACCACTTCGGCGGCAAGGTGCGTGCGGAGTACGAGGACCGCATCGAGAGCCACCGCAAGCTCGCCTCCCACTTCTTCACGACGTTCCCGCAGCTGGAGGGCCTGCGCTTCACGCACCGCTGGGCCGGGGCGATCGACTCGTCCAGCCGCTTCTGCGCGTTCTTCGGCACCGCGCGCAAGGGGCGCGTGGCCTATGCGACGGGGTTCACCGGACTGGGCGTGGGGGCTGCGCGCTTCGCGGCCGACGTCATGCTGGACAAGCTGTCCGGCGAGGAGACCGAGCGCACCGAGCTGCGGATGGTGCGCGAGAAGCCGATCCCGTTCCCGCCCGAGCCCGCGGCCTCGATCGGCGTCAACCTCGTGCGCGCGGCCATGAACCGGGCCGACCACAACGAGGGCAGGCGCAACCTCTTCCTCAAGACGCTCGACGCCGTCGGCATGGGCTTCGACTCGTGATCGGCCTCGCCGCGGGGGCCGGAGTGGATGCCGGCGCGCTCGTCCTCGCACACGAGCCGCTGCCGGCGGACGAGGTGCTCGCCGGCGCGCCCACGACCGCCGTGCACGAGCTGGCGACGCTCGGCGGCATCGAGGTGGGCATCTGGGAGATGACGCCCGGCACCGCGACCGACACCGAGGCCGACGAGGTGTTCGTCGTGCTGTCCGGCCGCGCCACGATCGCGTTCGCCTCGTCCGGCCTGCCCGACCTCGAGGTCGGCCCCGGCTCGGTGGTGCGCCTCGCCGAGGGCATGCGCACCACCTGGACCGTCACCGAGACCCTGCGGAAGGTCTACGTCGCCTGACGCGCACGGGTCCGCAGGAACCACACCCGGCGCTCCTGATCGCGTCGCAACCACGGCAGGAACGCCCACCACAGCAGCAGCGCCACCGCGGCCCCGCCGATCAGCCCCGCACACGTGTCGGTGAACCAGTGCGCGTTGATGAGCGTGCGCTGCCACACCATGCCGACCGCGAGGAGCACGCCGAGCACGATCCAGATCCTGCGCACCCAGACCGCGGAGGCCGGGATGAGCGCGAGCACCGTGAGGACGAGCGCCGCCATGCTCACCGAGTGGCCGGACGGGAAGGACCCGTGATCGACCTGCACGAGCGGCCCGAAGAGCCCCGTCGCCGTGCCCTCGGCCGGACGCGGCCGGTCGACGAGGTTCTTCGTGAGCTGCGACAGGAGTCCGGGACCGGCGAGCTGCACGGCGAGCACGAACAGCGCGGAGCGCCAGCGCCCGATCAGCACCAGCGCGAGCGGGAGCAGGAGCATCATGAGCACCGCACCGGGCAGCTGCCCGAGGTGCTGGAACATCTGCGCTACCGCGAAGCCGGGGAGCGTCGACTCGGGCCCCACGCCGATGCCGCTGCGCCACAGATCGTCGAGCCCCTGCGACCACGGCGCCTCCGGGGCGACCACCACGCCGACGGCGAGAGCCGCGAACACCGCGAGCAGCCCCACCGCGGTCCACAGCATCCATCGAGGGCGCAGCACAGCCACCGGCCGGGTCTCGTTCCCGTCCGCGAACGCCGTGGTCACGACACAGATCCCAGCAGCGGGCGCACGGACGCGTAGGCGTCGGCGACGTCACGCGTCGGCACGTCGTAGACCCGCGCGATGCCCTTCGCCCCCTGATGGCGCGGCCAGCCGGGGTCGCCCCCGGCGATGAAAGCGACCGCGGCGCCGTGCACCTCGTCGGCCAGCTCCTGCGGCGGGTTCGCGCCCGCGAGCGGCTCGATCGACGGTCCGTCGAGGCAGTCGAAGAAGAACGGCACGTCGAGGCAGTGCTCGGCGAAGCCGAAGTGCCCGGACGGCCACGAGAACCGGTACAGCCAGGTGGGCGCGGTGCCGCGGTCGGCCACGACCTTCAGCAGCGCGGAGCGGAACATCCGGTCGGTCAGCAGTCGACCGCCGACCCTGGCGTTGCCCAGCCCGGCGATGTCGGCGTTCGCGGCGAGATACGCCTTCCGCACGCTCTTCGGCAACCCGAGCTTGTTCAGCAGGAGCGACCGCGGCACCCAGCGCAGCTTCTTCTCGGAGCCCGAGAACACCATCGTGAACTCGTCGTCGGTCGCCCCGAGGACGAGCGGCTTGTCGGCCCCGACTCCGGCGGAGAGCGACTCCCGCGTGGGACGCGGCAGCAGGTCGCCGTCGACCGCCGGGCCCAGGGGAAGACCGTCTTCGACGACGCTCCCGAGGGAGTTCGGCCCGAGCTCGGTCGCCTTCTTCTGCAGCTCGAGGATGCGCTCCTCCGTCAGGGAGAAGAACCCGGCGACGGTCGGCGAGACCCCCGCCGCGGCGGCGAGTCCGCGCCCGAACGCCTCGGCCCGTGCGGGGGACACATCGGCGAGGGCGCCCGAGATCGCATGGACACCGTGGAACAGGTGCTGCGCCTTCTCCATGCCGAGCAGGGTCAGCACGGCACCACCGCCGGCGGACTGCCCGGCGATCGTGACCCGCGAGGGGTCGCCGCCGAACTCGGCGATGTTCTGCTGCACCCACTCCAGCGCCAGCAGCCAGTCGCGCACGCCGCGGTTGGAGGGAGCATCCTCGATCCATCCGAAGCCGTCGAAGCCCAGGCGGTACGAGAGCGACACGGTCACGACACCGTCGCGGTTGAAGTTGCGGCCGTCGTACCAGGGGCTCGCCGGAGAGCCGGCGAAGTACCCGCCGCCGTGGATCCAGACGAGCACCGGGAGACCGGTCCCCTGCTCGGCGCGGACGGGGTCCGGCGTGAAGACGTTCACGTTGAGCGTGGAGTCGCCCTCGACGCTCGGCTCGGGGATGAGCGTCACGCCGGGGTCTCCGCGCTGCGCCGTGGCGGCGAACTCGAGCGCGTCGCGCACTCCCGTCCACGGCGCCTTCGGCACGGGAGCCTGGAAGCGCAGCGGGCCGACCGGAGCCTCGGCGAACGGGATGCCGAGGAAGGCCGCCGACCGCGGATTCCCTCGCCCTCCCGTGGTCGGACGCCAGCGGCCGCGCACGGTTCCGGCGGCGGTGGCCACCTCGACGAAGTCGGCGGTCGTGTCGAAGTCGGTATCGGTCATCACAGCATTCTCCTGGTCGTTCCTGGTCATCAGCGCACTCCCTTGATCGGCGCGGTCGCGATGGCGGCGAGGATCACGAACACGATCGCGAAGACGAACAGCATCGCGTAGCCGCCCATCGTGCTGATGATCAGCAGCGCGATCGACGGACTCATCGCCTGCGGGATGTTCGTGGCCACGTTGAGGATGCCGAGGTCCTTCGCCGCCGCCCCGCTCGCGTTCGGCAGCACCTCGGTCATGAGCGCCGCATCCACCGCCATGTAGACGCCGAAGCCGATGCCGTTGATGACGCTCATCACGATCATCCCCGTCATGTTCGGCATGACCAGCGGCATCACGAAGCCGATGGCCATGATGACGGAGGACACGTAGATGAAGACCTTGCGGCGGCCGACCTTGTCGCTCCACCAGCCGGACACCCCGATCGCGAGCAGCGTCGGCACGAACGCCACGAGGGTCAGGGTGAGCACCGCGCCCTGCGCCTCGGGAAGCGAGAGGCCGATGTACTTCTGCAGCATGTAGAGCTGATAGGTCGAGACGACGAAATAGCCCAGGATCAGCAGGAAGCGCGCGGCGAACGCCCACGCGAAGTCGGGGTGCTTGCGCGGGTTCACCCAGAACCCCTTGAAGAACGCACCCCACGCGAACGGCTCGACGGCCGCATTCTTCGACGACCAGTCGCGGTTGACGACGACGAAGAGCACGGTCGAGACGATCACGACGACGCCGAACACGGAGTACGCGACACCGAACTGCGCGGCGAGGGCGCTCGCGATCATCACGCCGATCATCCCGCCGACCTGCATGCCGATGCCGAGCATCGCGCTCGCTCCGCCGCGCTTCGAGCGCGGGAAGCGGTCGGCGGTGATCGTGGTCAGCGGTGCCTGGAGGAAGTTCAGGGCGACCTGGATGACGACCCAGAACACCGTGATCCAGACGAGCTGGGTCAACGACCCCATCCCCAGCAGCAGGATGCCGCCGATGAGCGACCCTGCGAGCATCCACGGTGCGCGCCGACCGAGGCGGGAGCGGGTGCGGTCGCTGAGGGCGCCGGCGAGCGGCTGGGCGAAGAGCGTGAAGATGAACGACACCGTGGTGACGATCGCGAGGTTGGCCTCTTGGCCTTCCTCTCCGAAGATCACCTGGATCTGGGTGGGGAGCAGGATGCCGAGCAGGCCGGCGTAGCTCGCGAACAGCGTGAGACCCGCGATGAGCATGCTCGGCAGGAGGCGCTTGTTCGCCGGCGGGCTGGCGGCGGGTTCGCCCGCGGCCGGTGGTTCGGTGGCGATGACCCCGGTGGCGGCGATCTCGGTCGCCGGGTCGAGAGGGGGAAGTGACATGTCGGCTCCTCGTTGAGCGGAATCGGGTTAATACCAAACGCTGTTCGGTATTCATCCGACATGCTGACAGATGACTCGCCGTCCTCGCAAGCCATTCACGAACGTTGTTTGGTTTTCGTGATCTGGCCGTGACGGATACCCTGGTGCCATGGCGACACGAGGGGCATACGCGAAGGGCGTCGCCAAGCGCGAGGAGATCCTCCAGGCCGCCCTCACCGTCGTCGCCGAGCACGGATACCGCAAGGCCTCCGTCCGCGAGATCGCCGATGCCGCGGGCCTCAGCCCCGCGGGGCTCCTGCACTACTTCGGCTCGAAGGAGGAGCTGTTCGTCGCGATCCTCCGCGCCCGAGACGACCGCGACGAGCAGGAGTACGCGGGCGAAGACGCCTCCGCGGCCTTCCTCGCGGTGATGCGCCACAACGCCTCCGTCCCCGGACTCGTGCAGCTGTACGCGCAGCTCGCCGCCGAGGCGGGCGACCCCGCGCACCCCGCGCACACCTACTTCCGCGAACGCACCGAGCGGGTCGAGGCCCTCACCCGCGCCCAGGTCGTGGAGGACCAGGAGGCCGGCCGGATCCGGGCCGACGTCGACCCCGCCTGGGTCGTGCGCACGCTGCACGCACTGGCCGACGGACTCCAGGCCGCGTGGATGCTCGATCCGTCGCTCGACATGGTCGCCGAGATCGAGCAGTTCCTGGTGCTGCTGCGCCCCGACTGACGGACGCTCGGACTGACGGACGCCCGGACTGACGGACGCTCCGTCTCGCGAGACCCGCGGGAGGACCGAGGCCGTGGGAGCGGCTCAGTCGAGCGTCTTCGCCACGGCGTGCGGCATCCGCGCCCGCATCACCCGGACGGCCTCGGGGTTGTCGTCGACGAGCACGGCGTCGCGACCGAGCGCCGAGGCGACGGCCCCGGTCGTACCGCTGCCCGCGAAGAGGTCGAGCACCCGATCCCCCGGACGGCTGGACGCGGCCACGATGCGGCGCAGGATGCCCTCGGGCTTCTGCGTGGGGTAGCCGGTCTTCTCCCGCCCGGTCGTGGGCACGATCGTGTGCCACCACACGTCGGTCGGCAGCTTGCCGCGCGCCGCCTTCTCCGCGGTCACGAGCCCGGGCGCCATGTACGGCTCGCGGTCGACCGCCTCGGAATCGAACACGTACTCCCGCGGGTTCTTCACGTAGACCAGGATCGTGTCGTGCTTGGTGGGCCAGCGGCGCCGCGACTTCGCACCGTAGTCGTACGCCCAGATCAGCTCGTTGAGGAAGCAGTCGCGCCCGAACACCGCGTCGAGCATGACCTTCGCGTAGTGCGCCTCCCGGTAGTCGAGGTGCAGGTAGAGCGTCCCGTCGTCGGCGAGCAGCCGCCAGGCCTCCTCCAGCCGCGGCATCAGGAACGCGCCGTAGTCGTCGAAGCGGTCGTCATAGGCGCGCAGCATCCCACGGACGCGCTCGTACGCGTGTCCGTGGAACCCGTGCCGCACCTCGGTCTCGGGCTCGGCCGCGGGGCCAGCAGACTCCCGCTCCGGCGCAGACTCCCCCTCCGGCGCGGGCTCCGCGTCCGGCGCAAGCATCCGCCGTGCGGTCACCACCTGCCGCTCCTGCGTGCGGCCGGTGTTGAACGGGGGATCGAGGTACACGAGGGTGAACGAACCGGAGGGCAGCGTCGCGGCGACCGCGAGGTTGTCGCCCTCGATGACCGTGACGGCCCCCGGCACGACCGGCGCGATCACGGGCACGGCATCCGACTCGACCGCGTCGCCTGCTCCGGTCCGAGGATCAGTGTCCGGCGCCGTCACGGCACCCGATGCAGCCACGCCTCGGTGGCGAACTTCGACGCGACCAGCGCCTCCGCATCGGCGTACTCATCAGCCGAGACGGTCCCGGTCTCGGCGTCGGTCAGCGACCGGAAGGTGTCCTTGAAGCGCTCGATGATCTCGGCGCGCTCGAGCCCGGTCTGCGTGCGCAGCGGGTCGACGCGCTTGGCCGCCGAGGTGGTGCCCTTGTCGCTGAGCTTCTCGCGTCCGATGCGCAGCACCTCGGTCATCATCTGACCGTCGATGTCGTACGACAGGGTCGCGTGGTGCAGCACTCCGCCGTTGGCGAGGCGCTTCTGCGCGGCGCCGCCGATCTTGCCGGTCGGGCTCGCGATGTCGTTGAGCGGCTGGTAGACCGCGTCGATGCCGAGCGAGCGCAGCGCCTGCAGCACCCAGTCGTCGAGGAAGGCGTAGGAGTCGGCGAACGTCATGCCCGCCACCAGCGAGGCCGGCACGTACAGCGAGTAAGTGATGATCTGCCCCGCGGCCATGAGCATCGCCCCGCCGCCGGAGATGCGGCGCACCACGTCGAACCCGTGCCGGGCCGCCCCTTCCGGGTCGACCTCGTTGCGGTAGGACTGGAACGACCCGATCACGACGGCGGACTCGTCCCACTCCCAAATGCGCAGGGTCGGGCGGCGACGGCCCTCGCCGACGCGCGAGGTGAGCACCTCGTCGAGGGCAAGGTTCATGCGCGGCGAGACCGCCTTGTCGTGCACGATCTCCCAGTCGAAGTCGCGCCACCCCGGGGCGGTCACGAGGGCCCGGCGCACGGCGGTGCCGACGGCCTCGGGCGAGAAGCCGAGCAGCTGGGCGCCGTCGGGCAGCGCCCCGCGGACCGCGGCCGCGATCGCCGTGGCATCCGACTCCGCCGGCAGGCCGTTCACCGCGGCGTCGATGTCGTCGAGCGCCGAGTCGGGCTCGAGGAAGAAGTCGCCGGCGAGGCGGAAGCGGGCGATGCGGTCGTCCTCGATCTCGAGGTCGACGACGACGAGCTTTCCGCCTGGAACCTTGTATTCACCGTGCACGGTTCCAGCTTAAGCCGCGCGGGCGCCGATCCGGCGGGTCAGCCGCCGAGCACGACCACACGCTCACCGGCGCGGATCGGCGTCGAGTACCGATTCCCGGGCGGCGGGAGCGGGCAGATGAACTGGTCCGAGAACGCGCACGGCGGCAGGTACGCCCGGTTGAAGTCGATGACCGCGGTGCCGTCGTCGGCCGGCTCGTCCACCGGGAGGAAGCGGAACCGGTACGTCTCGAGCCCGTTCGTGCCGTCGGCGAAGACCGCGTTCAGCACGCCCTGCCCGTTCCTGGTCACCGTCAGGGTGTGCGGCGACCCGGCGAGCTCGAACCGCAGGCGTCCCGCGACCGGCGTCTCCCGCGCGTCGCCGTCGACCGCCGTGATCACGATCTGCTCGTCCGGCGTCTCCTCGAAGATCGCGGGCAGGCGCCAGCGCTCATCGGGCGCGTAGGCGTCGATCGCGGTGAACCACTCGCGCTGCGGACGCGCCGGATTCAGCACCCGCAGCGCGAGCGTGCCGTGCCGTTCGAACACGCGCAGCTCGCGGCGACCGAGCCGGATGCTCTCGCCGCCGCGCAGCGTGACGGTGGAGCCCGCCTGCCCGAGCTCGCTGCCACGGATGCCGCCGTCGCCGGTCAGCGCCCAGAGACCGGGGATGCCGTCGACCGCGGCCGCCTCGGTGATGAGCCAGTTCGTCGACTCGAGCGCCGACGGACCGTACTCGGAGCCCGCATAGCGCTCGCGCGCGGCGTGCCAGTCCTGCCAGTCCTTCACGAAGCTCATCGGAGCGGGTCCTCCCTTGCGAGGGCACCGCACCGCGGGGCTCTCCTCGCTCATGCGCGGAATGTTGCCCCGAATCTACGGGCGCCATCCGGGCCGCGAGGCCGCTGCGTCACACGCCTTCACCGCGCGTAACGCCGCGTCACACCAGCGCCTCCGGGAGGGAGGGAGGGAGCGCGTCTCAGCGCGCGGGGATGTGCTTGTCGAGCCAGGCCAGCACGTCGGCGCGCACCTCGTCCTGCTGCAGCTCGTTGAAGATCTCGTGACGCGCGTCCGGGTAGACCAGCGTCGTGACGTCCGTCAGCCCGGAACGGCTCCGGTACTCGTCGGCGAGCTTGTGCACGCTGCGCGGGCCGCCCACCGGGTCGTCGCGTCCGACGAGCAGGAGCAGCGGGATGTCGTGGCCCAGGTCCTTGGCCGGGCGCCCGTAGAGTCGCGCGGCCTCGATCGGGCCGAAGAGCTTGAGCAGCGGTTCGTCGGTGGTCAGCGGATCCTCGTCGAAGGAGGTCCACACGGCGGGGTCGCGGCTGAGCCACTCGAACCCGGTCGCGTCGTCGCCGGCCCACCGCGCGTTCAGGGGCGCCGCGTTGAGCGAACCCGGCATCCGCAGTGCGGAGCCGGAGAGGATCACCGCATCCCACGCCTCCGGGTGGTCGTTGACCAGCATCTGCGCCAGGAACGAGCCCCAGGAATGCCCGAGGAGCACGAGGGGCAGGTCGGGGTTCTCGTCGCGGATGATGCCGGTCAGCTGCCAGACGGCGTCCTCGGCCGCGCGCAGGCCGCCCTTGCCCAGACGGCCGAGCTTCTCGGGTCCGCCGTGCTGGCGGATGCCGGTGCGGCCGTGACCGCGGTGGTCGTCGGCGTAGACGGTGAAGCCGGCCTCGGTGAGAGCGCCGATCAGTGCTCCGTATCTTCCGGCGTGCTCGCCGACGCCGTGCAGGAGCTGCACGACTCCGCGGGGAGTCCCCGCAGCCGGATGCACGTCATAGACGATGGCGACGCCGTGGTGGTCGGTGAACTCGCGGGTATCCATCACGGTGCGAGCCTACCGACCGTGCGCGGCGGGCGGCTACCGCGCGACGGCATCCCGGATCGCGAACGCGATGTCGCGGTCGGTGACCTCGTAGCCGCCGACCCCGTCAGAGGCGGAGCCCATGCGCACGCCGCCCTCTTCCGTGACGGCGCGCTTGGCCGAGAAGTGCAGGGCATCGACCCCGGCCGCGGCGAGCACCGGGGCACTCGACACGTCGACACCGCTGCCGGCCATGATCTCGATCTCGCCCTCGGCCGCGGCGACCAGCGACCGGAGGGTGTCGAGGCCGTCGATCGCGGCGGAGGCCCCGCCCGAGGTGAGGACGCGGCGGAGTCCGAGCTCCCTGGCGCTGCGCAGCGTCGCGACCGGGTCGGCGGTCACGTCGATCGCACGGTGGAGCGTGGCGGATGCGCCGTCCGCGGCGTCCCGCAGCCGGGCCATCGCGAACAGGTCGAGACGACCCTCGGCGTCGAGCGCCCCGATGACGACGCCGGAGGCGCCCGCGGCGATCGCCCGCCGCACGTCGCGTTCCGCGACCGCGAGTTCGTCCTCGTCGTAGTGGAACCCGCCCGCACGGGGGCGGATCAGCACGTGCACCTCGGGCCCGTCGGCGCCCGCCGCCTCGACGGCGAGTTCGAGCGTCGCCGGCGACGGGGTCAGCCCGCCGAGAGCGAGGGCCGTCGCGAGCTCGACGCGTGCGGCGCCGATCTCTGCGGCGATGCGCACTCCGGCGGGATCCTGCACGGCGATTTCGAGAGCAAGCGTTCGGGTCACCCCTCCATTGTGCCCGACCCCCTTCCCGCCCCCTCGCGGCCCTTCCCCTCTCCTCCGAAAATTAGATAGGCTAACTAAGTAATGTCTGCGTCTGATGAATCCCTCCACCTCACCGCCACAGACCTGCGCATGGCCACCTTCCGCCTGGCCCGTCGACTCCGCTGCGCACGCGCCGCCGACTCGATGAGCGATGCGCAGCTGGCGGTGCTCGCCGACCTGCGCATGAACGGCCGCCGCACGATCTCCACCCTCGCCGAGCGCGAGCGGGTGACCGCCCCGTCGATGACCAGCACGATCAACGGCCTCGAGGAGCAGGGCTTCGTCGCGCGCACCCCCGATGAGGACGACCGCCGCCGTGTGCAGGTCGACATCACCGACGCCGGCGTCTCGATCGTCGTCGAGACGATCCGCCGCCGCGACGAACTGCTCGCCGACATGCTGCGCGAGGTCGACTACACGGAGGACGAGCTCACCACGCTCCGCGAAGCGAGCGCCCTGATGCGGAGGGTGGTGGAACGATGAGCGCGATGTTCCGCTCCTTCGCCAACATCAACTACCGCATCTGGTTCGCCGGCGCCCTGATCTCCAACGTCGGCGGGTGGATGCAGGCCACCGCTCAGGACTGGGTCGTGCTCACCGAGCTGACCGACAACGACGCCACCGCGATGGGCGTCACCATGGCGCTGCAGTTCGGCCCTCCCCTCGTGCTGGTGAGCATGACGGGCTGGGTGGCCGACCGCTTCGACCGACGGCACATCCTGTTCGCCACGCAGTCGGCGCTGCTCGGGCTGGCCATCGCCGTCGGCGTGCTGCTGCTGAACGACCTGATGACGCTGCCGATGATGTTCGGCTTCGCGCTCGGTTTCGGCATCGTGAACGCCTTCGACGCCCCGGCACGGCAGGCCTTCGTGTCCGACATGGTCTCCACCGGCGACACGTCCAACGCGGTCGCCCTCAACTCGGCGTCGTTCAACCTGGCCCGCATGGTGGGTCCGGCCGTCGGCGGCCTGCTGATCGTGGCGATCGGCTCCGGCTGGGTGTTCATCGTCAACGCGACGACCTTCCTCGCGATGCTCCTCGCGCTCCTCCTGATGCGGCGCAGCCTGCTCGCCCCGCGCATCAAGAGCCGCAACCGCGGAGGGCTCGCCGCCGGGTTCCGCTACGTGTGGGGGCGCAGCGACCTGAAGGTCGTGTTCGTGACGGTGTTCCTGATCGGCGCGTTCGGCATGAACTTCCCGATCTTCGCGTCGACCATGGCCCTCGAGTTCGGGGCCGGCGCCGACGGCTACGGCGTGCTCAGCTCCGTCCTCGCGATCGGCTCGCTCATCGGCGCCCTGCTCGCGGCACGGCGGGACCGGGCGCGCGTGCGCGTCGTCATCCTCGCCGCGGGCGGATTCGGCATCGCGGCGTTCATCTCCTCCGCCATGCCGAGCTACGCCTCCTACGCGGTCACCCTCACCTTCACCGGCTTCATGATCGTGACCCTGCTCACCACGGCGAACGGCTACGTGCAGATCACGACGGATCCCGCGCTGCGCGGACGCGTCCTCGCGCTGTACATGGCCGTCATCATGGGCTCGACCCCGGTGGGCGCTCCCATCGCCGGCTGGGTGGCCGACACGTTCGGTCCGCGCGCCGCGATCATGCTCGGCGGCACGGCCGGATTCGTCGCCTGCGCGATCGGTGTGATCTGGGTCGCGACGTCAGGACGACTCCGCCGCGACGAGAACCGCCGCTTCCTGCTCACGCTCGACGAGACGCGCCCGCTCCGTGTGATCGAGGTCGACCCGATCGAGTTCAGCGACGAGGCCGCCGTGACGACGCCGATCCGCACCGCCAAGAAGCACGGCCTCGAGGAGTGACGCCGGCGTCCGGCACTCAGGGCGAGGGCCAGTCGTCGTACGCGTAGGGCTCCACCGCGGAGTCGTCGCGATAGACGCCGAGCTCCTCGTTGAGGTCGTCGGAGTCGCCCCACCAGCGCGGTGAGACGAGCGAGACCACGATGGTCTGGTCATACGCGTCGATCTCGATCGTGTTCCCGTCGGGGTCGAGGAGAGCGCCCCGCTCGCCATCCGTCCATCCCCGCTGCCGGAGCTCGGCTGCGACCGCGTCCACGTCCACGGCGTCCCCCGCCGGCACGTCGTACCGGAACGCGATGTCCACGCCGTAGCTGTCGGTACCTTCGGCGAAAGTGGTCAGGTCTCCGAATCCCCGCATCGACGCCTGCCACCCGTCTTCGGCGATCATCCCGCGCACCAGAGACAGCTGCGCCTGCGCCCGGTCGTGGCGCTCCAGGGCCTGCTGCGCCTGCGCGCTCAGGGGCTGCGCCTGCACCTCGGCGACGGTCGCGCCGGCCGCGTCGCGCTGCTGCGCCGTGACGGCTCCACCGAGCCAGATCGTGGCGACGAAGAGCAGCGGGAGCCCGACGGCGGCGACCCGGGCGACGACCGTCCATCGCTTCGATGCCCAGACGTGCTTTCTCGAGGCGGTGACGCTCGCGATCGCGAGTACGGCGATCCAGCAGGCGACGACGATCCCGGCCGCGACGAGCATCACGTCGGAGAGGTAGGCGCTCGAGATCGGACGCGGCGACAGCCCCTGCATGATGGCGGGGATCGGACGCCCGTCGGTGGCTCCCGCCGGCGTGATCATCCCGGTGATGACCGCCCACCACTGCACGAACAGGAGGACGGTGATCGGTCCCGGCGTGGTGGTGCTGCCGCTCCGGCGGAGGAGGAAGCGAGGGAGCGAGCCCAGCAGGCCCGCCACGGGGACCAGCACGGGCGAGAAGAGGAGGAGCGCCAGCAGCGCCCAGCCGTTGTTGCCGATGCAGAAGATCGCGAGGACGGGAAGGAGCCAGTTCACCCACGGCCAGACCACCCATGCGAGGGAGTTGATGTCCCGGCGATCGGCATTCGGAGTCCGCCGCGTGGGCGCGGGCGGGCTCTGCAGCAGCCACGGCTGGTCTGTCATGTTCCCCCCGGGCCACAGGATACCCGGCCCCTTTCCCGCGAAGGGTCGCGACGAGATGTCAACCCCCTCGGTGCCGCGCTCGACCGCGCGTACCGTCGGTGCATGGACCAGAACACGGAACGCACCCCCCACCCGCAGGACCCGGCCGAAGGTGCACCCGGAGTCGGAGTACCCGAGGAGGACGCCGGCCAGGGCGACGGCACCGGCGGCGCGATCCAGGGCGACAGCTCGCGCGGAGAGTCGACCGGCGGCGCCATCCAAGGCGACGCGGGCCAGGGCCACCGCGCCGCGCTCGGCGGCGATGAGCACACCGAAGCGCAGCTCGATGCCGACAACGCCGCCGAGGAGGACACCCTCAAGACCCTCGACCCGGACTCGCCTCCGGCCTGAGCATCTGCGTGAGGGCAGCGTCACCGTCGCCGCCGCCATCCCCAGCGGCGGCCCTCCCCCGCGGTGGCGCTGCCCGTCACAGCACTCGGCGCGGGACTACGCGCCGAGCACCAGCTTGAGCTGCTCCACCGCCCAGTCGAGCTCGGTCGCGCGGATCACGAGCGGCGGCGCGATGCGCACCGTCTGCCCATGCGTGTCCTTCACCAGGACACCGCGGTCGAGGAGCTTCTCCGCGATCTCGCGGCCCGTGCCCCTGGCGGGGTCGATGTCGACGCCGGCCCACAGCCCCGCGATGCGCACGGCCGTGACTCCGTGCCCGATCAGCGGCTGGAGCGCCTGCTCCAGGTGCGCGCCGAGTGCGCGCGCCCGCTCCTGGAACTCGCCGGTCTGCAGCATCTCGACCACGCGCAGCCCCACGGCCGCCGCGAGCGGGTTGCCGCCGAACGTCGACCCGTGCTCGCCGGGACGGATGACGCCCAGCACGTCGGTGTTCCCGACGACGGCCGAGACGGGCAGGATGCCGCCGCCGAGCGCCTTGCCGAGCAGGTACAGGTCGGGCACGACGCCCTCGCGATCGCAGGCGAACGTCTCGCCCACGCGCCCGAGTCCCGCCTGGATCTCGTCGGCGATGAACAGCACGTTCTTCTCGTCGCAGATCTCGCGGATGCGGCGCAGGTACCCCTCCGGGGGGATCACGACGCCGGCCTCGCCCTGGATCGGCTCGACGAGCACAGCGGCCGTGTCGTCGGTGATGGCCGCGGCGATCGCCTCCGCGTCGCCGTAGGGCACCACGTCGAAGCCGGGGGTGTACGGACCGAAGTCGTCCCGTGCGGACTCGTCGTCGCTGAAGCTGACGATCGTCGTCGTGCGGCCGTGGAAGTTGCCCGCCGCGACGATGATGCGCGCCTTGCCCTCGGCGATTCCCTTGACCCGGTAGCCCCAGGCGCGTGCGACCTTGATACCGGTCTCGACGGCCTCGGCGCCGGTGTTCATCGGCAGCACGAGGTCCTTGCCGGCGAGCTCGGCGAGGGCCGCGGCGAACGGCTCGAGCCGGTCGCTCTGGAACGCACGGCTGACGAGCGTCACCCGTCCGAGCTGCTCGGTCGCGGCCGCCACGAGGGCCGGGTGCAGGTGCCCGAAGTTCACGGCCGAATACGCCGCGAGCAGGTCGAGGTACCGCTTGCCCTCGACATCCGTCACCCAGGCGCCCTCGGCGCGGGCGATGTTCACCGGCAGCGGGTGGTAGTTGTGCGCGACGTGCGGTTCGGCGCCCGCCTCGGTCGCCGCCTCGGCCTCTGCGCCCGTCGAAGACTCGACCGCGGTCACTTCGCACCCCGCAGCTCGAGCGTGCAGCACTTGATGCCGCCGCCGCCGAGCAGCAGCTCGGACAGGTCGACGGTGATGGGGTTGTAGCCGCGCTCGCGCAGCTGCTTCTCGAAGCCCTTCGCGCGCGGGGAGATGATCACGTTGTAGCCGTCGCTCGCCGAGTTCAGACCGAACACGGCACCGTCCTCGTCCGACACGAGGATCGCGTCCGGGAAGCGCTTCTCGAGCTCGGCACGGCTCGCGTCGTCGAAGGCCCCGGGGAGGTACGCGATGTTCGCGCGCTCCGGGCCGCCGTTCTCCACGCCCTGCACGGGGTCGAGCACGGCGATCGCGGTGTCGAGGTGGTAGAAGCGCGGGTCGACCAGGTTGAGCGACACGACCTCACGGCCGAAGACCTCTCCGACCTCGCGGTGGCTGTCGCCCGTGGAGCGGAAGCCGGTGCCGGCCAGGATCACGTCGCCGACGAGCAGGAAGTCGCCCTCGCCCTCGTTGACCTCTTCGGGCATCACGGTGTCGTAGCCCGCGGCGCGGAACCAGTCGGCGAACGCCGGGGCCTCGCCCTGACGCTCGACGAAGCGGAACTCGGGCACGTACGCGCGGCCGTCGATGAGGAACCCGCCGTTGGCCGTGTAGACCATGTCCGGGTAACCGGCGAGCGGCTCGATGAGCTCGACCTCGTGGCCCAGCTCGAGGTACAGGTCGTAGAGCTCCTGCCACTGCGCGACCGCGTTGGCGGTGTCGGTCGGACGCGACGGCTCCATCCACGGGTTGATGGAGTAGTTGACCGTGAAGTGCTCCGGCTTGCACATCAGGTAGTGGCGGTGGTGCGCGGTGCGCGCGGGTGCGGTGGAGACGGCGGCTTCAGGCGTCGACATGGATGCTCCTCGAATGAACGGGCGCGGCGGACGCTGTCCAGGGGCCCGGCGGTCCTTCGACCCGCAGCTCGTTCAGAGCCGGCGGCGGGGAAGATGCGACTCGGGCACGCCGGAGTCCATTGTGTCACCCACCCCCTGTGCACCGCCAGAGCCGCGACCGGCCCCGCACGGGCGGGACGGAGTCACCGCGCAGGGTGGGTGACCACGACCTTGCCGACCGTGTGCCCGGCCTCGAGGTGCGCGAGGGCGGCGGATGCCTCGGAGAAGGGGTATTCGCGCTCGATCACCGGGACCACGCGACCCTCGGCGACGAGCTCGAGGAGCTTGGCGAGGACCTCCGGGCGCGGCGACGCGGTGAGCGGGCGGATGCGGCGCGATCCCAAGGACAGCACAGCCGCGCGCAGCATCCGCGGGATCGGACCGAGCACGTGGCCGCCATCCCCCGTGACGAGCACGATCGTGCCCCCGTGCACCGTGAGGCGCTGGAGCTCGCGCAGCGGCACTCCGCCGGCGATGTCGATGATCGCGTCGAAGCGCCCGGCCGGGATGCCGCTCAACGGCGACTCCCGGTGATCGAGGGTGCGGACGGCGCCGAGGCGCTCGACCAGCGGCGCGTTCCGGGCGCTGCACGTGGCCCACACCTCGGCGCCGCGGAGGGCGGCGAGCTGCACCGCGAACGTGCCGACGCCGCCGGAAGCGCCGATGATCAGGAGTCGAGGGGTATGGCCGTGGCGCAGCCCCACTCCCGCGAGATCGAGGGCCTGCCAGGCGGTGCCGCCGGCGACCGGAAGGCAGGCGGCGGATGCGGCCGGGATGTCGGGCGGCACGGGCACGAGTCGGGATGCCGGGACGCGCACGTATTCCGCAAGGCCTCCGCCGCCGACCAACTCGCCCACCACGTCCTCGCCCATCTCGGCGCCGACGACGTCGGGACCGAGCGCGACGACGGTGCCCGCGACCTCCATCCCGCGCACCGGATGCTTCGGACGGGTGAGTCCGAACACGGGGCGCACGAGCAGCGGATCGCCGAGCAGCAGGCGCACGTCTCCGGCGTTCAGGGCCGTGGCGCGCACGCGCAGCAGCACCTCGCCGTGATGCGGCACCGGCACCGGGATCCGCTCGAGGGCGACCCCGGAGGCGGGCCCGTAGGTCTCGCGCCGCCACGCGGACATCGTGTCGGTCATGATGTCCCTCCGGAGGTGTCCGGATACCCGAACAGGTCGTCGATCCCGACGCCGAACGCGCGGGCGATCTGGAAGGCGAGTTCGAGAGTCGGCGAGTACTTCTGCTGCTCGATCGCGATGAGCGTCTGCCGCGTCACCCCGATCGTCCGGGCGAGCTCGGCCTGCGTCATCCCGGCCTGCTCACGATGCATGCGGATGCTGTTGGAGACGAGGGTGGGCTTGACCATCAGACGAGTCCCCGCCGGTAGGCGATCACGCGCGCGACGCCACCGATGAGCGCCGACACCGCGAAGCCCAGGAACATGGTGTTCGCGATCCAGAAGACATCGGCTCCGACGGCGCAGAGGGCGATGACGCCGAGGCCGGCGATCACGACGAAGGCCTGCTCGACGCGGCCGCCCATGCGGCTGATGTCGCGGTCGCGGATGTCGGAGCGTCCGACACCGTCGGGATCCTTCATCCCGGCGATCATGCCCCACACGACGCTGATCACGATCGTCGCGACGATGCCCCCGCCGATCACCCACAGCATCAGCGGGAACCAGTCGACACCGGTGAGCGGCCCTCCCCCGGCCTGCTGCAGCACCAGCACGACGTACACGACGAGCACGATGGGGCTGACGATGAGTCCCGCCCAGGCGTTGCGTTCTTCGTAGACCATGATGCCTCCGATGTAAAAGATTCTTGACACCTTCAGCGTACGTCCGCGCGGCCACCGTGTCAAGAATTCTTTACACGCCTCCGTCTGCCCGCCGTCTTCAGCCCCGCCCATCCGCTCCCGGGGGTGGGGGGGGTGGGGCCGCGAAACCGGCCGATGACGCATGATGTTCAGGTGAAGAGTTCGATCGTGCTGCCATGGATCCTGACCTGTGTGTTCGCAGGCGGCACACTCCTCGCATCCGTCGGCGTCTCCGTCGCGACGGTCAACATGCCCGGTCAGTCACCTTCCCTCAAAGACGCAGCCAATATCACGGCACTCGTCTTCTGCCTCGTGTCGCTCGGCGGCGGCGGCATCGCATCAGCGATCGCGCGCTCCGACAGGACGAAGCGCCGCATCATCGCCGGAGCGGCGCTCGGCGTGGCCGTGCTCGGCGCGATCGTCACCGCGGTCCTGATGGTGCTCGCGACCGTGCCGTGAGCCTCAGATCACGCCGCTGCTCCAGGAGTCGAGGTTGCCGTAACGGTGGGCGGTGATCGAGATCGACTGCTCGTGCACGAACGGCAGCAGTTCGATGCGGGCCGCGGCCGTCACCTCGCCGTCGTACACCGCGAGGTCGGGGTCGCCACCGGATGCCGTCGCCAGAGCCGAGCGCAGAGCGGCGACGGTGGCCCGACCGCCCACCAGGCGCACCCGATCGCTCGGCGTCGCTGACACGAGCCCGTCGGCATCGGCCTCGTGACGCATCCGCTGCATCCACTCCTCGTCGGTCTCGAGGAACACCGGGGCATCGAGGTCGCCGAGTGCGCGACGCACCTCGCCCGGCAGCCCGACCGGGGTCGAGATGACGAACCTCGCCCCCGAGCGCACCCCGGCGATCACGACGCGCAGCAGGTCCTGCAGCGCTGCGTCCTCGGTCGCGCGGATCTCGACCGGCACCGGTCGATAGCGGAACAGGTTGCGCTCCACGCCCAGGCGGGACACGTCGCGCACCTGACCGAACTCGCGGTCCCAGGCCAGCGCATCGGAGAGCGCGGACCGACGCAGCCACTCGAACTTCTCGTACTCGAGCGACGACTGCGCCGACTCGATGAGGCCCGTGATGCGGGAGTCGAGCCCGCGCAGATGCAGGGTGCTGGACGCGGGTCCGCCCGGGTGCGAGCGCCAGGAGCCCAGACCGATGAGGTAGTTCGGCCCGCCCGCCTTGGCTCCGGGCCCGACGGACGAGCGCTTCCAGCCGCCGAACGGCTGCCGCTGCACGATCGCGCCGGTGATGCCGCGGTTCACGTAGAGGTTGCCGGCCTGCACCCGCTCGAGCCAGAACGAGAGGTCGTCGGGGTCCTGGGTGTGCAGCCCGGCGGTGAGCCCGTAGGCGACCGCGTTCTGCAGCTCCACGGCCTTCGCGAGCGTCGGAGCGTGCATGACGCCGAGCACCGGACCGAAGAACTCCTCGGTGTGGAAGCGCGATCCCGGTTGCACGCCGACGCGGATACCGGGGCGCCAGAGTCGCCCGCTGCCGTCGTCCGCCTCGTCCAGCGCGGGCTCGATCAGCCACTGCTCGTCGCTCCCGAGTTCGCTCAGCGCCCAGGCGAGCTTGCCCTGCGGCGGCTCGATCACGGGACCGACCTCCGCCAGCGGGTCGGTGGGAGGTCCGACGTGCAGCGAGCGCACGGCGTCGGCCAGCTGTCGGGCGAACCGTGCCGAGCGACCGACGGGACCGACGAGGATCGCGAGCGACGCCGCGGAGCACTTCTGACCCGCGTGACCGAACGCGCTCTTGACAAGGTCGGCGACCGCGAGATCGAGATCCGCGGACGGAGTGACGATCATGGCGTTCTTGCCGCTGGTCTCGGCCAGCAGCGGCAGGTCGGGGCGCCAGGAGCGGAACAGGGCCGCCGTGTCCCACGCGCCGGTGAGGATCACGCGGTCGACAGCATCGTGCGTGATGAGCTCGCGGCCGAGCTCGCCCTCCTCGATGTCGACGAGGGCCAGCAGATCGCGCGGCACTCCCGCCTGCCACAGGGCCTCGGCGATCACCGCGGCACAGCGGCGCGCCTGCGGTGCCGGTTTGAAGACGACGCCGGAGCCCGCGGCGAGCGCGGCGAGCACGCCGCCTGCCGGGATCGCGAGCGGGAAGTTCCACGGGGGCGTGACGACGGTGACGGAGGCGGGCACGAACACGGCGCCGGCGATGGCGTCGAGTTCCCGCGCCTTGGCCGCGTAGTAGCGGGCGAAGTCGACCGCCTCGCTCACCTCGACGTCGGCCTCGGCGAAGATCTTGCCGGTCTCGGATGCCGCGACCTCGATCAGGTCCGCCCGCCGCGACTCCAGCGCGGCGGCGGCACGCAGCAGCACCTCGGCGCGTTCGGCGGCGGGACGTCCGCCCCAGGCCGGAGCCGCGCGGCGGACGCCCTGCACGATCCGCTCCAGGGACTCCGCATCCGACACTTGCGCGACGGCGATCGTGTCCGTGCCGAGGTCGGAGCCGGGGATGCGCTCGCGCACCTCGCGTGCCCAGTCGCGGTTCGCCGGCAGCGCCGGGTCGCTATCGACCGTGTTCGAGAAGCCGGGGGCGCCACCGGAATCCTGCTCCAGCTCCCGCGCGGAGTAGACGGCGGTCTCGAGGAAGGCCTCGCGGTCGCCGCCGTCGGAGCCGCGAGAGATCCCGAGCACGGCCTTGGTGAGGTCGGTCTCCGGAGCCGGGGCGACGGGGGCCGGTCGCACGGACTCGTGCACGGGTGCGAGCCGGTCCTGCGTGCGGCGCGGACCGATCCGGAGCGTGGCGTCGCCGGCGCGGTCGAGCGCGTCGAGGAAGCGGTCCTGCTCCCGCACGAACAGGGACTCGTCCTCGCCGAGGCGGAAGGCGGCGGAGAGGAAGTTGTCCGGGGAGGCGTTCTCCTCCAGCCGGCGCACGAGGTAGCTGATCGCGACGTCGAACTCCGTCGGCGCGACGACCGGGACGTACAGCAGGACGGGACCGACCTCGCGCGACACGGCCTGCACCTGGCCCTGCGCCATGCCGAGGAGCATCTCGAACTCCACCGCCTCGCGCACTCCCCGCTCGCCCGCGAGCAGCCAGGCGTATGCGATCCCGAAGAGGTTGTGCCCCGCGACGCCGAGCTTCACGGCCGCGGTGTGCTCCGGCCGCAGCGCCCAGTCGAGGCAGCGCAGGTAGTTCGCGTCGGTGTCGAGCTTGGTGTCGTAGGTCGCCGGCGTCCAGCCGTGCATCCGCGCCTCGACGTTCTCCATCGCGAGGTTGGCGCCCTTGACGAGGCGCACCTTGATGCGGACGCCGCCGTGTGCGACGCGGTCCTCGGACCAGGCAGTCAGCTCCTGCAGCGCGGGCAGGGCGTCGGGCAGGTAGGCCTGCAGCACGATGCCGGCTTCGAGGCCCGCCAGGCGCGGGTCCTCCAGGATGCGCGTGAACACCGCGATCGTGAGGTCGAGATCGCGGTACTCCTCCATGTCGAGGTTGATGAACGTGCCGTCGGCGGCTGCGGTCAGATACAGGGGCAGCAGCCGGGCGACGACGGCGTCGACGACCTCGTCGAACGCCCACATCGAGAGGTGGCTGATGATCGCCGAGACCTTGACCGAGACGTAGTCGACATCGGGGCGACGGATGAGCTCGTGGATGCCGTCCAGCCGACGCTTCGCCTCCGCCTCGCCCAGCACGGCCTCGCCGAGGAGGTTGAGATTGAGGCGCGAGCCGGTCTCCCGGAGCCGTGCGATCGCGGTGCCGAGCTTCGCCGGTCGCGCATCGACCACGAGGTGTCCGACCATGTCGCGGAGCACCCTGCGCGCGATCGGCACCACGGGAGACGGCAGGACCGGGGCGACGCCTCCGCCCAGACGCACCACCGAGCGCAGGTACCAGGGCAGGAACTCGGGCACGATCGGCGCGATCCGGTGCAGCTGGGAGGCTGCGGCGGTCAGGCTCTCCGGACGCATGACGCCGTCCACGAATCCGAGGGTGAACGGCAGTCCGTTCGCATCCTGGAGCACTCCGGCGAGCCGCGCGGCCGCGGGGTCGGGTTCGATCGCCGCGGCCTCGATCGCCCACCGCCGAGCGAGCTCGACGGCACGGTCGGCGAGGGGTGCGGATGCCACGGCATCCGATGGGGATGACGACGACTCTGCCATGGTGTCCACCCTAGGTCTGGATGCCCCCGCCGAGCGGGAGCCCGCACCCCTCTCTCCGTGCTCGCACGGCCCGCCCTATGCTGTTGCCGTGACCACGACCCCGCCGGCGAGCCCCGACCAGGGGCAGGACCCGGCCGTCGCGGCGACCAATGCGGGGGCGAGGGCGAAGGTCCTCGGATGGGCGCGACGCAGCATCGACCTCATCCCGACCTCCTGGCTCATCACCGGCGCCGGTGCCGCGCTCCTGGCGACCACCGCGGTGTTCGGTGGGCTGGAGGCCGCGGCCGTCGACCCCATCCCGGTCGTCGCGGTCGGCGAGACCTTCTCCGGGTCCGACATGGAGATGACCGTCGTCGGTGTCGAGCTGAGCGAGGAACGCGGGAACGCGGGACTGTATCCGGACGAGGAGAAGGGCGAGCGGGTACTGGTCGTCACGGTCGACGTCGTCAACACGTTCGAGCGTCCCCGGCCTGCCGCGAAGAGTGGATCGCCGTCACCGTTCGTCGACGGCATCCGCATCGACGGGCTCGAGGAGAAGGGCACGATCTCCCGCGCCGACGACGGCGGCGAAGTCTCCCTGCTGCAGCCCGACGTCCCCGTGCGCGTGCTGCTCGCCTGGATCGTCGGTCCGGAGGATTACCGGGACGGCGAGGAGATCACCCTCACCCTCCCGGACGCGGATCACTACGTCGGGCAGAGCGTGATGCGCGGCGACTACTGGGAGGACGTGCGCGTCGGAGCGACCCTGACGGCGACCGTCGACGAGGTGACGGTCCCGTGAAGAAGCACGTCCTCGTCTGGCTCGCCACCGCCGCGCTGCTCGCGTGCGCCTGGGTCGTGACGAAGGTCACCCTCCCCGACGACGCCCCCAGCGCCCCGTTCGTCACGGCCGCGCAGATCGGCGAGCAGGCCACCGCCCGCAACCTCGTCGTGACCGTGACCGACGTGCACCTCGCCGACCGTGTCACCGATGCGCGCGGATGGTCGGCCGAGGGGACGTGGCTCGTCGTCGATCTGGAAGCGGCCACCGGGGTGACGCAGGACCTCAGCACGCTGTCGTTCGCGGAGCTCACGATCGGCGAACGCACCTTCAGCGCCACCGAGCGCGGCACCACGTTCGCCCGACAGGACCTGGTCACCGCCGTCCCCCGCGCCGGCAGCCTCGCCTTCGAACTTCCCGACGACGTCCGAGGCGACCGTGCCACCCTCCGCCTGGGGGTGCCGGGGGCCGGCGTCGGCGAGGTGCAGCTCGACGGGGTGATCGACCTGCCCGTCGACCTGGCCGCCCTGCCCGTCGAAGCCGAGGTGCTCCTGGACGAGAACGGATGGGCCCGATGACGATTCCCCTCCCACCCGTCCCGCCCGCACCCCGCGAAGACCCGGCGGTGACGGATGCCCCGCCGAAGCCGCCGTCCTGGTGGCGGCGGAACACGCTGGCGCTGGTCGCGCTCGTCCTCCTCCTGCCGGCGACCGCCATCGCGGTCGGGTGGCAGGAGTGGTACCAGTACTTCGGATTCGGCGCCCGCGCGGTCACGCCCTTGGTGGTCGCCGAAGACGAGACGACGGATCTCGCCGGCGCGGGCTGGGGTCCGGTGCGCGGCGGGGAGATCGAGGATCTCTCGGGTCTCGACGTCCCCGACGGCACGCGTCTGATCGCGGTCGGTGTGCCCGTGAAAGCGGGTGCCGAGGGAGTCGCGTGCGAGACGCCGACCCTCGTGGAGCAGTCGACGGGACGTGAGTGGAGTCCCGTGCGTGCGGAGATCGGCCTGGAATCGAGCCCGGACGAGCCGGAGCTCTGTCTGCGATCGCAGACCGGCTCCTACGAGCTGATCGTCCCGTTCGTGGTGCCCGAGGAGGTCGAGGGGCCCTTCTGGGTCGACGTGCGCCCCTACGACGCCGGCGGCTCCTTCGTGAGGTTCGAGTTCGAGCCCTGACCCTCGACGCTGTCCCTGGCGGGGGCGGTGACCATCGCGGCGGCGACGGCATCCACCGACGAGGGCAGGAGGCCGGCGGCATCGGCGACCGCGCGCATCTCCCCCTCCTCCGCCGAGACGCCCGCCGTGTCGGTGCGGTCCTGCCGGCGC
Source organism: Microbacterium oxydans (assembly GCF_026559675.1). Classification (NCBI taxonomy): domain Bacteria; kingdom Bacillati; phylum Actinomycetota; class Actinomycetes; order Micrococcales; family Microbacteriaceae; genus Microbacterium; species Microbacterium oxydans. Next base: position 3,318,625 of record NZ_CP092891.1, read on the forward strand.
TTGCGCAGCCGGGCGAGGGTGGCGTCGTACGCCCCGCTGATCACCGCGATGCGCACGGGCTCCATGAGCAGGAGCGGCACGAGGGAGACGAGCGGCGTGGCGATCGCCCAGAACACGAAGTCCTGCGGGCCGACCAGCCGGGTGATGCCGAAGCCGAGGAAGGATTCGAGCGCTTTCACGATCACGTAGAGCAGCGCGTAGGAGCCGACGAGCAGCGGTCCCGCGCGCCACATGAGCAGCAGCGCCCGTCCGATGGGTCGGAAGCGGGCACCGAGCTCTTCGCCGAGATCCTTGAGTCGGCGCACGAGCGGGTTGGGGATGACGGCCGCGTGGGCACGCACCCGGGCGATCAGCTCGCCCTCGACCCGCAGCTTCTCGGCCACGATCGCCTGCCCGAACACCACACCCGCGATGGTGAGCCACGCCAGCGGGGCGAGGAGCACCGGGCCCGCCTCGGAGAGCAGCCAGCCGATCCCCTCCCACAGCCAGCGCAGCGGGGCGACGGCATCCAGGATCTGCTCTCTGACGGTCTCGAAGAAGGCCACGGCCGCACGGCTGTCGACCCATGCCTTGATCGTGTCGAAGATGTCGCCGAGCACCATCACCGAGAAGAAGACCCAGACGACCTCGAAGTAGACCGCGACCGGCGACAACCACTTCGCGAGCTTCGCCGACCACTTCGACCATGCCCAGCGGCCGGCGAACGCGAGCACGATGATCGAGATGGTCCACACGTTGATCGGCAGGTTGAGCACCGTGTCGACCGAGCTCACCGGCCCCTCGTTCCTGACAGCCGCCCACGCGATGATCCCCTGCCGCACCTCGAGTGCGCGCAGCGAGTATGCCCGGACGTCCTCGCCCAGCAGCCCCTGCGCCCAGTAGACCGCGAAGAAGGGGAGGATGCCGGCCAGCAGCGCGGACAGGAACGTGCGGCGCCGATCCGCGGCGGCCTCGGGCAGCGGTGCGACCTCCTGCAGGTTGCGCAGACCGTCTCGCAGCACCAGGAACATCGCGACCAGGCTCACCAGCCGCGCGAGGATCCCGATCGGAAGGACGAGGAACCCGAGAGTGGCGGAGGAGGCGCCGATGAACCCGGCGATCTCCGTGACCACGTAGTGCACGAGCACGCCGACGAGGTACCACGCCATCAGCGCGGGCCAGTGCCGCCAGAGCACCCGCCCCGCGGTCTTCAGGATCGCCAGCACACGCCTAAGCTATCGCGCTCGACGGCGCCGCGAGCAGAAGGCGTCAGCCCCAGACGCTCGGCGCCTTCACCCGCACCGGGGGGAGGGCGGATGCGGCGGCCCAGTCGTGCACCCAGGCGTCGATCTCCGGCACGCCCTCGGGCTTTCCGACGGCGGCGAACAGCTCCTCGTTGCTGACGGTGCCGCCCGTGCGGCGCAGCATCCGGGCCCGCACGATCGCTCGGGCGTAGACCTCACCGTCGACCACGGCGCGGTGCTCGAGGAACAGCGCCTTCTCGTCGTGCCCGATGAACCGGGACTGCACCTCGAACCGCTGCCACAGCTGCAGCGACTTGCGGAACGTGACCGTCTCGCTCGAGACGACCGCGTACCAGCCGCGGTCCTTCATCGCGTCGAACAGCCCGGTGCGGATGAGCTGGTCCCACCGCCCGAGGTCGAACAGCGACAGGTAGCGGCCGTTGTTCATGTGGCGCAGGATGTCGAGGTCGGTCGGCAGGGTCGTGAGGGTGATGCTCCCGACGGCCGTCGGGTCGAGGGTCTTCCCCCGCCGTACGCGGCGCCGGGCGCCGAGGATCACGAGGAGGGTCCGCCAGATCACGTTCACGAGGAACGATCGTAGCCAGACGTGCACGATTCGCGAACATCGTTGTGCGAACCCTCCAGCACGTGACAGCGCGTCTCGTCGGTCATCCACTCGATTTCCTGTTCGCGGATGCCGCGCGTAGAGTCACGAACATGAGCGCCGAAGCCCAGCCTGAAGTCATCGTCCGTCCGGTCCGTGATGTGGATGCGGAAGCCCTCGGTCGCGTGCACGCCCAGTGCTGGCACGAGACCTACGACCACCTGATCAGCAAGGCGGCACTGGAGAAGGTCTCGCCTCGCCGCATGGCCGAGCTCTGGACGCACTGGGCCTCGCAGGGCCCCGAGTTCAAGATGAACGCCGCGCTCGTCGACGGGGAGATCGTCGGCTTCGTCGGCTCCGGTCCCGCCCGCGACAAGGATGCTCCCGCCTTCCGCGAGCTCTACTTCATCTACCTGCTCGACGCGTGGCACTCCACCGGCATCGGCCAGAAGCTGTTCGACGCCGCCGTCGAGAAGGACGAGCCGCTGTACCTCTGGGTCGCCGAGGACAACCCCCGCGCGCACCGCTTCTACACGCGCAACGGATTCCGTCTCGACGGTGCCACACACACCGAGCCGTTCCTCGGCGAGACGCTGACCGAAGTCCGCTTCGTCCGCCCCTGATCCACTCTTCGTCTGAGACGGGCCGCTTTCCTTCGGGGAGGCGGCCCGTCTCCTTTCAGGGCGGTCAGCGGATTCGGGGAGCCGTCAGAGGCGCTCGATGATCGTCACGTTCGCGACGCCGCCGCCTTCGCACATGGTCTGCAGGCCGTAGCGCCCGCCCGTGCGCTCCAGTTCGTTGAGCAGGGTCGAGAGGATGCGCGTGCCCGTCGCGCCGATCGGGTGCCCGAGCGCGATGCCGCCGCCGTTGACGTTGACCTTCTCGTGCGGCACCCCGGTCTCGCGCATCCAGGCGAGCATCACCGATGCGAAGGCCTCGTTCACCTCGAAGAGGTCGATGTCCTCGGCGCGCAGTCCGGTCCGCTCCAGGGCCTGCCTGGTCGCGGGGATCGGGGCGGTGAGCATGAGCACCGGATCGTCTCCGCGCACGGACAGGTGATGGATGCGGGCGCGCGGGGTGAGCCCCTGTTCCTTCACCGCGCGCCCGCTCGCGATGAGCACGGCGCTGGACGCGTCGCTGATCTGCGAGGCGACCGCTGCGGTGATCCGCCCGTCGGGGGCGAGGGGCGGGAGGCCGGCCATGCGTTCGAGCGAGGTGTCGCGGCGCACGCCCTCATCGTGATCGAGGCCGTTCAGCGGCGCGATCTCGTTCGTGAAGCGTCCCTCGTCCTGTGCGCGTGCCGCGCGGCGGTGGCTCTCCAGCGCGAACCGCTCCATCTCCTCACGCGTGATGCCCCACTTCTGCGCGATCAGCTCGGCGCCGCGGAACTGCGAGATCTCCTGCTCCCCGTAGCGCGCACGCCAGCCGGGTGACTCCGCATACGGGGTGGTGAAGCCGTAGGCCTCTCCCACGGTCGCCGCCGCGGTGAGCGGCACCTGCGACATGTTCTGCAGCCCGCCCGCGATGATCAGGTCGCTCGTGCCGCTCATGACCGCCTGTGCGGCGAAGTGCACCGCCTGCTGGCTCGATCCGCACTGACGGTCGATCGTGACGCCGGGCACGTGCTCCGGGAAGCCCGCCACCAGGAGCGCGGTGCGGGCGACGTTGCCCGCCTGTCCCCCGATCGCGTCGATCGCTCCGAGGATCACGTCGTCGACGGCGCCGGGATCGATGCCCGTGCGGTCGATGAGCGCGGTCAGGCTGTGCGCGCCGAGGTCGGCCGGATGGACGCCGGAGAGCGAGCCGCCGCGCCTGCCGACAGGCGAGCGCACCGCGTCGACGATGTATGCCTCTGCCATGTTCTTCCTTCCGTGGGGTGCGCCGCCGCCTTTTCGAGACGTGGGCCGATCATCGCACGCGCACGTCTTCGACTAGCCTTAAGTCATGGGAACTATGGCCAAAAGTCATAGACGTTGGGGGAATCGCATGGAACAGCAGGGGACATCGACCGCAGTCACACGACGGACGCTGGTGCGCGCCGCGGCATGGTCCGTGCCGGTGATCGCCGTGGCGGTCGCCACACCGCTCGCCGCCGCATCCACCTCCCCGCTGATCGTGCAGATGAACCCCGCGACCGTCGACGGCTCGACCTTCGACTGGCCGGGAGCGCTCGTCACGAACACCGGGACGTCGGACGTGACGCTCACCTGGACGGTCGACGTCACGCCGGCGCTCGACTCCCTGACGGGTCCGGTCACCGGCACGATCACGATCCCGGCCGGCGGTTCCGCGATGGTCGCTGTCGGCGTGACCGGCTTCCACGTCGCCGCCGCCTGGGACTCGGAGCTGACGCTCGCCCTGCTCCGCGACGGCGCGCCGCAGACCGAGACCATCACGTTCCGGGCCGTCGAGGTCTAGGGCACCGCGTCAGCGCCCCGAGACCTTTCCGAAGGCCTTCGCGATCGGCGCGAGCACCAGCGGGCGAGCGGCCACCCAGCCGATCGCGATCACCACGAGCGCGCCGATGAACACCCAGAACCCGGTCCAGGTGACCGCGTCCTGCGCCGCGAACATGTGGTTCAGGTTGGCGAGGAATCCGGTCAGCATCACCAGCGCGACGTGGGCGATGATGAACGCCACGAAGTAGAGCATGATCGGGAAGTGCAGCGCACGCGCCCACTCGACCGGGTAGGCCTTCGACAGCTTCTCAGCGTTCTTCGGCCACAGCCCCGACATCCGGAACCCGGTGATCGCTGCGAGAGGCGCGGCGAGGAACACGGTGGCGAAGTACGCGAGCTGCTGCAGGCTGTTGTAGTTGTTCCATCCGTTCTCGTGCGGCCAGTCGAACGAGACGTACTGCAGCGCCGCCGACAGCGCGTTCGGGAACACCTCCCAGCTCGTCGGCACGATCCGCACCCAGTGCCCGGTGACGAACAGCAGCACCACGAAGATCACGCCGTTCACCAGCCACAGGATGTCGAGCGACTGGTGGAACCAGAGGTTGAGGCTGATCTTCCCCTTGGCGTTCCCTCGGGGAGTCCAGAAGACCGTCGGCCGCTTCTCGGTGCGCACCTGCAGACCGGAGCGGATGATCAGCACCATCAGGAACATGTTGAAGAAGTGCTGCCAGCCGATCCACGGCGAGAACCCGGGCTCGACGGCGATCGCCGGCTCGTAATGACCGGGGAACGCGGTGAGGAAGTCCTGCATGAACGGGAAGCTCAGCAGCGTGCGCACGAATGCGACGGCGGCGCCCGCGATCAGCCCGAGCGCGGCCGCGCCGAGCAGGACGGCGATCGCCTGCGTCCACGTCGGACGGCGGCGACCGGATTCCGGAGCCGCAGTGATGTGCCGCGGGGCGCGACCGTTCCACACCGTGCGCGTCCAGGGCAGCGGCGCGTCGAGGTCGGCGACGGCAGGGACGGCGACCGCGGACGCGGGGACGGGAACGAGATCCGCCTCAACCGTCCGGTGGTCGGGCGAGGACGGCGAAGCCGACGCGCCTCCTCGGTCGTCGAGCGAGGACGGCGAAGCCGACCGAGACGAGGCGCCCTGCAGCGCCGGAACCGTTCCCGCGGGCGGCCACGGCTCTCCGCCGGCGACGCGGGGCAGTCCGCGACGGACATTCGCCCCGGACTCCGATCCGGGCACGGCCGCGGTCTGCGCGACCGCAGCCGGAGCGACCGTCGACGCCGCGGCAGTCTCCGTCGCGACGGCGGGCGCGGTCGCGGCAGCAGCGGGTGCTGCGGCCGGAGCCGACAGCTTCGCGCGCTCCGAGGTCCCGGGTACGGAAGCCACGTCCGCCGTGACGGAGGAGGCGGTGTCGGCCGGCGGCCACGGCTCTCCACCCGGAACGCGCGGGAGCCCCCGACGCAGACCGGACCGTCCCGCGATACCCGCGGGGGCAGCCCCAGCGGAGGGAGCAGAAGCGGAGGGAGCAGAAGTGGAGGCAGAAGCAGAGGGCGTCACGACGGAAGCAGCGGTGACGGCAGCTACCGCAACTGCGTCCACCGGCGCTTCGTGGATGGGCGTCGCCTCAGCGGCCGGGCCGGCATCCGTTCCGCCGTCGGCGGCCAGCTCCGCCGCCACGGTATCCGCCGGAGGCCAGGGCTCCCCGCCCGGCACACGCGGCAGCCCGCGTCGCAGCACCCGCGTCGCCATGACTACTTCTTCCGCGCCTCGAGCGCGGCGATCACCTGCGGGACCACCGCGAACACGTCGCCGACGATGCCGAAGTCCGCGACGTCGAAGATCGGCGCCTCGGGGTCCTTGTTGATCGCGACGATGTTCTTCGACGTCTGCATGCCCGCGCGGTGCTGGATCGCGCCGGAGATGCCGAGCGCGACATACAGCTGGGGCGACACGGATACACCGGTCTGCCCGACCTGGTGCGACTGCGGGATGTAGCCCGCATCGACGGCTGCCCGGGACGCACCGACCGCGGCGCCGAGCGCATCGGCCAGCTCCTCGACGAGCACGAACTTCTCCTTCGAGGCGAGACCGCGTCCGCCCGACACGACGCGCGTGGCACCGCGGAGCTCGGGACGGGAGGAGGCCACCTCGACGGCCTCGACCGGGCCGGCGGTCGCCGCGACCGCGCCCGACGGCGTGACGGCGAGGACCTCGACCGAATGCGAGGCCACGGCCTCCGCGCGCGCGTCCACCGCGCCCTGGCGCACCGTGATCACCGGGGTGCCGAACGTGGGAGCCGAGTCGACGAGGTACGCCCCGCCGTAGACGGAGTGGTGCGCGACCACGCCCTCCTCATCGCGGGAGACGCCGACGGCATCGACCGAGAGTGCGCTCTTCGTGCGCACGGCGAAGCGTCCGGCCACATCGCGCCCGGCGATCGAGTTCGAGATGAGCACCGCATCGGGGCGCACCTGCGCCGCCGCGGCCTCCAGCGCGTCCACGATCGGGACCGTGAGAGCGGCGGGGTCCCCGTCGGCCGTCAGCACGACGGAGGCTCCGGCGGCAGCGACCTGGTCCACCGTCGCCGGACTGCCGCCGACGATGAGCGCCACGGGCGAGCCGATGGTCGATGCCGCACCGATCAGGGCGGCCGTGCTGCTCGCGGCGTAGCCCGAAGGGTCGACGTCGACGAGGACGAGGATCGGGTTCTCGGAAGAGGTCATCTCACACCAGCCTGTTCTGCACGAGGTACTCGACGAGCTTGTCGGCGGCGTCACCCTCATCGGTGATCTTCACGCCGGCCGCACGCGGGGGCTTCTCCGACACCGCGGTGATGATCGTCCGCGGAGCTGCGGCCGGATCGGCCGAGACATCCAGGTCGGCGAGAGAGAGCACCTCGAGCGGCTTCTTCTTCGCGGCCATGATGCCCTTGAAGTTCGGGAACCGGGCGTCGGGGAGCGCCTCGGTGATCGAGATGACGGCGGGCAGCGACGCCGAGACCGGCTGGCTCCCGGCGTCTGCGCCACGAGTACCCGAGACGCCCTCCGCGGTGATCTCGACCGAGGTCAGCGCGGTGGCCTGCGCGAACCCGAGGTGCTCGGCCAGCATCGCGGGGATCACACCGCCGGAGCCGTCGGTCGACAGGTTGCCCGTGATCACGAGGTCGGGGGCACCGCGGCGGATCGCGGCCGCGAGCACCTCGGCGGTGAGTCCGAGGTCGGCCCCCGCGAGCTGCTCGTCGGCGATGTGCACGGCGGAGCCGGCCCCGATCGCGAGCGCCCTGCGCACGGAGGCGGTCGAACCCTCGGGAGCCATCGATACGGCCACCACCTCGGTGCCGTCGTTCTTGTCGGCGTAGCTGAGCGCGACCTCGAGCGCGCGCTCCGTGATCTCGTCGAGCACGACGTCACCGGCCGCGCGATCGGCGAGTCCGGTCTCGAGATTCAGCTTGCGGTCGCCATAGGTGTCCGGCACCTCTTTGACCAGGACGAAGATCTTCATCGATTGCTCCTCACGACTGCTGCAATTCTAGACCGCGATACTGAGTCCCAGCCGACTTGCGACTCAGACTCAGCGGTATCGACGACGATGCGGCGCGCGCCGTCGCCGCGCCACCCACTCCCGCCACTACCGTAGAGAAATGGCCCGTCCCCGTCCGCTCCCCATCGACCCGCTCGCCGAGGCGAAGCGGCAGTGGCTCGCGCACGGGTGGACGGATGCCGCCGACGGCATGGCCCTGGTCACGTCGGTCATGCGGGCCCAGCAGCTGCTGCTCGCCCGCGTCGATGCAGCCCTCAAGCCCTTCGCCCTGAGCTTCGCGCGCTACGAGGTGCTGCGCCTGCTGGCCTTCAGCCGCGCGGGCAGCCTTCCGCTCTCGAGCGTGGTCGCCCGACTCCAGGTGCATCCGACGACGGTCACGAGCACGGCGGAACGTCTGGTCCGTGACGGTCTGATCGCCCGCGAACCGCACCCGCACGACGGACGGGCCGCGCTCCTCGTCCTGACGGACGCCGGTCGGGAACTCGTCGAGCAGGCGACCCAGGCCCTCAACGCCGATGTGTTCGCCGAGCCCGGGCTGAGCCGCGACGACGCTGCCGAGCTCGTCGCGATCGTGGCCCGGCTGCGCAAGGACGCGGGGGACTTCGCCGATCCGCGTCCGCAGCCCGAAGCCCTCTGACATGGCCCGGTTCGCGCTCGAGACGATCATCGGCGCGACTCCGGCCGAGGCGTTCACCGCGTCGCTGGACCCGTCACTGCACGTGAAGAGCATGGCTCGATACGGAGAGACCATGGTCGAGGCACCGGCGGGCGGCGTCTTCACCGAGGGCACCACCGCGACCTGGCGCGCGCGCCACTTCGGCATCCCCTTCCGCCTGCGGTCGATCGTGTTCGACGTCGATCCGCCCCACGGGTTCTCGGATCGGCAGATCGCCGGTCCGTTCGCCGCCTTCCTGCACGAGCACCGGTTCGAGGAGCATCCGGCCGGCACGCTCATGCACGACACCGTGACCTTCCGCTCGCCGTTCGGACCGCTCGGCCGGCTCGTGGACGCGATGTTCCTGCGCGCGTACATGCGTCGGCTGATCGCGGAGCGCAACGCGATTCTCGCCGCCGAATTCGAGGATCCCGGGCGTACCCTTTCGGCATGAGCGAACTGCGTCTGCACACCGTCCTCACCGGCCGTGGCCCCGCTGCGGCTATCCTGCTCAGCGACGAGCAGGTCGCGTCGTTCGGCGCCGGCAAGGCCTTCCCGGTCGCCGTCACGATCGGCGGACGCACCGCCCGCCTGCGCGTCGCGCGCATGGGCAGCGAGAACATGATCGGCTTCAGCAAGGCCGTGCGCGCCGACCTCGGGCTCGAGATCGGTCAGGAGATCGATGCCGTGATCCGGGTGGATGCCGCGGAGCGCACGGTGGAGGTCCCGCCCGAGCTCGCCGCCGCTCTCGACACCGATCCCGCGCTGCGCTCCGCCTTCGACGCCCTGTCGTACACCGTGCGCAAGGAGCACGCGCGGAGCGTGGCCGAGGCCAAGCAGGACGCGACCCGCGAGCGCCGGATCGCGAAGATCGTCGACGCGCTCCGGGGCTGACCACTCCTCGATCCCGGCACTCATCGCGTCACGCACTCGTCTCGTCAGGTGTTCGGGCGCTCAGACGCTCAGCGGTTCTGGAAGTCGGGCGACCGCTTCTCCCGGAAGGCCGACATGCCCTCCTTCTGGTCGGCGGTGTCGAACAGTGCGGCGAACGCCTGCTTCTCGTGCGCGAGCCCCTCGGAGAGGGTCGTCTCCATCGCGGCATCCAGCGCGGCCTTCGCGGCGTAGACGGACGGCAGCGACTTCGAGGCGATCGTGTCGGCGAGCTTCGTCGCCTCGGCCAGGAGGTCGGATGCCGGCACGACGCGGGACACGAGGCCGGACCGCTCCGCCTCCTCGGCGCCCATGAAGCGGCCGGAGAGCACCAGCTCCGCGGCCTTGTAGTAGCCGACCGCGCGGATCAGGCGCTGCGTGCCGCCCATGCCCGGGATCACGCCGAGATTGATCTCGGGCTGACCGAACTTCGCCGTATCGGCGGCCAGGATGATGTCGCACATCATCGCCAGCTCGCATCCGCCGCCCAGGGCGAAACCGGAGACGGCCGCGATCACCGGCGTGCGCACCGCAGCGAACTCGTGCCAGATGCCGAAGTGGTCGGTCTCGAGCATCTCCGCCGCGGACATGCCCTCCATCTCCTTGATGTCGGCACCGGCCGCGAACGCCTTCTCCGAGCCCGTCACCACGATGGCTCCGACGCCGTCGTCCGCGTCGAAGGCGAGCGCCGCGGCCGTGACCTCCTCGGCGAGCCGGCCGTTCAAGGCGTTCAGTGCCTCCGGCCGGTTCAGGGTGATCCATCCGACTCGTCCGCGCTGCTCGACCAGGATCGTCTCGTACTCGGTCATGTCGCCCTCTCCGTCGTGGTTCTCTTCAGTATGTCGCGGCGCGGGGACGTTTCGTCTCGGTCGCTGCGCTCCCTCGCTCAACGACCGGATCTCCCCCGCCCGCCCCCGGTCGTCGAGCGAGCGAAGCGAGACGAAACGTCCCGACGGCAGCGCTCACACGCGGTCGTCGCGGATGTCGGTGATGATCCCGGAGAAGTCGCGCGCCGCCCCGTCACCGGCCGCGAAGGCCGCGTAGATCTCCTGCGCCAGCCGCCCCATGCGCGCATCCGTCGAGGTCTGCTCGATCGCCTGCAGCGCGAGACCGAGGTCCTTGGCCATCAGCGCCCCGGCGAAGCCCGGCTGGTAGTCGCGGTTCGCGGGACTCGTGGGCACCGGTCCGGGAACCGGGCAGTTGGTCGTGATCGACCAGCACTGGCCGGAGGCCTGCGAGACGACGTCGAACAGCGCCTGGTGCTCGAGCCCGAGCCGCTCACCCAGCACGAAGGCCTCGGCCACCGCGATCTGCGAGACCGCGAGCACCATGTTGTTGCAGACCTTCGCGGCCTGGCCGAGTCCGGGACCACCGCAGTGCACGATGCGCGCGCCCATGACCTCGAGCAGCGGGCGTGCCGCCGCGTAGTCCTCGTCCGAGCCGCCGACCATGAACGCCAGGGTGCCGTTCTCGGCTCCGACCACGCCGCCCGACACCGGGGCGTCGACGTTGCGGTGCCCCGCCGCGAGCGCGAGCGCATGCGCGGCCCGCGCCTCGTCGACCGCGATGGTCGACGACTCGATGAAGAGCGTTCCCGGTCGCGCGGCCGCGAGCAGTTCGGTGCGATACGCCTCGATCACGTGCTTCCCGGCGGGGAACATCGTGATGACGACATCCGCCTCGGTCACGGCGTCCGCACCGCTCGCCGCCACCGTGATGCCGGCGGCCCGCGCCGCGTCGATGGCCGCGGGGACGAGGTCGAAGCCGTGCACCTCATGCCCGGCCGCCACGAGGTTCTTCGCCATCGGCAGCCCCATGTGTCCGAGACCGAGGAACGCCACCACGGGGCGGGAGGCCGGCGTGGTCATGAGGCGCTCCGCATCTGGTCTCCGCTGCTGCGCTGGAGGGAGTTCGAACCCGCGGGTCGCAGCATCTCGCGTCCGACGATCAGTCGCATGATCTCGTTCGTCCCCTCCAGGATCTGGTGCACCCGCAGATCGCGGACGACCCTCTCGATCCCGTAGTCCTGCAGGTATCCGTACCCGCCGTGCAGCTGCAGGGCGCGGTTGGCGACGTCGAAGCCGGCGTCGGTCGCGAAGCGCTTGGCCATCGCGCAGCGCATGGTGGCGTCGGGAGCGTGCTCGTCGACCGCCTGCGCGCCGTCGCGCACCATCAGTCGGGCGGCGTGCAGCTCGGTGCGCATGTCGGCGATCGCGAACAGGATCGACTGCTTCTCCGAGAGGGGCTCCCCGAAGGCGACCCGCTCGTGCACGTACTGCACGGCCCGGTCGAGCGCCCATTCCGCGCCACCGAGCGAGCAGGCGGCGATGTTGAGGCGGCCGCCGTTGAGGGCCGACATCGCGATCGCGAAACCGCGGCCCTCGTCACCGAGCATGGCGGATGCCGGCACCCGGAGGCCGTCGAAGATCACCTGTCGCGTCGGCTGTGCATTCCAGCCCATCTTCTTCTCCAGGGCTCCGAAGCTCAGCCCCTCGGCGTCGCCGGGGACGAGGAAGGCGCTGATCCCGCGGGCACCCGGCTCCCCCGTGCGCGCCATCACGACGTAGACGGCGGCCTCGCCGGCGCCCGAGATGAACTGCTTGACACCGGTGAGCACGTAGTCGTCGCCGTCGCGCACGGCACTGGTCGCGACGTTCGCGGCATCCGACCCGACGCCCGGCTCGGTGAGGCAGTAGCCGCCGAACTCCGCCATGGCGGTGAGCTTCGGCAGCCATTGGCCGCGCTGCGCCTCGTCGCCGTAGGTGTCGATCATCCACACCACCATGTTGTGGATGGAGATGTAGGCGGCGACCGCGGGGTCGCCCTTGGCGAGCTCTTCGAAGATCGCGACGGTGTCGGTGCGGCTGAGCCCGGTGCCGCCGAACTCCTCGTCGACGTAGATGCCGCCGAGGCCCAGCTCGCCGCCGCGATTCAGCGACTCCCGCGGGAACAGGTGCTTCTCGTCGCGCTCGGCGGCGTACGGGGCGAGCTCGGTCTCCGCGAACTCGCGGACGGCGCCGAGGATCGCCTCGCGCTCCTCGGCGGTGGTGGTGACGGTGGTCATGGTCATCGTGGTTCCTCGTGGGAGTGGATCAATGCATGGTGGGGATGACGAAGCTGGCGCCGTCGCGGATGCCCGCCGCCGGCCAACGGCTCGTCACCGTCTTGGTCTTCGTGTAGAAGCGGAACGCGTCGGTGCCGTGCTGGTTGAGGTCGCCGAAGCCGCTGCGCTTCCAGCCGCCGAACGTGTAATACGCGATCGGGACCGGGATCGGCACGTTCACGCCGACCATGCCGACCTCGACGCGGGCCGCGAAGTCCCGGGCGGCGTCGCCGTCGCGCGTGAAGATCGCGACGCCGTTGCCGTACTCGTGCTCGGAGGCCATGCGCAGGGCCTCCTCGTAGTCGGCGGCGCGGGCGATCACCAGCACCGGGCCGAAGATCTCCTCGCGGTAGATCGCCATGTCGGTCGTGACGTGGTCGAACAGCGTCGGGCCGAGGTAGAACCCCTCCTCGTGACCGGGGACCGTGAAGCCGCGACCGTCGGCGAGGAGCGTCGCGCCCTCGTCGACGCCCTGCTGGATGTAGCCCTCGACCCGTTCGACGGCCGCCCGCGTGACCAGGGGCCCGTAGTCGACGTCGGTCGCGAGGGACGGACCGACCCGCAGCTGCGCGACGCGCTCGGAGAGCTTTGCGGCGAGGGCATCCGCCGTCTCCTGCCCCACCGGGACCGCGACCGAGATGGCCATGCAGCGCTCGCCGGCCGAGCCGTAGCCGGAGCCGATCAGCGCGTCGACGGCCTGGTCGAGATCGGCGTCGGGCATCACGATCATGTGGTTCTTCGCCCCGCCGAAGCACTGCGCGCGCTTGCCGTTCGCCGCGGCGGTCGCGTAGATGTACTCGGCGATCGGGGTCGAGCCGACGAAGCCGACGGCGCGGATGCGGTCGTCGGTGAGCAGCGTGTCGACCGCCTCCTTGTCGCCGTGCACCACGTTGAGGACACCGGCGGGCAGCCCCGCCTCGAGGAAGAGCTCGGCGATGCGCACCGGTACCGAGGGGTCGCGCTCGCTGGGCTTGAGCACGACCGCGTTGCCGGCGGCGAGGGCGGGGCCCGCCTTCCAGAGCGGGATCATGGCCGGGAAGTTGAACGGGGTGATCGCGGCGACCACGCCGAGCGGCTGCCGCATCGAGTAGACGTCGATCCCGGCACCGGCTCCGGTGGAGTACTCCCCCTTGAGCAGGTGCGGGGCTCCGGCGGAGAACTCGATGACCTCGAGGCCGCGCTGGATGTCGCCCTTCGCATCGTCGACCGTCTTGCCGTGCTCGCTCGCGAGCAGTTCGGCGAGTGACGTCATCTCGCGCTGCACCAGGTCGAGGAAGCGGAGCAGCACGCGGGCGCGCTTCTGGGGGTTGGTCGCCGCCCAGGCGACCTGGGCCTCCGCGGCGTTCGCGATCACGCGACGCACCTCCTCGGCCGAGGCGAGCGGCACACGGGCCTGCACGGCGCCGGTGCTCGGATCGAACACGTCGGCGAAGCGGCCCTCGTCGGGTGTGAGCAGCGATCCGCATACGAAGTGCGCGATGGTACGAGTCATTGTGTGACATCCCTCCGTGCCGTCGTTGGCACATTGGCGAGTTTACTCTGGCGCCCGGACATTTACTAGGACGTCCTTGTATTTCGAGCCACTCCTTCCTCCCCCACGGATCGAGGTTGTTCGCGCCGCGTTCACCGCCGCGTCATCTGGCCCGGGTACAACTGCAGATGCGCGGACAGAGACTCAGACCGGATCGGGTGTCACGTCTACCGCGCGCACGGTGGGCACTCTCGCTCCCGTTGCGGCTCCCACGCCGCGAGACCCCCGCCGAATCGGGTCGGCGGGGGTCCTCTTCGTGGCGGTGCCGACGACCTGCCTCCGGTCGCATCAGAAGTAGAATCGACGGTGCGCCGCCACCCCTGGCGCATCCGCTTCGGCGTCCCGATCCCGGACGCCCGTCACCGAGGACTCCACCTTGTCCGAACCTCTCACCGTGTCCATCCGCCGCGAAGTCGACCCCGAGCGCATCGTCGAGGCGACCGCCTGGGTGCAGACGGGGGTGAACCTCGCGACGAAGTATCCGGGCTTCCTCGGCTCCGGCTGGGTCCGTGCCGGCGAGGATTCTCAGGTCTGGCACATGCTCTACCGCTTCGCGAGCGAGGATTCGCTCACGGCCTGGGAGCAGTCGGCCGAGCGGGCGTGGTGGCTGTCGATGGGCGAGGGCTTCGTGCGCAGCGAGCGCTCGAAGCGCCGGACCGGGATCGAGGGCTGGTTCGACGAGCCCACGACCGGCACCATCACGCTCCCGTCCCCCGACGGCACCACCGAGACGGTCGCGGTCGCGCCGGCTCCCCCGCGCTGGAAGCAGGCGACGTCGATCTGGCTGGGCTTCTTCCCCGTGAACCTCGCCTTCACGTACGCGATGAGCCCCGTCCCCGGATGGAACGAGCTGCCGATCTGGCTGCGCGTGCTCGTCACCACGCTGGTGCTCACGCCGATCATGGCGTACTGGGTGCTCCCGTTCGTGACGCGCTCGCTGCGGAGCTGGCTCACGCGCTGACCACTCCTCGGTCGTCCGCACCATCGCGACGGCCCGGGTTTTCCCGTCCCCTCGCCGAGCACGGGCGCGCACCCTGCCGCTACGGTGGGGCCATGCGACCGACTCCGCATCCCCCTCGTGCCCTCCGGATCGCGCTCGCCTCCGTCGCCTCCTTCCAGCTCCTGTCCGCACTGGCCGGGATGGTGGGGCTGACGATCGGCGGCGGGATGGGGCTGCCGAGGGAGTGGATCGAGGGCAGCGCGTTCGACTCCTACGTGTGGCCGGGGATCATCCTCGGCGTCGTCGTCGGCGGGGTGCAGGCGCTGGCGCTCCTCGCGCAGTTCGGGCGGTTCCGCCTCACCTGGGGGATGCACGCGGCCGCCGGGCTCACGATGATGATCTGGATCTTCGTGGAGATCGCCATCATGCTCGTCTGGTCGCCGCTGCACGGCATCTACTTCGCGACGGGCCTGCTCCAGACCGCGCTCGCCGTCCTCGCGCTGGGCGCCTGGCCACGGCCGTTCCTCGCCCGCGAGCCCCGGCGGATGCCCGAGCGCTGACACGCCCGCCGCGGGTCATCCTCCGGCGACGGCGAGACGGAGCATCCGGTCGATCTCGGCCACCGCGTCGGTGAGCGGTCCCGGACGGCGCACCAGGTGGATGGTGTTGATCGGCGGGTCATCGGTCTCGCACACGACGACGAGTCGGCCGTCGGCGAGCTCGTCCGCGATCAGGTAGGCGGGCAGCACGGTGACCCCGGCACCGGCGACCGCTGCCGCGGCGAGCGCACGCAGGTCGGGCACGATCAGTGCGGGCTCGCGCTCCAGCCGGACGCCGAACACATGGCGCCAGAACCGCCGCAGAATGGGCACGTCGTGCGCATAGGCGAGGAGCGGGATGCCCTCGAGCGCCGCGGGGGCCAGCTCGGCGGAGGGCGTGAGGCCTCGCGACGGAGCAGCGACGAGGACGAACTCCTCGTCGACGAGGGCGGCCGCGGGAAGGGCGCGCCCCTTCGGCCGCACGGCGGAGATCACCAGGTCCAGGCTGCCGACCCGAAGCTGCTCCAACAGCTCATCCGCGATCCCCTCGGTGACCGCGATGCGGCGGCCCGCGTCGATCAGCGGCGCCAGAGCCGGCATCGCCACGCGCTCGACGAACTCGGCGGCGCCGCCGATCCGCACCGCCGGGCTCTCGGCCGGCTCCGGACCGCCGACCACGAGCGCGAGCGCGTCCAGCGGACCGGAGAGCCGGGCGGCGAGGTCGTCGCCGCGGGGAGTGGGACGGATCCCGCGAGCATGCCGGACGAACAGCGGCTCCCCCATGCTCCGCTCCAGCGCCTGCAGCTGGGCGGTCACGGAGGACTGCGCGAGCCCCAGCGTCCGTGCGGCCGCCGACACCGACCCCGATCGGTGCGCGGCGAGGAACGTGCGCCAGAGGGCGATGTCTCCCAGACCATCGGAATTCCGATTGCTCATACCGTGAATCTATCGGAAGTGTTCCTGACAGGAGTCCGTTGTCCCCGGTATCGACTTCCGCAACGGGAGCCGTCGCCCATCCCGAAGGAGCCCTCATGTCCACCGTCCTCTTCGTCGTGACCGCCGCCCGCAGCTGGACCCTCAGCGACGGCACCGAGCACCCCACCGGATTCTGGGCGGAGGAGCTGGTGACCCCGTGGCGACTGCTGACCGCGGCGGGCCATGACGTCGTCTTCGCCACTCCCGGCGGGGTCGCCCCTGTCGTGGATGCCGCGAGCCTCGGCGACGGTGACGCCGCCGCTGTCGCGGAGATCCCCGGCCTCGCGGCGCCGCTCGTGCTGGCCGACGTCGAGGCGTCCGCGTTCGATGCCGTCTACTACCCCGGCGGTCACGGCCCGATGCAGGACCTCGCTCACGACCTCGACTCGGCCGCGCTGATCTCGGCGACCATCGCGGCAGGACGACCCCTGGCCGCGGTCTGCCACGGCCTGGCCGCCCTCCTGCCCGCGCGCACGGAGGTCGGTGACCCGGTGGTCGCCGGACGGCGGATCACCGGCTTCTCCGACGAGGAGGAGCGCCTGGGCGGGCTCGCCGACCGCGCGCCGTTCCTGCTCGAGAGCGCACTGCGCGATCTCGGCGCCGACGTCGAGGTCGCCACGGCGTGGAGCGATCACACGATCGTGGACGGCCTGCTCATCACCGGACAGAACCCGCAGTCCTCGGAGTCGGCGGCTCGCGCCCTGCTCACCGCTCTCGCCTGAGAGCCTGCGAGCGCCGGCTCCCGTCGTCCGCTCCCGTCAGGCCACTCCCCTCAGATCACGCCGACCGAGGTCAGCGCGTGCTCGGCCGCACCGAGCAGCAGCCGGTCGGCGGCGAGGGAGGCCGGGAGGATGCGCAGCCCCTCCGCGTTCTCGGCCATGGCGCGAGCGGCCACGGCGGAGGCGAAGCTCTCCGGGTCGAGTTCCTCGAGCTGCGCGAGGAAGCCGCCGAGCACGACCACCGAGGGGTTGAGGATGTTCACGGCATCCGCGATCGCCTGCGCGAGCACACCGCGCTGGCGATCGCACTCCTCACGGACCGGATCGTCGTCGGATGCCGCGGCGAGAGCGTCCGCGAGGGCCGTGTCGTCCGCGGCGGCGAGTCCGAGCAGGTCGAGAAGGCGAGCGCGGCTGACGTCGTCCTCGAGGACGGTGGTGCGATCCGCATCCACCCGGTTCTGCCCGAACTCCCCCGCGTAGCCGCCGACCCCGCCCACCGGGGAGCCGTGCACGATGATCCCGCCACCGATGCCGGAGGGTCCGCCGTTGAGGTAGACGACGTCGTTCGCGCCGTGCGCCGCCCCGAACAGGTGCTCGGCGAGAGCGCCGAGGCTCGCGTCGTTGCCCACCGCGACCGGCAGGCCCGTCGCGTCGGCGATCAGCGCGCGCAGCGGAGCATCCGTCCAGCCGAGGTGCGGCGCGTTCCGCACGAGCCCGTCGGCCGCGCGGACCAGCCCGGGCACCGCGGCGCCGACGGCGACGAGCCGTGCCTCTCGGAGCGGACCGGCGCGCCAGCGGTCGACGACCTCGGAGACGAGGGCCGCGACCTCCTCGGCCGTGAGCAGGGAGGCGGACTCGATGCGCTCACGGACCGAGATCGTGCGCGCGAGGTCGACCGCCGCGATCTCCACCGCGTCGATCTCGGGGTTCACCGCGATCACCACGGTCGAGGGCGCTGCCGCGACGACCGGCGAGGGCCGTCCGACCCTGCCCACCGGATCCGGATCGCGCTCCACGACCCATCCGTCGGTCACGAGCTCGGCGACGAGGTCGGCGATCGTGGAGCGATTCAGCCCCGTGGCGGCGGTCAGCTGCGCTCGCGACTGCGCTCCGCCCCGGTGCACGAGGCGCAGGACGCGGGCGAGGTTGCGCGAGCGCACGCCATCGCCGGGCTCCTTGGGCGCAGCGGTTCCGCCGAGCTCCGGCGCAGCATCCGTCACATCTTCCTCGCATTCGGTTTCCGGCCAGTCTAGGAGGTGGACAACCTCGACATCAGGTTATATGTTGTTGCTCACAACATTTATGCAGCGCCGCCGCGCGGCACCATGCGAAGGAGCATCATGAGCCTCACCCCGACCCGCGACGACAAGTTCTCCTTCGGCCTCTGGACGGTGGGTTACAACGGCACCGATCCCTTCGGCGGCCCGACGCGTCCGGCGCTCGACGTCGTGCACGCGGTCGAGAAGCTCGCCGAGCTGGGCGCCTACGGCCTCACCTTCCACGACGACGACCTCTTCGCCTTCGGCTCCACCGACGCCGAGCGGCAGACCCAGATCGACCGCCTCAAGGGCGCCCTCGCCGACACGGGCCTGATCGTGCCGATGGTCACCACGAACCTGTTCAGCGCCCCGGTCTTCAAGGACGGCGGCTTCACCTCGAACGACCGGCAGGTGCGGCGCTACGCCCTGCGGAAGGTCTTCCGCCAGCTCGACCTCGGCGCCGAGCTGGGAGCCAAGACCTTCGTGATGTGGGGCGGCCGCGAGGGGGCGGAGTACGACTCCGCGAAGGACGTGCGCGCCGCCCTCGAGCGCTACCGCGAGGCCGTGAACCTGCTCGGCGACTACGTGACCGACAAGGGGTACGACATCCGGTTCGCGATCGAGCCGAAGCCCAACGAGCCGCGCGGTGACATCCTGCTCCCCACGCTCGGACACGCGATCGCGTTCATCGACTCCCTGGAGCGCCCCGAGCTCGTCGGCGTGAACCCGGAGGTGGGGCACGAGCAGATGGCCGGCCTGAACTTCGCCGCCGGCATCGCCCAGGCCCTGTTCCACGGCAAGCTCTTCCACATCGACCTCAACGGCCAGCGCGGGATCAAGTACGACCAGGACCTGGTGTTCGGGCACGGCGATCTGCACAACGCCTTCGCGCTCGTCGACCTGCTGGAGAACGGCGGCCCCGGCGGCGTGCCCGCCTACGAGGGTCCGCGGCACTTCGACTACAAGCCCAGCCGCACGGAGGACGAGGACGGCGTCTGGGCGTCGGCCGCCGCCAACATGCGCACCTACCTGCTGCTGAAGGAGCGCGCCGCGGCCTTCCGCGCCGACCCGGAGGTGCAGGAGGCCCTGGCCGCCGCGCGCGTGGCCGAGCTGTCGACGCCCACGCTGAACCCCGGCGAGAGCTACGACGCATTCCTCGCGGACCGCAGCGCCTACGAGGACTTCGACGCCGATGCGTACCTCGGCGGTCACGGCTTCGGCTTCGTGCGGCTGCAGCAGCTCGCCACGGAGCACCTCCTCGGCGCACGCTGACCGGCATGGCACTCGTCCTCGGCGTCGACTCCTCGACGCAGTCGTGCAAGGTCGTGGTGTTCGACACCACGGTTCCGACCGACACCGCGGCCGATGCCGTCGTCCGCACCGGTCGCGCTCCGCACCCCGACGGCACCTCGGTCGACCCCGAAGCCTGGTGGCGCGCACTGCGGACCGCGATCGCGGATGCCGGCGGCCTCGACGACATCGAGTCCTGGGCGATCGGCGGGCAGCAGCACGGCATGGTCGCGCTGGACGCCGAGGGCCGTGTCATCCGTGATGCGCTGCTGTGGAACGACACCCGGTCCGCGGAGGCCGCGGATGCTCTGGTCGCGGAGTTCGGGGCGCAGGAGCTGGCGGATCGCACCGGGCTCGTGCCCGTGGCATCCTTCACGATCTCGAAGGTGCGCTGGCTCCGCGACCACGAACCGGAGAACGCGGCGCGGGTCGCGGCGGTCGCGCTCCCGCACGACTGGCTCACCTGGCGCCTGCGCGGCTACGGACCGGCCGGCGGCGAGGGAGTGACGCACGGCCCCGTCCTCGAGGAGCTGGTGACCGACCGCTCCGACGCCTCGGGCACCGGCTACTGGAACCCGGCGACGGGAGAGTACGACCGCGAGCTGTTCGCCGCCGCCCTCGGGCACGACGCCGTCCTGCCCCGCGTGCTCGGTGCCGACGAATCCGTGACGGATGCTGCCGGCCGCCGAGTCGCGCCCGGCGCCGGCGACAACGCCGCGGCCGCCCTGGGCCTCGGCGCGGGTCCGGGCGACGTCGTCGTCTCGATCGGCACGAGCGGCACGGTGTTCGCGGTCAGTCCGACGCCCTCCTCTGATGCCTCCGGGATCATCGCCGGGTTCGCGTCCGCCGACGGACACTTCCTTCCGCTGGTGTGCACGCTCAACGCGGCGCGCGTCCTCGACGTCACGGCCGCTCTTCTCGGCGTCGACCACGAGGAGCTGAGTCGCCTCGCGCTGGCCGCGACCCCCGGAGCCGACGGCCTGTCACTCCTCCCCTACTTCGAGGGCGAGCGCACCCCGAACCTCCCGGATGCCACCGCGACGCTGAGCGGCATGACGCTCGCCTCCACGACCCGCGAGAACCTCGCGCGCGCGGCCGTGGAGGGGATGCTGTCCGGCCTCGGCGCGGGCCTCGACGCCCTCCGTGCGGACGGGGTGCCGCTGCACCGCGCGCTGCTGATCGGCGGCGGGGCGCAGTCCCCCGCCGTTCGCGCGATCGCCCCGGCGGTGCTCGGCATCCCGGTCGAGGTGCCGCCCGCGGGCGAGTACGTCGCGCTCGGCGCCGCCCGGCAGGCCGCCGCGGTCCTCGCCGTCGGCTGAGCCGGTCGGGCCGCGGATCCGCTCAGGTCACGAAGCCGACGAGAGCGCGCGGATCCGCCAGGCTGCGGCATGCACGGCGCCCGGCTCGAGGACCACGAGGTCGACCCCGGAGCTGAAGGCATCGGGCGGGCAGGTCATCGGCTCGACCGCGAGGCCGATCCGGTGGATGCCGTCGAGGCCCGGGTTGTCGGCGGTGTGCACCTGCACCCACGGGCACCGCTCGTCCCAGCTCATCGCCACACCCGATCCGGCGTCGGTCGTGAGGCGCACCTCGGCGATGCCGTCCGAACGGGCGAGGTCCGTGAACGCATGGTCGATGAACACGTCGTCGATCCTCCGCGCCGCACGGAAGTCCCACTGCGGATGCTGCGCCACGGGCTCCACGCCGATCGGGCTCAGCCGGTCGGGCGTGACCGTGAGGACCGCGGAGGCCGGGAGCCGCAGCGTCCACGCATCCACGCGACCGGGGCCGGCCACGAGATACGGATGCGGGCCGGTGCCCCAGGGCGCGGCATCCGCTCCGATGTTGTGCGCGGTGATCGTCTGGTGCAGGCCCTCGGCGTCGAGGAGGTACTCGACCTCGACCTCGATGCGGAACGGGTAGCCCGCCTGCGGTTCGATCACCGCCGCGAGCACGACCCGGTCGTCGAGGACCAGCCGATCCGAGAACTCCGACCAGACGAGCAGTCCGTGCAGGGCCTGTCCCCGCGCCGGCTCGGTCAGCGGCAGCTGATGCTCGACGCCGTCGAAGCGATAGCGGCCGTCGACGATGCGGTTCGGCCACGGCGCGAGCGTCGCGCCGCGGTAGCCGGGGCGCACCTCATCCGCAGCGAACGGCACGACGAGGTCGCGTCCTTCGAAGGTGAGCGTCCGCAGCGAGGCGCCCACGCTCGCGACCATCGCCTCGTACCCGTGGCCGCCGATGCGGAGCTGACGTCCGGACCTCGGTTCGACCGCCATCACAGCCCCTGCGCGAGACGGTAGTAGGCCTGGTTCCAGCGCACCTGCTTCTGAAACTCCGGCAGCGTCGTGCTCTCGTCGATCACCAGCAGCTCCACCTCGGCCATCTCGGCGAAGTCGCGGAAGGCCTCGATCCCGACCGCGGTCGACATGACCGTGTGATGCGCGGCTCCGGCGGTGAGCCACGCGGCGGCGCTCGTGGTGAAGTCCGGCTGCGGCTTCCACACGGCCCGGCCGACGGGGAGCTTCGGCAGCGCGGCACGCGGCTCGACGTTCTCGACCACGTTCGCGGTCAGGCGGAACCGATCGCGCATGTCGCTGAGCGCGACCACGACGGCGGGGCCGGGGTCGGCCGTGAAGACCAGGCGCACCGGATCGTCCTTGCCGCCGATGCCGAGGGGATGCACCTCGAGCGCGGGCTTCGCGGTGGTGAGCGACGGCGACACCTCCAGCATGTGCGCGCCGAGGATCAGCTCGTCGCCCGGGGTCATGTCGTAGGTGTAGTCCTCCATCAGGCTCGCGCCGCCGGGGAGCCCCGCGCCCATGACGTTCGCGATGCGCACCAGGATCGCGGTCTTCCAGTCGCCCTCCGCACCGAAGCCGTACCCCTCGGCCATGAGCCGCTGCACCGCGAGTCCGGGCAGCTGCTTCAGGGATCCGAGGTCCTCGAACGAGGTGGTGAAGGCGCCGAAGCCGCTCTCCTCCAGGAACGAGCGCAGACCGATCTCGATCGCGGCCCCGTCGCGCAGGGAGGCATGACGGTCGCCGCCCCGCCGCAGCTCGGGCGCGACCTCGTACAGCTCCTCGTACTCGGCGACGAGCGCGTCGATGTCGGCATCGGATGCCGTCGCGACGGCATCCGCCAGCTCGTTCACGCCCCAGGTGTTCACCTGCACGCCGAAGCGCAGCTCGGCCTCCGTCTTGTCGCCCTCGGTCACCGCGACGAAGCGCATGTTGTCGCCGAAGCGGGCGAGCTTCAGGTCGCGCGACGCCGCGAGCCCGGCCGCCGCACGCTGCCAGGTGCCGAGTTCGCGTTGCACGCGCGGGTCGCTGGCGTGCCCGACGATCGTCTTGCGCGGCACGCTCAGCCGGGTCTGGATGTAGCCGAACTCGCGGTCGCCGTGCGCGGCCTGGTTGAGGTTCATGAAGTCGAAGTCGATGTCGGCCCACGGCAGCTCGACGTTCGCCTGCGTGTGCAGGTGCGCGAGCGGCTTCCGCAGCGCATCCAGGCCGGCGATCCACATCTTCGCCGGGCTGAACGTGTGCATCCACGCGACGAGCCCGATCACCCGGTCGTCGGCGTTGGCCTCCAGCGCGGTGCGCTTGATCGCGGCGGCATCCGTCAGCACCGGCTTCCAGACGATGGTGACCGGCACGTCGTCCGCCGCGTCCAGGATGCGTGCGATCTCCTGCGACTGGTCGGCCACCTGCGCGAGCGTCTCGGGCCCGTACAGGTGCTGGCTGCCGGTGAGGAACCAGACCTCGTAGCCGTCGAGGGAGGTGGTGAGTGCCATGGGTTGCCTTTCAGGGAGCCGATCGTCGAGCGAAGGGGAGGGAGGGGACACGTGGTGAGGCGTCTCGTCTCCTACGCCCGCTCGACGAACGAGAGGACGGGGAGGGAGGCGACGGCGGCGGCCTCGACCGCCAGCCCGGACCGGTAGCGGGCGAGGTAGGAGAGGAATCCGGCGACGTCGGAGGAGTCCGGGTCGGCGATCGAGACGGATGCCGTGGCGAAGACCCGCTCGTCGAGGTAGGCCCCGAGCGGGAGGGCGTCGGCGTGCGCGAGGTACGACGCGAGCACCGCGATGCCCCACGCCCCTCCCTCCGACGCCAGCTTGCCGACCGCGACCGGCGCATCGAGGGCGGCGGCGAGGAAGCGCTGCGCGACCCCGGCCGTGCGGAACATGCCCCCGTGCGCGAACATCCGGTCCAGCTCGACACCCTCCGCGGCCAGCACCTGCATGCCGAGGGCGAGCGTGCCGAAGACGCCGTAGAGCTGGGCGCGCATGAAGTTCGCGAGCGTGAACGCACTGTCGGGTGTCCGCACGAACAGCGGCCGCCCCGCGTCGAGTCCGGCGAGGGGTTCACCGGCGAGGTGGTTGTAGGCGAGCAGGCCGCCGGCGTCCGCCTCACCGCCGAGCGCCTCGAGGAACAGCAGATCGAACACCGCGTCGTCGTCGACGGGCCGCCCGGCGGCCGCGGCGAAGCGTCCGAAGAGCCCCGCCCACGCCGCGAGCTCGCTCGCCCCGTTGTTGCAGTGCACCATCGCCACGGCGTCACCCGCGGGGGTCGTCACGAGATCCAGCTCGTGATGGACCGCGGCCAGCGGACGTTCCAGCACCACCATCGCGAAGATGCTGGTGCCCGCCGAGACGTTGCCGGTTCGGGGCGACACGGAGTTGGTCGCGACCATGCCGGTGCCCGCATCGCCCTCGGGCGGACAGAACGGGATGCCGGGCCGGAGGGCGCCGGACGGATCCAGCAGCGCCGCGCCGGACACGGTGAGCGTGCCGGCGGGCGCCCCGGCCGGGAGCACGACGGGGAGCAGCTCGGCGAGCGGACGGGAGAGGCGGTCACCGGCGAGCGCGTCGTAGGCCCGCAGCATCCGCGCGTCGTAGGCGGGTGCGACGGTGGTGCCGGAGCGGGCGTCGATCGGGAACATGCCGGAGGCGTCGCCCACGCCGAGCACCCGCTCGCCGGTGAGCCGCTCGTGCACGTGGCCGGCGAGGGTGTTGATGCTCGCGATCCGCGGCACATGCGCCTCGCGGTCGATCACGGCCTGGTGCAGGTGCGCGATCGACCAGCGCAGCGGGATGTTGACGCCGAGCAGCGCCGTCAGCTCGGCCGCCGCGGTGCCGGTGCCGGTGTTGCGCCAGGTGCGGAACGGGACGAGCAGTTCGCCCGCCGCATCGAAGGCGAGGTGGCCGTGCATCATCGCCGAGATGCCGATCGCCCCGAACGAGTCGGGACGGATGCTGTGCCGCTGCTCGGCATCGTCGATCAGCGCCGCGTAGGCGGACTGCAACCCCGCCCACACCTCGTCGATCGCGTAGGTCCAGACGCCGTCCTCGAGGCTGTTCTCCCACGAGGACGACCCGGTCGCGAGCACCTCGGTATCCTCCCCGATCAGGCAGGCTTTGATGCGCGTCGACCCCAGCTCGATGCCCAGGCTCGTCCGACCGGCCCGGATGTCGTCGGCGACGCGCCCCGCGTCCTGTCGCGAGGTCATCGGCGGGCATCCCCGTTCTGGCCGTAGACGTTCTGGTAGCGGCCGAACAGGCGGTCGATCGTCTCTTGCGGGATCGGGATCAGCGGTCCCGCCTCACGGGCGAGGTGCACGGTGCGGGCGACGTCCTCGACCATCACAGCGGCCTTCACGGCGTCGGCCGCATCGACGCCGATCGTGAACGGACCGTGGTTCTGCATGAGCACGGCGCGCGAGCGGTGGCCACGGAGCGTGTCGACGATCCCCCGTCCGATCGAGTCGTCGCCGATGACCGCGAGGGGACCCACCGGGATCGCGCCCCCGAACTCATCGGCCATGGCCGTGATCACGCACGGGATCTCCTCGCCGCGGGCCGCCCACGCCACGGCGTAGGTCGAATGGGTGTGCACGACGCCGCCGACCTCGGGCAGGTGCCGATAGACGTAGGCGTGCGCGGCGGTGTCACTCGACGGCGAGCGGTCGCTGCCGGGCGTGCCGGGGACGACGCGGCCGTCGAGATCGCAGAGGATCATGTTCTCCGGGGAGAGATCGTCGTAGGAGACGCCCGACGGCTTGATCACGAACAGGTCGGCGCCGGGGACCCGGCCGGAGACGTTGCCGCCCGTCCATACGACCAGTCCGTAGCGCACGAGTTCGCCGTGCAGCCGGGCGACGTCGGCGCGGACCATGCGGATGGCCGATTCGACCTGATCGGAGAAGGTGGGGGCTTCGTTGCTCACGGGACCTCGGAGTGCTGTGACCGATCACTGTGACCGGTCACAGCAGTGTGCCACGAGCGCTCCCCCGCGTCAACCACCCCCCTCTCCCGCTCCCCCCTTCCTCCGCCGAGTGCACGGGATGTCGCCGAGTGCACGGCCTGTTCACGTCGGCAGGCCGTGCACTCGACGAGAAGCCGTGCACTCGGCGAAACGAAGGAGGCGGGCGCGAGGGCGCGCGGGCGCGGGTCAGCGGGGCGGGGCGACCGAGGCGCGGGAGATGAGCTCGGGGGCGACCGGCGCCAGGGCATCCGCCTCCACCGTGCCGATCAGGGCGGCGACCGCGCGGCGCGCCAGCTCGTCGAAGTCCTGCCGCACCGTGGTGAGCCTCGGCCAGTAGAACGCGGCGTCCGGGATGTCGTCGAAGCCCACCACGCTGAGGTCGGCGGGGACAGACAGCCCGGCCTCCTGCAGACCGCCGAGCAGCCCGAGCGCCATCTGGTCGTTCGCGGCGAAGACCGCGGTGACTCCCGCGGCCCGGATCGCGGCGGTCGCGGTGTACCCCGATCCGGCCGACCAGTCCCCCGCGATCACCGGCCCCGGCTCGAGGCCGCGCGCGGCGAGTTCGGCCGTGAAGCCCTGGACGCGCGACTCCGCTTCGAGCCAGTCCGCGGGGCCGGCGAGGTGCGCGATGCGGGTGTGCCCGGCATCCGCGAGAGCCGCGACCGCCAGCCGGGCGCCGGCGGCCTGATCGACCCAGAGACCGCGAGCTCCGCGACCGGCGGAGTGCAGCGTGACCACCGGCACCCCGATCCGCAGGGCGTCGAGGGCCTTGAGGGTGCGGGCGTGCGGGGCGACCACCACGATCCCTTCGACGCCCTGGGCGACGAGATGCTCGACGGCGGCGACGACGGCCTCGGCGTCGCCCGCATCGGCGAACGCGGCGCTGACCCAGTAGCCCGACTGGCGCGCGGTCGCCTCGAGCGCGGCGATGCTGCGAGATGGCCCGTACTGCAGCGCGTCGGACGCCAGGACGCCGATGGTGCGGGAGCGACGGGTGCCCAGCGCCCGCGCCGCGTTGTTCATGCGATATCCGAGCTCGGCCATCGCGGACTCCACGCGCTGTTTCGTGTCGGCGGCGACCTCGGGGTGGTCGTTGAGCACCCGCGACACGGTCTGCCGGGAGACCCCGGCGAGCGCCGCCACGTCACGGACGCCGACCGTTCGGCCGGACGCGCGGGGGGACTCACTCACGCCGACGAGTGTACGACCTCGCGCGGCCCCGAGCCGACGGGCCTACAGCCCCAACCGCTCCAGGTACGGATTCACCAGGCGCCGCTCGGGGTCGAAGCGCGCGGCGAGGGCCGCGAAGTCGTCGAAGCGCGGGTAGCGCGAGCGCACCTCCGCACCGTCGAGCGTGAACACCTTGCCCCAGTGCGGTCGGGCGGTGGGGGGCAGCGCGGCCTCGATGGCGGGGAGCAGTGCCCGCACGGCCGCCTCCTCCGGCTTCCAGGTGAAGTGGATGCCGACGGCATCCGTCTCGTACGAGGAACTCAGCCACAGGTCGTCGGCGCGCACCGTGCGGATCTCGTTCACGAGCAGCAGCGGAGCGATCTGCCCGGCCAGCTGTCGCACGGCCTGGATCGCGGCGACGGCGTCGGCCCGCGGCACGAGGTACTCGCTCTGGATCTCGGCGCCCGCCGAGGGGGTGAACTCGAGCCGGAAGTGCGGCAGCCGCTGGGACCACGGCCCCGCCTCGCCCTGCTGCTCGGTGCAGGCCACCGGGTCGACACCGAGGATCGGATGCCGCTTGCCCGCCGCGGCTTCGGCGCCGAGCCGCTCGAACAGCGACTCCCTGGCGGCCTCGTGCGCCTCGGGGAGACGCTGCTTGACCCAGATCTGGTCGGCGATGTCGGTGCGCTGCCAGGTGGAGAAGATGCTCACGCTGGTGCCGACACCGGTCACCTCGTCGAACTGCGCGAGGATCGCGTCCCAGTCCGGATGCTCGAACACGTGCTGCGCGACGTCGTAGGTCGGCTCGACGTCGAGTGTCACGTCGACCACGGCGCCGAGCGCCCCGAGGCTGACGACCGCGCCGGCGAAGTCGTCCTCGCCACGGGTCAGGGTACGCGTCTCGCCGGCGGGGGTGATGATCGTGAGCGCGCGCACCGCGGAGGCGAGGGAGCCCAGCGCGTCGCCCGAGCCGTGCGTGCCGGTGGCGACCGTGCCCGCGATCGAGATGTGCGGCAGGGAGGCCAGGTTCGCGAGCGCGAGCCCCTCCGCCTGGAGCAGCGGTGCGACGTCGCCGTACCGCAGCGCGCCCGAGACCCGCACCGCGTCGCGCGCCTCGTTCACCTCGAACACCGGAGGCAGGGCATCGAGGGCGATGAGCACGCCGTCGGTGTCGGCGAGGTCGTTGAACGAGTGCCGCGACCCCGACAGCCGCACGGGCCCGCCCTGCGCGAGCAGGGAGCGCAGTTCGTCGATCGATGACGGATGCTCCAGCCGGGATGCGCGGTACGTGAGGTTGCCCGCCCAGTTGCGTTCGATGCCCATGGCGCTATACAACCACGGATCACCCGCTCTACATCGATGTAGCCGTCGCGCGAAGACGCCTCGGTATGCTGAGCGGATGACAGCGCCGACGCCGCCCCGCGCGACGATGAAGGACGTCGCCGCCCTGGCCGGAGTCTCTCCCAAGACGGTCTCGAACGTCGTGACGGGAACCATCCCGGTGCGCGAGGAGACCCGGCTCAAAGTCGAAGCCGCGATGGTGCAGCTCGACTTCGTGCCCAACCTCAGCGCGCGCGGACTACGCAACGGCCGGTCGGGCATCATCGCGGTCGCCCTGCCCGATCTGACCACGGCGTTCTCGGCCGAGCTGCTGCACCGCATCGTCGAGGCAGCGCACGAGCGGGGCCTGGCCGTGCAGATCGAGGAGACCGCGACCGAGCCCGAGCGCGAGAAGGAGCTCGTCTCCCGCGCCAGGGCCCACCTGGTGGACGGGCTCATCCTCAACCCCATCCGCCTCGAGGACAGTGTGATCCGCTACGCCGACCGCCTCCCGCCCGTGGTCGTGATCGGCGAGGTCGAGCAGAACCGCGCCGACCACGTGCGCATCGACAGCCGGCTCGCGGCCGCGGATGCCACGCGGCACGTGCTCTCCCGCGGGGCGCGCCGGGTCGCGGTGATCGGCGCCGACGACGACGCCTCGATCGCGACCGCCACGAGCCGGCTCCGGCTGGAGGGCGTGCACGACGCACTGCGCGCGGCCGGGATCGCCCGCGACCCCGCCCTCGAGGTGAACCGCCTGCCCTGGTCGATGTCGGGGGGCGCGGAAGCGGCGCGGGCGCTGCTCGCCCGTCGGGTGGAGTTCGACGCGATCGTGGCCTTCACCGACTCGCTGGCGCTCGGCGCGCTGCACACGCTGCACGAGCACGGCATCCGGGTGCCGGACGACGTGATCGTCACCGGGTTCGACGACGTGGAGTTCTCGAAGTACACCGCGCCGGCCCTGACCTCGGTGGCGTTCGACCGCCAGGCGTTCGCCGTCGCCGCCCTGGGGCTGCTGGAGACGCGGATGGGCGACCGCAGCGCGCCGCCGCGGGCCCTCACGCTCTCGCATCACCTCCTGGAGCGCGCCAGCACCGACGGCCGCCCCTCCGGCTACCGCCCCTGACGCACGGCCGTCGGGCGGGCGGAGAATCGATCCTTGCGCACCCGATTACATCGATGTAATGATGAGGCGTCCACCCACCGGTCACGAAGGAGTGACGATGACGCCCCCACTCGATCTGTCTCGAAGGCAGTTCCTGGCTGCCGCCTCGGTCGCCGCGGGCACGGCCCTGCTCGCGGGCTGCGCCCCGGGTGCCGCCCCCGGCTCCGGCCCCCAGACCCTGCAGTTCTGGCACCTGCTCAGCGGCGGCGACGGCGTGACGATGTCGCAGCTCCTCGACGAGGTGAACGGTGCACAGAGCGCCTTCCGGATCCGCCCCACGGTCCTCGCCTGGGGCACGCCGTACTACACGAAGCTCGCGATGGCCGGCGCCGGAGGCCGCGCGCCCGACGTCGCGATCATGCACGCCACCCGCACGGTCGGCTGGGCGCCGGGCGGCCTCCTCGACCCGTGGGACGTGGACCGGCTCGCGTCCCTCGGCATCGACAGCTCGACCTTCCCGAAGCCGATCTGGAAAAAGGGCTTCGTCGGCGACGGCATGTACAGCATCGCCCTCGACGCCCATCCGTTCGTGATGATGTTCAACACCGACATCTGCGACGCGG
The DNA here is from genome assembly GCF_026559675.1 of Microbacterium oxydans. NCBI lineage: Bacteria > Bacillati > Actinomycetota > Actinomycetes > Micrococcales > Microbacteriaceae > Microbacterium > Microbacterium oxydans. Next base: position 3,348,826 of record NZ_CP092891.1, read on the forward strand.
CCGGGGTCCTCGACAGCGACGGTCGGCTCGAGGAGACCTCCTCCCCCGAGGAGTTCCTCGACCAGCTGCGCGCGGTCGGCGGCCAGGCGGAGGGGCACGCGCTGTCCTACGGCTACCTCGGCGACGGGGCGCAGATGTGGCGCCTGTTCTACACGTTCTACTCGCAGCACGGCGCCGCCATCGAGCTGCCGCCCGGCGGGCCCGCGGTGATCGACAAGGACGTGGCCGTCGAGTCGCTGACGCTCATGCGCACGCTCCTCGACGGGGAGATCGCCCTCGCCCAGGCCGACTACGGCAGCGCGATCGCCGAGTTCGCCACCGGCAAGAGCGGCATGCTCTTCACCGGGGTGTGGGAGCTGCGCACCATGCAGGCCGCGAAGCTGCCCTTCGACGCCACGATGATCCCCACGCTGTACGGCACACCGGCCGTCTACGCCGATTCGCACTCCTTCGTGCTCCCGCACCAGACGAAGGCGGATCCGGTCCGGCGGGACCTCACCTACGCCTTCGTCGCCGACATGCTGAAGGGCTCGTTCGGCTGGGCGGAGGCGGGCCACATCCCCGCGTTCCTTCCCGTCACGGAGTCTCCCGCGTACGCCGACCTGGTCCCCCAGGCGCACTACGCCGAAGCGGCGCAGCACGTCGTGTACGACCCGACCGCGTGGTTCACCGGCTCCGGCTCGAACTTCCAGGGCGAGTTCGGCGCCGCCGTGCAGGGCGTCCTGCTCTCGGGCGACGACCCCGCCGCGGCGATCGACCGGTTCGAGGCGCGGGTCAACACCCTGCTCCGACAGCCGAACCCCGCAGATCCCGAAGGGACGTTCGCATCATGACGACCGCCACGACCTCCACCCGTGCGATCGTCACGGGTTCGCGTGCCGCGACACCCGCGCGCAGAGCAGGCGCACGCAACCGCGAGCAGCTCATCAGCTGGGCGTTCCTCGCCCCGTTCCTGATCGCGTTCGTCCTGTTCCTCGCCTGGCCCATCGTGCACGGCATCATCCTCAGCTTCACCGATCAGTCGCTCACCGGGGCGGGTGGCGCGTTCATCGGCTTCGCCAACTACGCCGAGGCGCTGACCGACCCGAAGATGTGGCAGTCGATGGGGAACACCGTGTGGTTCACGCTGCTCTCCACCGTTCCGCTGGTCGTGATCGCGCTGGTCATGGCCGCCCTCGTCGACCGCGGCATCCCCGGCCAGTGGCTGTGGCGGCTGTCGTTCTTCATGCCCTTCCTGCTCGCCTCGACCGTGATCTCGCAGATCTGGGTCTGGATCTTCAACCCGCAGGTGGGCGCCGCGAACAACATCCTCGAGTTCTTCGGGCTCGAGCCGATCGCCTGGCTGCAGAACCCCGACACCAACATGCTGTCGATCGTGATCGCGACCGTGTGGTGGACCGTCGGCTTCAACTTCCTGCTGTACCTGGCCGCGATGCAGAACATCCCGCCGCAGCAGTACGAGGCCGCGTCCCTCGACGGGGCGGGAGCCTGGCGACAGTTCTGGTCGATCACGCTCCCCCAGCTGGGACCGGCGACCGTCCTGATCCTGATCCTGCAGATCCTCGCCTCCCTGAAGCTGTTCGACCAGGCGTACCAGATGCTCGGCGGGGTCGCGAGCGACACCACCCGCTCGATCGTGCAGTACATCTACGAGGCCGGCTTCGTCAGCTACCGGTTCGGCTACTCGGCCGCCATCTCCTATGTGTTCTTCGCCCTCATCGTCATCCTGGGCATCGCGCAGGCCCTGATCACGCGCCGCCGGAAGGAGCAGTTCTGATGTCCATCGTCACCGCCGACGCCGTCGCCACCCGAACCGAATCGATCACCACGGCCGGCAAGCGCCGCACTCGGCGCCCGCACCTGCCCGGCCAGAAGCCGTTCGGACCGCTCCGCATCGCCGCGTTCCTCGTCCTGCTGCTGCTCGCGGTCGGCTGGCTGCTGCCGTTCCTCTGGGCCGTGGCGACCGCGTTCAAGACCGAGACGGATGCCGCGTCCGGCGACCCGGGCTGGATCGGCGCCTCCGGTCCGACCATCGAGGCGTTCACGGCGATCCTCTCGCAGGGCAACGTCTACACCTGGGCGTTCAACAGCCTCTGGACCTCCGTCGCCATCACGCTGATCACGCTGACGATCTCGGCGCTGGCCGCCTACGCCTTCTCGCGGCTGGACTTCACCGGTCGGAAGTGGCTGTTCGTGGTGATCATCGCCTCGATCGTCGTGCCGCCGCAGGTGCTGATCATCCCGCTGTTCTACGAGATGCTCGCGTTCAATCTGATCGACACGTACTGGGGCCTGATCCTGCCGCAGGTGGTCGCTCCCGCCATGGTGTTCATCCTGAAGCGGTTCTTCGACGCGATCCCCATCGAGCTCGAAGACGCCGCCCGGGTCGACGGCGCCAGCCGGTTGCGCATCTTCTGGTCCATCGTGCTGCCGCTGTCCCGGCCGATCATGGCGTCCGTCGGGATCTTCGTCTTCATCGCCGCGTGGAACAACTTCCTCTGGCCGTTCCTCGTCATCAACGACACGACGCTGATGACGCTGCCGGTCGGCCTGCAGACCGTGATCAGCGCCTACGGCGTGCAGTACGCGCAGGTCATGGCGCAGGCCGTGCTCGCGGCGCTGCCGCTCATCGTCGTGTTCCTCATCTTCCAGAAGCAGATCGTCAAGGGAGTCGCGACGAGCGGCTTCGGCGGCCAGTAGCCGCCACGACGGCATCCGATCCCTTCCCCGGCCACTCACAAGGAGAGCAATGTCCCAGGCCCGCATCACCATCGACCGCGACTTCACGATCGGCGACGTCCCCCGGAGACTCTTCGGCTCGTTCGTCGAGCACATGGGCCGCTGCGTCTACACCGGCATCTACGAGCCCGGCCATCCCCAGGCCGACGCGCGCGGATTCCGAAAGGACGTGCTGGCCCTGGTGAAGGAGATGGGACCGACGGTCGTCCGCTACCCCGGCGGCAACTTCGTCTCCGGCTACCGCTGGGAGGACGGGGTCGGCCCCGCCGAGGATCGGCCCGTCCGGATCGACGGCGCCTGGCACACGATCGAGACGAACGCGTTCGGCCTGCACGAGTTCATGGACTGGGCGCGGGAGGCCGACGTCGAGGTCATGGAGGCGGTCAACCTCGGCACCCGCGGCGTCGAGGAGGCGCGCGCCCTCGTCGAGTACGCCAACCACCCCGGCGGCACGTACTGGTCGGACCTGCGGCGGAAGAACGGCGCCGAGCAGCCCTTCGACATCAAGCTGTGGTGCCTGGGCAACGAGCTGGACGGCCCGTGGCAGATCGGCGGGAAGACGGCGACCGAGTACGGCCGCCTCGCGCAGGAGTCGGCGAAGGCGATGCGACTGGTCGACCCCTCGATCGAGCTCGTCGCGGTGGGCTCCTCCGGTCGCTCGATGCCGACCTTCGGCACGTGGGAGCACACGGTGCTCACGCACGCCTACGACGAGGTCGACTTCATCTCCATGCACGCCTACTACCAGGAGCACGACGGCGACGCCGAGTCGTTCCTCGCCGAGTCCGTCGACATGGATGCGTTCATCGAGGGCGTCATCGCGACGATCGATGCCGTCAAGGCGTCCGGCAAGCACACGAAGCAGGTCGACATCTCGTTCGACGAGTGGAACGTGTGGGACCAGGTGAAGTACAACGACGTCGAGGCCGGCGAGATCGAGAAGGCGGGCTGGCGGCAGCATCCGCGACTCATCGAGGACACCTACTCGGTGACGGATGCCGTCGTCGTCGGCACCCTCCTCAACAGCCTGCTGCGCCACGGCGACCGCGTGAAGATCGCCAACCAGGCGCAGCTCGTGAACGTGATCGCCCCGATCCGCTCGGAGGAGGGCGGGGCCGCCTGGCGCCAGACGAGCTTCTGGCCGTTCGAGCGCATGGCGCGTCTGGCCACCGGGCGCATCCTGCGGCTCGCGGTGTCGGCCCCGCAGATCGAGACCAAGCGCTACGGCGGGGTCGATGCCGTCGACGCCGCCGCCACCTGGGACGAGGCCACCGGGCGGCTCGTGGTCTTCGTCGCGAACCGCTCGCTCGACGAGGAGAGCGACCTCACGATCGACCTGCACGGACTGGGTGACCTCCGTCTGCGTCAGGCCGAGACGTTGACCATCCCCGAGGGCGGAGACCGTCACGCCGCCAACCTGGAGACCGCGCCCGACACCGTCCACATGGTCCCCCTGACGGCGGCGGATGTCGTCGGCGGGGCCGTGCGCGCCACCCTCCCGCCCCTCTCCTGGTCGGTGGTCGAGCTGGAGGTCACGCGCGCCTGACGCGCACGTCCCGCGTCGACAGGCTCAGCGACCTGCGGGTCCTGAGCCTGTCGACGTCACGGCGCTACGAGCTCTTCCCACTGTCGGGCGAGACGCCCTTCTCCGCCGGTTCCACCAGGGAGAGCGGATCCGCGATGTCCTCCAGCGACTTCCCCGCGGCACTGACTCCGAAGATCCCGCAGACGATGCCGCCGAACATCATGATCGCCGCGCCGAGCACGTAGCCCCAGAACAGCGGTCCGCGGTCACCGCTCTCGGCGCTCTGACCGATGAGGGCGCCGTAGAGCACCGGCGCGATCGCACCGACCAGCTGCCCGATCGAGAAGATGTAGGAGATGACCTGGCTGCGCAGCTCGAGCGGGAAGATCTCGCTGACCGTCAGGTACGCCGCCGAGGCTCCAGCGGAGGCGAAGAAGAACGAGGCGCACCAGAACGCCGTGTGCGTCGCCGCGTTCAGCACGCCCGCGTTGAACAGGAAGGCGCTGACCAGGAGGATGAGGCCGGCGAGCATGTACGTGCCGAACAGCATCCGCCGGCGACCCCAGGTGTCGAAGAAGTGCCCGAGGATGAGCGCCCCGGCGAGGTTGCCCACGGCGAAGACGATGAAGTACTGCGACGCGGAGGCCGGCGGGGTGTCGTAGAAGTTCTCGAGCACGAGCGCGTAGGTGAAGAAGATCGCGTTGTAGAGGAACGACTGCGTCACCATCATCGTGATGCCGACGAGGGTGCGCCGCGGGTACTTGCGGAACAGCACTTTGGCGATGAGCAGGAACGGCACCCGGCCGTACTCCTTGACCGTGATCGCCTTGCTCTCATCGACCGGCGGGATCGTCTTGCCCTCCTGGCGGATGCGCTCCTCGATCTGGTCCACGTTGCGTTCCGCGGCCTCTTCCCGACCGTGGGTCATCTGCCACCGTGGGCTCTCCGGGATGTGCCGGCGCAGCCAGATGAGGAGGAGGCCGAGCACCGGACCGAGGAAGAAGCTGAGACGCCAGCCGACGTCCTCCGGGAGGATGTCGGTGTTCAGGAAGAACACGTTCGCCACCGCACCGAGCGCGGCGCCGCCCCAGTACGTGCCGTTGATCGCGATGTCGACGCGCCCGCGGTACTTCGCCGGGATGATCTCGTCGATGGCCGAGTTGATGGCCGCGTACTCGCCGCCGATGCCGGCACCCGCGACGAATCGCCAGATGTAGAAGAACCAGGGCGCGAAGGCGAGACCGGCGACGGCGGATCCGACCAGGTAGACCACCAGGGAGACGAGGAACAGCTTCTTGCGTCCGAGGCGATCGGTGAGCCGTCCGAACACCAGCGCTCCGAAGACCTGTCCGAGCAGATAGCACGTACCGGCGAGTCCCACCTCGGCCGGGCCCATCCCCAGAGTCGCGGCGTATCCGTTCGCGGCGACGATCTGCACTTCGAGGCCGTCGAGGATCCACGAGAAGCCGAGCCCGACGACGATCAGCCAGTGGAACCGCGACCAGGGCAGCCGGTCCATGCGTGCGGGGACGAGCGACTTGACCTCCTTGACGGCGGCGTCGGATGCGGACATGGACCCTCCTTCGTCGGCGGGCGGGATCGCCCCGGCATCTGTCTTACTCCTCCGCATGCACCCGCCGCACCGGGTTGACCGTGGACCGCCGTCACGCTATCGCCCACGGATCCGGGAACGCGAAAGGCCCCGACACGCAGAGGTGTCGGGGCCTTTCCGTCGTCGGGCGACGGCGGCTCGCGGTGGCCTCAGCCGGCCGCTTCCTCCGGACGCTCGAGCACGTCGATCGCCGCCGTGTCGGGCACGTACTCCTCGATGTGCCTCTCGTCCGGTCCGTCGTAGGCCGACAGCGGACGGATCAGCGCGTTCGACGCCTGCTGCTCGATGATGTGGGCCGTCCACCCCGTGATGCGCGCCGCGACGAAGAGCGGCGTGAACGTCAGCGTGTCGAAGCCGATCAGGTTGTACGCCGGTCCGGACGGATAGTCGAGGTTCGGGTAGATGGACTTGCGGGCGACGAACTCGCCCTCCAGCTTCTCGTACAGCTCGGCGACGGCCGGCTTGTCGTAGTGCGCGACGAGGGAGTCGAGAGCGGCCTTCATCGTCGGCACGCGGGAGTCGCCGCGCTTGTAGACGCGGTGGCCGAACCCCATGATCTTGCGCTTCTCGGCGAGCGCCTTGTCGAGCCATCCCTCCACCCGGTCGGCCGAGCCGATCTCGTCGAAGATGTGCATGACGGCCTCGTTCGCCCCGCCGTGCAGGGGCCCCTTGAGGGCGCCGATCGCCCCGACGACCGCCGAGTACAGGTCGCTCAGCGTCGATGTGATCACCCGCGCCGTGAAGGTCGAGGCGTTGAACGAGTGCTCCGCGTAGAGGATCATCGAGCGGTTGAACGCGTCCACCACGACCGGGTCCGGCTCCTCGCCGAACGTGATCCAGAGGAAGTTCGCCGCGTAGTCGAGGTCGTCGCGCGACTCGATCGGCTCGAGTCCGCGACGCCGGCGCTGACCGTACGCCACGATCGCCGGAAGCGCGGCGAACAGGGTGAGGCTGCGCTCGAGGTTCTCCTCCGGCGTGCCGACCGCGTCGAGGACGTTGGCGATGCCGGCGGTCTCGATCGCACCGATCACGCTCACGGCGGTCCGCACCTCGTCCATCGGGTGGGAGTCCAACGGCAGCCGGTCGATCGCGTCCTTGACGACGGGTGCGAGGGCGCGGTTCGCGCGCTCGGTGACCCGGAAGGCCGCCAGCTCCTCCGGCGTCGGCAGCTCGCCGTTCCAGAGCAGGTACGCGACCGCCTCGAACGGCTGCGTGGCCGCGAGCTCCTGCACCGGGTAGCCGCGGTACAGCAGGCTGTTCGTGTCGGGGTTGACCTTCGAGATCGCCGTCGTGTCGACGACGACTCCCGCGAGGCCTTTCTTGATGTCCGGCTCGGTCATGGTCACTCCTTCGTGATGGTGAAGTTGAAGACGCCGGAGTCGAAGTGGTTGTACGACTCGTAGTCGATCAGGTCGTAGAGATCGGCGCGGTGCTGCATCTCGCCGAGCTTCGAGGTCAGGTGCCCCTCGTCGTTCAGCGTATCGAGCGCGCGGCCCGCCGCGCCCATCGAGATGCGCAGCAGCGAGACCGGCCAGATGACGAGGTTCACGCCGGCGTCGCGCAGCTGGTCCGTGGAGAACAGCTCGCTCTTGCCGAACTCGGTCATGTTCGCCAGGATCGGCACGTCGAGCGCCTCGGCCATGGCCTCGAACTCGGCCAGTGTGCGCATGGCCTCCGGGAAGATCGCGTCGGCCCCGGCGTCCACCAGCGCCTTGGCGCGGTCGATCGCCGCGTCCAGCCCCTCGATCGCGCGGATGTCGGTACGCGCCATGATGAGGAAGTTCTCGTCACGACGGGCGTCGGCGGCGGCGCGGATGCGCTTGATCGCGGTGTTCTCGTCGACGACCGCCTTGCCGTCGAGGTGACCGCAGCGCTTCGGGTTGATCTGGTCCTCGATGTGCGTGCCCGCGAGCCCCGCATCCTCGAGCTCCTGGATCGTGCGGGCGACGTTCATCGGCTCGCCGAAGCCGGTGTCGGCGTCGACGATCGCGGGGAGGTCGGTCATGCGGGCGATCTGCTTCGCCCGGCCGGCGACCTCCGTGAGCGTGGTGAGGCCGATGTCGGGCAGCCCCAGGTCGGCCGAGAGCACGGCGCCGGAGATGTAGACGCCGTCGAAGCCCTTCTGCTCGATCAGGCGCGCGCTCAGCGGGTTGAACGCGCCGGGGAAGCGCAGCAGCTCGCCGCTCGCGAGGCGCTCACGGAACAGCCGGCGCTTCTCGGCGGGGGTGACGGTGGAATACAGCATCAGAACAGTCCCGCCGGCGCCGGAGCGGCCTCGAGCAGCCCGGGCTTCGCGACGATCGACAGCTCGCCGACCTCGGCGGCCGTGAGCTCGGGCAGGCGCTGCACGAGGGCGAGGAACCGCTCGATCTCGGCGGGCTCGAGCACGGGCTCCGCCAGCAGACGGAACTTCGCGATGTAGTTCTCGCGGGCGAACGGACGGGCTCCGAGCGGGTGCGCGTCGGCCACGGCGATCTCGTCGACCACGGTCGAGCCGTCGGTCAGGCGGATCTCGACGCGACCGCCGAACGCCTTCTCGGCGGGGTCCTCCGAGTGGTAGCGGCGCGTCCACTCGGCATCCTCCGCCGTGGTGATCTTGTGCCACAGCGCGACGGTGTCGGCGCGGCCCGCACGCTCGGGCGTGTAGGAGTCGACGTGGTGCCAGCCGCCGTCCTGCAGCGCCACCGCGAAGATGTAGGGCACCGAGTGGTCCAGCGTCTCGCGCGACGCGGTCGGGTCGTACTTCTGCGGGTCGTTCGCGCCCGAGCCGATCACGTTGTGCGTGTGGTGGCTGGTGTGGATGACGATCTGATCGATGTTCGCGGGGTCGCGCAGCGCCGGGTTCTCGAGCCCCAGCTTGCGGGCGAGGTCGATGAGCGCCTGCGCCTGATACTCGGCCGAGTGCTCCTTCGTGTACGAGTCGAGGATCGCGCGCTTGGGCTCACCGGCGGCGGGGAGCGGCACGTCGTAGGCCGCGTCCTTGCCGTCGAGCATCCAGGCGATCACGCCGTCTTCGCCTTCGTAGATCGGGGCCGGGCTGGTCTGCCCGCGCATCGCCCGGTCGACCGCCTCGACGGCCATCTTGCCCGCGAACGCCGGAGCGTGCGCCTTCCAGGTCGAGATCTCGCCCTTGCGGCTCTGGCGCGTGGCGGTGGTCGTGTGCAGTCCCTGGCCGACGGCCTGGTAGATGGTCTCGACGTCGAGGCCGAGGAGGGTGCCGATGCCGGCGGCGGCCGACGGGCCGAGGTGGGCGACGTGGTCGATCTTGTGCTTGTGCAGGCAGATCGCGCGCACCAGGTCCATCTGGATCTCGTAGCCGGTGGCGATGCCGCGGACCAGCGCCCGACCGTCCTTGCCCGTGTGCTGCGCCACGGCGAGGATCGGCGGGATGTTGTCGCCCGGGTGCGAGTACTCGGCGGCGAGGAACGTGTCGTGGTAGTCGAGCTCGCGCACGGCCACGCCGTTCGCCCAGGCCGCCCACTCCGGGCTGGTGCGGTGGTCGAGCGCCGCACCGAAGAGGTTCGCGCCGACGCCGCCGGTCGAGACGGGGTGGCTGAACGCCTGCGCGCGGGCCGCGTTGATGGGACCGCGGGTGAGGGAGGCCGCAGCCACCGACGCGTTGTCGATGATGCGGTTGATGATCATGTCGACGACGTCCTGCTCGACCTCGACCCGGTCGGCGGCGACCTCGGCGATCTTCCAGGCGAGCTGGTCTTCCCGGGCGAGGTTCTCGTCGCTGCGGTGCACACGGACGTGGTGGGTGACGGTCATTGCTTATCCTTCACTGTTGCTGTCGGGGAGGGAGTCGAGGATGCCGGCGAGCGCGTTGTGCAGATGCACGTGCGTGGCGTGGGCGGCGAGGTCGCCGTCGCGGGCGGCGAGCGCCTGAGCGATGGTGCGGTGCTCGCCGGCGGAGGCGGCGAGGCGGGCGGGCTTGTCGCGCGCCATCCGGCGCACCCGCACGAGGTGGGTCCGCACGGTGCGCAGTGCCGAGGCGATGTAGTCGTTGGCGACCGCGGCGTCGAGCGCCGCGTCGAACCGGGCGATCAGCGCGTAGTACGCGTCGCGGCCTTCCGCCCCGTCGAGGTCGACCTGCGCGAACTCGTCCGCGAGCGCGCCGAAGAGTGCGGCGTCTCCCCGGGCAGCGGCGAGACGGGCCGAGCTCTCCTCGAGTGCGCGGCGGATCTCGAAGAGGGAGCGGATGTCGTCGGCGTCGAGGTCGGCGACCACGGTGACCCGCGGCGACTGCTGCACGACGAGCCCGTCGGCGATGAGGCGACGCAGCGCTTCGCGCATCGGCGTGCGGCTCACGCCCAGCCGCTCGGCCTGGTCGACCTCGCCGAGCACGAAGCCGGCCGGAAGGGCACCGGACTGGATGTCGTCGAGCAGGGCCGCATACGCGCGATCGCTCGCGGAGGTGCGTTCGACGGCGAGGGTCATGCCCTCAGTGTATACATAAACCGGCGCTGTCGGGCCGGAGTTCTTCCTGAGGCCGCTTCCCGTATACATTCACCGCGCCGCCGTCGGCAACACAGAAGGTCGCGATCGACGGACGACGAGTTCAGACGCCCGACTCGCGAAGGACGTCCGGCACCCACGTACCCAGGAGAACGGCGATGATCACGCCGCCGGCCGGTGCCCGGTCGTCGACCGGCGCCCCTTCCGGGATCGCCCCGCGCATCCCGACGATGCTCTCCTGCTCCGGCACGCTCAACCGGGCCGTGAGGTCGGCCTGCATCCGCTCGCCGATCGCGGTCACCTCGGGGCGCATCCGGGCGAACGCGACGTTGATCGCGGTATCGATCTCCTCGGTCCCTTCCGGATCGCGCCCACGGGCCAGGAAGTAGGTGAGGAACGCGCCCGCGCCGATCACGGCGGCTGCGCCGACCACGGGAGCCGTCGTCAGCCCCCGCGAGATCTGGAACGCGGCAGCCAGGACGAGCCCGATCGTGACGACCATCAGCGGTCGGGATGCGCCGGCACTCATCGGGCGGAATCGGCTCGACAGGATGACGGCAAGGACGCCGATCGCCGCGATCGCCGCGAGAACGGCCACGACGATCGCCGTGCTCGCAGGGTCGAATCGGATTCCGCTGGCGAGCACGGCCGCGACGCCCGCGCACATCGCCGCAGCGAGCAACGTGAGCGATGCCCACCCCAGGTGCGGGTTGCGCGCACCGTACTCGGCGCGCAGCGTCGCCCAGCAGTCCCGTCGCGCCTTGTCCGCCGCTTCTCGGGCCGCGTGCCACGCCTCGAGAGCGAGGTCTTTGTGCCCGACCCGTTCGAACGCCCCCAGCTCCGCCGTCGCGGCATCGAGGAGGACGCGCTGACTCGGGACCGTCGACGTCTGATCAGCCGGCACCATCATCTCCTCTGCGACGTCGAGCAGCCGAACCCAGCCTAGGCGCTGTCCTCGCCGGCCGACTCGGGATCGCCCGCCGGCTCAGGATCGCCTGCCGGCTCAGGATGGCCCGCCGACTCAGGCCGGAGGAGACTCCCCCTCGACGACCGACAGCGGCGCCTCGGGCATGGGCTCGACGAAGTCCGCCGTTGGGGCGGGCTCACCGAGCTTGACCACGACGACACCCGCGAGCACGAGCACGCCGCCGAGGGCCTGCAGCAGGTCGGGGAGCTGTCCGAGCAGCAGCCAGCCGAACAACAGGGCGGCGACCACCTCGGCGAGCGCGACGAACGAGGCGAGCCGCGAACCCAGCATCCGGGTCGACGCGATGCCGAGCAGATACGCGAGGGCGGTCGCGACGACACCCATCGCCAGCACCGGGACGAACCACGGCACACTGCCGAACCGGTACGCGATGTCCTCCGTCGTCCACGAGATCGGCAGCACGCCGATCGCTCCCGCGACCGTCAGCCCCAGGGCGCCGAGCAGCAGTCCGCTCCCGGCGAGGGCGATGGGCGGCAGGCCGGTGTCGGCCTTGGCCGAGAGCACGAAGTACGTCGCCGCGCCCACCATGGCCCCGAGCGCCCACAGGATGCCGGCCACGTTCACGTCGGCGCCGGTGAGGATGTCGAGCATGAGCACCAGACCGACGAACGCGATGGCCGCGCCGACGATGCTCCGACGGGTCGGACGCTCCCCCCGCCGCAGCCAGAGCCACAGCAGCACCGCGACCGGAGCGGTGTACTCGATGAGGAGCGCGAGGCCGACGTCCATGACCGCGACGGCCTGGAAGTAGAAGAGCTGGGTCGCGGTGACCGCGAGCAGTCCGTAGGCGAGGATCATGCCCGCGTTGCGCCGCAGCAGCCCCCACCGCCCACGCAGGGACAGGATCGTCGGGATCAGGAGCACGAGCGCCGCGACCCAGATGCGCGCCGTGACCGCGGCGCCCGGCGTCCATCCGGCGTCGATGAGTCCGCGCGCCCATCCGCCCGACATGCCGAAGGCGAAGGCCGCGGCGATCGCGAGCGGCAGCCCGAGGCGCACGTCCCGTGCGGACCTCAGCCCTGCGTCATTGCTCACCGTGCTCATGATCGATGACGCTACTCGCGCGAGTTGTAAGATGTCAACATGATCTTCACCGATGACACCGAGGATGCACTGCGGGCCGCCGTCTGGCTCGTGAACTCCGCGGAGGATCCGGACACACTCAACGACGTGGACGACGAGGCCGCGTTCCTCCGCGACTTCCCCTACACCGGAAGGCTCGATCGCGACCAGGCCGAGGTGGCATCCCTGCGCGCGCTGCGTCCGCGCCTGCGTTCGATGCTGCTCGCTTCCCGCGACGAGATGGCCGCGCACGTCAACGAGGCTCTCGCGGAGGTCCGGCTCACCCCGCGCCTGCTCCGACACGACGGCGCCGACTGGCACCTGCACACCGTGACCGACGACCATCCCCTCGACGAACGCGTGCTCCTCGAGACCGCCATGGCCCTGATCGACGTCATCCGCGCCGACGAGGGGTCGCGCCTCTCGGTCTGCGAGGACGACACCTGCCTGGCCATCGCCCTCGACCTCTCCCGCAACCGCTCGAAGAGGTACTGCTCCACGACGTGCGCGAACCGCAACGCGGTCGCCGCGTATCGCGCGCGCCGCGCCGCCGGCTGACCGGAGCCCGCCCGAGGACGGCCGCGATCACGCCCCGGCGTGCGTGCCCGTCCAGGTGTACTCGGCGATGCTGTCCGCCTTCATCTCCATGCCCGATCCGGGCGCGGTCGGCGCCATGTAGGACCCGCCCTGGATGTCGGTCGGGACGACGAAGTGCTCGTGCAGGTGGTCGACGAACTCGATCATGCGGCCCTCGCGGGTGCCGGTGACCGCGACGAAGTCGAACATCGACAGATGCTGCACCGCCTCGCACAGCCCGACACCGCCCGCGTGCGGGCACACCGGCACGCCGAACCTGGCGGCGAGCAGCAGGTTCGCGATGTTCTCGTTGACGCCCGCCACCCGCGTCGCATCGATCTGCATGACCGAGATGGCGTCCGCCTGCAGCAGCTGCTTGAAGATCACGCGGTTCTGCGCGTGCTCGCCGGTCGCGACGCGGATGGGCGCGACGCCGCGGGCGATCTCGGCGTGACCGAGGACGTCGTCGGGGCTGGTGGGCTCCTCGACCCACGCGGGGTGGAACTCGGCGAGGGCGTTCACCCACTCGATCGCCTCCGCCACCTCCCAGCGCTGGTTCGCGTCGATCGCGATCGGGAAGTCGGGCCCGCACACCTCGCGCGCCTTGCGGAACCGACGGATGTCGTCGTCGAGGTCGGCGCCCACCTTGAGCTTGATCTGAGTGAAGCCGTCGGCCATGGCCTCGCGGGCGAGGCGCTCGAGCTTCTCGTCGGAGTACCCGAGCCACCCGGGACTCGTGGTGTACCCCGGGTACCCCGTCGCGAGCAGCTGCTGCTCCCGCTCGGTGCGGCCCGGCTCCGCGGCGCGCAGGATGTCGAGGGCGTCCTCACGGGTGAGGGCGTTGGTGAGGTAGCGGAAGTCGACGAGGTCGACGATCTCCTCCGGCGTCATGCGGGCGAGCAGCTGCCAGAGCGGGAGGCCGGCGCGCTTGGCCTTGAGGTCCCACAGCCCGTTGATCACGGCGCCGATCGCCATGTGCATGACGCCCTTCTCCGGGCCGAGCCACCGCAGCTGCGAGTCGCCGATGAGGTCGCGGAACGTGCCGCCCATGTCGTCGAGCAGGGGTTCGACCTCCCGTCCGACGAGGTGTCCGGCGAGAGCGTCGATCGCCGCGACCTGCACGTCGTTCCCCCGCCCGATCGTGAAGACGAACGCGTGCCCCTCGATGCCGTCCCCGGCATCCGTGCGCACCACGACGTAGGCCGCGGAGTAGTCCGGATCGGGGTTCATCGCGTCCGATCCGTCCAGGCTCAGAGACGTGGGGAAGCGGATGTCGGCGGTGTCGAGGGCGACGATGCGGCTCACGGGTGGGGGTCCTCTCGGAGCACGGGTCTTGTCCGTGCGGATGCTTTGGAGTGTAAACATCCGATGTCTATACTGTCAACGAGATGGGCCGCATCGCAGCGGCCACCCGACCGGTCAGGAGAAACATGAAGTTCGCGCGGCTCGGCACCCCCGGGACAGAGATCCCCGTCCTCGTGGAGGGTGACCGCTACCTCGACCTCCGCCCTGTGACATCCGATGTGAACGGCGACTTCCTCGAGAGCGACTTCGTCGCCCGGGTCACCGCCGCCCGGGACGCCGGTGAGCTGCCCGAGATCGCGGACGCCGCGACGATGCGCATCGGCGCCCCCATCGCCCGCCCGAGCGCGGTGATCTGCATCGGCATGAACTACGCGGCCCACGCGGCCGAGTCGGGGTCGGAACCGCCCACCATCCCCATCCTCTTCCTGAAGACGCCGAACACGGTGGTCGGACCGAACGATGCGGTGACCATCCCCCGCGGCAGCGAGAAGACCGACTGGGAGGTCGAGCTCGGCATCGTGATCGGCGCGCGCGCCTCGTCCCTCGACTCCCCGGCCGAATCGCTCGCGCACGTCGCGGGCTTCGTCGCCGCGAACGACGTCTCGGAGCGTGCGTTCCAGCTCGAGGTGTCCGGCGGCCAGTGGTCCAAGGGCAAGATCGCCCCCGGCTTCAACCCGACCGGCCCGTGGCTGGTCACCCCCGACGAGGTCGAGCATCAGGCTCTGGGGCTGCGGAGCTTCGTGAACGGCGAGCCGCGCCAGGACTCGAACACCAGCGACATGATCTTCACGGTCGAGCACATCGTGCACCACCTGTCGCAGTACGTGACCCTCGAGCCCGGCGACCTGATCCTCACCGGCACCCCGCAGGGCGTCGCCCTGTCGGGCAAGTACCCCTACCTCGCCGCGGGCGACGTGGTGGAGATCGAGATCGACGGCCTCGGCCGGCAGCGGCAGGAGTTCGTGGCATGGGAGGCCCGGAAGTGAGCGCATTGAACGGCCTCGTGGCGATCGTCACCGGCGGAGCATCCGGGATCGGCGCCGCGATCGCGCGACGACTGCACGCGGATGGCGCGACCATCGCGGTGCTGGACCGCGACACCACGGCAGCGGACCCCGCCTTCGCCGCGTTCACGGCCGACGTGTCCGACCGGGCGAGCGTCGACGCGGCGGTCGCCGCCGTGGCCGAGCGGTTCGGGCGCATCGACATCCTCGTGAACAACGCCGGCATCGGCGCCCAGGGCGACATCGCCGCGAACGACGACGACGAGTGGGCACGCGTCCTGTCGATCAACGTGACCGGCATCGCGCGCGTCACGACGGCAGCCCTGCCCTGGCTGCGGCAGTCGCCCGCCGCGGCGGTCTGCAACACCGCATCCATCGCCTCGACCACCGGGCTGCCGCAGCGGGCGCTCTACAGCGCGTCGAAGGGCGCAGTCTCGGCGCTCACCCGCGCGATGGCCGCGGACCACCTGCGCGAGGGCATCCGGGTGAACGCGGTCAACCCCGGCACCGCCGACACCCCCTGGGTCGGGCGACTGCTGGACTCCGCGACCGACCCCGCCGCCGAGCGTGCCGCGCTCGAGGCCCGGCAGCCGCACGGGCGCCTGGTCGACCCGGCCGAGGTGGCCGCGGCGGTCGCGTACCTGGTGGGCCCGGATGCGGGTTCGACCACCGGCACGTCCATCGAGGTCGACGGCGGCATGGCGCGACTGCGCCTCCGCGCCGAGTAGAACCGCTCCCTCCGTCAGCTCCGCGGCACCCGTGTCCGGTCGCGGTCAGCCGCGGGTGCCGCGGAGCCAGGCGCGGAGGCCGGTGCGCGGCGCCTCGGGCGGAGCGCTGTCGCGCGGGCCGTCGGTGCGATACACCCGCTCGGCGTTGGCCCACAGGATGGCGTCGAGGTCGTGCCCTCGCGACTGCGCCCAGGAGATGACGGTGTCCGCCCAGCGCGTGCGCCCCGTGGGCTGATAGGTGGCGGAGCCGTCCTCCGGCGCATGCGGGTCGTCCTCCTCGGCGGGCCCGATCACCGACACCGGCCAGTCGCTCCCCCACAGCAGTCGCTCCGGCCCGAACGCATCGGCGGCGACATCGAGGAACGGCTCCAGCTGCGCAGCGTTCCAGTCGCCGCCCGCCTCGCCCGGCAGACCGGAGAGCTTGCACGAGGCGTTCGGATGCCGTGCCAGCTCGGCGAGGTCGCGCACCCACTCCGCCGTCGGGGCGAGCGGGGCGGATGCCGTGCCGACCGCGGGCTTGCCCAGATGGTCGAGCACGATCCGCAGCTCCGGGATCGCGCCGGCGAGACGGGCGACCTCCGGCAGCTGCGCGGCGCGGACGCAGGCGTCGAACGCGAGGTCGCGCGCCGCGACCTCGCGCGCACCGGTCACGAACGCCGCCGAGACCGCCAGCCCGTCCACCTCGCCCTGCAGATTATGCCGGACGCCGACGACGAGAGGCTCGGCAGCGAGCCCTTCGAGGTGGGCGACGGTGTCGGTCCCCCGGTCGAGGCGGATGCCCGCGACGATGCCGACGAGGCCGAGGGCCGGTGCGAGTCCGGCGACCCAGCGCACCTCGTCGAGGAAGTCGTCCTCGACGGTCTCGGCCTGCACGAAGACGCACTTCTCCGGCTCGGCCTGCACGACACGGGCGAGCTCGAGCTCGAGGTCGGCGAACCGGTACGCCATCGGGCCCTCGAGCCAGGTGTAGGTCAGCACCTCGGGGTCCCAGAGGTGCAGATGGGAATCGAGAACTCGCATGCCCCCATCCTGCCGCAGACATCGGATCAATCGCTAGGATGACGCCATGGCAGTGACGGACGACGCGATCGAGAAGATCAAGGCGATGATCGTGTCCGGCGAGCTCGCCCCCGGCGACCGCCTCCCCCCGGAGAAGGAGCTGTCGGAACGGCTCGGCCTGTCCCGCAGCTCCCTCCGCGAGGCCGTCAAGGCTCTCGAGGTGATCCGCGTGCTCGACGTGCGCCGCGGTGACGGCACCTACGTGACGAGCCTGGAGCCGCACCTGCTGCTGGAGGCGATCTCGTTCGTCGTCGACATGCACGACGACGACTCGATGCTCGAGATCTTCGCGGTGCGACGGATGCTGGAGTCGCAGGCCACCGGGCTGGCCGCCACGCTCGGCACGGACGAGCAGATCGTGGAACTGCAGCGCGAGGTCGACGGCATCGACGCGTCGGTCAGCATCGAGGAGCTCGTCGACCACGACATCCGCTTCCATCGGGACATCGTGGCGATGGCCGGCAACGCGTATCTCGCGAGCCTGATCGAGCACCTGAGCAGTCAGACGGTGCGGGCGCGCGCCTGGCGCGGTCTCACCGAGACCGGGGCCGTGGAGCGCACGCTCTCGGAGCACCGGGCGATCTCGGATGCCATCGCCCAGCGCGACCCCGCCCTGGCGACCTCTCTCACCACCGCGCACATCGCCGGCATCGAGCGCTGGCTGCGCCACGCGACCTCTCCCTGAGCGCCGGTCGACGCACCCCGGACGAGTGGCCTGCGGACCACCGGAAGAGGGCCTGCCGCGCCGGCTCTCCCGGGTGTACGGTCGCCGCATGATCGCCGACGATCCCACCCTGACCAACCCCGACCACTACCGCACGCTCTGGGAGAACGAGCACGTCCGCGTGCTCGAGTACACCGACGTCCCGGGCGACGCGACGACCCCGCACGACCATCCCAACTCGGTCATGGTCACCCTCAGCGACTTCTCCCGTCGCCTCCGCGCGGGCGAGCGGACGTTCGACACGACCCTCACCACCGGGCAGGCCGTCTGGCTTCCCGCGCAGCGCCACTCCGGCGAGAACACCGGCACGACGCCGACGCACACGATCCTCATCGAGCTGAAGGGCGACGCGGCCGGAGAGCCGACGGACGCGCACCTCGGTCCCGAGCATCCCGCCGCGGCGTGACCGGCCCGAGAGGTGGCTGCACCGGCCGGTAGTCTCGATGGCATGAGCGACTGGACCAGCACCGCGATCGCCCTGCTGGAAGCCGACGCGAACCGCAGCGCCGACACGCACCTGCACCTGTTCCCACTGCCGCCGGAGTGGGGCATCGACCTGTATCTGAAGGACGAGTCCGTCCACCCCACCGGATCGCTCAAGCACCGCCTCGCGCGCTCGCTCCTGCTCTACGGCCTCGTCAACGGCCGCATCCGCGAGGACACCACGCTCGTGGAGTCGTCGAGCGGATCGACCGCGGTGTCCGAGGCGTACTTCGCCCGCATGCTGGGGCTGCCGTTCATCACCGTCGTGCCGCGCTCGACGGTGCAGGAGAAGATCGACCTCATCGAGTTCTACGGCGGCACCTGCCACTTCGTGGACCGCGCGGAGGACATGTCGCCCGAGGCGCAGCGCCTGGCGTCCGACTGCACGGGCCACTACCTCGACCAGTTCACGTTCGCGGAGCGCGCGACCGACTGGCGCGGCAACAACAACATCGCCGAGAGCGTGTTCAGCCAGCTCTCCCAGGAGCGGCATCCGATCCCCACCTGGATCGTGACCGGCGCCGGCACCGGCGGCACGAGCGCCACGTTCGGCCGCTACGTGAAGTACCGTCGCCACGACACGAAGGTCGCGGTCGTCGACCCGGAGGGGTCGGCGTTCTACGACGGATGGGCCGGCACCGTGGACCCGCCGGCCGGGCGTCCGAGTCGCATCGAGGGCATCGGCCGCCCGCAGGTCGAGGCCTCGTTCGTGCCGACCGTGATCGACGAGATGATCCGCGTGCCCGATGCCGGGTCCATCGCCGCGATCCGGATGCTGCGCGAGCGCACCCTGCACTGGGCCGGCGGCTCGACCGGCACGAACCTTTACGGCGCGTTCCAGCTCATCGCCCGGATGCGGGCCGCGGGCGAGACCGGCAGCGTCGTGACCCTGATCTGCGACAGCGGGGTCCGCTACGCCGGCACGTACTACTCGGACGAGTGGGTCGCAGCGCAGGGCTGGGACCTCGCCCCGCACCGCGCGCGGCTGGAGTCGTTCCTGGAGTCCGGCACCTGGGTGGAGTGAGACCTGCGGGCTACGCTGGCCGCATGACTACTCTGATCCTCACCGTCGCGGGTGCAGACCGTCCTGGCCTCGTGGCCGCCGTCGCCGATGTCGTGGATGCGCACGGCGGCAACTGGGAGAACAGCTCGCTGGCCGAGCTCGCCGGCACGTTCGCGGGCGTGATCGAGGTCTCGGTCGCGGACGAGCGGTCGAGCGACCTGCAGTCCGCGTTGCGGGGGCTGCAGGGACAGGGGCTGCTCACGCTCGCGGTGCTCACGGGCACGCCGGATGCCGCCGCCGCCGACGATCAGCTGCTCGAGATCCAGGTGCTGGGCAACGATCGACCCGGCATCGTGCGGGAGGTCTCGACCGTGCTGAGCGCCCACGCCCTGAGCATCGAGGAGCTTGCGACCGAGACGCGGGATGCCGCGATGGCCGGGGGCCGCCTGTTCGAGGCATCCGTGGTGGCGAAGGTGCCGGCATCCGTCGATCTGGATACGCTGCGCGACGACCTCGAGCGCCTCGCCGCCGAGATCCAGGTCGACATCACCCTCGGCTGAGCGGGGCCCGCCGAGGATCAGCACCCGGACGTGGAGAAGGCCGCCGCTCCGAAGAACGGCGGCCTTCTTCACGTCCGGCCTCAGACCAGACGGGACTTCGGCGAGACCGAGTAGGTGCCTTCGGCGTCGCGATTGACCGTGTCGCCCAGGGCGTCGTCGATCGCAGCCATCGTGTCGGCGTCGAGCTTCACGCCCGAGGCCTTGACCGTCTCGGCGAGCTGCTCCGGACGGGAGGCTCCGACCAGCGCGGCCGCCACGTTCGGGTTCTGCAGCACCCACGCGATCGCGAGCTGCGGCATCGAGAGTCCGGCCTGCTCGGCGATCGGCTTCAGACGCTGCACGGCGGTGAGGATGTCGTCCCGCAGCAGCGCCTTGATGAAGTCGGAGCCGCTGTGCGGATCGGTCGCGCGCGAGCCCTCCGGCACCGGCTGGCCCGGCAGGTACTTGCCGCTGAGCACGCCCTGCGCCATCGGCGACCAGACGATCTGCGAGATGCCGAGCTCTTCGGAGGCGGGCACGACCTTGCCCTCGATCACGCGCCACAGCATGGAGTACTGCGGCTGGTTCGAGATGAGCTGGATGCCCAGCTGCTTCGCCAGCGCGTGTCCCTCGCGCAGCTGCTCGGCCGTCCACTCCGAGACGCCGATGTAGAGCGCCTTGCCCTGGCGGACGACGTCGGCGAACGCCTGGAACGTCTCCTCCAGCGGGGTCTCGTAATCGAAGCGGTGGGCCTGGTACAGGTCGACGTAGTCGGTGCCGAGACGCTGCAGCGAGCCGTTGATCGACTCGAAGATGTGCTTGCGGCTCAGGCCGGTGTCGTTCGGACCCTTCGGACCGGTCGGGAAGTAGACCTTCGTGAAGATCTCCAGACCCTCGCGGCGCTGCCCCTCCAGAGCCTTTCCGAGGACGACCTCGGCGGCCGTGTTGGCGTACGTGTCGGCGGTGTCGAACGTGGTGATTCCGGCGTCGAGGGCGGCATGAACGGTCTTCACGGCGGCGTCGTCGCCGACCTGCGAGGCGTGGGTGACCCAGTTGCCGTAGGTGATCTCCGAGACCTTGAGACCGCTGTTGCCGAGATAGCGATAGTTGACCATGGATCCACGCTACTGGCTGGCTCGGAGGGCGGGGTCGGATGCGGCGTCCGAAGTCAGGCGACGGCGCGGGCCGGGCGCTGGCGCACAGCCCGCACGACGCCCACGACGACGAGGGCGACCGCGGAGAGAGCGCTCACGGCGTAGAGCGGCCGCGCCCAGGGCGAGTAGTCGGCACCGCTGATCCCGAAGGTGTCGGCGAGCGCCATGCCGGCGCCGAACGAGGCGGCGAAATAGCCGATCGTCCCGAGCATCAGCAGCACCAGGAACCCGATCGTCGGCACCAGGGGATGTGCGCCCGCACCGATGGAGACCACAGCGAGCACCACGGCGAGGACCACGCCGATGCCGAGGATGAAGAACATCGCGCCCTCGCTGAGGCTCTCCCCCGCATTCGCCATCTCGGAGTCGATCTCGTCGAGCGTGAGGCCGGGTGCCGCGGCGAGGGGATTGAGCACGAGGATCTGGACCGCGGCGAAGGCCGCGTAGGCCGTGACGGCGAGCACGCCCACGATCGAGATCCCCAGGGTCTGTCGCCGCATCCGGTTCATGCGGTCACCCTAGGCAGGTCCGCTGAGAGAGTCCCGATACTCGCGCCAGGCCGCACCGAGCCGACGGATCCCCTCGGCGAGCACGTCGTCCGGCGCCGTGAAGGGGATGCGGATGTGGTCGTCGGGCGAGGCCGACACCGCGAAGGCGGCGCTCCCCGCGATCGAGACGCCGTGCGCGGCGGCGGTCCTCGCGAGCGCGGCCGCGGACCCCGCGGGCACTCGCACCCACAGCGACAGTCCACCGCGCGGCGGCTCGACCGCCCAGTCGGGCAGGTGCTCGGCCATGAGGGTCTGCAGCAGTCGCAGACGCTCCTGGTGGATCCGGCTGTTCGCCCGGCGGAGGTCGTCGACGCGCGCGATCAGATCCAGCGCGAGCAGCTGACCGGGCACGCTCGTGGACTGGTCGGCGAGCTGCCGCGCACCGCGCAGGCGACGCACGAGCACGGGGTCGGCCCGCAGCCATCCGATCCGCAGGCCGGCCCACACCCACTTCGACACGGACTCGACGACGATGACCGGGGCGTCGGCGCGCTCGGCGGCGAGGGTGGGTGGCACGACGCCGTCGAAGGAGATCCCGGCGAGCACGCGGTCCTCGATCACCGGCACCCCGTACTGCGCGGCGAGCTCGGCGACACGATGCCGAGCGGCGGCCGGGAGGCGCGAGCCCGTCGGGTTCTGGTGGTGCGGATTGAGCGCGACGACGACGGGCCGCAACCGGGCCAGCGCCTGTTCGAGGGCGTCGACGTCGAGCCCGTCGGGACCCATCGGGATGCCGTGCACCGTGCCGCCGCGGAGGCCGACCGAGTCGGTGACCCCCGGCCACGTGATCTCCTCGGCGAGGACGATGTCGCCCGGACCGACGAGGGCGTTGACCACCAGGCTGATGGCCTGCTGCGCACCGTGGGTGACGAGGATCTGCTCCGGTGTGGTCGGCGTCCCCTCGGCGGAGTACATGTCCGCGATGAGGGTGCGCAGGGCGGGGAGTCCGGCCGGGTCGGTCTCGGGCAGCAGGGCGATATCCAGCCTCGGCTCGTGATCGCGGATGAGCTGCACGCCGAGGTCGGAGATCTGCGGGACGGTGCGCAGCAGATCGATCGCATTCGGGAGCGCGGAGAACAGGGCCTCACCCCGGCCGGGACGCTGCACGGACGCGACAGGCGCGACCGCACCGGCGATGCGGGTGCCGCTCCCCTGACGCCGTTCGACGAGTCCGCGTTCGGCGAGGTCCGTGTAGGCCGCGACGACCGTGCCGCGGGAGACGGAGCTCGCAGCCGCGAGCGTGCGCTCGGCGGGCAGCCGGTCGCCGGAACGCAGCTCGCCGTTCGCGATCAGCGCCTCGATGCCGCGGGCGAGTCGCGTCGCGAGGGTGCCGTCGCCGTGCGTCCAGCGGCCGAGCCGCGCGGAGAGCACGCCCGAGGAGACCTCACCGGCGCGCACCAGGTTCGTGGAATCATCCGTGGCCGATCCGTGGTCCACCGGCCGATCATTGGCCCTGTCATCGGAGCTCATGAGACCTGATTCTGGACCAATGGACGAGAAGATGACCACCCTGATGCACGATCTTGGACCAATCAGCCCGGATTGGACCATCGCGGAGCTCATCACGTGGCTGAGCGACGACGACGCCCGTCCGCACGACCCGGCGCTGCGGCATCCGCTCTCCCTGATCGAGGCGGCCCTGACCGGGGCGCCGTGGTCGCGAACGCCGTCGACCGTCGCGCTGGTCCGCTCACTGACCCTCGCCGCACCCGGGCACGCCGCGTCCGTGATCGCGGAGGTCCTGCTCCCGCCTCAGAGGCTGTCGCTCGTCGCGCGAGCGGACGACGACGGGGCGGGCGGGAGCACGACGCCGCAGCGTCAGGTCGCCTGAGCCGAGGCCGTCGCCGCGGGTGGCGTCGGAGTCGTGACGATGTCGGCGCGGTCGCGGAACCCCTCGGCCGTGACCCGGTCGAGGGCGACCTGCTTGCGGATCGCCGCCGCCTTCTCGTACAGGCTCGGGTCGCCGTAGCTCGTGAGCACCTTCACCAGCACCGGCAGCAGCTCGATCATGAAGAACAGCGCGGCGATGAGGATGTGCGCCCACAGGATCGAGGGCTCCTTCTCGCTCAGCCGGTTCAGTCCGCTGATCTGGCTGAGGAGGCCCACGGCTCCGGCGTTGCCCTGCGCCACGGCGTCGGCGCGCGCGTTGTACGCGGTGAGCGCCTGGTCATAGGTCTTGCGGGCGGTCGGCAGCTGCGACTTCGCCTGCTCGCGGTTCTGCGCCTCGGACGAGGAGGTGTTCTCCTTCGCGGCGGTGCCGGCGGCGGCGAGCTCCTCGTTGGCGGTGCGCAGCTGGGCGGCGAGCGCGTCGTACGTCTGCTGGGCCTCGGCGAGCTGGGCCTTGGCGGCGCTCGAGCTCGCGCCCTCGCCGTTGACGCCGGTGCAGCCGGGAACGGTCCCGGCGCCCTCACCGGTCAGCTCACACTGGTAGAGCGCGCGGGCCTGGTCGATCACGGTCTGCTGGGCGGTCATCTTCGCGGTCACGTCGTCGACGGTCGCCTGCGCCGCCGACTCGGTCGCCGACGAGGCGTCGGTCCCTGCCACGATGCCGGTCGCCGCCTGGTTCTCGAGCTCGGCGACCTTGGCGGTGGCCGCGTCCAGCGCGAGCTTCTCCGGCCCCGACTCGAGTGCCTCCTGGTCGGTCTGCGACTGCGTGATGTTGGTCGACGCGACTTCGCGGGCGATGTCGTTGTGGAAGATCTGCAGGACGAGCGGCTCGGCGACGACGAAGCCGATGATCGCGGCCATGATCACACGGGGGATCGCGAGGCCGATGAGCCGCCAGACGTTGCGCGTCGAGCTCATGGTCGACGTGAGGAAGCGGTCGAGGTTGAAGATGATGAGTGCCCACACGAGCGCGAGCGGCACGGCGAGCCACAGGGCTGCCTGCACGCCCGTGGTCAGGGCGAAGAGCATCGAGATCGCCGAGACGAGCGCGGTGCCGGCGAGCACGAAGAACATCTGCACGAAGCGCGGCGTCTCGCCGGGGACGCGGTCGAGGATCTCGCCCTCTGCGCCACCGAGGATGGCCAGGGTCCGGGCGCGGGAACCGGGCGTGCGCGGCGTGCGCGCCTTGCGGGGCCGGCGCAGGCGGGGCGCGCGCGGTGGCCTCACCGGGGCGGGCTCTGCAGCGGTCGACTCGTCAGCAGCGAGGGCATCGGCGATCGGGGTCGCCTCGGACGGCACGGATGCGGACGTCGCACGGGTGGCGTCGTCGGTGCCGGTGGGCTCGAACTCGCGCAGGAAGTCGAGGTCATCCGTGACGGCGTCGGGTTCGCTGTCGAGGATGATCCGACCCTGCGAGTCGTAGCGACCCGGTCGATGGGCGGAATAGGGCATTCGAACAATCTACGAAATGTCGCCTGTGCATCGCGTGGAAGAGTGCTTTGAGCGACTCACAGGTTGGATCACGGAACCGGGCCGGATCACTCCGCGGGAAGCAGTCGATCGAGAGCCGCGGCATACGCGGACAGGCCCTCGTCGAGCGTGAAGTGCCCGGCGGCGGCGAGCGTGCCGAGCCCGTGGATCAGACCCCAGAGCGCCACGACGTCGGTCGGTCGGTCGAGGCCGACCGCGGCGGCCCCCTCGGCGAGCACGGCCTCGAGTCCGTCGATCAGCGGTGCCATCGTCGGGGTCGGAGATCCGGGCACGCAGACGGTCGGGTCGTAGACGGCATCGAACGCATGCGGATGCTCGACGGCGAAGCGGACGTATGCGGAGCCGCCGTCGGCGAGTGCGGCCCGCGGGGTCGGCGCCTTCTCCGCCGCCGAGCGGACCTGATGGAGGAGATCGGCCATGGCGCGCTCGGCGATCGCCTTGAGCAGACCGAGCCGGTCGGAGAAGTGGTGGTACGGGGCGTTGTGGCTGACGTTCGCGGCCCGGGCGACCTCGCGCAGGCTGATCTCCGCCGCGGGCATCAGCTCCAGCAGCTGCATGGCGGCGTCTTCCAGGGCACGGGCGAGATCGCCGTGGTGGTAGCCGTCCTTCGAACTTGACATGAGCAACATTGTCTCCTATCTTGACACTGTCCACCCAGCTTGACACTGTCCAGATAGGAAGATGACATGCCCACTCTCGTGATCGACGGCCACCCCGACGCCCTCTCGCTGACCGCCGCCATCGCCCGGCGGTACGCCGACGGGCACGGCGATGCCCGCGTGCTCGCGCTGCGCGACCTCGACTTCGACCCGAACCTGCGCTTCGGCTACCGGGCGCGCACGACGCTCGAGCCCGACCTCGTCGAGGCGAAGCGGGCGCTGCACGAGGCCGACCGGATCGTCATCGCGACGCCGCTCTGGTGGGGGTCGGTGCCCGCCCTGCTCAAGGGCTTCTTCGACCGCGCCCTGCTGCCGCAGCAGGAGTACCGCTACACGAAGCTCGGTCTCGTCGAGGGGCTGCTGCCCGCGCGTCACGGCAGGCTGCTCCTGCTCGCGGACACCCCCTGGTACTTCGTGCCCTTCACCGGGCTGCCCGCGCAGACCCACGTCGCGCGGGGCACGATGCGCTTCTGCGGCATCCGCTCGGTGCGCACGCACCGCATGCTCGGCGTGAAGGATGCGAGCAGCGCCACCATCACCCGCTGGCTCGACCGCGCCGAGCGCCTCGGTGCCGCCGACGGGCGCCGAGCGGGCACACCTCAGGCCATCATGGAGCCTCAGGCCATCGCGGCGGAGGCGGCCTCATCCTCGGTGGTGGCGACGAGCTGACCGCATGCCCCGTCGATCTCCTTGCCGCGGGTGTCGCGGAGGGTGGTCGGGATGCCGGCGTCGTTGAGCCGGCGCACGAACTCGTTCTGCACCGGGATCTCCGACGAGGTCCAGATCGAGCCGGGAGTGGGGTTCAGCGGGATCGGGTTCACGTGCACCCAGCCGCGTCCGCGCTGGTTGAGCTTCTCCGCGAGGAGGTCGGCGCGCCAGGCGTGGTCGTTCATGTCCTTGATGAGCGCGTATTCGATCGAGACGCGACGACCGGTCTTGGCGTAGTACTCGTACGCGGCGTCGAGGGCCTCGTCGACCTTCCAGCGCGAGTTCACCGGGATGAGCTCGTCGCGCAGGTGATCGTCGGGCGCGTGCAGCGACAGGGCGAACGTGACCGGGATGTTCTCGTCGGCGAGCTTCTTGATGGCGGGCACGAGACCGACCGTGGAGACCGTGATGCCACGGGCGCTCATGCCGAGGCCGTCGGGCTGCGCGGCGACCATCGACCGCACCGCATCCATGACGCGCTTGTAGTTGGCGAGCGGCTCCCCCATGCCCATGAAGACGATGTTCGAGACACGCTCCATGCTGTGGTCGTCGGCCTTCTTGCCACCGAGGCCGCCCTCGGCGATCAGACGGTTGGCGCGCACGATCTGCTCGATGATCTCGGCGGTCGACATGTTGCGGGTCAGGCCCGCCTGTCCGGTGGCGCAGAACGGGCAGTTCATGCCGCAGCCGGCCTGGCTCGAGACGCACAGCGTGATGCGGCCGGGGTAGCGCATGAGCACCGACTCGACCAGGGCGCCGTCGTGCAGGCGCCAGAGGAACTTGATCGTGTCGCCGCGGTCGGTCTCGAGGCGTCGCACCTCGGTGAGCAGCGGCGGCAGCATCCCGGCGACCAGCTGCTCCCGGGTGTCGGCCGGAAGGTCGGTCATCTGCTCGGGGTCGGACGTGTAGTGGCGGAAGTAGTGCGTCGACAGCTGCTTCGCGCGGAAGCCGGGCAGCCCGAGCTCCTTGACCTTCTCGATGCGCTCGGTCGGGGTGAGGTCGGCCAGGTGCACCGGCGGCTTGCCGCGCTTCGGGCTCGCGAACTGCAGCAGCGGACGCCCCTCGGCATCCTTCTGCTGGGTCCACCCCTCGGTCTTCGGGCGCACCTGCGCGGTGCGGGTCTCACGGACCTTGCCCTGGGCCGGACGACCCTGCGGGGCGGACGCGGATGCTGCGGGGCGCGTCTCGCGCGTGCGGGGAGTCTCGGTCATACCCTCCAGGGTACGCGGTACCGGATGGGAAGCCCCTGGGGCGGGCGACACCGCTCCCGTAGACTCCCCCTCATGATGGACGCATGGGAGACGATCCCCTGGCTCTTCCTGGGGTTCTTCCTCGTCATCGGCGGTGTCGTCATCGGCGGCATCTGGATCATCGTGGTCGCCATGCGCAAGACGCGGCCGAAGCTGCCGGAGCCGCAGGTCTTCACACCGACGACCGCGACGTCGCACTCCGCGGTCGCCTCCTCCGCGACCACGACCGTGTCGGGTCTGACGGGCGACGTGATCGCCGAGATCGACCGGCTCGTCGCGGCCGACCAGAAGATCCATGCCATCAAGCTGTACCGCGACCGCTCCGGCGTCAGCCTGAAGGAGGCCAAGGATCGCATCGACCACTGGTCGGTCAGCACCACGGCGCCGCACCTCGCCGCGGTCTCGAACGCCACCGCCGTGCACTCCTCGATCACCCCGGCCACCCCCACCGTCTCGGCGGTCCGGGCGTCGCTCCCGGCGGCCGTGGCATCCGACATCGACCGGCTGGTCGCGGCCGGCTCGAACATCGCGGCCATCAAGGCGCTCCGCGAGCACACCGGACTGGGACTCAAGGAATCGAAGACCCTGATCGACGGCTGGGCACCGCACCGCAGCTGACCCGTCACGGACGACGCGCGGCGACGCACCCTGCGCGGGGGAGAATGGGAGCGTCCCTCACTCCAAGGAGCCTCATGACCGACCGTCTCGACACCGCCCGCGCCACCGGCATCCTCGCCGTCCTCCGCGCCCCGTCCCCCGAGCTGGCGCTCGAGGCCTCCGAGGCCATCATCCGCGGCGGGGTCACCGGCATCGAGGTCACCTTCTCCACGCCCGACGCCCCGGCCGTGATCCGTGAGCTCATCGCCCGCCACGGCGACGCCGCGTACATCGGCGCCGGGACCGTGACGACAGCGGAGCAGGCCGCCCAGGCCGCCGAGGCGGGCGCGCAGTTCCTCGTCAGCCCCGGCACGCTCTCCGACCTGACCCGCACGATGCTCGACACCGGACGCGTCGTGATGACCGGAGCGATGACCCCCACCGAGGTGATGGGCGCACTCGAACTCGGCGTCGACGTCGTGAAGATCTTCCCGGCATCGCTCGGCGGTCCGTCCTACCTCGGCGCCCTGCGCGGCCCGTTCCCCGACGCCCCGCTGATGCCCACCGGCGGCGTGAGCCCCGACAACCTGGCCGCCTGGTTCGCGGCCGGCGCGGTCGCGGTCGGCGCCGGCGGAGACCTGGCGAACGGCGCGTCGATCAAGGCCGCCGACTGGGCCGACATCGAGCAGCGCGCCGCGCGGTTCGCCGCGGCGCTGGCCGCCACGCGGGACTGAGAGCGCGCGCTTCCAGCCTCGTTTGGTATACCAGACGCATGCGTGTGCGACGGATGACGATCATCGCCGCCCTCGCGGCCGCCCTGCTGACCGCGTCGGGCTGCGCCGCGGAAGCGCATCCGTCACCGCCGACACAGGAGACCGCCATGACCGACGCCACGCACGACCTGCTCACCGCCGCCGCTGCCGGGGAAGCCGACGCCGTGCGGGCGGCCCTCGACGCGGGAGCGGACATCGAGGCGCGCGGCTCCGAGGGGATGACGGCCCTGGTCGCCGCGACCAAGGCGAACCATGTCGATGCCGCGCGGATCCTGATCGAGGCGGGCGCCGACGTGAACGCGAAGGACGACATCCAGGACTCGGCATACCTGTACGCGGGCGCTCGCGGACACGACGAGATCCTCGTGCTGACCCTCGAGCACGGTGCCGACCTGAAGAGCACCAACCGCTTCGGGGGCACGGCCCTGATCCCCGCGTCCGAACGCGGACTGCTGGCGACCGTCGAGATCCTCCTCGAGGCCGGCGTCGACCCGAACCACGTCAACAACCTGAACTGGACGGCGCTGCACGAGGCGATCGTGCTCGGAGACGGCTCCCCCCGCTACGTGGACGTCGTGCGCGCGCTCCTCGACGGCGGTGCGGATGCCGGCATCCCGGACGGCGACGGCGTGCTCCCGGTCGACCTCGCCGCGAGCCGTGGCTACGACGCGATCGTCTCCGAGCTCCAACGGTGATCGCCCTCGATCCGTGGGCGTGGACGGCCCTGGCCGTGGCCGCGGTGGTCATCGGCGTCTCGAAGACCGCGCTGCCCGGCGGCAGCATCCTCGCCATCGCCCTGTTCGCGGCCGTCCTGCCCGCCCGCACCTCGACCGCTGCGACGCTGCTGCTGCTCATGGTGGGCGACCTCTTCGCGCTGACCGCCTACCGCCGTCACGCCCACTGGCCGACGCTGCTGCGCCTCGCCCCCGCGGTCATCGCGGGTCTGCTCGTCGGGTTCGCCTTCCTCGCGCTCGCGGGCGACGGCGTGGTCCGCCGCGCGATCGGCGTGATCCTGCTGCTGATGATCGCCGTGACGCTGTGGCGCCGCTGGCGGCAGAGCAGGGCGGACACCGTCGCCCCGCCCTCCAGCGGCATCCTGCTCGCGGGCGCTTACGGCACGCTCGGCGGTTTCACCACGATGGTCGCCAACGCGGGCGGCCCCGTGATGTCGATGTACTTCCTCGCCACCCGCACCCCGGTGCAGGTGTTCCTGGGCACATCCGCGTGGTTCTTCGCCATCATCAACGTGATCAAGGTGCCGTTCCTCGCGGGCCTCGGTCTGTTCGAGGCGCCCGTGCTGCTGATGGATGCCGTGCTGGCACCGCTCGTGGTGATCGGCGCCCTCCTCGGGCTGCGGGTCGCGCGCCGCATGAATCAGCGCGTGTTCGACCGCATCGTGATCGCCCTCACGATCGTCGGCGCGGTCTACCTGCTGATCTGACCCCGCCCGGCCCGCTCTGCCACGAGCGGATGCTCTCCGTTTCGGCCTCGTCCTCCCGCGCGCGGTCGAGTGCCGGCGGGCTCAGTCGAGGAAGATGTCCGGGAAGAGCGCGCTGTCGGGGGTGCCGGGGATCGCCGCGTAGCCGGAGAAGTCGGTCACGCCGTCAGCCTCGAGCACATCCTCCACGATGAGCGTCTGGCCGGTGTACGACGCCGCCGGCTTGAGCAGCACGGCGTACGCGGCATCCGCGTAGATGTCGGGCGTGCGGCTCGCGGCCATGACCTTGTCGCCGCCGAGGAGGTTCTGCACCGCCGCCGTCGCGATCGTGGTGCGGGGCCACAGCGTGTTGGCCGCGATCCCGTCACGGGCGAACTCCGCGGCGAGGCCGAGCGTCGCCATGGTCATGCCGAACTTCGCGAGCGTGTAGCCGGTGTGCGCGCCGAGCCACTTCGGCGTCGGGTTCAGGGGCGGCGAGAGGGAGAGGATGTGCGGGTTCTCGGCGTCCTTGAGGATCGGCACCGCCGCGCGCGACAGCATGAACGTGCCGCGCACGTTCACGTCCTGCATCAGGTCGTACTTCTTGGCGTTCAGGTCGAGCGAGCGGGAGAGGTCGATCACGCTGGCGTTGTTGATCACGATGTCGATGCCGCCGAACTCGCCCTGGGTCTTCATGACCGCTTCGGTGATGTCGTCGTCATCGCGCACGTCGCCGACGATCGGCAGGGCCTGCCCGCCGGCCGCGCGGATCTGATCGGCCGCGGTGTGGATCGTGCCCTCGAGCTTCGGATGCGGGGTGTCGGTCTTCGCGAGCATCGCGATGTTCGCGCCGTCGGCGGCGGCACGCAGCGCGATCGCGAGGCCGATGCCGCGGCTGCCGCCCGACATCAGGATGGTCTTGCCTGCAAGGGACATGGGTTCTCCTGGGTTCTGATCGCGAAGGGGGAAGGCGGCCGCGGGGTCAGCGCGGTGCCATGCGGATGGCTCCGTCGAGGCGGATGGTCTCGCCGTTGAGGTAGCCGTTCTCGACGATCTGCTGCACGAGGGCGGCGTACTCGTCGGGACGGCCGAGGCGCGACGGGAAGGGGACCTGCTGGCCGAGCGAGTCCTGCGCGGCCTGCGGGAGCCCCATCAGCATCGGGGTCTCCATGATGCCGGGGGCGATCGTGCAGACGCGGATGCCGTGGCGGGCGAGCTCGCGCGCCACGGGGAGCGTCATGGCGTGGACGCCGCCCTTGGAAGCCGAGTACGCGGGCTGGCCGACCTGCCCGTCGAACGCCGCGACGCTCGCGGTGTTGACGATGACGCCGCGCTCCTCGTCGTGCAGCTCGTTCTGGGCGATCACGGCGGAGGCCTGCGAGATGACGTTGAACGTGCCGACGAGGTTGATGCGGACCACGCGCTCGAAGTCGGCGAGCACCGCGGGGTTGCCCTCGCGGTCGAGCACCTTGGCCGGCGGCGCGATGCCGGCGCAGTTCACGACGACGCGCAGCGGGGCCGCGGACTGCGCGGCTGCGACCGCCGCCCGCACCTCGTCGGCGCTGGTGACGTCGGCGGCGACGAAGAGGCCGCCGAGCTCGTCCGCGAGCTCCGCCCCCTTCGACGAGGCGAGGTCGATGATCGTGACGTGCGCGCCCGCGGCGACGAGTCGGCGCGCGGTCGCCAGGCCGAGCCCCGAGGCTCCGCCGGTGATGAGGGCACCCTGTCCGCTGATCTGCATCTGATGTTCTCCTTCGAACGTCGTCGTGCGACTGAGTTTCAGCCTACGTGGTTCCTGGTTCCACCACGAACCTCTGATGCGGTCGGTCCCGACGCACCGATCGGATGCTGCCGACGACCGGGGACCGCGTCGAGAGCGAGCCTACGACACCGTCTCGACGATCCGCTCTCGATGGCTCCGCGCCCGTCGGGCAGGATGGAGACGTGAGCATCCCCTCCGCATCCGTCGAGGTCCCGCCGCGCGTCCTCACCCTCGCCCGCGGTGCCACGCTGACCCCGGTCTGGCGCAACGGCCTCGGCGGTCTGACGTTCCGCACCTACGACGGCCGCTACATCAAGTGGGGTCCGCTGGACGACGAGGCGAACATGCGCGACGAGGCGGAGCGCCTGCGGTGGGCGCGCACCTGGATCGCGGTCCCCGAGGTGATCGAGCAGGGGCAGGATGACGCGCACGAATGGCTCGTCACCGTCGCGATCGATGCGAGCAGTGCCGTGGATCCGCGCTGGGCCGACGAGGCGGAGAAGGCCGTGCGCGCGGTCGGCGAGGGGCTCCGCGCCCTGCACGACGCCCTGCCCGTCGCCGAGTGCCCCTGGGAGTGGAGCACGGACGGGCGGATCGCGGGCGCGGCGGCGCGCGGCATCGTCGTTCCGGATGACCTGATCCCGGCACCGCCGATCGACCGGCTGGTGGTGTGCCACGGGGACGCCTGCATGCCGAACACCCTGCTGGACGCCGCCGGCCGGCCCGTCGCCTTCGTCGATCTCGCCGCCCTCGGCACGGCCGACCGCTGGGCGGACATCGCCGTCGCATCGATGAGCACCGAGTGGAACTTCGGGCCCGGCTGGGAGGACACGCTCATCGCGGCCTACGGGATCGAGCCCGACCGTCAGCGCCTGGAGTACTACCGCCGACTCTGGAACGAGACGTGAGCATGACCCCGCCGCCCCTCGACCGCCCCGCCGTGCTCGGCGCCGTCGTCGACGACATGACCCGGTGCGTGCACTACCGCGGCCCGACCGACATCATCGCGATCCGCTTCGCCTGCTGCGGCGACTACTACCCCTGCCACCGCTGTCACGAGGAGGCGGCGGGACATCCGGCGGAGCAGTGGGCACCAGAGCAGCACGACACCGCGGCGATCCTGTGCGGTGCGTGCGGGCACGAGCTCACGATCGCCGAGTACTTCGCGGTGACGGCGTGCCCGCGATGCGCGGCCCCGTTCAACGAGCGGTGCGCCCTGCATCGGGATCTCTACTTCCAGACGGAGCCCCTCGCCGGCCCCTGACCGATCCGACAGGGACGGCGGTCAGGCGCTCGGCCCGAGGATGAAGTTCCACGCCCCGGTGGCCACGGCTGCGGCGATCGCGATGCCGGAGATCGCCGCGCCGACGGCCAGCAGCGTCCACTCGGCCGCGCCGAACCGCGACTCGCGTGCCCAGGTGCGACGCCCGGGGGCGCCGAAGCCCCGCGCCTCCATGGCGGTGGCGAGCTTCGCGCCGCGGCGGATCGAGAGCACGAGCAGCGCGAAGGCCATGCCGAGGAAGCGCCGGATGCGTCCGCGATCGGCCACGCCCCTGGCACGCCGCGCGAGCTCCAGCGCACGCCAGTCGTCGAGGAAGAGCCCCACCATCCGCAGCCCCGCGAGGGCGCCGAGCACGAACCTCGCCGGCAGTCGCAGGATCTGCCCCAGCCCGTCGGCCAGGTCGGTCGGATCCACCGTGATGAACAGCACCACCGAGGGCAGCGCGATCGCGAGCACGCGCAGCATGGTGGCGAGCGCGAGAGCGAGCGACCCCTCGCTGATGCGCAGCACGAACCAGTCGACGTACACGACCCCGCTCGTCTCGCCGTAGAGCGCGATGGTCAGTCCGGTGAGCGGTGCGGCGAGCCAGACCGGCCAGGTCCGCACCCAGAACTCGCGCCAGCCGATGCCGGCGAACAGGAACAGCACGAACTCCAGCAGCAGTGCCACGGACGCCGACACCGGATCCAGCGTCAGGATCAGCGGCACCGCGATCAGGGCGCTCACGCCGAGCTTGGCCACCGGATTGATCGCGGCGATGGCACCGGTGCGCGCACGTGTGTCGAGGACGGTCATGCCGCACCCCCGAGTTCGAACCGCTCGGCCCGCAGCGCCCGCGCGACGTCGATGTCGTGGGTGATGGTCACGATCGCGGATCCCTCGTCGCGGAGGGCCGCGAGCATCGCGACGAGCTCGGCCCAGGTGCGGGCGTCCTGCCCGAACGTGGGCTCGTCCAGCACCAGCATGCGCGGCCTGGTCGCGATCGCGGCGGCGACCGTGAGCCGGCGCTTCTCACCCCCGGAGAGCGTGTACGGGTTGGCGGCGGCGAGGTAGTCGAGGCGCAGTCGGGCGAGAAGCTCGTCGCTGCGGACGGCGATCTCCTCCTCGGTCATGCCGAGCGCGCGCGGGCCGACGGCCAGCTCGTCGCGGACGGTCTTGGCGAGCAGCTGGTGCTCGGGCTCCTGGAAGACCATGCCGATGCGCGTCAGCAGGTCTTTCGACGCCCAGCGGATCGGCGACGCGTCGGCGCCGTCCGCCAGCCGAGCGGATGCCGTCAGCGCTCCGCCGGCGGGCGGGAGAAGACCGGCGAGGGTCAGCCCGAGCGTGGACTTGCCCGCTCCGTTCGGCCCCGTGATCGCGAGCACCTGCCCGGCGTGCATGTCGAGGTCGATGCCGGTGGCGACCGGACGCCCCTTGACGCGGGCGACGGCCAGGCCGCGCGCCGAGAGCAGGGCATCCCCGGGGGCCGACCGCGGAGGAGGGGGCGTGGCCGGCGCATGCCCGGGCACCCAGACACCGTCCGCGGCGAGTCGCGCCCCCTGCGCACCGAGAACCTCTGCGGGCGCTCCGTCGGCGATCACTCCTCCTGCCCCGATCACGATCACACGGGTGATGAGCGGCAGCCAGACCTCGAGTCGGTGCTCCACGACGATGAGCGTCGCCGGCCGCGCCTGCAGCATCCGCTCCACCGCGTCGCGGACCTCGATCACCCCGGCGGGATCGAGGTTCGCGGTCGGCTCGTCGAGCAGGACGAGTCCCGGACGCATCGCCAGCATCCCGGCGAGCGCCAGCCGCTGCTTCTGGCCGCCGGACAGCGCCTTGGTCGGGTGGTCGAGCGGCACGTCGAGCCCGACCGCCTCCAACGCCGACTCCACGCGCGGCCAGATCTCCGCCCGGGGCACGCCGAGGTTCTCGCAGCCGAACGCCACGTCATCCCCTGCACGCGCCAGGATGACCTGCGAGTCGGGGTCCTGCAGCACGAGCCCGGCACGGCCGCGGGTGGCGACGGCGGGAGCACCGTCGACGAGCAGGTCGCCGGTGCTCTCGCCCTCCTCCTCGCCGCCGAGCACGCCCGCGAGGCCGTGCAGCAGGGTGGACTTGCCGGCACCGGACGCGCCGAGCACCAGCACGCGCTCCCCCGGCTCGATGCGGAAGGAGACGTCGCGCAGCGCCCAGGCGAGACGACTCGCGTGCCTCCACCCCCAGCCGCGTGCCTCGACGGCGGCGGGAACGGCCCCGTCCGCCGCCATCAGACGCGGACGCGCGCCTCGCGCCCGGAGCCGAACCGGTCGAGGGCTCCGGTCGCGGCGATGCCTCGCGCCAGCACCCAGGACAGGGCTCCGGCGATGACGGCTCCGGAGATGACCGTGCTGATCAGGTAGATGGTCGTGAAGGCGGGACCGGAGCCGGCGTACCAGAGCACGAGGTTGTTGATCCCGCCGGCGAGGGCGGCGCCCGCGCCCGCGAGGATCGCCACGGGCAGCGACCAGCGACGGTAGAAGAAGAGCAGGAAGATCAGTTCGGCGCCGAGGCCCTGCACGAGGCCGGCCTCGAGCGTGAGGAAGCCACCCCACTGGTTGCCGATGAGCGCGGAGACGACGGCCGCGAGCAGCTCGACGTAGATCGCCGCGCCGGCCTTGCGGATGATGAGCCCGCCGAGCACGCCGGCGAAGAGCCACGGACCGTCGAGGAGACCCTGGACGCCGGGCAGCAGCGGCTCCAGCAGCGCCTTCGGCCCGAGGTAGCCGACGTTCCAGGCCAGGAAGATCAGGCCGGCGGCGACGCCGATGACGCTGGCGACGACGATGTCGACGATGCGCCAGCGCAGGAAGCTCCTGGCCGGGGCAGGTGCCTGCGTCTTCGCGGATGCGGACGTGGATGTGGACGTGCTCATCTGAACTCCTCCCTGCGCTGGCATGACCCAGATCAGGTTCGACGGTCGAAGCGCGATTCGCTCCCTCTCAGCCCGGCTCGCCGGACTCCCGTGGTTGTGCTGACGATCCTACCCGCTGGCGACACCCCGCGCCCCCGGGGCTCCGCGCCGCGGAACGCTCCAGGGATTCGGTACCGTAAGCGAGTGACCGCAACAGATCCCGCCGACGAGGCGACGGGCGTCGTCAGCGACGACAGCTCTCCGGCCGGTGTCCCCTCCGGCCCCGACGAGAGCCTCCCGGTCGCACCGGATGCCGCGGACCCCGCTCACGGCAGCACCTCGTTCGCGGCCGATCGGCTGTTCGCGGGCGACGCGCTGCCGCCCGATGCCTCCGTCGCTCCCGCGATCCCCGTCGACGCGGCCGTGCTCGATGCCCTGTTCACCGGGGACAAGGGGGCCGGCTCCGAGCCCGTCCTCTCGCCCGAGCCCGCCCTCACGCCCGAGGCCGTCCTCTCACCCGAACCGGGCCTCACGCCCGAGCCGGCGGTCCCGACCGACCCCACGCCTCCGCTGACCAAGCCGCCGTTCGTCCCTTCGGGGCGCCGCACCCGGGAGACCTCTCCCGAGGATGCGGATGCGGATGCGCTGGTGGATGCGGCCGCCCCGCAGTGGGCGGATGAGGAGACCACCGCGACCGCGCTGACCTGGGTCGATGCCGCGGAGGTCGCCGCGCACTCCCCGCTCGCGACCCTCGACGAGACGGCCGAGGTCGAGAAGGGCGGCGGCCTCCTGCGCGGCGCACAGCTGCGACCGGCGATCCTCCGTCCGGGGATCCTGGTGCCGCTGGCCACCCTCGTCGGCCTCGTCGCCGCATACGCCGGCACGACGCTGCTCTGGCCGCTGCACGAGGTCCCTCCGGCCGTGGAGTCCGTCGCGTTCGAGCCCGTCGCCGCGCCCGCGGCCGCCGTCACGTGGCCCACCTCGGGCAGCGGAGCGGTCGGCATCGCGGGCATGAGCACCAGCGCATCCGGCACCGCTCCGGTGAGCATCGCGAGCATCACCAAGGTCGTCAGCGCCCTGATGGTGCTCGACCGGATGCCCCTCGCGCCCGGCCAGCAGGGACCCGAGTTCTCCTTCACCTACTGGGACAGCGTCAAGTACTGGGACTACCGGCGCAGCGACCAGTCCGCCCTCGACGTCCCCGTCGACGGCGTGCTGACCGAGTACCAGATGCTGCAGGGCACCCTTCTGGGCTCGGCGAACAACTACATCGACCGCCTGGCCTCCGAGATCTGGGGCTCCGACGAGGAGTTCGCTCGCGCCGCCGAGGTCTGGCTGCGCGAGCGCGGCCTCAGCGGCATCACGGTGGTGACGCCGTCCGGCTTCGACGAGCGCAACGTCGCCACGCCCGCCGCCCTGATCGCCCTCGGCGAGAAGGCGATGCAGAACCCCGTGTTCGCGGAGATCGTCGGCACGAAGTCGGTCGACCTCCCCGGCGCGGGCACCGTCGTGAACACCAACGGCATGCTCGCCGACCCGGGCGTCGTCGGCATCAAGACCGGCACGCTCGTCGGCTGGAACCTCCTCACCGCGAAGGACGTCACGATCGGTGACACGACGGTGAAGCTGTACGCCGCCGCGCTGAACCAGGCGGACGACAAGGCGCGCCTGGCCCTCACCCGCTCCCTGTTCGCTCAGGCCGAGGCGGAGCTGGAGGCGCAGGCACCGGCCGTCCCCCAGGGCACGGTCGTCGGCCGGGTCACCACGCTGTGGGGCGAGAAGGTCGACGTCGTCGCCGACGCCGACGCCGACGTGGTGCTGTGGAACGGCGCGCTCCCCACGTCGACCGCCGCCTTCGATCTCGGCGACGAGCGCGACCAGGACGGCACGGTCGGCACGCTGACCACGGTCGGCCCGATCAACACGACCTCGACGCCGCTGGTCCTCGCGGAAGACGTGGCCGACCCGAGCCCGTGGTGGCGGCTGACCCACCCGCTGGAGCTCCTCGGCATCACGACCGAGAAGCCCTGACCGCTTCACCGACGCCTGGCGCTGCCCTCGACGCGTGGCACTACCGCCGACGCGTGGCACTACCACCGCCGCAGCACTGCCGCCGCAGCACGACGCCCCACCCCGGATGACCGGAGTGGGGCGTCGGCGTCTCGCTGATCAGGCGCGGGGGCCGGAGCCGTCCGCTCCGTCCTCGAGCAGCGACTGAGCGGCGGCGGTCTCGGCAGCCGGGACGTTCGCCCCGACCGAGGCTCCGGCCACCGCGGCGGCCGACTCGGAACGCGCGCTCTCGCCCTCGCCCGCCTCGCCGGTCACGACCACGGGCGCGGACCCGGTGAGCGCGTCCTCGGCGTCGATGTCGGTCGCCGCCTGCTCGAACTGCGACTGGTACAGCCGCCAGTAGGCGCCCTGCGCGGCGATGAGCTCGTCGTGCGTGCCCTTCTCCACGATGTCGCCGTGCTCCATCACGAGGATGAGGTCGGCGTCGCGGATGGTCGACAGGCGGTGCGCGATCACGAACGACGTGCGTCCCTCGCGGAGCGCGGCCATCGCGTGCTGCAGCAGCAGCTCGGTGCGGGTGTCGACCGCCGACGTGGCCTCATCGAGGATGAGGATCGACGGCTGCGCGACGAACGCCCGGGCGATGGTGATGAGCTGACGCTCACCCGCCGACACGTTCGCGGCGTCCTCGTCGAGCACCGTGTCGTAACCCTCGGGGAGGGCGTGAACGAAGCGGTCGACGTAGGTCGCCTTCGCGGCGGCGAGAACCTCTTCGTCGGTCGCGGTGGAGCGGCCGTAGCGGATGTTCTCGCGGATGCTGCCGGCGAACAGCCACGGGTCCTGGAGCACCATGCCGGTGCGGGATCGCAGCTCGTCGCGGGTCACCTCGGCGATGTCCTGACCATCGAGCATGATCCATCCGCCGCTGAGCTCGTAGAAACGCATGATCAGGTTGACCAGCGTCGTCTTGCCCGCGCCGGTCGGACCGACGATCGCGACCGTCTGCCCCGGCTCCACCCGGAACGACAGGTCCTTGATCAGCGGGCGATCCGGCGTGTACGAGAACGCGACGTTCTCGAACTCGATGACGCCCTTGCCCTCCACGAGCTCGGGAGCATCGGCGTCGTCGGCCTCCTGCTCATCCGCGTCGAGCAGCTGGAACACCCGCTCGGCGGATGCCGTGCCGGACTGCACGACGGCGGCCATGCCACCCAGCTCGGACAGCGGCTGCGTGAACTGCTGCGAGTACTGGATGAACGCCTGCACGTCACCGAGACGGAGCTGGCCGTTCGCGACCATCAGACCACCGAGCACCGCGATGCCCACGTAGCTGAGGTTTCCGACGAACATCATGGCGGGCATGATGATGCCGGACAGGAACTGCGCCTTGAAGCTCGCCTGGAACAGCTCCTCGTTCTCGGCCTGGAACTTGTCCAGCGCATCCTTCTCGCGCCCGAAGACCTTCACCAGCGCGTGGCCGGAGAACGCCTCCTCGACGCGGGCGTTCAGTCGGCCGACCTTGCGCCACTGCGTGCCGAACGCCTTCTGCGAGCGGGGTCCGATCACGCCGAAGATGATGCCCATCAGCGGCAGGGTGACGAGGGCGACGAGCGCGAGCTGCCAGGAGATCGAGAACATCATCACGAGCACGCCGATCACGGTGAGCACCGAGGTCAGCGCGCCGGAGAGCGACTGCTGCATCGTCTGCGTGATGTTGTCGATGTCGTTCGTGACGCGTGAGATCAGCTCACCGCGCTGCACCTTGTCGAAGTACGCGAGCGGCAGGCGGTTGATCTTCGCCTCGACCGATTCGCGCAGTCGCCACATGGTGCGCACCATGATCACGTTGATGACGTAGCCCTGGATCCACGTGAGGAACGCCGCCGCCACGTAGATCCCGAGGACCGCGGCGATGACCAGCCGCAGCGCGTCGAAGTCGACGCCCTGGCCGACGGTGAAGTCGCCGAGCGCGCCGACCTGGTTCGCGTAGTCGTCCTGGCCACCCGCGCGCAGCGCCTCGATGACGGTGTCCTGCGGCGTGCCGGCCGGGAAGCCGGGGAGGCCGTCGGTCGACTGACCGAGCTGGATCGAGATGAACCCCTTGTAGACGAGGTTCGTCGCCTCGGCGAGTACCTTGGGCGCCGCGACCGTGAGGACCACGCCGATGGCGCCGAGGATCGACACGAAGACGAACCAGAGGGCCGACGGCTTCAGCAGTCCGATCATGCGCGCGAAGCTCGGACCGAAGTTGTCGGCCTTGCCCGGTGCCACGCTGTCCCAGTCGCCGGAGTTCTGACGGGCCTGCTCCGCGAGCTCGGCCTCGTACTTCTCCTCGGCGGTCAGCTCGACCTCGGCCACTGCTGCTCCTGCCTTGCCACGGCCACGCTTGATCTTGCCCTGTTCGTTGCTCTGCTCGCTCATGCGTCCACCCCCAGCTGCGATTCGACGATCTCGCGGTAGGTGTCGCTCGTCTCGAGCAACTCCTCGTGCGTGCCGACGCCGACCATCGTGCCGCCGTCGAGGACGACGATGCGGTCGGCATCCGTGATGGTCGAGATGCGCTGCGCGACCACGATCTTCGTCACGTGCGGCAGCTCCCGCCACAGTGCCTGGCGCAGACGGGCGTCCGTCGTCAGGTCGAGGGCCGAGAACGAGTCGTCGAAGACGAGGATCTTCGGCTGGTGCACGATCGCACGGGCGATGGCGAGACGCTGGCGCTGACCGCCGGACACGTTCGTACCGCCCTGCGCGATCCGCGACTCGAGGCCGTCGGGCATCTCCTCGACGAAGTCGCGACCCTGCGCGATGTCGAGCGCGTGCCAGAGCTCTTCGTCGGTGGCGTCCTCGCGGCCGTAGCGCAGG
The DNA here is from genome assembly GCF_026559675.1 of Microbacterium oxydans. Taxonomy (NCBI): domain Bacteria; kingdom Bacillati; phylum Actinomycetota; class Actinomycetes; order Micrococcales; family Microbacteriaceae; genus Microbacterium; species Microbacterium oxydans. The sequence continues at coordinate 3,389,903 of NZ_CP092891.1, forward strand.
TTCGACGCGACGGTGCCGGTGAAGAGGAACGGGCGCTGCGGCACGAGGCCGATGCTGTCCCACAGCGACTCGACGTCGGCCTCGCGCACATCGGTGCCGCCGACGTGCACGGAGCCGCCGGAGACGTCGAAGAGGCGCGGGATGAGCGAGATGAGCGTGGTCTTGCCCGATCCGGTGGATCCGACGATCGCGACCGTCTCGCCCGGCTGTGCGCCGAAGCTGATGCCGGTGAGCACCGGGGAGTCGGCTCCGGGGTAGGTGAACTCGACGTCGTCGAGCGCCACGGATCCGGGGACCGGGAACTCGGTGACGCCGTTCTCGGGCCGCACCAGGGTGGACTCGGAGTCGAGCACCTCGCCGATGCGCTCGGCCGAGACCGCGGCGCGCGGGATCATCATCGCCATGAAGCTCGCCATGATGACGCCGCCCATGATCTGGCCGATGTACTGCATGAAGGCGAAGAGCGTGCCGACCTGCACCGAGCCGTTGTTGACCTCGATGCCGCCGAACCAGATCACGGAGACGACCGTGACGTTGAGGATGAGCATGAACAGCGGGAACAGCAGCACGAACAGCGAGCCGACCTTGCGACCGACGACCATGATGTCGGTGTTGGCACCGCGGAAGCGCTCCTCCTCGATGCGCTCGCGCACGAAGGCGCGCACGACGCGGACGCCGGTGAGCTGCTCGCGCATGATGCGGTTCACGTTGTCGAGCTTGCCCTGGTAGCTGCGGAACAGCGGCACCATGCGCCCGATCACGAGGGCGGCGAGGATCAGCAGCAGCGGCACCGACACCGCGATCAGCCAGCTGAGGGTCACCTCGGTTCGCACGGCGAAGATGATGCCGCCGATGGCGAGCAGCGGCGCGGTGACGAGCATGGTGGCGCCCATCATCGCGAGCATCTGCACCTGCTGCACGTCGTTGGTGTTGCGGGTGATGAGCGAGCCGGCGCCGAATTGCGACACCTCACGCTCGGAGAAGCCGCTGACCTTGCCGAACACATCGGCGCGGATGTCGCGGCCTGCGCCCATCGCGGCGCGCGCAGCGAAGTAGGTCGCGGTGACCGAGGCGATGATCTGCCCCAGCGACACCGCCAGCATGAACAGGCCGGTGCCCCAGATGTAGCCGGTGTCACCGCGCGCGATGCCGTTGTTGATGATGTCGGCGTTGAGGCTCGGGAGATAGAGAGTACCGGCGACGCTGGCGAGCTGGAAGACCAGCACGGCGAGCAGCAGCCATCGATATCGAGACAGATAGCGGACGAGGATTTTTCCCAGCACAGGCGGACTTTCTAGGAAGGATGGAACGGCGGATTTCTCGGCAGACGGATGCCGACCGACAATCGGCCACAAGAAAGAGTGCCACGAACCGCGGACATTCGTATCCCCCTCAGGGAGGACCTTCGCTGACAGCGAACCGCTTCCCGCCGCGACCAGCGCTTTCTGCACACGGGCGAACAACGGGACGACGCTCGCGGCTGCCCCCTCTTGTATTTACGACTTGACACAACTTGTGATAGACATGCGGTACAAACAGAACGGACACCGCATGACTCCGCACCCTGCCTCCCTGATCGACCCGGGCCCGTTGCTCGGCGCCGCCCTCACGCTGCCCGTGGTCTCCTTGGTGCTCGCGGCGATCATCGTCGGCGGCATCGCGCTTCTGTCCCGCGAACCCGCGCGACGCCGGGGTCGCGTCCGGCTCGCCCCCTCGGCGGCCGCCGGGGTCGTCTCCCGCTACACGCCGGAGCACCGCGTGCTCGGCATCACCGCCATCGCCGTGATCCTGGCCTTCACGGTCGAGAACGTGGTCACGGGGTACTTCCTCGACCTCTACAACGTCGTCTCCTGGTGGCGCTACGCGACGCCGCTCTTCACGGCAGCCGTCGGCCTGGCGGTCCTGCTGATGTTCGTCGTGGGTCGCGGGAGCACACCGCCGGAGCGCCCCGTCCTGCCCGCCGTCCGTCGGACGTGGCGGAGTTTCAGCTCCGGCGTCGGGTCTGCGGGAGCCGCCATCGCGCTGCTCGCCCTCACGGCGACCACCGTGGCCGCCGGCCTCGCCTCGTCGAACATCGGCGACGGCCCCTACGTGTACCTCGAGATCGGCGTCCCCAACGAGGCGATCGATCCGATCCGTCCCTGGTTCTACGGCTGGGCGTACGGCATCCCCGTCCTGCTCTGCATCGTCGCCCTCGTTGGCCTCGCCGTCGGCGCACTCCAGGCCAGTTCCGCGCGCGCGTTCCTGCGACCCGAGACGGTCGTCGCCGAGCAGCGCGAGCGCCGAGACCTCGCGACCGGAATCGCCCGGATCGTGACCGCCTCTGCCCTCCTCGCCCTCGCGGGCGCCTGGCGCTTCATCGCGGACGCCGGTTCGGTCAGCGGGCTCACCGTCATGGGCGACGGTGGCGACGACTCGTACGAGGCGTTCTGGCGCTACGGGGAGATCGCCGCGGTGGGCGGCTGGCTGGCACCGGCGCTCGAGATCGCGGCCTTCGTGCTGCTGCTCCTGGTGACCGCGCAGCTGCGCCCCTTCACGTACGGCGCCGGGTCCGCGGAGTCCGTCGAGGCCACCGCCGACTCGGGGGCGGCACGATGAGTCCGACGCCGAAGCTCGCACCGGCCGCCGAGGCGAATCCGGCGCTCGACATCTACCGCCAGCTGCGCGGCCTCATCGTGTCGGGGCAGCTGGGCGCGGGCGAACGACTGCCGACCGTCCGCCAGACGGCGAGCGATCTGGGCGTGGCTCCCGGCACCGTCGCGCGGGCGTACAAGATGCTCGAGGGTGAGGGACTCGTGGTCTCGCGGACGGCCGCCGGCACACGGGTCGCGGAGTCGGCTGGAGTGCTCCCTGCTTCGGTCATCCGGCGCATCCGCGACCTGGTCGAGGATGCGGCGGCCGCCGACGCCGATCCCGACGACGTCATCGACGTGCTCCGCACCATCTGGCAGACGCGCTCCGACCCCTCCGTCACCGCCGACGGCGAGGAGTAGGCCCGACGCACCCCACCCTCCGCGGCCGAGAGCCACACGGGGGCACGAACCGCCGGGCGCGACGTCAGAAGAGCGGATGCTGCGGCACGTAGTCGCGCGCAGGAGCACCGGCGTCCGGGGCGAGCTCGGCGAGCGTCGGCGGGTCCCACTTCGGGTTCCGGTCCTTGTCCACCAGCTGCGCCCTGATCCCCTCGACGAGGTCGGGGTGCTCGTTCACGAACCACAGCACTCGGCGGTACTCGCCCTCCAGCGCGGCGCGCAGCCCCGGCAGCTCGCGCGCCTCGCGCACGGCGTCGAGCGTGACCGTGAGGCCGGTCGGGGCGAGCCCCTCCAGGAGGTCGGCGGTCGCGGCGGCTTCCGTCGTCCCCCGCGCCTGGAGACGCTCGATGATCTCGGTCACGGTCGGCGCCGAGAAGGCGTCGTCGATCCACTCGCGCGATTCCGGGAGCTGCGTGGGCTCGGGCGTCTCGTCGAACAGCAGCACGATCTCGCTGGGCCCGGTCGGGTCCGCGCGGAAGGCGAGCGCCTCGCTGAGTGCATCGAGACGGTCGGACGGCACGAAGTGGTCGGCGAAGCCCAGGTACACGGCATCCGCTCCGCTCATGGTCGCCCCGGTCAGGCCGAAGTACTCGCCGAAGCGTCCCGGAGCGCGGCCGAGCAGCCAGGTGCCGCCGACGTCGGGGGTGAAGCCGATGCGGGTCTCGGGCATCGCGAGCTTCGAGCGCTCCGTCACGATGCGGATCGCGGCGTGGCCGGCGAGGCCGATGCCGCCGCCCATCGTGATGCCGTCGGCGAAGGAGACGACCGGCTTCGGGTACTCCGCGATCATCGCGTTCAGTGCGTACTCGGCGCGGAAGAACTCCGCCGTCTGCTCGGCCTGGCCGGCGACGATCTGCGCGTGCAGGGCGCGGACGTCGCCGCCGGCGCACATGCCGCGCTCCCCCGCGCCGTCGATGAGCACGATCTGCACGTCGGTGTCGTCGCGCCAGGCGTGCAGGGCCTCGGTCAGGAGGCCGATCATCTCGACGTCGAGGGCGTTGATCGCCTCGGGGCGATTGAGCGTGAGCCGCCCGAGCGCTCCTTCGGTGCGGACGAGGACGCGGGATGCAGCGCGAGAATCGGTCACGCGTGCCAGGCTACCCCGTCGCCAGCGGCGGTATTCCGCGCGAAATGCGGGATCCGACAGGGTTTTCCGGCAGGATAGGGAGGAACTGTTCAATGCGACGAGAGGTCACGGATGCCTGAAGGACAGGTGCTCGAGTTCACGCACGTGACGAAGCGCTTCAATGAGGTGACCGCCGTCTCGGACTTCTCCGCGCGCGTCGAGCCCGGTGCCGTCACCGCATTCCTCGGGCCGAACGGAGCCGGCAAGACCACCACGCTGCGCATCCTGCTCGGTCAGGTGCGTGCCACGTCCGGAACCGCCACGATCGGCGGCACGGCCTTCGCCGAGCTCCGCCAGCCGCTGCGCACGATCGGCTCGGTCCTCGAGGAGACCGTCTACCGTCCCCGCCGCACCGCCGAACGACAGCTGACCATCGCCGCGAAGGCGAACGGCATCCCGCTGGCGCGCGTCGGCGAGGTCCTCTCCCTGGTCGGACTCGACGGAGAGGGCGACTCGCGGATCGGCGGCTTCTCCCTCGGTATGCGTCAGCGGTTGAGCGTCGCGCACGCCCTCCTCGGCGACCCCGGTGCGCTCGTCTTCGACGAACCGGCCAACGGACTCGACCCGGAGGGGATCCGCTGGATGCGGCTCCTGATGCGCCGCCTCGCCGACGAGGGCCGCACCGTCCTCGTGTCCTCGCACGTCCTCAGCGAGGTCGAGCAGGTCGCCGACAACGTGCTCGTCCTGTCCAAGGGCCAGCTCGTGCTGGCCAGTGGCATCGAGACCCTCGCCGACCCGAAGGGCGGCTCCGTGATCGTGGATGCCGCGGATCGCGGCGCACTCACGGCCGCGCTGTCGGCTGCCGGGTTCGACATCGAGGTGCTGCGCTCGGGCCTCACCGTCCGCGGCGGAGACGCCGGCACGGTCGGTGCCGTCGCCGCCGACGCCGGGATCGCCCTGAGCACGCTCGTGCAGCGCGGTCCGACGCTCGAAGACGTCTTCATCGACCTGATGCGCGGCGGCCGACTGAGCACGCGCATCGAGGACGCGGCCCCGCAGCTCGCTGCCCCCGCGACCGATGCCCCCGTGACCGCCGAGGTCGACGGCCCCGCCGACGACGTGACGGATGCCCCGGTCGGGCCTGTCGACTCCGTGGTCGCGATTCCCGTGGCCGCGGCCGCCGCATGGGCGGCCGAGGCCGCTGCCGCTCCGGAGGGTGAGGATGTCGCGGACGACCTCGCCGCCTCCGTCGCCGCTCCGGAAGCGCCTGCTGGAGACACGACTGCTGGAGACACGACTGCTGAGGACGCGACCGCTGAGGAAGCACCGGCTGAGGACGCTGAAGGAGAGCCCGCGGAGCATGCATCCGCAGACGTGACCTCCGCCGACGGGCCTTCTGTCGAGGAGACCCCCGCCGACGCAGCCCCCGCCGAGGACGCCCCCACGGAGGACACGCAGGACGAGACCGCGGCCGAGGAGTCGCCGGCGCCGTCCTTCGACCAGATCCTCTTCGGGGCGGCCGCGCCGGTCGCCGCCGTCGAGCCCACCCCCGCGGAAGATGTCCGCGACAGCGTCGCCGAGATCTTCACGACCCCGCCCACCGATGCGGACGAGCCCGAGCGGGCTCCCGATCACGTCGCCGACGCCGGGTCGGAGAGCGACACCTCCTCGGAGGATGACTCCCCGTCGGAGAACGAAGCCGCGCCCGAGGACGAAATGGTGTCGGAGGACGAAACCCCGTCCGAGGACGACCATGCCGGGGTCGAGATCTTCGCCGACCTCGACGCGGCGAGCGAGTCCGGCGACGACGACGCCGCGTCGTCCGCCGACGGCGACACCCGCACCGACGAGGAGAGCGACGGCGAGGAGTCGGACCCCCGCTCCGCTGCTGTCAGCTCGATGCTCGCCGCAGCGGCTCGCGCCTACTACGAGGATGAGCCACGGGACTACCCGCTGAGCTCGGACGGTCAGGAAGCCGGCGAAGACACCGCGGCGGAGGGCGCCCACTGGAGCGTCGCCTCCACGGGCGTCATCGACACCGTGCCGCTGGAAGCAGACGACAGCGCCGCAGAGGCGGAGCACGGCTCCGACTCCGGTGGCGAGCACGCCGACCACGAGCACGCCGACGACGCCGGCGAGAACCCCGCGAGTGAGCACCACGACGGCGAGCACCACCACCACGGCGACAACCACCACGGCTGAGTGCGTTCGGCCCACGAGAACGCCCTCCCGACCTGCTGGTCGCGGAGGGCGTTGTCGTTCAGGACCGATGAGCCGGCCGGCCGGTTCGTCAGGCCGGTTCGCGTCAGGCCGGTCGGGGACGGATCACGGGCCGCCGTTTCCCCTTCGACACGGGAATCGACGCGGACGCCACGATCTCCTCGACGGTCGCCGGCTCGTCGGACACGTCCAGGCGCAGCGCCTGCGTGAGGGCGACGCCGTGCCGCGTGGTGAGGATCAGTCGGCCGTACTGCTCGTCGCCTTCGAGGTCGATGACGACGCTCGGACGTCGGCGGCGGATCAGGACGAAGTCGAGGCTGCCTGCCGCCTTCCAGCTGCCGGCGGCGAGCACACCGGGGATATGCGTCCCGGGGTTCGGCACGCCGCGGAGCCAGGTCCAGGCGTCTTCCGTCAGCTGGACCTTGGTGATGGTGTCGCGCGCGATCCGGAGGTTCTCCCTGTGGAACGTCGCGGCACGTTCGATCGGCGAGAGCACGACCTCCAGTTGCGTCTGGTCCAGCAGCAACGTCACCATGTCACTTAGTCTGCCAGCGCGGCCCTGCCAGTTGTCTGGAAGTTGCTCACAGGAACGCAACGATCCCTTGTCGGTTGCCACCACTCGCCTCGACCCTCGTCCCGCATCCGAGCACATGCACGTCCCCGCGGGGCTGAGCGGCGACTGCCCGAAGGGCGCGACCTAGACTGGCGGCATGGTCGTGATCGCCGTGGTCGTCCCGCTCCTGCTGCTGTTCACCGCGGTGCTGGTGGAGCTGGCGGGCCGCGGTCGACTGCGACGCAACCGGATCGCCGGCATCCGCACGCGCGCGACCATGAGGAGCGACACCGCCTGGTCCGCGGCGCACCGATCGGCCGCCCCGACGGTCTGGATCGGCTTCGCGGTGAGCGCGGTCGCCGGCATCGTCGCGCTCGTCAGCGACGGCACCCTCTCCCTCGTGTGCGGTGTCACCGTCGTGGTCGCGTTCTTCGCCACGGCCGCGGCATCGCTCATCCAGGCGGGCAGAGCGGGCGCGGCCGCGTCATAGCCCTCGCCACCATCCGGGCGCCGAGGAGCACCGGCGAGCAGGAACGCTCGTCGCGCCCGCGCTACGGACGCGCGGCCGCCGCGGCCTCGGCGGCAGCGGGGAGTGCGGCCTCGATCTGCTGCATCTCCTCCTCGCCGTGGGCGGCGGTGAGGAACCACGCCTCGAAGACGCTCGGCGGAAGAGCCACGCCCTGTTCGCGCAGCGAGTGGAAGAACGGCGCGTAGCGGAACGACTCCTGCGCCTGCGCCTCGGCATAGTTCCGCGGCGCAGAGGCGCGGAAGGACGCGCTGAACAGGTTCCCGGCGGTCGCGACCGCATGGGTTACTCCGGCCGAGGTGAGCGCGGCATCGAGAGCGTCCGACACCCGGGCGGCTGCCGCGTCCACGGTCGCGTAGACCTCCGGCGTCGCGAGCCGCAGCGTCGCGAGGCCCGCTGCGACCGAGAGCGGATTCCCGGACAGGGTTCCCGCCTGGTACACGGGGCCGAGCGGTGCGAGCAGGTCCATGACCTCGGCGCGACCGCCGAGCGCGGCCAGCGGCATCCCGCCGCCGACGACCTTGCCGAACGTGAAGATGTCGGGGAGGTAGTCCTCGCCCGCTGCCGCCTGCAGCCCCCAGAAGCCGGCGGGGTGCACGCGGAAGCCGGTCAGCACCTCGTCGAGGATCATCAGCGCGCCGTGCGCGTGCGCGGTCTCGGCGATCAGACGGTTGAAGCCGGGCAGCGGAGCGACGACACCCATGTTGGCCGCCGAGGCCTCCACGATGACGGCGGCGATGCGCTCCCCGTGCTCGGCGAACACCGCGGCCAGAGCCTCCGGGTCGTTATAGCCGATCACGAGCGTCTGCGCCGCGATCGGGGCCGGCACTCCGGCGGAACCGGGGAGGGCCAGCGTCGCGACGCCCGAGCCCGCCTCGGCCAGGAGCCCGTCCGAGTGGCCGTGGTAGTGCCCCGCGAACTTCACCAGCAGGTCGCGCCCGGTGGCGCCGCGGGCGAGACGGATCGCCGTCATCGTGGCCTCGGTGCCGGTCGACACCAGCCGCACGCGCTCCACGGGACGGATCTCCCCGAACCGCACGCGATCGGCGATCAGCGCCGCGAGCTCGACCTCGCCCTCGGTCGGAGCGCCGAACGACAGGCCGCGCGACGCGGCCTCCTGCACGGCGGCGACGATCTCCGGGTGCGCGTGGCCGAGAAGAGCGGGACCCCAGGACGCGACGAGGTCGACGTACTCGCGACCCGCGGCATCCGTCACGCGCGCGCCCTTCGCCGAGGCGAGGAACCGCGGCGTGCCGCCGACCGACCCGTAGGCCCGCACCGGCGAGTTGACCCCACCGGGGATCACTGCGCGGGCAGCGGAGAACAGGTCGTCATTGCGGTCGGTCATGAGAGAGCTCCTCGGAGAAGTCAGTCGCGCAGCCAGCCGGCGGCCTCGGTGGCCCAGTAGGTCAGGACCGCGTCGGCCCCGGCGCGACGGATGGAAAGCAGCGACTCGAGGATGGCGGCACGGCGATCGATCCAGCCGTTCGCACCGGCGGCCTCGATCATGGCGTACTCGCCGGAGACCTGGTATGCCCACACCGGAATGCTCACGGTGTCGCGCACCTCGCGCAGCACGTCGAGGAAGGCCATCGCCGGCTTCACCATGACGATGTCCGCGCCCTCGGCCTCGTCGACGACCGCCTCGCGCACACCCTCGCGGCGGTTGCCCGGGTCGAGCTGGTACGTGCGTCGGTCGCCCTTCAGCTGCGAGTCGACGGCCTCGCGGAACGGGCCGTAGAAGGCGCTCGCGTACTTCGCGGCGTAGGCGAGCAGCAGGGTGTCGGTGAAGCCCTCGGCGTCGAGCGCCTGGCGGATCACCGCCACCTGGCCGTCCATCATCCCGGACAGTCCCAGCAGCTGCGATCCGGCGCGCGCCTGGGCGAGAGCCATCGAGGCGTAGCGCTCGAGCGTCGCATCGTTGTCGACCGATCCGTCGGACGCGAGAACGCCGCAGTGCCCGTGGTCGGTGAACTCGTCCAGGCACAGATCGGTCTGCACGACGAGCGCATCGCCCACCTCTGCCGCCAGAGCCTCGGTCGCGACGTTGAGGATGCCGCGAGGATCGTCGGCGCCGGACCCCTGCGCGTCACGCACCGCCGGCACGCCGAACAGCATCACGCCGCCGACACCCGCCTCCGCGGCCTCGACGGCCGCGGCACGCAGGGAGTCGAGCGAGTGCTGGGCGACACCGGGCATCGAGCCGATCTCCACCGACTCCGTGAGGCCCTCGCGGACGAACAGCGGCAGCACGAGCTGACGGGGCTGCAGCGAGGTCTCGCGCACGAGATCGCGGACGGCCCGCGACTGACGCAGTCGCCTCAGCCGGACGTCGGGGAAGCTCACGGCGCGAACTCGTCGGCCGCGTGCGGAAGGGTGAAGTGCGACACCGCGTCGATCAGCGCGTCGACGGTCTGTCGATCGGCGACCACCGACACGGGCAGCCCCGCACGCTCGGCATCCTTCGCGGTCCGCGGTCCGATCGCGGCGAGCAGCGTCTCGTCCGGGATCTCCGGGAACTGCTCGCGCACCTGCTCGGCGACCGATCCGCTGGTGATGAGGATCGCGTTGATGCGGCCGTTCTCCACGTCGCGACGGATGCGCTCCGTCACGGGGACACCGACCGTCCGATATGCGACGACGCCGTGCACGTCGTGCCCCGCCTCGGAGAGGAGTCGACTGAGCACGGGCTTCGCGATCTCGCTGCGCAGGGCGAGGATGCGACGCGGCTCCCGCTCCAGCGCGATGAGCTGCTGCGCCATGCCCTCGGCGGAGTTGTCCTGCTCCGGCACCAGGGTGACCTCGTAGCCGACCGCCTGCAGAGCCGCGGCGGTGGTCTCGCCGACGGCGGCGATCTTGGTCGAACGCGGCACGACCGCCCGGTGTGCGAAGAGCACGTCCACCGTGGTGGCGCTCGTGACGGTCAGCCAGTCGAACTCCCCCGCCGCCAGCTGTGCGAGCGCGGTGTCGAGCGTCGCCTGGTCGGTCGTCGGGGCGAAGTTGATGAGGGGTGCGACCACGGGGACGGCGCCCAGTGCCCGGAGGCTCGCGGCGACGCTGTCGCCCCACGGCCCGCCACGGGGCACGAGGATGCGCCAGCCGTCCAGCGGTCGGTCCTGCTTGATTTCGGAAGTGGTCATGAGGATTTATTGCTCTCGGGGTACGAGGCCGGCCGCCCCTTGATCGAGCAGCCGACGGGCAACAGTGAACCCGAGCTCGCGCGCTGCGTGCATCGGGTCTGCACCATCGGCAGCATCCGCTCCATTGCCACTGCCGTTCCGACGAATATACTCCCCGTTCAGGGCTTCGGTGACGTCGAGCCCGATCCGACGGCTGCCGTCCGTGGCGTAGACGACCGTCCTGACGCGGATCGAGGAGCCGTCGACGACGGCGTGCGCGGCCATCGGCGCCTGGCATCCGGCGTCCAGTCCCTCGAGGATCGCGCGCTCCACCGTGATGGCGAGACGGGTGTCCGGATCGTCGAGGCCGGCGAGTGCCGCGCGCAGCTCCTCGGGGGCGTCCGTCCGCGTCTCCACGGCGAGCGAACCCTGGCCCGGTGCGGTCGGCCACTCGGCGAGACCGAGCTCCTCGCGACGCAGCGGCGAGTCCGATCCCAGGCGGGAGAGTCCGGCCGCCGCGAGGATCACGGCATCCAGCTCTCCGGAGGCGACGCGTGCGAGGCGCGAGTCCACGTTGCCGCGGATGTCGACCACCTCGGCACCGGGCGCACGACGGCGCACCTGCGCGATGCGGCGGGGGGATCCGGTGCCGACGGTGCTGCCGGCGCGCAGCTCGTGCAGCGGAAGCCCGTCGCGGGTCAGGACCACGTCGCGCGGGTCTTCGCGCTTCGGCGTCGCCGCGATCACGAGCCCCTCGGGGATGGCGGTCGGCAGATCCTTCAGGGAGTGCACGAGGAAGTCGCACTCCCCCGCGAGCAGCGCCTCACGCAGACGCGTGGCGAAGATGCCCTGGCCGCCGATCTCGGAGAGCGATGCACGGTTCGTGTCGCCCTCGCTGGTGATCGGGACGAGCTCGACCCGGCACCCCGAGAGCTTCTCGAGGGCGGCGGCGACATGACCCGACTGCGCCTGCGCGAGCGCACTGCGACGGGTACCCAGACGGATGGGGGTGCTCATGGCGATTACTGGAGGACGTCCGCGATCTCGTCGAACCGGAGCCTGCGCCCCGTGTAGAAGGGCACCTCCTCCTTCACGTACATGCGGGCATCCGTGTAGCGCAGGTCGCGCATGAGGTCGACGAGGTCGGTCAGCTCATCGGCTTCGAGCGGCAGCAGCCATTCGTAGTCGCCGAGGGCGAAGGACGCGACGGTGTTGGCGAGCACGCCCGTGAAGGCGGCACCCTTTCGTCCGTGGTCGGCGAGCATCTTGCGACGCTCCTCCTCGGGGGCGAGGTACCACTCCGGCGTGCGCACGAACGGGTACAGGCACAGCCAGTCCTTCGGCTCGACGCCGCGGAGGAAGCCGGGCACGTGCGCGCGGTTGAACTCGGCGTCGCGGTGCACGCCCATGACGTTCCAGACGGGGAGGAGCGGACGCAGCAGCTCGGTGCGGCGCAGGCGACGCAGCGCCTTCTGCAGCTCCTCGGCCGTGTCGCCGTGGAGCCACACCATGAGGTCGGCGTCGGCCTTGAGGCCGGACACGTCGTAGAACCCGCGGACGGTCACGCCCGAGTCCTCGATGTAGGAGACGATCGTCTCGAGCTCGGTCGACTCGGTCTCCGTCACGGGGACGTCGGGATTCCGTCGCCAGACAGCCCAGAGGGTGAAGCCGGACGGGTTCTCATCGCGCTCTTCGGACATCATGCTCCCCAGTCTGCCTCGTTTGCGCAGGAGCCGCTAATCACCCCCCAGGGGCGACAGACGGCATCCCGGAATGCTGTGCGTCAGCGCGAGATCGCGCGCGCGATCGCCCAGACCGCGCCCCCCACGGCAGCGGCGATGCCGACCGCGGCGGCGACCGCACCGATCGGGTTGCGGTCGGCGAAGACACGCGCCCTGGCCACGGCACGCGTCGAAGCCTTCTCGACGCGGCGAGGGATGTTGCCCTTCACCTCGATCGCCGCGAGGGCGGCCTTCAACTCGGCGCGCGCCGAGGCGACGGGGTCGACGATCCCGCCGGGAACGGCGGTGCGCGGCAGCGACTCAGAATTCGTCATCGCCGGCCTCCTTCACGAGTCGGATGTCCTCGGCGACGGCCTGCGCCGGGTTCTGGCGGGCGAGCACCTTGCGGAACTTCAGGATGCCGAGCAGCGCGAACAGCAGCACGGCGACGATCAGGATGCCGAACACGGCGATCGCCGAGAGCCACACCGGCCACCAGGACGAGAGCCCGGCGATCGCGAAGACCAGGATCACCGGCACCGCCCAGAACAGGAAGAACAGCGCGACCAGGAACCACACCGAGCCGATGCCCGCGTCCTTCGAGGTGCGCGAGATCCACGCCTTCGCGGCGTTGATCTCGGCCTTCACCAGATTCGTGACGAGTTCCGGCAGATCCCCGAGGAGGGTCAGCAGGCTGTCGTCGGCACGATCTCGGTACCCGCGGGGCATGGTCAGGCCCCGGACTTCTTCGGGGCGGCCTTTGTGGCCGCCGGCTTCTTCGCGGCGGGCTTCTTGGCGGCCGTCTTCGACGCCGGCTTGGCCGACGATGCGGTCGCCTTCGCGGCCTCGACCGCTTCCTCCGTCGCCTCCGCGAGGTCTTCCGCGGCCTCGCGGCCGGTGGCGATGGCGGAGTCGAGTCGCTGACCGGGAGTACCCGAGCCGCTGACCGACTTGGCGACCTTCACGACACCGGTCCAGATCGCTCCGGGGACGGCCGCGGCCTTGTCGCCGACGAAGCCCTTGACCTTGGTGACCTGCTCCTGCACGGGATCGAGGTGCCATACCTTGAGCCACTGCGTCTTGATCTGCTCGTAGCGCTCACGTCCGGCACGGGTGCCGAGGACGTAGCCCACGCCGAGCCCGACGACGAGTCCGATCTTCCCCTTCATGGGGTCTCCTCACCTTGTTCCGGTAGTCCGGCCAGATTCGCCCGGTTGGGACCGACCGCAGGGATTGTCGCCCCTCGATCAGGTACCCAGCGTAACCCCGTATGCCGATTTCGGCATCTATGGGTCAGAGGGTTGACACGGAGAGTCTTCTCAGTCCCACAACAGGGCGCGCCGCAGGCGGTCGGCCTCTTCACGCGCGTCCGGGACGACCTGTGCGAGGCCGGTTCCGGCGAGCCAGGCGCCCACAGCGGCGATACCCGGCACCGCCTGCACCGCTGCGCGAGCGGCGGCGCGGCGCTCACCGGATCCGATGATCGACGCGGGCTGCGACTGCACGAACCGGCCGCGATGGGCGGCGATCACCGCGTCGGGAGCGAGGGCGACGCCGAGCATGGCGGCGGCCTCGGTCCGCGCGAGCGCGGCGGCGGCCTCGTCGTCCAGACCGGAAGTGGCCGCGGGCTCGCCCTGCGCACCGAACGACACCCGCACGATCTGCCGGGTCCCCGCGGCATCGCGCACCCAGCCCCACTTCGCCGTCGAGTGCGTGAGCGCCTTCGCGGTGTGGCTGCCGGGCACCGTGAGCACGCCGGTGCCGCGCGGTGCGGCATCCAGCTCGGGCGCCTCGAGCAGAAGCGTGACGATCTCGATCTCGGGCGACGAGGCGGCGTCGGTCCGCTTCAGCGCCGGGACCGCGACCGCGAGGAGTTCCCGCGCTGCGGCCTCGGGCGTCGCCACGATCACGGCGTCGGCGGAGATCTCCTCGATCACCGGATCGGCGCCGGCCTCCACCTCAGCGGCGCGCAGCTCGGCGACGATCGCGTCGGGGTCGTCCTCCGGAGAGAGACCTGCGGGGGCGACGGCGGTCTCGATCGTCCAGGATGCCCCGGCCCTGCGGATGCCGCGCACGCGCACGCCCGTCCGCACCTCCGCACCGAGCTGCTCCAGGTCTTCGGCGAGTGCATCGACGAGGGTGCTCATCCCACCGGACAGCCCCTCGACGGCGGCGCCCGGCGCCTTCGCCGCGGTCGGCGCGGCGGAGGACCGAGCCGCCGCATCGTCGCGCAGGGTCTGCACCGCGCCGGAGAGGGAGCCGACCCGGGTGAGGGCGGCATTGAGACCGGGGGCGGCGACATCGATGTCGACGTCGTCGGGCGACGCCGAGTAGACGCCGGTGGTGACCGGCGCGACGAGGCGGTCGCGCACCTTCGCCCCCATGCGCGAGGCGACCAGCTTGCCGAGGCTGAGCTGGTGGCCGATCGTCAGCGGGGGACGCACCCGGTCGAGGTAGGCACGCCAGACGCCGGACCATCCGATGATGCGACGGACGTCATCCTGGAAGGGGTTGGCGGGGATGCCGAGGATGCCGCCGACCGGCAGCGGCGCCGCCCCCACGCCGGCGATGCCGGCGAGCCACGCGCCACCCGGACGCGGGGCGACGATCCGGTCGGACAGCCCGAGATCCTTCACGAGTGCGCGCACATGGCCGCCCCGCGTGGCATAGCTCTCGGCACCGGCATCCACCGTCACGCCATCGAGCTCGACCCGGCGGATCGCGCCGCCGAGGTCGTCGTCCGCTTCGAGCAGCGTGACCCGCATGCCGACCTTCGCGCACTCGCGCGCAGCGACGAGTCCGCCGATTCCGCCGCCCACCACGAGGACGTGCTTTTCCGCCGCGCGGGCGGCGAGGTCGGAGGGCTCGGCGGAAGAGGACTCAGGGGTCATGCCCCCAATTCTCGCACCGGGACGGTTCAGGCCTCGACGGTCTCCGTGGCGCCGCGCCCGCGCTTGCGGACCTCGCGGAGCACGATCTGCTCGGGGCAGACGGTGGAGAGGAAGTCGCCGACGGAGAGCGCGAGCCGTTCGCCGACGAGGGAGTAGAGGATGCGGTTGGCGTCGCGGCGCTCGCTGATGAGTCCCGCCTGGCGGAGCACGCTCAGGTGGCGGGAGATTGTCGGGCCGCTCGCGGAGAAGCGCGCCGCGATCTCACCGGCCGCGAGCTCACCGTCTTTCAGGTCCTGCAGGATCTGGCGGCGGGTGGGGTGCGCCAGCGCCGCGAAGATGTCGGTCGCGCTGTCTGCCATGGTTGCAATATAGCACGTTCGCTAGATAGTCTTTAGCCACATAGCTAATGAGCGAAGGATGGGCGTCATGAAGGTTGCGATCACAGGCGGTACCGGCTTCGTCGGCAGGAACCTCGCCGAGCGGCTCGAGGACGCGGTCGTGATCTCTCGCCGCAGCGGTGTCGAGATCACGGATGTCGACGCCCTCGCCGCGGCGTTCGAGGGCTGCGACGCCGTCGCGCACTGCGCCGGCATCAACCGCGAGATCGGCGAGCAGACCTTCCGGCGTGTGCACGTCGACGGGACGCGGGCCGTCGTGGAGGCCGCCCGCCGCGCGGGTGTGCAGCGCATCGTCCTGGTCAGCTTCCTCCGGGCACGGCCCGATTGCGGCTCCGGCTATCACGAGTCGAAGTGGGAGGCGGAGGAGATCGTCCGCGCGTCCGGCATCCCCCACACGATCCTGAAGTCGGGAATGATCTACGGCCCCGGCGACCACATGGTCGATCACGTGACGAAGGCCGTGCGCACCCTCCCGTTCTTCTGGACGGTCGGCTATCGCGAGCGCACCGCGCGGCCGGTGCCGGTCGAGGACGCGGTCGACGTGCTCGTCGCCGCGCTCGAGGGCCGCATCCCGGATCCGACGATCGCCGTCCTGGGTGCGGACGAGGTCACGCTCGGCGAGGCCATCCGCCGCATCTCCCGCGTGGCCGGACGCCGCCCCGCCTTCCTCCCGGTGCCGACGTGGATGGTGCGAGTGCTCGCCCAGGTGACGGAATGGACGATGGTCGTCCCGCTCGTCGCGAAGGCTCAGGCGCGGATGCTCGCCGAAGGCGTGAGCGAGGCGGCGCCGTACGCACCCGAGGCTCCCGCCGACATCCGCCCCTCGCGGTCGTTCGACGACGCGCGCATCCGCGCCGCGCTGCCGACCGGCCGCTTCACGCTCGAGGACCTGCGGATCACCCGTCGCGTGCGGCGGATGCGGAGCGCCTGAGTGTCGGCCGCCCCGCGTCAGACCGCGTGCGCGAGCTCGACGATGCGGGTGAGCTGATCGGGGTCGGTCTCCGGCGGAACGCCGTGGCCGAGGTTGAGGATGTGGCCGCGCGCGGCCCGGCCCCGTTCGATCACGTCGCGGACGTGCGCCTCCAGCACCGGCCAGGGCGCGGAGAGCAGGGCGGGGTCGATGTTGCCCTGGACCGTGACGTCCGGCCCGAGGATGGCCGCTGCCTCGTCGAGCGGCAGGCGCCAGTCGACTCCCACGCCATCGGCGATGCCGTCGAGGCGCATGTCGGCGAGGAACGGGCCGGTCCCGACGCCGAAGTGGATGGTCGGGAGGCCGATCCCCTCGAGCGCCGCGCGGGAGTGCGGGGCGACGAAGGCGCGGTAGTCGGCGGTGCTGAGCGATCCCGCCCAGCTGTCGAAGAGCTGGACGACGGATGCTCCGGCGTCGCGCTGGGTCTCGAGGAACCGGCGGGACACCTGGGCGAGCCACCCGGCGAGACGGTTCCACGAGTCCGGGTCGGAGTGCATCATGGCCCGCGCGCGGAGGTGCTCCTTGGATGGGCCGCCCTCGACGAGGTAGGCGGCGAGCGTGAAGGGTGCACCCGCGAAGCCGATCAGCGGGGTGTCGCCGAGTTCCGCCGTGACGAGGCGCACGGCCTCGGCGATGGCCGTGCCGTCCAGGCCGTCCGGGTCGATCGCGGTGATGCGCTCGACGTCGGCCTTCGTGCGCACCGGGCTCGCGAACACCGGACCGCGACCGGGCTCGATCTCGACCTCGACGCCGGCGAGGCGCAGCGGGATGACGATGTCGCTGAAGAAGACGGCCGCGTCCACGCCGTGTCGACGCACCGGCTGCAGCGTGATCTCGGCCGCGAGGTCGGGCGTGAGGCAGGCGTCGAGCATCCGGGTCCCGACGCGCAGGTCGCGGTACTCGGGGAGCGACCTTCCGGCCTGCCGCATGAACCAGACCGGGGTCTGAGCGGGGCGGTCGCCGGAGAGGGCGCGCAGGAGCGGAGCGTCGGAGAGGGCCATGCCTCTATCCTCCCATTCGAGCCTTATGGAGCCGCCGAGTTCCACCGGTCGAACCTTCGCCCGCGGACGCTCCGGTACAATCGATCTGTGCTGCTGTGTGTGACGGCGAGTCACAAGACCGCCTCCTTCGAACTGCTCGAACGCCTGAGCCGCACCCCCGACGACGTCGCTCCCACTCTCGTGGGCATGACGCCGTGCGTGCAGGGTGCCGTTGTTCTGGCGACGTGCAACCGGTTCGAGGCGTACGTGGAAATGGACGAACCGGTCACCGCCGCCGGTGCGATCGGCGTCGAAGCCGTGATCGAGGCCGTCGAAGCCGCGACCGGGATCCCCGCCGCAGAACTCGACGGCGCCTACGCCGTGCACTCGGGACGTCGCGTCGCCGAGCACCTCTTCTCCGTCGCCTCCGGGCTCGAGTCCGTCGTCTCCGGCGAGGGCGAGATCGCGGGACAGGTCCGCCGCGCACTCAAGTCCGCCCGCAAGGACGGCACCACGTCGCCCGAGCTCGAGCGCCTCTTCCAGCGTGCGAGCCAGGCGCAGCGCAAGGTCAAGAACGTCACCGCCCTGGGACGCGCCGGTCGCTCGCTCGTCCGCCTCGCCCTCGAGCTCGCGGACAGCCGCATCGCCGACTGGTCCGCCGAGCGCGTGCTGCTGGTCGGCACCGGGGCCTACGCCGCGGTCACCCTCGCCACGCTCCGGGAGCGCGGCGCCGAGAACATCTCGGTGTACTCGCCCTCCGGCCGCGCGGAGGTCTTCGCCGCGAAGCACGGCATCCGTCCGATCGCCGCCGAAGAGTACGCGCACACCGCCGCCCGGTCGAGCCTGCTCATCACCTGCACCTCGGCGACCGAACCCGTGCTCGGGCCGGAGCACCTGCAGCTGCCGACCGGCCTCGCCGCCGCGGGCTGCCCCGTCGGTGCGCACAACCAGCTCGTGGTTGACCTCGGCATGCCGCGCAACGTCGACCCCGCGGTCGCTGCGCTCGAGGGCGTCGCCCTGCTCGACCTCGAGACCATCCGCCTGCACGCACCGCTCGAAGAGCTGCAGGCGACGGATGCCGCACGCAGCGTGGTCCGCGAAGCGGCCGAGACCTTCCACGTGGTGGGCGCCCGTCAGAGCGTGACCCCGTCGGTCGTGGCGCTGCGGTCGCACATCTTCGAGCTGCTCGAGCGCGAGATCGACCGTGCCCGCGCACGCGGCGATGAGGACGGCAAGGTCGAGCAGGCTCTGCGTCACCTCTCCGGTGTGCTGCTGCACACCCCGACGGTCCGCGCGCACGAGCTCGCCGCCGCCGGCCGGGCCGACGAGTTCACCGCGGCACTGGCCGCCCTCTACGGCATCGCGCCCGAGGCCGAGGCCTCCGCCGCGGACGACGCCGCCACCGCCTGACGCTGCGGGCTGTCGCCCCGGGCGCGGGGTGGGACACTGGAGGCATGGCCCTTCACATCACCGGAGACACCGCCGCCGACGCCCTGCTGACCGACAACCCGCTCGCCCTCCTGGTGGGCATGCTGCTCGACCAGCAGGTGCCGATGGAGACCGCGTTCGCCGGTCCTCTCAAGATCGAGCAGCGCACGGGAGCGGCCGACGCCGCGACGATCGCGCACATGGCCCCGGACGAGTTCCTCGAGGCGTTCAAGCAGACGCCCGCCGTGCACCGTTTCCCCGGATCGATGGCGACGCGCGTGCAGACGCTGTGCCAGACCCTCGTCGAGGACTGGGACGGCGATGCCGCAGCCCTGTGGACCGAGGGCGACCCGTCGGGCCCCGAGGTGCTGAAGCGGCTGAAGGCGCTCCCCGGCTTCGGTGAGCAGAAGGCGAAGATCTTCCTCGCGCTCCTCGGCAAGCAGTACGGCTTCACCGGCGAGGGCTGGCGTGAGGCATCCGCCCCCTACGGCGAGGACGGGTCGTACCGCAGCGTCGCCGACATCGTCTCGCCCGACTCGCTCACGAAGGTGCGCGAGCACAAGAAGGCCATGAAGGCCGCGGCGAAGGCTCCGAAGTGAAGCCCACGGGTGATGACGTCGCGGGACTCATCGCCCGCTCCTCCCCCGCCGTGCGACGCCGCGACGCCGAGACGCTGACCGCGCTCATGCAGGAGATCACCGGCCGCGAGCCGCAGACGTGGGGCACGATCATCGGGTTCGGCTCGTGCCACTACCGCTACCCCACGGGCACGGAGGGCGACAGCGGACTCCTCGGCTTCGCCCCGCGCAAGGCCGCGACGACGATCTACCTGTTCGACGGCGTCGACGCGCACACCGAGGCCCTGGCGGAGCTCGGACCGCACACCACGGGCGTCGGATGCCTGTACATCAAGGACCTCGAGCAGGTCGACCTCGACGTGCTGCGCGGCATCCTGGAGCGCTCCCTGGCCTGGGTCGAGGCGGGCGGCACCCCCGAGGTGCAGCTCACCGTCACCGGCTGAGACGCACCGGCTGAGACGCACCGGACCCACCCGCGCAGGGTGCGCACGGGTGGGCCTCGGGATCGATGCGGGCGTCAGCGCGCTCCGGCGAAGAACGTGCGGAGATCACCCGCGAGCAGGTCGGGGCGCTCCAGAGCGGCGAAGTGCCCGCCCTCGTCGAAGCGGCTCCAGTGCACGATGTTCGCGTTGTCGCGCTCGGCGAAGACCCGGATCGTCTGGAAGTCGTCGGCGAACACCGCGACCCCGGTCCGTGCGGTGTTGATCCGCGGTTCGGCACCCTCGGCGCCCTCGCCCGCGGCATCCGCCCTGGCGTTCTCCAGGTAGCTGCGGCTCATACCGGATGCGGCGTTCGCGAACCAGTTCACGCTGACCTCGAGCAGGATCTTCTCGAGCGGCACGAGAGACGTGCCGTTGCCGAACGAGTTGAACAGCTCGCTGTAGGCGAGCAGTCCGACCGGGGAGTCGCTGATCCCCACCGACACGGTCTGCGGGCGCGAGGCGTTCATCGCGTTGTACCCGCCGACCGACTGGAACCACTGCATGTGCTCGAGGCCGGCGTAGTCCGCGGGCTCCAGCTTCTCGAACTCCGCGGGGTCGCCCGAGGGGAACGAGAACAGCTGCAGCACGTGCAGTCCGAGGAAGCCCTCCGGTTCCCGCAGCCCCAGCTCGCGGGCGACCATGGCGCCGTTGTCGGAACCGTGGATGCCGTAGCTGTCGTAGCCGAGTCCGCGCATGAGGCGGTCGTAGGCCTCGGCGACCCGGGCGGTCGTCCACCCGGCGGAGGCGAGCGGCTGCGAGAAGCCGTAGCCCGGAGCATCGGGGATCACGACGTCGAACGCGTCCTCCGCCCGACCGCCATGTGCCACCGGGTCGACGAGCCGGTCGATCAGGTCGAGGTAGTCGATGGAGGAGCCGGGATAGGTGTGCGCGAGCAGCAGCGGCGTCGCGCCCTCGTGGGCCGAGCGCACGTGGAGGAAGTGGATCGTCTGGCCGTCGATCTCGGTGGTGAGATGCGGGACCGCGTTGATCCGCTCCTGGGCGGCGGCCCAGTCGAAGTCGCGCCAGGCGGCGATGGCCTCGCGCAGGTAGGAGTTGGGGGTGCCGGCATCCCAGTCATCCGTCGGCGAGGGCTGCGGAAGGCGGGTGCGGGCGAGACGATCCTGGAGATCGGCGACCTCGGCGGCGGAGACCGAGACGGTGAAGGGGCGGAAGGTGAGCGTCGTGTTGTCCATATCTCGAAGGTACGAGCGCATTAGGTTGGATCTGTTCCTAATGGATGGATGACTTCTCGAGGAGTTCCGATGGCCGATCCGACGGCTCGACTGCTCTCCCTGCTGGCACTGCTGCAGACCGGCCCGGAGCGCTCCGGGAGTGATCTCGCCGCGCGCCTCGGCGTCTCCTCCCGCACGGTGCGGCACGACATCGAGCGGCTGCGCGACCTCGGCTATCCGGTCGACGCCACGAGAGGTTCCGTCGGCGGATACCGTCTGGGCGCGGGCGGCCGCCTCCCTCCGCTGCTCCTGGACGACGAGGAGGCGGTGGCGGTCACGGTCGGCCTTCGCGCCGCAGCCGGCATCTCGGGGGTCGCGGAGTCGGGGGCCAGGGCGCTCGCCAAGCTCGAACAGGTGCTGCCCTCGCACCTGCGCCCCACGGTCGACGCCCTTCGCTCCAGCGTCGACCGCGCCCCGGAGAACAACGACACGGATGCCCCCGATCCCGAGGTCGACGCCGCGGCGCTGCAGGCGATCGCGAGCGCGATCCGCAACGAGGAGTGGCTGCGCTTCGACTACGAGGGCACGCCGGTGCTCGCCGAGCCGTACCGCCTGCTCACCTGGCACCGACGCTGGTACCTCGTGGCGCGCGATGCGGACAGCACCGAGTGGGGCACGTACCGCGTCGACTGGATGGAGCTGCGGATGCCGACGCGTCGCCGCTTCGATCCGCAGCCGCTGCCCGGGGGCGACTACACGGCGTTCGCGATGCGGACCATCGCCGTGAGCGGCTGGGTCGTGCACGCCCGACTCCGCATCGACGCGCCCGCCGAGGCCGTGCTCGCGCGGATCCACGCCGCGGTCGGCGTGGTCGAACCGGTCGACGACGAGCACTGCATCCTCGTGACCGGCGCGGACAGCCTCGACACCGTCGCCGCGTACATCGGGATGCTGATGATGGACTTCACGGTCGAGAGCCCGCCCGAGCTGCTCCCCCGCCTGCAGCTGCTCTCCGAGCGCTACGCGCGCGCCGTGGCCGGAAGCACATGAGAAGACCCCGCCGGCCTGCATGAGGCCGACGGGGTCCGGATGAAGCGTGCTCAGGCGCCGCGCAGGCGCTCCGCGAGGTACGCGTGCAGCTCGTCGATCGAGACGCGCTCCTGCGCCATGGTGTCGCGGTCGCGCACCGTGACGGCACGGTCGTCGAGCGAGTCGAAGTCGACCGTGACGCAGAAGGGGGTGCCGATCTCGTCCTGGCGACGGTAGCGACGGCCGATCGCACCGGCGTCGTCGAAGTCCACGGCCCAGGAGCTGCGGAGCGTGTCGGCGACCTCGCGGGCGAGCGGCGAGAGCTTCTCGTTGCGCGACAGCGGCAGGACGGCGGCCTTGACCGGAGCGAGGCGCGGGTCGAGCCGGAGCACGGTGCGCACGTCGGTGCCGCCCTTGGCGTTCGGCACCTGCTCCTCGACATAGGCGTCGACGAGGAAGGCCATCATCGCGCGGGTGAGGCCGAACGACGGCTCGATCACGTACGGCGTGTAGCGCTCGCCCGTGGCCTGGTCGAAGTACGTCAGGCTCTGACCCGAGGCCTCGCTGTGGCTGGAGAGGTCGTAGTCGGTGCGGTTGGCGACACCCATGAGCTCGCCCCACTCCTTGCCCGCGAAGCCGAACTTGTACTCGACGTCGATCGTGCCGGCCGAATAGTGCGCGCGGTCGTCTTCGGGCACGTCGAACTGACGCATGTTCTCGGGGTCGATGCCGAGGTCGATGAACCAGTTCCAGCAGGCCTCGACCCAGTGCTCGAACCACTCCTGCGCCTCGGCCGGCGGCGTGAAGAACTCGATCTCCATCTGCTCGAACTCGCGGGTGCGGAAGATGAAGTTCCCGGGGGTGATCTCGTTGCGGAACGCCTTGCCGACCTGGCCGATGCCGAACGGCGGCTTCTTGCGGCTCGCGGTGAGCACGTTCGAGAAGTTCACGAAGATGCCCTGCGCGGTCTCGGGGCGCAGGAAGTAGAGGCCCGACTCGTCGTCGACGACGCCGAGGTAGGTCTTCACGAGACCCGAGAACGCCTTGGGCTCGGTGTACTGGCCCTTGGTGCCGCAGTTCGGGCACGGGATGTCGGCGAGACCGTTCTCGGCCTTGCGCCCCTTGCGCGCCTCGAAGTCCTCGATGAGGTTGTCGGCACGGAAGCGCTTGTGGCACTGCAGGCACTCGACCAGCGGGTCGGTGAACGTCGCGACGTGGCCCGACGCCTCCCACACGCGCTTGGGGAGGATGATGCTCGAGTCCAGGCCCACCATGTCGCCACGGCCGCGCACGAACGTCTGCCACCACTGGCGACGGATGTTCTCCTTGAGCTCCGTTCCGAGGGGGCCGTAGTCCCAGGCCGATCGAGAACCGCCGTAGATCTCACCCGCTTGGAACACGAACCCGCGGTGGCGGGCGAGGGCGATGACCTTGTCGAGGCGGGACTGTTCGGCCATGGTGGCTCCAATGGTCGGATGCGGGAGGAGACCCGTGAATACGGGCATCTCATTCTATCCGTGGTTCCCGCGCGCTCCCTGGCCCCGGCGGCTGCGTCGGAGTACCGTCCTTGGGATGAGCACTGCAGCGCGGACACCCCCGGCCCGCAACGACGACACCCGCTTCTTCGGGCAGCCTTGGGCACTGGTGCACATCTTCGGCGTGGAGATGTGGGAGCGCTTCAGCTTCTACGGCATGCAGGGCATCCTGCTCATCTACCTGTACTACTCGGTGTCGCAGGGCGGTCTCGGCATCCCCGAGGTGGTCGCCGGCGGCATCGTGGGTGCCTACGGAGGGTCGGTCTATCTGTCGACGATCCTCGGCGCCTGGCTCGCCGACCGGCTGTTCGGCTCGGAACGGGTGCTGTTCGTCAGCGCGATCGTGATCGTCGCGGGCCACGTCGCCCTCGCCCTCCTCCCCGGATTCGTCGGCGTGGGCGTCGGCCTGGTGCTGGTCGCGCTCGGTTCCGGCGGCCTCAAGGCGAACGCGACCTCGGTCGTCGGCAGCCTCTACAGCCCCGAGGACCCGCGCCGGGATGCCGGCTTCTCGCTGTTCTACCTGGGCATCAACCTCGGCGCCTTCCTGGGACCGATCCTCACCGGCATCCTGCAGTCGACCCTCGGCTTCCACTACGGCTTCGGGCTGGCGGCCATCGGCATGACCCTCGGTCTCATCCAGTACGCGTTCGGTCGCAGAGCCCTGCCCGCGTCGGTGCGCGAGGTGCCGAACCCGCTCCCGAAGAAGCGCTATCCCCTCGTCGCGATCATCGCCGCCGCCGCGATCGTGCTCATCGCCGTGCTCGTCCTCGTCGGTCTGATCCGCGCGGACAACCTCGCGAGCCTCGTCATCTACGGCACGATCATCGCCGCGATCGCGTACTTCGCGGTGATCCTCTCGAGCCGCCGCATCGACGCCACCGAGCGCTCACGCGTCTGGGGCTTCCTGCCCCTGTTCGTCACCAGCGTCGCCTTCTGGTCGCTCTACCAGCAGCAGTTCACCGTGCTGACCGTCTACTCCGACCAGCGCCTGGACCGGCACATCTTCGGGATCACGATGCCGGTCTCCTGGGTGCAGTCGATCAACCCGGTCTTCATCATCATCCTGTCCGGCGTCTTCGCCGCGATCTGGACCCGTCTGGGGAAGCGCCAGCCGTCCACCCCCACCAAGTTCGCCCTGGGAGCGATCATCATGGGAGCGGCATTCCTGCTGTTCCTCCCCTTCGCCGGCGGCGGGAAGAACTCCACCCCGCTGCTCGCGATCGTCGGCATCCTGTTCGTGTTCACGGTCGCCGAACTGCTCATCTCGCCCGTCGGGCTCTCGGTGGCGACGAAGCTCGCGCCCGCCGCGTTCCACACGCAGATGGTCGCGCTGTTCTTCCTGTCGATCGCGCTCGGCACCGCGATCTCCGGATGGCTCGTGCAGTTCTACGACCCGAAGAACGAGGTCCCGTACTTCTCGATCCTCGGCGGCATCGCGATCGTCGTCGGCATCGGACTGCTGCTGAGCGTGAAGCCCGTGCTGAAGCTCATGCGCGGGGTGCGCTGAGCACCACCGGCAGGAGGATCACGCCGTGAAGAGGTACCCGCGCTCGTTGTCGTAGCCGGCGACCTTCAGGCCGCTGCCGAGCAGGCCCTCCATCTGCGCGCGCAGGCGGAGGCGCCACTCGTGGGCGGCCTCCGGGTCGGACACGCGCAGCGACTCGATGTCGGCAGGGATCTCGAGGGTCTCGACGACCGCGTCGTCGGCCGGCGGCTTGGCGATGTCGGCGAGGGCCCATTCGACGTCGAGACGGTCACTCTCATCGCCCGCGTCACCGCCGCCGAAGATGCCGTAGCGGTTGACCGAGTAGCCGGTCGCGCGTGCGCCCAGCACGGTGAAGAAGAAGTGCGCGTTGCGCGCCACGAGCGGATCGAACACCCAGGTGATGCGGCCGACGTCGCGCGAGAACGCCCACTGCCGCTGGTGCTCCTTGAGCTCGCGCCCCCAGCCGCGGCCGCGGTACTCGGGCAGCAGCGCCGTGATGTGCGAGTGCATCGCACGCCGGGCGGGCTCGCCGAAGAACGCGATCGACGCGCCGACCATGCGCTCGTCGTCGCCCTCGCCGTCGAAGAAGCCGACGACGTAGTTGCCCGACTGCTGCAGGGCGCGCAGGGTGCCGGCATCCACCACGCGCTGCGGACCCCGGATGGAGTCGAGCAGGCCCTGCGCGTCGAGGATGAGTTCAACGGTGTCGAGGTCACGGATGGTTCGCACGCACCCAGTCTGCCCCTCCTCGGCCGGTTCGAGGAATCGGAAGTGCCTCAGACGCTGCGCAGCGCGCCGCGGTCGAGCTGCGCCACGGCGGTCAGACCCGCGAGACCGAGCGTGATGTCGAGCTCGGCGAGCACGTTCCGGACGACCTCGCGCACGCCCGTCTCTCCCGCGATGCCGAGGCCGTAGGCGTAGGGTCTGCCGAGCGCGACGACCGTGGCCCCGAGCGCGAGGGCGATCACGGCATCCGCGCCACCGCGCACCCCCGAGTCGAAGACGATCGGCACCCGACCGGCCACGCGCTCCGCGATGTCGGGCAGCACGTCGAGAGTGGGAACCGACTGGTCGATCTGGCGACCGCCGTGGTTCGAGATCCAGATGCCGTCCATCCCGGCATCCAGTGCGGCCTGCGCATCGTCGGGGTGCACGATGCCCTTCAGGATGATCGGCAGGCTCGTCCACTCGCGGGCCTTCGCCAGGTCGCCCCAGGTGAGCGAAGGGGTGGAGAACACGTCGAGGAAGGTCTCCACCGCGGCTCTGGGCAGCGGGGAGCGCAAGTTGTCCCGCAGGGAGCCGCCGCCCGTGAGCGGTGCGCCCTTCCGGGCGATCGTGACGGCGGCGGCGACCGCCTTCGGGGTGACCCTGACTCCGGGCGCCGCGCTCTTCGGGGCGGCCGCGCGCTCGCGGACCAGCTGCTGGAACACCGGATCGCTCGTGTACTGCGCGATGCCCATCCCCCGCGTGAACGGCAGATACGCGAGATCGAGGTCGCGGGTGCGCCAGCCGAGGAGGTGCGTGTCGAGCGTCACGACGATCGCCTCGCATCCGGATGCCTCGGCGCGGGCGAGCAGCGAGCGGTTGAGGTCGTCCGAGGCGGACCAGTAGAGCTGGAACAGCCGGGAGCCGAGCGGCGTCTCCCGCGCGACCCGCTCCATCGGGAACGACGCCTGGTTCGAGAGCGTGTAGGGCACGCCGAGGGACGCCGCGGCCCGCGCGACCGCGAGATCGGCATCGGCGTGCGCCATCTCCATCACCCCGAGCGGCGCGAGCAGCAGGGGCGTGGGCCGGGTCGTGCCGAGGAACTCCACACCCAGGTCGCGCTGCGCCACGTCACGCAGCGGCCGCGGCCACACCTGCCAGTGGCCGAACGCCGCCCGATTGGCGGCCATGGTGCGCTCGGCACCGGCGCCTCCGGCGACGTAGGCGAAGGCCTCGGCGCTCAGCGCTCTGCGGGCGGCGTCCTCCAGCGCGGCGGCGTCGACCGGCACCGCGGGCTTCGTCCCGCTGATGCCGGCGCGATAGATGTCGGACTGGGTGCGCCGGGAGATGCCCCGGCTCGCTGCGGGATCGTCCGGAGCGACGCTGCTCGTGACCATGACCACATGCTAGTCAGGGCCGATCGGCCCCGCATCGCCCGATCGCCGATAGCCTGAGCCCGTGGGTGCGAACGACGACAGAGCCAGGAAGCGGCTCTCCCACACCCCGCCGCGGTGGGCCGTCGTCGCGGTGCTCGCGTTCGCGGGGCTCTGCTCCTCGTTCATGTTCACCCTGGTCGTGCCGCTGCAGGCCGAGCTGCCCCGTCTGCTCGACGCCTCTCGCGAGGACACCACCTGGGTGGTCACGATCACGCTGCTCGTCGCCGCCGTCGCCACCCCGATCTCGGGTCGCCTGGGCGACATGTACGGCAAGCGCCGCGTCGTCACCGTCCTGCTGATCCTGCTGATCGTCGGCTCCCTCATCGCGGCCCTCTCCGGGTCGATCGTCGGCGTCATCATCGGGCGCGCGCTGCAGGGCGCCGTGACCGGCGTCGTGCCGCTCGGCATCGCCATCATGCGCGACGTGCTGCCACCCGAGCGCCTCGGCACCGCGGTGGCCCTGATGAGCGCCACGATGGGCGTCGGCGGTGCGATCGGGATGCCGGTGGCCGCTCTCCTCGCCGAGAACGCCGACTGGCACATGCTGTTCTGGCTCGCGGCCGCGCTCGGCGTGGTGGGCCTCGCGCTGGTCCTGGCCATCGTCCCGGAAGACGTGCTGCGCTTCCCCGGACGCCTCGACGTGCTCGGCGCGATCGGGCTCGCGATCGGCCTTACCGGCATCCTGCTCTTCGTCTCTCGCGGCGCCGAGTGGGGCTGGACCGCTCCCCTCACGCTCACCTGCATCATCGGCGGGGTCGTCGTGCTGCTGGTGTGGGGCTGGTACCAGCTGCGCACGAAGGACCCGCTGCTCGATCTGCGCGTGGCCGCCCGACCGGCGGTCCTCTTCACGAACATCGCGGCGATCGGCATGGGCTTCGCTCTCTTCGCCTCGAACGTGACGTTCCCGCAGCTGCTCGAGATGCCGATCGGCGCGGGGTACGGGTTCGGCCTCGACATGGTCGGCGCCTCCCTGGTGATCATGCCGGCGGGCCTCGTGATGATGGTCATCTCGCCGTTGTCCGGCTGGCTGGAGCGCACGGTCGGACCGCGGCCGCTGTTCACCGTCGGGGCCACCGCGATCGTGCTCGCCTACGTGCTCGTGCTGCTCTGGTCGAGCGAGGTGTGGCACATCTTCGTCGCCAACATCCTGATCGGCATCGGCATCGGGTTCACGTTCGCCGCGATGCCGATGATCATCATGCGCTCGGTCCCGGCGAACGAGACCGGCGCCTCGAACGGGCTGAACGCGCTGTTCCGCTCGGTCGGCACCTCCAGCGCGTCCGCCGTGATGGGCGGCATCCTCGCGTCGATGAGCGTGCAGGTCGACGGTGTCGCCGTCCCGACGAGGGCCGCGTTCGACCTGTGCTTCTGGCTGGCCATCGCCGCCGGACTCATCGCCGTGGTGCTGTCGCTCTTCATCCCGAAGCAGCGGAGTTCCGAGCAGCACCCCTCGCTTCCGAGCTGATCGCCCGGCGGACCCCGCTCAGCGGGAGATCGTGCGGGGGTCCGGATCGTCCTCGCGCGGCGCTCGCAGTCGGTCGGGGATCGGCCAGGCCAGGATGAACTGCGCGGTCGGCGGACGGGTCATGTCGCCGAAGTCGTCGATCTTCACCACGATCCGCCCCGGAGCGCCCTCCTCGTCGGGCGTCACCTCGAGGATGCGCACCCGCAGCGGACGGTCGCCCTCCCCCTCGAGCATCCACGGATCGGCCAGCCAGGAGATCCCGTGATCCTCCAACGCCGCCTCGGCATCGAGCCACTCGGTCGGGTCGGATGCCGGTCGGCCGAGCACGTCCACCGCGACCCAGTCGTCGCCGGCGGGGTGGATCCAGCCGAGCAGCTCGCCGTCGTCACGGCGGTGCGGGGTCCAGTCGGGGCGTGGCATCCTTCGATGCTAGCCAGAACAGGGTCCTCAGTGCGTGTACTCCATGAGCTCGACGCCGAGGACCCGGAAAGCGTCGTGCGCGCGCAGCCGATGGGTGATCGAGAGGTCGTCGAAGCAGACGATGAGCGAGTAGGCGACGCCCGCGCGAGGACCGGCGAGCACGCCCGCCTCGGCCCGGACACCGCGGTCACGACCGGTCTTGTTCACGAACAGCAGGCCGTGGGCGTCGTGATCGTGCGAGAACGGGTCGAGCCCGGTGGACGCCGCGACCAGGCTCAGGTCCTGGTTCAGGCTTAGCCACTCCGAGACCTGGGCGCTGACGGCCGCGTCGACGACCTGCGAGTTCACGAGGGCGGAGAACAGTCCGGCGAGCTCGCGCGCCGACCCCACCGCGACCTGGGGTGCGTCGTCCGGTCCGCGCCGGTCACGGAAGCGGTCGAGCACGGCGGTACGTCGCAGACCGAGCGATTCGATGCGCTCGCGCACCCGGTCGTGGCCGACCTTCTGCAGCAGCGCGTTCACCGCGATGGGGTCGCCCGCGGTGGCGGCCAGCACGGCGAGGTCTTCCAGCGGCAGCGCCGGCGCGTGCAGGTGGCGCCACAGCCCCGAGGTCTCGACCGCATCGACGGTCGAGCGCTCGACGATCTCGAAGGGATCCAGGGTCCCGTCCTCGAACCCGGCCGCCACCTCGATCAGCAGCGGCACGACCCCGAGCCCCGCGACCGGCATCGTCACGTGGTCGTCACCGGCCAGCACGTGCACATGACTGTCGAGGTCGACGACGTGCACCGAGACCTGCGCACCGGAGTCGACCAGGCCCTCCAGGGAACGGAGCGTGGCCGTGAACGAACGACGCCCGACGGCGGCGCGACGCGGAACACGGCGACTCGTGCGGTGCGAGCGCCGGCCCGCAGCGGCGGACTCCGGAGCACCACCGAGAGACTCGGGGGCCGAGGAGTTGCGGAACCCTTCACCAGGCTCGAGAGCGCCCACGCTGATCCTTAGGGGGGTGGATGTGCGGGATACCGAGGGGAGGCGCTCCCCAGCGGCAGGGCTATCGTAACCCCACCGCCAGGGGATGCCTCACAGAGTCGGACGATTGGTCACCAGATGGTCACCCGCGACTCCGCGGGGAGCCAGAGCGCGTCGGTCTCGGCCACCCCGAAGGCCTCGTAGAAGGCGTCGATGTTGCGCACGATCTGGTTGCAGCGGAACTCGTTCGGCGAGTGCGGATCGATCGTCAGCAGCCGCAGGGTCTCGGCGTCGCGGCTCTTCTGCTGCCACACCTGCGCCCACGACAGCAGCAGGCGCTGCACGCCCGTGTAGCCGTCGATCACGGGCGCCTCGGCCCCGTCGAGCGACAGCTCGTAGGCCTTCAGGGCGATGCCGAGTCCGCCGAGGTCGCCGATGTTCTCGCCGATCGTCAGCGCGCCGTTGACGTGGTGCTCGGCGTCGAGACCCTCCGGCACCAGAGCGTCGTACTGCGCGATGAGCGCCTTCGTCCGCTGCTCGAACGCCGAGCGGTCGGCATCCGTCCACCAGTCCTGCAGCCGGCCGTCGCCGTCGTAGCGGCTGCCCTGGTCGTCGAAGCCGTGGCCGATCTCGTGGCCGATGACCGCACCGATGCCGCCGTAGTTCGCGGCCGCGTCACGTCCGGCGTCGAAGAACGGGTACTGCAGGATGGCCGCGGGGAACACGATCTCGTTCATCGACGGGTTGTAGTACGCGTTGACCATCTGCGGCGGCATGTGCCACTCCGTGCGGTCGATGGGCTTGCCCACCTTGTCGACGTTGCGGTCGTGTTCGAAGATCGAGGCCCGGCGCACGTTCCCGAACAGGTCGGCCCGGTCGATCTCGAGGCTCGAGTAGTCGCGCCACACCTCGGGGTGGCCGATCTTCGGGGTGAACGCGTCGAGCTTGGCGAGCGCGCGCTCACGGGTCTCCGCCGTCATCCACTCGAGCTCGGTGATGCTCTGCCGGTAGGCCTCGACGAGGTTCGCGACCAGCTCGTCCATCGCCGCCTTCGCCGTCGGCGGGTAGTGCCGCTCGACGTAGACCTTGCCGATCGCCTCGCCGAGAGCCCCCTCGGTGAGCGAGACGCCGCGCTTCCATCGCTCGCGGATCGTGGGGACGCCGGTGAGCTCGGTGCCGTAGAAGGAGAAGTTCTCCTGCACCAGATCGTCGGTGAGGTAGGGCGCCGCCGCGTGCACGGCCTTCGCGCGCAGCCAGGCCTTCCAGTCGTCCAGGCGCTCGGCGGTGAGCAGCGAGCCCAGGCCCTCGAAGAAGCTGGGCTGCGAGACCACGACCTCGTCGAAGGCCACGGGGTTCGAGGGCGAGACCGCCTCGCGCCACGGGGCCAGATCGACGCCCGCGAGCTCCTGCAGCTCCTCCCACGTCTTGAGGTTGTAGGTCGCGACCGCGTCGCGGCTGCGGACGTTGTCCCAGTGGTGGCCCGCGAGCTCGGTCTCGAGCGCGATGGCACGGTCGGCGTTCGCCCCGGCATCCGCGACGCCCGCCAGCCCGAGCAGGCGCTCGAGGTGCGCGCGGTACGCGGCCCGGGTGTCGGCGAAGGTGTCGAGGCGGAAGTAGCTCTCGTCGGGCAGGGACAGCCCGGCCTGCACGAGCACCGGCAGGTAGCGCTCCGGGTCGCCGGGGTCTCCGTCGACGTAGAGGCCGATCACCGACGCGCGGCCGTCGCGGTCGTAGGTGCCCACCGTGCGCAGGAAGGCCGGGATGCCGTCGATCGCATCGATCTCGGCGAGGGTCTCCGCCAGCGGGGCGACACCGGCGGCGTCGATGCGCTCGGTGTCCATGAAGCTCGCGAACAGGTCGCCGATCTTGCGGGCGAGGGTGCCCTCCGCCGCGTCCTGCGACTCCTCGATGATCGCGCGGACGTCTTTCTCCGCCTGCTCGGCCAGGAGGTGGAACGAGCCCCAGCGCGCCTTGTCGCCGGGGATCTCGGTGCGGGCGAGCCAGGCGCCGTTCACGTGGCGATAGAGGTCGTCCTGCGGGCGGATGTCGGAGCTGAACTCATCAAGGGCGAGGCCCACGGGAAGAACGTCAGTCATGCGCCCCAGCCTATGACCCGCCTCCCCCACTGTGTCGAGAAGCACCTTCCTCTCCGTGTCGGCATCCGCGACTCAGCGCCGACGGAACCAGCGTCCGCGACGGGTGGGAGCCTCGGGGGCGGCGGGCGCCGGCCGTGCCGCTCGGCGAGCGCGCCACGCCTCGACCTCGGCCTCCACGTCCCGCGGTGCGGTGACGACGGGCGGACCGCCCTGGAGCTGACGCCGCGCCTCGCGCACACGCCGGTTGAAGTCCTCCACCACGTCGCGCACGTCCGACTCGCGCCCGAGCAGGTCGAGCTGGTCGTCCAGTTCGCGATCCTCGGTGCGGAGCAGGATGGCGGGAGGGCCGAGCCCGGTGAGGTTCTCGGTCTCGATCTTGCGGCGGATCCACCAGTCCGGGTCGTGGTGGGTGCCGAGCCCCTCCAGAGGCTTCCCGGCACCGGGCAGGTCATCGAACTCGCCGCGACGGATCGCGACCTGGATGGCGGTCTCGATGAACGCCGCGCGGTCGACCGCGGCGGCCGCCCCGGGTGGCGTCCCCGTCTCCTCATCGCCGTCCGCGCTCTCGCCGTGCTGCTGATTCGCGAGGTATCGCGCCGCCGCGTCCCTGGGGTCCGTCATGATCCACCTCCGTGGCATCCGGGTTCCTCTCCACCCTACGACTCCCCTGACGGACGGTCGCGAGGACGTCGGCCCCACGCCATAGGCTCGGAGGATGACCGCGCGCACCTCCCTCAACCGAGAGATCCTGCGCCTGGCCGTCCCCGCCCTCGGCGCCCTCATCGCGGAGCCGGCCTTCCTGATCGTGGATGCCGCGCTCGTCGGGCACCTGGGCACGACTCCGCTCGCCGGACTCGGCATCGCCGGCGCGGTGCTGCAGACCATCGTCGGGCTCATGGTGTTCCTCGCCTACTCGACCACCCCCGCGGTGGCACGCCGTTTCGGTGCGGGGCAGCCGGGCGAGGCCGTGTCCGTCGGCGTGAACGGCATGTGGCTCGCCCTCGGGCTCGGCGCCGTGCTCGCGGTCGTCGGGGCGGTCTCCTCGCCGTGGCTGGTCTCCCTGTTCGGAGCGAGCGACGCCGTCGCCGCCCAGGCGGACGAGTACCTCGTGATCTCGATGTGGGGCCTGCCGGCGATGCTCATCGTGTTCGCCGCGACGGGTCTGCTCCGCGGCATGCAGGACACGATGACCCCGCTGTGGATCGCGGGACTCGGCTTCGGCGCGAACGCCCTGCTCAACTGGCTGTTCATCTACGGGTTCGGGTGGGGCATCGCGGGTTCGGCCGCCGGCACGGTGACCGCCCAGTGGGGCATGGTCGCCGCCTATGTGCTCGTCATCCGCCGCCTCGCCACCCGGCACAGCGCGTCCCTGCGCGCCCAGCGTGCCGGCATCCGCAACACCGCCACCTCGGGCGGCTGGCTGTTCCTGCGCACGGTGAGCCTGCGCGTCGCGCTGCTCGCGACGGTCGGTGTCGCGACCGGCATCGGCACCGAGGAGCTCGCCGGGTGGCAGATCGTGTTCACGATCTTCTCCGCCGCGGC
Organism: Microbacterium oxydans; assembly: GCF_026559675.1. Lineage (NCBI taxonomy): Bacteria > Bacillati > Actinomycetota > Actinomycetes > Micrococcales > Microbacteriaceae > Microbacterium > Microbacterium oxydans. The sequence continues at coordinate 3,423,725 of NZ_CP092891.1, forward strand.
CTTCGCGCTCGACGCGCTGGCGATCGCCGCCCAGGCCCTCATCGGCAAGGAGCTCGGCGCCGGCGACGAGCAGCGGGTGCATCGCGTGCTCGGTCGCACGGTCGCGTGGGGCGCCTGGTTCGGCGTGATCGTCGGCGGCCTGATAGCGGCCCTGTCCGGCGTGCTCGGCATCGTGTTCACGGGCGATGCCGAGATCGCGGCGCTCGTCCAGCCGGCATTGCTCGTGCTCGCCGTCGCGCAGCCGATCGCCGGTGTGGTGTTCGTACTCGACGGGGTGCTCATGGGCGCGAACGACGCTCGGTACCTCGCGATCGCCGGGGGCCTGAACCTCGTCCCGTTCCTGCCCGCGCTCTGGATCATCGCCGCCAGCGGGGTCGACGGCATGGCGGGACTCATCTGGCTCGCGGTCGCCTTCTTCGGGGTGTACCTGCTCGCGCGCCTCGGCACCCTGGGATGGCGCGTCCGATCGGGCCGATGGCTGGGAGCGAACGCATGACGACACCGCTGCGCGCATCGACCGGCTCTTTCCTGCACCGACTCTGCTGATCGCGACTTCTCCCCATCCCCTGGAATCCCCGGAATACAGCGTCTCCCCGCCCTGGCACGTCGACGATGATCGGGAGACACTGAAGGGATGTTGGGGATGACGGAACCACAGGTCTGGACGCTGATCGGCGTCTTCGCCGCCGGGATGTTCGGCACGATCACGCTCGTGTCGACGATCCTCCTGCGGAGCATTCAGAACGAGTTCGCGAGCATGCGGCGGGAGTTCGGAAGCGAGTTCGCGAGTGTGCGGACCGAGTTCGCGAGTGTGCGGGGAGAGATCCGGGCGGTCCACGGACGCATCGACCATCTCGACCGCGACGTCAACGCGATCTACCGCCACCTGTTCGGCATCGACCGCGGCTGACCGGCGTCGGTCCCGCGAGCGGAGCGCGCGGTCAGGCGATCTCGAGCTCCGCGATCACGATCTTCTTCATGTGCATCAGCGCCTGGATCTGCTCGGGCCGCTGCTGCAGCAGGTCGAGGCCGGCAGGGATCACCTGCCAACTGACGCCGAACCGGTCCTTGCACCGGTTCCTGAACGCGATCAGCCCGCGTATCTCCGACACCACTCGTACATGATCACGGCGGCGGCGGCGCTCGCGTTGATCGAGCGCGTCGACCCGTACTGGGTGATCTCGATGTGGGCGGATGCCGCGGCGAGCGCCTCCGCCGACAAGCCCGGCCCTTCCTGACCGAACAGGAGTACGCACCGCTGCGGGAGGTCGGCGCGATCGACCGGGACCGCACCGTCGACGTTGTCGACCGCGATGATCGGGATGCCCTCGGCCGCGGCCCACGCGGCGAACGTCTCGACATCTTCATGATGGACGACGTGCTGGTACCGGTCGGTGACCATGGCGCCGCGCTTGTTCCAGCGGCGGCGGCCGATGATGTGCACGGTGTCGGCGAGGAACGCGTTGGCGCTGCGCACGATCGACCCGATGTTCATGTCGTGCTGCCAGTTCTCGATGGCGACGTGGAACGGATGCCGCTGCGTGTCGAGGTCGGCCACGATCGCCTCCATCCGCCAATAGCGGTAGCGGTCGATCACGTTGCGGGTGTCTCCCGCGGCCAGGAGCTCGGGGTCGTACTGCGGGCCCTCAGGCCAGGCCTTCTCGCCGCCGGGCCAGGGGCCGACGCCGTAGCCGGGCTGGGCGATCGAACCCGTCGGGGCGCCTGGGGTGGTGCTCTCCGGCGCCTCGTCATCCATCCCGCCAGGCTATCGCCGCGACACGTCGGTTCCGACGCAGAGGATATTTAGGTGGACCGAAAAATACGCTACGGTTTCGGTGTGCCTAAAAATTCGGATCTCCTGATGACGACCCCGGCCGCGCCCGCGGCGAGAGCGCCTCGCAGCCTGTGGCTGCTCGGACCGGCCCTCGTCGCCGGCGTGGCCTACCTCGACCCCGGCAACGTCGCCAGCAACATGACCGCGGGGGCGCAGTACGGCTACCTGCTGGTGTGGGTCGTCCTCGCGGGCAACGTGATGGCCTGGCTGATCCAGTACCTCTCGGCCAAGCTCGGCGTCGTCACCGGGCAGAGCCTTCCCGAGGTGCTGGGCGCCCGCCTGAAGCGACCCTGGGCCCGCCGCGCCTACTGGCTGCAGGCCGAGCTCGTCGCGATGGCCACCGACCTCGCCGAGGTGATCGGCGGCGCGGTCGCCCTCAACCTGCTGTTCGACGTCCCGCTGCTCCTGGGCGGACTGATCACCGGGGCGGTCTCGATGATCCTGCTCGCGGTGCAGAACCGCGGCGGTGCACGCCCGTTCGAGTTCGTGATCATCGGGCTCATGCTCATCATCACGATCGGATTCCTCGCCGGGCTCTTCGTGGCTCCTCCGGACCCGGCGGGCGTGCTCGGCGGCATGGTCCCGCGCTTCGAGGGCACCGGATCGGTGCTGCTGGCCGCGTCCATCCTCGGCGCCACGATCATGCCGCACGCGATCTACGCACACTCCTCCCTCGCCCGCGATCGCTTCGGGGCCACCACTGCGCACGCCGGCGACGAGGCGGCGCGCACCGAGACCTCGCGCATCCGCCGCCTGCTGACCGCCACCCGCTGGGACGTCTCGATCGCGATGGTCATCGCCGGCTCCGTGAACCTCGGCATCCTGCTGCTCGCCGCCGCGAACCTCGCCGGTGTCGAGGGCACCGACTCCCTGGAGGGCGCGCACGCCGCCCTCGCCGCCGGCCTCGGTCCGGTCGTGGCGACCTTCTTCGCGGTCGGCCTGCTCGCGTCGGGACTGGCCTCGACCTCGGTGGGCGCCTACGCGGGAGCGGAGATCATGCATGGACTGCTGCACGTGCGCATCCCGCTGCTGCTCCGCCGCCTGGTGACGCTCATCCCCGCGCTCGTGATCCTCGGCGCCGGCATCGACCCCACGCTCGCGCTGGTCCTCAGCCAGGTGGTGCTGTCGTTCGGCATCCCGTTCGCGCTGATCCCGCTCGTCGCGCTCACCGCGCAGAAGCGGACACTCGGCGCCTGGGCGAATCGACGCTGGACCACGGCCGCCGGCATCCTCGCGTCCGTGCTGCTGATCGCGCTCAACGGCGCCCTGCTCTGGCTGGTGCTGACCGGCGCCTGAGCCCGGATAGGCTCGACACATGTCTGCCGAGAACGCCCGTCGCACTGTCCGCATCCTCACCTGGATCGGCTTCGCGACGGGCGTGATCGGCGGCCTGCTGATCGCCTTCCCGAAGGCCATCGGCCCCGGCAGCCCGTGGGTGCAGCTGGCGCTCGGCGTCGCCACACTCGTGCTGGCCTTCCGTGCCCGCAAGATCGGCATGGACGAGGTCGAGGGGTTCGACGGCCGGCTCTCGCTGGCCGCCGCCCTCCTCGGATTCCTCGTGCTGTTCTTCGCCGGTCAGGCCGCGTTCATCATCCTGACCACGCTCGGCTGACCGGTATCGCCGAGCGGGTCCGTCCGCCTATGCCGTGACGAAACCCGTCACCAGGTACAGCACGAACGACAGCCCGGCGGCGATGCCCGCATAGGGCAGGATCGCGAGCATGAGGTTGATCGGCTTGATGCCGATGGATCTCGACGCGAGGATGATGCCGTCGCCGTACAGGCATGTCGTGCTGCCGAGCGCGGCGCCGGAGAACACGGCGGCGCCGGCGAGGATCGGGTCCGCCCCGAGCGCGAGTGCCAGCGGGAGCACGACCGGGGTGATCACCGCGGCCAGGTCCCAGAACGATCCGGTGGCGTACGCGTAGATGCCGCACACCGCGAAGACGATCGCGGGGAGCAGCGCGGGGGTGAGCACGGGCTCGGTGACCTGGATCACGAACTCGGCGAGCTGCAGCGTGATGTTCATCTCCTGCACCATGAACGCGAGGACCGTCAGGATCATCACGAACAGCATGCTCTCGATGCCCTCGAGCGCGGCGTCCAGGACTCCGCGGATGCTGAGCCGACGCTGCACGAGCACGATCACGAGGGTCACCGCGAGCGAGGCGGCGGTGCCGGCGACGACGTTCGCATCGGTCGCGATCGTGACGCCCACGAGCACGGCCATCGCGATCAGGAAGCCCCACGGCTGGGGCTTGCGCCCGGTGCCGGTCGAGGAATCGGTCGAGGTGGCCAGCGCGGTGGCGACGCGCTGCGCGGTCGAGCCGTCCGGATCGTCGGCCTTGAGCTCGGCGAGGAGGGCCACACCCTCGGCGCGACGCTCGTCGTCGGTCGTGCCGAGCGGGAAGACGTCGCCGTCACGCTCCGCGCGGATCGCGTCGCGCTTGATCACACCGAGCTTCGGCAGCCAGCCGATGCTCATGAGGAGGGCGACCGCGAGAGCGGCCCAACCGAAGAAGATGAACGGGATCGCCTGCAGATAGGCGCCGAAGCCCGTGCCGCCGACCGTGACGCCCTGCGCCTCGAACAGTCCGGAGAAGAACAGCGCCCACGTCGACACCGGGATGAGGACGGCGATCGGCGCGGCCGTCATCTTCATGATCGCGCCGAGCTGCGTGCGCGGCACCCGGTAGCGGTCGGTCACCTGCTTCATCGAGGTGCCCGTGGTGAGCACGTTCAGGTAGTCGTCGACGAACAGCACGACCGAGAGCAGGAACGTCAGCACGGTCGACTTGCGGCGCGAGGTGACGAAGCGCTCGGCCCAGTTCGCGAAGTCGGTGACGATGCCCGACTTCTCGAACAGCATCATCAGGATGCCGAAGAGCGCCACGATCAGCAGGAGCCACTGCGCCGTCTCGTTGGACAGCGCCTTGCCGGTGTACTCGACCCAGACGTCGAACCCGCCCCAGCCGCCGAGGATCAGGGCCCCGGCGACGGTGCCGCAGAGCAGGGCGAAGAGGGTGCGCCGGGTGGCGACCGCGACGATGAGGATCACCGCGATGGGGAGGAGCGCGAGAGCGCCGAATTCAGGCATGGAAGTCACCTCAGTGTGAAGGGGATGCGGAGGAGGGTGCGGTCGAGCCGGGGGTCAGGGCTCGGTGCCGCCGACGACCGTCGCCTGTACGGGCAGGTCGGGGAGGTCGTCCGGGGAGACGTGCAGCGGGTTCTCCGCCCACACGGCGTAGTCGGCCCGGAACCCGGGGGCGATGCGGCCGAGGTCGGCGTCTCCCTGGGCCCGGGCGGCGCCGACGGTGTATCCGTGCAGCGCCTGGTACGGGGTGAGCACCTGCGCCGGCTCGAAGACCGGGGCGTCGAGGTCTCCCGGGCGGCGGCGCAGCATCGACCAGGCGAGGCCGATGCGGGCGTCGTTCTGCGCGATGGGCCAGTCGGACCCGAGGGCGAGGGGCGCTCCGGCGTCCCAGTAATCGCGCACCCGCCAGGCGCGCGCGGCGCGGACGGGTCCGAGCCTGCTCGACCAGTCGTCGGAGCCGTCGGCCTTGCGCCACTGCATGTGCAGCGGCTGCATCGAGGCGGTGATACCCGCGGCGGCGATGCGGGCGACGTCCCGGTCGGTCGTCGTCTCCAGGTGCTCGATGCGGTGCGGGGCGCCCGAGGCGCTGCGCACGCCGGCGGCGAGATAGGCGTCGACGACCTCCGCGACGGCGCGGTCGCCGATGGCATGCGTCGCGACCTGGAACCCGGCATCGGCGTACCGTCGCACGGTGCGGGCGTACGCGGCGGCATCCTTCCAGAACGGCTCCAGGCCCGCGCCGGCGGCATCCGGCTCGTGCAGCCAGGCGGTGCCGGTCTCGACCACGCCGTCGGCGTAGAGCTTGACCACGCCGCCACGCCACCGGTCACCGCGGCGGTCGCGCATCGCGAGGTTCGCGGCCGTCCGCTCCTCGTCGAATCCGGGCTCGTGGTCGATCGCCGAGACGATGCGGATCGGGAGGCCCGGCCCCTGCTCCAGGGCATCGAGCAGTGCGAGCGTCGCGAAGCCGCCGTCCATGATCGTGCCGCCGGTGAGGCCGGAGTCGCGCAGCCCGCGCAGCAGCTCGTGGCCGACGGCGAGGGTCTGGTCGCGGTTCAGCGCCGGGGCGCTCAGCCGCACCGGCTCGTAGGCGCCGAGCTCCCGCAGTTCTCCGGTGGGGCGGCCGTCGGAGTCCACGACGACGCAGGACGAGTCCTCGAACTCGCGTGCGCCGGTGATGCCCGCCCGGCTCAGTCCCGCGCGACTGGCGAGCGCGGTGTGGCCGTCGAACACGATCAGCAGGGCCGGGAGGCCGCGCACGGCATCCTCGATCGCCTCCGCCGTCATCGGCAGGTCGTGGAAGACGTCGTAGTCGAGGTTCCAGCCGCGCACCCACGGGTCGGCGTCTTCGGCGAGCGCGCGGTCGGCCTCGGCACGCAGCGCCGCGAGAAGCGCGGTTCCCGTGGTCAGGCCGCCCAGGTCGATCCCGGCCGTCAGCTCGATCCCCTGGATCGGATGCAGGTGCGCGTCGATGAGTCCGGGGGTCACGGCCGCGCCGCCGAGGTCGTGCACGACGGTGCGCGGCCCGCGCAGCTCGCGGACCAGGGCGTCATCGCCGACCGCGAGGAAACGGCCGTCGCGCACCGCGAAGGCCGAGGCGTGCGGGCGGCGCGGGTCCATCGTCACCACGTGCGCGCCGGTGACAATGGTGTCGGCGTCGAAACCGGTCATGGCTGTGCCTTCGTCAGTATTGAAAGAGTTTCAATAAAATACCAGACACCCGAGCAGAATCGAGCACGATGACGAAATCTCCGCGCAGCGTCGGTCGACCGTCCACGCAGGTGCTCACCGAGGAGCGCATCCTGAAGGCCGCGTTCCGGCTCAGCGCGCAGCGCACGCCGCGGCAGTTCACGATGACCGCACTCGCGGAATCGCTGGGCGTGCGCACCTCGGCGCTGTACCACCACTTCGCGAACCGCGACGCCGTGATCCGGGCCATGCGCGGGCAGGTGAGCCGCGCGCTCGTCTCCCCCGTGCTGCACGAGATGCCCGTCGAAGACGCGCTCCTGACCTGGGCGCACAGCTACCGCGCCGCCGCGATCGCCGCGCCGGAGGCCATGGTGATGCTCGCCACCTCGCCGATCGACGCCGACGAGGGCTCGTTCGCGGACTACGAGCAGATCGCCCGGCTCCTCACCGACGACGGGTGGCCGACCGACACGATCGTGGATGCCATCGTCGCGCTGGAGTCGTTCATCATCGGCTCCGCGCTGGACGCCCTCGCCCCGGCCGACAACATGGCGCCGGGAGAGCTCGCCCCGGAGTTCCCCGCTTTCGCCGCGGCCGAAGCCGCCCGCGCGCGCCTCAGCGACGACCCGGCCCGCCGCACGTTCGAGATCGGCGTGCGCGCACTGATCCACGGGCTCACCGCGTGGGCGCGCGAGCGCACACCGTAGGCTGGACCGGTGGCATCCCCGGCAGCTGACGACTATCTGAAGACCGTCTACGCGCATACCGAGTGGCAGGACGCGCCGATCACACCCTCCGTACTCGCCGCGAAGCTCGGCATCGCCCCGTCGTCGGTCACCGAGATGGTGAAGAAGCTCGCCGCCGCGGGCCTCGTCTCGCACGTTCCCTACGGTGCGGTGCGGTTGACGGATGCCGGCACCGTCCGCGCCCTCGCGATGGTGCGCCGGCACCGCCTGGTGGAGACCTGGCTGGTGCAGGAGTTCGACTACGGCTGGGACGAGGTGCACGACGAGGCCGAGGTGCTCGAGCACACCATCAGCGACCGACTGCTCGAAGGCATCGACGCGCGTCTGGGCCGCCCCCGCTTCGACCCGCATGGCGATGCGATCCCCGACGCCGACGGCCACATCGAGCGCGTGCCGTTCGTGCTGCTGGCCGACGCCCCGGTCGGCCATGTCGGGCACGTCCTCCGCGTGAGCGACCAGGACCCGGAGGTGCTGCGCGCCGTCGAGGCCTCGGGCCTCGCCGTGGGCGTCGAGGTGACGGTCACCGCCAACGGCTTCTCGATCGGCGGGACCGAGGCCGAGGTCGCGCACGCCGCCGACGCGATCTGGCTCACGGCCTGAGACAGGCATGGGGAATTCTCCCCCCGTCTCAAAGGGCGGTGGGCTCCGGAGAATCCGTTCACCTGGGGATCGCACCCCATCGATCCGGGCAGCCTCGACGGCGCGGTGTCGTTCGACAGCAACGGCGGCTACGCCCCGAACCGCGACGGCTCCGCCCCCACGTCGCAGCATCACGACGGTGAGCCGCTGTTGCAGACGCCCGGGCACGGAACACACGACGAGGGCGACTTCCCCATCGGCTCGACCGGTCATCCCGGCGGGTACCTTCAAGAAGGGTCCGAATCGTTCGCGAACATCGTGAACATCATCGAGACCGGCGAACCGCTGACGACCCCGGGCGGATACGGAAGCGATGATTGGTGGCTGTGGTGATCCGACGTACGCGAAAGCGCAAGCGCGCGCTGGTAGTTCTCGCATTGACATTGACAGGAGTGATGACCATGACCGGATGTGACACCGCGGAACCCGTCCCGACGGGCGAGGCACTGTACGCCGACGCGGAGCAGACCTACATGGACTACCGGGAGTTCGTGAACGGGGTGCAGTCGGTCCTGTCCACCGGCCCCTGGATCGTCGGGCAGATCGGCGACTACGGCATGCAGCCGGACAACTGCGACGACGGCAACGGGTACCAGTTCAACCTGGGGCGACGCCTCACCATGGACCTCGCGGATCGCGAGCAGAATGCCGACGCCGTCGAGCAGTACCTCACGGATGCCGGCTTGTCTCCCCGCCGTCGCACGCTCGGCGAGGGAAAGGACTCGCTCGTCCAGATCGCCGTCGCCGACGAACGCGGCTTCGAGCTGCTCCTCGTCGAGTTCCGCAAGAACGGCAACGCCCAGATCTCGGCCGCCACCACCTGCCGCCCCGGCAACGCCCACGATCTCTCCGACATGCTCTTCGGCGAGGAGGTCTTCCTCGGCGGCTACCTCCCGTCGGATTTCGAGTCCCCGACCGATCCGCTGTTCTTCGGCATCACCCCCGGCGACCCGAAGTTCGCCACCGAGACCCCTGCCCCGTAGCCTCCCGGTTTCGAATCGCCCGATTGGTTGCGTTTCGACGGGAAACTGAGCCATTTGCGCGATTCGAATGGACAGGTGCGCCCTCTAGGCTGTGCACATGGCACAACGTGACGACATCGAATGCTGGCTGACCGACATGGATGGCGTGCTCGTCCATGAGAACGACGCCATCCCCGGGGCGTCCGAGCTGCTCGCCGGTTGGGAGAGCGCGGGCATCCCCTACCTGGTGCTCACCAACAACTCGATCTTCACCGCGCGCGACCTGTCGGCACGCCTCCGCATCAGCGGACTGCACGTGCCCGAGGAGCGCATCTGGACCTCGGCCCTCGCGACCGCCGACTTCCTGAAGCAGCAGCTCCCCGGCGGCTCCGCGTTCGTGATCGGCGAGGCGGGCATCCTGACCGCCCTGCACGATGCCGGCTTCATCATGACCGAGACGAACCCCGACTTCGTGGTCGTCGGCGAGACGCGCAACTACTCGTTCGAAGCGATCACGAAGGCGATCCGCCTCATCATCGGCGGCGCGCGCTTCATCGTCACGAATCCGGATGCCACGGGCCCGAGCACCGACGGACCGCTGCCGGCCACCGGCGCGATCGCCGCGCTCATCACGAAGGCCACGGGCAAGGAGCCGTATGTCGTCGGCAAGCCGAACCCGATGATGTTCCGCTCGGCGCTCAACAAGATCGGCGCGCACTCGAAGCGCACCGGCATGATCGGCGACCGCATGGACACCGATGTCGTCGCCGGCATCGAGGCGGGCCTGCACACCGTGCTCGTGCTCACCGGGATCAGCGATCAGGCCGAGATCGAGAAGTACCCGTTCCGTCCCGACGAGATCGTGCAGTCCGTGGCCGATCTGCTGCCGCGCATCACCGAGACGATCACGACGGTCAAGACCAAGAAGTAGGCATGGGCGCGCTCGACGACGGCGAACGGATCACGGCAGCGGATGCCGCGGCCTGGCGCGCGTGGCTCGAGGAGAACCATGAGCGGGCCGCCGGCGTCTGGCTGCTGAGCGTGCGGGGCAGCGGCGCGGGCGGCGTCGGCTACGAGGATGCCGTGCGGCAGGCGCTGTGCTTCGGTTGGATCGACGGCCCCGTGCGCGTGTTCGGCGACGGATCGGACGACCGCGCCAACGGCCAGTGGTTCTCCCCTCGACGCCCCGGCAGCGGATGGGCGGCGACGAACAAGGCACGTATCGCGGAGCTCGAGGCCGCAGGGCTGCTCGCGCCGGCCGGCATCCGCGTGCTCGAGGTCGCGAAGGCGAACGGCTCCTGGGCCGTGCTCGACGGACCGGAGGCCGGGATCGAGCCGGACGAGTTCGCGGCAGCACTCGACGCCGTCCCGGCGGCGCGGGAGAACTGGGACGCGTTCCCGAAGTCGGTCAGGAAGTTCGGACTCACGCACATCGCGATGGCCAAGCGTCCGGAGACCCGGTCCGCCCGCATCGCGAAGATCGTCGCGGACGCCGCGAAGGGGAAACGCCCATGAACCAGAGTGACGTGCTCTTCCTCGTCGTCTTCCTGATCCTGCTCAGCTCGTTGACCATGTTCGTGGTGCAGTTCGTGCGCTCCCGTCGGCGCCGAGGTCCCGACGACGACGGTCGCGCCGGCTGGTGGGAAGGCCCCTGGGACGACGACGACCGCCGGCGCTGAGCCCGCCGACCCCGTGGCGGTCAGGCCTCCGTCAGCACCAGGGAGTCGATCGACGCGACCGGCTCGGGCATCTCCAGCGGTCCGACACCGGGAGTGATGGTGCCGAGGATCCGCGGTTCGCGCGCACCCGTGCCGCCGGGGACGATCGCCGGGACGCCGTGCAGCGTCGACCAGCCGATGAGCGCGAGGAGGATCGCCTCCTTGCTGTCGGCAGCGGCGCCCAGCTCGTCGGCCAGCACGACCTCGGTCGCGGGGAGGGCGGCGCGCAGTCCGTCGAGGATCAGCGGGTTGCGGCATCCGCCGCCCGACACGGCCAGGAACCCGATGCCCGCGGCCTCGACGTCGCGCGCGACCGTGCGGACCGTGAGCTCGGTGAGGGTGCGCACGACGTCGGCGACCGGGATCTCCCGGCCCTGCGCGGCGAGGTGCTCGTGCACGTAGCGGAGGTGGAAGTGCTCCTTGCCCGTGCTCTTGGGCGGAGTGAGGGCGTAGTACGGGTCCTCGAGCAGAGCCGTCAGCAGCGCCTCGTCGACCTGCCCGGTGCGGGCGATCGCGGCGTCGTCGTCGTAGCCGAGCGGGTTGAGGCCGTGCTCCACGATGACGGCATCCACCAGCGCGTTCGCCGGACCGATGTCGTAGGCGACGAGGCCGTCTTCGCGCACCACGGTCATGTTCGAGATGCCGCCGAGGTTGAGGGCGGCGGAGACGCCGGCGCGCGAGCGCAGCAGCAGCTCGTCGAGGAACGACACCAGCGGGGCGCCGTGTCCACCGGCCGTGATGTCGCGGATCCGGATGTCCGACACCACGGGGGCGCCGACCTTCTCGGCGATCCAGGCGGGCTGACCGATCTGCAGAGTGCCCAGCGCGTGCGCGCCGTCGACCCAGTGGTACACGGTCTGCCCGTGCGAGCACACCGCGTCGACCCCGCCGACCTCGGCGGCGATGTCCGCCGCGACCTCCGCGAACGCCTGCCCGATGAGAGTGTCGAGCTCGCACACCTCGGCGAGCGTCGTCTGTGCGGGCGGAAGGGCGGCGATCAGCCGCGCCCGCAGCTCGGGGGCGTAGGGCACGCTGGTGGCCGCGAGCACTGTGCCGTGCAGATCCACGCCGTGGGCGGTGAAGCCGCCGTTGGTCGCGAAGTCGACGACGGCCGCGTCGATGCCGTCGTGCGAGGTGCCGGAGATCAGTCCGAGGACACGCATCAGTTCTCCTCCAGTGCGGTGCGCAGTCGACCGTCGGCCGCGTCCAGTCGTGCGGTGGCCGCGGCGAGGTCCTCACCGCGGCGGATCATGATCGACGCGATCTTCACGTCGTAGGCGGCAGCCTCCAGTGCGGTCACGGCCGTGTCGCGGTCGACATCCGCGATGGTCTCCACCATCCGGATCGCCCGCTCGCGCAACTTGTGGTTGGTGGCCTTCACGTCGACCATCAGGTTGCCGTAGGCCTTGCCGTTCCGCACCATCGTGATGGTCGAGAACATGTTCAGCACCAGCTTCTGGGCGGTGCCGGACTTGAGCCGGGTCGAGCCGGAGAGCACCTCGGGGCCGACCTCGACCTCGATGCCGTGCTCGGCCGCTGCGCTGAGGGCGGTGCCGGCGTTGCACGACAGACCGATGCTGAGCGCTCCGAGCTCGCGGGCTCGGCGGACGGCGGCGATCACATAGGGCGTGCGCCCGCTCGACGCGATGCCGATCACGGTGTCGAGCGGTCCGATCCCCGCGGCGTCGATGGCCGCGGCACCCGCCTCCGCGTCGTCCTCCGCCCCCTCGACGGGGTTCACGATCGCCCCAGGGCCGCCGGCCATGATCGCGAAAACCAGCTCCGGCGGGGTGCTGAACGTGGGCGGGCACTCCGAGGCGTCGAGCACGCCGATGCGGCCGGGGGTCCCTGCGCCGACGTAGACCAGGCGTCCCCCCTGCGCCATGCGCGCGGCCGTGGCCTCGATCGCCGGCACGATCTGCCCGAGTGCGCGCTGCACGGCGGCGGGAACCCTGGCATCCGCTTCGTTCATGGTCTGCGCGAGTTCCGCGACGCTCATCAGGTCGAGTTCCGCGTACCGGGGATCGCTCGCTTCCGTGGCGAGCCCGCCGAGATCCTCCATGGTCATCGCTTCCTGATCTCCTCGCGATGCCGCCCGCTCGATGTGTATGAAAAGTACACGCGGACCGCTTCTGATGTAACAGTCGTTCCCCTAGTGTATGAGACATCGATCGGAGACCCCATGCCCCCTGAAGCCGTCGGCGCGCATCCCGTGCTCGTCCGCATGCGGGCGCTCCGCCCCGAGCTGCGTCCGAGCGAGCAGCGGATCGCCGATCTGTTCCTCTCCGACCCGGCCGGCACGGCGGGGCTCTCGGTAGCCGAGCTCGCGCAGCGCTGCGACACCTCGACCACCTCGGTCGTGCGGTTCTGCAAGCGTCTCGGCTACGAGCACGTGCGCGAGCTGCGCAACCACGTGCTGCGCGACGTGGAGCGCGAGACGTTCGACACCGCGGCGCTCCCCGCCGTCTCCGGAGACATCGACCGCGACGACACCCTGGCCGACATCGTCGCCAAGGTCTCGCTCGCCGAGACCCTGTCCCTCGCCGACACCGCCAAGGTGCTCGACACCGAGTCCCTCCGCGCCTCGGTCGAGGCCATCACCGCATCGAGCCGCGTCGACATCTTCGGCGTCGGCGCCAGCTCCATCGTGGGGCTCGACCTGCAGCGCAAGCTCACCCGCATCGGGCGCACCGCTCTGGAGTGGTCCGACCCGCATGCCGCCTGGACCTCGGCTGCCACGCTCGGCCCCGGCAACGTCGCGATCGCGGTGTCCCACAGCGGTGCGACCACCGACACGATCGAGTTCCTGCTCCTCGCGCGCAGTGCCGGGGCGACGACCATCGCCCTCACGAACCATGCGGGCGCTCCGCTGGCCGACCACGCCGACCTCGTGCTGACGACCGCGGCTCGCGAGACGGGCTTCCGCTCCGGCGCGCTGGGAAGCCGGATCGCCCAGCTCATGGTGGTCGACTGCATCTTCATCGGGGTCGCCCAGTCGAACTACGACCGCTCGATGGAGGCGCTCCGCGACACCTTCGCCGCCGTGCACCGCGGGCGGAAGACGAGCTGACCACTCCTCCACATTTCATGACGTCTGCGACCTCTCCACGGATGCCGGAATTCCGGCGATCGCCACCCTGGAAGCGGCGTAACGTCTCCTGCATACCCGCACACGGCAAGGAGAGCACTCGTGACCACGGACACCATGACGATCGTGATCAGCGCGATCGGCATCGTCCTCACCGTGAGCACGAGCCAGTTCGCCGGGGCGGCCTGGATGGTCCGCCGCATCGATGCCGTGGACGACAAGCTCAACGACCGGATCGACGCCGTCGAAGAGAATCTCAGCAGGCGCATCGACGCGGTCGACGAGAATCTCAGCTCCCGCATCGACGCGGTCGACGACAAGCTCAGCTCCCGCATCGACGCGGTCGCCGCCGACGTCACCGACCTCAAGATCTCCGTCGCCCGCCTCGAAGGACCCCCGCGACACCTCCTCACCGTCGGACGGAGCTGAGATCGTGGCCACGGACACCCTGACCATCGTCATCAGCGCGATCGGCATCGTCCTCACTCTCGGCACGAGCACGTTCGTCGGTGCCTCCTGGATGGTCCGCCGCATCGACGCCGTCGACGAGAAACTCAGCAGCCGCATCGACGCCGTCGCCGAGAATCTCAGCTCCCGCATCGACGCGGTCGCCGCCGACGTCACCGACCTCAAGATCTCCGTCGCGCGCCTCGAGGGACCCCCGCGACACCTCCTCAGAGCCAGCCGCTGACGCCTCGACGACGAGACGACAGAGCGCCCGCGCGGCGCCGCGTCAGCGGAGGGCGAGCGCGAGGGCGGCGGCGCCGATCAACGGCCCCTCGTCGCCCAGACCCGATCGCACCACCCGCGTACGGCGAGAGTACTCGTGCACGGCGCTCGCGGTGAGGGCGTGCTGCACGAGGTCGATGTAGTCCGGAGACACGCGCGAGAAGCCGCCGCCGATGGCGACGACGTCGAGGTCGACGAGGGTCGCGGCGTCCGCCAGCGCCTCTCCGACCGCGCGGGCCGAGCGTTCGATCGCCGAACGGGCGATCGCATCCCCCGCCGCCGCGTCTCGAGCGAGATCCTCACCCGTGGCTCCGCGCCATCCCTGCGCCTGCGCCCACGCGGCGCTCGCCGGCCCCGAGGCGATCTCCTCGAGAGTGAGACCGTCCTCACGGCGGACCTGGCCGAGGTGCCCGGCGTTGCCGGTGGCTCCGGGGACGTACGAGCCGTTCACCACGAAACCGCCGCCGACCCCGGTCGACACGACGATCGACAGCGAAGCACCAGCACCCTGCGTGGCGCCGAGCCAGGACTCGGCGAGCGCGAGCGCTCCTCCGTCGTGCCCCAGGACGGTGGGGACGTCACGGCCCATGACCGTGGACGCGGCGGCGTGGACGGCCTCGGTGAGACCGAAGCCGCGGGCGAGCGGCATGTTGACCGGCAGGATCGCACCAGCGGTCCGGTCGACGGGACCGGCGCTGCCGATACCCGCCCCGACGAGCTCGGCATCCGCGGGGAGCGCCGCGAGCGCGTGCTCGACGATCGCGATGACCGCGGCGTCCAGCGACGCGAACGTGGCCTCGCGACCGGTCGCCTGGCGACTGCGGCTGCCCTCGACGAGCACACCGTCCTCCGCGACGAGCGCGGCCTCCATCTTCGTGCCGCCGACGTCGACGGCGAGGGCGTGGCGCGTCACTGGGGGTCGAGCCCGAGGTCGTCGAGGTCGAAGGCTGCGCGCCATTCGAGACCCTCGGCTTCGATGGCGGCCTGCGCGCCCGTCTTGCGGTCGACGATCACGGCGACCGCGACGATCTCGGCGCCTTCGCGACGCAGAGCCTCGACGGCCTTGAGCGCGGACTGCCCGGTGGTGGAGGTGTCTTCGAGCACGACGACGCGCTTGCCCTTGACGTCGGCACCCTCGATCTGGCGACCGCGGCCGTGGTCCTTGGGCTCCTTGCGCACGACGAACGCGTCGAGCGGGGTACCGGCCGCGACCGAGGCGTGCAGCACCGAGTTCGCGATCGGGTCGGCACCGAGAGTGAGGCCACCGACGGCCACCACGTCGAGGTCGCCGATCAGGTCGAGCATGATCCGGCCGATCGCCGGGGCCGCCCTGTGGTCGAGTGTGAGCTTGCGCATGTCGACGTAGTACGTCGCCTTCTTGCCGCTGGAGAGGGTGAAGTCACCGTGGAACACCGCCTCGTCCTTGATGAGGTCGAGGAGTGTCTGGCGGTCTGCGTCGAGTGCGGTCACGGCATCCAGTGTAGAAGGCGCGAGCACGGTCGTCCGCGGCGGCTCGTGTCGGATGCCGCAACTAGGCTGGACGTATGCGCTTGGCCACCTGGAACGTCAACTCCATCCGCACCCGCGTCACCCGTACCGTCGAGTTCGCCGTCCGTGAGGACATCGACGTGCTGGCGATGCAGGAGATCAAGTGCAAGCCCGAGCAGTTCCCCTACGGACCGTTCGAGGAGGCCGGCTACCACGTCGAGGTGCACGGCCTGAACCAGTGGAACGGTGTCGCCATCGCGAGCCGCCTGCCCGTCACCGACGTGCGCACGTCGTTCGACGGGATGCCGGGTTTCGCCAAGGGTCATGAGGGCCCGGATGCGCCGCTCGAGGCCCGCGCGCTCGGCGTGATGGTCGACGGCGTGCGCGTGTGGAGCCTGTACGTGCCCAACGGCCGTTCGCTGGAGGATCCGCACTACCTCTACAAGCTGCACTGGCTCGAGCAGCTGAAGAAGTCGACGGCTGCCGAGCTCTCGGCGAACCCCGACCTTCCGCTCGCCCTGGTGGGCGACTTCAACATCATCCCGTTCGACGTCGACAACGGCGACCCCGACATCGTGATCGGCCGTTCCACGCACGTCTCCCCGCAGGAGCGCGATGCGTTCTTCGCCTTCCAGGACGCCGGGGTCACGGATGTGGTCCGCCCGCTCATCCCCGAGGGCTTCACCTACTGGGACTACCAACGGCTGAAGTTCCCCCGCAACGAGGGCGTCCGCATCGATTTCGTCCTGGGCTCGCGCATGCTGGCCGAGGCCGTGACCGGCGCGTCGATCCACCGTGACGAGCGCAAGGGCGAGCAGCCCAGCGATCACGTCCCGGTGGTCGTCGACCTCGATTTCGGCGGCACCGATGACGACGACGACATGCCGATGATCTTCTCCTGACGCCCCACCCGTTCGCTGCGCGAGCGAAACGAGACGAAACGCCATGACCATCCGACTGATCGCCACCGACCTCGACGGCACTCTCCTCGACTCGACGTCCACCGTCACCCCGCGCACGCGGGCGGCACTCGACGCGGCCCGTGCCCGTGGAATCCACGTCGTCCCGGTCACGGCACGGCAGCCGATCGGTCTGCGGGCCATCGCGGCCGACGCCGGGTTCGAGGGATGGGCGCTGTGCAGCAACGGCGCCTATGCCGTGCGCCTCGACGACGGACGGATGCTGTTCGCCGAAGAGCTTCCGTCCGACACGATCCGCGCCCTCGCCGAGGCACTGCGCGCCAGCATCCCGGGGCTGCTGTTCGCGAGCGTGCGCGATGCCGGCGAGACGTTCGTCGCCCAGGACGGCTACGCCGCGATCGCCCAGCTCGCCGACCATAAGCGCGACCCGGCGACGATGGGCGGTGTGCCGCTGGACCAGGTGCTCGCGGCCCCCAGCCTGAAGTTCGTGATCCGGCATCCGGAACTCGCCCCGGACGCGCTCTTCGACGCGCTGCGGTCGCTCGGGCTGACCGGCTTCGAGGCGACGCTCTCGGGAGCCCCCTTCGTCGAGGTCATGGCAGAGGGCGTCACCAAGGCCACGGGCCTCGCCCGGCTCTGCGAGCACCTCGGCATCGACCGCGCCGACGTGGTGGCCTTCGGCGATGCGCTCAACGACGTCGAGATGCTCCGCTGGGCGGGCCGCGGTGTCGCGATGGCCGGCGCCGAGCCCGTCGTGCGCGAGGCCGCCGACGAGACGACCGCCTCGAACGATGAAGACGGTGTGGCGCAGATGATCGAGCGGCTCCTCGGCTGAGTTCCCCCCCGTTTCAGTCGAACGTCCCGACCTCCGGCACCCGATCGGTGCGCCCGTAGCGGAGCAGCGTCACGCCGCCGTCGTCGGTGATCGGCTCCTGGAGCAGTTCCAGCACCGACGGGAGGGCACGGTCGTCGAAGACCTTCTTGCCCGCGCCGAGCAGGATCGGGTACACCCAGAGGTTCAGCTCGTCGAACAGTCCCTCGGCGAGCAGCGTGTGCACGAAGTCGAGGCTGCCGATCACGTGCACCTCTCGGTGGGCTGCCCGCATCGCGGCCACCTCGGCGGCCAGGTCGGCGCCGACGCGCGTGCTGCCCTCCCAGCCGAGCGCGATGTCGGCGTCCCGGGAGGCCACGTACTTCGGCACCCGGTTGAAGAGCGTCCCGATGTCGCCCGACTCCCCCTCGGTGTGATGCGGCCAGTACGAGGCGAAGATGTCGTAGGTGCGCCGCCCGAGCAGCAGCGCATCCAGGCCGCGCATCCCCTTCTCGATCTCGGGGCCGACGCCGGACGACGGATGCCCGGCCTGCCAGCCGCTGAAGCGGAACCCGCCGGAGGTGTCCTCATCGGTACCCCCGGGCCCCTGTGCCACACCGTCGAGAGATGTGAAGAGGTCGATCAGGATGCGACCCGATGTGTGGTCGTTCATGTCATGCTCCCTACTGTCATTCGTGCGATGTGGAAAGTCGCGGCGAACGAGTCCAGCATCGACTCCTCCCCGCGGACGACGGCGACGACGTCCTCCGCCAGCGCCTCCGCCGGCGTGATCTCGCCGCCGATCAGACGGCGGACGCCCGGACCGGCGACGATCACCGCATCCGGCTCCCCCTCGGGAAGGCGACCGCCGACGGGTGGCGCCGGAGGCGCGAGCTGCGCGACACGGAGCTCGCCGTCGCGCACCGACGCGCGGAGGGCGACGTCGCCGACGTGCAGCTCGTACTCGGCATCCGCCGCGGCATCCGCCTGGAACGCCGTGCGCAGGGCCATGGTGAGCGAGTCCGGGGTGACGACGTCGCCCTCCTCCGGATCGCCCATCGCCTGGAAGCCCCAGCGGCCGAGAGCGAGCATGATCGGCTCGAACGACCGGCCGTACGGGGTGAGCTCGTACACGAGGCCACAGTTCAGCAGGGGAACCCGGCGGACGACCCCGCCCTCCTGCAGCTCCTTCAGCCGCGTGGACAAGATGTTGGTCGGAATGCGCGGCAGCCCCTGCTTGAGGTCGGTGTAGCGACGGGGCCCGACGAGCAGATCGCGGACGATGAGCAGACCCCACCGCTCCCCGATCAGCTCGACGGCCGTCGTCACACCGCAGTACTGGCCGTAGCTGCGCGCTGCCACGTCAGGCCGATGCCGTGGAGTCGGCCACGTGATCCGGGCCGTTCTCCACGGCCTCCGGGGTCATGTAGAGGAAGCCGAGCGAGTTGCCGTCGGGGTCGTCGAGGTCGCGGGAGTACATGAACCCGTAGTCCTGCACGGGCTTCGGCTCCGCACCGCCCGCGGCGAGGCCCTTCTCGAGGATCGCGTCGACGTCCTCGCGCGAGTCCCGGCTGAACGCCACCGACACCTGGGCGACCTCGTTGGGATCGGCGATCGGCTTGTCGGTGAAGGTGGCGAAGAACTCGCGCTTGAGGACCATGAAGTAGATGTCCTCGCTCCACACGATGCACGCGGCGTTCTCGTCGGTGAACTGCGGGCTGATCTCGCAGCCGAGCGCCGTGTAGAACGCCTTGGCGCGCTCGAGGTCGCTGGTGGGCAGGTTGACGAAGACCTTGGTCATGATGACTCGTTTGTCGATTCCGGATGCCGAGTGGTCATTCCTGGATGTCCACAAGCTTGCAAAAAACAACCAAGCTTGTCAATAGCAAGTAGAGAATCCATCCGCCGCACGGGGGATGCGGTCCCGGCAGCCTCCGCCCTACGGTGGAAGGATGCCCGCCCCGTTCATCCGCACACCGACCGAGCGCGAACGGCGGAGCGACATCGTGCTCGCGGCGGTCATGTTCGTGGGGGCCGTGCTGAGCGCGGGCCTCTCCTCGATCGCCGAGGTGTGGGGCGACGAGCAGGCCCCGCTGTGGACCGCCCTCGTGTACGCGGTCGTCGTCTGCGCTCCCCTGGCGGTCCGACGCCGGTGGCCCGGCACGGTCGCGATCATCGTCGTGGCCGCCTACTTCACCGCCGTGACGATCCGCATCCCGGAGATCTACGTCGGCAACATCGCGATGTTCATCGCCATCTACACGGCCGGCGCATGGATGAACGACCGCCGCCGCGCGATCATCGTCCGCGTCGGGATCATCGTCAGCATGTTCGTGTGGCTGCTGATCACCATGTACCGCGACGCGATCCGCGAGGCCGACAAGGCGGACGTCATCGCCGGCGCCATGTCGCCCTACGTGGCTTTCATGCTCATCCAGCTGCTGCTGAACGTGCTCTACTTCGGCGGGGCGTACTACTTCGGCGAGCGCTCCTGGGCGGCAGCCGTGCAGCTGGCCGTGCTCGAGCAGCGCACCGCCGAGCTGGAGCGCGAGCGCGAGGTCACCGCGGCCCAGGCCGTCGCCCTCGACCGGGTGCGCATCGCCAGGGAGCTGCACGACGTCGTCGCCCACCACGTCTCGGTCATGGGCGTGCAAGCGGGAGCCGCGCGCCTGGTGCTCGAGCGTGATCCGGCCGAGTCCGCGCGCATCCTCACCGGCATCGAGGGCTCTGCCCGCGACGCGATCCACGAGCTGCGTCAGCTGCTGGAGACTCTGCGGACCCCCGGAGGAGAGACGACGGATACCGCCTCGACCCTCGCCCTCGACGACATCGCCGAACTCGTCGACGCCTCGACCGAGGCGGGACTGCCGACCGCCTACACGGTGATCGGCGATCCGGCGCCCGTCCCGTCGCTCATCGCCGTGAATCTCTACCGCATCGCGCAGGAATCGCTGACGAACGCCCGCCGTCACGCCGGCCCCGATGCGACCGCCGACGTCCGCGTGCGCTACGACGACGATGGCGTCGAGGTCGAGATCGTGAACACGGGGCGCCCGGTCGCCCAGCTGCGGCCCGGGCTCGGCCAGCTGGGGATGCGGGAGCGCGCCGCGGCCTCCGGAGGCACGCTCGAGGTGACCCCCCGACCGTTCGGCGGCCTGCGTGTGCGCGCCCGTGTGCCCTTTCCCATCGCGAGCGAATCGAGCATGAACCGATGAGCACCCCGATCCGCGTGCTGCTCGTCGACGACCACGCCCTGCTGCGCGCCGGCTTCCGCACGATCCTCGATACCCAGCCCGATATCACCGTGGTCGGCGAGGCGTCGTCCGGAGCGGACGCCGTGGCGCAGGCATCCGCTCTCCTCCCCGACGTCATCACGATGGACGTGCAGATGCCCGACATGGACGGCATCGAGGCGACCCGGCGCATCGTCGCGGACCCGGCGGTCGGCGCGGCCATCGCGATCGTGACGACCTTCGACCGCGACGACTACCTCTACCAGGCGCTGGATGCCGGAGCCAGCGGCTTCCTGCTGAAGAACGCCGGGGCGGAGGATCTGATCGGCGCCGTCCGCGCCCTCGCCGCGGGCGACGGGATGCTGGCGCCCGAGGTGACCCGGCGGGTGCTCGCGCGCTTCGCCGCGACAACGGCGGAGCAACCGGCGTCTGTCCCGGCCTCATCGGTCCCGGTCGCGACGGCGGGCGTTCCGGTCGCGAAGGTGTCCCTCGCCGAGCCGCTCACCGAACGCGAGGCCGAGGTGCTCACGCTGCTCGCGGACGCCCGGAGCAACGCCGAGATCGCGCGAGCGCTGTTCATCGGCGAGGCGACCGTGAAGACGCACGTCTCACGCGTCCTGCAGAAGCTCGGCGCCCGCGACCGGGTGCAGGCCGTCGTCCTCGCGCATCGCATGGGCCTCGCCTAGGACGACAGCCGTGACCGAGTACTGGAACCACAACGCGGCGTACCACGGGTGGATCATCAGAGCCGTCTCGGGCGCACATCGGCGCGATGCCCTCGACGTCGGATGCGGCGAAGGGCTCCTCCTGCAGCGACTCGCCCCCGGGTACGACACCGTGACCGGCATCGAGCCCCACCCGGGAACAGCCGAGCGCGCGCGGGCGCGACTCCGCGACATCCCGGATGCGACCGTCGTCCTCTCCGACTTCGCGGACTTCGACGCGGGCGACCGACGGTTCGACCTCCTCACGTTCGTCGCGACCTTGCATCACATGGATACGCGCTCGTCGCTGGCGAAGGCCGTGACGCTCCTCCGCCCCGGCGGGAGGCTGCTGATCGTCGGACTCGCCGCCGACCGCACGCCCGCGGACTGGACCCTGTCGGCCCTCGCGCTGCCGTGGGCGCGGCTCGGGTCGATGCTCCACCGCGAGTCGCGCGACATCGGCGTCCCCACCGCCGCGCCCACCGAGAGCATCGCGGACATCCGCTCCCTCGCCCGCGATCTGCTCCCCGGCGCCCGCCTCCGCCGCGGGATCTACTACCGCTACCTGCTGTCCTGGACGAAGCCGGCACCGACGCCGAGCGAGACGCCGGGTGGGCCGACCGGACGGTGAGGGTCGTCCCGCACACCGGCACCCCGCGATAACCTCGGAGCCATGCCCGACGCCGCGCCCCTGTCCCGCCCGATCATGGCGGGGGTGGTCACGGCCCTCGTCGGATTCACGAGTTCCTTCGCGGTCGTACTGACCGGGCTCGACGCCGTCGGGGCGAACGCGCCCCAGGCGGCCAGCGGACTCCTCGCGGTCAGCCTCATGATGGGCCTCGCGTGCGTGGTGCTCGCCTGGCGGTACCGGATGCCGATCACCGTGGCGTGGTCCACTCCCGGCGCGGCGCTCCTGGTGGCGACCGGCACCGTCGACGGCGGCTGGTCCGCGGCGGTGGGCGCGTTCCTGGTGACCGCGGCGCTGATCCTGCTCACGGCGCTCTGGCCGGCGCTCGGCGCCCTGATCGCCCGCATCCCGCCGTCGATCGCCCAGGCAATGCTGGCCGGCGTGCTGCTGCCGCTGTGCCTCGCCCCGATCACGGGGATCGTCACGAATCCCTGGGGCGTGATCCCGGTCGTGCTCACCTGGCTGGTGTTCGCGCGCCTGGCGCCCCGGTGGGCGGTGCCGCTCGCGTTCGTGGCCGCGACCGTGGTGGTCGCGGTCTCCCTGATCGGTGAGGGTGCCGCATTCGATCCGCGCGTGCTGCTGCCGCACCTCGAGTTCACGACGCCGACGTTCACGGTCGGCGCCCTCGTGGGCCTCGCGCTCCCGCTGTTCATCGTGACCATGGCCTCCCAGAACGTGCCGGGCATCGCGATCATGCGCAGCTTCGGCTACGAGGTGCCCTGGCGTCCGGCCATGCTGGTCACCGGACTGGGCACCGCGGTCGGAGCCACCGCGGGCGGGCACGCCATCAACCTCGCCGCGATCAGCGCGGCCCTCGCCGCTTCGCCGGATGCCGACCCCGATCCGAAGCGGCGGTGGGTGGCCGGCGTCTCGACCGGGGCGTCGTACCTCGTGCTCGGCGCGTTCTCCGCCGCGTTCGCCGCTCTCGTGGTGCTCGCACCCGCCGCCGTGATCCCCGCCGTCGCCGGTCTCGCGCTGTTCGCGGCGTTCGGCTCGTCGGTGCAGCAGGCGATCGACGAACCGGGCGAGCGCATCCCCGCCGTGGTGACCTTCCTGGTGGCCGCATCCGGCATCGCCGTGCTCGGCGTCAGCGCCGCGTTCTGGGCCCTCGTCGCCGGCCTCCTGGTCCGCACGGTCCTCCACCCACCCCGCCCCTGACCCCCTCTCTCCCCTCTCCCCCCTCCCCCCTCCCTCCCCCTCCCTCCTCGTCACCGTCGTCGAGTGCACGAGTACTCGACGAGCGCACGGCGGATATGCGCCGGGCTCCCGTGCACTCGGCGACATCCCGTGCACTCGACGCCTGAGGGAGGCAGCAGGGAGGCAGCAGGGAGGCAGGAGGCGGGGGCTCCCCCGGGTGGGTGATGCCGCGGGGTCCGCCGTGCGGGGGATGCCCCGGGGAGGGGCCCGGTCGTAGCGTGAGAGACATGACGACAGGAATGCTCGAACTCTCCGGCATCACCAAGAGCTACGGCTCTCGGCGCGTGCTCGACGACGTGTCCTTCACGGTCGCCCCCGGGCGCCTGACGGGCTTCGTCGGCGGCAACGGCGCCGGCAAGACCACCACCATGCGGATCGTCCTCGGTCTGCTCTCCTCCGACGGGGGAAGCGTGAAGCTGGATGGCGCGCCGCTCACCGCCGAGGACCGCCGTCGCTTCGGCTACATGCCGGAGGAGCGCGGCCTCTACCCGAAGATGAAGGTGCTCGAGCAGATCGTCTACCTCGCCCGCCTGCACGGCTTCGGCAAGTCGGACGCCACAGAGCGCGCGACGGCCCTGCTCACGGAGCTCGGCCTCGGCGAGCGGCTGAACGACACGATCGAGTCGCTGTCGCTGGGCAACCAGCAGCGGGCGCAGATCGCCGCCTCGCTCGTGCACGATCCCGAGGTGCTCATCCTCGACGAGCCGTTCTCGGGCCTCGACCCGCTCGCGGTCGACGTGGTCGCCGGCGTGCTGCAGTCCAGCGCGGCCAAGGGCGCATCGATCCTCTTCTCCTCCCACCAGCTCGACGTGGTCGAGCGCCTGTGCGACGACCTCGTCATCCTCGCCGGAGGCACGATCCGCGCGTCCGGCTCCCGCGACGCACTGCGCGCCGAGCACGCCCACGACCGCTACGAGCTGGTCTCGGCCGGAGACGCCGGCTGGCTGCGCACCGAGCCCGGCGTGACGGTCGTCGACTTCGAGGGCGGCTACGCGCTGTTCGACGCGGACGGCCCCGAGACGGCGCAGCGCGTGCTGCAGTCGGCCGTGCAGCGCGGCGATGTCGCGAGCTTCGCCCCCAAGCATCCGTCCCTCGCGCAGATCTTCAAGGAGGTCATCCAGTGAGCACCCCCACCCCCGCCCGCGGCTCCAACGGCATCTGGCTCGTCGCCGAGCGCGAGATCGGATCGAAGCTCCGCAGCAAGGCCTTCCTGATCTCCACCGGCATCCTGCTGGTGCTCGCGCTCGCTGGCATCATCCTCGGCGGCTTCGCGAGCAAGAACACCGATACGACGCCGATCGCCGCGACCGCCGAGACCGCGTCCGCCGTGTCGGCCATCCCCGGGGTTGAGGTGACCGAGGTCGCCGACCAGGCTGAAGCCGAGAAGCTCGTGCGCGACGACAAGGTCGACGCCGCGGTGCTGGAGGGCGACGGACCCTCGGGCTACACGATCATCGCCCTGCAGGATGCTCCGGGCTCGATCGTCTCGGCACTCTCGATCTCTCCCGAGGTCGTCATCCTGGAACCGGCGACGACGAACCCGCTGCTGCGCTACTTCATCGCGATCGCCTTCGGCCTCGTGTTCATGATGGCCGCGGCGACGTTCGGCGGCACGATCGCGCAGAGCGTCGTGGAGGAGAAGCAGACGCGCGTGGTCGAGGTCCTGCTGTCCGCGATCCCGGCCCGCACGCTGCTCGCCGGCAAGGTGATCGGCAACACGGTGCTGGCGATGGGACAGATCCTCGCCCTCGCGGCGGTGGCCACGATCGGGTTGATCGTCACCGGTCAACGCGAGGTACTCACGACCCTCGGAGCCCCGATCATCTGGTTCGCGGTGTTCTTCCTGTTCGGCTTCATCCTGCTCGCGGCGATGTTCGCGGCCGCGGCCTCGATGGTGTCGCGCCAGGAGGACATCGGATCCACGACCACTCCGATCACGATGCTGATCATGGCCCCGTACATCCTGGTCATCGTGTTCAACGACAACCCGCTGGTGCTGACGATCATGTCGTACGTGCCGTTCTCGGCCCCGGTCGGCATGCCGATGCGCCTGTTCGTCGGCGAGGCGCAGTGGTGGGAGCCGCTGTTGAGCCTGGTCATCCTGCTCGTGAGCTGCGTGGCCGCGATCGTGATCGGCGCGAAGATCTACGAGAACTCGCTCCTGCGCATGGGCTCGCGGGTCAAGCTCTCCGAGGCGCTGCGCGGCTGACGCGCACGAGAGAAGCCCCCTGCTCCGCATCACGCGCAGCAGGGGGCTTCTTCGTCCGTGCGAAGACCGGGTCAGATCACGCCGTCGGCGAGGGTGGTCGGGTTGCCGAAGCGGTGGTTCGTGATCGACACGGCCTGCTCGTGCAGGAACGGCAGCATCTCGACACGGCCGGCACCGGTCACGGCGTGCGACCACACGGCCACGTCCGGCGAACCGTCGAGCGCCTCGAACAGCGCCGCGGCATCGCCGCCGACCAGACGGACGCGGTGCCACGTGCTCGCGGCCTTGGCGTAGTGCTTGGTCCACGCGGCATCCGACTCGTGCTTCACCGTCACACCGTGCGCCCGCAGCGCCTTCTCGATGCGCGAGGGCAGGGCCGGAGCCGACACCGTGAACGGGCTGCCGCTGCGCAGGGCGGCGGCGAGCACGCGGATGCCGTCCGCGAGGGGCGCGTGCTCGGCGATGCGCACGTCCACCGCGACCGGGCGGTAGCGGAAGAGGTTGCGCTCGACCCCGAGGCCGGACTTGTCGCTCACGGCTCCGAACTCGTCGACCCAGGCGCGCTCGTCGGATGCCGCGGCGCGGTGCAGCCAGTCGGACTCGGTCGCGTCGAGCTCGGTGGCCGCGGCGTCGAGCAGTGCGCCCACCGCGGGGGCCACGGCCGCTTCGGGCGCGACCGCGGGAAGCTCCGCCGGAGCCCAGTCGCCGAGGCCGAAGAGGTAGTTCGGGCCGCCGGCCTTCGCCCCCGCTCCGACCGCCGAGCGCTTCCAGCCGCCGAACGGCTGACGCTGCACGATCGCCCCGGTGATGCCGCGGTTCACGTACAGGTTGCCCGCCTCGACGCGGTCGAGCCACGTGCCGACCTCGTCGGAGTCGAGCGAGTGGATGCCGGCGGTGAGACCGTAGTCGACCGCGTTCTGCAGGCGCAGGGCCTCGTCCAGGTCCTTGGCATGCATGATGCCGAGCACCGGGCCGAAGAACTCGGTCAGGTGGAAGTACGAGCCCTCGCGCACGCCGGTCTTCACACCGGGCGTCCACTGCTTTCCTTCGTCGTCGAGCTTCCGCGGCTCGACGAGCCAGCGCTCGCCCCTCTCCAGCTTCGTGAGCGCCGTGAGCAGCTTGCCGTTCGCCGGCTCGATGATCGGGCCCATCTGGGTGGCGGGGTCGTCCGGCAGCCCGACGCGCATCGAGGTCACGGCATCCACCAGCTGGCGCTCGAACCGCTTCGAGTCGGCGACGGATCCGACGAGGATCGCGAGCGAGGCCGCGGAGCACTTCTGCCCGGCGTGCCCGAATGCGCTGCGCGCCACGTCCGCGGCCGCGAGGTCGAGGTCGGCGGAGGGGGTGACGATGATCGCGTTCTTGCCGCTGGTCTCGGCGAGGAGCGGCAGGTCGGAGCGGAACGAGCGGAACAGCTGCGCCGTCTCGTACGCGCCCGTGAGGATCACGCGATCCACCGCGGGGCCGGCGACCAGGCGCGTGCCCAGGTCGCGCGAGGCCAGGTCGACGAGCGCGAGCAGGTCGCGCGGAACGCCGGCAGCCCACAGCGCCTCCACCATCACGGCGCCGCAGCGCTGGGTGAGCTTCGCGGGCTTGATGATGACCGCGGAGCCGGAGGCCAGACCCGCGAGCACACCACCCGCGGGGATGGCGACCGGGAAGTTCCACGGCGGGGTGACGACCGTGACCTTCGACGGCACGAACTCGGCGCCCGAGACGGTCTCGAGGTCCTTCGCGCGCTCGGCGTAGTAGTGCGCGAAGTCGATGGCCTCGCTGATCTCGGGATCGGCCTCGGCGATGGTCTTGCCCGCCTCGTGGGCCATGATCTCGATGAGCTGACCACGGCGTGCGGCGAGCTCGTCACCGGCGCGGTGCAGCACGGCGGCACGGTCGGCGGCCGGCAGCGCGGCCCACTTCTCGGCGGCGACGGTCGCGGCGGCGAAGATGCCGTCGAGCTCGGCATCCGTCTCGACCTTGGCGATCGCGATGGTGTCGAGCCCCAGCGTCGAGCTCACCGAGCGGGCGAGGATCTCGCGTCCCCAGGTGCGGTTCGCGCCGAGCGCCGGGTCGGTGTCGGCCTGGTTCTCGAAGCCGGTCGTCGTGCCGGCCGGCGCCTCCGCCGTGCGGTCCTGCACGCGGTGGGATGCCGGCACCGAACGGTCGAGCTCGAGGGCGGCGAGCGAGCGCTCGAAGCGCTCCCGCTCCCGGGTGAGGAGCGTCGGGTTCGAGGCCAGCTCGAACACGGCGGACATGAAGTTCTCGGGGCTGGCGTTCTCCTCGAGACGGCGCACGAGGTACGCGATCGCCACGTCGAACTCGGCCGGGTTCACGACCGGCGTGTAGAGCAGGAGACGACCGACGTCCTTGCGGACGGCCTCGGCCTGCCCGGTCGCCATGCCGAGCAGCATCTCGTACTCGACCAGCGGGTCCGCGCCGGACGGGTCGGCCACGCCGCGCGCCTGGGCGAGCAGCCAGGTGTACGCGATGTCGAACAGGTTGTGGCCCGCGACGCCGATACGGACGGCGTCGAGGCGCTCGGGCGTCATGGCCCAGTCCAGCACGCGCTTGTAGTTGGTGTCGGAGTCCTGCTTGGTGCCGTAGGTCGCGAGCGGCCAGCCGTGGATCGCGGCGTCGACCTCCTCCATCGCGAGGTTCGCTCCCTTGACGACGCGCACCTTGATCGGCGCTCCGCCCTTCGCCCGGCGGGCGGCGGCCCACTCCTGCAGGTGCTGCATGGCGCCGAGGGCATCGGGCAGGTAGGCCTGCAGCACGATGCCGGCCTCGAGGCCCTCCAGACCCGGCTGGTCGAGGATGCTCGTGAAGGCCGCGATCGTCAGGTCGAGGTCGCGGTACTCCTCCATGTCGAGGTTGATGAACTTGGCCTTGCCCTGGGCCTCGGCCTGGGCGGCGAGCTCGTAGAGCGGGGTGAGCTTCTCGACGACATCGGCCACGGCCTCGTCGAACGACCACATAGACAGCTGGCTCACGACGCTGGAGACCTTGATCGACACGTAGTCGACGTCGTCGCGGGCGAGGAAGTCGCGGGTTCCCTGCAGACGGTGCCCTGCTTCACGCTCGCCGAGCACGGCCTCGCCGAGGAGGTTGAGGTTGAGGCGGTTGCCGCTCTTGCGCAGCTTCGCGATCGCGGGGCCGAGCTTGGAGGGCGTGGCATCCAGCACGAGGTGCCCGACCATGGCGCGCAGCACGCGGCGCGAGATCGGCACGACCACGCCGGGGAGCTTGGGCGCCCAGAAGCCGCCGGTCTTGATCGCGGCGCGCAGGTAGCCGGGCAGCAGCGACGGGGTGATGTCGCTAAGCTCGGCGAGCTTGCGACCCGCGACGCGCAGGTCTTCCGGCCGCATCACGCCGTCGACGAAGCCGACCGTGAACGCGAGTCCGTTCGGGTCCTTGAGCACCTCGGACAGGCGCTGGGCTGCCGGCTCGACGGGGTGGGTCTCACTCTCGACGAGCCAGCGCTGCACGAGGGCGGCGACGTCTTCGGTGCGGGGGGTGGTGTCATCGATGACAGTCATGGACGGGAACCTTCCAGGCAGGAGCACACCGGGGTTTCGTGTGCGGCTGGATCATTGTCCTGCGGCTCGGTAGGCTCCGTCTATCAACCGATTTGCGTGGATTCTGTTCACTCAAGCTGAACGAAGGATACGACCGTGCTGGACGTGAGTCGACTGCGGATGCTCGTGGAGCTCTCCCGCCGCGGAACGCTCTCCGCCGTCGCCGACGCCCTCTCCTACAGCAAGGCCTCGGTGTCGCAGCAGCTGAGCGCGCTGGAGCGCGATGTGGGCGTGCCACTGCTGCGTCGGGTCGGGCGCGGCGTGCAGTTCACGCCGCAGGGGAACGTGCTGGTCGCCGAGGCCATCGGCATCCTCGATCAGCTCGAGCACGCCGAGGTCGCCGTCGCGGAGTCCCTCACCGAGGTGACCGGCACCGTGCGCATCGCGGTGTTCCAGTCGACGGCGCACTCACTGCTCCCCCGCGCACTCGAGTCCCTCAAGGACCGGCATCCGGCCCTGCGCGTCGAGGTCACCGAATGCGACCCCGAGACCGGACTGGTCGGCGTCTCCAGCCGCGACTTCGACCTGATCCTCGCGGAGCAGTACCCGGGCCGCACCCGCCCGATCCACGCCGACCTCGACCGGGTGGTGCTCGCGCACGACGCGATCGCGCTCGCCCGCCACCCGGGGGCCGCCGCGCATGACGACGCCCTCGCCGCCCTGTGGGCCACCCGCGAAGAACCCTGGGTGCTCGAACCCGCCGGCACGGCCTCACGCGCCTGGGCCGAGCAGCTCTGCCGCACCGCCGGATTCGAGCCCGACGTGCGGTTCGAGATCGCCGACCTGACCGCGCACGTGCGGCTGATCCACGCGGGTCTCGCGGTCGGGCTGCTGCCGGATCTGGTGTGGGCCGGCGACACCCCGACGGTCGACCTGGCGCCGCTCCCCCATGATCCGCGCCGCGAGATCTTCTCCTCCGCACGGCGGGTGTCGGCGGACGCCCCTTCGATCCGCGCCGTGCGCACCGCGCTCGCGGACGCCGCCTCGCACAACCTCCCGGCCTGAGCGGCGGGAGGCCGCACGGCGAGCAGCGCGGCGGGGAATACGAAGCGTCGCCCGGCGCTTGACCGTCATATGACACGTGACGTTCTACCTGCCACTCCCGACTCGGCGGCCACCGTCACGCGACTCCCGTTGAACACGTTCGCGATCTCCCTCGGGATCGCCGGCGTCGCGGAGACGTGGACGGCGGCGACCCCGGTGGCCGGGATCCCGCCCCAGGTGGCGCAGGTCTTCTGGGCGCTGTCCGCCGCGTCGATGGTCTGGCTCCTCGCCGCGCATGCGACGCGCGGGCTCCGCAGCGGATCGCCCCTGCGGGAGCAGCTGCGCCATCCGATTCAGGGGCCGTTCGCCGCCATCGTCCCGATCGTCGGGATGCTCCTCGGCAGCGACATGGTCCCGTGGTTCCCCGCGGCCGGCCGGATCCTCGTGATCGCGTCGATGGTCGTCGCGACCGGATACGCCGGATGGCTCGTCAGCACCTGGACCACCGGGGGGATCGAGCTCGCCGCGATCCACGGCGGCTACTTCCTGCCGACCGTCGCCGGCGGCTTCGTGGCCGCGAGCGCCGCCGAGACGATCGGCCTGCGCGGACTCGGCTGGGCGGCCTTCGGCATCGCCTCGCTGTTCTGGGTGGTCATGACCGCGCTCGCGCTCGTGCGGATGCTCAGCCGACCCCCGCTCCCGGACGCGCTGGTGCCGACTCTCGCCATGGTGATGGCTCCGCCGGCGGTCGGCGGGCTCGCGCTGTTCGCCCTCACCGATCAGGTCTCGTCTCCGCTGTCGCTCGCGTTCGCCGGCCTCACGGCGATCCTCGTGGTCGCCCAGCTCGCCACACTTCCGCGCTATCGGCGGCTGCCCTTCACGCTGGGGTTCTGGTCGTTCACGTTCCCGGTGGCCGCCGTCGCTTCGTACGCGATCGCGTGGCTCGAGGTGGGAGCGGTGCCCTTCGCCGGAGGCATCGCCCTCGCACTCGCCCTCGCGGTGACGGTGCTCGTCGCGGCGATCGGCGCCCGCTCGCTCTCCCTCGTCCTCGCCGCGCGCGCGAGGGGCCGCGTGGGCGCGACGGGCTCCCCGCACGGAGTGTGACGGAACATGTCGCCCTCAGGGAATATGCATGCACATGCATCTGTTGGGCCTCGATGTACCCGGACGATGGAGTCCGACCCACTCCTTCCGAAAGGCACTTCCGTGAGCACTCCCGTCATCGACCGCACCGCACCGACCGAGCACCCCGTCCTCGACGTCCTCGCCGGCCGTTGGAGCCCCCGCGCCTTCGACGCGCAGAACTCGATCGACGAGGCCAAGCTCGCCACCGCGCTCGAGGCCGCCCGCTGGACCCCCTCCGCGAACAACACGCAGCCCTGGCGCTTCATCGTCGCCCGCCGCGGCACGGCTCTGCACGCGCAGGTCGTCGACGCGCTGATGGGCTTCAACCAGGCCTGGGCGGGCAACGCCGCCGTGCTCGTCGTCGCGATCGCCGAGACGGCCACCGCCGACGGCACCCCGATCACGCACGCCCTCTACGACCTCGGCCAGGCCGTCGCGCACTTCTCGGTGCAGGCCCACCACGACGGCCTCGTCGTTCACCAGATGAGCGGCTTCGACCCGGAGGTCGTCCGCGAGTTCGCCGACCTCGAGGCCCGTTTCGTACCGACCACGGTCTTCGCCCTCGGCGAGTTCGGCGACGTCGCCACGCTTCCCGAGGTGCTGCAGGAGCGCGAGGTCGCCCCGCGCGTGCGTCGCCCGATCTCCGAGACGGTCGTCCTCAGCGCCTGACCTCCGCGCTCTCGACACCCCTCTTCGCGAACGGGGCCTCCGGATGTCCGGGGGCCCCGTTAGCGTTTCCGGATGGACTCCCTCCGCATCACCGGAGCGCGGACGAACAACCTCCGCGACGTCTCCGTCGACGTCCCCAAGAAGCTCCTGACCGTCTTCACCGGCGTCTCCGGCTCGGGCAAGTCGTCGCTCGTGCTCGACACGATCGCCGCCGAGGCGCAGCGGCTCGTCAACGACTCCTACTCGACCTTCATCCGTGCGCGGCTGCCGCAGCTGCCCGCGCCCGATGTGCAGGCCATGGACGGGCTGACCTTCACGGTGCTGATCGACCAGCGCCGCTTCACGGGCAACGCGCGCTCGACCGTTGCCACCGCGACCGACCTCGCCTCGCTCGTGCGCCTGGTGTTCTCGCGCATCGGATCACCCTCGGCCGGGTACTCGCCCGCGTACTCCTTCAACGACCCGTCCGGCATGTGTCCGACCTGCGAGGGCCTCGGCACGGTGTACGACATCGACATCGACGCGCTGATCGACCCCGAGAAGAACATCGACGAGGGGCCGGTGCGTTTCAGCCTGTTCCGCCCCGGCGTGTATCGGTGGAAGCGCTTCGCCTACTGCGGACTGTTCGACCGCGAGAAGCCGCTCAAGGACTACACGGCCGAGGAGATGGACCAGTTCCTCTACGCCGACCGGCTCAAGCTCGACGACCCGGATCCGCGGTTCCCGCAGAGCGCCCGGTTCGACGGCGTCATCACCCGGATGCGCGACGTGTTCCTGAAGCAGCGTCCGGTGAAGATGTCCGCCTCCGTGCGCGAGGAGCTCGACCGGCTGGTCACCCACCACACCTGCCCCGACTGCCACGGCGCGCGGGTGAACGAGGCGGCACGGGCGAGCCTGATCGACGGGCGGTCCATCGTGGACTGGATGCGGCTGCCGGTGGCCGAGCTGCATGCACTGCTCGAGGAGTTCGACGACCCGCGGGTGGCGCCGGCGGTCGAGGGCATCCGCCACGTGCTCGACGCCCTGCTCTCGGTCGGCCTCGGCTACCTCACTCTCGACCGCGAGTCGGCGACCCTGTCCGGCGGCGAGGCCCAGCGGGTCAAGATCGTGCGGCATCTCGGCAGCGCGCTGACCGACGTCACCTACGTGTTCGACGAGCCGAGCACGGGCCTGCATCCGGCCGACATCCAACGGCTCGTCGCCCTGCTGCAGCGCCTCCGCGACGCGGGGAACACGATCCTCGTCGTCGAGCACCACCCGCAGATCATCGCGGTCGCCGACCACGTCATCGACCTCGGCCCCGGTGCGGGTTCGGCCGGCGGCATCGTGCAGTTCCAGGGCGCACCCGACGATCTGCGCCGCAGCGACACCCTCACCGGGCGCCTTCTCGCGGAGCCGCTGCACCTCGCGACGTCGACCCGTCCGGCGCACGACAGCGTCACCGTGGAGAACGCCCGCTCGCACAACCTCCGCGGGTTCGACGTCGACATCCCGCTCGGGGTGCTCACGGCCGTCACGGGGGTCGCCGGTTCGGGCAAGAGCTCCTTCGCGACCGTGGAGCTGCCGCGTCGGCATCCGGAGTTCACGGTCGTCGGACAGGATCCGCTGCGCGGCGGGGCGCGGTCGACGACGCTGAGCATCCTGCGAATCGCCGACACCGTGCGCGGGGTCTTCGCCGCGGCCTCCGGCCTCGACCCGTCGTGGTTCAGCTTCAACTCCCGCGGCGCCTGTCCGACCTGTCGCGGGCGCGGACACATCACGACGGAGCTCGCCTTCCTCGACGACGTCTCGCTGCCCTGCGACGCCTGCGGAGGCCTGCGCTTCAACCCCACGGCTCTCGAGGTGCAGGTGGACGGTGCCTCGATCGCCGACGTCCTGGCATCGACGCCCGCCGAGGTGAGCGCCCTGTTCGCCTCGCACGACGATGTGGTGGCGGCGCTCGACTGGGTGCAGCGCACCGGGCTGAGCTACATCCCGGTCGGACGCTCGCTCGACACCCTCTCCGGCGGGGAGAAGCAGCGGCTGCTTCTGGCCCGGCACCTGAGCGACCCGCAGCGCGATCGCGCCGACCGCATCATCCTGGACGAGCCGACCTCCGGCCTCCATCCGAACGACGTCGACACGATCAACCGCCTGTTCGACGACCTGCTCGACGAGGGGGCGACGCTGGTCGTCGTGGAGCACAACCTGCGGGTGGTCGCGCGCGCGGACCACATCATCGACATCGGTCCGGGCGCCGGGTCGGACGGCGGCCGCCTGATCTTCACCGGTACCCCGGCGCAGATCGTGCGCGACACCGGCTCGCTCACCGGCCGCGCCCTCGCAGCCGCCTCTGCATCTGCCTCTGCACCCGCATCCTCCTGAGTTCCCGCCTCACTCCCCGCTCCCCGTCGCCCGCACCGCCGCGGGTCCGACGGAATATGCGACCGGGCATGTTTGTGAGGGGTGCGGCGCGATGCCCCGACCTACAATCGTCGGCATGGCAATCCAGCGCAGGGTCAAGTCCGTCGAACAGTCGATGGCGGAGACGCACGACGAGAAACGCTCCCTGAAACGCTCCCTCGGCGTCTGGGACCTCGCGGTCATGGGCGTCGCGGTCGCCGTCGGCGCGGGCATCTTCTCGGTCGGCGCCGAGGCGTCGGCGCGGCACGCCGGCCCGGCCGTCATCATCTCGTTCATCATCGCCGCGGCCGTGTGCGGACTCGCGATCCTCTGCTACGCCGAGTTCGCCTCGTCGATCCCGGTGGCGGGCTCCGCCTACACGTTCACCTACTCCACGCTCGGCGAGTTCCTCGCCTGGATCATCGGCTGGGACCTGATCCTCGAGATGCTCATGGCCTCGGCCGTGATCGCGAAGTACTGGGGCGTCTACCTGGGCGACGCGGTGTCGCTGTTCGACCTGCAGATCCCGATGACCCTCCACCTCGGACCGCTCAGCTTCGACTGGGGCCCGGTCGTGATCGTCGCGATCTTCACGCTGCTGCTCGCCCTCGGCACGCGCCTGTCCAGCCGCGTCAACAGCGTCTTCACCGTGATCAAGGTCGCGATCGTGCTGTTCGTGATCGTCGTCGGACTGTTCTTCGTCAAGGGCGCCAACTACTCCCCGTTCGTGCCGCCGGCACAGGAGGGCGCAGCATCCGAGAGCGTCTGGACGCAGTCGCTGTTCTCGTTCCTGACCGGCGCCGACCCGTCGATCTACGGTGTCTTCGGCATTCTCAGCGGTGCGGCCCTGGTGTTCTTCGCGTTCATCGGCTTCGACGTCGTCGCCACGAGCGCGGAGGAGACCAAGGACCCGAAGCGCACCGTCCCGCGCGGCATCATCCTCGGTCTCGTGATCGTGACCGTGCTGTACGTGCTGGTCGCGATCGTCATCACCGGCATGGTGTCGTACACCGAGCTCGCGAAGCTCGACGAGCCCTCGCTGGCGAGCGCGTTCGAGCTCGTCGGTGCGACCTGGGCGGCGCAGGTGATCGCGATCGGCAGCCTCGTCGGCCTCACGACCGTCGTCATGGTGCTGCTGATGGGCCTCGCCCGCGTCGTGTTCGCGATGAGCCGTGACGGCCTGCTCCCGCGCTCGCTGAGCGTGACGGACGCGAAGCGCGGCACGCCGATCCGCATCCAGCTCATCGTGGGCGTCGTGATCGCGATCATCGCCGGCTTCACGGATGTGCAGGTGCTGGGCGACATGATCAACATCGGAACGCTGTCGGCCTTCGTGCTGGTGAGCATCGGTGTGCCGATCCTCCGCAAGACCCGCCCCGACCTGGAGCGCCCGTTCACGGTGCCGCTGTCGCCGTGGCTGCCGTGGATCTCGGCGCTCGCCTGCTTCTGGCTGATGCTGAACCTCAGCACCGAGACCTGGGTGCGCTTCGCCATCTGGCTCGCGCTCGGCCTGGTGATCTACTTCGCGTACTCGCGGCGGCACTCGCTGATCGGGCGGGAACTCGAGAAGGACGCGCTCGGCGGGCTGCACCGCCCACCCCTGCGCTGACCCCGCCTCGCGCACAACACGACGAAGGGCCCGGCACGCATGACGTGCCGGGCCCTTCGTCGCGGGGTCGGGAACGTCGCGGACGTCGCCCGCGCTTCCGCGGTCCAGCGCGCCCCACCGAACCGATACTCCAGCACTTTCGTCACACGCAGCCTTCCTCCGCAAGGCTCGACCCTTTAGCCTCATATGACTGCTATATGAATCCAAACGGCATAGAAAGCCGTCATCGAGATCTGCGTGGAGGCCACGTTGCAACAACTCATCGAACGCGTACTGGCTCTGAAGATCGAGGAGATCAAGAGAGTCGACATGGATTGCTGCGTCGTCGTCGGCTGACGGCGCGGTAGACCACCCATCCAGAAGAAGCACACCACCCCACCCACACCAAGGAGAAATCATGGACAAACTCATCGACCAGATCCTGGCGGACAAGCGCACCGAGGCGAAGAACGCGGAGACCAGCTGCTGCGCCGCGCCCGCGCCGGTCGAGCTCTGACGAAAGCAGGCGAAGGAACGATGGCGCCCCAGATTCCCCTCGACGCGGGATATGCGATGACGGTGATCGATCGCATCGATGATTCGAATCGCGACACGGTCGAGCAGCAGTTCGTCGAGTGCCTCAAGTTCCTTGCGATCACCTCCTCGACCTCCGGGAGACGCATCGCCGTCATCCCGGAGGTCGACCGGGTCTGGCACGAGCTGATCCTCCAGACCGTCGCCTATGTCCGCCTGTGCGCGAGTCTGCCGGGGAAGCAGTTCTTGCACCATGAGTCCATCTCGCCGACCGGATACTACGACCGCGTCGGTGATCGAGAGTTCGTGCGCGAGTTCGTGCAGTGGATTCCCGATTACGTCCAGAACTTCGGACCATTCACGGAACGCAGCGCCGCGCTGTGGACGGTCACCGGCTTCTTGGAGAGCGAGATGGGCATGTCTCTTGCCGAGATCAACGCCTTCGGGCGCGAAGAGAGCGCGGAAGTACTCCTTCCCCACGACTCACCGTGGCTTCTCCTCGGTACGCACACGCACATCTCAGAGCTCCTGGAATCAGATCCGTCGGAGTGACGAAGGTCAGAGCTGTCCGATGAACTCGCTCGCGCATGTGCTTGAGCCCCCCAGCGGCGGGAGCTTCGCGCTTCCGGACATGACACCCTCCAGCGACTTTCAGCGGAAGATCCTCGATCGGATGAGCGCTCTTTCGTGGAACCGCTATCCGTCTGTCTCCGCGGAGGTCCTGCGGAGGACGCCCTGGGACTTCTCTGCGAGTGGTGCCACGACGATCTTCGCTCGAGGGGCAGAGCAGGCAATCCTCGAAGTCCTCCGGTCATGCGCTGCTCGACGCGTCATCATTCCCGAATACTCCTACCCGGGATACGCGAGAGCGTGCAGCTCTATCGGCGCGCAGGTGACCACCTACCGTGATGAAGCTCAACTGCTGGAGATGGCTCAGTCGCCTTCCTCCGTCGAGACGGTGATGGTGATCACCGTTCCGGGCAACCCCATCGACACCGCACAACCGATGACGGATGTCCGGAGCGGCGATCCGAGGGTTCATCTCCTCGTCGACGCCGCCTACGCGGTGCCCTTCGGAGATGAGTTTCGCGCGACCGTCTCGTGGTGGCTGGAGCGTGGAGCGGCCGTCGCCTTCACGTTGTCCAAGCTGGCCTGTCTCGCCGCCACCCGTTTCGGCGGCGTCATCCGACCGAGCGGAGCATTCCCGCGACTGCAGCAGGAACAGAAGTACTGGGATCTCCTCTCGACGGCGGTGATCGACGCCTTCGGTGACCCGCGCATCGTCGCAATGGCATTGGCCTGGAGTCGCGCGCAGCAGGCGATCGGCGCCGATCTGGTGAAGCGGATCGAGGTGGCACACATTCCGGTTTTCGGCCGTGGCGGTGGCTGCTTCGCCACGGTGCCGTTCGCCTCGATACCGCCCGAGATCAGGGTCGATCTGAGCGCAAAGGACTTCAGTGATGTCTGGACGCGCATCGATGCCTCCCGGCACAACATCGCCGTCCTGAGAGGCCGACGGTGAGCCTACGAGGAATCCGGCAGGACCTGTCCCGCGTGCTGAAGCACGCGACGCCCATGATGCTGGCGCAGGTCATCCCGCTCGGCGCCTCGTTCGTCCTGCTGGCGGTGGCTCTGGCCGTGGGACGAACCGACTTCGCCGCCATCATCGGCACGACGGCGACCATCAGTGGGCTCGGGACCCTCATCAACGTCGGCGTCGGGATCGGGACCCTGCGTGATCTGGGTCAGGCGCGCACCGATCCCGCCCGGATCGCGGACGCCCTCGCCGGCAACCTCCGCCTCGCGTCGGCGGTGTCCTTCCTCGTCGTCGCGATCAGCGCCGTCGCGGGCGTCGCCCTCAGCTCCGCCTCACCGCCCGACTCGACCCTCGTGGTGGCACTCTGGGTCGCGCTGGTCGTGCAGCTTCCGGCGAACGTCCTGTCGTCGCACACCAGCGTGCTCTCGGCCGCCTTCCAGCACCTCGGCCGCGAGAAGGACAACCTCACGATCAACCTCACCCGATCGCTGGTCGGTCTGGCCCTCGGCGTGGGAATCGTCCTGCTCGTCCCGGATCCGCTCCTCGCCATCGCGCTGCAGTCGGCGCTCGCCTCACTCATGGTCCTCGCCATGCTCGTGGAACGTCGGCGCCGACTGGTCCGAGCCGGAGTCCGCGTTCGCCTCCTCCGCGCGCCCGACTTCTCGCCTCGACGCATCGGGGATCGAGTCCTCAA
Source organism: Microbacterium oxydans (assembly GCF_026559675.1). NCBI lineage: Bacteria > Bacillati > Actinomycetota > Actinomycetes > Micrococcales > Microbacteriaceae > Microbacterium > Microbacterium oxydans. The sequence goes on from NZ_CP092891.1 coordinate 3,462,559, forward strand.
CTCTCTCGACGGAGCGGTCTTCCTGCTGCTGTTCATGTTCGCGCAGACGATCGCGGCGAGCATCTCGGTGGGCGTCGCCGCCCAGGTCGCCGCCGGCGTCGCGCTGTGCCGGACGATCATCATCCCCCTGAAGATGATCGGACAGACCGCCGGCCGGATGAGCCTCCAGGATCGCGATCGAGGCTCGAACCATCTGATCGCGTCGTTCGCAGCCGTCGGGATCTTCGTCGTACCGGCCGCAGCGGCGCTCCTCCTGCTCGCCGCCGTCGGCGTGAGCCCGGTGGGCGATGCGACGCTGAGCGTCCTCATCGCCGTGCAACTGCTGCTGGAGCCCTTCTCCGGATCGCTCTTCGCCTATCTGAAGGTCGTCTTCGGCGCCACCGCCGGTCTGCTCGGGCTGATCCTCACGTACCTCGTGCTCGCCCCGGCAGTGCTGCTCGCCTGCCGGTTCCTCGCGCCCGATGCCGCGGCGCTCTGGACCGGCCTCGTACTCGTGCGGTTCCTCTTCAGCGTCTCGAACGCCGCAGCGCTCCGCGCGCGATCACGCCGGGATCGCAGGAACCGGGTGGGAACCAGTCGAGCCCCGCTCGCCTGACTCCCACCCGACACACGATCAGTCGTCGAGGAGCTCCGCCTCGATCACCTCGTCCTCGTCCGGCTCGTCCGTCGGAACGGGCTCGGGCGCGGTCGAGGTGAGCACCAGTCCGGTGCCGTCGGCCGCCATGTCGACGCGCACGGTGTCGCCATCGTGCACGCCGCCGGAGAGCAGCGCGGTCGCCAGCTTGTTCTGCACCTCGCTCTGGATGAGGCGGCGCAGCGGCCGGGCACCGAACATCGGGTCGTAGCCGCGCTCGGCGAGCCACGACCGGGCGTCCGGCGTGACCGCGAGGGTGAGCCGGCGGTCCTTCAGACGCTTGTGCAGCTGGTCGATCGACAGTTCCACGATCTGGGCGAGGTCGTCCTCGCTCAGCGCCGAGAACATCACGATGTCGTCGAGGCGGTTCAGGAACTCCGGACGGAACGCCTGCCGCACGAGGGCCATGACCTGGTCGCGCTTCTCATCGGGTGCGAGCACCGGGTCGATGAGGATCGGCGAGCCGAGGTTCGACGTGAGGATCAGGATCACGTTCGAGAAGTCGACCGTGCGCCCCTGACCGTCGGTCAGACGTCCGTCGTCGAGCACCTGCAGCAGCACGTCGAACACCTCGGGGTGCGCCTTCTCGACCTCGTCGAGCAGGATCACGCTGTACGGGCGACGACGCACGGCCTCGGTCAGCTGACCGCCCTGCTCGTAGCCGATGTACCCCGGAGGCGCACCCACGAGCCGCGAGACCGAGTGCTTCTCGCCGTACTCCGACATGTCGATGCGCACCATGGCGTGCTCGTCGTCGAAGAGGAACTCCGCCAGCGCCTTGGCCAGCTCGGTCTTGCCCACGCCGGTCGGGCCGAGGAACAGGAACGAACCGGTCGGGCGACCCGGGTCGCTGATGCCCGCGCGCGAGCGCCGGACGGCATCCGACACCGCCTTCACGGCGTCCTTCTGGCCGATCAGGCGCTTGCCGAGCTCGTTCTCCAGGTGCAGCAGCTTCTCACTCTCGCCCTGCAGCAGACGTCCGACGGGGATGCCGGTCCACGCGGCGATCACGGCGGCGATGTCCTCGTCGGTGACCTGCTCGTTGACCATGCGGGGTTCCGCGGGGGTCGCGGCTTCGGCCTGCTCGGCCTCGGCGATGTCGCGCTCCAGACGCTTGATGGTCTCGTACTCCAGCTTCGAGGCCTTCGTGTAGTCGGCGTTGCGCATGGCGAGGTCGCGCTGCGTGATCGCGTCGTCGAGCTGCTTCTTCAACTCACCGACGCGGTTCAGGCCCTGACGCTCGCGCGCCCAGCGGGCTTCGAGCTCGGCGAGCTGCTTCTCCAGGCCGACGAGCTGCTCGCGCAGAGCGCCGAGGCGCTCCTTGGACGCCGCGTCCTTCTCCCGCTTGAGCGCGAGCTCCTCGAGCTTCATCCGGTCGACCTGGCGCTTGAGCTGGTCGATCTCGACCGGCGAGGAGTCGATCTCCATCTTGAGCCGCGACATCGATTCGTCGATCAGGTCGATCGCCTTGTCCGGCAGCTGCCGCGCGGGGAGGTACCGGCTCGACAGCGCGGCTGCCGCGACGAGCGCACTGTCGGAGATCGTGACCCCGTGGTGCGCCTCGTACCGGCCCTTGAGGCCGCGGAGGATCGCGATCGTGTCCTCGACCGTGGGCTCGCCGACATAGACCTGCTGGAAGCGGCGCTCGAGCGCGGCATCCTTCTCGATGAACTCGCGGTACTCGTTGAGCGTGGTCGCGCCGATCAGACGCAGCTCGCCCCGGGCCAGCATGGGCTTGAGCATGTTGGAGGCCGCGACGGAGCCCTCGCCACCGCCGGCGCCCATCAGCACGTGCAGCTCATCGATGAACGTGATGACCTGGCCGTCGGACTCGGTGATCTCCTTGAGGACCTGCTTCAGCCGCTCCTCGAACTGCCCGCGATACATGGCACCGGCCACGAGGGCGGAGATGTCGAGCGTGACCAGCTCCTTGTCCTTGAGGGACTCCGCGACGTCACCCGCGACGATGCGCTGGGCGAGCCCCTCGACGACGGCGGTCTTTCCGACGCCGGGCTCACCGATCAGCACGGGGTTGTTCTTCGTGCGGCGGGTGAGCACCTGGCTGACGCGACGGATCTCGCTGTCGCGTCCGATCACGGGGTCGAGCTTGCCCTGCCGTGCACGATCGGTGAGGTTGATGCCGAACTGCTCGAGGGCGGACTGCTGGTCTTGATTCTGGTTACCGGTCTGCGGGGTGGTCATGCGCTCCTCCTGGAGATGCTCCTTCTGGTCGTCTCCCGCCTTCCGGATCGGGAGGCGGGGTCAAAGTTGAGTCTTGTTGACTCAAGTTTAGCACTCGCCGAGTTTCTCCTCCAGTCCGCGCCTCCCGTCAGCGCTCCCGCACGATCGCGTCCCAGATCGCGGACGCGACAACGCGCTTGGACCCCGATGCGGTCGCCGACACCGCACCGCCGGGGCCCAGGATATGGACGGCGTTCTCCGCGCTCTCGAAACCGCGCTCCCAGCCGACCTCGTTCACCACGAGCAGGTCGACACCCTTGCGCTGCTGCTTGCCGCGAGCGCGCGCGAGCAGCTCGGCCTCATCCTCCGGAGTCTCCGCCGCGAAGCCGACGACGAGCTGACCCGGGCGGCGCGCCGAGGCCAGGGCCGCGACGATGTCCTCGTTCTCGATCAACTCGATCGCGGGGACTCCCCCGCCCTCCTTGGTGAGCTTGCGCTCCGAGACCGCAGCCGGGCGGTAGTCGGCGACCGCGGCGGCCATCACGACCACGTCGGCCTCGACGGCCTCCCGCTTCATCGCGTCGGCGAGCTCGGCCGCGGCCCCCACGACCACGACGCGGATCGCGGGATGCCGTACCGCGGCGAGCACGTCACCCGAGATGTTCGCCGACACCAGCGTGACCTCGGCTCCGCGGGCGGCGGCCTCCGCGGCGAGCGCCGCACCCTGACGGCCGCTGGAGCGGTTGCCGAGGAAGCGCACCGGATCGATCGGCTCGCGCGTGCCGCCCGCCGAGACCACGACGCGCACGCCGGCCAGATCACCCGGGGTCAGCAGCGCCTGTGCCGCCGCGAAGATCTCCTCGGGCTCCGCCATCCGCCCCGGGCCGCTGTCGCCCCCGGCGAGCTCCCCGTCGGCCGGACCCACGAGGTGCACGCCGCGCTCGCGCAGCGTCGCGATGTTCGCCTGCGTCGCCCGGTTCCGCCACATCTCCGCGTGCATGGCCGGGGCGATCAGCACCGGCGCCTCGGTCGCGAGCAGCGTGGTGCCGAGGAGGTCGTCGGCGAGGCCCGCGGTGATCTTCGCGATCGAGTTCGCGGTGGCGGGCGCCACGATGACGAGCTCCGCGGCCTGCCCGAGCGCGACGTGCCGCACCTTCGCCACGTCCTCGTGCACGCTCGTGGTGACCGGGTGGCGGCTGATCGCCTCCCAGGTCGGCAGTCCCACGAAGCGCAGCGCATCTTCGGTGGGCACCACGGTCACGTCGTGCCCACCCTTCGTGAGCAGGCGCACGAGGTGCACCGTCTTGTACGCGGCGATGCCGCCCGTGACTCCGACGACGATGTTCACGTCTCGATTCTGCCCCAGCATCCACCCGCTCGGGCCGACGTCTTCCGCTCGACCTAGACTTGAGCGCGTGTGCACGGTCGTGATCGATGTCGAGGATGCCGGATTCGCACGACTGCTGGCCGTGCGCGACGAAGACCCGCTACGGGCCTGGGATTCGCTCGGCACCTGGTGGCCGGAGGACTACCCCGGAGTGATCGGCATCCGTGATCGCCGCGCGGGCGGGGCGTGGCTCGCGGCGAACCCCGCCGAACGCCGGCTGGCCGTGCTGCTCAACCGTGCGGACGTGCGCGACCTGACCGACGGTCATGCCGTCTCCCGCGGCTCCCTCGCCCTCGAGTCGGTCCTCGGCCGCTCCCCCGTCGCGCCGCTGCAGATGCACGGCTTCAACCTGCTCGAGGTCGGCCCCGAGGGCGCCCGGGTGCTGTCCTGGGACGGCGTCGAGCTGCGGGAGACCCCCATCGTCCCCGGCACGCACATGATCGCCCACGACGACCTCGACGATGCGACGACCCCGCGGATCGCGGCCTGGCTGCCGGAGTTCCGCTCGCTCGGCCCGACTGCGGACAGTGCGGACTGGACGACGGAGTGGACCGCACTGCTCGCGGCATCCACCGAGCTCCCGCCCGAAGACGACCGCGCGATCATCCGTGACAACCGCCCGCACGGCTACTCCACGCAGTCGCTGCTCTACTGCGTGGCCTCGGTGACCGCCGAGGGCGTCGAGGTGCGCGACGTGGCCCTGCCGTCGCCCGCCCACTGGACCGAATAGCCGCGGGCCCCGAGTCAGGCGCCCGGATCAGGCGGCCGGCACCGCCGAATCCTCGGCGCAGGAGAACCGCGCCCGGTAGGCGGTGGGCGTGAGCCCGAGCACCCGGGCGAAGTTCTGCCGGAGCACGGCCGCCGACCCGAAGCCGCATTCGTCGGCGATGTGCTCGAGCGGGAGGTCGGTGCGCTCCAGCATCCGCTGCGCGTGGATGATGCGCTGCCGCGCGAGCCAGGCCGCGGGCGTCGCCCCGTACTCGGCCTTGAAACGTCGGGCGAAGGTGCGCGGCGACATCAGCGCCCGGGCCGCCAGCTGGTCGACGCCGAGGTCGTCGCGCAGATGCTCGACCGCCCAGTCGGCGACGGCCGCGAGGGAGTCCGTCGGGACGACGGGGATCGGCCGATCGATGAACTGCGCCTGACCGCCGTCGCGCTGCGGCGGCACGACCATCCGGCGGGCGATGCGGTTCGTGAGCTCGGCGCCCACCTCCTGGCGGAGCAGGTGCAGGCAGGCGTCGATGCCGGCGGCGGTGCCCGCGCTCGTGATGATCTTGTCGTCCTGCACGAACAGCACGTCGGGGTCGATGTCGATCTGCGGGTACATGTCGGCCATGACGTGCGCGTACATCCAGTGCGTGGTCGCGCGACGCCCGTCGAGCACCCCGGCCGCGGCGAGGATGAAGGAGCCGCTGCACACGCTCATGACCCAGGCGCCGCGAGCGACGGCATCCCTCGCGACGTCGAGCAGGAGCGGATCGATGTCGCCCCAGCTCTCCCGGGGCACGGGGCAGAACACCACGAGGTCGGCCTCGTACGCGAAGGACAGGTCGTGCTCGACGTTGACCGAGAACCCGATCTTCGATCTCACGACGCCCGCGCGGGAGGCGACGATGCGGAAGTCGAAGTTCGGAACCCCGTCGTCGGCGCGGTCCAGACCGAACGCCTCGCAGGCGACACCGAACTCGAAGGGGGCGAACCCGTCCTGGATCACGCAGGCGACCGTCTTCATGCACACTCCCCGATTGGCAGTTTTCATACGTTCATCGTCTTGTCTGCCACTCGTGGCGGTTCGGCATCGAACGTAGCGTTTCTGCCATGGTACTCCTCATCGCACTCATCGCCCTCATCGTGTGGGCGGCCGTCGCCACCGTCATCGAGCTGCGCCGTGACGGCTACCGCCGCAACCCCACCGATTGGAACCGTCTCGCCGGCCGCGACATCACCCAGCAGGCCGAGTCCGGGCACGGCTACCGCTGATCTCCTGCCTCCGCACGAGAACGGGCATCCTCCCGTGCGCCTCATGACCGCCGGGGCTACGCTCGTCGACATGAGCGACCCCCAGCAGCCTCCCGTGCCGTCGTCCGCGCAGCCGACCCCGCAGGCGCCGGCCGCTCCGCATCTACCCGCGGAACCGCAGTATCCGGCGGGGACGCATGACCTCGGCGCCACCCTGTCGACGGCCGCGCCGCAGGCCCGACCCGCCGCGCCCGGCGCACCTCAGGCGTATCCGACCGCGCCGCCGCCGGGGTATCCGACCGCAGCCCCCGTGGCACAGGCGTTCACGCCCTCCGCTCCGGGATATCCGGGGCCGTATGCGGGGCCGTATGCAGCGCCGGCACAGGCGCGCGGCGGCAACCCGCTCGGACGGACAGCTTTCGTCATCGCGGTGGCCACCTTCGCCATCAACCTGATCGCCTCGCTCGCGCGACCGCTCGTCTACAGCGGCACGGGCGGATACGAGTTCATGCTCGTCATCGACAACGGGATCGGGTTCTTCAGCTTCTTCGGCTACGCGCTGGCACTGGTGCTCGGGCTGATCGCCGCGCGTCGCGCCGCATCGCGGCTGCTCACCGGCATCGCGATCGGCATCGCCGGAGTCGGGGTGATCGGAGTTGCCTTCACGGGGGTCATCATGGTCGCGCTCCGCTACTTCTGAGGCGGCTCAGCAGCCCCTCAGCGCGCGCCGAGAGCACGCGCTCGTAGACCTCGACCATCGCCCGAGCCGGGGTTATCGGAGTCGCCTTCACCCTCAGCGCGCCGAGAGCACGCGCTCGTAGACCTCGACCATCGCCGCCGTGCGGGACGACTGGCGGAAGGCGTCGGCGACCTCGGGGACGGGGACCGGTGCCGTGCCGCCCGCGATGTCGGATGCCGCGCGCCGCAGCGTCTCGGCGAGTGCGCGGGTGCGCTGCGCCTCGCGCTCACGGGCGTTCCGCCGGTCGTCGGCATCCGGGACCGCCCAGAGTCCGCCCCCGAGCTCGGCGGCGATGTCGGGGTCGCAGATCACGGACGGGGTTCCGAGCGTCGCCGCCTCGAACGGGGTCATGCCCTGGGTCTCGAAACCGATCGATGTCTGCACGAGGGCGTCGGCGGCAGCGATCCGCGCCAGGGTCTGCGGATACGTCAGGCGCCCGGCGAAGCGCACGCCCTCGCGCCTCCGGACGATCTTCTCGGCTGCCGAGCGCTGAGCCCCGCCGCCGATGATCTCCAGGTCGGCGTCGACACCGGACGCGACGAACGCCTCGAGGAACGGCAGCAGTCGCTTCTCGGGGCTCATCCGTCCCAGCCAGACGAAGCGCGGGCGTCCGGGCTCGCGCTCCGCGGGTCCGGCGGCGAGGGTCTGCTCGCGCAGGTCGTCGTCGATGCCGTTCCAGATCACGTCCACGCGGGGGAAGACGTCGTGCTGCTCCAGACGCCGGGCGAAATGGGTCGACGGGGCGGTCACGGCTGAGGCACCGAGCGCGAGTCCGCGCAGGAAGGCCCAGCCGTCGCCGCCGCGCACCGGGCTCCCGATGCCGCGCATCGCGATGCGGCGCCAGGCGTTCAGGGCGGCCAGCGCCGGGCGGTGCAGCGGCGTGACGGCGGCGATCCCGACGTCGACGCGGTTGTGCATGGTGTGCACGACCGGGATGCCGTGCCGCTGAGCGTAGCGGTGTCCGATGAACGCACCCCAAAAGTCGGCCTGCACGTGCACGAGATCGACCGGGGGGCGACGGGTCATGGCACGGTCGAGGAAGCGGTCGGTCGCGCGTCCGGGCCAGCTCATCGAGTACTCGCGGTCGACCGTGATCGGCATCGAGGGCAGGTCGATGTACGCCCCGCAGTGAGAGCCGGACGACGTGCGCGACCCGTGCATCTTCGGAGCGACGACCGTGACCGTGTGACCGGCGCGTTCGAGGAACTCCCGCTGGAGCCGCATCGACACCTGCGCTCCGCCGAGGGAGTCCAGGTGCTGATCGCCGAAGAAGACGATGTGCATGGCGGGTTACTCCGCCGCCGCCGCGTCACCGCGGCGCGATCCGATGGGGGTACCGTGCATGGCGGGTTACTCCGGCAGCGGCTCGTCGCGGTACAGCGCCTCGAACGTGTCGAGGGTGCGGTTGATGTCGTGGATCGCGACACCGTCGAGCGAGGCCCGCTGCATCCGCTCGTACTCCGCGGGCTCCGCGGTGAGCACGTCGGTCAGGCGCGCCGCGAGCTCCGTGACGTTGCCCGGCTCGAAGAGGTAGCCGTTCTCGCCGTCGTGCACGAGGTGCGGGAGGGCGACGGCATCCGCGGCGACGATCGGCAGGGCCGAGGCCATCGCCTCCATCGTGGCGATGGACTGCAGCTCGGCGATGGAGGCGATCACGAACAGGCTCGCCCGGGACAGCAGGGCGCGGAGCTCCTCGTCGGACGTGCGTCCGTGGAACGTGACGCGGTCCGCGAGGCCGAGCTGGGTCGTGAGGTTCTCGAGCTGCTTGCGCTGGTCGCCGCCGCCGACGATGTCGAACGTCGTCTCGAGCGCGGGGTCGAGCTCGGTCATCGCCTTGAGGATGACCTCGACCTGCTTCTCGGCGGTGAGGCGGCCGACGAAGATGATGCGGTTCTTCTCGCGCGGGGCGATCACCGGGGTGTACTGCGTGCGATCGATGCCGCAGCTGACCGGGATCACACCCTTCACCTCGACCGTCTTCTCCAGGAAGTCGGCGGCGCGGCGGGTGGGCGTGGTGATCGCCCGCGTCAGATCGAAGGTGCGCTTGGCATCGGCCCACGCGAACTTGAGCACCATGTCGTCGATGAACTTCGGCATGGTCGTGTGGTCGAGGATGTTCTCGGCCATGACGTGGTTGGTCGCGATGACGGGGATGCCGCGCTCGTGCGCGACGTACGCGAGACCGCGGCCGATCACGATGTGCGACTGGATGTGCACGACATCCGGCTGCACCTGGTCGATGACCTTGCGGGCGTAGGGCTTCGAGCGCCACGGCCACACGAAGCGCAGCCAGTCGTGCGGTGCCCAGCGCACCGACGGCAGTCGGTGCAGGGTCATCGGCTCGCCCTCGATGACCTCGGTGTGCGGCTGCGCGCGGCGGTAGGCCTGGTTGGGGGCGACGACATGCACATCGTGCCCGCGCTGCACCAGGCCGGCGGCGAGGCGCTCGGCGAAGCGGGCGGCGCCGTTGATGTCGGGCGCGAACGTGTCGCAGCCGATCACGATCTTCAGCGGGCGGGGTGCGGGTTCGGCGGCGGGGCCGCTCGACGGATCGATCGGATCGTCGGAGGAGGTCACAGACATGCTGCCTTACGATGTGGCGGCCAAGGAGGAGCCCTGGTCGGGCGCTGGCCACTCTACCCGAGGGCCCTGATCGCGCGGCCGAGGCGTACCGGCATCACCCAGCACCAGCCGTTACCGTGGAGGCATGCGACTGACTGCCGACGCCGATCCCCAGCTGTGGATTCCTGTGACGGACTCGCTCGGATGGAAGGGCCGCCGACACCGCAAGGCCGCCATCCGGATGCTGCTCGGTCAGGTCAATGCCGCCGTGGGCGCCACCGAGCGCCCGGGATCGCGGTTCGGCGCGTGGGCGATGAGCCAGGCGGCGCCGATGCTGATGAAGCGGGCCGACGGACGCGTGCTGGTGTGGACGTGGAAGGCCGAGCCCGACCTGGTCGTGGCGATGGCGACCGCGCAGGTGCTGACCCCGGACGTGCGGATCGCCCGGGCCTCGATGCCGATGGACTACGACGACACCGAGTCGTTCCCCACCCGGCTCGGCGTGGGCGAGAAGCTGCTCGTGCCGATGCCTCCCTCGCCGTCGTCGCCCCCGTTCGCGACGTACACCTGGGACACCGGGACGCATCTGGTGACGCTCACCGCGGTGTGCAGCGACAAGGAGCGGTTCGGAACGCTGATCGGAGCGCTCGACGAGCTGGCGCGCAGCATCCGCATCGCCGACGACCTTGCGGGCGGGGAGTCCCCCGAGGTGCTGCGGCTCGATCCGGCCTGAGCGCGGGGACGGCGTCCGATCAGGCGGATTCCGCCGGCGGCTGCCACAGCTCGATCGCGAGGCCCTCGGGATCGTGGATGCGGGCGAACGTGCCGTACTCCGCGGTGTTCCACTCGTCCCGACGCTCCACCGGGATGCCCTCGGATTCCAGCCGCGCGGCGAGCTGCTCGATGTCGGCCACGCGCAGGTTCAGCATGAACTGCTGGTCGGCCGCGAAGTAGTCGCTGTCGGCGGGGAACGGGGCGAACACCGTCATGCCCGGCTCCTGCTGCCAGATCCCGGTGTGGCCGGCGCTGATCCCGAGATGCTCCTTGTACCAGTCGGCCCGCGCCTCCGGATCTCTGCTGCGGAAGAAGAGGCCGCCGATACCGCTCACGTCTGAGGTCATGTTCCCGTTCTAGTGCACCCCTCGGACGCGATCCAGTGGCGCGCGCCCGTGCGCGATACAAATTAGTGAATAGAGGTAACAATGCAGTAGCATCACAATCATGAACCAGCTGCTCCTCGACCGCCTGCTGCAGATCGCAGACCTCTTCCAGAAGGACATGGCGCGCGCGTTCGCCGGCACCGGCCTCACCACGGCGCGTGTGCAGCTGCTGTGGACGCTGCACCATGCCGGGCCGTCGACGCAGCAGAGGCTGGCCCGCCTGTGCGAGGTCACGCCGCGCAACATCACCGGACTCGTCGATGCGCTCGAGGCATCCGGTCATGTCCGTCGCACGCCGCATCCGACCGATCGACGCGCGGTGCTGGTCGAACTGACCCCGTCGGCGGCGGCCACGATGACGCAGATGCAGAACGAGCACGCCGCACTCAACGCGACCCTCGTCGGGGCCGTCGCGCCGGAAGACCGCGACGCCGTCGAGAGAGGCATCGGCATGATCGCCGCCCACCTCGAGGTGCTCGTGGCGCAGGCGGTCGGAGCAGAGACCGCGGAAGCGTCCGATCCGTCAGGCGCATCCGCGGCCCCCACGGCGGCAGATACGACGGCGGCGGCACGATGAGCACCGACCCGAGCCGGACCGGCCCGACCCGGACCCACGCGGCGGCGCCGTCTCGAGGCGCGCGGGTGCTCGGCGGACTCCGCCGCGCGCTCCATGCCGAGGGACGCGTCTATGCCAGCATCGGTCGCGCGATCGCTCGCCGTCCCGCCGTCCCAGCCGGCGGAACCGGGCTCAGCTACCACCGGCCGATCCTGACGATCCTGTTCGTCTTCATCGTGCTGTCCGCCGTCGAGATCCCGATCCTCGACCTGATCGTGCACCCGTGGCCGGCCGTGCGCATCCCGCTGCTGATCATCGGGATCTGGGGCCTGACGTGGATGCTGGGGCTGCTCTGCGCGATGCTCCTCCGACCGCACGCGGTGGCCTCGGACGGCATCCACGTGCGGAGCGGTCTGGAGGTCGACGTCCCCATTCCCTGGGAGGCGGTCGCGTCGGTCGCGATCGCCAAGCGCATCGACCAGCCGAAGCAGCCCCGCGTGACCCCCTCCGACACAGGGGCCGAGTACGCCGAACGGATGCAGGACGAGACGAACATCGAGATCGAGCTCGAGCGCCCGCTCGCGATCCGGCTTCCCGGCCTCCCTCCGCGTGGTGGAGAACACGAGGTCACGCGCATCCGTCTCTGGGCCGACGAGCCGCGGGCGTTCCTCGACGCCGCACGCCCGTTCCTGACCGCGGCGGGATGAGCATCGCCCGCGACCGGACGCCCGCGGGCGATGCTCAGTCCAGCCCGCGCTCCGCGAGCCAGTCCTTCGCGACCCTGGCGGGCGCCCGCACCAGCCAGGCATCGGTGACGAGCTCCGCCAGCCGCTCGCGATCGATGACGTCGAGGCGCACGAGCAGCCCCGGGTAGCCGTCGAAGTGCGGGATCGAGAACAGCGCCTCGGGCTCGGCCGCCAGCAGCGCCTCCTTCTCGCCGACGTCGGCGACGCGCACCGCGAGCACCGCCCCCTCCGGCCAGTCCCGGCCGACCTCGGCGAGCTGCCGCAGATCGGCCCCGGTCGGGCCCCGCAGCCACGCGAACTGGCCGCTCTTGAGCCTCCAGGCCGCTGCGCCGGTGTGACCGCTCACGGCCTCCACCGCGCCGGGGAGGGCGAGGGCGATCGCCCGCACATCCTCGATGCTCACCATCCCGCCATCGTCGCGCACTCGACCTCCTGCCACAATGGCCCCATGCTCCCGGCCTGGACGCGCCCACCGACACATCGCGAACTCCTCGACCGCGGGGCCGAGGCCCGCAGACGTGCCCCTCGTCGCACGCTCGCCGACCTCGCGACCGGGCAGCGAGATCCGCTCGGGATCCTCGCCCGTCAGAACCGTTCCCGCATCCCCGAGCTGCTGCCGCTGCGCGCGGAGCGGATGTCCGCCAGCCCCTTCGCGTTCTACCGCGGCACCGCGGCACTGATGGCCGCCGACCTCGCGGATGCTCCGCACAGCGGCATCCTCGTCGCCTCGTGCGGTGACGCGCACGTGTCGAACTTCGGCTTCTATGCCTCCGCCGAGCGCAGGCTCATGTTCGATCTCAACGACTTCGACGAGGCCGCGTGGGCGCCGTGGGAGTGGGACGTGAAGCGCCTGGTCGCGAGCATCGTCATCGGCGGGCAGGCCGGCGGGCGCAGCGACGAGGTCATCGACGCCGCCGTCCTCGCGGCCGTCGCAGGATACGCGCGCGGCATCGCGCGGGCGACCGAGCTGAGCCCCACCGCTCGCTACTTCACGCACTTCGACGTCGCGTCCGCACGGGCCATGCTCGACAAGGCCTCCCAGAAAGCCATCCGCAGCGCCGTGAAACAGGCCGAGCGGCGCACCGGCGAGCGCGCGGTGCGCCGCCTCACCGAGGAGGACGCGGACGGTCGGCGCCGGTTCCGGCATGAGGAGCCGACCACCTCGCCCGTCGGCCCCGCGGTCCTCGACGACGTGCAGGATCTGCTCGCACAGTACCGGCGCACCACGAGCCCGGACGTGGCTCTGCTGTTCGAGCACTTCACCGTGAGCGACGTCGCCCGGCGCGTGGTCGGCGTGGGCAGCGTGGGCACCCGCTGCTATCTCGTGCTCTTCCAGGACGGCGAGGGCAGTGCGGTCCTGATGCAACCCAAGCAGGCCTCGCGGAGCGTGCTCGCCGAGTACGGACGTATCCCGCAGCCGGCCACTCTGCGCGAGGCGATCGACGCCGGCGGCGAAGGGGCGCGCGTGGTGGCGATGCAGCGCATCATGCAGGCGCTTTCCGACCCCTTCCTCGGCCACATGCGCAACGCGAACGCCGACTTCTACGTGCGGCAGTTCCACGACATGAAGGGCAGCATCGACGTCGAGGAGCTCGACGACGGTCCGTTCATCACGTACGGGCAGGCCTGCGCCGCGACCATCGCCCGCGCACACAGCCAGTCGCTCACCGCGACGGAGGTCGCGGGCTACGTCGGCAGCGGACGGGTGCTCGGCCGGGCCCTTCTCGAATGGGCGCGCGCGTACGCCGCGGTGTCGTCGGCCGACCACGCGGCGTTCCGCGCGTCCCTCAGCGCGTGATGCGCAGCGTCCGCACCTCGAACGGCCGCAGCTTCAGCTCGCCGCCCCGGCGCGCCTCCTCGATGTCGTCCTCGATCAGGCTGACCTCGCGCACCTCGCGGTGCTCGAAGCCGACCGTCAGCTCGCCGACGGCACGCCGTCCGAGCGCCTCGTACACGCGCACGATCACGTCGCCGGAGCCGTCGTCGGCGAGCTTGACCGCCGACACCACGATCCCCTCGCCCTGCACGGACACCAGCGGCTCGACCTCGCGTGCACCGCTCATGACCGTCGGCAGGGCGTTGATCCGGATGCCCTCGGCCGTGGCGATCGCGGCATCCGCTCCGATCACGAAGCCGACCTCGATCTCGTGGTGGCCGTGGTCGGTGTCGGGGTCGGGGAACCGCGGAGCGCGCAGCAGCGACAGACGCACGGTCGTCGTGACCGCGTCGTCCGACACCTCGCGCGAGGTGTCGTAGCCGTAGATCGAGTCGTTCACGAGAGCGGCACCGAAGTCCTGCTCGCGCACCAGCACGAAGCGGTGCATCGAGGTCTCGAACTTCGCCGCCTCCCAGCTGGTGTTCGTGTGCGTCACGCGGGACTGGAACCCGAACTGCGTCTCGGCCTCGGTGTGCGTGGCCTGGATGTCGAGCGGGAAGGCGAGCTTGAGCAGCTTCTCGGTCTCGTGCCAGTCGACCTCGTTGCGCAGCAGCACGGTCCGGGAGCCCGGCATGAGGATGATCATCTGCTCGATGGTCGACTCCGAGAACGGACGGACGACCACGATGCGGGCCGACGCGCCGACCACCGATGCCTCGATCGACGACACCGCGGTGAGGTCTTCGACGCTGTTGCGGTAGTAGCGATCGATGTCCCACGCGTCCCACATGTTCGGGAAGTCCTGGTGCAGCTGGAACAGGTTCGCGGCCTTGCCCGGTGCGACGGCGTCGCGGCCGGTGGCCTTGTCGACCGCCGAGACGATGAGCCCCTCGGCCGAGACCAGCACCGAGACGAGCTCGTTCTCCAGTCGCCAGCCGCCGTCCTCTTCTTTCAGTGACACCGGAGTCGCCGTGGACTCACCCACGAAGGCCGCCCCGAGGGCACGTCCGCGTCCGACGGACGTCGGCTCGAACTGCAGCTTCCGGCCACCTTCACCCGCGAGCGAGCGGCGGGCGGCCCCCGCGATGTCCTCGGCATCCGACAGCACATCCGACAGCACCTCGACCGCCTCCCGATGCACCCACGCGATCGAGGTGCCGGGCAGGATGTCGTGGAACTCGTGTAGCAGCACCGCCTGCCACAGCCGGTCGAACTCGGCCTGCGGGTAGGCGGCGCCGGTGCGCACGGCATCGGTCGCGGCCCACAGCTCGGCCTCGATCAGCGCGTGCTCGGCCCAGCGGTGCAGCGCCTTGGTGGCGTGCTGGCTCGTGAGCGTGCCGCGGTGCAGCTCGAGGTAGAGCTCGCCGACCCACACGGCCGGATGCGGCAGCTCGGCCTTGGCGGCGTCGAAGAAGACGTCCGGGTGCTCCCACACCACCTGCGCGCTGCCCTCGAGGTCGCGCAGACGCTCGGCCTTGCCGGTCATCTCGCGGGTCGTGCCACCGCCGCCGTCACCCCAGCCGACCGGAGCGATCGAGCGCGAGCTGAGGCGGTTCTCCTTGAACTGCCGCGACGCCTTGGCGACCTCCATGCCGCTCAGCTGCGAGTTGTAGGTGTCCATCGACGGGAAGTGCGTGAACACCTGCGAGCCGTCGATGCCCTCCCACAGGAAGGAGTGGTGCGGGAAGACGTTCTGCTGGTTCCACGAGATCTTCTGCGTGAAGAACCATTCGAACCCGGCACGGCGCATCAGCTGCGGCAGAGCCGGCGAGTAGCCGAAGCTGTCCGGCAGCCACACGCCCTTCGAGCGGATGCCGAACTCGCGCTCGAAGAAGCGCTGCCCGTGCGAGAACTGCCGCACGAGCGACTCCCCCGTCGGCATGACGGTGTCGGACTCGACCCACATCCCGCCGAGCGGCAGGAAGCGCCCGGCGGCGACGGCAGCCTTGACCCGCTCCCACACCTCGGGGCGGTGCTCCTTGATCCAGGCGTACTGCTGCGCGCTGGACATGCCGTACTGGAACTCGGGCTGCTCCTCGATGAGCGTCGTCATCGAGGAGGTGGTGCGCGCGACCTTGCGAATCGTCTCGCGCACGGGCCACAGCCACGCGGAGTCGATGTGCGCGTGGCCGACGGCCGAGATCCGGTGCGCGCTCGCCTCGGCCGGAGCGGCCAGCACGTCGGCGAGGCGGGCGCGGGCGTCGGGGGCCGTCTCCACGATGCGCTGCAGGTCGAGCACGTCGAGCGCGTCGTCCATGGCCTGCAGGATGCGCATGCGCCGCGGGGAGGTCGCCGGCAGCTCGGCCTGCAGCTCGAACAGCACCTCCAGGTCGAGCGACAGGTCGAAGACCTCCGGCTCGAACACGGCCAGGTCCATCCGCCGCGCGCGGTAGAGCGGCTCCTTCGAGGAGGTGAGGATGTCACCCTCCTGCGTCGGCAGGAAGGGGTGGTAGTCCAGGAGCACCGGGTTGGATGCCGCTTCGAGGTACAGCTCCACGGGCTCGTCGCCCGCGGCCGTCTCGGTGATCGGGACCCACTGGTTGCGCGGGTTGATGCTCTTCACCGGGATCGGGTCGGACCCCGCGTCGCCGGCGCGGTACGCCAGGGCCTCGCACTGGAAGCCCGTCATGTTCACGTCGAAGCCGAGGTCGATGAGCGCCTCGACGCGGCGTCCCGCCCACCCGGCGGGCACGCGTCCAGTGAGCTTGAACCAGGTGGTCCCCCAGGCCGGCCCCCAGGGCGCACCGACGACGCCGGGCGCGTAGTCGAGCGCGAGGCCCTCGGCCGGGGCGATCGGCTCGCCGGGGAGTTCATGGATCTCGACGTCCAGCGGCACGGAGGCCGAGTGGATGGCCGGGCGGATGCGCTCCTCGAGCACGCGCTTGACGCGGCCGACGGTGAGCGAGGTGTCGTCATGCATGGGTGGGTCTCCGGGCTCGACGGTGGGTGGTCATGGGGTCAGGGCTGTGTTCGGCGCAGTCGGGGTCGACGCTACCCGCGTGATCGCCGCGGTCCGGTCGCGACACCGATGGCGGCGTCGATCGCGCAGAAGTCGTCATGCGAGAGCACGCTCCCGCCGTTCCAGGCGCGCTCGGCCATGGCCCGCAGCGGTCGACGGATGCCGGCGATGACCTCGTCGGGCGTCTGCGCGGCCGGGTCGTCCGACCAGACGGAGAACGAGGTGCCGAGGAGCGCGGACGGATAGGGCGCCGCGATCTCCTGCCGGATCCCGCCCGGCAGCGTCGGGAACAGCCCGGGGTGCCAGTCGGCTTCCCAGATGCGCGCGCTCGTCGGATAGGTGTAGCCGGCCTTCTCGCCGAGGACGTAGTAGAAGAGCCCGTCGTGGAAGTTCACGAGCGGATGCCCGGCATCGACCGCCTCCGAGAGCGGTCGCATCTGCGGGTGCCAGTTCGTCCACCACGTGAGCGTGACGTCGGCGGCGAGCGCGACCGCCTCGCTGCGCAGCATCCCGTCGTTCCAGGCCCGCGGGGCGAGTCCTCGCGCGCGGAGGTGGGCGGCGATCTCGTTCACGAACCCCGTCAGCAGGTCGAATCCGGTCGCCCGCGGACCGTGGCGATCCCGAGCCGCGGAGGCGAGCGCGGGATACTCGTCGATCCGCGCGAAGTCGACGAACTCGTCTCCACCGAGGTGCCAGCGCCTGCTGCGGGGGAACAGCTCGGCGACGTCGTCGATCAGCGCTCGCGCGAAAACGCTCGCCGCTGCACTGGTGATGTCGAGGGCATGCTCGGTCGGCAGGCCGCCGGCGTCGGCGAGCCGGTGCTCCGGATGCACGGAGAGCACGTGGCGGAGGTGCCCCGGCATGTCGAGCGAGGGCACCAGGTCGATGTGCAGGTCGGCCGCGGCATCCGCGATCTCGATCGCCTCGGTGCGGGTGACGTGGGCGTCCGAGACCACCTCGGGAAAGGCGTCGGAGCCGATCCGGAACCCCTCGTTCTCGGACAGGTGCCACTGGAACGTGGTGATGCCGACGTCGGCGAGCGCGTGCAGCAGTTGGATGATCCACGCGGCCGGGAAGTGCTTGCGGGCGGCGTCGAGGTGGAACCCGCGCTCGGCGACCGCGGGTGCGGAGGAGACCCGCCCCTGTGGGATCCCGTCCTGCGCCCGCAGGTTGTGCAGCAGCTGTCGGGTCGCCCGGAACACTCCGTCCGCACGCCCCGCCCGCACCTCGATGTCGGCGGCGACGTCGATGGCGAAGGACTCCCCGGTCTGGTCGTCCCGCCGCAGCCGGATGACCGCGTCGTCGCCGTAGGGGATCCCGCACGCGGCGAGCTCGCCCTGGAGCCGGATGGCCTCCCGCGCGAACGCGTGCTCCTCCGCGAGGACGCACACCGACGCGGGGCGCCACATGTCGGCGCGGAGATCGAGGGCCGTCGGCTGCGGGATCGCCAGCCACCGCACCGCCTGCGCGGCAGCATCCGGAATCGCGGTCACCCCTTGACGCTTCCCTCTTCGACGCCCTTGAAGAACTGCTTCTGCAGCACCGCGAACAGCACGATGATCGGGACCAGCGCGATCATCGTCCCCGCGGCGATCACCCGGGGATTGGCCGCGAAGCTCGAGCTCAGATACTGCATGCCGACCGTCAGCGTGTAGTTCGCGGGATCGGACAGCACGACGAGGGGCCACAGGAAGTCGTCCCACGCGCCGATGAAGGCGAACAGGGCGACCACCGACACCATGCCGCGCACGTTGGGCCAGACGATGTGGCGCAGCCGCTGCATCGTGTTGGCGCCGTCGATCGTCGCGGCGTCCAGGGTGTCCGGCGGGATCATGCGGCAGGCGGCCATCATGAGCAGCACGTTGATCGCCGCGATCGCGCCGGGGAGGAAGACGCCCCACAGGGTGTTCGCGAGTCCGAGCGACTTGATCGTGAGGTACTGGCTGGTCAGCGTGACCTCGCCGGGGAGCAGCAGGGTGGAGAAGAAGATCGCGAGCACGATCCACTTGCCGCGGAACTTCATGGTTCCGAGCGCGTAGCCGCCGATCGTGGCGAACACCACGTTCGTGAGCACCGTGCCGACCCCGACGAGCAGGGAGTGCCACGCGTAGTCGAGGACCGGGATCGTGCGGAACACCTCGGCGTAGTTGTCGAGCGTCGGCGCCTGCGGGAGCAGCGACGGCGGGAAGTCGTAGATGTTCTCGGTCGCCCCCTTGAACGACGTCGACATCTGCCACAGGAACGGGAACACCATGATGGCGAGCACGCCGAGCAGCAGCGCGTACTTGCCGATGAGCCCGCCGAGCGACGGCTTCATGATGTCGGCGGATCCGCGCGTGCGGTACGGCCGGTCGCGGCGCGGGCGTCCGGTGCCGTCCTCGGTCCGCTGCGTCACGTGCGCCTCGGTCTGCGTCACGGTCATCGCAGGGCCTCCTCTGCGGCGGCGATCCGCGCGAGTTTCGCGTCCCGGGCCGCACGCCGTCCGGCGAGGGCCTCCTTGATCGTGTCGCTGTTGTTGGCGATGCCCACGATCGCCAGCGGGACGAGCGTCAGCAGGAACAGCACCAGCGAGATCGCGGATGCGTAGCCGACCTGGCCGTTGAGCCCCTTGCCCATGGACTGGATGAGCATCACCATGCTCATGGCCTGACCCCCGGGGCCGCCGGAGCCGTTGGAGAGCACGTACAGCTCCGTGAACACGCGCATCGCGCCGACGCACACCAGCACCGAGACGAGCATCATCGGGCCGCGCACACCGGGCACGGTGACCGACCAGAAGCGGCGCCAGCGGCCGGCACCGTCCATGGCCGCGGCCTCGTGCAGCTCACGGCCGACGTTCCCGAGGGCGGCGAGGTACACGACCATGTAGTAGCCGAGCCCCTTCCACACCGTGAGGCCGATGGCGCAGCCGATCAGGAGCCAGCGGTCGGAGAGGAACTCCACCGGGCGATCGATCAGCCCGAAGAAGCTCAGCGCCGAGTTGATCGTGCCGCTGCCGGAGAAGAGGAACTCCCACACGATGGCCACGACGACCGCCGAGGCGATGACGGGGAAGTAGAACGTGGTCCGGAAGAAACCGATCGCCGGGATCTTGCTGTGCACGAGGAGGGCCAGCAGGAGGGGCAGGAAGGTGAGCAGCGGCACGCACACCACCACGTAGACGAGCGACGTCGTCAGCGCGTAGCCGAACCGGTCGTCGCCGAGCATCTTCTCGAAGTTGTCGAGCCCGACGAACTGGGCGGGACGAAGGGGGCGGGCATCCGTGAACGCGAGCGCGATCGTGTTCAGGAACGGCCAGAGGGCGAACACGAACACCCAGATCACACCGGGAAGCACGAGCAGGTACGGCGTGTACCAGCGCTGTCGTCTCATGAGGCGTCCACCCCCTTCATCTCGTCGTCGCCGGCTCAGCCGACGACGTTCTGCTCCGCGTACTCGACGGCCTTGTCCAGAGCGTCCTTCGCCGAGATGTCCCCCTTGACCGCGAGCGCGATCTGCTGCTTGGCGTACGTCTCCATCGCCTCGGTGAACTGCGGTGCGCCGAGCATCCGCGCGTCGTTCATCTGCGAGGCGGCGAGGTCGTTGGCCGTGGCCTGCATCTCGTTCTGGGCGGTCTCCGCGAACACCGACGGGTCTTCGTTCGCGGCCTTGGTGCCCGGGAAGAACCCGGTGGCGAGCTTGACGAACTCGATCTGGTTGTCGGTGTTCGTGAGGAACTCGGAGAAGGCGAGCGCGGTGGCCGCGTTGTCGGAGTTCGCCGAGACGCTGATGCCCTGCACGAACAGCGGCGGGTTGCCGAAGCCGTTGGTCACGTCGACGTCGGGGAGGAGCGTCGGTGCGTTGACCGCGATGTCCTTGTCGATGTAGTTCGGCCCGGCGGTCGCCCAGGCGACGGTGCCCTTGTTGAAGTTGTTGATGTTGGCGTTCGCCGTTCCGGCGTTCTGCAGCGCCTCCGGCGAGATCGCACCGGCCTTGTAGAGCTCGGCGTAGCGCTCGACGATCGCGACGGCCTCGGGCGTGTTGAAGACGAACTTCCCGGCCTTGTACACGTCCTGCGTGCCACCACCGTCGGACACCATGATCTGGAGCGACTTGGGGCTCGGCACATCGGAGATGGTCTGGATGCCGGCGGCGGCGAGCTTCTCGGCCGCGTCCATCGTCTCCTCGAACGTCTGCGGCGTCTCGGTGACGCCGCCCTTCGCGAGCAGCGCCTTGTTCCAGTAGTTGAGCTCGGTGCCGAGGTACCAAGGGAAGCCGAACGAGCCGTCGATGCCGTCGTAGGTGTACGCCGCGACGCCGCCGTCGACGTAGTCGTCGATGACCTTCGATGCGCTGCCGAGGTCGAGCAGCTGACCGGCGGAGGCGAGCGAGTACGCGTATTCGGGCGGGAGGTTGATGACGTCGGGCAGCTCGCCGGACTCGGCTTGCTGGAGGATCTTGTCCTCGTAGCCGTCGGCCGGCTGGTCGATCCACTTCACCGTGGTGCCCGGGTTCTCCTTCTCGAACGCGGCGACGACGCCCTCGAAGTAGGGCGTGAACTTGTCGTTCTTGAGCGACCAGGTCTGGAAGGTGATCTCGCCCCCGATCTCGCCGTCGGCGGCGGATCCGCCGGAGGTCGTGGCTCCGCCCGTGCAGGCGGTGAGCGCGAAGGCAGTGGCGACCGCGATGCCTGCGGCGACAGTGGTGCGGAACTTCATGGACATTCTCCTTCGAAGTGATCCAGGGTGCGGCGTCTCGTGTCGAGTCGCTGTGGCAACCTCTACTAAAACGATATAGTGACCATAGCATGACACATCGGCGTTCGAGGCGTCCACCTCCGCGAGGCCTCACCCCCCTGCCGATCCCGGAAAGGACAGCGATGCCCACCCCCACCAACGTTCCCCTGCGCTTCGGCGCCAACTACACGCCGCGCTCGCAGTGGATGCACGCCTGGATGTCGCTGGACCTCGACGAGGTGCGCCGCGACTTCGGTGCGCTCGCCGAGCTCGGCCTCGACCACCTGCGCATCTTCCCGCTGTGGACGGTGCTGCAGCCGAACCGCACGCTGATCCGCGAAGAGGCGGTCGACGATGTGCGCGCAGTGGTCGACGTCGCGGCGGAGTTCGGACTCGATGCCAGCGTCGACGTGATCCAGGGGCACCTGTCGAGCTTCGACTTCATCCCGTCCTGGCTGTTCACCTGGCACGACAAGAACATGTTCACGCACCCCGACGCCCTCAGCGGCCAGGCGGAGCTCGTGACCCGGCTCGGCGAGCGCCTGGGCGGCGCCTCGAACTTCCTCGGCTTCACGCTCGGCAACGAGACCAACCAGTTCTCGGCGCAGACGCACCCCTCCCCGTGGCCGGTCACCGAGGCCGAGGCCGCGAACTGGATCACGACGCTGCTGGACGCCGCGCACACCGCCGCCCCCGCGCAGCAGCACGTGCACAGCGAGTACGACGCCGCCTGGTACATGGACGGCCACGGCTTCACGCCCGCGCTCGCCTCCCGGCTCGGCGACATCACGACGGTGCACTCGTGGATCTTCAACGGCACCGCGCAGAAGTACGGCGGGCGTTCGGTCGCGTCGGACCGGCACGCCGAGTACATGATCGAGCTCGCGCGCGGGTTCGCCACCGATCCCGCGAAGCCCATCTGGCTGCAGGAGGTCGGCGCCCCGTCGAACTGCCTGACGCCCGAGCAGACCCCCGACTTCCTCGAGGCGACGCTGCGCTCGGTCGCCCGCACCGAGAACCTCTGGGGTGTGACCTGGTGGTGCTCGCACGACGTGAGCCGCAGCCTCGCCGACTTCCCGGAGCTCGAGTACACGCTCGGCCTCGTCGACCAGAACGGCGAGGCCAAGCCGATCGGCCGTCGTTTCGCCGAGCTGATCCCCGAGCTGCGCGAGCGCCGGCCCGCCCCGGCCCGCACCCTCGGGATCGTCGTCGAGGTGGACGAGGCCGAGACGCCGATCAGTCGCGGGGCCATGAGCCCCGGCGGCACGATCTTCCAGGCCTGGGTCGACGCCTGCGAGGCCGGCGCGGATCCGGCGATCGTCACGTCGATCGACGCCGCGAAGCCCGAGGTCCTGGCCGCACGCGGCATCACGGAGCTCGTCCGTCCGGTCGTCGAGCGCACCGAGTACGCCTCGCGGAACACCGTCGTCTGACGCCGCCGCGCGAGCACGGCCGTCAGCGCGGGGCGGCGGTGCTCTCGCGCACGGTGAGCTGCGGGACCGGGGCGCCGCGGTCGGGCAGCGGCTCCGGCGCCTCGATCTGCTCGAGCAGGAACGCCGCGGCATCCGCCCCCAGCGCGAACGTGTCACGCGTGATGCAGGTGATGGACGGATGCACGAGGCCCGCGACGACCGAGTCGTCGAAGGAGGCGATGGAGATGTCGGCCGGCACGGACAGGCCCATCTCCTGGGCGACCCGGAGACCGGCGATCGCCATCACGTCGTTGTCGAAGACCACGGCCGTCGGCCGGTCGGCCCGGCTGAGCAGACGCCGCATGGTGGCGGACGCGGCGGCGGGCGAGAAGTCGGTCGCGATGGTCTCCCCGGTGATCCCCCGTGATTCCAGGCCGGTGAGGACGTCGGTGCGGAGGCGGGTGTGCTGGAACTCGGCGGGGCCCGCGACGTAGACGACCGAGCGGTGGCCGATCGCGACGAGGTAGTCGAAGAGCGAATGCGCGACCTGGCTGTCGTCGAGCCACATGGTGGCGGGATGCCCCTCCTCCGAGGCGTCGCTGCCGATCACGATCGCCGGCAGCCCCAGGTCGCGGAGCACGGGGAGGCGCGGGTCGTCGTCGCGCGGGTCGATCACGATGACGCCGTCGACCTGGTGCGAGCTGCGCCAGCGCCGATAGGTCGCGACCTCGTCCTCCACCGACGCCACGAGCACCATCTGCATCGCGATGCGGTGCTCGGCCAACGCCGACTGCACGCCCGCGATGAGATCGGTGAAGAACGCCTCGGCGCCGAGCGTCCCGGCGGAGCGGTTGACCGCGAAGCCGATGACGCCGGCGCGCGAGCCGACCAGCGCCCGCGCCGCAGAGCTCGGGAGCCACTGGTGCTCCTCGGCGATGTCGAGGATGCGCTGCCGCGTCTGCTCGCTCACCCCCGGACGTCCGTTGAGCGCGAAGGACACCGCTCCCGGCGACACCCCCGCCAGCCGGGCGATGTCCGTGATGGTCACCCGCTTCGCTTTGGACATGCCCCAACTGTAGCGATCTAGTGACGCGGTTCCGGCGGTCTCTCCGTGGTCGCCGACAGGTGCGGTTGTTCCGTTCGATCGATATACTGCGCGAAGTGCGCGCTGGTGCGCTCTGTCGGACCGCGTCGTGTGACGTCGTGGCGACCAATCTGGGGGAGATCGATCGTGACACGAGTCCGACGGGACCGAGCGCGCCCGTTCCGCGCATTCGCGGTGAGCATCGTGACGGTGGCGAGCCTGACGCTGGCCACCATCGGCGGGGGCGCTGCCGCGTTCGCCGACGACCTCGTCAGCGTGTCGAACGGCACCGGCTCCGTCGCCGGCACCGTCCCGGACGGCACCGACGAAGCCGACCCGCCCGCCGATGCTCCGGAGTTCCCCTCGACGGGGACGCCGACGATTCCGAGCTTCATCGTCGCCGGACAGCCCGTGACGGTCGACCCCGGTACGTGGCCGGACGGCACCGTGCTCACCTACGCCTTCACCGTCGACGGCGTCCCGAGCGCCGAGCAGGACAGCCCGACGTTCACGTTCTCGCCCTCCGACGTCGGTCGCCTCGTGGGGGTCACGGTCATCGCGCGTCATGCCGACTACGCCGAGACCGCGGTGTCGAGCGACGCCCACGAGCTCATCGGCACGCTCGCGCTCATCCAGCCCGCCACGATCGTCGGGACGGTGCGCGTCGGGACGGAGCTCACGGTCAGCGCTCCGATCACCGAACCGCAGGCGATCGCCATCTCGTACTCGTGGGTGGTCGACGGCGTCGTGGCCGGGACCGGCACCACCTTCACGCCGCGGACGGCCGACTTCGGGAAGAAGCTGACGCTCGCGCTCACGGCGAGCCGTGACGGCTACATCTCCGTGGAGTCGACCACGGAGGGTGGCACGATCGGGAGCGGCGCGTTCAGCAGCGCCCCGAAGCCGACCATCGTCGGCACCGCGAAGATCGGGGTCGCCCTCAAGGTCTCCCCCGGCACGTGGAGCCCCTCCGCCAAGCTCACCTATCGCTGGCTGCGCAACGGGTCGGCCATCCGCGGGGCCACCGCCTCGACGTACAAGCTCGTCGCGGCGGACTGGAAGAAGCGGATCACGGTCGAGGTGACCGCGGTCTCCGCCGGCTACACCACCACCAAGAGCGTGAGCGCCGCCACGGCCGCCGTGGTCAAGCCGTTCGCCAAGGCTCCGCGCCCCCGCATCTCCGGAACCGCCCGGGTGGGTGCCGTGCTGACGGCGAGCGTGTCCGCCTGGTCGCCGAAGGCCTCGTTCACGTATCAGTGGAAGCGCAACGGCGTCACGATCCCCGGCGCCACCGCACGCACCTATCGGCTGTCGACGACCGACTACGGCAAGGCGGTCACCGTGACGGTCACCGGCCGCGCCACCGGCTACGCCGCCACCGGCATCACGAGCTTCGCGACGGCGAAGATCGCCGCCCCCGCGCCCTCGATCAGCCGCGCCGGAACCTATCGCGTGGGATCCGGGATCGCCCCGGGAACCTACTTCGCGAGCCCGCAACCCGGGTGCTACTGGGAGCGTCGGTCCTCTGCGGGCACGAGCTTCAGCGGCATCATCGCGAACGACTTCCGCGCCACGACCGGCCGCGTGATCGTGACGATCTCCAAGACCGACCGGTTCTTCAAGACCAATGCCCAGTGCGGGCGCTGGACGAAGCTCGTCGGAAGCCTGAGCGGGTCCGCCGGCAACGGCACCCACGCCGTGAACGTGCACCTCGCGCCCGGCGTCTACGGCACGACGACGGCGAAGGCCGGGTGCTACTGGGAGATCGTGTCCGGTTTCGGCGGCACGTTCGAGGAGATCATCGAGAACGACTACCTGACGACGGGCGGAACCCAGTACGTGCGGATCTACCCCGACGATGTGGGGTTCACATCGCTGGGATGCGGCGTCTGGACGAGGGTCGGCGACTGACCGGGCGCTCCGCGCGAGAGGGTGCTCTCGCGCGGGCGGCTAGGCGTTGCCGCGCGGGTTCCAGAGCACGACGTCGGTCGAGCGGCGGATGCGTCGTCCGGTCGGCATCGGCACGACGCCCGCGGAGCCGGCGGCGAACACGCGCACACCGGGACGGCTCTCACGCTCGGTGCGCAGGGCGCCCTCGAGCATGGCGACACGGGTGCGCAGCATCCGGTTCTCGTCTTCGAGATCGAGCAGGCGCGCGATCGCGGGAAGGCTCACGCCTTCGGAGGAGAGCTGGGCGACCTCGCGCAGCTGCTCGATGTTGCGGGTGGAGTAGCGGCGCGACCCGCCGGAGGTGCGCCCGGGCACCACGAGCCCGATGCGGTCGTACTGCCGCAGGGTCTGGGGATGAAGGCCCGAGAGCTCGGCGGCGGCCGCGATCGCGAACACCGGGGTGTCGGCGTCCATCATCGGCTCCTCGGCTCCCGGCCGCCGAGGACACCTCGGCCGCCGAGGACACTCCGGTCGTCGAGGACACTCCGGTCGTCGAGGACACTCCGGTCGTCGAGCGGGGAGCTCAGCGAGACGAAACGCGGGTGAGGCGTTTCGTCTCGCTGCGCTCGCTCGACGACCGCCGTGCGCCCCTGCGCGCGCCTGGTCATCGCCGTGCCTTCGCCATGAGCTCGGCCCGCGGGTTCTCCTCGGGCTCCAGCTCCTGGAACTTCTCCAGCGCCGCGCGTGCGGCGTCGTCGAGGTGCGTCGGCACCGCGACCTGGAGCTCGGCGAGCAGGTCGCCCGTCCCCTTCGAGGTCGCGACTCCGCGTCCCTTGACACGCAGCACCCGCCCGGAGGGCGTGCCGGGGGCGACGCGGAGCTTGACCACGTCGCCGCCGAGCGTCGGGACCTCGATCGTCGCGCCGAGCGTCGCCTCGGTGAACGTCACCGGGACGACGACGCGCAGGTTGAGACCGTCGCGGGTGAAGACCGGGTGCGGACGCACCGCGATCTGCACCACGATGTCACCGCTCTCTCCGCCGTCCGGTGAGGGACGACCGCGGCCACGCAGACGGATCTTCTGTCCGTCGGCGACGCCCGCGGGGATCTTCACCTTGAACGGCTTGCCGTCCTCGCCCTGCAGGGAGATCGTCTCGCCCTGCACGGCGGTGACGAAGTCGAGCGTGGTGCGCGCCGTGACGTCGGCGCCGCGCTG
Source organism: Microbacterium oxydans (assembly GCF_026559675.1). Classification (NCBI taxonomy): domain Bacteria; kingdom Bacillati; phylum Actinomycetota; class Actinomycetes; order Micrococcales; family Microbacteriaceae; genus Microbacterium; species Microbacterium oxydans. The sequence continues at coordinate 3,489,635 of NZ_CP092891.1, forward strand.
CGGACCGCCGAAGCCGCGATACCCGCCGCTCGGCTGCCCGAAGCGACCGTTGCCGAAGCTCGCGCCCTGACCCTGGTTGAACATCGCGAAGATGTCCTCGAAGTCCGCGGTCTGCCCACGGCCCTGCTGGCCGAACCGGCTGAACACGTCTTCGAACCCGCCGGCGCCCTGACCGCCCGCCGTGAAGCGGGCGCCGGAGCCCATGGCGCGGATCTCGTCGTACTCCTTGCGCTGTTCGGCGTCGGAGAGCACCGAGTAGGCCTCGCTGATCTCCTTGAACTTCGCCTCGGCCTTGGCATCACCCTGATTGGAGTCCGGGTGGTACTTCCGCGCGAGCTTGCGATACGTCTTCTTCAGATCCGCATCGCTGACGTCCTTGGAGACCCCGAGGGTCTTGTAGAAGTCCTTGTCGAACCAATCCTGGCTGGCCATCGATCACCTACTCCGCAGGGACAGCGACGACGACCTTCGCGGGACGCAGCTCGACGTCACCGAGGCGGTAGCCCACCTCGACGACCTCGAGGATCGTGGTCTTCTCGGCGCCGGGGGTCGGCTGCTGGAAGATGGCCTCGTGGCGCTGCGGGTCGAATTCCTCGCCCTTCTCGCCGTACGCGACCACTCCGAGACGCTCCACGACCACGCGCACCTTCTCGGCGATCACGGCGAAGGGCGTGCCCTCCACGAGATCGCCGTGCTGGGCGGCGCGGTCGAGGTCGTCGAGCACGGGGATGAGGCCCTTGGCGGCCTCGCCCTTCGCCCGCTCGATCTCGACCTGGCGCTGCTCCTCGGTGCGGCGACGGTAGTTGGCGTACTCGGCCTGGAGGCGCTTGAGGTCGTTCAGCAGCGTCGACTCGAGGTCGGCGAGCACGGCGTCTTCCGCCGCGGCCTCGCCGGTCTGCGTGGCACCGAGGATGTCGTCGACCGTGAGGTCGTCGTCGGCACCGTCGACAGGAGTCTCGTCCGCCCCCTCGGCAGCCTTCGCCTCGCGGGAGTCCGGGTTCTGCGGCGCGGGGCCGGATGCCTGAGCATCCGACCCCTCGCTGCGACCTTCGGCGGACTCAGGAAACTGGTTCTCGTCGAAGTTCTTGTCCGTCATGATTACTTCTTCTCGTCCTCGTCGTCGACGACCTCGGCGTCGATGACGTCTTCCTCGGAGGAGGGAGCGTCACCGGCCGGGGCCTCGCCGTCAGCCGAAGCGCCGGGAGCGGCATCCGCCTGCGAGGAGGCGTAGATGGCCTCGCCGAGCTTGGACTGCGACTGGTTGAGCTTGTCGAACGCGGTCTTCACGGCCTCGTCGTCTTCGCCGGCCAGCGCCGTCTTGAGCGCGTCGACGTCGGCCTTGACCTCGGTCTTCACGTCTTCGGGCAGCTTGTCGTCGTTCTCGGTGATGAGCTTGTCGATCGAGTACGCGAGCGTCTCGGCCTGGTTGCGGACCTCGGCGGCCTCACGGCGCGCCTTGTCCTCGGCCGCGTGCTCCTCGGCCTCGCGGACCATGCGCTCGATGTCTTCCTTCGACAGCGAGGAGCCGCCGGAGATGACGATCGACTTCTCGGTGCCGGTCCCCTTGTCCTTGGCGGACACGTGCACGATGCCGTTGGCGTCGATGTCGAAGGTGACCTCGATCTGCGGGATGCCACGGGGAGCCGGGGCGATACCCGTCAGCTCGAACGTGCCGAGCGGCTTGTTGTCGCGCGTGAAGTCACGCTCGCCCTGGAAGACCTGGATCGCGACGGACGGCTGGTTGTCGTCGGCCGTGGTGAAGGTCTCGCTGCGCTTGGTCGGGATGGCCGTGTTGCGCTCGATGAGCTTGGTCATCATGCCGCCCTTGGTCTCGATACCGAGGCTCAGCGGGGTGACGTCGATGAGGAGAACGTCCTTGCGCTCGCCCTTGAGGACACCGGCCTGGAGAGCGGCGCCGACGGCGACGACCTCGTCCGGGTTGACGCCCTTGTTCGCGTCCTTGCCGGTCTCGCGCTTGACGAGCTCGGCGACGGCGGGCATACGCGTGGATCCACCGACGAGCACGATGTGGTCGATCTCGGACACCTTGATGCCGGCTTCGCGGATGACATCCTCGAACGGCTTCTTGGTGCGGTCGAGCAGGTCCTTCGTGAGGTCCTCGAACTTCGCGCGGGTGATGGTCTCGGACAGCGACACCGGGCCGGACTCCGTCAGCGACAGGTACGGCAGGTTGATGCTGGTCGAGGTCGAGGAGGAGAGCTCCTTCTTCGCCTGCTCCGCAGCCTCCTTGAGACGCTGCAGGGCGATCTTGTCACCCGAGACGTCGACGCCCGTGGTCTCCTTGAACTGCTTGATCAGGTAGTCGACGAGACGCTGGTCCCAGTCGTCTCCACCGAGGCGGTTGTCACCGGCGGTCGAGCGCACCTGGATCGTGGAGAAGTCGTCGTCCTTGCCCACCTCGAGCAGCGAGACGTCGAACGTTCCGCCACCCAGGTCGAAGACCAGGATGAGCTCGTCTTCCTTGCCCTTGTCGAGGCCGTAGGCCAGAGCGGCCGCCGTCGGCTCGTTGATGATGCGCAGGACGTTGAGGCCCGAGATCTCGCCGGCCTCCTTGGTGGCCTGACGCTCGGCGTCGTTGAAGTACGCGGGGACGGTGATGACCGCGTCGGTCACCGTGTCGCCCAGGTACGCCTCGGCGTCGCGCTTCAGCTTCATGAGGATGCGCGCGGAGATCTCCTGCGGCGTCCACTTCTTGCCGTCGACGTCGAAGCTCCAGTCGGTGCCCATGTGGCGCTTGACGGAAGCGATCGTCCGGTCGACGTTGGTGACGGCCTGGCGCTTCGCGGTCTCACCGACGAGCACCTCCCCGTCCTTGGTGAAGGCCACGACCGAGGGGGTCGTGCGGAAGCCCTCGGCGTTGGCGATGACCTTGGGCTCGCCACCCTCGAGGACGCTGACGACGGAGTTGGTGGTTCCGAGGTCGATACCGACAGCACGTGCCATGTGTTCTCTCCTTTGTTGGAAGTTCGTTGTGGTTCGGAAATCTGCGGCGATCAGGGAAACCTGAGTCGTGATGACTCAACTGTACTCCGAGGGTCGAGAGGTGTCAAATGAACTTGATATGAGTCGGCTCAACTTTGCACGGGAGCTTTCGGCGAGTGCTCGGGGGAGCCTCCGAGGAGCGTTCGAGGAGCGCTCGGCACCGCCGCTCAGAACGGCGGGTCCTCGCACGCCTCACGGAAGGTGACGGTGTTCGGTGGTGGGGGTCGGTCGATGTAGACCGCCCCGGTCGGGCTCGTCCACGCGTAGACACCGCCGCCCAGAGCCTCGACGACCCACGGCGAGTGGTGCTTGAGCATGTGATGCCGTCGGCACAGGTGGCCGAGGTTCGATTCGGTCGTCGATCCCCCGAGCGCGGCCTCCTGATGATGATCGATGTCGCAGTCGGCGGGCGGGTATCCGCAGGTGGGGAATCGGCAGCGCTGATCCCTGGCACTCAGGTGCCGCCTCAGCTCCGCACCGGGTCGGTAGCGGTCGACCGCGAGCAACGCCCCGGTGACGGGGTGGGTGAGGATCCGGTCCCATCCGGACGCCGCGCCGGCGAGCCTGCGGGCCGTGGCGGGGTCGATCGGGATGCGGCCGTTCAGCTCGGCCGGTGTCGCGTCGACCCCGATCAGCGTCATGACGGGAACCGTGACGGACACGGAGCCGCGGATCGCCCCGAGCAGACCGTCGGGCAGATCATGTCCGGCCGGAGCACCGGTGAGGAGCAGGTCGAGGGCGATATCGGTGCGGAGCTGTACGACGGTGCGCTCGTCCACGTCGGGATGCTCCCGCGCGGAGTCGCGCTCCTGTGCGGAGTCGCGCCCCTGTGCGGAGTCGCGCTCCTGCACCTCATCGCGTTCCTGCACCGCCCCGCGTTCCTGCACTGCCTGGGCCATCCGGGTCAATCGCTCGAAGGCACCGTGGACCAGCGCGGACGGACCGAGCATCCCGAGCTGCGTCATCCCGTCGCCGACGTCTCTCACCCACACGGCCCGCTTCTCCCGCGCGTCTTCATGCCGCTCATCGAGCGACCGCGCCTGGAACCGCTCGGCCACCCGTCGAGCCATCCGCCCCACCCGAGCCGGGGACTCGGTCTCGGCGAAGACGATCATCTGGGCCGCATAGGCGTCGCGACTCGCGGCATCGTCGAGGTGCTCGCCCGCTTCGCAGACGACACGCGCGTGCGCAGCACTGAGACGCCCGGCGCCCTGCGCCTCCCACACCAGCGGGAAGCGCTCGACGACCCACGCCGCATCCGCCATCCGGCGCTGCACCGTGCGATCGCTCACCCGCAGCGCGGCGCCGAACTCCGCGGCAACGGTGCGCGCCGACATCTCTCCGTGGTCGGGGTGCTCCCCCTGCTCGGCGACCTCGAGCGCGAGCCGTGACCCCACCGCCAGGATGCCGTCGCGTGCGGCCTGCAGACTGCTGATCGTGCGCTCGACCTCGACGAGCATCTCGGTGAGCGCGGCGAGCGCATCCACCTGCTCCAGGGTTGCGTCTGCCAGCGCCGTCATACCCTCAGCGAACCACGGGCCACCGACATTCGAAGTGCCAGATCAGGGCGGAAAAGCGATATACCGGAACGGCGTGCGGAGCGGCATCGATCCGGGTCCGCGATCTCCGGCGCACGCCCCCATCGACGCGATACTTGACCCTGACACAGTGGCAGACGGGAGAACGGAGACATGTTGTCCATCGGAGCGTTCGCGCAGATCGGCCAGGTGACCCACCGCATGCTGCGGCACTGGGACACGGCGGGCCTGCTCGTCCCCGCCCACGTGGACGAGTTCAGCGGCTACCGCTCCTACGACCCCTCGCAGCTGGAACGACTGCACCGGATCGTCGCCCTGCGCCAGCTGGGCTTCGGGCTCAACGACATCTCGGCGATCCTGGACCGCGGCGTCGATGCCGAGCGCATCGCCTCGCTGCTGCGGATCCGCCGCGCCGAGGTCGAGCAGGAGCACCGGATCGCCGCGGAGAGACTCGTCGACGTCGAGCGGCGCCTCCACCTCATCGAGAAGGAGAAGCACATGTCACAGATCGAGATCATCGAGAAGCCCCTCCCGGCCGTCCGCCTCGCAGCGGTCCGCACCGTCGTCCGGGATCAGCCCGCCGTCGCGGGCGTCGTGGGCCCCTCTTTCGATACCGTGGCGGAGATCATCGGCGATGAGCATTCGCTGGCGACGCCGATCGCACAGTACGCGACGCTCGACGACGGGATGGAGGTCATCGTCGGATACACGTACGCCGGGGAGGCCGGAGACGGATTCGAGATCGTCGAGCTCCCCGCCGCGGCCGATGCCGTGTGCGGCATCCATCTCGGGTCGATGGAGCGGATCTCCGAGAGCTGGCACGCCATCCACACCGAGATCCTCGCCCGCGGCCTCGTGCACGACGGCCCCTGTCGAGAGCTGTACGTGCGCGCGGTCTCCGACGACCAGTCCGACTGGGTCACCGAGTTGCAGCAACCCGTCCGGCGCGCCTGAGCGACGCCCGGGGTCCGACTCCGGGAACGGTGGCAGGATAGGAGTAAGGCGAGCCTAACCGGCCGCCCGGCGGCGTCGCCTCGGCCGATGCCGCGCGATGGACCCGCCCTTCCGGAAGGACGACGCGGATGACGGCACCGGCGACACGGCTGACCGAGGAGCACACCGAGTACGACGTGCTCGTCGTGGGCGGGGGCCCGGCCGGCCTCTCGGCTGCGCTCAACCTCGGACGCTCGCTGGCGCGGGTACTCGTGGTCGACGCCGATCGTCCGCGCAACGCCGCCACGCTGCGTTCGCACGGGTTCCTCACGCGTGACGGCATCCCGCCGCAGGAGCTGCGGCGCCTCGCGCGTGAGGAGCTCGCCGCCTATCCGGACGTCGAGGTGCGCTCGCGGACCCGCGTGTTCGCGCTCCGCCGGCAGGGCGACGGGTTCGCGGCGGACATCGGACGACGGGAGACGGAGGCGACGGTGTCGGCCCGAGCCGTGCTGCTGGCCAGCGGGCTCCGCGAGTCCCTCCCCGCCGTGCCGAACCTGCGCGGCTTCTACGGCATGAGCCTGTTCAGCTGCGCCGCATGCGACGCCTGGGAGCTGCAGGGGCGGCGCCTCGCGCTCATCGGCGAGACACCGGACATCGCCGACCGCGCGCGGCTGATCGGCCGCTGGACCGAGAGCCTCACCGTGTTCACCCATGGTGCGGACGTCGTGACCGCGAGCGAGGAGGAGGAGCTCGCCGCCGCCGGGATCGCGGTGCGCCGCCAGCCGATCCTCGAGCTCCGGGGAGACCGCGGCCGCCTCGAGGAGATCGGTCTCGTCGACGGCACGGCAGTCTCCGTCGACGGCGGTTTCGTGCGGCCGGAGTGGGAGAGCACCCTGTCGTTCCTCGACGGGATCGCGCCGTCGCTGGACGATTCCGGGCACCTGCTCACCGACGGTTCCGGCCGCACCGACGTCCCCGGTCTGTACGCCGCCGGAGACGCGGCCGCACCGGGACCGCAGCAGCTGATCGTCGCGGCCGGGGCGGGCGCCCGCGCCGCCGCCGTCATCGTGCACGACTCCATCGGCGTGGCCACCGCGCACTGACGGGTGCGGGCGCGTGGCGGAGGCCGCGGCTAGGCTGACCGGCATGACGCGCACCTCGACCCTCACCCTGCGCCTGGCCGCGACCGCGCTCGCCGCGCTCACGATCCTGCCGCTGAGCGGATGTCTGTACGCGCAGATCCCCCCGGAGTCGGCGGCGACGGCGCCCGGCACGGGAACGGATGCCCCGGTCGACGGCGCACCGGGCTCGACGCTGACGTTCGACGAGGGCCTCGACCTGTCGAGCACCGCCCGCATCGAGTGGGGCGACGGCCTCATCGTCGACGACTCCTGGGAAATCGTGTCGCCGGACGACGGCAACGGCGGATGGACCTACGGCACGGTCGACGGCACCTGCACGGTGCGGTTCTGGCAGGGCGACATCGGCGACCTGCAGATCGTCCCGGGCGACGACAGCGCGTCATCGGACGCGGTCCTCGCCCTGCTGCTGCAGACGTCGACGGCCGAGGTCACCCCGCTCGCGACCACCGGCGAGTTCAGCTACATGGCCGGTGGGAACGGCGGGGTCGAGATGCGCCAGGTCGTCGGGCAGGAGGGCAGCCGCACCTGGCTCATGGCCGCGCGGACGTTCACCCGGACCGGGGCGAGCCTCTACACGATCGTGGACTGCACCGCCGGAGACGCCGAGGCCACGATGGACGCGGTCAACGAGGCGAGCGCGATCGTCGTCACGCCCTGACCGGGCGCCGGGCCGAAACGCCCCGGACTCACTTGCCGCCGGGAGGACCGACCAGCAGCAGGATCACGTACAGCGCGACGATGCCGACGGCCAGCAGCACCGCGAGCACCCACGGACGCTGCAGGAACCAGCGCATCAGCCGGTCGTACCAGCGGCGATCCCGCGGGTCGTCGGTCGCCTCGAGGCGCCAGGAGCCGTCGAGCCGCGCCGTGCGATGCAGCCAGATCTCGGTCGGGATCGTGGCGTAGGGGATGACCGCGCTCACCACGGCGAGCGCACCGACGCCGACGTGCCAGCGCTGGTTCAGTGCGACCAGGATCGCCGCCGCCGCGTAGGCCAGGAACACGAATCCGTGGATGCCGCCGCCCACGGTCACCACGATCCCCGGGGCGCCGACGGCGCGGGCGATGATCGCGGCGATCAGGATCGTCCAGGTGATCGCCTCCGCGATCGCGAGAACTCGGAACAGACGGTCGGGGGTGCGGAACACGCGGGACTCCTCGGGTGGGGTCCTTCCACCGTATCCGGCCGCGATCCGCCTCGAATCAACCGAATGGTTGAGGCCGCCAGGACGATGCGCGCCGTTCCGCCCTCCGAGGAGGGAAGATGTCCGCCCCGGAATACCGGGCGGCGCGAGGGTGTTGCCGAAGGCATGGTGACAGTGGACCCGGATGCGATCTCGCAGGTGCTCGGCGCCGTCGACCTCCGCGTCGGCATCGGCCGCCGCACCGCTCTGGCGGCCGGTACGCTGCTGCCGATCCCGTCCGGCACCATCACCCTCGTGTACATCGCCGAGGGCCGCGTGACCGGGCATCCTCCGCTCGGGGACACCTGCCGTCTCGACGTCGATCCCGGCTCGCACCGCCTCACCCTCGACCCGCAGAGCCGCCGCGACCTCCTCGTCGCCGGCGACGCGTTCCTCGCGCTCGGCGGATCCTCCTTCGCCCTCGAGGCGCAGGACGACACGAGTCTCATGATCGCCGACATCGTGCTCGCGGACGCGGCATCGCCGCTGCCCGCGCTGCTGCCGTCGTTCCTGACCGTCACCGGGTTCGACGCCATCGAGCCTGCCGCGGCGGCCCTCGCCCTGAACATGGGCGTGATCGACCACACCGTCCTCCCCGCACGCCAGGGCGACCCGGTGATCTGCCGCATGATGGCGACGACCGTGCTGCTGTCGGTCATCCGCGCCTGGGCGGCGAACGGCTGCGCCCCCTCCGGGTGGCCTTCGCTGTCGAACGACCCGTTCCTCGACCGCGTCGTGGACGCCATCCACGAGGAGCCGGGCCGCGACTGGACGGTCGAGCGCCTCGCCGCCATCGGCGCCATGTCGCGCTCGACCTTCGCGGAGCGGTTCCGCACCGCGGTCGGCCGCTCCCCCGCCGACTACGTCACCGAGGTGCGCGTGGATGCGGCGAAGCGGATGCTCGACGCCGGACGGAGCGTGTCAGAGATCTCGCGCGAACTGGGCTACGCCTCCGACGAGGGGTTCAGCCGCGCGTTCCGACGCCGCACCGGCCTCACCCCGTCCTCCTGGCGGATGGCGAACCGCACGCCGATCCCGGCCTGACACCGTGATCGCGTGCGGTCCGATGGCCGTCAGGCTCGGCTGCTGACGCGGTTCGACGCGCCGAAGAGCACGGCCCCGGCGACCAGCGCGACGGCGCCGATCACGTAGACCAGCTCGACGTTCAGGGTGTCGACGAGCAGTCCGCCGATGCCGGCCGCGAGCGTGATCGCGCCCTGGAAGCCCACCACGACGAGGCTGCCGCCGGCTTCGAGGCGATCCGGCATCCGGTGCCCGACCCAGGTGTTGGCGACGATCAGCCAGGACGAGAAGAAGAAGCCCCACACCAGCACGACGATGCCGACGCCCACGATCGATCCGGAGAACAGGATCATCGAGATCACGGACACGGCGATCACGGCCGGAGCGAACACGGCGAAGAAGGCGAACGTGCGGTCGATCACGAGTCCGATCGTGATGTTGCCGAGCAGACCCCCGACGCCGAACAGGGCGAGGAGCACGACGATCGTCGAGGGGTCGACCTCCGGGATCCGCTCCAGGGCCAGACGCACGTAGGTGTACGCGAGGAAGTGCCCGAGCACCACGAGGACGTGTCCGACCATGCCGAGCCCGATGCCGGGGCGGCGCAGCGTGTCGACGAGCAGGCGCAGGCTCGACGCCCGCTCCGCCGGCACCGAGGGCAGGGCGAACCGCAGGACCACCGCGAGGACGATCATGAATCCGCCGGCGAGGGCGAAGACCATCCGCCAGTCGACGAGCTCGCTGAGCATCACACCGAGCGGCACGCCGGCGACCGTCGCCAGCGAGACGCCGGCGGAGGTGAACATGACGCCGAGACCGAGGTTGGCCGGTCCCGCGAGACGCGCGGCGACCGTGATCGACATCGCCCAGAACGCGCTGATCGCCGCCCCCAGCAGGAAGCGCGCCAGCAGCACGATGATCAGGTTCGGGGCGATCGCCACGATCAGGTTCGACACGGCGGCGGCGAGCGCCATCCACACCAGCAGCGATCGCCGGTCGAGGCGCGGGAAGACGAGTCCGACGGTGGGAGCCACGATGAGGCCGACCAGCGCGGTCACGGTCACGGTCTGCCCGGCCTGACCGGGGGTGACCCCCAGGCCGTCCGCCATCTCGGTGAGCACGCCGTTGGGGAGGAACTCGGCCGTGACCAGCAGGAAGCCCATCAGCATCAGGACGATCAGTCCGCCGTAGCGGATGCGGGAGGCCGCCGAGGTCGGCAGAGTGGGAACGGGCGCTGTCGTGGTCATGGTTCCACGTTCGCAGCATCCGGATGCCGTCGCCCGACCGGTCGTCCGGGGCAACCGACCGATCGTCCGACGCGTCGGGCAGACGGCCAGCGGGTCTTCACCGAGTTCCCATCCGAAGACTCCAGGGTGGGAAACATGCGAGTCGACGGTCGGACGAACAGGCGGATGCTGCCCCTCCTCGGTGCCATCCTCGCGGTCGGGCTCCTCGCCGGATGCGCGCCCGAGGTGGGGCCGGACGAATGGACGCTGGAGCCGATCCCCTTCGATTCCCGAGGCACCGGACGTCCGGACGACACGTTCTTCGCGGACCGTCCATTCGCGGACGACCAGAGGGAGCTGGTCGACGTGGGCCTCGGGGTGTCGGTCGTCGCAGCCGACGAGGAAGGCGGATTCTGGGCGACGGCGTCGGGGTCGTGGCTGCACATCGGTGCCGGAGGCGAGACCATCGCACGTTTCGGCACGAAGCCCGAGGATCCTCTCTCCGACATCGAGTCGATGGCGGCCGTCGCGCCGGACGAGTTCGTCGTGATCCGCAACGATCCCGCGGTGCTGTCCGTCGTCGACATGAGCACCCTCACGATGCGCGATATCTCCGCCGACGGGCTGGAAGACTTCGCGTTCGCCGACGTGGCCGTGCACGACGGGGACGCCATCCTGGTGCGCACCCAGCCCGACCCGTCCGCGTACCTCGATCTCGAGGTGCTGCGCATCGACCTGGATGACGGTTCGCGCGCGCTCCTCCACCGCGCGCCGCTCGCGCTGACCGACGCGTGGGCCGCCCGACCCGGTGTCCCGCCGGTCGCGCTCGACGTCGACGCCGCCGGCCGCATCCACCTGGCCACCCCGTCGGCGCGGATCGTGCTCGACAGCGACGGGTCGGAGCTGAGCAGCGATCCGCAGACCGCCGACTTCCCGAAGGTCGCCGTGCGCCCCGACGGGACGGCACTGTGGTGGGGCGGAACCGCCGAGGAGTCGAGCGTCCGCGGCGTCGTCGTCGGCGGATCCGCGGCGGCGCGCGTCCTGGTCGAGCAGCGTTCGAGCTGTGAGGCGGTGCTGCGCCCGGATGCGCTGAGGGTGAGCGCTGACGGAACGGAGCAGCCGCTGCCCTTCCTGTGCGGGGTGAATGCGGCCGCTTGGACCGGAACGTCGTGGGTCGCTGCCATCGGCGGCGAGGGCGGCGGCGTGCTCGTGCGGGTCATCCCGCCGAAGACTCTCGGCTGAGCGCTCGGGCAGCCGCCGGGTCTGGACAAGCCCGACGCGCACGCCCTAGGCTCGACGACGCACCGGGACCGGCCCGGGAAGCCCGAGCGGAAGGAGCCGAGGACATGAACATCGTCGTTGTCGCGCTCACCGCCGACCACCTTCCCTCCGAGGCCACCCGCTCCTGATCCTGGCGTGGCCTCCCGCTCCCGGAGCCACACCTTGTCTGATCTCTTCGCTTCCTCGGAAGCCGCGTCCTTCGATGCATCCGCCTTCGATCCCACCGCGTTCGAAACCCTCGAGACCGAACTCTCCTTCGCCGACGTCGATCCCGGTGAGGGCCAGCGCTGGTCCACGTGGCCGGCGATCACCCCGTCCGAGCGCGGCCCCGAGCCGTGGCCGGCCTGGGTGGTGACCTCGGCCGGCGCGCTCGACACCGAGCGCGGCATCCTCAAGACCGGCAAGGAGGCCGACGTGTTCCTGCTGGAACGCGCGGTCCCCGGCGACCCCGCGCAGCGCACCCTGCTCGCGGCGAAGCGCTACCGCAGCGCCGAGCACCGCAGCTTCCACCGCTCGTCGGTCTACACCGAGGGCCGCAGCACCCGGAACACCCGCGACGCGCGCGCCCTCGCCCGGAAGTCGGAGCACGGACGCGAGGTCGCCGCCGCGCAGTGGTCGTTCGCCGAGTTCGAGGCGCTGTGCCGGATGTGGGAGCTCGGGGCGCCGGTGCCCTATCCCGTGCAGGTGAACGGCACCGAGGTGCTGATGGAGTTCCTCGGCGACGCCGAGGGCACGGCCGCGCCACGCCTGGCCCAGGCACGCGGCGACCGCGCCGAGCTGCAGGGGTACTACGCACAGGTGGTCGACCTGATGCGGATCTTCGCCGCGGCAGGCTTCGCCCACGGCGACCTCTCGGCCTACAACCTGCTCGTGCACGAGGGTCGGGTGCGGGTGATCGACCTCCCGCAGATCGTCGACATCATCGCGAACCCGCAGGGACTCGACCTGCTGCACCGCGACTGCGTGAACATCTGCGACTGGTTCGCCCGGCGCCGCGTGGAGTGCGACGCCGAGGAGCTCTTCGCCGAGATGCTCGCCGCGTCGTACACGTGAGGCCGGAGGCGGCGGCTCCGGCGGTGCGGCGCGGTCAGGCGGTGAGGCGGGGTCAGGCGGCGAGGCGGGCGGCCAGCAGGGTCACGAGCTCGTAGACCACGTGGCTCGCGGCGATGCCGGTCATCTGCGCGTGGTCGTAGGCGGGCGACACCTCGACCACGTCCGCACCGACGATGTTCTGCGATTTCAGCGCCCGCAGGATCCGCAGCAGCTCGCGGCTGGTGAGTCCGCCGGCCTCGGGGGTGCCGGTGCCGGGCGCGTGCGCGGGGTCGAGCACGTCGATGTCGATCGACACGTACAGCGGCTTGTCGCCGATGCGCTGCAGGATGCGGGCGATGCCGGCCTCGACGCCGTGCTCCTCGATGTACTCGCTCGACACGATGGAGAAGCCCAGGCGCTCGTCGTCCTCGAGGTCCTGCTTCGAGTACAGGGGGCCGCGGGTGCCGACGTGGCAGCTCGCGGTGAGGTCGATCAGCCCCTCCTCGCTCGCCCGGCGGAAGGGCGTGCCGTGCGTGATGGGTGCGCCGAAGTAGGTGTCCCACGTGTCGAGGTGCGCGTCGAAGTGCAGCACCGCGACGGGGCCGTGCTTCGCGGCGACCGCCCGCAGCAGCGGCAGCGCGACCGTGTGATCCCCGCCGATCGTGACGATGCGCTGCACCTGCTCGCCGAGCGCCAGCGCCGCGCGCTCGACCTCGGTCACGGCCTCGGTCAGATCGAACGGATTGACCGGGATGTCACCGGCATCCACCACCTGCGCGATCGCGAACGGCGACACGTCCTGCGCCGGGTTGTACGGCCGCAGCAGGCGCGACGACTCGCGCACGTGCGACGGACCGAACCGGGTGCCCGGGCGGTAGCTCACCCCGGAGTCGAACGGGATGCCCACGACGGCGATGTCGGCGCGGGGCACGTCTTCGATCCGCGGCAGCCGCGCGAAGGTCGCGATACCGGAGTAGCGGGGGTTCACGGACGCGTCGATGGGTCCCACGTTCTCGGTCATTGCTCGTTCCTGTTCGTCGGGGAGAGGGAGTCTCGGAGTGGGGAGGTCAGAGGGCGTGCTGCGGGATGTGCACCAGCTGCACGCCCCCGTCGGTGATCGCGGCGCGGATGCTCGACGCGATGTCGTCGCGCCGTTCCACCCGGCGGCCGGTCGCCCCGAAAGCCGTGGCGAGGGCCGCCCAGTCGGGCTGCACCAGGTCGACGCCGATCGGCTCCATGCCGCGGTCGACCTCGTTCTGACGGATCTCGGCGTACCCGCCGTTGTCGACGCACACGACCGTGACGTCGAGGCGCTGCTCCACGGCGGTCACGAGCTCGTTCACGCAGAACATCAGGGCGCCGTCGCCGATCACGGTCACCACCGGGTGCTCCGTCTGCGCGACGGCGGCACCGATCGCGGCGGGCAGGCCGTAGCCGAGGGTCGCGTAGGTGGGCGTGTAGAGGAGGGAGTGCGGGTGCTCCGACCGCAGCACGCTGCCGAGCGCCATGTACACGATCTGGGACGAGTCGCCCGCGACGATCGCATCTTCCGGGAGGGCGCCGGCGATGATCTCGGCGAGGGCCACGGTCTCGGGTGTGGTCTCCCGCACCTCGGCGTCGATCGCGGCGCGTTCGGCGGACAGGTCGCGTGGCGGGCGGGTCTCGTCCGGGAGCAGGTCCAGGAGGGCACCCGACACGGCGGCCGCGTCTCCCGTGAGGCCCACGGTCGCGGCGAGGTTCTTGTCGCGCTGCGCCGGTGAGATGTCGATGCGGATCACGGCTCCGCGCGCGTCGAGTCGCGGTGCCCACAGCTCGGCCTCGCCGAGCTTCGAGCCGACCACGAGCAGCACGTCGGCCCCCTCGGCGACCGCGCGGGCGGACGCGAGGCGGAGGTTCGAGCCGAGCGAGAGCGGATGCCGCTCGTCGACCACGCCCTTACCGTTCAACGTGGTCAGCACCGGGGCGCCGAGACGCTCGGCGAGGGTCGTGACCTCGTGCGCGGCATCCACGGCTCCGCCGCCGGCCACGATCACCGGGGTCTTCGCGGTGGCGAGCAGACGGGCCGCCTCGGCGAGCGCGGTCGACTCCCCCGAGACCCGCGCCGGGACCGGACGCGGCTGCCGCGCCTCGGCGGAGACGTCGGCCGGGGCCTCCAGCACGTCGAGCGGGATCTCGATGTGCACGGGACGAGGGCGACCGGTGCGGAACAGCGTGAACGCGTCGTGCACGGCCTCGACGGCCTCGGCCGCGCTGCTCACCCGGCGCGACCATTCGGCGATCGCGCCGACCATGGCCGTCGCATCCTTCGTCTCGTGCAGGGTGCCCACGTCGGCGAACTCCGCGCCGAGCGGCACCCCGGGCGACAGGACGATGAGGGGCCGAGACTCGCAGAACGCCGTGCCGATCGCGCTCATGGCGTTCTGCAGGCCGGGACCCGAGGTCGTGATGACCACGCCGGGGAGGCCGGTCTGCTGCGCCCAGCCGTCGGCGCCGTAGCCGGATCCCTGCTCGTGACGGTTCGTCACCGCACGGATGCCGAGGTCGGCGAGCGGGCGGTAGAGCTCCAGGTTGTGGGTGCCGGGGATGCCGAAGACCGCGGTCACGCCGTAGGCGCGGATCGTCTCCAGCACCGCCCGACCGGCGGTGTCGGCGTACTGCTCTGCCGTCGTGCTCTCGGTGCTCATCGTGTCATCCTCACACCTGGTGACGACGCGTGCCGTCGACCCAGGTCTCGCGCACCGTGATCGCCGAGATCTCCTCGGCCGGCACGGCCAGCGGGTCGCCGGAGAGCACCGCGAAGTCGGCGTACTTGCCGACCTCGAGCGAACCCAGGTCGTCTTCGCGGCCGATCGACACGGCGCCCTCGATCGTGTGGGCGCGCAGAGCGGCGAGCGCGGAGACGCGCAGGTCGTCCGGGCCGAGCTTGTGCCCGCGACGGGTGACGCGGGTGACGGCGGTCTGGATGGCCTCGAGCGGGATGGGCTCGGCGACCGGAGCATCCGACGAGATGGTGAACGGGACACCCGCGCGCTCGAACTCGCCCAGCGGGTTGAAGCGCTCGCCCGGGGTGCCGATGGCCTCTTCGACGCCCTCGCCCCAGTTGAAGTAGTGCTGGGTCTGGTTGACCGGACGGATGCCGGACACGGCCATCCGCTCGATCTGCTCGGGCGTGGGCAGGCCGCAGTGCTCGATGCGGTGGCGCGCGTCGGCATCCGGATGCTCGGCGAGCGCGGCCTCGATCGCCGACACGACCATCTCGATCGCGGTGGGCGACTGGGCGTGCGTGGCGGTCTGCAGCCCCGCGGCGTGCGCCTTGCGGATCAGCCCGGCGTATTCGGCGGGCTCGTGGTAGAGCTGGCCCGTGCGGCAGGGGTCGCCGACGTAGCCGTCCGGGAAGTACGCGGTCCAGCCGCCGAGCGTGCCGTCGGCGTAGAACTTGATGCCGGCGAAGCTGAGGTGCGCGTTGCCGAACTGTCCGACCAGGCCCATCTCGAGCGCCTCGTCGAGCAGGTGCGAGAGCAGGTACATCGACACGCGCAGCTCCAGGCGCCCGGCCTCGGCGAGGCGCAGGTACATGTCGAACTCGCGGCGCGTGACCTGGGCGTCGCCGATCGACGTGACCCCGCCGGCCAGGAAGCGCTGGGTCGCGGCGTCCAGCTGGCGCAGGTGCTCCTCCGGCTCGTCGGCGAGGTGGAAGTTCGGACCGTGGTGGCCGATCTTCACGCCGTGCACGCCGGTGAGGATGTTGCACGCGGCATCCGACAGCTCACCGGTGAGCTCACCGTCCGCATCGCGGAAGAACTCACCGCCCTCGGGGTTGGGGGTGTCGCGGTCGACGCCGTTGATCTCCAGCGTGTGGGAGTTCACGACGCCGCCGTGGCCCGAGGCGTTCATCAGGTACACCTCGCGGTCGGCGGCGACCTCGTCGAGCTCGAAGCGGGTGGGATGCCGCTTCTCGGCCAGGTTGCGCTGCTCGTAGCCGTAGCCGCGCACCGGGCGCCCCTCGGGGAGGTCGGCGGCCGCCGCCTTCAGCAGGGCCACGATCTCGGGGATGCTGCCGGCCTTCTCCGGCCCGCAGTCGACCCAGCTCATCATCTGCCCGAACATGAGCGGATGCGCGTGGGCGTCGACGAAGCCGGGGACGACGACCGCGTCTCCGAGGTCGATGCGCTCCGGAGAGTACCCACCCCGTTCGGCCGCCGCCTCGCACTCGGCGAGGGTGCCGATCGCGAGGATCCGCCCGCGGTCGGTCAGCATCGCCGTCGCGGTGGTGGCCGCGGCATCCGCCGTGTGGATCGCGTGCGCGGTCAGCAGGGCGGGTGCCGTCTGGGCCGAGCGGTCGAAGGGGGCGAGCTTTCTCATGGCAGCCTGTTCGCGGTCGTGTCGGTGCGGGCGGTGAAGGAGAGGTCGCCGATCACGGCAGCCTGTTCGCCGTCGTGTCGGTGCGGGCGGTGAAGGAGGCGGTGACGGGAGCCTCGTCGGAGTGCTGCGGCGCGAGACGCGTGCAGATGCCGGCGATCACGGCCATGCCGATGAACATCGCGATGACGGACCAGATGCTGCCGGTCCAGGCGATGAGCTGGGTCGCGAACCAGGGCGAGAACCCGGCCCAGATCGCCGCACCGACGCCGTAGGACAGCGCGATCGAGGTGTAGCGGGCCTGCGGACGGAACATCTGCGAGAGCAGCGCGGCGATCGGCGCGTAGGTCGCACTCATCGCGATGCGCACCAGCGAGGCGAACAGGAAGATGAGCGGTTCGATACGGCCGGGCATGATCAGCAGGAACGGCACGAAGGTGAGCACCGAGGTGATCAGGCCGATGTACATGACGTTCTTGCGGCCCCACTTGTCGCCCAACCAGGCGACCGGGAGGGTCACGACGAACTCCACGAACGAGGCGATCGTCATCGCGTCGAGGATGACCTGCTCGCTCACGGAGATCGGCTCGCCGGTCGCGTACGCGGTGACGAACGTGGTGGCCAGGTAGTAGCCGCCGGTCGAGATCGGCAGGATGCCGATGCCGAGGAGGATCGGACGCCAGTTGGTGCGCAGCGCGAAGGCCAGCGGCATCGACTGCTTGCGACCCTCGACCTTCGCCTCGAAGACCGGGGTCTCCTCGACGCGGTAGCGGACCCAGAAGCCGACACCGACCAGCACGATCGACAGCAGGAACGGGATGCGCCAGCCGCCGTTGATGATGAAGTCGTCGCCCATGCGGGTCATGATCGCGAAGATGCCGGAGGCCAGCAGGGCGCCGGCCGGGTTGCCGAGCTGCGTGAAGCCGCCGTAGAAGGTCTTCGACTTCTCGGGGGCGTGCTCGACGCTCATGAGCACCGCGCCGCCCCACTCGCCGCCGACCGCGAGGCCCTGCACCGCACGGAGGAGGATCAGGAGGATCGGGGCGAGGATGCCGATGTTCTCGTACGTGGGCAGGCAGCCGACGAGGACCGTGGCCGCGCCCATCATCAGCAGCGTGATGACGAGCGACGTGCGTCGGCCGAGCTTGTCGCCGATGTGGCCGAAGATGATGCCGCCGAGGGGGCGGACGAGGAAGGCGACCGCGAAGGTCGCGAAGGCCGCTGCGGTCTCGGCCAGCCGGTCGCCGCTCGGGAAGAACAGCGGACCGAAGACGAGCGCCGCGGCGGTCGCGTAGACGTAGAAGTCGTACCACTCGATGGTGGTGCCGACGAAGGCGGCGATGCCGGCGCGTCGCGCCCGGCTGTGGGTGCCGCTGGTGGGGGTAGTGGTCATGGGGGTGCCCGCTCCTTTGCGGAAGATGTCGGATAGCGAAGGATGCTACGGACGTACGGACCTGCCGGCAAGGGCAGAACTCCAGTGATAACGGGGATTCACTGGATATATGATTGCGCATCCGTGCAATGCTCGCCTTCCCGACGGCCTGCTCTGCTCCTACACTGAACTTGTGCGCGGCGAAGCGTGCGTTCGCGGGAAACTGACGAAATGGGCGGGACCATGGATTTCGACGCCGAACTGATCCGTGCGCTGCAGGAGGACGGTCGGGCCAGCGTGCTCTCGCTCGCCCAGAGACTCGGACAGTCGCGAGCGGCCGTCGCGGCCCGCCTGCGCACGATGCTCGCCGATCGCACGGTGCGGGTCGTGGCCGCGGTCGATCCTGTCTTCCTCGGCCAGCATGTGCTCGCGCACGTCTCCATCCGCACCGACGGGTCGGTGGAGCTCGTGGCCGAGCACCTCCGCGACATGAGCGAGACCGTGCTGGTGTCGGCGGTCGGCGGCGCGCACGACGTGGTCACCGAGGTGCGCGTCGGGTCGATGTCGGAGCTGCACGACCTGCTGGCCCTGATCCGCGCGATCGACGGCGTGCTCGACATCAGCACGATCATCTACTCCACCGTGATCAAGGGGTTCTTCGTCTCGGAGTACCACGGCGGCGTCACGCTCGACACGATCGACGAGGCGCTCATCGAGCAACTGCAGGCCGACGGACGCAAGAGCTTCCGCGCGCTGGGCGAGGAGGTGCGCCTCTCCCCCTCCGCCGTCGCGACCAGGGTGCAGCGGCTGATCGACGCCGGGGTCATCAAGATCAGCGCGGTGGAGGCCCGCGGGCTCGCGCACCGGCAGCTGTCGATGGGGGTCGGCATGACGCTCGGCGACGACGACGAGGCCGTGATCGACGAGCTGCGACGCGGACGCGGGGTGGACTTCGCCGCGCGCACGCTCGGTCGGTTCGACGCCGTGGCCACGCTCGTCGAGCCCTCGGCCGGAGCGCTGTACGCCAGCCTGGAGCGCCTGCGCGCCCTGCCGGGAGTGACGCGCATCGAGGCCTGGCTGCACCTCGCGGTGCTGAAGGAGGACTACGCCCGCACGCTCCGGCCGCTGCGCACGGACTGAGCGCGGGCGAGCGACCCCGGAATATCAGTACGGCGCGCCGTCACCGGCCGTTCACCGGGCACCGCCAGACTTCCAGCATGAGCGAACCCGAACCTCGCCAGGGCGTTCCCGAGCCCGTGGCGACTGCGAACAGCGGCGCCGTGGCCGTCGTCGGCCTGGATCTGCGCGGCGAGACGCCGGCCCCGAAGAAGCAGGTCTACTCCTGGGCGCTGTGGGACTGGGCGACGCAGCCCTTCAACACGGTCATCCTGACGTTCATCTTCACGGCGCTCTACCTGACGACCGACGCGTTCCTCCCCGCAGAGCTCGCCGCCCTCGACCCGAAGAGCCAGGCGCACGAGGCGGCCATCGCCGACCTCACCTCGGGCCTCGGGCTCGGCTCGACCATCGCGGCCTTCGCCATACTCCTCCTCGCGCCGGTCCTCGGTCAGCGGGCCGATGCCGCCGGGCGGCAGAAGCTCTGGCTCGGCATCGGCACCGGCGCCCTCATCCTGTGCATGTTCGGCCTCTGGTTCGTCGAGCCGACGCCCACGCTGTTCTGGCTCGGCGTCGCCCTCATCTCCGCCGGATCGGTGTTCGGCGAGATCGCGGCGGTCAACTCGAACGCCATGCTCATCGGCATCGCGAACCCCAAGACCGTGGGCCGCATCTCCGGGCTCGGCTGGGGCTTCGGCTACCTCGGCGGCATCATCGCGCTCGTCATCGTGATCGTCTTCTACATGATGGACTGGTTCGGCCTCCCGGAAGACGGCGGCCTCCCGTTCCGCATCATCGCGGTCGGCTGTGCGATCTGGGCGATCGTGTTCAGCATCCCGATCTTCCTGAATGTGCCGGAGCCGTCGCTCGGCCGCCCGGACCGCAAGGTCGGCTTCTTCGCCTCCTACCGGCTGCTGGTCAAAGACGTCATCGGCCTCTACCGCTCCCCCGAGACGCGGCCGACGTTCTGGTTCCTGCTCGCGAGCGCCGTGTTCCGCGACGGACTGGGCGGCATCTTCGCGTTCGGCGCCGTGATCGGGTCGACGGTCTTCCACTTCCAGTTCCTCGACATCGTGATCTTCGGCATCGCGGCCAACCTCATCGCGGGCGTCTCCACGATCATCGCCGGGCGCTTCGACGACCGGTTCGGCCCCAAGCGGATCATCCTGCTGTCGCTCGGCGCGATGGTGGTCGCCGGCCTCGGCGTCTTCTTCCTGCGTGACGGCGGCACGATCGTCTTCTGGATCGGCGGCCTCATCCTGTGCGCCTTCGTCGGCCCCGCGCAGGCCTCCGCCCGCTCCTTCCTCGCCCGGGTCACCCCGGCAGGGCGCGAGGGCGAGATCTTCGGCCTGTACGCCACGACCGGTCGGGCCGCGAGCTGGATGGCCTCCGGCGCCTGGACGCTGCTGATCGTGCTGACGGCCCAGACGGCATTCGGCATCCTGGGCATCGTGATCGTGCTGATCGCGGGCTTCCTGCTGCTGCTGCCGGTGAAGGCCCCACGCTGACCCGGACACACGTGCGGCGGGAGTAGCCTGACCGCGTGACCGTCTTCCTCGCCTTCCTCGCCAACGTCCTGGTCGCGGTGGCGAAGACGATCGCGGCGCTCATCACCTCCTCCGCATCGATGGTCGCCGAGGCGGCCCACTCGTGGGCGGATGCCGGGAACGAGGTGTTCCTCCTCATCGCCGACCGCCGCGGGGCGAAGGCGAAGGATGCGCGGCATCCGCTCGGCTACGGCCGCAACGCCTTCGTGTGGTCGCTGATCGCCGCCTTCGGGATCTTCACGGCCGGGTCGATCGTGTCGATCATGCACGGCATCCAGGAGCTGTCCGACACCGGTCCCGTCGAGAGCCCGATGGTGGCGTACATCGTGCTGGGCATCTCGTTCGTGCTCGAGGGTGCGTCGTTCACCCAGGCGATGGTGAAGTCCCGCCGCCTCGCGAAGGAGCGGGGTTCGTCGACCTGGGACTTCGTGCTGGAGACGAGCGACACCACGCTGCGGGCCGTGTTCTTCGAGGACTCGGCCGCCCTCATCGGCCTGGTGCTGGCGGGAGGCGCGATCCTCCTGCACCAGATCACCGGGGTCGCCGCCTGGGACGCCATCGGCTCGATCCTGGTCGGGGTGCTGCTGGGCGTGGTCGCCATCATCCTCATCCGGCGGAACATCGCGTTCCTCGTGGGCGCGACCGCCGCGCCGGAGCTGAGGGCGCGTGTCGGGAAGGCCCTGCTCGGCCTGCCCCAGATCGAGCGCGTCACCTACCTGCACATCGAGTACGTGGGACCGAACCGGCTCTTCATCGTCGCGGAGGTCGACCTGGCCGGCGACGCCCGCGAGCACGACGTGGCCCTGCGGCTGCGCGAGCTGGAGCAGCGGATCGAGGAGCATGAGGCGGTCGAGACCGCGGTGCTCTCCCTGTCGGTCGACGACGAGCCCTCGGCGGAATTCGCCTCGGCCTAGACGGAGACGAGCAGCGCGCTCTGGTGGCCCGCGCTCAGCGCTGCCAGTTGTCGGCGAGCTTGTTCAGCAGCCGGGCGAGTTCGAGCCGCTCAGCGCTGCCAGTTGTCGGCGAGCTTGTTCAGCAGCCGGGCGAGTTCGAGCCGCTCAGCGCTGCCAGTTGTCGGCGAGCTTGTTCAGCAGCCGGGCGAGTTCGACCCGCTCCTCGTCGGTGAACGGCGTGAGCGCGGCCGTGAGCATCTCCCGCCTCTCCCCGCGAGCGCCGCGCGCGATGCGACGCCCTTCGTCCGTCAGGGCGATGCGCGTGCGGCGCGCATCGTCGGGGTCGGCCTCGCGGCGCACGAAGCCCCGCTCGACCCCCTGCTGCACGAGGCGGGACGCGCGCGGCTGATCCACGCCGATCGCCGTGCCGAGAGCGCTCACGCTGAGCGGGGAGGATGCCGCGGCGAGCGCCTCCAGCATCCGCATGCGCGCGGGTCCACCGAGGCGGCCGGACGGATCCGCCATCCAGGGCGGCATCCCCGGATGACCGCGGTGGTGCTCGAAGTGATCGCGAGGGTCTTCGCCGTGTCCGCCGTGGGGGCCGCCGTGCCATCCGTGCGGACCGCCGTGTCCGCGGCCTCCGCCACGCTCCCCGGAGCCGCCGGGGCCGCCCGGGCGACGACCGCGCAGACGGGACAGGGCCTGGGCGATGGCTTCGGCGGGATCCGGCTCTGTCGGCTCGTGCGATTCGGTGGTCACCGTTCAATTTTACATGCGACTTGACATGCATCACCACTCCATGTCACACTACATGTACATGCACTGTGACATTCACATGCACACTGACAACTAAGGACTTCCCATGAACACCACGGATTCACAGAACCCCGAGAACACCTCCCGCCCCTTCGGCTACTGGCTGAAGGCCGCCGACCGCCTGATGGCGGCCGAGTTCGCCACCGCGTTCGACAGCGAGCACGCGAGCCGCCGCGACTGGCGCATCCTCAACCTCGTGGACGGGACCGTCGCGTCGGACCGCCCGCTGAACGCCCACAAGCTGCACCGCCTCGTCGAGCGCGGCTGGGTCGCCCCGGAAGGGACCGGCTGGACGCTGACCGACGAGGGCCGCTCCGCGAAGGAGCGCCTCGGCGCCATCGTCGACGAGATCCGAGCGAAGGTCGCCGACGCCGTGCCCGAAGAGGACATGGCCACCACGCTGGCCTCGCTCGAGAAGATCGCCCGCGCGTTCGGCTGGGACGAGGAGACCCCTCTTCCCCGCGGTCGCCGGCACGGCTTCGGCGGACCCCGCCACGGGCGCGGCTTCCCGCGCGGCTTCGGCCGCCCGTTCGGCCGCGGCTTCGGTCACGGCGAGGACTCCGACCACGGTCAGGACTTCGAGCACGGACGCGGACGCGGCTTCGGCCCCGGCCGCGGCTTCGGGCCCGAGATGGACGCCGAGCACGGATGCCGCCACGGCGAGCCCGGTGCCGGCCACCGCGGTCGCGGACACGGACACCCCGGTCACGGCGACCACGGCCACCGCGGTCACGGCCCGCACCGTGCCGAGCGCATCGCTCAGCACGCGTTCGAGCGTGGCTTCGACGCGGGCTTCACCCGCGGTCGCGACGCCTGACCAGCAGAAGCACCCCCACGAGACGCCTCACCCGACCTGTTCGGGTGAGGCGTCTCGTCTCGCTTCGCTCGCTCGACGAACGGGAGGGGCGGGCGGGACGGTCGTCGAGCGAGGAGCGAAGCGACGAGACGAAACGCCCCGACCCACGCCTCAGAGGTCGAGCAGTGCCACGGCCGACTCGTCGGCACCGGCGGCGCGCAGCCGGGCGCCCATCGCAGAGGCGGCGAGGGCGTAGGGACGCTCATCGTCCATCAGCAGCGAGCGCGAATTGGCCTCCTCGTTCAGAGCCACCAGCTCGAACGCGAGCACCTCCGGGTCGGCATCGATCTCGCCCGCCGTCACCGCGTGACGCAGCTGAGCCTCGACGTAGCCGTACCAGTCGACCAGGGCGGCGCGCACGGCATCGCTCACCGGTCCGGACTTCGAGTCCACGTCGGCCGCGGTCGCGGCGAAGAAGCATCCGCCCGTGAAGACGCGGTCCTTCGAGTAGGTCAGGGAGTTGTGCAGCAGCGCGGCGAGGCGGCGCACGCCGCGCGGATGCTCGCGAGCCGGCTCGACGATCCGCGCCGTGAAGATCTCCCGGGCCGCGGCGACCGTGGCGAGCTGCAGCCCCTCCTTGCTCTGGAAGAGTGTCGCGATGCTGCTCTTGCTCGACCCGGAGGCCTCCGCGAGGCGGCCGATCGTCAGCCCGTCGAGACCTTCCACCGACGCGAGATCGGTCGCGCTCTGCAGCACGATCCGCCGCGAGGCATCGCCCCGGGCTCTCCGCCCGTCCAGAACCGCGCTCTCCGACATGCCCCTAGTATACGAACGATCGTTCGCCTAGTATACGTATGATCGTTCGTATTGTTCTGGCGAAGGAGCTCCCATGCCGTCCCTCCCCGCGATGCTCGCGCGCAGCATCCACACCGCAGCCGCCGTCTCCCCCGCGCTCGCCGGCGACATCGCCTACCGCCTGTTCTTCACGACCTCACCGCGGATGGCGGTGCGCGATGCGGATGCTCCCACTCACGCCGACGCCCGCCGCGGACGACTGTCGGTGCGCGGCATCGAGGTCGTCACGTACGAGTGGGGCACCGGGCCGCGCACGGCGCTGCTCCTGCACGGATGGCGCGGACGCGCCTCGCAGTTCGCGCCCCTCGTGCGGGAACTCGTCGCCGAGGGGTTCCATGTCCTCGCGTTCGATGCCCCGGCCCACGGCTCGTCGGCCGGGCGGGGCACCGACATCCGCGACTGGGTCGACGCCGCCGAGCAGCTGCAGGACCGGCACGGCCCCTTCGCCGCGATCGTCGGGCACTCGTTCGGCGCCCTCGCCGCACTGACCGTCGCGCGGTCGACCGTTCCGACCCCGGCGGTCGTCGCGATCGCCGGGGCGGCGAGCCCCGAGGCCTTCCTCGCGCAGTTCGCCCGAGACCTCCGGCTCGACGCCGCGACGACAGCACGCCTGTCCGCGCGGTTCCGCCGGCGACTCGACGTCGACCAAGAGACCGTGTCGGAGCGCTACGATGCGGCCCGTCACCCCCTCCCCGCCGACACCGCGCTCCTCGTCGTGCACGACCGTGGCGACCGGCGGATGCCCGACCACGACTCCCTCCGCCTGCACGACGCCCACCCCGAGCGGTCCCGCCTGCTCCGCACCGAGGGCCTCGGACACACCCGGGTGCTGTCGGCGGATGCGACCCTCGACGCGGTCCTGGCGCTCGTGACGGACGGGCTGGCGGGGGTCGACGCCCTCGGCACGACGACGACCACGGCACCTGCGGCTCGGGAGACCGCGTCGATGCGAGCCTGACCGGCCGCACCGGAGCGTGATCCTCCGCAGCAGCCGGACGTAGGCTGGATCAGTGGCGGATTCCCGGGGACGAGTATGGACCGGCGTCCTGCGCGTCGAACCGCACCGCGGCGACCACCGGGTGGCGCTTCGCGCCGCGGTCAGCGTGGCGGTGCCGCTCCTCGTGCTGTGGGCCGTGGGTCGCCTCGACCTGAGCATCTACGCCAGCTTCGGCGCCTTCGCCGCCCTCTACGGGCGCCACGACCTGTTCCGCGATCGCATCCGGATGCAGGCGAGCGCCGGCGGGGTGATCCTCGCCTCGATGCTCGTCGGCACCGCGTTGTCGGTCATCGCCGCTCCCGCCGCGGTCAGCATCCTCGTCGTCGCGATCATCGCATTCGCGGTCACACTGCTCGCCTACACGATGCGGTGGCATCCGCCCGGCCCCCTGTTCCCGGTGTTCGCGGTCGGGGCCTGCGCGACCATCCCGGCGAGCGTCGCCTCCTTCGGCGACGTGCTCGTCGTCGGCGGTCCGAGCGTGCTGTTCGGACTCGCGGTCACCGCGCTCATCGGCGTCCTCACGCGCAGCACGAAGGCGGTGGCGCCGAAGCCCCCGCAACCGGTGGGGCCGATCGCGTGGGAGATGGCCGTGTCGGTCGCGATCGCCATCGCGGGCGCGGGCGTCGCGGGACTGCTGATCATGGACTCGCACTGGTACTGGGCCGCGGTCGGCGCCGTGGCGGCGGTCAGCGGTCCGCAGCTCAACGCCCGGGTGATCCGCGGCGTCCAGCGCCTCATCGGCACCCTGCTCGGCGTGCTCGTCGCGGCCGGGGTCCTGGCCCTCGATCTGCCGCCCCTCGCCGTCATCGCCCTCGTCGTGGTGCTGCAGGCCTCGGCCGAGCTGTTCGTCGGCCGCAACTACGGCATCGCCATGGTGTTCATCACGCCGCTCGCCCTGCTCATGGTGCACCTCGCCGCCCCCACCCCGGTCGACGTGCTCCTCCAGGACCGGGCGATCGAGACCGTGATCGGCGTGGCCGTCGGCACGCTCGTCGCCGTGGCGTCGGCCGCACTCCGGCGCCGGCAGATCACGAAGCGCGCCTGACCTCAGCCCTGCCCGCCTGACCTCAGCCCTGCCCGCCTGACCTCAGGCCTGCCCGCCCGACCTCAGCCGTGCAGGCTCATCAGGAGCAGCATGCCGGCCATCATCAGCAGGCACCACCAGAAGGCGAATCGCTCGGCGCGGTCCGCACGGGCGCTGCCCGCACGCAGCAGCAGCCACCCGCCGAGCACCGCGAGGCCGAGCACGACGACGACGAGCACCGCCGCGCCGGGCGCACCGGATGTCTGCCCGTGCGCATGGCCGGCGAAGCCGAGCGCCACGTAGGGCACCGCCATGAGGAGACCCATCGCGAAGGGGTCGCCCACGGCCCCGGGCGGCGACGGACGCCGTCGAGCCCGCGCCCCCGCCACGGCTGCCCAGAGGAAGAACGCGAACGTCACGCCGATGCCCGTCAGCGACGCGTGGCCCTCCGCGGCGGCGGGGATCATGAGCAGAGCCATGCCTCCCGCCGCCGCGACGTGAGCCGCCGCCCCGACAACGCCGGCAGGGGCTGCCGCCGCGCTCCGCAGCCGCGCCCGCCGAGGGGTGGCGGTGAGGCTCAGGCCGTCCACACCGTCTTCGCGTTCACGAACTCGCGGATGCCGAACGAACCCAGCTCGCGCCCGTACCCGGAGTCCTTCACGCCGCCGAACGGCAGTCCGAAGAACGACGCCGAGTTGCCGTTCGCGAACACGCTCCCGAACTCCAGCTCGGCCTGCAGGCGGGCGATCTCGTCGGCATCCGCCGACCACACGCCGGCCGCGAGCCCGAAGTCGGAGTCGTTCGCCGCGGCGATCGCCTCATCGATCGAACCCACCTCGTACACGCAGGCCACCGGGCCGAAGCACTCCTCACGGAAGATGCGCATCTCGGGCGTGACCTCGGTCAGCACGGTCGCCGGGTAGAACCACCCCGGACCTTCGGGGAGCTCGCCGCCGAGGCGGACCGTGACCCCCTTCGCGACGGCATCCTCCACCAGCTCGTGCGCGTCCGCGCGCACCTGCGCCGTCGCCATCGGCCCGAATCCGGTGCCCTCGGCGCGCGGGTCGCCGGCGGTGATCTTCGCCATCTCCGCCACGAACGCCTCGACCCATTCGGTGTAGACGTCGGCGTGCACGAAGAACCGCTTGGCGCAGATGCACGACTGCCCGCTGTTCTGCGTGCGCGATGCCGCCGCGAACTGCGCCGAGCGCGCGATGTCGGCCGAGGGCATCACGACGAAGGCGTCGGTGCCGCCGAGCTCCAGGACGCTCTTCTTGATGTTGCGTCCGGCGGCGGCGGCGACCGCGGCCCCCGCGCCCACCGAGCCGGTCAGCGTGACCGCGCGGATGCGGCGGTCGTCGAGCAGCGCCGAGGCCGCGGCGCCCTCGATCAGCAGGGTCTGGAACGCGCCCTCCGGGAAGCCCGCGCGCTGGAACAGCTCTCCCAGGTACAGCGCGGTCTGCGGCACGCTCGACGCGTGCTTGAGCAGCCCCGTGTTGCCGGCCATGAGGGCTGGGGCGGCGAAGCGGATGACCTGCCAGAACGGGTAGTTCCACGGCATGACGGCCAGGACCGTGCCCAGCGGCTGGAACACGACGCTGGCGGCCGATGCTCCGACCGACGCCGCCGGCACCGGCTCCTCCGCCGCGAGATACTCCGCGGCATGGTCGGCGTACCAGCGCATGCCGTTGGCCGACTTCGTCACCTCGTACTTCGCGGTGCCGATGGTCTTTCCCATCTCGAGCACCGCCAGGCCGGCCGCGTGCTCCAGGTCGGCGTCGAGCAGGTCGGCGGCCCGCCGCATCCACTCCGCCCGCTGCGCGAAGGTCGTCTGCGCCATCGTCGCGTTCGCGGCCTCCGCCGCCGCCAGGATGCGCTCCACCTCATCGGCGGTGTGGGCGGTGAACTCCTGTACCAGCTCACCCGTGGTCGGATCGATCGTCGCAATGGTCATGAGCACTCCCTGTGTCTCGTGTCGGTGGTGGTGGTCGTCGGGACGGTCGCGGTCACTTGCCGTAGCCCTTGGTGAGCCCGGCGATGTACTGCCGGGAGAAGACGGCGAACAGGATGACGAGCGGCACGGCGCCGAGCGTGAGCGAGGCGAGCAGGGCCGGGTAGTCGTTCTGGAACTGCCCGACGAACTGCTGCACGCCGAGGGTCACGGTCTGGTTCTGCTTGCTCGGGGCGAGGATGAGCGGGAACCACAGGTCGTTCCACACCGGCAGCATCGTGATCGACGCGACGGCCGCGATCCCGACCCGCACGATCGGCAGGGTGATCCCGAGCGTGCGCCACTCCCCCGCCCCGTCGATGCGCGCGGCCTCCTTGAGCTCGTTCGGCACGGCCCGGAAGTACGTGGTCATCAGGGCGATCGCGAGCGGCAGCTGCATCGCGGTGTACACGAGGATGAGCGCGGTGAGGGTGTCCATCAGCCCCCACGAGGTCATGATCTTGATCAGCGGCACGGTGCCGAGGCGGATCGGGAGCATGATGCCGACCACGAAGAACCCGGCGAGCACCGGCGTGATCGGCACCTTGTACTCCACGAGCGCCCAGGCGGCGAGCGTGCCGAGCACGATCGTGAGCACGATGGTGGCGAGGGTGACGATGAGGCTGTTCTGGTAGTTGAGCAGGAAGTTCCCACGCGTGAACACGTTGATGTAGCCCTGCAGGTTGAACGTCTCTGCGTCCGGAAGCGCGAACGGGGCC
The DNA here is from genome assembly GCF_026559675.1 of Microbacterium oxydans. Lineage (NCBI taxonomy): Bacteria > Bacillati > Actinomycetota > Actinomycetes > Micrococcales > Microbacteriaceae > Microbacterium > Microbacterium oxydans. The sequence continues at coordinate 3,518,481 of NZ_CP092891.1, forward strand.
CCGAAGATGCCCTGCGTCGTCTTGAACGAGTTCATCAGCACGATGAGGATCGGGACGACGGAGAAGAGCCCCATGACGATCAGCAGCAGATGCACGCCGCTTCCGGCGAAGACGTCGGCCGCGCGGCGGGGACGACGGCGCCTCGGCGCCGTGGGCTCGGGGCGAGGGCGGCGGCTCGGGGCGGCCGCTGCGGGTCGGGTGTCGATGGCCATCGGGGGCTCCTAGAGCTCGTAGGTCTTCAGTCGGCGCTGTACGAGCCAGAAGTAGGCGGCGGTGGTCGCGAGGATGAGGAGGAAGATCACCGATGCGACGGTCGCGCCCAGGTCGAGGTCGGCGACCTGGCCGCTGGAGCCGAAGAACGATCGGTAGAAGAAGGTTCCGAGGATGTCGGTCGAGTAGTTCGGGCCGGGAGCCGAGCCGTTCAGGGCGTAGACGATGTCGAAGCCGTTGAACGTCCAGATGTACGTGAGGATCACGATCAGTCCGAACTGGGGCGCGATGAGGGGGAACTTGATCCGCCAGAAGGCCGTCCAGGAGCCGGCGCCGTCGATGCGGGACGCCTCGATCACATCGTCCGGGATCGCGAGGAGCGCGGTGTAGAGGAAGATCATGGGGATCCCGATGTACTGCCACACCGACATCAGCGAGATCGTCGGCAGCGCGGTGGCCTCGGTGCCCAGCAGCGGGAACTCGACCAGTCCCCACAGCGGGTTGATGATCAGGCGCCAGATGAAGCCCACGATCACGACCGAGAGGGTCGCCGGGATGAACAGCAGCGTGCGGTAGGCGCCGACGGATCGGCGCAGTCGCCCCGAGGTCAGCAGGGCGGCCATGAGCAGGCCGATCGGCAGCTCCACCAGCAGGTGGATGAGGAAGAACTCGACGTTGTTGCCGAGCGCGTTCCAGAAGCGGGCGCTCGTGGTCGGGTTCGTGAACAGGTCGACGTAGTTCGCGATGCCGACGAAGGCGCTCTGCTGCCCGCTGGACTCGAAGAAGCTGAGCACCACCGAGCTGATCAGCGGGTACACCGAGAAGGCCACGTAGACCACGAGTGCGGGCAGCACGAACATCGCCAGCAGGCGGTAGCGAGCGGGGGTGCGGATCATGCCGGGGCTCCTGTGCGGATCGGATGCCGGAGGCGGAAGCGTCACTCCCGCCTCCGGCGGAGGGTCACGGTGCGGGCGTGTACCAGGAGTCGAGTCCGGCCTGGAGCTCGGCGGTCGCCTCCTCGGGCGAGAGCCCGCTGTTGTACATGAGCTGCGCGACGCGCCAGATCTCGTCGTCGAGCGGCGGCTGTCCCGCGCTGAGCCGGTCCAGGGCCAGACGGGAGGTGAGCTCGGCGTCCACCTTGAGGTCGGCGAACTCCTGCGCGAGGGCGTTCTCGTACTTCACGGGCTCGGTGCCCATGGAGAAGAAGCCGGGGAGCTTGTTCACGTACAGCTGCTGGAACTCGCTCGTGCCCAGCCACTCCAGGAACGCGGTCGCCGCCTCCTTCTCCTTGCTCGCGGCGTTCAGGCCGAAGGCCATGTCGGCCATCTCCTGCTGGTAGCGCTGGTCACCCTCGGCGGCGGGCGGGGCGCCGAAGACGCCCACGTCGAGACCGGTCGAGGTGACCTGCGAGATCTGCCACGATCCGTCCGGCAGGATCGCGGCCTTGCCCAGCGTGAACAGCTGCGTCATGTCCTCGTAGGAGATCGACTCGTACCCCTTGGGCAGGTAGTCCTTGAAGGAGTCGAAGACCCGGAAGCCCTCCACGAAGTCGGGGTCGGTGAGCTTCTTCGAGCCGTCGATGAGTCCGAGCCGCCCCTCCTCGCCCTTCCAGGCGTTGGGTCCGACCTGGTAGAGCATGTTGTAGGCCAGCTGCCAGCCGTCGGCGCTGCCGAGGGCGAGCGGGGCGTACTGCCCGTCCGCCTTGATCGCGTCGAGCACCTCGAGGAACTCGTCCTGCGTCTTCGGCACCTCGAGACCGAGCTCGTCGAAGATCGCGGTGTTGTAGTAGAAGCCGGCGAGCACGGACGCGACGGGCACGCAGTACGGGGTGCCGTCGTCGCCCTCCCAGGCGGAGAGCGCGGACTCGGGGAACGACCCGATCGCGTCGAGTCCGTCGAGCGGCTCGAAGTATCCCTTGTCGATCCACGACCGGTTCACGTCGAACGGACGGCACATGATCACGTCGGGACCGGTTCCGCCGTCGATCTGCGACTGGATCGCGGCGTTGTAGTCGTTGGTGTCGATCGGCGCGTACTCGACCTTGATGCCGGGGTGGTCGGCCTCGAACGCGGGGATGATGTCGTTCTCCCACATCGTGGCGTCCTCGGTGCGCCAGGTGCCGAGCGTGAGGGTGACGGAATCGGGGTCGTCGCCACCGCCGGACGCGCATCCGGCGAGGCCGAGGGCGAGGGTGGTGACGGCGAGGGCGGCGAGTGGTGCTCTGGCGGAACGCATCATGACCTTCTCTCTGAGAGGACGCGCGGTCTCGGGAGGACCTGCCACACCATTGCGGCGGCGCGCGGTGCAGGTCAGCATATATAGGTCTCAATGCGGTAGCAAGAGGTATCTACCATTTCTGATCATTGTTCTTACTCTGGTCCTTCTGATAGACATTCATAAGACAAGTGGTATCTTGTGGATAACAACCTCTGAAGGAGGCTCCAGTGATTCGTGTCGGCATCCTCGGCTCCGGGTTCATCGCAGACTCGTACGCCGATTCCCTGCTGGATGTGCGCGATGGTGTGCTGGCGGCGAACTTCTCCCGCGACGCCGGACGCGCCGCCGACTTCGCCGGCCGCTGGAACAGCCCGCGCAGCTACACCGACATCGCCGACCTGTGCGCCGACCCCGACATCGACGTCGTGGTCGTGGCCCTGCCCAACGAGGCCCACGTCGACGCCGTGCGCATCGCCGCCGCCGCGGGCAAGGGCATCATCTGCACCAAGCCGCTCGCCCGCACCGGCGCCGAGGCCGCCGAGATCCTGCGCATCGTCGAGGAGGCCGGCGTCTGGCACGGCTACGCCGAGAGCTCGGTGTTCTCGCCCAACGTGGCGAAGGCGCACGAGATGGCGCAGGCCGGCGGCATCGGCACCCTGCTCACGATGCGCGCCCGCGAGGCGCACTCCGGCCCGCATGCCCCGCACTTCTGGGATGCGGAGACCGCGGGCGGCGGCGCCCTGCTCGACATGGGCTGCCACACCGTCGAATCGGCCCGACACTTCTTCGGCAAGGACAACCCCGTCACCGAGGCCTTCGCCTGGGGCTCGACGCTGGTCCACTCCGACAAGACCACCGGCGAGGACACCGCGGTCGCCCTCCTCAAGTTCGCGGGCGGACAGCTCGCCATCATCGAGTCCTCGTGGGCCGAGAAGGGTGGGATGCAGCTGCGGCACGAGTTCAGCGGCACCGACGGCCGCCTCGTCACCGACACCTCCGTGACCCCGGTGTGGGGCTTCCTCGGCAACCCGACCGGCTACCTCGTCGAGAAGGCGGACGCCGAGACCGGCTGGGTGCACCCGGTGCCGGAGGAGACGCGCGCCTACGGCTTCTCGCAGCAGATGCGCCACTTCATCGACCACTACGCGGCGGGCACGACGCCGATGGAGACGTTCGAGGACGGCTGGGTCGTCAACTGCATCCTCGACGCCTGCTACCGCGCCATGCGCTCGGGCACGTGGGAGCCGGTGCGCCTCGAACGGTGAGCACCGACCGAGGGCACGAAGACGCGCCCTCCTTCCCGCGGCCTTCGCACAGACAAGGAGAGACCTGAGAATGACGAACACACTGCCCGCCGGAGCGAACGCGCTGCTCGCGACGCTGACCGCCGCCGAGATCGTCGCGAACCGCGCGACCCTCGAGGCCGCCGGCCTCGCGACCCCGGAGACGCACTACTCGTACGTGGGGCTGACCGCCCCGGACAAGCGGCGCCTGTTCGCGGGCGAGAAGCTCCCCCGTCTGGTGCGCAGCTTCCTCATCGACATGACCACCGGGGTCTCGCACGACGTCGTGGTCGATCCGGCCGCCGGTGCCGTCGTCTCCTCCCGGGAGCTCGACCCCGTCGTCGACGGCGCCGTGCCCGTGGTGCTCCGCGAGTTCGGCTACGTCGAGGAGGTCGTGCACCAGGACGAGCGCTGGATCGCCGCGATGGCGAAGCGCGGACTGACCGACCTCTCGCAGCTGCGCGTGAACCCGCTGTCCGCCGGCGTGCTCGCCGACGACGAGAGCGGTCGCCGCATCCAGCGCTGCTTCACGTTCGTGCAGCGCACCCCCGAGGACCTGGGCTGGGCCCACCCGGTCGACGGAGTGACCGTGATGGTCGACGTCGTCACGGGCGAGGTGCTCGACGTGATCGACCACATCGACCTCCCGGTCCCGCAGGAGGACGGCAACTACCACCTGTCCTCGTGGCGCGGACCCGACCGCCAGGGCCTCAAGCCCATCGAGATCACGCAGCCCGAGGGCCCCAGCTTCACGATCGACGAGGACGGCGTGCTCGACTGGGCCGGCTGGCGCCTGCAGGTCGGCTTCGACCAGCGCGAGGGCCTCGTGCTGCACGACGTGTCGATCGCGGACGGCGACGTGCAGCGCTCCGTGCTGTACCGCGCGTCGATCGCCGAGATGGTCGTCCCCTACGGCGACCCGAGCCCGCAGCGCTGGTTCCAGAACTTCTTCGACGGCGGCGAGTACCTCTTCGGCGGCTTCGCGAACTCGCTGGAGCTGGGCTGCGACTGCGTCGGCGACATCACCTACCTCGACGCGGTGGTGGCCGGCAATGACGGCGATGCCCGCGTGGTGCGCCAGGCCATCTGCATCCACGAGGAGGATGCGGGTGTGCTCTGGAAGCACTCCGACAACTGGAACGGCTCGTCCGAGACGCGACGCAACCGCCGTCTGGTCGTGAGCTTCTTCATGACGGTCGGCAACTACGACTACGGCTTCTACTGGTACTTCGGCCTCGACGGCACGATCGAGTTCGAGGTCAAGGCCACGGGCATCGTGTTCACCTCCGCCTACCCGGGCAAGGGCTACCCGTTCGCGACCCAGGTGGCGCCCGGGCTCGGCGCCCCGAACCACCAGCACCTGTTCAGCGCGCGACTCGACGTCGCGGTCGACGGACTCGCCAACGCGGTCGACGAGGTGGAGGCGGTCGCCGTGCCGCGGGGACCGCAGAACCCGCACGGTACCGGCTTCACGCAGCAGATCACGCGGCTGCGCACCGAGTCCGAGGCTCAGCGCATCGCCGACAACCTCACCGGTCGCGTGTGGTTCGTGGGCAACACCGAGGTGCAGAACCGGCTCGGCGAGCCCGTCGGCTGGGTGCTCTACCCCGAGGGGAAGCCGCTGCTGCTGGCCGACGCCGAGTCCGACATCCACAAGCGCGCCACGTTCACGACCAAGCACCTGTGGGTCACGGCGTACGAGCCGAGCGAGCAGTACCCGGCGGGCGACTTCGTCAACCTGCACCCGGGCGGAGCCGGCATCCCGCAGTGGGTCGAGGCCGATCGCCCCATCGACGGCACCGACATCGTGCTGTGGCACACCTTCGGCCTGACGCACTTCCCGCGCATCGAGGACTGGCCGATCATGCCCGTCGACACCGCCGGATTCGTGCTCAAGCCGCATGGGTTCTTCGGACGCAACCCCTCCCTCGACATCCCCGGCGCGGCCGACCACTGCGCGACCTCGCCGGGTCACCACGACCACCACGCCGGGCACTGACCGGACGAGCACGAGCACAAGGAAAGACATGGACGGATACATCAGCTACGCCGAGGCCACCGCGGCCCAGGCCGATGGCCTCGCGACCGCGATCCCGCACATCGAGCGGCAGGTCGTCGAGCTCGCCGCCCGCGGTGCCCTGGGCGAGGTCGGGCCGCTCTTCCTCGGCATCGGCGCCAGCCTCGCCGCGGCCGCGCCCGCCGTCTGGCACCTGCGCGAACGCGGCATCACCGCCTGGCGCCTGGACGCCGGCGACACCCCGCTGCCCCTCGCGACCGGCGAGCACCCCGTGATCGCGGTCTCCCAGAGCGGACGGAGCAGCGAGACGATCGCGGCCCTGAACACGATCCCCGAGGCCCTCCGATACGGCGTGGTCAACACGGTCCCCTCCCCGCTGTCCGACCTGGCCACGCGCCTGGTCGGACTCGGCTCGATCCCGGACAGCTACGCCTCGACCATCGGCTACACCGCGACGGTCGTCGCCCTCAGCATGCTGGCCGAGGCGTGGGCCGGCGGCGAGGTCGACCCGGCCTGGCACGACTTCGCCGCGCTCTTCCGCGAGACTGAGACCATGCTCGCCCCGCAGATCGACCGCGCCGCGGATCTGATCACCTCCGTCCCCAGCCTCGACTTCGTCGGCGGCGGGTCCTCGACCGGCTCCGCCGAGGCGGGTGCGCTGCTCTTCCGCGAGGTGGCCCGGATCCCGGCGAGCGCGATGGGTACGCGCCAGTACCTGCACGGCTCGATGGAGTCAGCCGGTGAAGGCGCCCACGTCCTGTTCGGCAGCGAGCGCGAGCACGAGGTCGCCCGCATGCTCAGCGCCGCCGGGCACCGGGTCGTGCTCGTCACGACCGACGACGTCGAGAGCGCCGAACTGCTCGAGGTCGTCCGCCTGCCGCAGAGCTCGCCCAACGCCCGAGCCGTGCTCGAGGCCCTGTTCCTGCAGGGCCTCGTCGCCCGGGTCGCACAGGCCAGGGGCGTGGAGATCGAGGAGTTCGTGTTCCACAACGACGACACGAAGGTCGACGCCGGAGCGGCTCAGTGACCCCATCCGATGACGCCCTCGCCCCGCGCGAGGGACTCATCGTCGGCATGGACGTCGGCGGCACCAAGGCCGCGGTGCGCGCCACGACGGCAGACGGTCGACTCGTCGCCGACGTCGTGGCGAGTTCCGCCGAGTGGGATGCCGAGCCCGTCGATGCCGCCGCGGACTGGCTCGTCGACGTCCTGGCGCGTGCGCTCCCCGCCGATGCCGTCGTCGACGCCCTCGCGATCGGCGCCCAGGGACTCGACAACGTCCCGGTCGCGCGCGACCTCGCGGAGGCGCTGCGTCTCCGCGGCCACGCGCGGGTGCGCTGCGTCAACGACGCCGCGCTCCTCGTCCCCGCCGCGGGGCTGGACGCCGGCATCGGTCTGATCGCCGGTACCGGCGCGATCGGCGTGGGTGTCGATGCCACCGGAGCCCCGCTCGCCGCGGGCGGCTGGGGATGGGTCATCGGCGACGAGGCCGGCGCCGCGGGTCTCGTCCGCGAAGCCACCAGGGCCGCCCTGCTCGCCCATGACGACGGCGAACCCGACGACGGACTCCTCGGCGCCCTGCTCGCCGACTTCGACGTGGCCGACGCCGAGCGCCTCGCCCGTGCCGTGAACGACGAGCCCACCATGGCCAACTGGGGGCCGCACGCCGCCGCCGTGTTCCGGGCCGCCGATGCCGGTTCCGCCCTCGCGGCACGCATCGTCCACGAGGGCGCCGCACATCTCGTGCGCCTGGTCACCCAGCTGCGGCGACGCGGCGCGGTGGGCGACGCCGTGGTCGCGGCCGGCGGCGTCATCACCGCCCAGCCGCGTCTGGCCGATGCGGTGCGCGCACTGCTCGCGCAGCAGCATCCGGATCTCGGCTTCGTGCTCCTCGACGAACAGCCCGTCGCCGGCGCCTGGTACCTCGCGAACCACCTGGACTGACGCGGGATCCCACCGCCAGGCGTGGAGATTCCGGGACCGGTCTTCCACGGCCGTGGCTCGTCATGGACGCCGCCTTCGACACCGGGTAGGCTCAGAGATAGCTCCCCCTTCGCGGAGGACGGAGAAGTGAACCCGGGATTTCCTGCTGTTTGTGGGGCCCGGGTTTCGCGTTCTCCTCCACGATCCAGAGCTGATGGTCGAGCCGCCCGGACCAGACGTCGGATCCCATGATGCGCCCGTTCACGGCGCCGCAGACGGCGTCCGGCAACCACAGCAGGGGCTCGTCCGCTCCCCGTACATGATCCACCCGCATGCGGGACGACAGTCGCCGCGATGCGCGGAGGGCCTGCACCATGTTCATATCTCGCAGATCGTCCGCGGCCCCCCGCGACTCGAAGACGACGTGGCTCACGACATCGAGACCATCGAGCTCCCAGAGAATCCTCGCGATGCATGCTCTCCGCGTTCGCTCCGACCGGTCCCCCGGTGACGGACGCACCACGACAGCCCAATGCATCAAGGGCATCGCGCCGATCACATCGACGGTGTCGTCCCGGAGGGATCCCACACTGTCGTACCAGTGCAGCTTCGCTGCCCGACGTGGCTTCATGGCGTAGAGAGTACGACGCAGGTCATCGAGCTGCTCGGCATCATCACAGAGCGGAAGCGTGGCCACCATCACATACGGGCCTCCATTGCCCGCGCCCAGGGGCTCCGACTCATCGATGAAGGCGAACTGCACCGACTCAGGGTAGACGCGACCAAGGCGGCGCCATCGCACCCTGTGGAGGAGACCCTCAGCGGGCGGGACCTCAGCGGGCGGGACCTCAGCGGGCGGGGCCTCAGCGGGTGGGGCCGGCACCGCGCGTGAAGACGGTGCGCAGACGGTAGCGCTCGCCCACATAGCGGATCGTCGAGAGCGAGACCACCCGGCCGTCGGAGCCGTGCGCGACCTGGCGCATCACGAGCAGGGGGCTGCCGACCGCGACGTTGAGGGCCTCGGCCGCCTGTGCGTCCGCCTCGCGCGCCTCGACGGTGCTGTCGGCGCGCTCGGGGCCGGAACCGGCGGAGTCGAGCAGGTCGTAGAGCGAGTCGACGGCGAAGTCGATCTTCGAGACGTCGGGCAGCAGCGCGGCGGGCACGACCGAGGCGTCCAGCGCGATCGGCACGCCGTCGAGCAGACGGATGCGGTCGAGACGGAAGATCGGCGTGCCGGGAGCCACGCCGATGGCCTCGGCCTCGTCGAGGCTCGCGTGTCCGGTCTCCGCGCGCCGGACGATCGACGTGGACTCCAGTCCCATCCTCCGCGCGGTCTCGCTGAAGGACTCGAGGCTGTTCGGCCACTCCTTCGCGACGGGAGCCGAGGCGACGTACCAGCCGCGCCCGTGGGACGAGCTGAGCACGCCCTCGTCGACGAGCTGCAGCAGCGCCTTGCGCAGGGTCACCCGGCTGATGCCGAGCTGCGTGCACAGCTCGCGCTCCGGAGGCAGGCGCATGCCCTCGGCGAGACGGCCGGACGAGATCTCGACCTTGATCAGGTTGACGGCCTGGATCCACAACGGCTCCGGGTAGTCCGCACGAATCGGCGATTCACTGATGCTGCTCGTCATCCCTGCCCCCTCGGATGTGTGGCTTCCACTCTGCACCGTACACGGCGCCGACGCACCATACCAGTAACGACCATTCTAAGTCCTCAGCGTTACCGTCACTGCCAGGACCCGCCCGCGCCCCACTGCGGGTCCAGCGGCGGCACGGGATCGAAGGAGCTGGCCACGGCCACGGGAGCGCCGGCATCGACCGACTCCTCGATCGCGAGCATCGCGTCGAGCACGTGGAAGGCCAGCGCACCGCTGGCCCGAGGCTCGCGGTCGGCACGGATCGCCGCGGCCATCTCGACCACGCCGATGCCGCGCTCGCGCTCGGCGCCCGAGGGCATCAGCTCCTCGGGTTCGGGCTGCGGCCGACCGGCCGGCACGAGCACGCTCGGACCGTCGAAGCCGCTCACCGGCACGGTGAGAGTGCCGCCGGAGCCGGTGACCTCGAACAGCTGGCGCCGCACGGGAGAGTCGAAGCTGTAGATCGATGTGCCCACCACCCCGGAGCGGAACCGGGTGAGCACGCTCACGTGGGTCCAGACCTCGACCGGGATGCGGTTGCCCGCCCGCTCGCCGTAGGGCACCGTCCGCACATCGAACGCGCGATGGCCCAGCGCCTGCACGGTGTCGATCGGGCCGAACAGCAGCGCGAGCGTCGTCAGGTAATACGGGCCGATGTCGAACAGCGGACCGGCGCCGCGGGCGAACAGGAAGTCCGGGCGCGGGTGCCAGGCGTCCGGCCCGGGACCCTGCATGAGCGTGAGCACGGTCTGCGGGGTCCCGATGCGCCCCTCGGCGATCAGCTGCTGGGACTGCTGGATGCCGCGGCCGAGCACGGTGTCCGGCGCATTGCCGACGCGCACCCCGGCGGCTGTCGCGGCGTCGAGCACCGCGCGGGCCGAAGCGCGATCGAGCGTGAGCGGCTTCTCACCCCACACGTGCTTCCCCGCCGCGATCGCCTGCAGCGCGACCTGTGCGTGCACCGCCGGGATCGTCAGGTTGACCACGAGCTCGAGCCCGGGCAGGGCGAGCAGCTCCGCGGTGTCCCCCGAGAAGGGCACACCGTGCTTCCGAGCCTGCGCCGCCGCGCGCTCGCGGTCGAGGTCGGCGACCCCGATCACGTCGACGCCGGGTGCCGCGCGCAGCGTGGCGAGGTACTCGTCCGAGACGTTGCCCGCGCCGATGACTCCGACGCGCACCGGCTCGTGGGTCATGACAGGGCCTCCGCGAAGAACCGGGTGTTGCGCTCGACGGCGGGCAGCGGGTCGCCGTCCACCACGACCTCGACCACCACGAGGGCGCCGATGTCCGCGGCGAGCGCGGTGACCTCGCGCATGCGTCCGACCACGGGGACGCCGAGCGTGGGCGGGTCGTCCGGTTCCGGCTCCTCGTCGTTCACGTGCACGGCGCGGATACGGTCGGCCAGGCGCGGCAGCAGCTCGAACACGTCCGCACCGCCGACGCTCGCCCAGTAGGTGTCGACCTCCAGCACGACCCGCTCGTCGAGCAGCTCGACGAGCACCTCCCACGCCGGGCGGCCGTCGATGCGCGCCGAGAACTCGAAGTCGTGGTTGTGGTACCCGACGCGCAGTCCGTGTTCGGCGGCGCGCGCGGCGGCGAGGTTGATCCGCTCGGCGAGCGCGGTGACGCCGGCGCGGTCCGCGAACAGGGCGGGCTCCGCCCACGGCACGATCAGGGTCTCGACGCCCACCGTGCGCGCCGCGGCGATCGCCCGCTCGACGGGGGTGTCGAGCAGCTTGACGTGCGCGGTCGGCGCGGTGAGCCCCGCGGCGGCGAGCTCGCGTGCGAGCTGTTCCGGGTCGCTCAGGATGTCGTAGGGCTCGACCTGCGCGTACCCGAGCGCGGCGAGCGCGGCCAGGGTCGCCGCACGGCGGTCGCCGAGCCGGTCGCGAAGGCTGTAGAGCTGGATCGACAGCGCGGACGCGGTGTCGGCCGAGGGCGGGACGGTCGTGTCGGTCATGTCATCCGTTCCGGATCAGGCGGTCGAACGCGGCGGAGAGCTCGTCGTCGAAGGCACGGCGCGCGGCGTCCTCCTCGTGCCACGCGACGATGCGGCGAGCACCCTCCGCGAACGAGACCTTCGGGTGGTAGCCGGGCACGAGCCGCTGCAGCTTCGCGGTGTCGAACAGGATCGAGTGCCGGAAGTCCTCCTGCAGCACCTCGGCCCAGCCGGGCACCTCGCGGCCGATGGACTCGCTGGAGCGGTGCACCAGGAGCGGATCGCGCACTCCGGCGGCGGCAGCCAGGGTGGTGTGGATCTGGTCCCAGGTGAGGATGTCGCCGCTGACCAGGTTCACGCTCTCCCCGATCGCGTGCGTGTTGCCGAGCAGGGGCACGAGGGCGCGCGCGACGTCGCTCGAGTGCGTCAGGGTCCACAGCGAGGTGCCGTCGCCGTGCACCACGGTGGCGTCGCCCCGACGCAGGCGCTCGATCGCGGTCCAGGTGACCGGGAAGATCATGGTGGTCTCGTCGTACGTGTGCATCGGACGCACGATCGTGAGCGGAAGACCGCGCTCCCGGTAGGCGTCCTCCAGCACGAGCTCGGCGGCCAGCTTCTCCCGGGCGTACCCGAAGACCGGATGGCGGCGCGGGCTCGACTCCGTGATGGGCAGCTGCGGCACCGGGCGGCCGAACACGGAGCAGGTGCTGACGAACACGTACTGGCCCGTCCGCCCCGCGAAGCGCTCGACGTCGGGCAGCACGTCCTGCGGGCTGAAGCCCACCCAGTTCACGACGACGTCGTACTCCGTGTCGCCCAGCGCGGCGTCGAGGGCGGCCCCGTCGCGGATGTCGGCGCGGATGCCGTGCACCTCCGCCGGCAGGGCGCGGCGGTGCTCGCCCCGGGTGACGACGGTGAGGTCGATCCCGTGCTGCACGGCCTCGCGCGCGACGGCCGAGCCGATCATGCCGGCGCCGCCGAGGAACAGCACCCGCAGCGCGCTCATCGGGCACCCGCCGTCACGCCGTGGCCGGTGAGGTACCGGTACGACTCGTCGAGGGCGTCGAACGGATCGACGTCGAGCTTCTCCAGCTCCACGATGTGCCATTCGAGCGTCGAGGGCTCCTGCAGGGCGCCGAGCACATCGACCGATCCCTGTCCGATCGGCACGAGTGTGTCCTGCCCGTAGGTGAGGGCGGGGCCGTCCTTGACGTGCACGTAGCGCAGCCGTGGACCGATCGACCGCACGACCTCGGCGGGAGACGCCCCGCCCACCGCGGCCCAGTACAGGTCGAGCTCGACGCGGGCATCGGGGTGCAGGCGCTCCAGCAGCAGGTCGTAGGCGCTCCGACCGTCGATCACGTTCCGGAACTCGGCGTGGTGGTTGTGGTACGCCACGGTCATGCCGTGCGCCTTGGCGGCCTCGACACCGCCGTTGACCCGTTCGAGTCCGCGTTCGATCGCGTCGAGGTCGTCGAACTCCTCGGCCTCCATGCTCCAGGCGAGGTTCGGGGTGCCGAGCTCGGCGTACTCGTCGAGGATGCGTGCGGCATCGGGGCCGAAGGGGAACGGCGCGTGCGCGCTGACGACGCTCAGGCCCGTGCGATGCAGCATCCGGTTCACGTCGGTGGCCGACCGGCCGTGCAGGCCGTAGGTCTCCACACCCGTGTAGCCGAGGGCGGCGATGCGCTCCAGCACGCCCTCGAAGTCGTCGTCGAGCAGCGCGTCGACGGTGTAGAGCATGACGGCGGCACCGGGGAGGCTCATGCGCGGCCCGCCCAGCGGATCGCCTGCGCGAGGAGCCGACGGAAGGGCGGTTCGCCCCACGCCCGCATGTCGTGGCCGAGCGCGAGGTAGACGACCCGCCCCTCGCCGACCTCGCGCACGTAGAGCACGGGGATGCGCACGCCGTCGTCGCGGGTGCGCTCCGCGAGGACCGTGTGGTCGTCGGCGGCGAACGCGAACTCGTAGTACTCGTCGAAGAGCTCGAAGTCGTCGACGCCCTCGGTGATCGGGTGCGCCGCGACGATCTCGATGCGGTGCCGACCCTCGTGGTGTCCGGGGCCGTGCGAGAGGTAGTGATTGCCGAGGAGTGCGTGGAAGGCGCTGTCGGCGCCCTCGGGGTCGCCCATCACGTTCGACATGTGCAGTGCCACGACGCCCTTGCCCGCGGCCACCGATGCGGCGAGCGCCGCCTGCTGCGCGGCCGGGAACGAGGCGCCGGAGTCGTAGAGCACGAAGACGTCGGCGTCCGCCGTCTCGGGGCGCGCGTCCACGAACCGCTGCATGCCGACGGCGGGCGATGTGGCGAATCCGGCGCTCGCCCCGATGCGGGTGAGCACGTCGGCGGCGCCGAGGAGGTCGTGGTGGGTGTCGTCGCCGCCGACGACGACGAGGGCGCGGGGGCTGGTGGACATGGGACGTTCTCCTCGGGTGGTTCGGGTGGGGGCGCCTCCGGAGAGGCGCCCCCTGTGGTCACACGGCGGTGCCGCGTGCGGTCATCACCGGGGCTGGAGCTCCAGTGCGACGACCGGGTTGACGAAGGCGCCCCAGTACGGGTCCTTCTCCTGGGGCCATCCGGTGGCCTTCTTCTCGCTCCACCCGGCGTAGGCCTGGTAGTACGAGAGCACGACCCACGGGGTCTCCTCGATGAACTGCTCCTGCAGACCGGTGACGGCGGCGGTGCGCTCGTCGTCGCTGGTCGCGGCGAAGTAGTCCGTGAAGTACTGCGCGATCTCCGGGTCCTCCGTGCGCTGGATGTTCTGGTACGTCGGGATGGCCTCGCCGATCGGCAGCGAGTACGCGGGGTTCATCCACGAGTCGTACAGGTTCACCGCGAGGAGCTGGGTGGCGATCGGGTAGCCGATCGTCGCCTGGAACTCGCCCTTGCTGGTGATGCCGTTGATCGCCTCGACCGCGACGCCGTTGACGTCGACCTTGAATCCGGCCTCCTTGAGGTTGGACTGGATGATCTGCGCGGCCGCGACCTGCTCGGTGAACGCCTGCGGGATCGTGATCTGGAAGGCGAGCTTCTCGCCGTCGCGCTCGTAGTAGCCGTCGTCGCCCATCGTGAAGCCGAGGCCCTCGAGGATCTTCTTCGCACCGTCGACGTCGTAGTCGTAGAGCTCGTCCTCGAGCCCGGGTGCGATGGAGTCCTCGAACACCGGGAGCGGCAGGCCGCCCTTCCACGTCGCCGCCGGACGGTTGGCCACATCGGCGACCTGCTGACGGTCGATCGCCAGGCTCGCGGCCTCGCGGATCTCCTTCTCGTTGAACGGGAAGTTCTGGTTGTTCGTAATCAGGCCGTCGGCGCCGACGACCGACCACAGAATGTGGAAGTCGGGGCTCTTGGAGAGGAAGGTCTCCTCGACGTTGGCCATGTAGCAGCTGCACCAGTCGACGTCGCCCTGCACCATGGCCTGCGAGACCGCGGTGTTGTCCTTGTACGGGACGAAGCGGAGGCCGTCGATGGCGGGCTTGCCCTTCTGCCAGTACTTCGGGTTCTTCACGAGCGTGTAGCTCTCGGGCGTGAAGGTGTCGAGCATGAACGCCCCGGTGCCGACCGGCTTCTCGTCGGCGTAGCCGGCGACGTCGTCGATCTTGCCGTAGACGTGCTCCGGCACGATGCTCAGGTAGATGATCTTGTCGAAGAAGTTCGCCGACGGGGTCGCGAACGAGATCACGACGGAGTGCTCGTCCGGCGCCGTGATGGTGTCGAACTGGATGCCGGTGAGGTTCAGCTCGGGGTGGTCCTTGATCAGCTGGTAGCTGTAGACGACGTCTTCGCTGGTGAAGTCCTCGCCGTCGGTCCAGGTGACGCCGTCGCGGAGCTGGAGGCTGAGCTCCGTCCCCTCGGCGTTCCACTCCCACTCGGTCGCGAGCCACGGCTTGAAGTCGCCCGCCTTGGTCGTGTTCACCTGCACGAGGGGCTCGTAGATCATGCCCTCGGAGCCGAGCTGGTAGGCGGTGGTGGGCAGGTAGGGGTTGAACACCTTCTGCACGGAGGCCGACGAGCGGCCGACCGTGAGGATGGTGTCGCCTCCTCCGCTGCTGCCTCCCGTGCTGGGGGCGCAGGCGGCGAGGCCGGTGATCAGTGCTGCGACGGCCAGCGTGGCGATGGCCGCTCGTTTCGACGTGCGCATGGGCATGCCGACTTCCTTTCGTTGGGACTGCGAGGACACTGCGGTGGTCATACGGGACTGCGGTGGCGCCCGCTATGCGGCGCCCATGCCCTCCTTCCCCGGGATGCGGCTGTCGGCGAGCAGACGGGCGACGCTCTCGTCGTCGTCCCACTCGCGCGCCCAGTGGACGCCGTCGACGCCGCGCTCCTCGGTCGGGTCCGCATCGCCGACCCGCACCTCGGGATGGCGCAGGCGACGGTCGACGTCGACCTCGAACGGCTCGGAGCGCGGATCGGGGGCCGCGCGCACGAGGAGCTGCGTATAGGGGTGGACCGGCACCGCGATGACCTCGTCGCTGGGGCCGCGCTCGACCACGCGGCCGTTGCGCATGACGACGATCTGGCTCGAGAAGTGCCGGGCGGTGGCGAGGTCGTGGGTGATGTAGAGGACCGCGAGGTTGCGCTCGACCTTGAGGCGGTCGAGCAGTTCGAGGATCTCCATGCGGATCGACACGTCGAGCATCGACACCGGCTCGTCCGCGATCAGCACCTCGGGTCGCGGGGCGAGGGCACGCGCGATCGCGACGCGCTGGCGCTGGCCGCCCGAGAGCTCGTGCGGGAACTTGTCGAGGTACTCGGCCGACAGGTTCACCGAATCCATCAGGCGCTCCAGCTCCGCCTGCTCCTCCTTCGGCCCGCGCACGATGCGGTGCACGCGCAGCGGCCGCCGCAGGTGGTGCCGCACGGTGCGCAGCGGATTGAGCGAGGCGAACGGGTCCTGGAACACCATCTGCACCCGCGAGCGGTAGGGACGGATGCCGTGCTGTCCGCGCGGCACCACCTCGTCGTCGAGCCGGAGCTCGCCCTCGCTGGGATCCGTGATGCGCAGGATCATCTTCGCCATCGTGGACTTGCCGCTGCCGGACTCGCCGACCAGCGCCACCGTCTCCCCCGGCCGCACCGTGAGCGAGACGCCGTCGACCGCGCGCAGCGTGTCGCCGCGACGGCCCAGGTGGTAGTCCTTGGTGAGCTTCACCGCGTGCAGGGTGGTCATCGTGCTCCCACTTCCTCGGAGGCGGGCTCGCCGTCCTCCGCGACGTAGCGTCCGCCGCCGGAGATCGGCGCGTCGCCGCGCAGACTCGGGAACGACTTCAGCAGGTGGCGGGTGTAGTCGTCCTCGGCGTGATCGAGCAGCGCGGCCGGGGTGTTCTCCTCGACCAGGCGCCCCTTGCGCATGACGCCGACGCGGTCGCTGATCTCGAGCAGCAGACCGAGGTCGTGCGTGATGAACAGCACCGCGAACCCGAAGTCGTGCCGCAGCCGGGCGATCTCGTCGATGATGCTGCGCTGCACGATCACGTCGAGCGCGGTGGTCGGCTCGTCCATGATGATGACGCGCGGCTTGAGCGAGAGCGCCATGGCGATCATGACGCGCTGGCGCATGCCGCCGCTCAACTGGTGCGGGTAGCTGGCGAGGCGCAGCGGGTCGATGCCGACGGTGCGGAGCAGGTCGGCCGCGCGCCGCCGGCGCTCCTCCTTGCTGAGGCGCAGATCGTGGTCGATGAAGATGTCCTCGATCTGGTCTCCGATCGAGATGACCGGGTTCAGCGCGTTCATGGCGGACTGCAGCACCATCGCGACCTCGGACCAGCGGAACGCCTTCAGGTCGCGGTCGTCGAGCGCGAGCACGTCGAGCTGCTCGCCGTCGCGTCCGGTGTAGACGATCTCGCCGCTCGTGATCACGGCCGGTGGGCGGAGCAGACGAGTCACGGCGTACGCGAGCGTCGTCTTCCCCGAGCCGGACTCCCCGGCGAGACCGACGATCTCGCCGCGGTGCAGGGTGAGGCTGACGTCGTCGACCGCGCGGAACGCGCCGTTCTCGTGCGTCTGGTACTCGACCGTGAGGTTCGAGATCTGCAGCACGGTCTCCCCGGCCACGAAGTCGCCGGTGTCGTCGAGGTCGCGGCGCGGCCGACGCAGATTCAGCAGCGGCTGACGCGGACGCTTGAACTGCGTCTTGGTGCCTGCCTTCGTGCCGAGGCCCGCCGCCCGCAGACGAGGGTTGACGAACTCGTCGATGCCGAAGTTGACCAGGGCGAGCGCCGTGCCGACGAAAGCGATCGCGAGTCCCGGCGGCACGAACCACCACCAGGCGCCGAAGAGCAGCGCCGAGCTGTTCTGAGCCCAGTAGAGGATGCCGCCCCACGACCATTCGGTGACGTCGGTCATGCCGAGGAAGGCGAGCCCGGCCTGGGTCAGGATGCCGCCGGTCACGGTCGCGAGGAACGACGAGGCGACGATCGCGAGCATGTTGGGGAGGATCTCGCTCCAGATGATGCGGAACGTGCGGTCGCCGGCCACGCGCGCGGCCTCCACGAAGTCGCGGTTGCGCAGCGAGAGGGTCTGGGCGCGCAGCACGCGGGCACCCCACGCCCATCCGGTGATCGCGATCACGATGATGATGCCGACCGAGCCGGTGCTGGGCAGGTAGCCGGCGAGGATCACGACGAGCGGGAGGCCCGGGATGACCAGGAAGATGTTCGACAGCACCGACAGCAGCTCGTCGCCGAGTCCGCCGACGTAACCGGCCGTGAGACCGACGATGAGGGAGAGCGCGGTGGCGAAGAACGCGGAGACCACGCCGACGAACAGCGAGATCCTGGTGCCGTAGACCATCTGCGCGAACAGGTCCTGCCCGGTGTGCGTCGTGCCGAGCCAGTGCTCGGGCGACGGCGGCAGCAGCACCTCGGTGCTGACGGCGCTCGGGTCGGTCGTGATCAGCATCGGTCCGAAGACCCCGACGAGGATGAACAGCAGGAACACGCTGCCGCCGACGATGATCTTGGCGGAGCGGAGGCCGCGCAGCCAGTCGAGGTTGCGGCCCTTCTTCGCCGCGGGCTTCGGGGCGGCGATGGTGGCGGTGAGCGGCGTCGTCATCGGCGGGCCTCCTGTCGGGTGCGCGGATCGAGGAGCACGTAGGCGAAGTCGGCGACGAGGTTCGCGACGAGCACGGTGATCGTGATCACGAGGAAGATGCCCTGCATCAGCGGGTAGTCCTGCTGCTGCACGGCCTGGAAGAGGGTGTAGCCGAGGCCCGGGTAGTTGAAGACGACCTCGGTGACGATCGAGCCGCCGACCAGGAAGCCGAGCGACATCGCGAAGCTCGCGAGCGAGGGGAGCACGGCGTTGCGGCCCGCATAGGTCCGCATCACGCGGCTGGTCTTCAGGCCCTTGGCCTGGGCGAGCAGCACGTAGTCCTCGCTCAGCGTGGTGACCATCATGTTGCGCATGCCCAGCAGCCAGCCGCCGATCGACGACACGATGATCGTGATCGCGGGGAGCATGCCGTAGGAGATGACGCTGCTGATGAACTCCAGGTTGAAGCCGGGCACGAGGCCGGGCTGGTATCCGCCGGACAGCGGGAACCAGTGCAGGTTCACCGCGAAGATGTAGACCATGATGAGGCCGAACCAGAAGTACGGGATCGATGAGATGAACGTCGTCGCCGGGACGAGCCCGTCCATCCACGACCCGCGGCGCCAGCCGACGAGCATCCCGAGGCCGACGCCGATCACGAAGCTGAGCACCGTGCAGATGCCGATCAGCGACAGCGTCCAGGGCAGGCCCTGCAGGATCATGGTGGAGACCTGGGCGGGGTAGGCGCTGATCGACACCCCGAGGTTCCCGGTGAAGATGTTGCCCCAGTACTCCCAGTACTGGTTCCACAGGTTGTCGTCGCCCTGACCGAACAGCTGCCGGAGCGCATAGACCGCGTCCGGGCTCAGCTGTCCCTGGAATCGGGTCAGCATGCGTTCGATCGGGTCTCCCGGCATCATCCGGGGCAGGAAGAAGTTGATCGTGATCGCCGCGAACGCGGTGATCAGATAGAACAGTCCTCGCCGCAGGAGCACTCTCATGCCACGGCCTCTCTCATCTCATCCATCTCTCTCACGTCAGTACGTCGAAACGATCTCGGTCACCGGCGCCCACAGCCCCTGGTCCAGTCCGCGCTGGAGGGCGTTGTCGAGCACGTCGAGGGGCAGCCGGACCAGACCGCGGCGCACGCTCGACTCGTAGGCGGCGAAGATGATCTCCGCGGCCGCGAGTCCGTGCCGGGCGTGCAGCACGGGCTCCGCGCCGGTCTCCGCCGCGCGCACGAGGTCGGCGAGGGCGAGCGCGGTCTGCTCGATGATGGCCGGATCGACCCCGCCGAGCTCGATCGCGAACTCGGGGTCGACGCTCTCGAGGATCTCCTGCGGGTCGCGGCCGTCCACGTGCACGAGGGCCCGGCCGCCGAAGATCTCGACCCGGCCGCGGGTGCCCTGGAGCACGATGCCGTTGTCGCCGAGCGGGTGCAGGCGCTCGTCGCGTCCGGTGATGATCACGGCGTCGACGGCGGAGTCGAACCGCACCTTGACGATGCCGGCCGTCTCGGTCGGGGCTCCGTAGACGCGCTTGCGCGCCGCGACGTCGATCTGGGCGAGCACCGAGGTGGCACGCGGGTCGCCGAGGTGCAGGCGCAGCAGGTCGACCGTGTGCGATCCCCAGTCGAAGAGGTTGGCGCAGTAGCCCTGCGCGCCGGTGAGCTCGCCGATCGTGCCGTCCTGCACGAGGTCGCGCACCGCGCGGTGCATGCGGTCGAAGCGGCGCTGGTGGTTGACGGTGAGGACGGCCCCGTGCGCGGCCGCAGTCTCGACCAGGTGTCGGGCATCGCCGTAGGAGAGCGCCATCGGCTTCTCGCAGTGGATGGCCGTCACGCCATGCGCGAGGGCGAGGTCGACGACGTCGCGGTGCACGGCGGCGGGAGCGCACACGCTCAGCACGTCGACGGGGTTCTCGGTGAGCAGGCGCTCGAGGTCGCGGTATCCGCGGGCGCCGTGGCGGGCGGCGAGGGCGTCGGCCGCGTCGGCATCCACGTCGCTGATCGCGGCGATGCGCAGATCCGGGATCCGGGAGAGACCGAAGGCGTGCACCGCACCCTGTGCACCCGCACCGACCACGGCGGCGGTGCGTACCGTCGTCATCTCGGCCCTGCTCGATGGGTGAACTGGTACACTATGGCCTCTCCTTTGAGCGTTTGTAGTAGTCCATGAAAATACCACTGAGGGCCAAGCTAATACGCTTCTATGATGAGCACAACCACTTGCTGTCCATTTGAGACAAGCTCGTGGGACTCGCAATGAAGCCAGCCGGAGGAGAATTCCATGCTCATCAGCCAGGTCATCGGTCCGCGTCGCTCCGAGATCGTGTCGGCACCCGACCCGATCCCCTCGCCCTCGCAGGTCGTGATCGACGTGCTCGCCTGCGGAGTGTGCACCTCGGACCGCACTCCGTGGCGGGAGCACGGGACGCCGGAGGCACCGGTGCGGCTCGGACACGAGACCGTCGGCAGGATCAGCGCCGTGGGCGACCCCGGCGGCCGCTGGAGCGTGGGCGAGGTCGTGACCGGCCTCGGCGGCGACGGCTTCGCGACCAAGGTCGCCCTCGACGCCGACTCGATCCTGCGCGTCCCCGCCGGCTTCGCCCCGCAGCACGTGATCGGGGAGCCCCTCGCCGACCTCGAGGAGGCGCTCTCCCGCAGCGGCATCCGCCCGGGGGACCGCGTCGCCGTCGTCGGCCTCGGCTTCATGGGGCTGGGCCTGGTGCAGCTCGCGGCCGCCCGCCTGCCCGGGCTGCTGGTCGCGGTCGACCCGAATCCCGCGGCGCGGGAGCGCGCGCTCGCCCTCGGCGCCCACGAGGCCTATCACCCGGACGAGCTGCCGCCCGAGTTCGCCTCGGCATCCGGTCGGCGCGAGCAGCGCATGGACGTCGTGGTCGAGGCGGCCGGCGTGACCTCGGCTCTCGTCACCTCCTCCACACTCGTCCGCCCGTACGGCACGGTCTGCATCGTGGGCTATCACCACACCGGCGACGCCCCGATGGACATGGAGCTCTGGTACAAGGGCGCCACGATCGTGAACGGCTTCTCCCCCGCGCGCCCGCGGACGCTGCGGGCGATGGCGGACGGCCTCGCGATGATCGCCGACGGACGGTTCAGCTATCTGCCGCTGATCACGCACACCTTCGACCTCGCCGACATCGATCAGGCGTACGAGCTGATGGAGGCGCGGCCCGCCGACTTCGTCAAGGGCGTGGTGCTCTTCCCCGACCACGGATGATCAGCCGCCTTCGGTGGATCACTGTTTGATCACGAGAAGAAATACCAGTATTGACCACTTTGAGTCCGGGACAGTACCATTCGAGGAACCGCCGGCGCCCGGCCGGCCGAGAAGGAGGTCCTCCGTGCAGAAGCGCGTGTCCATCCCCCTGGCAGGTGCCACCGCGTTCGTGCTCGCCGCGAGCCTCGGCGCCTGCGCGAGCACTGAATCATCGACACCCGACCAGATCGTCGTGCAGACCAACTGGACGGCCAGCCAGGCCCAGAACAAGCCGCTCTTCGACGCCTTCGAGGCGTTCACCGAGGAGACCGGCATCGACGTCAAGGTCCTCGAGTCCGGCGACAACCTCAACCAGGTCTACGAGACGTCCCTCCTCGCCGGCGAAGAGGCCGACGTCCTGCTGGTCGGACTCCTGGAGAAGCAGCTGGACTGGGCGGTCAACGGCGCCGTCGTCCCCGTGAACGACTACATCGAGGAATGGGGCATCGCCGACCGCATCCCCGACGACGCCCTCGTGGACTGGACCGATTCCGAGGACAACATCCGCGCGTTCCCCTACTCCGGGTTCACGTGGCCCTGGTGGTACAACACCGACCTGCTGGAGAAGGCCGGGGTCGACGGCGTCCCGACCACGACCGACGAGCTCGTCGACGCCGCGAAGAAGCTGCGCGCCGCGGGCATCGCTCCCGTGGTGCTCGGCGGCATCGACTGGTCCGGCCAGAAGATCTTCCTGCAGTTCCTGGAGATGTTCCTCTCGACCGACGAGGCGAAGCAGGTCTACGCCGAGGGCGCGACGTGCGACAGCCCCGGGGCCATGAAGGGCATCGAGCTGCTGGTCGAGCTGCGCGACGCGGGCGTCTTCGTCGACGGCGTCGAGGGCTACACGGCCGACCAGGCGCAGGCCGCGTACATGGACGGCCAGGCGGCGATCGCTCCGCTCGGCTCCTGGGCGTACCCGGCGGCCTCCGAGGAGCTCGCCGCGGCGACCGTCCTCGGCGGTCTCCCGGTCGCCGACGGCGCACCGTTCGAGAAGCCGCTGGCCTACCGCGGGTCCACCTCGGCTGGTTGGTGGATCAGCCCCAACGGTGAGAAGAAGATCGACGCGGTCGAGCAGCTCATCACCTACATGTACGGCAACGACGTGCTCAAGGGCA
This sequence comes from Microbacterium oxydans, assembly GCF_026559675.1. Lineage (NCBI taxonomy): Bacteria > Bacillati > Actinomycetota > Actinomycetes > Micrococcales > Microbacteriaceae > Microbacterium > Microbacterium oxydans. The sequence goes on from NZ_CP092891.1 coordinate 3,541,139, forward strand.
TCCTCGACGAGGGCGGCGTGATCCCGGTCGCCGACTTCGGCGGCGACACCTCCGGCGTCACCTCGCCGCTGCTGGCGCAGTCCCTGACCGACCTGCCCGAGGTGGTCGACTTCCCGGTGATGCCCGACATCTACGTGCCGGCCGACGTCTCCAACCCGATGTACCGCGCGACCTCGGTCGCGTTCACCCCCGGCACCGACGCCGCGACGATCTGCAAGACCGTCGACGACATCTACGCCGCCGCGAAGTAACCCGTCAGGGCGGCCCGGCCTCCACGCCGGGCCGCCCTCCTCACTGCTGGAGCCCTCCCCCATGACCGCATACTCCCCCGAGGTCGTCGCCCTCCGACGCGCGAAGGCCAGACGCCGTGGCGAGCTGGTGCAGCTGTCGGCCACCCTCCCGGCGCTGCTCTGGTTCCTGGTCTTCACGATCGGCCCGCTGGTCAGCCTCTTCTACTTCTCCACGGTCAACTGGCGAGGACTGATCGCGCCGCGGACGCCCGCCGGCCTCGACAACTTCGCCCGTCTGCTGAACGACCCCGTCGTCTGGCTCGCGACCGGCAACACGATCCTCCAGCTCGTCGTGACCCTCCCGATCGTCGTGGTCGGCGCGTTCATGATCGCCTACTACCTGAACCTCAAGCCCCGCGGACACCGCTTCGTGCGCGCACTCATGTTCACCCCCGTGCTGCTGTCGGCCTCGGCCCTGGCCATGGTGTTCGTCGGCGTCTTCGCCCCGAAGGGCATGATCAACGGCTTCCTCGACGCGATCGGCCTCGACCAGCTCGCGCGCCCCTGGCTCGCCAACGGCGACAGCGCGATGTGGGCCATCATCATCGTCACCATCTGGTGCAGCATGTCGGTCTCCGCGATCATGCTCGCCGCCCGCCTGAACTCGATCGACGCCTCGGTGTTCGAGGCCGCGGAGATCGACGGCTGCGGGCACTTCCGCCGCATGTGGAGCATCGCCTGGCCGATGTGCCGCGAGTTCGTCGGCGTCGTCACGATGCTGCAGTTCCTGTGGACCCTGTTCTCCTCCGCCGCGGTCGTGCTCCTGCTCACCAAGGGAGGACCGGGCAACGCCACCGCGACCCTCTCCTTCCTCGTGTACGACTTCGCGTTCAACCAGTCGAAGGTCGGCTACAGCCAGGCCGTCGCCGTGGTGCTGTTCATCGTCGGCGTCGCCGGCATCCTCGTGATCCGCCGGGCCTTCCGGCAGAAGTACTGATCGGACCCGCTCGCATGACCGCCGTCTCCGCTCCCACCGCCCCGCGCACCTCCTCGCCGCAGTCCCGTCCGGCAGCCCGTCGTCGCACCCGCGGCGGAGCGCTCGCCCGCACCGGCCCCATGAAGTACCTCGCGCACGCCGGGGTCTGGCTGTACGTGATCCTGCTCGCCGCGCCCCTGTACTACCTGCTGATCTCGGCGTTCAAGCACAACACCGACATCTTCAACCAGCCGTTCTCCCCCTTCACCCCGCTCACGTTCGACAACTTCGGGCTCGCGTTCTCGCAGGCCTCGCTGGGCACGGCCCTGCTGAACTCGGCGTACATCACGGTCGGCGCGGAGATCCTGACCCTCGCGCTCGCCGTGCCCGCCGCGTTCGCCCTGGCTCGGGCGAAGGGAGCCATCGGCCGGATGGTGGAGCGCGTGTTCGCCCTCGGGTTCCTGATCCCCGGGTTCGCGGCCCTGGTGCCGACCGTGCTGCTGTCGATCATGATGGGGCTGTTCCACACCCGTGAGTTCCTGATCCTCTTCCTCCCCGCCTCGGCCATGCCGCTCACGGTCATCCTGCTGACCCAGGCGATGCGCGCCGTCCCGGCCGAGCTCGAGGAGTCGGCGCTGCTCGACGGCGCCGGTCCGCTGCGTGTGCTGTGGTCGGTGTACGTGCCGCTCGCGATCCCCACGCTCACCGTGGTCGCGATCCTCAACTTCCTGTCGTTCTGGAACGAGTACTTCTTCTCACTCGTGATCATCGGGCCCGAAGCGTCGCTGCGCACGGCGCAGGTGGCGCTGCCGACGCTCTCGATCGCGAACGCCGCACAGTACGGTGTTCTTGCCGCCGGCATCCTCATCACCCTGATCCCCGCGTACCTCGTCTATGCCGTGTTCGCGGAGAAGATGGAGAACGCGGTCCTCGCCGGAGCACTCAAGGGCTGACATGCGCATCCTCACCACCCACCTCGGCTACGACACCGGGGCACCGAAGTCCGCGCTCGTCGAGCTGCCGCACGCCGGCGCGACGCCGCACGTGGAGCTGCTGTCGCTCGACGACGATTCCCGCCTCCGCCTCGAGGCCCGGCCGGCGACGGCCGTCGACGCCTGGCGGACCGGCGCCTACTCCCGGGTGGACTTCGATCACGTCGACGAGCCCGGGCGCTATCTGCTCGTCGCCGCCGTCGGCGACGAGGTGGTGTCGTCTCCGACCTTCACGATCGGCGAGGAGCGGCTCGCGGCCGGCACCCTCTCGGACATCCTGTTCGCGTTCAAGGCGGGGCGCTCCAGCGGCGAGATCGAGCGGAAGGATGCCGCGGCCCTCCGCTACGGCGACGACTCCGGTTTCACCGTCGACGCCCGTGGCGGCTGGCTTGATGCGTCGGGCGACACCAGCAAGTTCCTCAGCCACCTCACCTACTCGCCGACCATGAGCCCGCAGCAGATCCCGCTGTGCGCGTGGTCGTTCCTGGAGACGCGCGATCAGCTGGCCGCACGGCATCCGCGCTTCCATCGCGCGCTGGGTGCCCGACTGCGCGACGAGGCGCTCTTCGGCGCGGACTTCCTGGTGCGCTTCCGCACGCCCGACGGCGCCTTCTACAGCGGGATCTTCGATGCGCTGACCAAGAACCTCGAGGAGCGGGTGATCAACGCCCCGCTGCCGGAGTGCGTGCGCACCGACCGCTACCGGGCGTCGTACCGCGGTGGCGGCGGTCTCGCGATCGCGGCCTTGGCACGGGCCTCACGCGAGCAGGAGCACGGCGACTTCACGAACGCCGAGTACCTCGCGGCGGCGATCGGCGCCTTCGACGACCTCGAGGCGCACAACGCCGAGTACCTGTTCGGCCTGGACCTGGAGTCGGGGGCGCTCACCGCGAGCTCGGAGTCGGTCGTCGACGACTACTGCGCGCTGCTCGCCGCCTCCGAGCTCGTGGCGGCAGCGGACGCCGTCGACGCGGCTCGATTCACCGAGGCTGCCGACCGTCGGGCCGCCGCCCTGCTCGACCGCTATCGCACCTCCGGGGACGAGCCCGGGTGGTTCGAGGCCTGGGAGGACGGGCGACCGTTCTTCTCCGCGGTCGAAGCGGGCCTGCCCGTGATCGCGCTGCTGCGCTACGCCGACGTCGTCGCCGGCGCACGGCACGGCGACGCGGCCCGCGAGCTGGCGGTCGTGGTCATGCAGGATCTGCTGCGCCGTACGGACGCGGTCGCCAACCCGTTCGGCTACCCCCGTCAGCGGGTGCAGCCACGCGGCAGCGAGGTGCGCGAGTCCTTCTTCTTCCCGCACGAGAACGACACCGGGTACTGGTGGCAGGGCGAGAACGCGAACCTCGGATCGCTGGCGTTCGCTGCCCTCGCCGTCGCCGACCTGCCGGAGTGCGCACCCGGGCTCGCCGCACGTCTGCGGCGCTTCGCGGCCGACCAGGTGCAGTGGGTGCTCGGCCGCAACCCGTTCGACGTGTGCATGCTGCAGGGACGCGGTCGCAACAACGTCGAGTACTCGCCGGACTTCCCGAACCTGCCGGGCGGGATCGTGAACGGCATCACGAGCCATCCGGACGACGAGAACGGCATCGCGTTCCTGACGCCCGAGACGGCCGAGGGACCGGACTCGTGGCGGTGGGCGGAGCAGTGGATTCCGCACTCCGCCTGGTTCCTCCTGGCGGTCAGCGCGAGCTGAAGGCAGGCGTCGGAGCCGGAGCTCCGGTGATCAGAGCGACTGCGCGAGGGGGAACGGCGACACCTCGGCGCCCGCGAACGGGAAGGTCGTCGTGTTCAGCAGGTACACGCCGACCACGATCGCGGCGACGAGCAGCAGGAACAGGAACGCGAAGATCACGACCGTGAGCACGCGGTAGCCGCCGGAGGTCGGAACTTCGGGTGCGACCGACGGCTGCGCCCAGTCGTCGGCCACGGCGGCGGGCTGCTCGCCCTCGAGGATGGCGGGCGTCGGACGGGGACGGTCGGCTCCGCGACGCGTCGCGGGCGGAGGCGGCGGCAGGGCGTCGTCGTCCGACGGGATCTCCGAGGGCGGCGGGGCGAGCAGGCCGTCCGGGATCGGGATCTCGGGCGGAGGTGGCGGGATGACGACGTCGGCGGGCGGGATCACCGGCTCGTCCGGGACCACCGTCTCGTCGGGGACGACGGGTTCTTCCGGGGACGTGCCGCTGACATCGCTCATCTCAGCCTCCGACTGCTCCGACGTCGGTGACGCCGACGTCCGTTCGATGGAAATTCTGGAACGAGCGGGAGGCCGTCGGGCCGCGCTGCCCCTGGTAGCGGTTGCCGTAGGGGCCGGAGCCGTACGGGTTCTCGGCGGGCGAGGTGAGCCGGAAGAAGCAGAGCTGCCCGATCTTCATCCCCGGCCACAGCTTGATCGGCAGGGTCGCGACGTTGGCGAGCTCGAGCGTGACGTGTCCCGTGAACCCCGGGTCGATGAAGCCGGCCGTCGAGTGGGTGATCAATCCGAGGCGTCCGAGCGACGACTTGCCCTCGAGGCGGGCGGCGATGTCGTCGGGGAGCGTGACCTGCTCGAAGGTCGCACCGAGGGCGAACTCGCCGGGGTGCAGGATGAACGGCTCCTCCGGGTCGACCTCGATCAGTCGCGTGAGCTCGGGCTGGTCCACCGACGGATCGATGAACGGGTACTTGTGGTTGTCGAACAGGCGGAAGTAGCGGTCCAGGCGCACGTCGATGCTCGACGGCTGGATCATCTCCCGCTCATGCGGTTCGAGGCCGATGCGGCCGGATGCGAGTTCTGCCCTGATGTCGCGGTCGCTGAGAAGCACGGCACCAGCCTAGTTGCCACAGGCTCCGCGCGCCCCGCGGCTTTGGCCGACAGGCGACTGCCCGGTAGGCTGGCCTTCTCCCGCTCCTCGGATGCGGGTGCGGGGCTGTAGTTCAATGGTAGAACTTCTGCTTCCCAAGCAGACAGCGCGGGTTCGATTCCCGTCAGCCCCTCCACATGTGACGTCCACGCCGGCAATCCGCGGCTGCTTCCTGCGGCTGTGTCAGGAGAGTCCGCCCCCGACCAGCCAGAGGGTCACGACGACCGCGACGCACGCCAGGACCAGGATCGCCCACCCGACCCACCCGCGACCAGCCGCCGTGTTCCTCGGCGGCTGAGCGGACGTATGGCCCAGCTGTCGGCGCAGCGTCTCGGCGCGCTCCTCGAGTCCCGCCCGGTACTCGTGATTGCCCAGCCCGCCCCCGAGGCGGAAGCCCTCCTCGAGCGCTTCCGCCTGCTGCTCCTCGATCTGCGCGAGCTCGGCGGTCAGGCGCTTCCGCTCGTCGTCGGAGAGTTCTTCGGGTCGGGTCACGTCGTCTCCTCACTGGACTGAGCCAGCTAAGAGAACCATCTGTCCGCCGTCACGGCAAGACGTCGCACTTCCCGCGTCCAGGAGTTCGGCGGACCCCCGGAGCGACGACTCAGGCCTCGACGTCGGTGTCGGCCTCGACGTCGACGGTGTTGAGGGCGGCGTAACGCTCCGGGCGGCGGGCGCGGAGGACGAGCGCGATCACGATTCCCGCCACCAGGGCGAGCGGGATCGGGATCAGCAGGAGGGCGTTCACGAAGGGTTCGGCCGCGGTCAGCAGCTCCAGCTGGGAGACGCTGAGACCGACGAAGACGAAGAGTCCGATCGCGGCGAGCACCGGCGCCACGAGCACGCGCCAGACGCTGTGCCCGTGCCGGTCGCGGAGGAAGAACGCGACGACGGCGATCGCGGCGATCCCCTCGAGCAGCAGGATGCCGAGCACACCGGGAGCGGCCGACCACAGGAACACCACGAGGTAGGGATCCGCACCGGCGACGGCGGCGAAGCCGAGCACCACCACCGAGATCGCGATCTGCAGCGCCACTCCGCCGACGGGCGATCCGTGGGCGCGACTGATCCTCGCGACGCCCCGCGGCAGGATGCCTTCGCGGGCAAGGGTGAAGTGGTACCGAGAGGCGGCATTGTGGAAGGCGAGCGCGGCCGCGAACGCACTCGTGCAGAGCAGCAGCTGCGAGAAGTCCGACAGCCACGGTCCGACGAACTGCTCCATCGAGGTGAACGTCAGCAGCGCCACGTCGTCGCTCGCGGCGGCGTCCAGCGCTCCCTGCGTGCCGTAGGCGGCGAAGATGCACCACACCGAGAAGGTGTAGAAGACGCCGAGGAAGGCGATCGCGATGTAGGTGGCGCGCGGCACCGTGCGCTTCGGGTCCTTGACCTCCTCCGCATAGATCGCGGTGGCCTCGAAGCCGATGAACCCGCCGGCGGTGAGCACGAGCATCGCGCCGAAGCCGGGGTCGGCCATCACGGCCGGGTTGAAGATCGCGACCGTCTCCGCGATGTCGCCGCTGCCACCCTGACCGAGCATGAACGCCTCGTAGATCACGAGCACCGCGACCTCGAGCGCCAGGGCGATGCCCAGCACCTTGGCGCCGAGCGTCACCTTGAAGTACCCGAGCAGGGCGATCCCGATCACGGCGACTGCCGCCAGGATCACCCAGTTCACGCTCAGCCCGAACAGCGACGCGAGCATGTTCTGCGCATAGACCGCGAACCCCGCGATCAGGCAGATCGTCATGGCGTTGTACGACACGACGGCGAGCAGCGCGGAGCCGACGCCGAACGGCTTGCCGATGCCGTGGGTGATGTACGAGTAGAACGCGCCCGCGTTCTTGATCCGCGGACTCATCGCCGTGAAGCCGACGGCGAAGAGGATCAGGACGACGGCGGGGACGAGATAGCCGTACGCCGCCGACTCCCCGCCGGTGCGGATCGCCAGCGGCACGACCCCCGCGACCACGGTGAGCGGGGCGGCGGCCGCGACGACGAAGAACACGAGGTCGGCGGTGCCGAGGCCTGCGCGGCGGAGGGTCTGCGGCTCGGAGGCCTGGGCGGGGGCGTGCGGTGCTGAGGGGGCTGTCGGGGTCATCATCGTCCTCGGGTTCGGCGTTTCAGCGAGTGGGTGAGCGGTGCGGGGTGAGCTCGTCCAGCCACAGTTGTTCGCCGCGGCGAACATACCGCAGGCGGTCCTGGGCGAGGGAGCGGATGTCGTCCAGGGGATCACCGTCGACGACGAGGAAGTCGGCGGCCTTGCCCGCCTCGAGCGATCCGGTCAGGTGGTCCACCCGCAGCGCCTTGGCCCCGTTCAGCGTGGCGGCGACGATGGCGTCGGACTCCGGCATGCCGGTCTCGACCATGGTGTGGACCTCGGAGAGCGTCGATGCGCCGTAGGGGACGTCGATGCTCGAGAAGCTGTCGCTGCCGACGGCGATCGTGACCCCGGCGAGGCGGGAGGCCGTGAAGTTGTCGGCGACGCGGTTCTTCTCCTTCTCCACCATGGTGTCGCCCCGGTAGTTCTCGAGGCCTTCGCGCGGAGGCGGCGGGTACTCGTCGAACCACGGCCCGAGGAACAGCTGCAGGGTGGGGACGTGGATGACGCCGTTCTCGACCATCATCCGGCGGCACTCGTCGTCGAGCTCCTCGCCGTGTTCGAGAGTCGCGACGCCGGCGCGCAGACAGTCCTTCGCGGCGGCGAGCGATTCGGCGTGGGCGAGCACGGGGATCTTGACCATCGCCGCCTCGCGGACGACCATGCAGAGCTCCTCGAAGTCGTAGTGCTGGTCGGTCTCGAGCTCCTTGTCCCACATCCCGCCGCCGGTCGCCCAGATCTTGACGGCGTCGGCGCCCATCCGGTTGAGCAGCCGCACCGACTTGCGCAGCTCCTCCGGCCCGTCCGCGAGCATGGCCCACGGGTGGCTGCGCTGGATCATGTCGCACGGCAGGTTGTGCGCATCGCCGTGGCCGCCCGTGCGCGACAGGCCCGGTCCGCAGGCGACGATGCGCGGACCCTCCATGTGCCCGTTGTTGACGGCCCACTTGAGACGGAGCCCGTTGCGGGAGATGTCGCGGATGGTGGTGACGCCGTGCTCCATGAGCGCGCGCATCTGCTGTCCGGAGAGGATCGCCTGGCGCAGGTCGTCCTCCACGACCCAGGTCGTGTAGTTGGGCGATGAGGCTCCGCCGAGGTGGGTGTGGCAGTCGATGAGGCCCGGCATGACGGTCATGTCACCGGCGTCGACCCGTTCGGCGTCCGGCGGAACGGCCACACTGCCGCGCGGTCCGACCGCCTCGATCGTGCCGTCGCGCACGACCATCGTCGCGTCGTCGATCGCCTGCCCCGTGCCGTCGAGCAGACGCCCGGCCTGCACTACCGTGATTTTGCTCATCACGAACTCCTTGAACCGCTGATTTCATCGTCGAAGATCTGTCTGGACACGAATATAGCGGCGACTCGTTCGGACTGCAACGATTTTAGGATATTGACGGAGGCCTGACCGTCAATTTGATTGCCACGCGCCATGTCGGCGATGAGATTGACGGTTTCCAGTACGCTGACAGCGGGCCGACAGGCCGCACGAGAGGAGCACCCACCGATGCGATCCGGTGAATTCCACGGACTCGTCCCCGCACAGCTGGACGAGCTCGACCGCAAGCTCGTCCGCCTGCTGCAGGAGGACGGTCGCCGCTCGGTGACCGAGATGGCCGGAGCCGTCGGCCTCTCGCACGCGGCGGTGCGACAGCGGATCCAGCGCCTTCTCAACGAGCGCGTCGTGACGATCGGGGCGATGACCCACCCCCAGACCCACGGCTACGCGCAGTCCGCGCTCGTCGGCGTCCGCGTGGACCACCGTGTACACGAGGTGAGCGAGGCCATCTCCGCGATCGACGAGGTCTACTACCTGGTGACGACCACCGGGCACTACGACCTCATGGCCGAGCTGATGGCCACGGACAACGAGCACCTGCTCGACCTCGTGATGTCGATCCGCGCCGTCCCCGGCGTGACCGAGACCGAGACGATCAGCTTCGTCGACACCGTGAAGTGGATCTACCGGCCCGACTTCGCGACGCGCGGATCCGACTGACCCGCCGCCGCACTCGGACCGTCGAGCGCCCCGATCCGATCAGCCGCCGTACATCTCCCCCACCGGCACCGGCACGTCGAGGACGTTGCCGGGCTGCGCGAGCGGGCACGCCCACGCGGGGTCGTAGGCGCAGGAGGGGTTGTAGGCGAAGTTGAAGTCGAGCACGATCGTGCCGCGCTCGGCGTCGGAGCCGAGGTCGGCGCCCTTGATCGTGTCGATCAGGTAGCGGCCGCCGCCGTAGGTCCCGCCGGGTCGCCCGGCGAGCGCGTCCCGCACCGGGATGAACAGACCTCCGCCGTAGGACTTCAGGCGCCACACGTCGAGCGAGCCCGCATCCGGGATCTCGACCCTGCCGATCCGCTCGAACGGCACGACGCCGTCGGTCCCCGTCTCGAAGTCGAAGCCGCCGGGCTCGGCCGGGAGGATGGGCAGCTCGAAGCGCCACTCCGGGTCGTACGACGAGATCGGCAGCCCTTCGAACAGCGGCCGGTCCTCGGGCAGGAGCGCGGTCGCCGGATGCCGGAGCATCAGCTCGTCCCGCTCGATCCGCCAGAGCTCGTGCGCGTCCTCGGGCGAGTCGGCGAGGCGCACGGCCGCATAGAGGGCGAAGACCCGTCGTCTCCAGTCGACGACCTCGACGGCCGTGCGTGCGGGGGAAGTCGTCATGCCCCCAGGCTACGGGTGCCCGGCGTCCGTGCGGCCGGATGCGGCGATCATCTCCGCGTACCCGGTCTCGTACGTCGGATACTCCAGCTCGCCCAGCAGAGAGCGCAGCAGCGCCCCGTCGTACACGAACCCGCTCGGCTCCGCGGAGGCGTCGTCGGCCGGGACCTCGACGCCCAGTGTCCGCGCGATGAAGCCGACCACGTCACCGAGCGGAGCCGGCGCCGCGTCCACCGCGTGCACGAGTCGCGGCGGGTCGTCCATCCGCAGCAGCAGCTCCAGGGCGCGGACGAGGTCGGTCTCGTGGATGCGATTCGTCCGCCGTCGGTGATTGCTCGGCGCCCCCTCGCGCACCTTCTGGAGGAGGAAGTCACGACCCGGCCCGTAGATCCCCGCCGGTCGCACGATCACGGCGTCGAAGATCTCGACCGCCGCCCGCTCGCCATCCTGGAGCCCCCGCGAGCGCTCGGTCGTCGGCGCCGGCTCATCCTGCTCGGTCAGCGGCTGCCCCGCGCCCGCCCCGTCGAAGACGCCGGTCGACGACACGAACACGGTGCGCGCGGGGACGACCGGGAGGGCGTGCGCGAGATGCGTCAGGGCCTCCCGGTACGCGGATGCGGTCTCGCCCGGCGGCAGCGTCACCAGCATCGCGTCGACCGCGGGCAGCGGCGGCACCGGGGGAACGGCGAGGTCGGCGCGGACGCCCGCCGCGCCCGCCGGGAGGGGGCCGTCGCTCCGACGCAGCGCGATGACCTCGCCTCCGGCCTCGAGGAGACGCGGGGCCAGACGTGCCGCGAGCTTGCCGTAGCCGACCAGGAGCGTGCGGTGCGGCACCGGCGCGGAGGCGTCGTCCATCGCGCGCACTCAGCCCGCGGCGAGCGCAGGCAGCGCGACGCCGTGCAGCGCGTCCACCACGGGTGCCAGCTCGGGCTGGGCGGCCGCATCCTCGAGCACCTGCTCGAGAGCCGCGTCGTGGATCGGACGCGCACGTTCGTAGAGCTCGCGGCCCGCGGGGGTGAGCTCGGTGTAGATGCCGCGCCGGTCGTCGGCGCAGAGGATCCGCGTCAGGAGTCCGCGGTCCTCCAGGCGGTTCACCAGGCGGGTGGTGGCACTGGGGCTCAGGGCGGCGGCGCGGGCGAGCTGCTGCATGCGCATGTGCCACCCGTCCTGCCGGTCGAGCGCGTCCAGGACGGTGTACTCGACCACGGAGAGCTCGACGGCTTCGGCCAGGCTGCGCTCCAGCGCGGTCTCGATCAGGCCGTGCAGAGCCGCGAGCGTCCGCCAGCCCTGCGCACGCACCTCGACCGCGTCGTCACCGATACCCATGGCCATCCTCCGAGATAGTTGCTTGCGCTGTATACTTGCGTGTGCAATCATTGTCCTTCGACGCGCAATATGCCGCGTCTGCAAGTATCCCCTTCAATGTACCAGGAGAATCGTCATGCCTCTAGGACTGATCGCCCTCGCCATCGGGGCGTTCGGCATCGGACTCACCGAGTTCGTCATCATGGGCCTGCTCCCCGAGGTCGCCCGCGACTTCGGCGTCACCGAGTCGGCCGCCGGCTGGCTCATCTCCGGCTATGCGCTCGCGGTCGTCGTGGGCGCCCTCGTCCTCACCGCCGCCGCCACCCGGCTGCCCAAGAAGCCCGTCCTGCTGGGCCTGATCGTGCTGTTCATCATCGGCAACGTCCTCACCGCCCTCGCCGACGACTACGGCGTCGCGATGCTGGGCCGCATCATCGCCGCCCTCTGCCACGGCGCGTTCTTCGGCATCGGATCGGTCGTCACGGCGGGCCTCGTCGCCCCCGAGAAGAAGGCCGGCGCCATCGCGATCATGTTCACGGGTCTCACGGCCGCGAACGTCTTCGGGGTCCCGTTCGGCACCTTCCTCGGCCAGGAGCTGGGCTGGCGCTCGACCTTCTGGGCCATCTCCGGCATCGGCGTGCTGGCCTTCATCGGCATCGCGGCACTCGTCCCGCGTCTCCCCCGCCCGACCGCGCAGGTCAGCCTCCGCACGGAACTGGCCGCCTTCCGCTCCGGTCAGGTGTGGTTCTCGCTCGTCGTCACGATCCTCGCGTTCGGCGGCATGTTCGGCGCCTTCACCTACATCGCGTACACGCTCACCGAGGTCAGCGGCTTCGCGACCTCGGCCGTGCCGTGGCTTCTCGTGCTGTTCGGCGCCGGCCTCGTGCTCGGCAACTGGCTGGGCGGACGCCTGGCCGACCGCGCCATCGACCGCACGCTGGTCATCTTCATCAGCGCCCTGGTCGTCGTCCTCGCCCTGTTCGCGGTGTCTGCCCAGTCCGGCATCGCCACGATCGTCGCCCTGTTCCTCATGGGCGGCTTCGGCTTCGGCACGGTACCCGGCCTGCAGAGCCGTGTCATGCAGTACGCCGGCGGAGCGCCCACGCTCGCCTCCGGTGCGAACATCGGCGCCTTCAACGTCGGCAACGCCCTCGGCGCCTGGGCCGGCGGTGTCGGCATCTCGGCGGGCCTCGGCTACACCTCCCCGATCTGGATGGGCGCGATCCTCACGGCCGTCGCCCTCGTCGTGATGATCATCGCGGCGGCCCGCGGCCGGTCTGCGGGAGCGCAGCAGCCGGAGTCGACACCGACCACCGCGGTTCCCGTCGGCTGACCGCACGGGTTCCCGTCGGCTGACCGCACCGGCAGATGCAGAAGCGCCGCACCCTCCGAGGAGGGTACGGCGCTTCGTGCGTGCGGGGAGGGTTACTCCGCCGCCGCGATCTTCTTGGCGTCGTCCGTGTTCAGCAGACGGAACAGGATCGCGGCGATCACGGCACCGACGACCGGCGCGACGATGTAGAGCCACAGCGAGCTCCATGCGAAGTGGCCGCTGACCGACAGGCCGAGCGCGACGGCCGGGTTGAATCCGCCGCCCGAGATGGAGCCGACGGTCGCCGCACCGATGAACACGGTGGCACCGATCGCGAGGCCGTAGAACGAGTTGCCCGCGGTGTCCTTCGACGTGGCGGTGTTGAGCACGACCCACACGAGGATCAGCGTGAAGAGCGCCTCGACGAGGAACGCGGGGCCGACCTCGATGACCATGGCCTTCTCACCGGCGGGCCAGACGGCGAGCGCGACGAGCGCGGCCACGGCGCCACCGACGAACTGGGCGATGAGGTAGGCGACGAAGTCGACGACGCTGAGGCCGCCGCGCAAGAACACACCGACCGAGACGGCCGGGTTCAGGTGGGCGCCCGAGATGTGACCCGTCGAGTACACGAGCACCATCAGGGTGAAGCCGATCGCGAGCGGCGTCAGCGGGCTGCCGCTGTTGACCGCTGCGATGATCGCGAGGACGAAGAGGAAGGTGGCGATCGCTTCTGCGAGCGCCTTACGTGCGGTACCGGTCATGAGAGTGCTCTTTTCGTTGGGGATTCGATGAGGCGGCCACCCGTCCGCCCGCGCACCCCGGCCGACGCACCCGCCTTGCGGCACTGACGCTATCGGTGCGTACACCGGAATATCGGGAGCCGCGCGGAATTTCTGTGAATTCCCTGAACCCTAGGCGCGCGCTGCCATCGCGGCGATGTCCACGCCCCTCGGCAGCGCTCCGAACAAGCCGGGCACTCCTCCGAGGCGGGCGGCGATGAACCCCTCGGCGACTTCGGCCGGTGCGGTCCGCAGCAGCTGCGACGCCGACAGCGTGAGTGCGAGAGCCTCGACGAGCCGTCGCGCCGCGAGCTCGGGCATCGGATCATCTTCGAGCTCCGCGATCAGCGCCCGGGTGTGCATCAGGTGCACGTCGAAGCGCGCATCCGCTCCCCGCACCGTCGACACCTCGGCATCGAACGCCGCCAGGGACTCGGGCTCCCGGGCGATCGCGCGCAGCACGTCGAGCGCGATCACGTTGCCCGATCCCTCCCAGACCGCCATGACGGGCTGCTCGCGGTAGCGCATCTCCAGCGGCCAGTCCGTGGTGATGCCGTTGCCGCCCAGGCACTCCAGCGCCTCGGCGGCGTGAGCGGGAGCGCGCTTGCACACCCAGTACTTCATCACCGCGGTCGCGAGCCGACGGAAGGCCACCTCCTGCGTCGAGGCGTCGTCGTCGTAGGCGCGCGCCAGCCGCATCGCCACCGCGGTGCCGGCTTCGACCTCGAGCTGCAGGTCGGCGATCACCGCGGTCATCGCGGGCTGGTCGATCAGCGTGCGCCCGAACGCGGCGCGGTGCCGCACGTGCCAGGCGGCCTCGGCGACCCCCTGCCGCATCCCGGCGAGAGAGCCGAGCATCGAGTCGAGCCGCGTGCGCGTCACCATGTCGATGATCGTGCGCACCCCGCGCCCCTCCTCCCCGATGAGCGTCGCCTCGGCCTGCTCGTACTCCACCTCGCTGGAGGCGTTCGAGCGGTTGCCCAGCTTGTCCTTCAGGCGCTGGAACCGGAGCCCGTTGCGCGTGCCGTCCTCCCGCAGTCGCGGCATCAGGAAGCACGACAGCCCGCCCGGCGCCTGCGCGAGCACCAGGAACGCGTCCGACATCGGCGCGGAGCAGAACCACTTGTGACCCGTCAGCGCATACCGCCCGCCGCCGAGCGCGACCGCCGACGTGGTGTTCGCCCGCACGTCGGAGCCACCCTGCTTCTCGGTCATCGCCATGCCGAACAGCGCGCCGGGCTTGCCCGGGCGCAGCGCGGGGTCGTAGTCGCGCGACAGCAGTCGCGGCATCCACTCCGCCGCGAGCTGCGGATGCTGCGCGATCACGGGCACGGCGGAGTGCGTCATCGACACCGGACAGGCATGCCCCGGCTCGATCTGCGCGTAGAGCATGAAGGTGGCCGCCCGGGCCGCGCTCGCACCGGGACGCGGGGCGGCGAACGCAGCGGTGTGCGCCCCGTCGGCGACCGCCGCGCCGATCACCCGGTGGTACGCCGGGTCATACTCGACCTCGTCCCAGCGCTCGCCCCAGCGATCGTGCGTGTGCAGGACGGGCTCGTGCCGGTTCGCCCGCCGGGCATCGTCCTGGAAGTCGGCGGATCCGACGCGACGGCCGATCCCGTGCAGACTCTCGGCCGCCCAGCCGGCACCCTGCTGCTGCACCGCCTCGACCAGCGCGACGTTCGCCCCGAACTCGTCGACGTCGACGCGCGGCGGGGCCTGATTGAAGACGGTGTGCGTGCTCACGATGCTCCGGATCAAATCACGGATGCCCCGCCGGAGCAATGGGCGACCCGGGTGCGGGGCGAGGATGTCAACCCCGTGGCCGGTTCTCGCGCGCGCCCGTAGCGTGCAGGAGTGATGACAGAGACCGCGCCGCGCGCCGATGATCCGACCCGGCTGCGCAGAGCGATCACCGGGCCGCTCCTGTTCGCCTTCATCCTCGGCGATGTCCTGGGCGCCGGCATCTACGCCCTGATGGGGGTGCTGTCGGCGAAGGTCGGCGGGATGCTGTGGGCGCCCCTCCTGCTGGCCCTGCTGCTCGCGCTGCTCACCGCCGGCTCCTATGCGGAGCTCGTGACGAAGTACCCGCGCGCCGGAGGCGCCGCCGTCTTCGCGGAGCGGGCGTTCCACAGTCCCCTCGTCTCGTTCCTCGTCGGGTTCAGCATGCTCGCGGCCGGAGTGACGAGCGCCGCCGGGCTCGCCATCGCCTTCGCGGGCGATTACCTGAGCACGTTCATCGACCTGCCGACCATCCCGGTCGCGATCGTCTTCCTCGCGGTCGTCGCCCTGCTGAACGCCCGCGGCATCCGCGAGTCGATGGGTGCGAACCTGGTGATGACGGCGATCGAGCTCAGCGGACTGGTCATCGTCGTCGCGGTGGTGGCGATCTTCGTCGGCGGCGGAGGCGGAGACCTCTCCCGGGTGGCCGAGGCACCGGAGGGAACGAGCGTCGCCGTGGCCGTGCTCTCCGGCGCGGTCATCGCGTACTACTCGTTCGTCGGCTTCGAGACCTCCGCGAACATGATCGAAGAGGTGAAGGACCCGCGTCGCACCTACCCGCGCGCACTGTTCGGCGCCCTCGCCACCGCCGGAGCGGTCTACGTCCTGGTCGGACTCGCGAGCTCGATCGCCCTGCCTCCCTCCGAGCTGCAGGAGTCGAGCGGCCCTCTGCTCGCCGTCGTCGAGGCGACCGGGGTCAGCATCCCCTCCTGGCTGTTCAGCCTCATCGCGCTCGTCGCCGTCGCGAACGGCGCCCTGCTGACGATGATCATGGTCAGCCGCCTCACCTACGGCATGGCCGAGCAGGGTCTGCTGCCCGCGGGCCTCGGTCGCGTGCTCCCGAAGCGGAAGACCCCGTGGGTGGCGATCCTCACCACCACGCTCGTCGCGATGGGTCTGACGCTCGTCGGCGACCTGGCCACGCTCGCCGAGACGGTCGTCCTGCTGCTGCTCGTCGTCTTCCTCAGCGTGAACGTCTCGGTCCTGGTGCTGCGCCGGGACCACGTCGACAACGACCACTTCCGCGTGTGGACCTTCGTCCCGGTGCTCGGCGTCGCCTCCTGCATCCTGCTGCTCACCCAGCAGCGGCCGGTCGTGTGGCTCTTCGGCGCGATCCTGATCGCGGTCGGCGGCGTGCTGTACGTGCTGGCGCGCTGGGGCAGGAAGCACGCCGAGAAGCGGAACACCCACCCCGACGGCGACCCCGTCGACAACCAGAAGGAGTCCCATGAGCACGCCTGAGCACACGCCCGACGAGGAGATGACGAGCGCCGAGAAGCGTCACGATCAGCTGACCTCCGCACCGGATGCGACCGAGGCCGACGCCGCGCCCCGCATCGAGGTCACCGAGCACGAGGGCAACACGCGCATCGACATCGCTCCGGAGGCGCCGGTGCGACCGGGACCCGGTCCCGGCATGCCCGAGGCCGATCCCGAGGACTGAGTCCGGCTACAGCCAGCCCTTGCGCTTGAACGCCGCGTACAGGGCGAAGCCCAGCGCGACCATCATGCCGACCGCCATGGGATAGCCGAGCAGCCAGTGCAGCTCGGGCATGTGGTCGAAGTTCATGCCGTAGATCGTTCCGACGAGCGTGGGGGCGAACAGGATGGCCGCCCACCCGGAGATCTTCTTGACCTCGTCGTTCTGGCGGATGCTGAGCTCCGTCATCCGCCGCATCTCCTCGTTCTGGCGACGGGCCACGATCGTCGACTCGACCGTGAGGGCGTTGTCGAGCACCGTGCGGAAGGTCGTGGCGCGGTCGCTGACCCGCAGCGTGTGATCGAGCACGTCGCGCAGGTACCGCTGCAGCTCCTCGCTCACCCGGTACTTGTCCGATCCGCGCAGCAGTGCCTCCAGCATCCCGGACAGGGGCTGCGTCGCCCGCTGGAAGTCGATGACCTCCCTGCCCAGGTCGTAGATGCGCTGCGTGGCGTCGGTGTCCTCCTCGAACAGCTGGCTCTCGATCTCGTCGATGTCGTTCTCGAGGCCGGCGAGGACCGGCGCGTACTCGTCGACGACCTCGTCGAGGATGGCGTAGAGCACCGCTTCGGGGCCGTGCGCGAGTAGGCCGGGGTCACCCTCCAGGCGGCGTCGCACGCGTCCGAGGTCTGGCGACTCGGCGTGCCGGATCGTCACCACGAAGTCGGGGCCGACGAGCACGTGCACCTCGCCGAACTCGACCTCCTCGACATCGTCGAGGTAGCGGGCCGGGCGCAGCACCATGAACAGCACGTCGCCGTAGCGTTCGAGCTTGGAGCGCTGATGGCCGGAGAGGGCGTCCTCGACGACGAGCGCGTGGATGCCGAACTCGTCGGCGACCTCGCGGATCTCCTCCTCGCTGGGCCGGTAGAGGCCGATCCAGCTCATCCCGCCGCGTTCCCGCATGCGCTCGAAGGTCTCGCTCAGGCTCTGCGGATTCTCGGTGCGGACGCCGTCCACGTAGATCGCGTTGTCGATGATCGCCATCGTCGCCGCCTTTCCGCCGACCGGCGTCTCTCCGGTCAGCCGCTGATCACCCCGCCGGCGGGACGCAGGCGAGCGCGGAGTCCGTGATCCCCTTGTGGTACTGCTCCGCCGTGAACGGAAGGCCGAACTCCGGAGCGGTCTGGCCGGACGCGGCGGGCGCCTTCGATGCGATCGCCGCGAGCTCCCAGGAGAGCTGCTGGGCGAACCGCGACCCCATGGTGGAGTCGTTCAGCACGACGGCCACCGTGAATCCCGTCGCCGGATCCGAGTACGCCGAGGTGGCATAGCCGGGAACCCAGCCGTGCTGGCCGATCATCGAGCCCACGAGATAGGCGCCGCCGGTCGCCTGATACCAGGAGGGGCTCTTCGCGCTGGCCGGAAGCGGTGTGCCGAAGCGGTCGGGCTTCTCCTTCGTGCGCAGCGCCTGCTGCGCCTCCGCTTGGATGTAGCGGCCGAGGTCGTTGATGGTCGACACGACGCCGGAGTCCGTGTAGCCGGTGGTGGAGGAGATCTTGCTGATGTCGACCGGGGCGGCGCAGGTGAATCCGCCCTCGACGGCCGGCATGTAGTGCCCCTTCATCGGATCGGCACCGGGTGCCGCGGGCGCCGGGTCGGGAAGCGACGTGTCGGCCAGATCGAGCGGGTCCGTGACGTACTTCGCGATGAGCTCGGACGCCGTCAGGCCGGAGGCGCGCTCCAGGGCGAGGCCGAGGATGAGGTACCCCGCGTCGGAGTCGCGGTAGGTGGTGTGCGGCGCGACACCGGGCCGCGAGAGCCCGTAGCCGGCCAGCTCCAGGGGAGCCCAGACGCGCTCCGGCGTGTTCATCCAGGCCGACTTGACGGTTGCCTCGGAGGATCCGGCGCCGCTCGTGCCGTTGCACAGGTCGAGGAGGGTGATGTCCTTCATGGTGTTGCCGACGCCGGAGACGTACTTCGGGACGAGGGCGTCGAGCTTGACCGTGCCCTCGTCGGCGAGCGCGTAGAGCACGTCGCACGTCATCAGCCGGGTCACGTCGGCGATGCGGAACGACATGTCGGTGGTCAGCTCGCCCCCGCCGTCGCGATCCTGCGTGCCGACCGCGGTCACCCAGCTCCCGCTCCACGGCGCCCAGACCCCGACGATCGCTCCGGACGCACCGGACGCGGCGAGCGCGTTGTCGACCGCGGACTGCATGGTCGCGACCATGTCGTCGGGCAGCGCACCGTCGACCTGGGCCGGTGGAGTGTAGGTGAAGGAGTCTTCGGAGGAGCATCCGGTGAGGACGAGAGCGAGCACGGCCGCACTGGCCGCAGCGGCGCGCCAGCGGCGCGACGAGAGAAGCTGCATGAAGGTACCCCCGAGGATGTGTCTCCCGAGTCTAGAACGCGGATCCTGAAAGTCGGCACCGTGCCGGGCTCCGCGCGGCCCGCGTAGGGTGTCATCGTGCCCCATATCTTCGACGCCGACGTGATCGCCGCGGTCCTCCGCCACATGAACGGCGACCACACCGATGACAACCTCCTGATCGCCCGCGCCTTCGCCGAGCCCGCCGGTTCCGAGATCTCGGACTCCGTGATGACGGGGTTCGACGGCGACGGCGGCGTGTGGGAGATCACCGTGGCGGGGCAGTCCTCCGAGCTGCACGTGCCGTGGCCCGGCGGTCCGATCTCGGATCGTCCCGCTGTCCGTCGCGAGGTCGTCGCCCTGTACGACGCGGCGTGCGCACGACTCGGCGTCGAGCCCCGCCCGCACGCCTGAACGAGCCCGGATGACCGCGGAGAGCGGCGGGCCGGATCTTTCGACTTTCGCATGAGGTAAGGCGAGCCTTACACTGAAGTCATGCCCGAGATCCTCTCCTTCTCCGCCGCCCTGCGCGAGCGCTCGTCCGGATCGCACTCCCGCAGCGAGACCGCCGGCTTCATGTCCGACCTCCTGAAGGGCGAGGGCTCCCGCGAGGACTACATCTCGCTCGTCGCCCAGCACTACTTCATCTACGAGGCGCTCGAGAGCGCCGGCGAGCGCATGCGCCAGGACCCCGTGGCCGCGGTGTTCATCAGCGACAAGCTCACGCGTCTGCCTGCCCTCGAGGCCGACCTCGAGTTCCTGCTCGGTGCCGACTGGCGCGAGCAGATCGTCGCGCTCCCCACCACGCAGCGCTACGTCGACCGCATCCGTCAGGTCGGGGCCACGTGGGCCGGCGGCTTCGTCGCGCACCACTACACCCGCTACCTCGGCGACCTGTCCGGCGGCATCTTCATCGGCCGCGTGATGGCCCGTCGCTTCGGCTTCGAGACCAACGGCATCGGCTTCTACCTGTTCGACGACATCGCCGACCCGGCCGCGTTCAAGGACGTGTACCGCGAGCAGCTCGACGCCGCTCCGTGGGACGAGGCCGAGCGCGAGCGCGTGATCGACGAGGTGCTGCTGGCCTACCGGTTCAACACCGAGCTGTTCGAAGACCTCGACCGGGCGCGCGCCGCCGCCTGAGCGAGGGCGCGCAGCTCAGCTCTTCGGCAGCTCCGGGGTCGACGCGGCGAGCCAGGCCTCGCGCATGAAGCGGCGCACGTCCTCATCCACCCGGATGTCGCGGGGACGCAGCGCCCGCGACAGGTACAGCCCCTCGAGCGAGGTCAGCCGGCTCAGCGCCACATAGGTCTGACCCGGCGCGAACGCTCCGGAGCCGAGGTCGATGATCGCGCGCTCGTAGGTCTTGCCCTGCGACTTGTGAATCGTGACGGCCCAGGCCAGGCGCAGGGGGAACTGCGTAAACTCGGCGACCACGTCGCGGGATAGCTTCTTCGTGCTCTGGTCGTAGGCGTAGCGGAACCGTTCCCACACCGCCGGCTCGACGTCGACCTCCTCGCCGTCGATGTCGACGCGCACGGCACCGCCGAGGATGCGGGTCACGGTGCCGATGGTGCCGTTCACCCAGCGCGGCGGCTCACCGGACATGGCGGTGTCGTTGCGCAGGAACATCACCTGCGCCCCGACCTTCAGCTTCAGCTCGGGCTCCGCGGGCAGAGACGCCTCCCCGCGTCCGAAGTCGCCGCTCACTTCGGCGCGGGCGGTCTGCTCCTTGCCCGGCAGCGCGTTCAGGTGCTGGCTGTTGATCTTGTTCACGATGTCGTTGCGGGTGGCGAGGGTGATCATCGGCACCTCGCCCGGCTCCGGCTCCGGCGGGGTGCGCGCACCCTGGGTGTTCAGGACACCGGCGATCTCGGCCGTCACCCGCCCGTAGCGCACGGCGTTGAGCATCGATTTGAAGCCGTCGTCGGACTGCCGATGGATCTGCACCAGCTCGCGCACGTGCAGCTCGGCACGGGTGTCGACCTCGAACAGCCCCGCCTGGTCGGACGAGCCGACGCCGTGGGCGCCCGTGCCCGTCAGCGTGCCCGCCCAGACCTTCGCATCGAAGAACCAGAACGACCGGTAGTGGTCCTGCACGTAGCGCGCCTCATCGCCCCGCGGCGGCACCGGGGCGAGCTGGTACGGGTCGCCGAACATCACGACCTGCACGCCTCCGAACGGCTCACCGCGGCGGCCGCGCGCCTGGCGCAGCGAGCGGTCGATCGCATCCATCAGATCGGCGTTGACCATCGAGATCTCGTCGATGACGAGCGTCTCGATGGCGTTGAGGATGCGGCGGGTGGCATCGTTCTGATCGATGTCGGCATCGCCGATCAGGCCGATCGGCAGCCGGAACAGCGAGTGGATCGTCTGGCCCTCGACGTTGAGCGCCGCGACGCCGGTCGGCGCGCAGATCGCGATCTGCTTCTTCGTGTTCCAGGCGAAATGCTGCAGCAGCGTCGACTTGCCGGTGCCCGCTCGTCCGGTGATGAAGACGTGCTCGCCGGTGTCCTCGATCAGCCGGAACAGCTCTTGCTGCTCCTCGGAGAGGGCGGGAAGGGACACGGTGCTCACAGGGGCGGGAGGACGGACACGGGGCGCCCACCCATGCTACGTCGCCGCATCCCGTCCGGGCCGCCGACGCTCGGCGTCCCCTCAGGACCCGCCTTCTAGACTGACGCCATGGAGCGGGTCAGGAAGAGTACCTCCGGGCGTGCGCGCCTGGCCCTCGACCTGTCGATGCTCGCCGTCGTGGGGCTGGTGCTCATCGCGGCCCTCGGTGCCGGTGGTGCCACGCTCTACCAGCAGTTCTACGGCCCCTCCGCGTTCGTGGTGCGCTACCTGGATCTGCTCTCCTCCGGCCGCGCCGCAGACGCCCTCCGGGTGCCCGGCGTCGCGGTCGACCGCGAGACGCTCGAGAAGGCGGGGATCGACCCCGCGGCCTCCGAGGCGATGCTGCGCCACGCCGCGCTCGCCCCGCTGACCGATGTGGAGGTGGAGTCCGAGAAGCCCGTGGAGGGTGGCACGGCCGTCACCGTCAGCTACGAGGCGAGCGGTCACCCCGGGACCAGCACGTTCGTGATCGAGCAGGACGGCTGGGCGGGTGTGACGCCGAACTGGCGGTTCACGAAGAGCCCGCTGGCGGTCGTGGAGCTCACCGTTCGTGGTGCGGACCAGTTCGCGGTCAACAACTTCGAGGTCGATCGTCGGCAGGTCTCCGCCGACGGCCCGGCGGCCGAATCGCTCGATCCGCTGCCGCTGCTCGTGTTCACGCCCGGACTGTACTCGGTCTCGGTGGACACCCCGATCGCGACCGCGGCCGGCCACGGCGTCCTCGCCGACACGCCGCTCGCGATCACGCCGCTGGACGTGCAGACCACGCCGACCGACGAGTTCGTCGACGTCGTGCAGCAGCAGGTCGAGGAGTTCCTGACCACGTGCACGACGCAGGAGGTGCTCCAGCCGACCGCCTGCCCGTTCGGACTGCGCGTCACGAACCGGATCTCGTCGACGCCGAAGTGGTCCATCGCCACCCAGCCCCAGGTCACGGTCACGCCCGACGGCGGTCAGTGGCAGATCCCGCCGACGAACGCGGTCGCCCACGTCGACGTCGAGATCGTCTCGCTGTTCGACGGCTCCGTCACGGAGTTGTCGGAGGACGTGCCGTTCCAGGTCAACGGCACGATCGTGATCCTGCCCGACGGCAAGGCCTCCATCAGGATCGGCTCCCCCGGCGAGGTCCCGGTCGACTGAGCGTCCGGCCGCGAGCGGTCAGCGGGCTTCGCGTTCCTCGCGGCGCTGATCGCGCTCGGCGAGGGCGGCGAGCTTGGCGTTGTACTCCTCGAGCTCGGCATCCCCGGTGCGATCCGCGTGGCGATCACGTCGACGCTGCAGCTTCGTATCGCTGCGGCTCCACTGGATCGCGACCGTGATCGCCAGGATCAGGGTCGGGATCTCACCGATCGACCAGGCGATGCCGCCGCCCACGTACTGGTCGTCCATCGGGCTCGCACCCCAGTCGCGGCCCATCGACCCGAACCAGTCGGCGACCATCAGGCCCTCCTGCATCATGATGGCGATACCGAAGAAGGCGTGCATCGCCATGACGGCGATCAGGGTGATCAGGCGGCCGGGGTACGGCAGACGGTACGGCACCGGGTCGGCGCCGATCAGGCTCATCACGAACAGGTAGCCCGAGATGAGGAAGTGGATGACCATCCACTCGTGCCCGAGGTGCTCGAACATCGACCAGCGCACGAGGTCGGTGAAGTAGAAGGCCCACAGCGACAGGATGAAGATCGCGGCCGCGACGAACGGATGCGTCACCACGCGGGCGAACGGCGAGTGCACGGCCCACATGATCCACTCCCGGCCGCCCCGGGTGCCGTCGTCGCGCTTGTGGATGGCACGCAGCGCGAGCGTGATCGGCGCTCCGGAGACCAGCAGCAGAGGGATAGCCATGGACAGCATCATGTGGCCCATCATGTGGATGCTGAACAGGTACTCCTGGTAGGCGTTGATCGGCCCGCCGGTGACCCAGACGAGCATCAGCATCCCGAGCACCCAGAACACGGTGCGGTGGATCGGCCAGCGGTCTCCGCGCTGCCACAGTCGGCGCACCCCGGCGAGGTAGAGGAACAGTCCGAATCCGGCCGCGATGAGCCAGAGCACGTCGATGTCCCACGCCGTGAACCAGCGCTCGAACGTCAGCTCGGGCGGCAGGGTCGCGCCGGTGAGGATCTGCGCAGGGGTCTGCGCGAAAGCCGCGACCTCTCCGGTGGGCGGAGGCGTGCGCGCGAGCGCGGCGGCCGCCCCCGAGGCGAGACCCATCAGCGCGACCTCGCACAGCACCAGCAGCCAGAACCAGCCCGCGGCGCGAGGACCCTCGAGCTTCGGGATGAGGCGGGCGCGGTACCAGGCGCCGAGCAGGCCCATCCCGCCCAGGAGCACGACCTTCGCGAGCACGATCCAGCCGTACGGCGTCGTCCACAGCGCGTCCCAGCTCCCGACGGCCACGATCGACCGCGTGACGCCGGACACGGCGACCACGGCGAACGCCGCGATGGCGAGCGACGAGTACCGCGCGACGAAGCGGCCGGTGTCGATGTCGCCCCGTCCGCGCAGCAGCACGAGGAGCAGGAGCCCGCCCAGCCACACCGCGGCGCCGATCGTGTGCAGCAGGATCGAGTTGACGGCCATGTTGTGCCCGGCGAGGTCGCCGGCGTGGCCCTGGGTCGCGAGCGGGAGGAAGGATGCCGCCGCCAGCAGCGCGGTGATGAGCGTCGGCGTCCACGAGCGCCAGGCGAATGCGAGCACCGTGATGATCGCGCCGAAGATCGTCGTGATGAGCCACGACTGGCCCAGCGGCAGCTCCAGCAGGAAGCGGCCGAGCTGCGTGCCGAACTCGCGTTCGATGCTGAGCTTCGGGTTGAAGGCGGCCATGAAGGCGAGGAACCCGGCGAGGCCCGCGGAGATCGTGAAGACGGCCGCCCCGACCGAGGCGATGTTCAGCGCCGCATCGAAGGAGCGCTCGCCCGCACGCAGGCCGAACAGCGCGAGGACCAGGGAGCCGAGCATGACCGCGCCGGAGATGTTCATCACGAGCTTGGCGACCGGAGTGCCCCACAGCACGAGGGGTCCCGGGTCCTGCAGGAGCGGGGGCTTGGCACCGCCGCCGACGAGGAGGGCCAGGACGACGGCCACCAGCGCGGCGATGAGGAGGATGACGATCCCGGCGACGCGATACGCCGAAGTCCGACTCGTCGACTCGCTGCGGGAACTCACCCCTCCAGCCTAGGCGCGCCCGGCGGTGAGAAAGCACGAAGGCCGCCCCCGTCGAACGGGAGCGGCCTTCGAACAGGTGCGGTCAGATTACTTGACGGCAGCCTTGAGCTTGGAGCCAGCGGTCACCTTGACGCGCTTGCCGGCCGGGATCTTGATCTCGGCGCCGGTCTGCGGGTTGCGGCCCGTGCGAGCAGCGGTGTCGACCTGCTCGAAGGAGATCCAGCCCGGGATGGAGACCTTGCTGCCCTTGGCAACAGCGTCGGAGACCGTGGCGAACAGCGAGTCGAGGACACCGGAGACGGTGGCCTGGCTCTGGCCCGTGGCGCTTGCGATGCTCGCGACGAGCTCGGTCTTGGTGATGGACTTGTCAGCCATGTCATCCTCCAGCGACGAGATCCCGTCGCATCGTTGTGGGTATCGGAGCGGATGCTCCTGGTCTAGTGACCGCCTCGAATGTATCAACGACCACCCAGATTTCCCCGTCATTTCGCGGGTTTTGGGCAATTACTGGGCGTGTCGCGTCACATTCGTCACTCCAGCCACACATTCCGGACGCGTCAGTGCGGCCGGTGCGCGTCGATCACGGCTCCGGCGGTGCGCTCGAAGGCCGTCGTGACGCGGTCCTCCCCGTCGAGATATCCGCCGACGAGGGCCGCATCCCGCAGGAGGACGAGGGATGCCGCGACCTCCTCCGGGCGGTCCAGTCCGGAGGCCGCGGCGACCTCCCCCAGCGTGGACCGGAACCACTCGCGGTGCTCGTCGATGAGCCGGCGCACGGCACCGTCGGCATCCGGATACTCGGCGGCCGCGTTGATGAAGGGGCAGCCGCGCGTGTGGCGTCCGCGGATGTCGGCGGCGATGCCCTGGACCACGGCGTCGAGCAGGGCATCTGGATCTGCGACGGCCTCTCCCGCCTCGGCGAACAGCGCCCGCAGCATCTCGTCCTCGCGCGCGAGGTAGGCGAGCACGAGGTTCTCCTTGCCGCCGAACTGCTTGTACAGGGTGGCGCGGGTGACGCCGGCCTCCTCGATCACGCGGTCGACGCCGACCGCATGGATGCCCTCCTCATAGAAGAGCCGGGTGGCGGCATCCATCAGGCGGTCTCGGGCGGGGCTGGGGCGCTTCGTCGTGGTGTTCATGATCGTCCTTCCTCATCGTGGCATCCGAACCGCGGCTTCCCGGCGACGACTTCACGATTTTCGGGAATACGTTGCGGTAGATAGAACGTTCGGTCTACTATCAGCGTATCGCACTCCCGAGCAGCGGGAGCCGGAACAGAGAGAAGAAGATCATGAACACCACCGACAAGACCCCCATCGTCCTGATCCACGGCCTGTGGATGACGCCGACCAGCTGGAACACCTGGGCCGAGCGCTTCCGCGCGAAGGGGCACGAGGTGATCGTCCCCGGTTGGCCCGGCATCGACGACCGCTCGGTCGAGGACATCCGCCGCGACCCGTCCGCCCTGAAGGGCATCGGCCTGAAGCAGATCGTCGACCACTACGAGCGCATCATCCGCGCCCTGCCCGTGAAGCCGATCGTCATGGGCCACTCCTTCGGCGGCGTCATCACGCAGATGCTGGCCGACCGCGGCGTGGGCGCCGCCTACGTGGGCGTCGCCCCCGGGCAGACCGCCGGCATCACCACGCTCCCCCTGTCGACCCTGTGGACCGGCACCCCGATCCTCTCCAACCCCTTCGGGCGCAACGGCGCGAAGCCGCTGTCGAAGCGCCACTTCCACTTCACGTTCGGCAACGACCTTCCGCGCAGCGAGTCGGATCGCCTCTGGGAGGAGTCCGCGGTGAACTCCTACAACCGGGTGTTCTTCGAGGGCGTCGCCGCGGCCTTCAACGAGAAGGGCGGGGTCACGCACGTCGACTACGGCCGCACCGACCGCGCTCCCCTCTTCGTGATCACGGGAGAGATCGACCATGTGGTGCCGCCTGCCATCGGGCGCGCCATCGTCAAGAAGTACCGCTCCACCGGCAGCCCCGCTGTCGTGGACTACAAGGAGTACCCCGGCCGCACCCACCGCCTGGTCAGTCAGGACGGCTGGGAGGAGATCGCCGACGAGGCCCTCGCGTGGGCCGTCGCGCACGCCACGGCATCCGTCGCGTGAGGGCGGGTACGCGAAAGGGGCGAGGATCCGAAGATCCTCGCCCCTTCCGGCCCCTTCGACAAGCTCAGGGACCGGGGTTTCGACTTACCAGCTCGACTTGGTCACGCCGGGCAGCTCGCCACGGTGCGCCATGTCACGGAAGCGGACACGCGAGATGCCGAACTTCGTGAGGACACCACGGGGGCGGCCGTCGATGACGTCGCGCGAACGCACGCGAGCCGGCGACGCGTTGCGCGGCAGCTTCTGCAGGCCGACGCGTGCGGCCTCGCGGGCCTCGTCGGTGGCGTTCGGGTCGATCAGGGTCTTCTTCAGCTCGGCGCGACGCTCGGCGTAACGCTCGACGATGACCTTGCGCTGCTCGTTGCGAGCGATCTTGCTCTTCTTAGCCATTGATCAACGCTCCTCTCGGAATTCGACGTGCTGACGGATGACCGGGTCGTACTTCTTCAGCACGAGGCGGTCGGGGGTGTTGCGGCGGTTCTTCTTCGTCACGTACGTGTAACCCGTACCTGCCGTCGAACGCAGCTTGATGATCGGACGTACGTCCTGAGCCTTCTTGGCCATTAGAGCTTCACACCCTTCGCCTGGAGGTCCTTGACGACGTTCTCGATGCCGCGGACGTCGATCACCTTGATGCCCTTGGCGGACACGTTGAGCGTGATCTTACGACCGAGCGACGGAACGAAATAAGTCTTCTTCTGCACGTTCGGGTCGAAGCGACGCTTCGTCCGGCGGTGCGAGTGCGAGACGTTGTGACCGAAGCCGGGAACAGCTCCGGTCACCTGGCACACTGCTGCCATGATGGTGACTCCTTCTATACCGTGAGGCCGGACGGCCTCACCCAAGATCCCTTGTCTGCACGCCACGGGCCCTTCGACAAGCTCAGGGACCCAGCGGCACGCGAACTGCGCACAGGAGTGTGCGCAGACAAAGAGTCAGTTTAGCATGCCCGTCGACCCGGCCTGCGCCGCCGCCTCGGCCGCGCCCCGCCCCCAGCGGAACGGCGACACCGTCGGGTCCGCCGCGATCCAGAAGCGCCAGGGGAAGGCGTCCGTCCCGGCGACACCGGCGACCCCGACGCGAGGACCGCGTGCCACGTCGTCCCGCGCTGCGCCCAGCCACAGCTCGGCCCGCGCTCCGTGCCAGTCCTCGCCCGTCACCGCGTCGATGCCGTCGTGCAGCGGATGCCGCAGCCCCACCGCCTGACCGAGCCTTCCGGGTCCGCGCGCCAGGTCGCGGAGCGCGATGCGGCCGAGCGGCGGGGTGGCGCCCCGGCGGCGGGCGGCGGCATCCACTCCCGCGATGACCTCGCCGGCCCGCAGCAGCACGCCGTCGCCCTGGCCCTCGGGACCGCAGGCCACGTTGACGCAGGAGTGGATGCCGTGGCTCAGGTACACGTACAGGTGCCCCGGCTCGCCCCACATCGTCGCGTTCCGGGCCGTGCGCCCCATGCGGGCGTGCGAGCCCGGATCGACGACGTCGCCCGTGCCCTGCCCGTGGTACGCCTCGACCTCGGTGATGCGCAGCCGCACCTCGACGGGAGCGGCATCGGTCGCCGTCGTGACCACCGTGCGCAGCTCTCCCCCGAGCAGGCGCGGGGCGACGTCGACCGCCGAGCCGATCAGGTCGTCGCGGACCGCGCGCCACAGCGCATCCTGCGCCATGTCAGAATCGCGGAGCCGTCTGGCACCACGACGAATCGAAGCCGGTGAGGGCGACCATCTCCTTGCCGGAGTCCATGTCGATCAGGTGCGTCTCCACGTTCCCCGGCAGCGGCAGCAGCATGCCGTCGTAGGGGTTGTTCGCCAGGTCCGGCGCGACCACGATCGCGGCGTACTGGCCGCTCGGCGACGCGCACGCCTGCAGGATCGAGTCGGCCGAGCTGACCTCGACGAGCGGGGTCGCCTTGCCGTCGTCGTCCACGCGCACGACCGCCTGTCCGACCGGCAGCCCCGCCTCGTCGCGCGCGACCACGTGGCGGAGGGTGCCGCCCGGGAACGGTGTGATCGAGGTGGCCGTGCCGTAGTCCGGGTCGGAGGCCGCGAGCGGCTGCTCGGATCCGTCGGCGAGGTTGAGCTCGACCACGGCTCCGTCGAGGCGCTCGACGATCGCGGTGTACGTGCCGCGGGAGATCCCCTGGATCGTGGCCGCGAGCCCGAGGGACTGCACGCCGGCGTCGCTCGAGCGGTCGACGAGGGAGAGTGCTCCGTCGAAGTCGATGAACAGCACGGCCGCGCTGTCGGGCACGAACTGCCAGACGAAGACGCTCGCCTCGGCACCGGCGACCTCGATGATCTGCGGCTTGTCGTCGCCGCTCAGCGACTGCGTGACCAGCACGCTCGCCCGTCCCTCGGTGTCGCTGAGCTCCTTGTCGGAGTAGCTGTAGCCGACGAGTCCGCCGCGCTCGGAGACCTGGATCGCGCCCACGTAGCCGTCACCGGGCAGGGCGAGCTCGCGCTGGTTCTTCCCGTCGCGGTCCATCACCAGCAGCCGGGAGCCCTCGTCATCTTCCACGGAGACCACGAGCTGCGTCGACGTCGCTCGGAAGTCGTTGATCTTGTCGTGCTCGAAGATCGCCTTCCCCTTGCCGTCGAGATTGGTGAGGAAGATCTTGTCCTTGCCCTCGACGTCTCGCCGCAGCAGGAACATGGTCGACGGCGGCGTCGTGAAGGTCGTCGTCAGCGTGGCCGACGGTCCCCCGCTCGCGCCGGTCACGTCGGCGACGCGGATCCGGTACTCCGTCGAGTCGTCGAGCGGCACCGTGAACCGGACCCCGACCCCGCGACCGGAGGCGTCGACGGTGAACGGCACGGCCGGCTCGACCGTGACCTGCTTCGGATCGATGTCGGCGAGCGACTGGTTCGCGGTGAGGATCACCCGGCTGCCGGACGACTCGATCGCCTGCGACGCGTCCACCTGCACGTTGCTGAGCCGCGGACCCTGCATCAGGCTCACGATGCCGAAGCCCGTGCCGGCCAGCACCAGGACGCCGAGCACCGCGACCAGGGTGAGCACGAAACGGCGGGAGGACGGGGGCCGACCGGGCGCTTCCGCGTCCGCGGCGACGCCGTCGGTGGGCGTGAACGGCGGCTCCCCGCCCTCGTGCGCCGCGGGGTGTGCGGCGGGGTGTGCAGCTGCGGCGAAGGGAGCAGCGTCGGGAGAGGAAGTCTCGGTGTCGACGGGGCCCGCGCCGTGGAGGGGCGTCGCGCCGATGGACACGGGTTCGGTGGCCTCGGGCACCGGGGGCAGTGCCGTCGCTTCGACGTCTTCGCGGGCTGCGGCCTCGAACGCCGCCATCTTCCTGGCGGCGGCCTCCTGCTCCGCGACCTCGCGGTCACCGGCCTCGCGGACGGCAGCCTCACGCGCGGCGGCCTCTCGGGCAGCGGCCTCTCGGGCGGCCTCCTCGTGGGCAGGGTCATCGTGGGCAGGGTCATCGTGGGCAGGGTCGTCGCGAGCAGCCTCGTGGACGGCGTCGATGCCGCCATCCGCCTCGTCGACGGGCTGTGCGGCGTGATCGGCGGGCGCGCTCGCACGCTCGATACGCTCGGCCTCCGCCGCCTCGGCAGCCTCCCGGGCAGCACGCATCTCGGCGCGGGTCCGCGGCACGGCGGGCACCTCGGGGCGCTCGTCGTCAATACTCATACGGGTCTCCCGGCTCGTCGATCGCGACGACGTCGGTCGGCTCGATGCGGAGCTTGCCGTCGGCATCCGCCCGCACGGTTCCGGTGACCTCGACCCATTGTCCGGTCGAGTAGTCACCCGGGTCGATCGTCACCGGCAGCGCGGCCGTCTGCGCATCGATCACGCAGTGCGTGATGACCAGGCGCGTGAGGTTCACCGCGTCGTCATCCGCACTGTCCGGCGTCACGAAGCCGGTGAGCGTGACGGCGGCACCGTCGTAGGCCGCGGTGTTCGTCGCCGCGGCGAAGACGCTCGCCCAGTCGCCGACGCCGAACGTCGAGGTGTCCGCCACGCCGAGGGCGACGGTGTCGGCCCCGACGAACAGGGCGGTCTGCTCCCCCGCGCGGGACATCGCCAGCTCGACCGACAGCGATGCCGGCGGCAGCACGAGGGCGGCGATCACGACGCCCGACGCCACGACGCCGCCGGCGACCGCTCCGACGCCGGCGAGCCTGCGACGACCGGCCACCCGGGCCCTGTCGGGGTCCGCGTCGGGGTCTGCGTCATCGACGGGTTCGGGCGCGTGTCCGTGATCGTGTCCGTGGTCACCCTCTTCGCCCAGCGGGAGCGTGCACGACCAGATCGCACCGGCCAGCGTGACGACGGCGGCCGCGCACGCGAACCACACCGACTCGGGGCTGATGTAGAGATTGAGGCGCCCGGTGAGACCGAGGCCGAGCGTCACGACCGAGATCACGGCGGCGAGCCCGACACCCAACCAGCGGGTGCCGAGTGCGCGCGCACGGGTGGCGGTCTGCTCAGACAAGGACGTTCACCCCGATCCCGATGGCGAACGCCGAGGCCAGCACGATGCCGACGATCCCGACGAGCGTGCGCGTCGTGAAGGTGGTGCGCATGAGCGCGAGCATCTTGATGTCGACCAGCGGACCGACGAGCAGGAAGGCGACGAGCGCGCCGGAGGAGAACGTGGAGGCGAACGACAGCGCGAAGAACGCATCGACGTTCGAGCAGATCGCGACGGTCATCGCGAGCACCATCATCGCGACGATCGACAGCACCGGATTCGATCCGATGGCCAGCAGCCACTCGCGCGGGATCAGCACCTGCACGGCGCCGGCGAGCGCGGAGCCGATCACGAGCGCGGGCATCACGGCGCGGAGCTCGACGAGGAACTGCGTCAGGCTGCGGCGCACCGGGGTGCCGGGCTCGTGCGTCACGCGCTCGCAGGTGTCGACGAAGCGCTGCGTGAGCATGCCGTCGGGGTCGGGGTGGCGACTGTAGATCCAGCCGATGAGGTTCGCGATCAGGTAGCCGCCGACGAGACGCGCGACCAGGATGCCGCCGTCCCACCCGAACGCGGCGTGCGTGGTGAGGATCACGATCGGGTTCACGATGGGCGCCGCGATGAGGAACGTCATCGCCTCCGCCGGCGCGAGGCCGCGCATCATCAGACCGCGGGCGAAGGGCACGTTGCCGCACTCGCACACCGGGATGAGCATGCCGAGCAGCGACAGCACGGCACGTCGGGCCCAGGCGCGCTTCGGCAGCCAGCGGTGGATGACGTCGGCGGGTAGCCACACCTGCACCACGATCGACAGCAGCACGCCGAGGATCACGAACGGCAGGGCCTCGATGAGCACGCTCAGCGCGAGAGTCAGGCCGTCCTGCGCGCGGGTGGGCAGCGAGGCGGGGAACAGTTTCGGCAGGAAGGCGTCGATCAGGAACAGGGCGGCGATGATGACGGCACCGAGGCCGACGCCGATCCACGCCGATCGCGGCGAGGGTGCCGGGCGATGGGTGTGGCCGTGACGGGTCGCCGTTGCTGCGGAGGGACTCACGCGGTCGCAGCCCTCTCGGCGTCGCGCTTGTTCGCGCACGGGGTGCACAGTCCGAAGATGTCGACCACGTGGGCGGCGTCGGTGAAGCCGTGCAGGGCCGCGGTGCGGTGGGCCCACTGCTCGACGTCCTTCGCCTCGATCTCGACGGTCAGACCGCAGGATCGGCAGATGAGGTGGTGGTGGTGCCCCTGTGTGGTGCAGGCGCGGTACAGCGCCTCCCCCTCGGGGCTCTGCAGCGAGTCGGCGTCTCCGGATGCCGCGAGCCCGGCGAGGGCGCGGTACACGGTCGCCAGTCCGATGCCGGTGTTGTCGTCGCGCAGCGAGGCGTGCAGACTCTGCGCGCTCACGAAACCGCGCGCGTCGGCGAGTGCTTCGCGCACGCGTTCGCGCTGCCAGGTGTTCCGCTGAGCCATACGACGAGTCTAGGCCGCAGGGGTTGGGGAGGGCTGGGAGGGATCAGGCGGGTACACGCCGCACCCGGGCCCGCGCCTTCTGAACGATCCAGCACACGACGTAGATCGTGAACGACAGGGTGGTGATGTACGGGCTCACGGGCAGCGTGCCGGCGAGGGCGAGCAGGATGCCGCCGACCGCGGAGACGAACCCGAACAGCGCGGCCAGCAGCGGCACCGCGATGGGTCCGGCGGTGACCCGCATCGCGGCGGCCGCCGGGGTGACCAGCAGCGCCATCACCAGCAGCGCGCCGATGATGTGCACGCTCACCGCGACGATGAGCCCGAGCAGCACCATGAACAGCAGACTGACGGCACGGGTCGGCACACCGCGCGCGGCGGCCGACTCCGGGTCGAGCGAGTCGAACCGCAGCGGGTTCCACATGATCAGCAGCCCGAACAGGACGACGATGCTGATGCCGATGAGCCAGCCGAGGTCGGGGCTCGACACCGAGACGATCTGCCCGGTGAGCAGACTGAAGCGGTTGGCGCTGCGGCCGTCGTAGAGCGAGAGGAACAGGATGCCGAGGCCGAGGCCGAACGGCATGAGCACGCCCACGATCGAGTTGCGGTCGCGCGCCTTCGCGCCGAGGATGCCGATCAGGATCGCGGCGACCAGTGCTCCGCCGAGGGATCCGGCCACCACGCTGCCGCCGAAGAGGAGCGCGGCGGCGGCACCCGCGAAGGAGAGCTCGCTGACGCCGTGCACCGCGAACGCGAGGTCGCGCTGCATCACGAAGACGCCGATGAGTCCGCCGACGATGCCCAGGACGGCACCCGCGATGATCGAGTTCGCGAGGAGGGCGACGAGCTCGCCGTAGTCCTGGAAGGAGAAGACGTCGTTCCAGTCGACCAGCGGCACCATGCCCAGTGCGACGCTCATGCCGCTCCTCCGTGCTCGTGGTCGCCGTGGTCGTGGTGGGGCTCGGCGTCCGGCACGCCCACGACGACCAGTCGGTCGCCGGCGCGGAGCACGAACACCGGAGTGCCGTAGAGGTCGGTGAGCACGCGCGTCTGCAGCACCTCGTCGGGAGTCCCGAGCAGGAACCGCCCGCCGGCGATGTAGAGGATGCGGTCGACCCGGCCGAGGATCGGGTTGATGTCGTGCGTCACGAACAGCACCGCGGCCTCGCGCTCCCGGCGCTGGCGATCGATAATGTCGGTCACGGCGACCTGGTTGGCGAGGTCGAGGTTCGACAGCGGCTCGTCGCACAGGAGCAGAGCCGGCTCGTCCGCGAGGGCCTGCCCCACCCGCAGCCGCTGCTGCTCGCCGCCGGAGAGGAGTCCGACCCGGCGCTCCGCGAAGTGCGCGGCGCCCACGGCTTCGAGCAGCCGGTCGACCTTGGCCCGGTCGCCGCGGTGCGGGATCGGGAGGCCGAAGCGGCTCCCCTGCACGCCGAGGGCGACGAGGTCGCGGGCCCGCATGCTGGTGTCCGGAGCGAGCGAGCGCTGCTGCGGGATGTAGCCGATGCGGGAGTTACCGCGATGCACCGGCTCGCCCGCGACCCTGATCGATCCGGACGACAGCGGCTGCAGACCCAGGATGCTGCGGAGGAGCGTGGTCTTGCCCGACCCGGACGGGCCGAGCACCGCGATGAACTCCCCCGGGCGGACCGTGAGGTCGAGTCCCGACCAGAGCTCGCGATCGCCGCGGTGCAGGGCCGCGTCGGAGATCTCGAGGACCGGGGTGGCCCCGCTCACGACTGGACGGCGGCGGCGAGGCTCTGGATCGCGTCACTCATCCACTCAGAGTACGACGATCCGTCTTCGAGCAGCTCCGTGAAGGCGACGACAGGGATGCCGGCATCCTTCGCCGCGGCCTCGACGCGCTGGGTCTCGGAGCCGCCGGTCTGCGCATTGGTCAGCAGGGCCGTCACCTTTCCGCTGTCGATGACGTCGAGCGCCTGGAGCAGCACGGCCGGGGCGACATCGGTGCCCTCCTCGACCGCCTCGGCGAACCCGTCCGGGGTGACGTCGGTGAAACCGGCCGCGGCGGCGAGGTAGCCGGGCAGCGGCTCGGTGAGGAAGACGCTGGTGTCCGGGGCATCCGTCTTCAGCGTCGCGAGGTCGGCCTCGAAGCCCTCGAGGTCGGCGGTGAGGTCGGCCGCGTTGGCGGCGAACTCCTTCGCGCCGTCGGGGTCGAGCTCGGTCAGCTCGTCGGCGATGGCCTCGACGACGTGGATCATCGTGTGCGGGTCGAACCAGACGTGCTCGTTGAAGCCCTCGATGTGATCGTGGCCCTCGTGCCCGTCCTCCCCCTCGGCGTGGTCGTGGTCGTGGGCCTCTTCGGTGGCATCCGTCGAGGCCTCGTCGTCATGGCCCTCGTTGCCGGGGTAGTCGTGCGAGTACTCGACGGCGGTGACCACGTGCGGGTCGTTCGCGTCCTGCAGCAGCGTGTCGATGAAGGCGTCGTAGCCGCCGCCGTTCTCGATCACGAGGTCGGCCTTCTGGACGGTCAGGCGGTCACGGGCGCTCGCCTCGTAGGAGTGCGGGTCCTGCGAGGCGGAGGTGATGATCGACTGCACGTCGACCCGGTCTCCGCCGATCGTCGAGGCGATGTCGCCGTAGACGTTGGTGCTCGCGACGACCGTGATGGTGCCGCCGTCGCCCTCTCCCGCTGCGGGGGTGGAGCATCCGGCCAGCGTGAGTGCGGCGACGGATGCGAGGGCGAGGGTGAGAACGGGCTTCTTCATGCCTTCACTCTAAACGTTAATGAGAACCATTATCAAATCGGACTGTGGCGCCCGGCCGCGAAGACGGAGACGATCCGTCCTCCGCACGGCGGGTCGGCGCCCGACACCCCGCACGAGAAGCGAACCGTCTCCGTTTCCGCTACGTCAGGCGACTACCGCGCGATCCACACCGTGGCCTCGCCGGGCAGAGCCGTGGCCTCGCCGGGCAGAGCCGTGGCCTCGCCGGGCAGGGCGGAGCCCTCGAGCGGAGCGCTCGCGAGCACCACGTCGGCGGCATCCGCTCCGAGGTCGAATGGCGCGGTGCCGAAGTTCGACACGACCTGCCATCCGTTCGGTCGGGCGAAACGCAGCACGTCGGCGCGGCCGGTGTCGATCCACTCCAGGGCCTCACCGGTCTGCAGCAGGTGCCGCAGGCGCAGGGCCTCGCGATACAGCGACAGGGTCGACGACGGGTCGGCGGCCTCGACGTCGACCGCGTACTCGGCGAACCAGTCCGGCTGCGGGAGGTGGGCGTCCCCCGCGCCGAAGCCGAACGACGAGCCGGCCGCGGTCCACGGCAGCGGCACGCGGCATCCGTCCCGACCCAGACCGTCGAAGTCGGCGCCGCGGAAGAATCCGGGATCCTGACGCTGCTCCGGCGTGATCTGCGCGACCTCGTGGAGTCCGAGCTCCTCCCCCTGGTAGAGGTAGGTGCTGCCGGGGAGGCCGAGCAGCAGCAGGGTCGCGGCGTGCGCCCGGCGGAGGCCGCCCTCGCGGTCGAGTCCCTCTGCCGGACCGCCGGCCTTGACCCACTCGGTGCCCTGCTTGACGGGGCGGCCGTTCAGCGCCGGGAGGCCGTAGCGCGTGGCGTGGCGGGTGACGTCGTGGTTCGACAGCACCCAGGTCGTCGACGATCCGGTCGCCTCCGCCTGCTGCAGGTTGTCGGCGATGATGCTCCGGAACTGCGCGGCGTCGAAGTCGGCGACCAGCAGGTCGAAGTTGAACGCCTGCCCGAGTCCCTCTGCCGAGGCGTACTTCGCCCGGCGCTCCGGCGTCTCCACCCAGGCTTCGGCGACGGCGGTGCGGGGCGGGTCGTACTCGTCGAACACCGCCCGCCACTCGGCGTAGATCTCGTGCACGTCGTCGCGGTCGAGCATCGGATGCGTGCCCGAGGTGCGGTCCATCGCGTCGAGCTCGGCGCGCGACGGCAGCGGTTCGCTGAGGTCCTTCATGAGCATGTGGGCGACGTCGATGCGGAATCCGTCGACCCCGCGGTCCGACCAGAAGCGCAGGGTCTTCAGGAAGTCGGCGCGCACCTCGGGGTGGTCCCAGTTCAGGTCGGGCTGCTCCACGGCGAAGTTGTGCAGGAACCACTGCCCGTCGGCCACGCGCTCCCAGGCGCTGCCGCCGAACACGGACTCCCAGTCGGTCGGCGGCTCGGAGCCGTCGGGGCCCGTGCCCTCGCGGAAGATGTAGCGCTCACGGGCGGCCGAGCCGCGACCGGCGGCGAGCGCCTCCTGGAACCACACGTGCTGGTCGGAGGAGTGGTTCGGGACGATGTCGACGATCACGCGGATGCTCCGGGCGTGCAGGGCCTCGACCATGTCGTCGAAGTCGGCGAGCGTGCCGAGCCGCGGGTCGACGTCGCGGTAGTCGGCGACGTCGTATCCGCCGTCGGCGAGGGCCGAGGGGTAGAACGGGCTGAGCCACACCGCATCGATGCCGAGGTCGCGGAGGTAATCGGCGCGCGAGACGATGCCCGGGATGTCGCCGATCCCGTCGCCGTTCGCGTCGGCGAAGCTGCGCGGGTAGATCTGGTAGACGGCGGCCTGACGCCACCAGGCGGCGTCGTCGGCGGTGCGGGTCTCGGCGAGAAGCGCGTCGGTCATGAGAGGAGGACTCCTTCTTTCTTGCGTGGTCTCTGCGTTTCGGTGGGTGGTCATCCCTTGACGGCCCCCTGTGTGACGCCTTCCATGACCCATCGCTGCGTGAACAGGTAGGCCACGATCGCGGGCGCCATCGCCATCAGGTACGAGGCGAAGGCGACGTTGTAGTTGTTGCTGAACTGGTTCTGGAAAAGGTTCTGCCGCACGGGCAGTGTCTGCAGGGCCGGGTCCGCGATGATGAGCGACGGCATCATGAAGTCGTTCCACGCGTAGAGGAAGGCGAAGATGCCGACGGTCGCGCTCATCGGGGCGAGCAGCGGGAAGATGAGCTTCCAGAACGTCTGCCAGGTCGTGGCCCCGTCGATGCGGGCGCTCTCCTCCAGCTCGATCGGGATCGACCGCAGGAACGCGGTGAACAGCAGCACGCTGAAGCTCAGCTGGAACATCGTGGCGAGGATGATCACGCCCAACGGGTTGTCGAGTCCGACGCGTCCGGTCAGCTGGATCTGCGGCAGCGCGACGACCGGGAACGGGATGAACATCGCCGCGAGCAGGTAGAAGAATGAGTACCGGAACAGCCGGCGGTCCCAGTTGCGCACGATCGCGTACGAGGCGAAGGCGGCCAGCACGATGGTCGCGGCCACGGTCCCCGCCGTGACGAGGAGCGAGATGCCCGCGCCGACGGGGAACTTCGTCAGCGTCCAGGCTTCGACGAAGCCGTCGAAGCTGAAGGGGGCCGGGAGCGAGAACGCATTGCCGTCGACCGCCTGGGCCGTGGTCTTGAGGGCCATCGAGATGGTCACGTACAGCGGCAGGAGGACGGTGACGGCGCACAGGATCAGGATGATCGTGCCCGACCAGTTCACGCGCTCCATGCGCACCCGCGGCTTCTTGCCCGAGGTGGGGATCGTGGTG
The DNA here is from genome assembly GCF_026559675.1 of Microbacterium oxydans. Classification (NCBI taxonomy): domain Bacteria; kingdom Bacillati; phylum Actinomycetota; class Actinomycetes; order Micrococcales; family Microbacteriaceae; genus Microbacterium; species Microbacterium oxydans. Next base: position 3,579,436 of record NZ_CP092891.1, read on the forward strand.
AGTGTCTGCGTCGACATCAGAGTGCGTTCCTTCCGCGCGTCAGCGACAGCTGGAGGAGGGAGATGAGCACGGCGACGATGAAGAAGATGGTCGCGTTGGCCATCTGGTAGGCGTAGTCGCCGCCGTTGAAGCCCGCGATGATGGTCATCGCGACGCTGCGGGTCGAGGTTCCGGGACCGCCGTTGGTGAGGCCGACGATGATGTCGTAGGCGTTCAGGAAGCCCTTGAAGCCGAGGATCACGTTGATCACCACGTACCCCGCGACGAGCGGGAGCGTGATGCGGGTGAGCTGCTGCGTCTTGCTGGCGCCGTCGATGCTCGCCGCCTCGTACACCTCGCCGGGCACCGAGAGGAGACCGGCGATGTAGATGAGGAGCGTGCCGGGCACGGCCTGCCAGGCGGTGACGATGACGATCGCGACCCAGGCGAGGTCGGGGTTCGCGAGCAGGCTCGTCTCCAGCCACGGGATGCCGGCGGCGGAACCGGCCGCCGGGATCGAGTTCGAGAACAGGAAGTTGAACACGTAGGCGATGATGATGCCCGAGATCACCATCGGGATCACGAAGATCGTGCGCAGGGCCGTCTTGAAGCGGATGCGCGAGGTGAGCCCGACCGCGAGCAGGAACGCGACCACGTTGACGACGATCACCGTGGCGATCGAGAACCCGAACGTGAACAGGTAGCTCTGCAGGATCGACGGATCGCTGAACAGCGCGATGTAGTTCGTGAGCCCGTTGAAGCTCCACTCCCCGATGCCGATCGAGTCGGTGAAGCTGAAGAAGATGCCGATGACGCCCGGCACCGTGATCGCGAGGGTGAAGATCACCAGCGTCGGCAGCAGGAACAGGTAGTAGATCGGCTCGACGCGACGGGTGCGCCGTCGGAGCGTGCGGTCACGGCCGGTGACGATGACCGTCGTGCTGTCGCTGGTCGCGAGGGGGGTTGTGGTGCTCATGGCGCGGACTCCTCTGTCTCGCCGGAAGCGGAGGCGTCGTCGGACGCGGTGTCCTTCGTCGACGGGATCGGAGCGCGGAAGGCGATGCGCGCCCAGTCCGCGTCCATGGTGCGCAGGGTGGAGGCCGGAGAGGCTCCGAGCACCATCGCCTGCGCGTAGTTGAAGATCGGGAGCGTCTTGGGCACGAGCACCGAGGGGCCCTGATAGATCTGCCCGCCGTCGTAGTACTCGACCATTCCCTCGATTCGCGGATCGTCGGGAGCCGGAGCGCCCTTCGTCGGGGTGAAGCCGAGCTGCGAGGCGTTGTACTCCTCGATGTTCTGCGGCTCGTAGAGGAACTCGAGGAAGTCGCGAGCGGCCTCCTGATGCTGCGACCCCTCGGGGATCATCGCGGCGAGGTCCATGTTGACGCGCACGCTCAGGTCGGCCGGGTCATCGGTCATGGGCAGCGGGAAGGTGCCCAGCTGCAGGTCGGGCGAGGTCTTCGCGATCTCGCTGAAGGCCCACGGCCCCTGCAGGTACATGGCCGCTTCGCCCTTCGCGAAGGCGAGATTGCCGTCGCCGTAGCCACGGCTCGCGGCATCCTCGTTCGTGTAGTCGTTCGCGAGCTGCAGCATCCGGTCCATCGGCTCGGCGAAGTCCTTCGAGAACGAGACGTCGGAGTCGGGGCCGACGTCCGCGCCCTCGGCCGCGAGCGCGTCGAAGAACTCGATCACGTCGACGGACCCGCCGGCGGTGTAGTCGTACCAGCCCTGGCCGACGGTCCAGTCGTCTTTGAACGTGCCGTAGAACGGGTCGATGCCCGCTTCCTTCAGCTGGTCGCACACCGCGAGCAGCTCGTCCCAGGTCTGCGGGACCTCGAGCCCCTGAGCCTCGAAGATCTCCTTGTTGTAGATGACGGATGCGGCCATCACCGAGTACGGCAGCGCGCTCGTGCGTCCAGCGCAGGAGCCGTACTGGTCCATGAGCGGCTGCAGGTCGTCGCGGATGTTCGCGGCCGCGTCCGTCTCGGAGAGATCGGTGAGCGCGCAGCGCTGCACGAACCGGGCGATCTCGTAGTTGTAGTTGCCGAGCATGATGTCGGGCGGATTGCCCCGCACGAAGCTGGCGGAGACGACGTCGACACCCGAGGTGTCGATCTCGACCTTCACGTCGCTCTGCGAGGAGTTGTACTCGGCGACGAGCGCGGTCATGAACTCGATCGCCTCGCGTTTACTGAACGTGAAGCGGATGGTCTCCGCTTCGGAGCCGGCGGCGCAGCCCGCGAGCGCGGTGCCGACCAGGGTGATCCCCAGGGCCGCGGCCGCCGCTCGCACCGCGCGTGTTCTTCTCTCAGACACCGTCGTCCTTCCATCCGTGTAAATCCGTGTACTAAATCTAGTGAGCGAATTTACTCTGTCGAACGGTACTCTCTCATTTGGGCGACAGGAAGGCAAGAGGCGTGACAGAAGTCTCGGCAGGACTCGGCACGGGCCGAGCGAGCGTCGGCGCCGTCCTCGACTTCGCCTGGACCGCGGGCGAGTTCACCGCCACCGACGCCATGACCGGCACCTCGCTGACCCGCTCCACCGCGATCGACGCGATCGACACCCTGGTCGGCGCCGAGGTGCTGCGCGAGCTCCCGAACGCCCGCGCGGCCGGGACCTATCGCGCAGGTCGCCCCTCCCGCCGCTTCGTGCTCGCCCCCGACCTCGGCGTCGTGATCGGCGTCGACGCCGGTGACACCCATCTCGCCGTCACCCTGGCCGATCCCCTCGACCAGACCCTCGTGCACCACCGCGTGGAGTTCGAGCCGTCGCAGTCCGCGCAGGAGCGACGCGCCACGATCCTCGAGCACCTCGACGACGCCCTCGCCGAAGCAGGGGTGACGCGCGACCGGGTGCTCGCCCTGTGCGTGGGGGTGGCGGCGCCGGTGAATCGCGACGGCATCTCGCCGCCTCACCCCGACGGTTTCTGGGAGCGGACGAACCCCGGCCTCGCCGAGGCGCTGCGGGAGTGGGCGCCCGTCGTGCAGATCAAGAACGACGCGCAGCTCGCCGCGATCGCCGAGGGGTCCGAAGGAGCAGCTGTCGGATGCCGCGACTACGTGGCACTGCTCGCGAGCGAACGGTTCGGCGGCGGCGTGGTGGTCGACGGCCATGTGCTGCACGGTGCGCACGGCGGCGTCGGCGAAGGCGTGGTGTTCGACCACATCGTGGGCGTCGGGTCAGCGTTCGGGCTCCGCTACGCGGTGCAGGATCAGGTGCGCGCGGCGGTTGCGTCCGGAGAGATCGCCGCGAGCAGCCCGGTCGGCCGACTCGTCGACACCGACCGCATCGACCCGCGGCTCGTGCTGACACTCGCCGCCTCGGGCGACCAGGACGCGGTACTGGTCACCTCGCGCGTCGGAGCCACGGTCGCCCGCATCGTCGGCGTGCTGGGCAGCATGTACGACCCGGCGCGCGTCATCGTGTGCGGAGCCGTGGCCGAGAGCATCGAACCCGTGCTGACCGCGGCCCGGCGCATCCTCCCCGAGGAGCTGCACCTGCCGGCCCCCGAGATCCTCGCCTCGACGCTCGGCGCCGAGGTCGTGTCACGTGGGGCCGTCGCCACCGCGCGCCGCGCGGCGAGGGAGTACGCGGTGCCGCGGCTCGCGGAGCGGCGCCTGCGCGCGAGCGCCTAGGACCGCGGGCGGTCCGCGGAGGGCACTGCCGTCTCCGGCGTCGCGCGCCTCCGCGGGCAGCACGATCAGGGCAGCAGGTATCCGGCAGCGCGGAACAGCTCGTACCACTCGGCCCGGGTGAGGGGGAGGTCCGAGCCTTGGGCGGCCGCGGCGACCCGAGAGGGCGTGGTGGTTCCGAGGACGACTTGCATCCGGGCCGGGTGGCGGGTGATCCATGCCACCGCGATGGCCTCGGCCGGAACCGCGTACTTCGCCGACAGCCGGTCGACCACCGCGTTCAGCTCCGGATAGCGGTCGGAGCCAAGGAAAGGCCCGTCGAAGAACCCCGCCTGGAACGGTGACCACGCCTGGATGGTGATGTCGTGCAGCCGGCAGTAGTCGACGATTCCGCCGTCGCGCACCACGGACTGCCCGCTCCCCTGCATGTTCGCCGCGACCCCTTGAGCGATCATCGGCGCGTGCGTGATCGACAGCTGCAGTTGGTTGACGACGAGCGGCTGCTCGACGAACCGGCGCAGGAGGTCGATCTGCCCCGGCGTGTGGTTGGAGACACCGAACGCACGGACCTTGCCCGCGGACGCCAGCGCGTCGAACGCGCGCGCCACCTCCTCCGGCTCGACCAGCGCGTCGGGCCGGTGCAGGAGGAGGATGTCGAGGTAGTCGGTACCCAGCGCCGTGAGGGACTCGTGCACGGACTCGACGATGTGCTCGTAAGAGAAGTCGAAGTACGGTCCGTCCGTGACGATCCCGGCTTTGGACTGGATCACGACCTGCTCGCGCTCGGTCGGGGTGAGCTGGAGCGCCTCGGCGAAGCGGCGCTCGCACCCGTGCGCGGATGCGCCGTAGACGGCGGCGTGATCGAGGAACGTGATGCCCGCGTCTCGAGCGGTGCGGACGAGTGTGCGCACCTCCTCGTCCGACTTGTCCTGGATGCGCATCAGCCCGAGGATGACGTTGGGGACCGCGAGTTCGGTGCCGGGCAAGGTGAAGGTCTTCATGATGACTCCTTAGTGGTGGGTGTGGGCGAGGGGACGCACTCGGCGATGGCGGTGCGTCGAGAGGCTGATCCGCTGGCGGCCGCCGCGGCGCTCAGGCGCCTTCCGACGTGGCCGGGGCCTATCATGGGCCGGGTGACGGCGCGGAGATCGTATGCGAAAGGCATCGCGAAACGGGAAGAGGTCCTGCGGGCCGGACTCGCCGTCTTCGCGGAGAACGGATACCAGAAGACCTCGATCCGCGAGCTCGCCGAAGCGGCGAATCTCAGCCAGGCCGGGCTGCTGCACTACTTCGGCTCCAAGGAAGAGCTGCTCGTCGCCATCCTCGACCGCCGGGAGCAGGAGAACCAACGCGAGGCCGCCGATAGCGACGACCTCGACCGATTCTTCGAGGTGATCCGACGCAACGTCGCCGTTCCCGGGCTCGCCCAGCTCTTCGCCGTGATGTCCACGTGCGCGATCGAAGAAGCCCACCCCGCTCACTCGTTCTTCCTGGACCGGAACGAACGGCTGCGGGAGCGGCTCGGTGACGCGATCCACGCTCGACAGCAGACCGGAGAGATCTCCTCGACCTTGGATGCCGCGCGCATCGCGACCATCCTCATCGCGACGGCCGACGGACTGCAGGTGCAATGGCTGATCGACCCCGAGGTGCAGATGAGTCACGCTCTCGACGACCTCTGGGCGCTGATCACCCGCTCCTGAGCTCGGACGGATGCGGGACACGGGGATCAGCCGTGCCCGCCCGCGCCGTCCCCGCCCGCCTCCGCGAGCGCCAGACGAGCGGCACGACGAGCTGCCTGTTCGACGGGATCCGGCACCGGGGCGGAGAGCAGCAGCCTGCGGGTGTACGGATCCTGCGGATCGCTCGTCACGGCGTCGGCATCGCCCTGCTCGACGATCCGGCCGGCGTGCATGACGGCCACGCGGTGGCTGATCGCCCGAACGACCGCGAGGTCATGGGAGATGAACAGGTACGCGATGCCGGTCCGCTCCTGGATCTCGATGAAGAGATCCAGCACGCGCGCCTGCGTCGACAGGTCGAGCGCGGAGACCGGTTCGTCGCACACGATGAGCCGCGGGGAGATCGCCAGGGCACGCGCGATCGCCACGCGCTGCCGCTGCCCGCCCGAGAACTCGCGGGGAAGGCGCTCGGCGGCGTCTCCGGGGAGCCCGACCTGGTCGAGCAGCACGCCAATCCGTCCCTTCGCCTCCGCGGCCGACACGCCCTGAGCCGTCAGCGGTTCGGTGAGGATGTCGCCGACGGTCATGACGGGGTTCAGGGAGGTGTACGGGTCCTGGAACACGACCTGCCTGCGCGCGGCGAGCGTGCGACGCGACCGGCGGTCCAGTTCGACGACCGGGTCGCCCTCCAGGGTCACGGTCCCGGCTGTGATCGGCGCCAGGCCGAGCACGGCACGACCGAGTGTGGTCTTGCCGGACCCGGATTCGCCGACCAGACCCAGTGTCTCCCCCGGGCGGATCCGCAGTGAGACATCGTGGAGCGCGCGGAACGGCTTCGCGCGCCATCCGCGGCCCGGGTACTCGACGACGAGATCCCTGACGTCGAGCGTCAGGCCGTCGGCGGTCACGATGCCAGGGAGCTGCGAAGCGGCGCTCCCTCGACCGTCGATGCGAGAAGCATGCGGGTGTACTCATCCTTCGGATCGTGGAAGATGTCGGCGACCGGACGGTCCTCGACGATGCGCCCCGACTTCATCACGGCGACGCGGTCGCACAGGTCGGCGACGACGCCGAAGTTGTGCGTGACGAGTAGGACTCCCATGTGGCGTTCGCGCTGCAGGTCGCGGATCAGGTCGAGGATCTCGGCCTGGACCGTGACATCCAGCGCGGTCGTCGGCTCGTCGGCGATGAGCAGTGCCGGATCGCAGGAGACGGCGCCGGCGATCAGCACACGCTGGGCCATGCCACCGGAGATCTGATGCGGATACGACGACATGACCCGTGGCGGATCCACGATGCCGACGCGGTCGAGCAGCGCCAGGGCGCGTCGCACGGCCTCCGCGCGAGAGATCTTCAGCACGTGCATCATCGGCAGAGTCAGCTGGGTTCCGATCTTGAACGACGGGTCGAGGTTGCTCATCGGCTCCTGCGGGATGTAGCCGATCGTCGCACCGAGGATGCGCCGCATCTGCACCGACGACAGTGTCGAGAGGTCGACGCCGTGCAGGCGCACGGCCCCGGCATGGACCTCGCCGCCGGCGGGGAGCAGAGACAGCGTGCTGAGGGCGATCTGGGTCTTCCCCGATCCCGACTCGCCGACCAGGCCGACGATCTCCCCGCGGTCGACGGTCAGGTCGACGCCGTGGACGACGTCCGTCCGGGCACCGTGCGAGTTCGTGTAGCCCACCACCAGGCCCTCGATCTGCAGCAGGCTCCCGTTCTCCGACGCACGCAGAGGCACGTCGCTCGTCGGAGCCGTGCGTGCGCGCTTTCGGCGGCGGACCTTCGCCTCGTCGCCGTCGAGCGCGTCACGCACACCGTTCGCGATCAGGATGAACGACGCCACGGTGATGCCGATCGCCAGGCCGGGCGGCAGGACCAGGTGACGACCGTTGTAGAGGTTCGAGAACGCATCCTGCAGCATCCCGCCCCAGGTCGGGGTTCCGGGGTCGCCAAGGCCGATGAACTCCAGCCCGGCCTGCACGACGATCGCCGCCCCCGCGATGGTCGCGGCGAGGATGATGATCGGTGCGCGGACCACGAAGAGGATGTGCCTGGCGATGATCCTCGCGTCCCCGAGACCTGACACCCGTGCCGCGTCGACATACAGCTCGTGCTTGACCGAGATCACCTGGTTACGCACCAGACGGAAGAAGTTCGGCGCGAACATGATGCCGAGCACCACCATCGACAGCAGGATGTTCGGACCGAGCACCGAGAACATCGCGACGAGGACGATCGTGCCGGGGAGGACGATGACGAGGTTGGCGGCCCATCCGGACAGCTGGTCGAACCAGCCTCCGAAGTAGCCGGCGACGAGGCCGGTGACCACACCGATCACTACCGCCACGCACACGGTGATCGTCGCGCCGAGCAGAGTCAGCCGGCCCGCCCAGATGAGGCGGCTCAGCACGTCGCGCCCTGCTCCGTCGCCACCGAGCAGGTATTCGCCGCCGGGCGGCGCATTGACCATGTCCAGTCGGGCGAATGTCGGACTCCCGGGGGCGATCAGCGGGGCGAACACGCTGATCAGGACGACGAGGGTCAGCACGACGGCCGCCGACATCGCCAGGGGGTTGCGCACGAAACGGCGCACGACGCCGCTGCGCCGAACGCGGGCCGGGGCCTTCTCACTGCCGATCAGGAGATCGCTCATTGCACTCTCGCCTTCGGGTTGATCCAGGTGATCGCGAGGTCCACGACCAGGTTGATGACGACGACGATGACGGCCGTCACGACGAGGACGCCCATGATCACCGGGATGTCGCCGAGGATCGCCGCGTTCACCGCGAGACTCCCCATGCCGGGGAGCGCGAAGACCCGCTCGATGAGGACGGCGCCCGAGAGCATGCCGATGAACTGCAGGGAGATGACGGTGACCGCCGGTGGAGCGGCGTTGCGCAGCACGTTGCGGAACAGGATCGATCCCTCCGACAGCCCCCGTGCGCGGAGGGTGCGGACGTAGTCCTTGCGGAGCACGTCGATCACCGCACTCCGGATCTGCTGCGCGCCGGAGGCGATGCTGCCGATGACGAGGGCTGTCACTGGCAGCGCGATGGTCGAGAGCCACCCGCCCAGCGACTCGTCGATGGGCACATAGCCGGTGGCGGGGAAGAGACCCAACCCGATCGCGAAGGTCGAGACGAGCATCAGACCGACCCAGAAGTTCGGCAGCGACTCGGCGACGACGGAGAAGACCTGGATCAACCGGTCGACGCCGCCCCGTCGGACCGCCGCCGTGATGCCCAGCGCGACCGCGATGACGGTGGCGATCAGGATCGAGACCGTGACCAGGGAGAGAGTGACCGGGAGTCGGGTCGCCAGCGAATTGACGACGGGCGTCGCCGTGAAGTAGGAGACCCCGAAATCGCCCTGGATCGCGTGCGAGAACCAGTCGAGGTACTGGACGACGAGCGGGCGATCGAGTCCCAGCTTGTGGTTCAGGGCGTCGATCTGCTCCTGCGTGGCGAGTTCGCCGAGGACGTTCCTGGCGACGTTCCCGCTCGAGGAGTAGATGAGGCTGAACGACAGCGCGGTGATCGCGATCAGCAGGATGACGGCGGCGACGAGGCGTCGCGCGAGGAAGACGACCATGAGGTCCTTTCGAGGGCGAGAGCCGGCGGACCCCGCGGGGGGATCCGCCGGCACGTCTCAGTCGGCGGGACGGAAGTCCTTGATGAAGGGGACGACGTTCATCGGATGCACCGAGACCTCCACCTCGGGAGACGCGAGGTAGATCACGTTCTCGAGGTACCAGATGTCGAACCAGGCGTTCTCGACGACGTAGCGATTGATGTCCTTCATCGCGTCGGCGTAGGCGTCGCCGGACGCACCACGGGCCTCCGCGATCAGGGCATCGAGCTCGGGCGTCGAGGTCGAGAACGGGTTCCACGGAGCGTCGGCGGGGATCTGCTTGCTCATGTCCCACCAGGCTTCCGCCGTGGAGTTCGACATCCAGAACATGCCGTACTTGCCCGACTGCACCTCGGCGACGTAGTTCGTCGGATCGACCTTCACCCACTTCACGGTGATGCCCACCTCGGCGAGCTGCTGCTCGACGATCGGATTCGACTTCTCGCCGGCGCTCTCCGGCATCACGACCTCGAACCCGTCGGCGTAGCCTGCCTCGGCGAGCAGCTCCTTCGCCTTCTCTGGGTCGTACGGATAGAGGTCGTTGAGCTCGGGCAGGTAATTGACCGATGTGGGGTTGAAGACCTGGTTCGACCTCTCACCGAAACCGAGCTGGATCCCCTCGAGGATCCCGTCCGCGTCGATCGCGTAATTGATTGCCTGACGGACACGGACGTCCTTCAGCGCCGGGACGACGGTGCCGTCGCGATCGGCGAGATACAGTCCGCGTCGATTGAGCGGCCACTCGTAGACGTCGAGGTTCGCACCTTTCGCCTCCTGGACGACGGAGCCGTCGGCGGCGATGCCCTGCACCTGACCGGAGCGCAGCGCGTTGACCCGCGCCGTGAGCTCGTTCATCACGACGAGCTCGAGGTTGTCGTACGGGTACGACTCCTGGTCCCAGTAGTCGTCGTTGCGCGTGAAGGCGAAACGTACGCCGGGCTCGGACGCGGCGGCGTCCAGCACGTAGGGGCCCGATCCGACCGGGGTCGTGGTGATCGCATCGGTGCCCAGTGCAGCGGGGCTGCCCATGACTCCGCCCGCGAGCGTCAGGTAGGTGAGCAGCGCGGGGTCGGGAGCACTCAGACGCAATTCCACCGTCAGCTCGTCGACGGGCACCACGTCGTCGACGGACTTCATCATGACCGCGTTCTGACCGGTGCCGTTCTTCAGGTTGAAGATGTTGGCCTTGACGGCCTCGGCGTCGAACTTCGCCCCGTCGGTGAACGTGATGCCGGGGCGGAGGGTGAGGGTGAGCACGGTGTTGTCGTCGTTGTACTCCCACTTCTCGGCCATTCCCGGAACGATCGACGCATCGGACTCCATGTGGAGCAGCGTGTCGTACACGGCGTTCCAGTACTGCGCCTGGTGTCCGTTCTGCAGCAGCGCCGGCTCCCAGGAGCCGCTGTCGATCGTGACGGCCAGCGTGAGCTTGTCCGTTGATCCGGTGGTCGAAGAAGAGCCGTCGGTAGTGTTCGTACCGCCGGCGCAGCCGACGACGAGCGCCAAGGCGGCTGCCAGAGCAGCGATCGATTGGACCGCCCGACGGGCGCGAGGGTTTCTCATGATCAGGACTCCTTTGTCGTGTGGGTGGGGTGCGGTCCGGCGGCGGGCGACCGCCGGACCGCCGTGCTCAGCGGAGGTCGAGCTTCAGCGACTCGATCAGCTCGACCATGTCGGTCAGGGAGTCGAAGTCGTGCGCGCCGAGAGGGTACGCGCCCGGCATGCGGCTGGTCGCCGTGATGTCGAGCTGGCCGGTCGCGGCGAGCAGCTGCTTCGCCGAACTCGGATAGGCGAGGTTGATCATGCGCTCGAAGATGCTCATGATGCGCTGGACGGTCCTGACCTGCTCGTCGTCGCGGTGAGCGTTGGCGCACAGCCAGACCATGAGGTCCGGGTTCAGGCTCGAGGCGTAGCCCGAGTGACCGTGGGCGCCGGCGATGATCGACTGGTAGGTCGAGGTGATCTCACCGTTGTAGATGCGGAGATCCGTCCCCCGTGCGGCATCGATCTTGTCCTGCATGTCCTGCGGGTCGAAGGTCAGGTCCTTGTGGAACACGAATCGTCCGGTCTCCGCAGCCCAGCGGAAGACGTTCGCCGGGATGAGGCGCTTCCATGGCGTCGGGCACTCGTAGAATCCGAGCTTGATGTCGCCGGTGCCGTCGACGATGCTCTCGAGCTTGCCCGTCCACGTCGCCTCGGACGCGGCCTGGTTGCCGAGGTGGTTCGTGAGGATGATGACCGCGTCCGCACCGACGTCGGCGATGCGCTTGATGGAGTCGATCTCCTCCTCCGCCGAGCCGCCATAGGTGCCGGTCGCGACGACGGCAGCCCTCCCGTCTGCACGAGCGACGACCCGCTCCGCGAGTCGCACGCGCTCATCCGCGGACAGGAACTCGACCTCGCTGGAGCGCGAGTTCGTGAACAGCCCGGTGATGCCGTGCTCGATGTACCAGTCTGTGATCTCGTCGACGCCACGCCAGTCGATCGTCCGATCGGCGTTCATCGGCGTCAGCATGACCGGCCACACCTGATTCGTCAGCAGCATTTCCTGAGTGCTCGGCATCGAGCGCTCTCCTCTCATTCGCGGCACATTTTCCAATTAGCGTGCGCCGCACGGTTTTTGTGTGTCGGCGATACTGTGTCACCCGACATGGGGCTTCGTCAATCGCGAAAAGTCCCGCAAACACCCGGGAGACCGCTGCTGATGCCGTGACTTACCGTTGGAATGACGAGCGGTGTCGAGTTCACTATTCGGGTCAATTCGAGGTGCTTTCCCTTGCCGGGAAGCCATCGGAGAGGTCATAGTTCTAAGGAGCAAAACATTGCGTAACGCTTATCCACCTTTGGCAAGGATTGGAGAGACGATGAATCTCCCGCTGACGAGTCTTGTAACTTTTCTGCATCTCACCGAGACCCTGAGCTTCGCGAGGGCCGCAGAGCGGGCGGAGGTCAGCCCGTCGACCGTCAGCAACCAGATCGCGTCGCTGGAGCAGGAGATCGGCGAGTCGCTGTTCGCGCGCACCCGCGGACCGAAGCCGACCGTGACCCTGACTCCGGCCGGAGAGGAACTCGCGCGACTCGCCCGTGACGTCCTCGCCGCGCACACCGCCGTGAACGACCACTTCCGCCCCAGCGTCTCGGCCGGAATCGCTCGACTGGCCGTGACCGACGACATCGCGGCGAGTCCGCGCCTCGGCGATGCGCTCCGCGGCTTCCGGCTCCGCAACCCCCACGTCAAGGTCGAGATCACCGTCGGGCAGAGCGGACCGCTGTATCGACGGTTGCGGGGCGGCCAGTTCGATCTGGCGCTCATCAAGCGGATGCCCCAGGACGACTGTCTCGACGTCCTGCGCTCCGAGGAGATCTCGTGGGTGATGCATCCGGCGGCGAGGCTGGAGCAGCGGCCGCTGCCGCTCGTCGCGTATCCGCGCTCCAGCTTCCTCCGCAATCACTCGATCGCGGCGCTGGACGACCGTGGGATCGCCTGGCGCATCACGAACGTCGTGCGAGGCGTGAACGGCCAGCTCGCGGCCATCCGCTCCGGACTCGGGATCGGCGTGATGGCGTCCGGCATGATGCCGTCTGACCTCGAACCCACGCCGTCGTCGTGGAACCTCCCGTCACTCGGCCGGGTCGACACCGTCCTCATCCGCGGGAGCAAGGCCACCGAGGCCGCTTCACGGCTGGAGGCCGGTCTGCGCCTGATCGGCCGCGACCTGCTGCCGTGACTCGCTGGTCGGCGGCACGGCACCGATGAAGTTGGCGAAGAAGCTGACCGTGACGGCCCAGTCGCGAGACAAGCCGGCCCGCACGGAGGCATCCGGACTCTTCTTCGTGCCGGGAGACCTCTGAGAAGAGCGAGGGCGCTGGACCTCAGTCCACGAGCAGCGCGGGCTCCTCGAGCACGGAGGCGACATCGGCGATGAAGCGGCTCATGCCGTCGCCGTCGATCACACGGTGGTCGAACGATCCGGCGACCGTGGTCACCCAGCGTGGACGCACCTCGCCGTCGACGACCCACGGCTTCTGGCTGATGGTGCCCATCGCCACGATGCCGGCCTCGCCGGGGTTGATGATCGGGGTGCCCGCATCCATCCCGAACACACCGATGTTCGTGATCGTGATGGTGCCGCCCTGCTGATCGGCCGGCGGGGTCTTGCCCTCGCGCGCCGTGAGCGTCAGACGGTTCAGCGCCCGCGCCAGGTCCTTCATGCCGAGGTCCTGCGCGTCCTTGATGTTCGGCACCAGCAGGCCCCGCGGGGTGGCGGCGGCGATGCCGAGATTCACGTAGTGACGCACGGCGATCTCGGCGCCGGCTTCCGTCTCGATCCAGGCGGCATTCACCATCGGGGTACGGCGGGCGGCCCAGATCACGGCGCGGGCCATGATCAGCAGCGGCGAGACCCGGATGTCGGCGTAGTCGGGCGAGGCCTTGAGGCGCTTCACGAGCTCCATCGTGCGGCTGGCGTCGATCTCCTTCCACACCGTCACGTGCGGAGCGGAGTACGCGCTCTGCACCATCGCCGAAGACGTGGCCTTGCGCACACCCTTGACCGGGATCGACTCGGTGCGGTCGTCGCCGGCGGCAGAGGGCCGGGTCGCGGTGAGGCCGCGTGCGAGTCCGGCCGGTGCGGCCTGCGGCGCCGGCACGGTCTCCTCGCGCACGGCTCCCCACTCGGGGGTCTCGATGTTGCGGAAGACGCTCGCCTGCGACGCATGCTTCATGACGTCGTCCCTGGTGACCTCGCCGTCGGCACCCGTCGCGGCGACCGTCGTGAGGTCGACGCCGAGGTCGCGGGCGAGCTTGCGGATCGGCGGCTTCGCGATCACACCCACCGAGGAGCGGACCGGACGCTCGGCCGGACGCTTGCGGCGCGAGGTGGCGCCGCCGCCCGTGCCGTAGCCGACCAGCACCGAGCCGCCGCCCTCCTCCGCAGCAGGAGCGGCGGGGGCCGGAGCAGCCGGTGCACCCGCAGCGGGCTCGGTCACGAACGTGATGATGGGCGTGCCGACCTCGACCGTCGCGCCCTCCTCGACGAGCAGCTCGCCCACCACACCGGCATGCGGCGACGGCAGCTCGACGAGCGACTTGGCCGTCTCGATCTCGCAGACCACGTCGTTGATCGCGACCGTGTCACCGGGGGCGACCTTCCAGGCCACGATCTCGGCCTCGGTCAGTCCTTCTCCGACGTCGGGGAGATTGAAGTTCTGCGTGCTCATGACGAGTCCTTTCGGCCGAGCGGGGATGTCAGTAGGCGAGGGAGCGGTCGACGGCCTCGAGGATGCGGTCGGCATCCGGGAGGTAGGCGCCCTCGAGCTTCGCCGGCGGGAACGGGGTGTCGTACCCGGAGACGCGCAGCACGGGAGCCTCGAGCGCATAGAACGCGCGCTCCATGACGGTCGCCGCGATCTCACCGCCGATGCTGCCGAAGCCCTGGGCCTCCTGCGCGTAGACCATGCGTCCGGTCTTGCGCACCGAGTCGAGGATGGGCTCGTAGTCGACCGGCGACAGCGAACGGACGTCGACGACCTCGCAGCTCGTGCCCTCGGCCTCGGCGAGCGCCGCGGCCTGCAGCAGCGTCGTGACCATGGCGCCGTGTCCGACCAGTGTCACGTCGCTGCCGGTACGGACGACCCGCGAGGAGTGCAGCGGCACGGCGGAGGCGTCGAGCTCGACCTCGCCCTTCTGCCAGTAGCGGCTCTTCGGCTCCATGAAGATCACGGGGTCGTTCGAGGCGATCGCCTCCTGGATCATCCAGTAGGCGTCGTTGGGCGTCGACGGCGAGACCACGCGCAGGCCGGGGGTGTGCGCGAAGTACGCCTCCGGGCTCTCCTGGTGGTGCTCCACGGCGCCGATGTGCCCGCCGTAGGGGATCCGGATCACGATGGGCATGCTGATCGCGCCCTCGTGCCGGTTGGTGAGCTTCGCGAGCTGCGTGGTGATCTGGTCGAACGCCGGGAACACGAAGCCGTCGAACTGGATCTCGATGACCGGGCGGTAGCCGACCATCGCCATGCCGATCGCGGTGCCGACGATCCCGGATTCAGCCAGCGGGGTGTCGAGCACCCGGCGGTCGCCGAAGTCGCGCTGCAGATGCTCCGTCACGCGGAAGACGCCACCGAGCTTGCCGATGTCCTCGCCCATGAGCAGGACCTTCGGGTCGTCCTCCATCGCCTTGCGCATCCCCGCGTTCAGCGCCTTGCTGAGCGGCATCGTCTCCAGGGTCACCGGACTCCTCCTTCGACCGAGGCGTTCTCGAACGAGGCCTCGTACCGTGCGCGCCAGGCCTTCTGCTGATCGATCAGCGGATGCGGCTCGCTGTACACGTGGTCGAACATCTTGTCGGGGCTGGGGGGTCCGAGCTCGACGGTGCGAGCACGCAGGTCCTCGGCGGCATCCGCCGCCTCGGCCTCGACGTCGGCGAAGAGTTGCGCCGAGGCGCCGCGCCCCTCG
This sequence comes from Microbacterium oxydans, assembly GCF_026559675.1. Classification (NCBI taxonomy): domain Bacteria; kingdom Bacillati; phylum Actinomycetota; class Actinomycetes; order Micrococcales; family Microbacteriaceae; genus Microbacterium; species Microbacterium oxydans. The sequence goes on from NZ_CP092891.1 coordinate 3,594,819, forward strand.
AGGAACGCCCGCATGCGGACGATGGGGTCGCGTCCGGCCCAGTACTGCTCTTCGTCGCTGCCGCGATACTTCGTGGGGTCGTCGCTCGTGGTGTGCGCGCCGAGTCGGTACGTGACGGCTTCGATCGCCTGGGGGCCTCCGCCGCTGCGGGCGTCGTCGAGCGCGACGCGGGAGACCGCATAGCTCGCGAGCACGTCGTTGCCGTCGACCCGGACGCTGGGGATGCCGTAGCCGGCGCTGCGCTGCACCAGCGGCACGCGCGACTGCGTGGACACCGGCACCGAGATCGCCCAGTGGTTGTTCTGCAGGAAGAAGACGGTCGGCGCCTGGTAGCTCGCGGCGAAGACCATCGCCTCGTGCACGTCGCCCTGGCTGGAGGCGCCGTCGCCGTAGTAGACGATGACGGCCTCATCGCGGTCGAGGGCGCCGGTGCCGGTGCGGCCGTCGAAGGCGAGGCCCATCCCGTAACCGGCGGCGTGCAGCACCTGGGAGCCGAGCACGAGCGTGTAGAGGCGGGTGTTCCCGTTCTTCGGGTCGGTGGGATCCCAGCCGCCATGCGAGACGCCGCGCATCAGCTTGATGATGTCGAGCGGGTCGACGCCGCGGATGCGCGTGACGGCGTGCTCGCGGTAGGAGGGGAAGATCGTGTCCTGCGCGCGGGCGGCACGGCCGGAGCCGACCTGCGCCGCCTCCTGCCCACGGCTCGGCGGCCACAGCGCGAGCTGCCCCTGCCGCTGCAGGTTGGTCGCCTGGGTGTCGATCGCGCGGATGACGACCATGTCCCGGTAGAACTGCTCGAGTTCCGCGTCGCCGATCGCTTCGATCAGGGGAAGGTATCGTTCAGCGGCGGCGGACGGGGCGTACCGTCCGGTCTCGTCCAGAACGCTCACAAGGGGTGTCTCGGAGGTGGTCACGCTCTCACGCTACCCGCGCCCGCATGCTTGGTCACGCATACCTAGGACGCCCTTGTAACTGCCCGGAAACCGGAGAAAACCGCGGGAAACCGCCCGAGGCCGGGCGCGGGGGCGACTCAGCGGAGCGTGGCCGCGACCTCGAGCACGCGCGCGATCGAGTCTTCCTCGCCGACGGAGATGCGGATGCCGTCGCCCGAGAACGGCCGCACGATGAGGTCGTTCTCGACGAAGGTCACGGCCGCGGCATCGGTGCGGTCGCCGGTCGGCAGCCAGACGAAGTTCGACTGCGAGTCCGGCACGTCCCAGCCCTGCGCGCGGAGGCCGGCCACCAGGCGCCCGCGCCGCTCGACGATCACGGCGACGCGCTCGAGCAGCTCGGCCTCGGCGTCGAGGCTCGCGATCGCGGCGTTCTCGGCGGCGGACGTGACGGACAGCGGGATGCCGGTGGTCCGGGCGGCGTCGAGGACCTTCTCGTGCCCGATCGCGTAGCCGATCCGGAGGCCGGCGAGACCGTAGGCCTTCGAGAAGGTGCGCAGCACCACGACGTTCGGGTGCTGCTCGAACACGCGCTCCGCGAGGCCGTCGACGGCGTCGGGCGCCGTCACGAACTCGGCGTACGCCTCGTCGAGGATGATCAGGACGTCGTTCGGGACGCGCTCGACGAAAGCGGCGAACTCGGCGCTCGTGATGATCGGGCCGGTCGGGTTGTTCGGCGTGCACAGGATGATCGCGCGGGTGCGATCGGTGACGGCATCCGCCATCGCGTCGAGGTCGTGACGGGAGTCGGCGGTGAGCGGCACCGGAACCCCGGTCGCACCGGCCACGAGGGGCAGGCTCGGGTAGGCCTCGAACGAGCGCCACGCGTAGATGACCTCGTCGCCCACGGATGCGGTCGCCAGGATCAGCTGGTGCAGGATCGCGACACTGCCGGAGGCGACGTGCACCTGGTCGGGCCCGACGCCGTAGCGCGCACCGAGTCGCTCGCGCAGGCGCGCCGCGGTCGCGTCCGGGTACCGGTTCATCGGCGTCGTGCGCTGCAGCGCCTCGACCACCGACGGCAGCGGATCGAACGGGTTCTCGTTGCTCGAGAGCTTGAACGCATCGGGACCGGCCTGCTTGCCCTGGCGGTACGGCGCGAGAGCGGCGATGGCGGGACGGATACGGGGCAGGATCGGCTCGGTCACGAGGTCGAGTCTACGAGAGTCGGTCGGAGCCGAAACAGGGCGGACAGGTCATCGCCGCGCACACCCCGAGGACACCGCGGGCTGACACCCGCAGGCGTCCGTGGGACACTGGTCGGACTATGCGCTTCATCATCCGCGTCGTCGTCAACGCCTTCGCCCTCTGGGTCGTCACGCTGATCCCTGCCCTGCAGGTCACGATCACCGCGTTCCCTCCCGGTGAGACCCTGCAGCTGGTCCTGACCCTGCTCGCGGTGGCCGCGATCTTCGCGCTGGTGAACACCATCATCGGCACGGTCGTGAAGATCGTCGCCTTCCCGCTCTACATCATCACGTTCGGCCTGATCGGCTTCCTGATCAACGGCTTCCTGCTGTGGCTGACCGCGTGGATCACGAGCGGCTTCGGCTGGGGCCTCACCGTCGGCGACTTCTGGTGGGGCGTGCTCGCAGCGCTCATCATCTCGGTGATCAACGGCATCTTCGGCTTCATCCTGCGCCCGCAGAGCAAGAGCTCCCGCCGCGACTGAGTCGAGCGCTACTCGGTCGGACAGAGCCGAAGCGGGCTGACCTCCGCGAGGAACTCGAAGTCACGATCGCCGTGCAGCAGCGCCACGTCGCTGCGGATCGCCACGGCCGCGATCAGGCAGTCGGTCATGCTCCGGATCGGGTGCCCGTTGAGCGCGGACGCACGGTACAGGTCGGCGGCGTCCCGGAAGTCGCCCACCGGGTCGATCCCGATCAGCGGCAGCCCGTTCGTCAACACCTCCACCCTCGCCCGCTCCCGCGGCCTGGCGGCGCCCGCCAGGAGCTCCATGATCACCGGTTCCGTGATCGCGAGGTCTGCCCCCTCGGCGATCAGCCCGTTCAGCTGCTCGGCGGCCGGTGAGTCGGTCCCGCGGAGATAGGCGATCCAGACGGAGGTGTCGACGAGGATCACTCGTCGCCCCAGGACGCCGGTGCGTCGTCGCGCATCGCGTCGAGATCGCCGCTCCAGCCCGTCCCCCGCAGGCCGAGGAGGAACTCCTTCGTCAGGGGCACTCCGACGAGGCGGCGGAGCGCGAGATCGACGGCCTCCTTCTTGGTGGAGAGGCTGTACCTGCGCATCACCTCACGCACCAGGTCTTCGTCGATGTCGATGTTCGTGCGCGCCATACACCGACCGTACACCTCGGATACACCCTCGGTCAGAGTCATGCTCAGCGCCTCCGCTCCGCGTGGTACTCGGTGCGTTCGATCTCGACCGCCTCGCCGAGTTCCTCCCAGTAGTCGTCGAGAGCCTCGGCGCGCGGGTCGTCCGAGGCATCCACCAGCTCGGCGGTCTCGATGTAGGTCTCGATGCCGTGCGCCTGCAGCGTCAGGTCCTGGAAACCGTCGTGCGGGTCACCGACCCTGCTCGCGGTGAAGCTGTCGTCCGACCCGGTCCCCGCCGCCGAGCCGCCCACCGCCAACCCGGAGACGAGGTCGTCGGTGTGGCGGAGCTGGATCAGCGTCTGGTCGTCGCCGAGCGTCGACTCGGTGGGGCTCCCCGCGGTCAGCTGCATCGAGACGTCGTACTCGCTCTCCATCGCCAGGTGGGTGGCGATCATCCCGCTCTGGGAGTAGGCGACCACGTCGACCCGGTCGCCCGGTTCCGCCCCCGCGGCGTCCAGCGCCTCGAGCGTGGCCCGATACGAGGCCGAGGTGCGCCCCTGGTAGAGCTGCACGTTCGACTTCATGTCCCACGGCTCCGCCTGCCCCGCGTGCCAGGGCGAGGCGTTCTGCGTGCCCTTCAGGTAGGTCACGAAGCGCGTCGCACCGTCGGCCATCGTGTACTTCTCGACCGCCACCTGCGCACTCCCCGACGGCAGCCGACGGAAGGCGCCGGCGACGCTCGTGAGCGCGGACGGCCGCGACGTCTTCCCCGCGGTCACGCGCACCGGGTCGCCTCTCCCGGTCAGCGTCATGCCAGGCAGCACCTTCCCGAACCCCGTCGCACCCCCGACGATCGCTCCGGCCATGAACACCGGCGGGAGCAGGCCGCCCAGGTCGAACTGATCGCCCAGCCCCTCGAAGCGACGCCCTTCCCAACCGGACACCAGTCCGTCGGCGATGGCCCCGATCCGTTCGTCGCCCGCGAGCAGCCGCGCCAGCCGGATCCGGATCACGCCCGCCGCCACCGCATCCGTGAGGGCCAGCGCCTCGGCCCGCGCCCGCAGCTCGACCACCTCGAACGCCTCCGCCATCAGGAGCGTCCCCGCGCACGCCTCCTCCAGCTCACCACGCAGCGAGCCGAGCCGCTCCCCGCTGCGGCGCAGCGCCCCGCCGTCGACGTGCGAGAAGAGCTCCGGCTCCGACACGACGAGCGCGTGCGCGCGGTCCACGGCGGCGCGCGCCTCGTCGAGCTGGGCCGCCACCCCGCGCACCCGGGCGCCGACGTCGCGCAGCTGCTCGGTGTCGACCGCGATCGCCCCTCCGTGATCGATGCTGAGGCCGTCGGCGGACGCGGCGGCGCTCGCACCGACGACGCGGCTCACTCGCCCGCTCCCGCGTCGAGCTCCCACTGGCGCACCCGCAGCTCGCCGATCTCGGCACCCGCGTCGTCACGCAGCCGCCCGAGCAGCTCATGCAGGGCGCGGAGCCCCTCGGACTCCCAGTCGGTGTCGGCGGCGAGGGGCACAAGGGCGGATCCGGCGTGCTCCAGCGCCGAGAGGGCCGCGCCGATCTCCCCGCTGACCAGCATCCAGATCCAGAGCTCGTGAGAGGCGACGGCGGGGTCGTGTGCGAGGGAGAACATGCCGTCAGCCTCTGCGATGTGCGGGGTCTCACGCGGCCCAGATCACGCGACCGGTGGAGAGTCTCACGGTGCTTCCGCGCGTGCAGAGGCGGTGCCCGTGGCTGTCCGCGCTGGGCAGGAGAGCCGCAGGCGGGCAGAATGTATCTGTGACATCCCCGGATCCCTTCCGCGTGATCTTCGTCTGCACGGGGAACATCTGCCGCTCTCCCATGGCCGAGATCGTGTTCCGCGACCTCGCCGAACGCCAGGGACTCGGCTCGCGCATCGTCTCGCGCAGCGCCGGCACGGGCGACTGGCACCTCGGCGAACGCGCCGATCACCGCACGATCGACTCCCTGGCCCGCCGCGGCTACGACGGCTCGCAGCACCGCGCCCGGCAGTTCACCGCCGCGACCTTCGCCGACAACGACCTCGTGGTCGCCCTCGACCGCACGCACGAGCGCATCCTGCGGGAGTGGGCGCACGACGAAGACGAGGAGGGGAAGGTCACGCTCCTGCTGGCCTTCGACCCGAACGCCTCGACCCACGACGTGCCCGATCCCTACTACGCGGGCACGGACATGTTCGATTCCGTGCTCGGTATGATTGAGGCGGCGACTCGGGGCCTGTTCCGCCAGCTCGAACCCGCTCTGCGTCTCCCCCGCACGCCCCGCATCTGAGGGGCCCGATCAGGAGGACTCCCCTGACTTTCCAGCCCTCGCTCCCGCCGCAGCCCCTGAGCCCTCTCGACGGTCGCTACCGCGGCGCCGTCACCGGACTCGCCGACTTCCTGTCCGAGGCGGGCCTGAACCGGGCTCGCGTCGAGGTCGAGGTGGAGTGGCTGATCGCCCTCACCGACCGCTCGCTGTTCGAGACCTCCCCGCTGTCAGACGCCGACAAGGAGCGTCTGCGCGCGCTGTACCGCGACTTCGGCCAGGCCGAGATCGACTGGCTCGCCGAGAAGGAAGCCGTCACGCAGCACGACGTGAAGGCGATCGAGTACCTGGTGCGCGACCGGCTCTCGACCCTCGGGCTCGACGGCATCGCCGAGCTCACGCACTTCGCCGCCACGAGCGAGGACATCAACTCCGCCTCCTACGCCCTGACCGTGAAGCGCGCGGTCGAGGAGGTCTGGCTCCCGGCCCTCGACACCGTGATCGCGAAGCTGCGCGAGCTGGCGGTCGAGCATGCCGACGCCGCGATGCTGTCCCGCACGCACGGCCAGCCCGCCACGCCCTCGACCATGGGCAAGGAGCTCGCGGTCTTCGCCTGGCGCCTCGAGCGCGTGCGCGGCCAGATCGCCGCCTCCGACTACCTGGCGAAGTTCTCCGGCGCGACCGGCACCTGGTCGGCGCACCTCGCGGCCGACCCCGACGCCGACTGGCCGACCATCGCCCGCGAGTACATCGAGGGCCTGGGGCTCGGCTTCAACATCCTCACCACCCAGATCGAGTCGCACGACTGGCAGGTCGAGCTCTACGACCGCGTCCGTCACGCCGGCGGCATCCTGCACAACCTCGCCACCGACATCTGGACCTACATCTCGCTCGGCTACTTCGCGCAGATCCCTGTCGCCGGGGCCACCGGGTCGTCGACGATGCCGCACAAGATCAATCCGATCCGCTTCGAGAACGCCGAGGCCAACCTCGAGATCTCGGGTGCCCTGCTCGCCTCGCTCGGCCAGACGCTGGTCACCAGCCGCCTGCAGCGCGACCTCACCGACTCCACCACGCAGCGCAACATCGGCGTCGCGTTCGGGCACTCGCTGCTCGCGCTCGACAACCTGTGCCGCGGCCTGAACGCGATCTCGCTGTCGCGCGACGTGCTGCTGGCCGACCTCGACGTGAACTGGGAGGTGCTCGCCGAGGCCATCCAGACGGTCATCCGCGCCGAGGTCGTCGCCGGACGATCCACGATCACGGACCCGTACGCGCTGCTCAAGGAGCTGACGCGCGGTCACCGTGTGGGCGCGGCCGACCTCGCCGAGTTCGTGCAGGGTCTCGAGATCGGCGACGCCGCCAAGCAGCGTCTGCTCGCGCTCACCCCCGCGACCTACACGGGCATCGCGGAGCGCCTCGCCCGCTGACCCGGGTTCCGCCCCCGCTGCACTCCGGCACGATCGCCGAGTGCACGGGGGGCTAGGGCGCGGGCTCCCCGGAGTGCGCCTCCACGGTGTCCTTCGGCATGAAGGCGGCGGCCAGCAGGGTGAGCACGGCGGTCACGGCGACCGCGACGAACACCCAGACCGAGGCGTGGATGATCGTGTCGGGGTCGTCGGGCCCGGCGCCCTGCGCGATGACCGCGTTCGAGATCGCCCCGAACACCGCGACGCCCACGGCGCTCCCCGCCGAGCGCGCGAACGCGTTCATGCCGGTCACGGCGCCCCGCTCGCCCCAGCCCACCGAGGACTGCGCGGCGATGAGGGTCGGCGCGGCGCTCCATCCGAGTCCGAAGCCGAGCACGAACGCGATCAGCGCCATCACGTAGGGGTTCGGCCACGACGACACCGAGGCCAGGACGATCGCGGCGACGCTGGCGATGCTCATGCCGATCAGCGTGGTGCGGCGGAATCCGATGCGCAGGTACAGGCGGCCGACGTTCGCCGCGGCGATGGGCCACCCGAGCGTGAGGGCGGCGACGGCCAGGCCCGAGAGCAGCGGAGCGATCCCGAGCGAGCCCTCGAGGTAGGCGGGGGCGAAGCTGGTGACCCCGATCATGAGCGCGCCCACCCCGAGCGACACGAGCGTGGTGGTGAGGATGAGCGGTCGGGCCGCGAGGCGGAGGTCGACGATCGGCTCCGCGGCACGGCGCTCGACGACGGCGAAGAGCGCGAGCGCCACGAGGCCGACCCCGAAGCACAGCGCGCTCTGGACCGAGACCCAGGCCCAGGCGTTCCCGCCCTCCAGCATCCCGAGGATCAGACCGGTCAGCCCGACCGTGAGGAGCACGGCGCCCGCGTAGTCGATCCGATGCCGGTGCGTCTGCTTCTCCTCCGTGTACTTGCGCAGGAGCATCCACGCGGCGATCAGGCAGAGAGGGATGTTCACCCAGAAGATCCAGCGCCAGGCGTCGAGCTGCGCGAAGACGCCGCCGAGGGCGGGACCGACGACGGAGGAGATCGCCCACACGCTCGCGATGTAGCCCTGCACCTTCGCGCGCTCCGCGACCGTGTAGATGTCGCCGACGATGGTCATCGCCATGGGGGCCACCGCGCCGGCGCCGAGGCCCTGGACGATGCGGAAGGCGATCAGCGCGGGCATGCTCCACGCGAATCCGCAGAGCACCGACCCGAGCAGGAACAGGGCGATGCCGAGGAGGATGATCGGCTTGCGGCCCACGGTGTCGGCGAACCGCGAGTAGATGGGCACGCTCACGGCCTGCGCCAGGAGGTACACCGAGAACAGCCACGGGAACTGCTGGTAGCTGCCGAGGTCGCGGACGATGCTCGGAACCGCGGTGGCCAGGATGGTGGCGTCGATGGCGATGAGTCCGGTGGCGAGCATCAGCGCGCCGAGGATCGGCCCTCGCTTCGACCGGAGTCCGATGGAGGTGCGGTCGACGGAGGCAGTCACCTCAGGGACAAGCGGTTGCGCGTCGCCGATATTCCGGAAGCACCCGGAAGACCGCCGCGGTCGGCCCGCCCGTCGGTCACGAGGAGGAGGTGCGACCGGGCTCCTCGGAGTCGGGGGTCTCGCCCTCGGGCTCCGGGTCGTACAGCACCGGGCGATCGATGGTCTTGGTGACGTCGGCGGGGTCGACGGCGAGGATCAGCATCGCCAGGACCAGCAGCGTGACGATGAACGCCCCGCCTCCGACCACGAGCCCCAGGGCGACCGGGGTGAGCCCGTCGTAGGTGCCGTTCGCGATCGACGCGTTGACCCGCGCGGTGAAGGCACCGGTCGAGACGAGCGTGACGATCATGGCGAAGATGCCGCAGGCCAGGGCGATCCCCAGCAGGTGCAGGGGGCGCAGGATGTCCCGACGGGTGGGTTTCTCGTCGCTCATCGCTGCTCTCCTCCATGCTCCGCCGGTGCGGTGCCGTGATTCGATTCGGGGGCCGCGGTGGCGGCATCCACCCGCTTCGGCGTCAGCCCGGCGATGCCGAGGAACACCGCGACGATCGCGGCATAGCCGCCGAACATCCCGACGCCGAGGATGATGCCGGACAGCACGAAGGTGCCGGCCTTCTCGATCGTGTACTCCTGCAGGAAGCCGGCCGGGATCAGCAGCAGGACGATGCCGAGCAGGATGCCCAGCGCGCCGACCGTGATCGCGTCGCGCGCCAGGGTGTCGCCGGTGCGGCGTGCGCGGATGCCGGCGAGGAGCTCGATGCCTCCGCTGACGATCGCCCACACCGAGACCACGAAGAAGAACAGGTCATCCGAGCGCCAGGCCGGGATGCCGCTCACCATGCCGGCGACGACGCCGAGCGCCGCGAGCAGCACGTAAGACCAGCGCGACCCCGCCGGAAGGACCAGCCAGGCGGCGAGTGCCTGCACGAGGGCGGTCACGAAGACGAAGCCGCTGAAGACGGCGAGGCCGACCGGTGCGGAGTGGTCCGACGAGAACGTGATCATCAGCGCGGCGACCGCGGCGAACAGGGCGCGCAGCAATTGCACGTGGCGCATGGTGAATGCGCGAGCAGGGGCAGACATGACGGTCCAGAGTCCTCCGGGGTGTTCCTCCCAGTCTACGCGGGGGCGCGGAGCGGTATCGCCCGGCGGCGGGCGGAGGAGGGTTTCGTGAAGCCCGGCGGATCTCCCCAGATCGATTGCCGGGCTTCACGACATACGCAGCAAGGGGGCATCACTGCGTCAGGCCGGTCAGTCGCAGGATCGGGCACCCTGCCCGCGACGACGGCCAAGTGACCCCACGTGCCCACCCGGTCCCCTGAGGTTTGCGCATGCGGTCGTAAGCTCACTTTAGGGCGGTTCGCTTCACATACCGGACGGGGGCTGTGATGAGTGACGAATATGACGAGCGCAGGTCCGGGTCCGACACTTTCGCCGGCGCGCTGCGTGACGCGGTGAACGCCAGGGATGTGACCCTGTCCTGGTTGCAGCAGCAGCTCTCCACCCGCGGCAACCGCGTGTCGATGGCGACGCTGAGCTACTGGCGCTCGGGCGCCCGACGCCCTGAGGGCGCCCAGTCGCTCGCGGCGCTGATCGACATCGAGGAGCTCCTCGGGCTCGAGGTCGGCGCGCTGCGACGCCACCTCGGCCCCACCAATCGGACGGGCCCGCTCGGGCCGAACCGGTTCCCGATCGACGAGGAGGAGCTCGAGCGCGCGGTGATGCACGCCTTCCGCTCCCTCGGCGCGACGTACCCGGACACCTCGCGCGAGCTCACGACCCATTCCGTGACGGACGTCGGCCCCGACGGCAACGTCACCCGCAGCATCACCCGCAGCATCGTGCAGTCCACGGTCGGCACGATCACGGCGATCCCGTTCCTCGAGATCACGCCCGGCGTCCGCACGCCCGCGCCCTTCCTGGACGCCGTGTCCGGAGGACGCGCCGCCGCGCACTACTCGCATCCCGACGGCGAGGTGCACGGCATGCTGTTCGAGCTCGACGTGCCGCTGACCGCACCGGACACCGCGATGGTCGAGTGGTCGGTCGCGTACCCGCCGGACTACCCGCCGACGCGCGACACCGGCCACGCGCTGGCGCAGAAGTGCCGCGAGCTGCTGGTGTGGACGCGCTTCCATCCGGATGCCCTCCCCGACTGGTGCGAGGAGGTCGTCGAGACGCCGGACGGGGTGACCGTCACCCCGGTGTCGCTCACCCGCGGCACTTCCGTGCATCAGGTGCGCCGCGCCTTCGGTCCCGGGACGCTGGAGCTGCGCTGGGGCTACGGCCCGCGGGACTCCGCCGATCAGCCGGGCTGATCACCCGTCGCGACCGGACGACCGGGAGAGTTCGACCACTGGCTCCACGAGCCCGGGAACACCTTCGCCTCGATGCCGACCTCGTGCAGGATCAGTGCGGTGTGGGCGGCCGTCACACCCGAACCGCAGTACGCGGCGACGGGCGTGCCAGGGGTGACACCCACGTCGGCGAAGGTCTTGCGCACCGTCTCCGGGTCGAGGATCCGCCCCTCGGGGTCGAGGTGCAGCAGGGTCGGGAGGTTGCGGGCTCCGGGGATGTGGCCGGCCACCGGGTCGAGCGGTTCGGTCTCGCCGCGGTAGCGCTCGGGCGCACGCACGTCGAGCAGCACGCCGGACTCGGGGAACGCGGCGGCCTCGTCGATCGACAGGGCATCGCGACCGATCTCCTCCAGCACGATGTCGCCCGGCTCCGGGCTCACGTCATCCGTCGCGACCTCGAGCCCCGCGGCCTGCCAGCCCCGGATGCCGCCGGCGAGGACGCGCACGTCGACACCGGCCTGGCGCAGCAGCCACCAGGCGCGGGCAGCGGAGATGCCCTTGGAGTCGTCGTACGCCACGACCGTGTCGCCGTCGCGGAGGCCCCAGCGGCGGGCGGCCGCCTGGAGCTTCTCGGTCGAGGGGAGCGGATGCCGCCCCTCCGACGGGTCGCCGTGCGTGGACAGCTCGCCGTCGAGCGAAACGAACACCGCGCCGGGGATGTGCCCGGTGAGGTAGTCGCCGTGTCCGGCCTCCGGACGATCCAGGCGCCAGCGCACGTCGAGCACGCGCACCGGCGCACCCTGGGTCAGGAGGTCGTTCAGCTCGGCCGCACTCACGAAGTCGCTCATGCTGCGAGGCTACCGAGTCGATCGCGGCATCCGGCGCCTCGCCGTCTTCCCGCGTCACGTTAGGCTCGACCCGGCAACGTCGAGAAAGGGCCGCGATGCCCTCACGTCTCCGCTGGATGCGCTTCCGCCCGCAGGAGGCCGCGCTCATCGCGATCACCGCGGTGTGGGGCGGCACGTTCCTGCTCGTGCACTGGGCGATGGAGCACTCCGGGCCGTGGTTCTTCGTCGGGGTGCGGTTCCTCGTGGCAGGGCTGATCAGCATGGTGATCTTCCGCCGCGTCCTGCGCGGCATCCGCTGGCGCGACATCGGCGCCGGAGCTGCGATCGGCGTGATGATCTACCTCGGCTACGGCCTCCAGACGCTCGGTCTGCAGACGATCGACAGCAGCACCTCCGCCTTCATCACCGCGATGTACGTGCCCCTGGTGCCGTTCGCGCAGTGGGCGGTGTTCCGCAAGCGCCCGCCCGTCATGGCCTTCGTGGGCGCGGGGCTCGCCTTCCTCGGACTCCTGCTCATCGCCGGCCCCGACGCCTTCTCCCTGACGCTCGGCGCGGGCGAGATCGCCACCATGATCAGCACGCTTCCCATCGCGGCCGAGATCATCCTGATCAGCCTGTTCGCGGGGAAGATCGACCTCGGCCGCATCACGGTCGTGCAGCTGCTGACCGCCGGCGTGCTCGGCATCCTCACCATGCCCGTCGCCGGCGAGGGCGTCCCCGAGTTCTCCTGGATCTGGGTCGGCTGCGCGGTCGGGCTGGGCGCGGCGAGCTGCCTGATCCAGCTGACGATGAACTGGGCGCAGAAGTCGGTCTCCCCCACGCGCGCGACCATCATCTACGCGGGCGAGCCGGTGTGGGCCGGGGTGATCGGACGCATCGCCGGCGAGCGCCTGCCGCTGACGGCGCTGATCGGCGGGGCGCTCGTCGTGCTCGGCATCCTGGCCAGCGAGCTGAAGCTCGTGCGGCGGCGGACACGGGACGCGACGGGCCCGGACGTCAGACCGTGAGCAGGACCTTCGTGGCGCGGCGCTCGTCCATGGCCCGGTAGCCCTCGGCGGCCTCCTCCAGCGGGAGGGTGAGGTCGAAGACCTTGCCGGGGTCGATCTTCCGATCCCAGATGAGCTGGATCAGCTCCGGGAGGAAGCGGCGCACCGGGGCGGGCCCGCCGTGCAGATGCACGCCGGAGAAGAACAGCTCCTCACCGGGCAGTGCGACATCGTGCGAGACGCCGACGAAGCCGACATGGCCGCCCGCACGGGTCGAGCGGATCGCCTGCATCATCGATTCCTGCGTGCCGACCGCCTCGATCACCGAGTGGGCGCCGAGGCCGTTCGTCAGCTCCTTGATCCGCGCCACTCCCGCATCCCCGCGCTCCTCGACGATGTCGGTGGCGCCGAACTCGCGGGCCAGCGCCTGCCGGTCGGCGTGCCGGCTCATCGCGATGATGCGCTCGGCGCCGAGCTCCCGGGCCGCCAGGATGCCGAGCAGACCCACGGCCCCGTCGCCGACGACCGCGACGGTCTTGCCCGGTCCGACCTCGGCGGCGACCGCTGCGAACCATCCCGTGCCGAGGACGTCGGAGGCGGCGAGCAGCGAGGGGATCAGGTCCGCATCGGGCTGCCCGGGCGTGACGACCAGGGTGCCGTCGGCGTGCGGGATGAGCGAGTACTCCGCCTGCGTCCCGTAGCGGCCCATCGGCACGACGTGCACGCAGCGGGACTGGTAGCCGGCCCGGCAGATCTCGCACGTGTTGTCGGACGCCATGAACGAGCCGACGACGAAGTCGCCGACCTTCAGCGTCTGCACCTCGGCGCCGATCTCCTCGACCACGCCGACGTATTCGTGGCCCATCGGGGCGTGATCGACCTCGTTCGCGCCGCGGTACGGCCACAGGTCCGACCCGCAGATGCACGTCGCGGCGATGCGGATGACGGCATCCGTCGGCCGGGTGATGGTGGGCTTCTCGCGCTCCTCGACCCTGACGTCGCCGGGGGCGTACATGACTACTCCGCGCATTCCTGATGCTCCTTCTGTCGTGTACGTCCAGTCCACACCGATTCCGCGACGGATGGGAGGTACTGAGGGAACCCCTTCGAGATCGGCCCATCCGGGAATACTCGGCGGGATCGCGCGTTGCACCCGGCATGATTGAAACTTCAACCGTCGCTCCGGTCGCCACGGAGCGCACCCGCGTCCGCGTGCCGCTGCGCTTCGGCGACGGCTTCTCCACCACCGCGGACGTCGTCACCTTCGACGGCCTCGTCGACGGCCGCGAGCACCTGCTCCTCGGACTCGGCGACTGGCGCGCTGCGCTCGAACGCGCGACCGACGGCGGAGACGCGCCGCTGGTGCGCCCGCACAGCGAGTGCCTCACCGGAGACGTCTTCGGCTCGGAGCGCTGCGACTGCGGCCCCCAGCTGCGCGAGGCCGTCGAGCGCATCGCCGACGAGGGCGGATTCCTGCTCTACCTGCGCCAGGAGGGTCGCGGCATCGGCCTGTACGCCAAGCTCGACGCCTACGCCCTGCAGGACGCGGGGCTCGACACCTACGAGGCGAACGTCGCCCTGGGCCACGGGGAGGACGAGCGCGACTACACCGTCGCCGCCCAGATGCTGAACGCGGTCGGCGTGGACGGCATCCGCCTGCTGAGCAACAACCCCGACAAGGCCGTGCAGCTCGAGGCACTCGGCATCCGCGTCACGGAGCGGGTCCGCACCGAGGTGCACCTGTCGGAGTCGAACTCCCGCTACCTGCAGGCCAAGCGGGACCACACCGCGCACACGCTCGACCTGTCGGCGGCGTGACACCCGGACTGACACCCGGCCTGACGCTCCAGGAGGACATCATGACGGCGGAGCAGCAGCATCCGCGTCGACTCGACGACACCGAGATGGAGACGTGGCTCCCCGTCATCCGGTTCGTCCAGCTGCTGCCCCAGGTGCTCGACCGCACCCTGAAGGAGGAGGTCGGGCTCAACCACGCGCGCTACGCGATCCTCGTCACGCTGGCCGGGCAGGGCGAGGGCGTCGTCACCATGACTGAGCTCGCCCGCATCGCCGGGCTCAGCCGCTCCCGCCTCAGCCACGCACTCGACTCCCTCGAGGAGCGCGGCTGGGTCGAGCGCACATCGTGCAGCACCGACAAGCGCACCCTCTCCGCCGCGCTCACCCCCGAGGGCCGGGAGATGCTGCGGACGGCGGCGCCCGTGCACGTCGAGCAGGTGCGCGAGCTGGTGCTCGACCCGCTCACCCCCGAGGAGCGCGCGCAGCTGAGCGGCATCCTCGGCAAGCTGCTGCCCGGGGTGACCGCGGCCCTGTAGGCGATCGGCTCACGCCTCGGGTCCTGCTCACGCCTCGGGCCCTGCTCACGCCTCGGGGATGGGGCGGCCGAACGCCTCGAGAGTCACGTCCTCGGGCGCGGGGCCCCGGCGCACGCCGGTGTCGAGCGCGTCGATCGACGACAGCTCCGCGTCCGTGAGCTCGAAGTCGAACACGTCGAAGTTCTCGGCGATGCGGGCCGGACGCACCGACTTCGGCAGCGCGGAGCGGCCCTGCTGCAGGTGCCAGCGCAGCATCACCTGGGCGGGGGTCCTGCCGTGCGCGGCGCCGATCGCCCGGAGCGTCTCGTCCTCGAACGCGGAGGCGCCGTCGGGGCGGTACGCGGTGATCCCGCCGATGGGCGACCAGGCCTGGGTGACCGTGCCGACGGCGGCATCCGCCTCCTGCACCGCGCGCTGCGAGAAGTAGGGGTGCGCCTCGATCTGATTGACCGCCGGGATGATGCTCGTCTCCGCGGCGAGGCGGTCCAGGTGCTCGACCATGAAGTTGCTCACACCGATGGCGGCGACCCTCCCGTCGGCGAGCAGCCTCTCGAGCGCCCGGTACGCGCCCACCGTGAGGTCGAACCGCGTCGGAAGGGCCTGGTGCAGGATCAGCAGGTCGAGCTGGTCGACGCCCAGCTTGCCGGTCGACTTCTCGAAGGCGTGCAGGGTCTCGTCGTACCCGTAGTCGCTGATCCAGACCTTCGTCTCGAGGAAGACCTCGTCGCGCGGGATGCCGACGCGGCGGAGTGCCTCGCCCACCTCGCGCTCGTTGCCGTAGGCCGCCGCGGTGTCGATGAGGCGGTAGCCGGTCTCGAGCGCGGTGGCGACGGCATCCACCGTCTCCTCCGGAGCCGCCTGGTACACGCCGAACCCGAGGGCCGGCATCGTGACGCCGTTGTTGAGGATGAGTTCCTTGGTCATGTCTCCAGTGTGCGCCCGCTCGACGGCAGGAGGGAGGGCCTGGCGTCACCCCCTTCCGCCACCGGAGAGCTCGACGACGGGTACTGGCAGTACCTCCCTCGCGACCCGCGGACGGCGTAGCGTCGGTGTCATGGACACCCGCAGCGAGGTGCGCGAGTTCCTCTCCACGAGGCGCGCACGCATCACCCCCGACCAGGCGGGCCTGCCCGTGTTCGGCGGCAACCGCCGGGTGCCGGGACTCCGCCGCGAGGAGGTCTCGCTGCTCGCGGGCGTCAGCGTCGACTACTACACGCGCCTCGAACGCGGCGACCTGTCCGGAGCCTCCGACAGCGTGCTCGATGCGCTCGCCCGCGCGCTCCAGCTGGACGACGCCGAGACCGCGCACCTGTTCGACCTCGCCCGCACCGCCAACGCCTCCCCCCTGGCGCGCACGCCGCGGAAGAAGGCCGAGGTGCTGCGCCCCAGCATCCTGCGCCTGCTCGACGCGATGACCGAGGCGCCGGCGCTGCTGCGCAACAACTACTTCGACTACCTCGCCGGGAACGCCCTGGGCCGCGCGCTCTACGCCCCGCTGTTCGCCGAGCCCGCACCGAACAGCGCCCGCTTCGCGTTCCTGAACCCGGCGGCGCACGACTTCTACCCGGAGTGGGAGCGCAACACCCAGGAGCTCGTCGCGGCGATGCGCGGAGAGGCCGGGCGCAATCCGTTCGACCGGCGGCTCACCGATCTGGTCGGCGAGCTGTCGACGCGCAGCGAGCGCTTCCGCACGCTGTGGGCGGCACACAACGTCCGCTATCACCGCTCGGGCGTCAAGCGTCTCAACCATCCGGTGATCGGCGAGATCGAGCTGACCTACGAGGCGTTCGAGCTCCCCGCCGATCCCGGGCTGCACCTCTCGACCTACACGGCGGAGCCGGGGACGGCCTCGGCCGACAAGCTCAGGATGCTCGCCAGCTGGGCGGCGACGGATGTGGCGGCACCCGCCGCCGCGAACACTCCCGAGCCTACGCCGGAGCACAACGCCGGCCGACCCGACTTCTGAACGCCCGACGCGGCCGGAAGGGCCCGTGAGCCCGCACGATTCCGCCGGTTCGGCGCTGCTCAGCGGGCGCGGACGGTGAGGCTCTGCATCGAGACGCCGAAGGGACCGGACGCGTCGTTCAGGACGGTGTGGGTGAGTCCGATCCCGGATGCCCCGAAGGTCACCGTCGTGTCGAGGCCGATCCAGCCGGCGTCCGGCGTGCGGAACAGATGCGCGGTGAGATCGACGTTCGGATAGAACGCGTCCCCGACCGGCACGCGCGGCGTCAGCCCGTTCGCGAGGTCGATCATGCCGAGCGCCCGCGCGGTCGTGCTCACGGTCTCGCCCTCCAGCAGCGGATGGTGCGGCATGATCCACGCCGATGCGCGACCGGGCTCCTCCTGCCGATGCCGGAAGTCGCCGGAGCGGACGAACGCTCCGGGCCAGATGGCACCCGCCTCCCACGCGGCGTGGGCGTCGAGCGGCGGCATCACCGGCAGCGCCCCGCCGGCGATCGCGGCCGTGTCCGTCGTCTGCATCAGCCAGGCGCGGAGGATCACGGCGGGCCGCTCGTCGTGGCTCAGCGTGGCCTCGACGAGCTCGATCGTCCGCCCCGGACGGATGACCCGGATCTCGACGTCGACCACGTCGATGGGCAGCACGCCGAGGATGTCGTACGAGACCCGCCCCAGCGTCAGCGCATCGTCACGGCGCGCGTCGCGATCGACCTCCACGAGGTGCGCGAGCAGTCCGATCGTGGGGGCGATGTGCTGCTCGGCGGTGTTCCAGGCGCCCTGCACGGCAGCCGTGGCACGGAACTCGGTCGCGGAGAGCCTCTCGAAGTACGCGGTCACCCTCGGATCGTAACGCGGCACGGCATGTCGCCTCCCGACGGTTGGCCTGGCGGAGCCGCAGGGATAGCATGTGTCTCCCGCGGAGGGCACCGGCGCTCACTGCCCCGATGACCTGGAGGAGCCATCGACCACGACGACCTCCCGCACGTGCAGGGCGGTGCGGACAGCGGCGGATCGGGGAGCGAGATCGCCGACTTCGCGTCGACGCTGCGACGGGCCGTGAAGCGGCGCGGACACTCCCTGCGGATGCTCCGCGGACGGCTGCGGGATCGGGGATACGAGCTCAGCGTCGCCACGCTCTCCATGTGGCAGTCCGGTGCGCGGCGTCCGGAGAAGGACACGTCGTTCGACGCCATCCGCGAGCTGGAGCACCTGCTGCTGCTGGACCCCGGGACCCTCACCGACACGCTGGGCCCCTCCCGTCGCATCCCGCCGAGCCTGCATCGGACATACGCCTCGCTGACCGATCTGCCGAACAGTCCGTTCACGACCGAGCCGACGCCCGAGCTGCTGGAGCGGTCGGGATCGCTCCTCATCGACATCGACGCCGGGAGCAGGATCACGCGCACGGTGAACCGCACGCTCTGGCAGGCGCATCGAGACGGCGCACGCCGCGCGACCGTCTTCTACGGACTGAACCCGGCCGACTCCGCGCCGCCCGAGATCCGCGGCATCCTCGGCTGCGACCTCGTCGACGCACGGATCGACCTCGACCAGCAGCTCGTCCGGGCCACTCTCCAGCTGAGCGCGCCGCTCCGCAAGGGCGAGTTGGCGCTCACCGAGCGGGAGTCGATCGCGCCGGAGGGCTCGGTGCCGGAGAAGGGATTCACGGTCGTGGCCCCGCGCCGTCAGGCCGAGATCCTGGTGCATCTGCGCTTCGACCCGCAGCGTCTGCCGCGGCGATGCCGGGTGCTCGTCGAATCCGGCGACACCTCGCGCACCCACGCGGTGACGCTCAACGGCGCGGGGGTCACGCATGCGGAGTTCGCCTTCGGCCCCGGCACGGTCACGCTGATGTGGGAGTGGTGACGGCGCCGACGCGATGCGGCACGGAGGAGCGGGGAGCGAAACGTCCCTCCTCTGCCTCGCCCCTCGCCCTTCCCCTGCGCGCCAGCCCCAGTCGGGCGTGTGCCGGTCGCAGCCCCAACCGCCACCGGCGCGCAGAAACGTACCAGCAGTCCGTTCACGCACCTGTTCCCGCCGCGTGAACGGCGACGGGCGGAGGGTGTCGCGCACGGGTTCTGCTCTGAGCAGAACCGCTCGAACCCTGTGAAGGCCGCGGATTATCGTGAGGCATGGCCGACATCGTCCCGTTCCCGCGCTCCCCTCGTCCCGCCCGTCCGCAGCCCGGCGACCCCGAGCCGCTGTGGCGTCAGCTGCTCGGCGACCAGCTGCGTCGCCGACGCCACGACCGCGAGGAGACGCTGAGCGAGACGGCCGAGAAGGCCGGCGTCTCGCCCCAGTACCTCTCCGAGGTCGAACGCGGGCTGAAGGAGCCGTCCAGCGAGATGATCGCCGCGATCGCCGGCGCCCTCGACACGAGCCTCATCGAGCTGACGAGCGCCGTGGCCGACGAGCTGCGGTCGGTGCCGGTGTCCGCCGTGGTGTCGGTGTCCGCCGCGCGCGGCACCTTCGCCCTCGCCGCCTGAGCTGCCCGCACTCGATCGTCACGCGGCCCGCGGCCCCAGCACGGTGTCGATCAGCCCGTAGCCGAGGGCGGCCGTGGCGGTGAACACCCGGTCGCGGTCGGTGTCGGCGCGGAGCTCGGCGACCGTCCGGCCGCTGTGCCGGGCGAGGATCTCCTCCATGTCGGAGCGCACCCGCACCACCTCGTCGGCCGCGAGGATCAGGTCCGGGATCGCACCGCGCGACTGGCCGGCCGGCTGATGCAGCACGATGCGGGCGTGCGCGAGCGCGGCCCGCTCCCCGGGAGCACCGGCGGCGACGAGCAGGGCCGCGGGGCCGATGGCCTGGCCGACGCACGTCGTCGCGATGCGCGGACGGATGTGCTGCATCGTGTCGTAGATCGCGAGCGCCGCGCCCGGATCGCCGCCCTCGCTGTTGATGTAGAACTGGACGCCCGACTCGGGGCTGTCCGCGTCGAGGTGCAGCAGCTGCGCGATGAGAGCGTTCGCGACGCCCGCGTCGATGCCGGTGCCGAGGTAGATGACCCGCTCCGCGAGCAGGTGCGAGTAGACGTCCATGATGCGCTCGCCTCGGGGATGCTGCGCGATGACGTTCGGGATCGTGTAGCCGCTCATGCGTCCGCCCCCAGCCCGACGCGCGCGCGTCGTCGCGGCATCACCTCGGCGATCGAGGCCACGATCCCGTCGATGAACCCGTACTCCTGGGCCTCTCCCGCGGTGTACCACCGGTCGTGCAGCGAGTCCTCGAAGATGCGCGCGATGGGCTGACCGGTGTCGTCGGAGATGAGTCCGAGCACGGTGTCGCGCATGTGCCGCAGGTCGTCGGCCTGCGTCTCGAGCTCGCCCGCAGAACCGCCGATGCCCGCGGACCCCTGATGCATGAGGATCCGCGCGTGCGGCAGCGCCCGCCGCTTGCCCGGGGTGCCGGCCGAGAGCAGGAACTGCCCCGCACTGCAGGCGAGCCCGAGCGCCAGGGTCGCGACGTCGTTGGGGATGAGCCGCATGATGTCGCGGATCGCGAGCATCGACGGCACCGAGCCGCCCGGCGAGTGGATCCAGAGGGCGATGTCGGCGGTCGGATCCTCGGCCGAGAGCGCGAGCAGCTGCGTCATCAGCAGCGTGCCGTTGTCGTCGTCGAGAGCGCCGTCGAGCACGAGCACCCGCTCGTGGAACAGCGCGCGCCGGGCCTCGGGGCCGAACTGCGGGATGGAGGGGTTGTCTTCGCTCATGTCCCCAGCATCCGCCGCCGGGTCCGACGCCGGGGTGGATTCTGCCCTGAGCGGCTCTGCTCTGAGCGGTGCTGCTCTGAGCGGTGCTGTCCGACGACACTGTCCGACCACGCTGTCCGACCACGCCGTGCCGAAGCGGATGCCGGTGGGGCGGCATCCGCTTCGAGGTGGGACGGGGATGGGGTGGGGTCAGGCGGCGAGCGCCAGGGACCGGCGGTGCGTGATGCGGTGACCGACCCAGAAGCCGATCGCGATCAGCCCTGCCAGCGCGATGCCGAGGATCCAGGGCAGCATCGACGGTGCGGCGCCGGCGGTCGCGGTCGCGAGCGTGCCCGAGCCGTCGGCGATGAGGCCGTTGCCCGTCGCGAGGTCGGCGGCGCCGGCTTCGAGCTTGTCGCCACCCGCAGCGAGGTCGCCCGAGCCTGCCGCCAGGGTGTCCGCACCGTCGGAGAGCTTTCCGATTCCGGCGTTGAGGTCCTCGGCACCGGACTGCAGCGTGCCCACCCCGGTGGCGAGCGTGCTCGCGCCGTCGTTCAGCCGGCTGGCCCCCGCATCGAGCTTTGCCGTGCCGGCGTACAGGGAGGACGCTCCGGTGGACAGCGTCTGCAGACCGGAGGCGAGCTTGGTCGCACCGGCCGTGAGCTGCGAGGTGCCCGACTGCAGGGCGATCGACCCGGCGACGAGCGCAGGAGCCCCCTGCGGGGAGACGAGCGCCACGGTGCCCGGCCACTTCTTCGCCGGGTCGCCGTTGACGATGGCGCCGACCCCGGCGGTGACGCGGGCCGATCCATCGGCGGCGGCGACGAGTCCCTGGGCGAGGGCGGGAGCGGCGGCCGCCGGCGCGGCCAGGGCGTCGACCTCCTTGTCGACCCCCGCGGCGAGCGCCGCGAGACCCTGCAGCCTCGGGTTCTGCGGGTCGGCGGCGAGCATCCCGGCGAGGGCGTCGGCGAGCTGCTGCGAGTGTCCGGGGGCCGTGGCCGCGAGGCCCTCGAGCGCCGCCTTCGAGTCGGGGTGCGCGAGCTGCTGCACCTTCGCGTCCACCTTCGCGTGCAGGGCCTCGGAGAGCGTGGTCGCGCCGTCGAGGACGCCGTTCGAATACCGGTGCGCCCCGTCGACACCGGCCGCGAGCCGGGCGGTGCCGTCGGCCAGGGTCTGCGCCCCGGCATCCGCCTTCGCCAGCTTCGCCGCGAGCTCCTGCGCTCCGTCGAGGGCGGACTGCGCACCGCCGCTGACCCGGCCCGCCCCGTCCACGGCGCTGGCCGCACCGGCGGCCAGGGTGCCGGCCCCTTCGGCGAGGTCCGTCGCGCCGGCGGCCGCCTTCGTGGCGCCGTCGCTCAGCTTCTGCGAACCCGTTTCCGCGGTGGCCGCGCCGGCAGAGAGCTCGTCGCTGCCGTCGGCGAGCCGATCGGCACCGGAGGACAGATCAGCGGCACCGGCGGCGAGATCGGCAGAACCGTCCTTCGCGGACGTGGTGCCGACCGCGAGTTCGGAGGCGCCGGCGGCGATCCTGCTGGTCGTCGCGAAGAACAGGATCACCATCGCGGCCAGCAACAGGCTGAGCACGATCACCGCGATGCGCATGCCGGTTCCGTGGGTGTGAGCGTGGGGCTTCGTACTCGTCATCGAGAACTCCCGAGGTCAGTGGCGTCGTTGCCACCGGCGACTGTATGGGTGCGGTCGATCGCGACCCTCGGATTTGCCGTTCGAAACCAAGTCTCATGCCACCTGGGACTCAGTTTCTTGTGGTGAGTGCACAAAGCCGCGCCCGCGCGCCTGTGCCCTCCCCGAAAACCGGCCGTAACATCGCGGACTCACGGTCCGCCTACCCTCGTGCTCATGGTGAAGCAGAAGACGCCGGCCTGGCAGTGGTCGGAGGACGGGCTCAACTTCCGGACGCGCAAGTGGGTGCGGCCGGAGGATCTCAACGCGAACGGATCACTGTTCGGCGGGAGCCTGCTGAAGTGGATCGACGAGGAGGCGGCGATCTACGCGATCGTGCAGCTGGGCAACTACCGCGCGGTGACCAAGCACATCTCCGAGATCAACTTCGAGGCCTCGGCCGTGCAGGGCGACCTGATCGAGATCGGCCTGCAGGCCACGCATTTCGGCACGACCTCGCTCACCATGCGCGCCGTGGCCCGCAACATGATCACGCGCAAGCGCATCCTGACGATCGACAAGATCGTCTTCGTGAGCCTCGACGAGGACGGCGTCCCCACGCCGCACGGCTACCGCGAGATCACCTACGACCGCGATCGCATGCCCACCGAGCGCATCGCCACCGGCACGATCCGGCTGCCCTCGATCTGACGCACGTCCGCCGAACCGCCGAGCCACCTCCTCAGGCGCGAACCGCCCCCGGTGTGTCGCGCGGGAGGGGGTGACCCGGTCGGAGAGGGGCGGCTCGACGTCGAGGGCCGTGACCCCCGCGAACGCCTGGGCGAGGTCGGCGATCAGATCGTCCACGTCCTCGAGCCCGATCGACAGACGCAGCACATCGGCGGCGGGGCGCGCCTCCGGCGGGACCGGGCGGTGCGTGAGCGCGGCCGGATGCTGGATCAGCGAGTCGACGCCGCCGAGCGAGACCGCGTGCGTGAACAGGCGCGTCGCCGAGGTGATCGCGGATGCCGCGGCGAATCCGCCCCGCATCCGCATCGCGATCATCGCCCCCGTCCCGCGCATCTGCCGTTCGAGGATGCCGCGCGGATCCCCGTCGAGCCCCGGATAGAAGACCTCGGCGACCTCGGGGCGGTCGATCAGCCACTGCACCACCCGTCGCGCGCTCTCCTGCTGGTGCCGCACCCGCACCGGCAGGGTCGTGAGTCCGCGGTGCAGCAGGTACGCCCCGAGCGGATGAAGCAGCCCCCCGGTCACCGCCCGCACGCGGCGCAGCGCCTCCGCGGTCTCTTCGCTGCAGGCGACGACTCCGGCGATCACATCACCGTGGCCGCCGAGGTACTTGGTGGCGCTGTGCAGCGACATCGCGGCGCCCAGGTCGATCGGGTCCTGCAGCACCGGGGTCGCGAACGTGTTGTCGACGACGACCGGCACCGCCCCGGCTTGGCGCACCACGTCGGCGATGTCGGCGATGTCGAGCGTGGGGTTCGCCGGGGTCTCCACGACGACGAGTCCGGTGTCGGGCCGCACGGATGCCGCCACCTCGTCGGGGTGGCAGTACGTGGTCTCGACGCCGAGCAGCCCGGAGCCGAGCAGGTGATCGGTGCCGCCGTAGAGCGGACGCACCGCGACGACGTGACGGGCCCCGGTCGCACCGGTGTGCGCGAGGATCACGGCCGTCATCGCGGCCATGCCGGAGGCAAACGCGACCGCGGCCTCCGCGTGCTCGAGCTCGGCGAGCGCCTCCTCGAAGCGGGCGACCGTGGGGTTCCACAGCCGGGCGTAGACCATGCTGCCGTCGGCCGGTGGGCGGCCGCCCGTCGCCATCGCCTCGTACGAGTCGCCTCCGCGCTCGATATCGGGGAGCGGGTTCGTCGTGGACAGGTCGATCGGCAGCGCGTGGACCCCGAGACCCTCGAGATCGGAGCGCCCGCTGTGGACGGCGACGGTGTCAGGATGCAGCGGTGCAGTCATGCTTCCACGTTGCCGGAATCACGAGGAATCCGCAGGAAGTCGACAGGATCCGCCATGATTCCGAGGGAGAACGCTATTCTGTGCAGAACCTGACGGGCAAGGAGGCCTGACGTTGGCGAAAGCACAACTCGACGAGATCGATCTCGACCTGCTCGCGATCCTCAGCCGCGATGCCGAGACGACCAACAAGGCGCTGGCGCATCGACTCGGACTCGCCGAGTCGACCTGTGCCCACCGGGTGCGGGCATTGCGTGAGCGCGGCGTGATCCGCGACACCCGCATCCGCATCGACGGGGCGGCGCTCGGCTTCCCGCTGCAGGCGATCATCAAGGTGCGCCTCGCGAACCACACCGGCGACAAGGTGACGGCGCTCTTCGACGCTCTGGCCGCCATCCCGCGGGTGCTGCAGGTGTTCCACGTCGCCGGCGTCGACGACTTCCTCGTGCACGTGGCGGTGCAGGACGCGACGGCGCTCCGCGACATCGTGCTCGAGCACATCACGGTCCATCCGGTCGTGCGTGGCACCGAGACCCAGCTGGTGTTCGAGCTGCGCGACGGACCGGGAGTCCTCGCCCGCTAGCACTCGGTCCCGCTCACCTCACCGGGCGGCGGCCACCACCTCGACGAGCTCTTCGGCCACGGCATCGAAGCGGTCGATGGCCCCTTCGGCGCGCGCCACGATCACGGCACCCTCGCTCGCGGCGATCAGCAGGGACGCGAGCGACGCTGCTCTCGCCGACGGGACGCCACCCGTCGCGAGGAGATCCGTCAGTATCCCCTGCCACTCGCGGAACACGGCGGCGGCCTTCTCCACGAGCGGCTCCGCGTCGGCGGCGACGGTCACCGCGACGACCGCACAGCCGGCGGAGAAGTCGGAGGCCGACAGCACATCGCGCCAGAGCTGCACGAACGCACGTGCCACGTCGGGGGCGCTCTCCCCCCGATGGCGCTCCAGCTCATCCATCGCCCGCGCCTGAGCGAGGGCGAGCGCCTCAGCCACCAGCTGATCCTTGCCCTCGGGGAAGTGATGGTAGATGGATCCGCGCGGTGCACCGGAGGCGGCGAGCACCTCGGAGAACGACGCGCCCTGCAGCCCGCGCTTGGCCAGCAGCAGCGCCGCCGTGCGCACCATCTTCTCGCGCGTCTCCGTGACCATCTCACCCTCCGCATTGACTATGACGACAGTCATATCCTACAGTTCTATGACGGTCGTCATAGTGACGCCCGATTTACACATACCGGAAGGGGCTCACCATGCCCATGATCGACATCTACGCCACCGCAGGCACGTTCGCCGATGCGCCCGCCCTCGCCCGGGAAGCGGCCACGATCGTGAAGGAGGTCGAGCAGGTGCCCGACATCCCGATGTT
This sequence comes from Microbacterium oxydans, assembly GCF_026559675.1. Lineage (NCBI taxonomy): Bacteria > Bacillati > Actinomycetota > Actinomycetes > Micrococcales > Microbacteriaceae > Microbacterium > Microbacterium oxydans. Next base: position 3,620,337 of record NZ_CP092891.1, read on the forward strand.
CCGTTCCAACACCGCCGCCTTCGTCCACGAACTGCCCCCGGGGAACCTCTCCGACGTCGACGGCTCCTCGCACCATGTCCGGGTGCAGGTGCTCACGAATGCCGGCGCACTCGACCGCGAGAAGCAGATCGCCGTCGTGCGCCGATTGACCGATCTCGTCGCACGGGCTGCGGGTGACGAGGAACTCGCCCTGCGCACCTGGGTCACCCTCGGCGAAGCGACTCCCGGCGGATGGGGGCTCTGGGGCCACGCCCACACCAACGACGAGATCGTCACCGCCGCCCGCTCCGAGATCGCCACCCTGCAGGGAGGAACACCCGCGTCTTGAGCACCCGCGGCGGTGACGTGCGCGAGGATGGAACGCACGTCAGCAAGGGAGCACAGGAGCACCATGAGCCGCATCGCCACCGCCGCCACCCACACCATCCGCGAGATGCGGGACTTCCTCTTCGCGAACGCGACCGACTACGCCGCCGCCCGCGCGGGCTTCGCCTGGCCCGAGGTCGACGAGTTCAACTTCGCGCTCGAGTGGTTCGACGTCGTCGCCGCGGAGACGCCCGACCGACCGGCGGTCCAGATCGTCGAGGCCGACCTGAGCCTGCGCACCTGGACCTACGGCGAGCTCTCGACGCGCTCCGACCAGGTCGCCGCCTGGCTCACCGGCCTCGGCGTCCGTCGCGGCGACCACGTGATCGTGATGCTGAACAACACGATCGAGCTGTGGGAGGTGATGCTGGCGATCACCAAGATCGGCGCCGTGTCGATTCCCACCTCGACCCTGCTCTCCGCGTCCGACCTCGCGTACCGCATCGACCACGGACGAGCCAGCGCGGTCATCACCCTCGGCAGCCTCGCCGACCGCCTCGACGGCGTCGACGCCGGCATCCTCCGCATCGGCGTGGGTGACGACGCCCCGACCGACTGGGTGCGGTTCGCGGACTCGACCGCGGCCCCGGCCACCTTCGATCCCGACGGCCCGACGCCCGCCTCCGACACCGCGCTGCTGTATTTCACCTCGGGCACCACGAACCGGCCGAAGCTCGTGCAGCACACGCACGTGTCGTACCCGATCGGGCACCTGTCGACCATGTGGTGGCTCGGGGTGCGGCCCGACGACGTGCACCTCAACATCTCCTCCCCCGGCTGGGCGAAGCACGCGTGGTCGAGCTTCTACTCGCCGTTCCTCGCCGAGGCCACGGTGTTCGTCTACAACTACGCCCGCTTCGACGCGAACACTCTCATGCAGGTCATGGACACGCACCACGTCTCGACCTTCTGCGCCCCGCCGACGGTGTGGCGGATGCTGATCCAGGCCGATCTGGCCCGCCTCACGCACCCGCCGCGCGAGCTGGTCGGCGCGGGCGAGCCCCTAAACCCGGAGGTGATCGACCGCGTGCGCGACGCCTGGGGAGGGACCATCCGCGACGGCTTCGGCCAGACGGAGATGACCGCGTGCATCGGCAACTCCCCCGGTCAGACCGTCAAGGTCGGGTCGATGGGGCGTCCGCTGCCCGGCTACCCCGTGGTGCTGCTCGATCCGGTCAGCGGAGAGGTCGTGGAGGGCGAGGGAGAGATCGCGCTCGACCTGGCCCAGCCGCCGCTCGGACTCATGGCCGGGTACTACGACGACCCCGAGAAGACCGCGGAGTCACGGACCGGCGGCTACCACCACACGGGCGACATCGCCGTGCGCGACGACGACGGCTACCTCACCTATGTCGGACGCTCCGACGACGTGTTCAAGGCCTCCGACTACAAGATCTCGCCGTTCGAGCTCGAGTCGGTGCTGCTCGAGCACGACCTCGTGATCGAGGCCGCCGTGATCCCCAGCCCCGACCCGACGCGTCTGGCCGTGCCGAAGGCCTACGTCTGCCTGACGCCCGACGCCACCGCCGCGGAGGCCGACGCCGCCCGAGCGATCTTCGCGTACGCACACGAGCGGCTGTCGTCGCACCTGTGGGTGCGCATCATCGAGTTCGTGCCGGAGCTGCCCAAGACGATCTCCGGGAAGATCCGGCGCGTCGAGCTCCGCGCGCGCGAGGCCGCACGGGTGGAGTCCGGCGACGACGCCGGACAGCACCGCGACCGCGACTACCGCTGAGCGCTCAGGAGACGACGCTCAGGAGACGACCGGGATCGACGACGTCACCGCGGCCTTGGTCGCGAGCGTCGGCTTGGCGACGGGCTCGGCCTTCGAGGCGGGCACCGCCTTCGGCAGCGCCTCGTCGACCTCGCGGTCCGGTCGCCCGAAGCCGGACGCGTTCACGATCCCGCGCACGACGCCGCCGATCACCAGCATCGCGACGAGCGCGGCACCGGACACGATCAACGGCATCCACTGACTCGCGAACGAGGCGGTGAAGCTCATCAGCGCGCACACGATCCAGAGACCGACCGCCCCTCCGGTGAGCCCCGCCTTCGCGCGGACGATCGCCACCCCGGCGACGATCGCGCAGAGCGCGGCGAGCGCCGCGCCCACGTAACCGATCGGCACCAGAATCGCAGCCAGATCGCTGGCCATTCTCATTGTCGTCATGACGACCCCCCGTCAGCGGAAACTCCGCTACCTCGACACTAGAAGTGTGTCCCGGAAAGGCCATCCGTCTCAAGTCCGATCCGCATCATCCTGCAGACGGATATCCGGCCGGGCCGAGAAGGCGCCGGCGGAGGGTGTCAGCGACGGTTCAGCCACCGCAGCCGGCGGGTGCGCACGACGCGCACCGGCTGGGTGACGACGGCGTCGACGACCATCGAGCCGTCGGTCGGTCCGACGATCGCGATGGCCGAGGTCTCCGTCGCCTCCGCCGGATCGATGGGCAGGCGTCCGAGCGCCCGGTGGGCGCGGACGTACGCGGGCACGAGGAGCACGATCGCGCCGATCCAGGCGAGCGGGTTGCTCAGCGCGACACCGTCGAAGCCGATCCACGCGCCGAGCACGATGGCCGCACCGACTCGCATGACGAGTTCGATCACCCCGGTCACGGTCGGCACGAGCGTGTGACCGAGTCCCTGCAGGGCACCGCGCAGCACGAACAGCATGCCGAGCGCCCAGTAGCCGCAGCCGTTGATGATGAGCATCCGATGGGCACTGTCGACCACGCCGTCCGCCCCCTCGCCGATGAACAGGCGCACCATCGGGGCGCCGAACGCGATCAGCAGGGCGCCGAGCACGACGCCGGCGCCGACCGACATCCACGTCGCCTCGACCACACCGCGGCGGATGCGGTCGGGACGACGGCCGCCGTGGTTCTGCGCCGCGTACATCGACACCGCGAGCCCGAGGGAGGAGAGGAGGGCGACCGCGAGGCTGTCCACACGCGAGGCCGTCGTGTAAGCGGCGACCGCGTCGGCGCCGATCGTGTTCAACGCGACCTGCACCGTGAGCGTGCCGATCGCGATGATCGAGGCCTGGAACCCCATCGGGAGTCCGAGGCGCAGGTGCTCGGCGATGTCGTCGCGCGTGATGCGCCAGTCGGCGCGACGCAGGTGCAGCATCGGCAGGCGGCGGCGCACGAACTCGAGGCACAGCGCCACCGAGACCGCCTGTGCGACGACCGTGGCGAGCGCGGCACCGCCCACGCCCCATTCGAGCGGGCCGACCATCAGCACGACGAGGCCGACGTTCAGCGCGCAGGAGACGGTGAGGAACACCAGCGGCGTCTTGGAGTCGCCGATCGCGCGGATGATCGCGGAGAGGTAGTTGAAGAACATCGTCGCGCTCGCACCGAGGAAGCTGATCTGCGTGAAGATCGTTGCCTCGGGCATCAGCTCCGCCGGCGTCTGCAGCAGCGCCAGGATCGGGCCGGCGAGGAGCGGGGCGGCGACGGTCAGGATCACACTCGTGATGGCGCTCAGGAACACGCCGGTGGCGACCGAGCGGCGCACCGCCGCGTCATCCCTCGCCCCGAACGCCTGGGCGATCGGGATCGCGAATCCGCTGGTCAGACCCCAGGCGAACCCGAGCAGCAGGAACAGCAGGCTTCCGGTCGCGCCGACGGCCGCGAGGGAGGTGACGCCGAGGTGCCGGCCGACGACGATCGCGTCCGCGAACTGGTACAGCTGTTGCACCACGTTGCCGAGGAGGAGAGGGATCGAGAAGGCAAGGATGACGCGCCACGGACGGCCCGTGGTGAGGGAGGTGGCCATGAGGGAGCGGCTCGCAGAACTGGGGAAACGGATCGGGGCCGCACAAGCCTATCGAATCGATTCGGCGGAGCACATCCCCCCGTTCTCTCTCCGAGGCCATACCGGGTCGGTTTCGGAGGTCGGCGGCATCGTGAACTACTCTGCATCAGCATGCCGCCCGCCTCGCGGGCCGGCGGCGGAGTCGATGACGACCGGAGGAGCGAGAGAGTGACGAAGCAGTATGCAGGGGGACACGAACAGGCACCGGATGCGGGGGCACCCGGGGACGAGCAGCATCTGCGGCGAGCGCTGAGCAACCGCCACATCCAGCTGCTCGCGATCGGCGGCGCGATCGGCACCGGCCTGTTCATGGGAAGCGGCAAGACGATCTCGGTCGCCGGGCCGTCCGTGATCTTCGTGTACATGATCATCGGGTTCATGCTGTTCTTCGTCATGCGGGCGATGGGCGAGCTGCTGCTGTCGAACCTCAAGTACAAGTCGTTCAGCGACTTCGCGAGCGACCTGCTCGGGCCGTGGGCGGGGTTCTTCACCGGCTGGACCTACTGGTTCTGCTGGGTGGTCACCGGTGTCGCGGATGTGATCGCCATCGCGGGATACACGGATGCGCTCATCCCCGGTGTCCCCCTGTGGATCCCGGGCGTGCTCGTGATCGTCATCCTGCTCGCCCTGAACCTCCCCACCGTCGCCGCGTTCGGCGAGATGGAGTTCTGGTTCGCGCTGATCAAGATCGTCGCGATCGTGGCGCTCATCATCACCGGTCTCGTGATGATCTTCACCGGGTTCCAGCACGATGCGGGCACCGCGAGCTTCTCGAACCTGTGGGACCACGGCGGCATGTTCCCGCACGGGTTCATGGGCTTCGTGGCCGGCTTCCAGATCGCGGTGTTCGCGTTCGTCGGGATCGAGCTCGTCGGCACGGCCGCGGCCGAGACCAAGGACCCGAAGCGCAACCTGCCCAAGGCCATCAATGCGATCCCGATCCGCGTGCTGCTGTTCTACGTGGGCGCGCTCATCGTGCTGATGGCGGTCACCCCGTGGACCGAGTACGTCGCCGGCGAGAGCCCCTTCATCGCGATGTTCGCCCTGGCCGGACTCGGCATCGCCGCGACCGTGGTGAACCTCGTCGTGCTGACCTCGGCGATGTCGAGCGCGAACTCCGGCATCTACTCGACCTCGCGCATGGTGTTCGGCCTCGCGCAGGACGGCGACGCCCCGCGGATCTTCGCCCGCCTCTCCCGCCGCCGGGTGCCGCAGAACGCCCTGTTCCTGTCATGCATCCTGCTGCTGTCCGGCGTCGTGCTGCTCTACGCCGGCAAGGACATCGGCACCGCCTTCGACATGGTGACCACGGTCTCGGCCCTGTGCTTCATGTTCGTGTGGACGATCTTCCTGTGCAGCTACCTCGTCTACCGACGCACCCGCAAGGACAAGGTCGCGGCCTCCACGTTCCGGATGCCGGGAGGCGTGTTCATGGTCTACGTGGTGCTCGCGTTCTTCGTGTTCATCCTGTGGGCGCTCACGACCCAGCCCGACACCCTGACCGCGCTGCTGGTCACGCCGATCTGGTTCGCGGTACTGATCGTGGCGTGGCTGTTCGTGCGGCGGTCGCCGAACCACCTGGCACGGCACGAGGCGCACATCGCCCACCTGCGCGACGACTCGGTGGAGGCGGACTCGGACTGAGGCCGCGGTCGGGGCGTTTCGTCTCGCTGCGCTCGCTCAACGACCGGTCGTCGAGCGGGGAGCAGAGTGGCGGGACGAAACGTCCGCCGTCGAGGCCGCCAGGCGCGTGCGGAGGGCGAGGAACAGCAGCACCATGCCGGCGCTGAGCAGGATGTGGCCGAGGCCCGCGATGCCGGCGATCATGCTCGACGACTCCTCGCCGAGCACGGTGAGGGAGCCGTGCCACACCAGCATCGCCGAGGTCAGCACGAGACCGGCGTTGTAGATCCAGAAGAACCAGCCGAACAGGCGGCTCTCGGAGAGCGCGAAGACCTTCTCCAGGAGCAGGACGATCAGCAGGACGACGAAGCCCAGCACCAGCAGGTGCGTGTGCACGAGGCCGAGCTGGGTCGACTCCCCCTCGGGGAAGTCATTGATCTTGGTGAACTCCCGGTAGAAGAGTCCGGAGGCGACGCCGACGATCATGTAGGCGAACGCGGCGTAGAACAGGCGGCGCATCGGGTTCCTTTCGGTCTGATTCCAGCCTCGGCGGAGCCGCCGATCCGGGGATCCATCGAACGGTTGAGAAGCCGAGGCGGTCGCCTCTTGTGCCTCCGATGGGGCATGTGATGACCTGGCAGCATGGACTTCTTCCCGCCTGACCCGGAGACCCCCGAGCCCGACGTGAGCATGTCGGTGCGTCAACCGCGCTGGCAGGCTGCGGATGACGAGCTGCCCGTGCTGCTCCCCGTCTCCGAGACCCTGGCGGTCACCGACCATCTCGCGTTGGGCCTGTTCGGGATCGCCGTCTACAGCGACGGCGTGGAGTTCCACCTGGAGGGACGCCTCCGGCGGAACGACATGCCTCCGCGGGAGTGGAGCGAGCTGTGCACGGACTTCGTCGGACACGGTGGGATGGGCGGCCTGCCCGATCCGGGCGGACGACTCCGTTTCGGCCTCGTCCTCGGCGACGGCGAGAAAGTCCTCGACGAGGGATTCCCGTACTTCGGTCACGGTGACCTGCCGTCCGATTCCGAGGTGCACTCCCTGTCGCGCAACAGCAACGGCGCGGGCGGAGATGACCGCCGCTTCACGTCGAGCGACCGCCTGTGGCTCTGGCCGCTCCCTCCGGAGGGGCCGATCGAGTTCGTGCTGCAGTGGCCGGCGCTCGGCGTCGAGGAGCGGAGGATCGTGCTCGACGGCACCGCGATGCGCGAGCTCGCCACCCGCGTGCAGCGGTTCTGGAGCTGAACGCGACGACTCGCGGGTGAGGGCTCAGAGGAGTCCGGTGTCGCGGGCGATCGCGATGGCGCGGGCCCGACTGTCGGCGCCGAGCTTCTCGAACACGTGCACCAGGTGCGTCTTCACGGTGGCCTCGGTCACGAACAGGGTCTTCGCGATCTCGCGGTTCGACGCGCCCGTGTCGAGCAGTCGCAGCACGTCGAGCTCGCGGTCGGTGAGACGCACCCGCGGCGCGCGCATCACCTGCACGACCCGCTCGCTGAGCTCGGGGGTGAGGACGAGTCCGCCCGAGGCCGCCTGCCGGATCGCGCGCACGATCTCGTCGGGGGCGACGTCTTTGAGCAGGTAGCCGGCCGCTCCCGCCTCGATCGCTCCGAGGATCTCGGCGTCGCGGTCGAACGTCGTGAGGATCAGCACCGCAGGGGCCGGCTGCTGCGCGCGCAGCGCCGCGGTCGTCTGCACCCCGTCCATGCCCTCGCCGAGCCGCAGGTCGCAGAGCACCACGTCGGGGTGCAGGTGCCGGGCGAGCGCCACGGCCTCCTCCCCCGACGCCGCCTCCCCGACCACCTCGACGTCATCGCGGCGGTCGAACAGCGAGCGCACGCCGGCGCGGACGATGGGGTGATCGTCGACGAGCAGCACGCGCACCGGGGTCATGCCTCCCCTCCCGCCCGTCGCGCCGGGGCGGTCCGCCCGAGCGGGACGTGCGCCGAGAGCGCGGTGCCGTCTCCCGGGGCGCTCTCCACGTCGAGTCCTCCGCCGAGCTCCCGCAGCCGCGCCCGCATCGAGCGCAGACCGTAGCCACCACCGCGACTGCCGACCCCGCTCTGGTCGTCCCAGTGCCGCGCGTCGAACCCGATCCCGTCATCGACGATGTCGAGCCGCACGGCGTCGCCGGCATCGGCGAGGGTGACCACGACGCGGGAGGCCGATGCATGGGAGCGGACGTTGGCGAGGGCCGACTGCGCCGTCCGCAGCAGGGCGACCTCGGCGTCGAGGCCGAGCGACGGCAGATCATCGTCGGCGTGCAGCGTCGCCTCGAGCCCGGTCTCCTCGGCGAGGCGCTCCAGCATCCGGGCGAGGGCGTCACCGAGAGCGCTGGACTCCAGTTCGGCCGGCATCAGCGCGTTCACGATGCGCCGCGCATCCGCCATCCCCTCGGCGGCGAGCGCGTCGATCTGCCCGAGGGCGCGCGTGCTCTGCGCCGGGTCATCCGCCTCCAGGGCCGAGCGCGCCAGCATCCCGATCGACGACACGCTCTGCGCGACGGTGTCGTGGATGTCGCGTGACACCCGGGTGCGCTCGGCACTCGCCCCGGACTCACGCTGGGTGCGGGCGAGCTCGTCCTGGAGCGCCGCCATCTCCTCCTGCGTCGCGACGAGCGACGCGATCAGTCGTCGCCGCTCCCGCCCGTCACGCACGAGTTCGAGGTACCCACGGGAGATCCCGAGAGCGAACACGCCCCCGACGAGCGGGCCGATCACGTTCGCGTAGCTCGTCGTGCCGGTGTGCAGCAGCGGGGCGGTCACCACGACGGCGAGGATCGCCACGCTCAGCAGCAGCGCCCACCGCAGGCGCATCACGAAGCCGGCGAGCAGCCACAGCGGGAACGCGAGCCAGACGAACTCGGGCGAGACCACGACCGCGCCGAGCCAGATGAGCGTCAATCCGAGCAGCCACCAGGTCGCCAGCCGACGGTCGGAGGTGCGTTCGCTGAGCAGCAGCCCGCCGCCGTACCAGCCCAGGAAGACGAGGGAGAGGGCGAGCACCCACGGCAGCGGGACCCCGTCCACTGCGGCACGCCAGGCGCCGACCACGAGCAGCACGACCGTGATGACGGCCTGGCCGATCCGGATCGATCCGACCAGGCTCGCCCAGGTGCGGGCGGGCGACGGCGGCGACGACTCGGTGGGCGGCATGGTCACATTCTTCCCCCGACCCGGCTGCGGCGCCTCCATCGTTCGGTCGATCCGCCGGAGGATGAGGGGTTCCGGCCAGCGGGGTTCCGACAGACCCTCCCCCGATGCGACGCCCGCGCGTAGCGTCGGAACCACGGCCGCGGATCCGTCCGCGGCCACGACGAAAGGACAGCTCATGCACACACGCACTCTCGGACAGGGCCTCCGGGTCTCGGCGGTCGGACTCGGCTGCATGGGCATGTCGCAGAGCTACGGGCCCAACCCCGGCAGCCGCGACGACATGATCGCGGTGCTGCGCTCGGCGGTCGACCACGGCGTGGACTTCTTCGACACCGCCGAGGTGTACGGACCGTACGTGAACGAGGAGCTCGTCGGCGAGGCACTCGAGCCGATCCGCGACCGCGTCGTGATCGCGACGAAGTTCGGGTGGGACATCCAGGACGGGAAGAGCGTCGGGCTGAACAGCCGTCCCGCGCAGATCCGCCGAGTGGCCGAGGCCTCGCTGCGGAGCCTGCGCACCGACGTGATCGACCTCTTCTACCAGCACCGCGTCGACCCCGACGTGCCGATCGAAGACGTCGCCGGCACCGTCGGCGAACTGATCGCCGAGGGGAAGGTGCGCCACTTCGGGCTCTCGGAGGCGTCGGCCGACACCATCCGCCGCGCGCATGCCGTGCACCCGGTCACCGCCCTGCAGAGCGAGTACTCGCTGTGGACCCGCGAGCCCGAGGCTGAGGTCCTGCCGGTGCTCGCCGAGCTCGGCATCGGGTTCGTCCCGTTCAGCCCGCTCGGCAAGGGCTTCCTCACCGGGACCGTCGACACGACGGCCGACTTCGCTGCCGGCGACATCCGTGCCACGATCCCGCGCTTCACGGCCGAGAACCGGGCGGCGAACCGGGCGCTCGTGGCGCACGTGGCCGAGCTCGCCGCGGCGAAGGATGCCACGCCGGGACAGATCGCCCTGGCCTGGCTCCTCGCGCAGCAGCCGTGGATCGTGCCGATCCCCGGGACGAGGCGCACGACCCGCATCGCCGAGAACGCGGGAAGCACGGCGGTCGCACTGTCGGCGGACGAAGTCGCCGATCTCTCCGCCCTCGCGACGCGGATCGGCGTGGCGGGCGACCGCTACAACCCGCAGCAGATGGCGTTCGTCGACCGTTGAGCCGCCCGCGGCCTCGGTATCGTGAGGCGGGTGACCTCCGCCCGCAGCTACCCCGCGACCATCGCGGCCGCGGTGGACCACGAGACGGTCATCCGGAAGTCGCGGTTCCTCACCCGCATCCAGCCCGTCTCCTCGGTCGAGGAGGCCGAGGCGGTCATCGCCGGCATCCGCAAGCGGGCGTGGGACGCCAACCACAACTGCACCGCGATGGTGACCGGGCTGCTCGGCGACCAGGCCCGCTCGTCGGATGACGGGGAGCCGTCCGGCACCGCGGGGATCCCGATGCTCGAGGTGCTGCGACGCCGGGAGCTGACCGACGTGGTCGCGGTGGTGACGCGCTACTTCGGCGGGGTGAAGCTCGGAGCGGGCGGACTCGTGCGCGCGTACTCCTCCGCGGTGTCGGAGGCGCTCGACCGGGCCGCGCTCGTGCACCGCGCCGCCCTCCGGCAGGTGACGCTCGAGGTGCCGCACGCCGAGGCCGGCCGCTACGACAACCTGCTCCGCGACTGGGCGGGGCATCACGGTGCGACACTCGGCGAGCCGACGTACGCGGCCGCGGCCACGCTCGAGCTGTGGACGCCGGAGGCCGAGATCCCCCGGCTCACGGCCGACCTCGCCGCGGCATCCGGTGGCGCGGTCGTCCCCGTGCTCGGCGTCGAGCGCATCGTCGACGTCCCCGCCTGAGCCCTCGGAGGATCGGCGAACGCACAACGACCGCCCGATATCCTGGATGCCGCGATCGCGGAAGGAGAGCGATGTTCGACAGCCCGCTCTCGGCCTCGGCCTACGAGATCCTCGGAGTCGACCCGTCCGTCGATGACGTCGAGCTGCGCCGCGCCTACCGTCTGCGCCTGCGCCAGACCCATCCGGACACCGGCGGCGACGCCGCGATCTTCATCCAGGTGCAGCGGGCGTGGGAGCTGATCGGCACCGTCGAGGGCCGCGCCGCCTACGATCGCCGCACCGGTGTGAGTCACGACGCCGGCGACGAGTGGAGTGGATGGCGACCGCCCGCGACGCGCACCGACACGCGTCCGCGCGCCCGCTCCTACGGGCACCCCGGTGGCTGGCGCCGCGAGCGCTACCTCACGCTCATCCGCGAATGGGCGGGCCGGGGCGTCGAGGTCCCCGACCCCTACGACCCCGCGCTCGTGCGGTCGGCACCTCGCGATCTGCGGCGGCTCCTCGCCGATGCCCTGGCCGAGGAGGCCACTGCGCGCACGGTGTCCGACCTCGGCATGGGCTTCACGGTGTGGCACGACGTCGCCGTGGGGGCCGACCCCGACGACAAGCTCGATCACGTGATCCTGGGCCCGTCCGGCCTGTACGGCGTGATGTCGGAGGACTTCGGCGGGGTGGTCGGCTTCCGCCGCGGCGAGATCACCGGCCCGAGCCTGGGAACCCGGGCGCCGGTGACCGCCGCCCTCGGTCGGATGCGCGCGGTCGCGAAGGCCGCCCGCGTGCGATTCGGCGGCGCGATCATCGTGCTGCCCGACGACGACCTGTCCCAGGCCGTCACACCGCTCGGGACGAGCCGGGGCGTGCCGGTGGTCGTGGTGCGCCGCAGCGCCCTCGCGATGGTGCTCCGCCAGGGCGTGCCTCAGGCGCGGGCGATCGGCGGCAACGAACTGTTCGACGTGCGCACCCGTCTGCAGCAGACCGTCCGCTTCGTCTGAGCCCCCGCTTCCCCCTGCCCGACCGCAGGCGGCCTCACCGTTGACACCGTGAATCAAACCGGTTTACACTCGTGTTCATACTCATCAAACCGGTTCACGCCGCGCATGTCGTGCCGCCCGGTCCCCCGAGGAGGTGGCATGAGCCGCACGACGATCGCCGATGTCGCTCGCGAAGCAGGCGTCACGAAGGCCACGGTCTCGCACGCCCTCAGCGGCAACCGCCCGATCTCCGAGGAGACGAAGGCGAAGGTCCTCGCCGCGGCCGAGAAGCTGAACTGGGCACCGAGCCAGAGCGCGCGGGCCCTCGCCACCCGGCGCGCCAACGCGGTCGCCGTCGTGCTGGCGCGTGACCCCGAGGTCATCGCGAACGACTCGTTCTTCCCCGCCTTCATCGCCGGCGTCGAATCGGTGCTCGCCGAGACCGAGACGGCACTCCTGCTCCAGGTCGTCTCCGGCCGAGACGCCGAGGAGCGCGCCTACCGCACCCTCACCCACGGCCGAGCCGACGGAGCTCTCCTGCTCGACCTGCGCACCGACGACTGGCGCGTCCCGTTCCTCGACGACCTCGGCCTGCCCACCGTCCTGGTCGGCACCTACGACCAGCCGACGGGATTCTCCTGCGTCCGCACCGACGACGCCGCCCCGGTCCGTGAGATCATCGCGCACCTCCGCGCCGCCGGGCACGAGCGCATCGCCCATGTCTCCGGACCTCTCGCCTACGTCCACTCCAAGGCGCGCGCGGCGGCGTATGTCGAGGCGATCGGCGGCGACGAGCTGCTCCGCGAGGGCGACTTCACCGCTGCCAGCGGGCGCACGCGCACCGCCGAGCTCCTCGCCCTCCCGGAGCGGCCGACCGCGATCCTCTACTCGAACGACACCATGGCGATCGCCGGTCTCTCCTACGCGCGCTCCCAGGGCCTCGCGATCCCGCAGGACCTCGCGATCTCCGGGTTCGACGACGACCACCTCTCCGCCCACCTGTCCCCGGCGCTCACCAGCGTCTCATCCGACCCCGCGGCCCGAGGCCGCGCCGCCGCCCGCCTCCTGCGGGCAGACATCCTCGGAGCGCAGCCGCGCACCGAGATCGTCGACTGCAACGTCGTGCACTTCCGCGACAGCACCAGCTAGTCGGCATCGCCATCCCCACCGGGTCATCACCCGCCGTGTCAAGGAGGACACCATGAAGAAGCTCCCCGCACTCGCCCTGATCGGCGCCTTCGCACTCGTCGCCACCGGATGCTCGTCCGGCGGCGGAGGCGGAGGAGAGGGCGCCGCCGAAGGCACCGGCCCGATCACGATCTGGCTCTCCAACAACGAGCAGGAGGTGGCCTGGGGCAAGGCCGTCGTCGAGGCCTGGAACGCCGATCACCCCGACGAGAAGGTCAAGGCGCAGGAGATCCCCGCCGGCTCCTCTTCAGAGGAGGCGATCACCGCCGCCATCACCGCCGGCACCGCCCCCTGCCTCGTCTACAACGTGGCGCCCGCCGCGGTCTCCGGCTGGGTCAAGCAGGGAGGACTCGTCGACCTCAGCAAGATCGACGGTGGCAGCGACTACATCACGAAGCGCGGCGGCGAGATCGACTCCTATCAGAGCGACGGCAGCTTCTACCAGCTCCCGTGGAAGTCGAACCCCGTCATGGTCATGTACAACAAGGCGCTCTTCCAGGCCGCGGGCATCGATCCCGAGGACCCGCAGATGAACACGTACGACGCGTTCCTCGAGGGGTCGCGCAAGATCGTCGCCTCCGGAGTGCAGAGTGCCATCTGGCCGGCGCCGACCAGCGAGTTCTATCAGCCGTGGTTCGACTTCTACCCGCTCTACCTGGCCGAGACCGACGGCACGATGCTCGTCGAGGACGGCGAGGCCACGTTCGACTCGGATGCCGGACGCACCGTCTCCGAGTTCTGGAAGACCTTCTACGACGAGAAGCTCTCGCCGAACGAGGCGTCGACCGACGACGCGATGTCCGCCGGCACCACCGCGATGCAGCTCGCCGGCCCCTGGGCGATCCCGTCCTACGCCGACACGGTCGACGTGGGCTTCATGCCGGTGCCGACCAGCGACGGCCGCGAGAACCCGACGACCTTCGCCGACTCCAAGAGCGTGTCGATGTTCACGGCCTGCAAGAACCAGGGCACGGCGTGGGAGTTCCTGAAGTTCTCCACCAGCGAGGACAGCGACGGGCAGCTCCTGGAGGCCACCGGGCAGATGCCGATGCGCACCGGGCTCACCGACACCTACGCCGACTACTTCGCGGCCAACCCGAACTACGTGGCGTTCGCCGAGCAGGCCGAGAAGACGGCCGACGTGCCCAGCATCCCGAACTCGGTGGAGGCCTGGCAGGCGTTCCGCGACGAGTACTCCTCCGCCGTGATCTTCGACAAGGAGTCGATCGACGACTTCCTCGGGAACGCGGCGACGAAGATCGACAAGCTCGTCGCCGAGTGACACCGTGACCGACCAGAAGCGGTTGCGCACCCGATGGCTGGGTGCGCAACCGATCGGCGGACTGTTCGCGCTGCCGTACTTCGTGTTCGTGATCGCGATCTTCGCGTATCCGCTCGCGTTCGCGGTGTACATCGCCTTCCACGCCTACTTCTTCACCGCTCCCGGCACCGAGGTCGACCGCCCCTTCGTGGGCTTCGACAACTTCGCCACGGTCCTCACCGACCCGCGGGTGCTCGGCTCGTTCCGCAACACCCTGATCTTCCTGGTCATCAACGTGCCCCTGACGGCGGTGCTCTCGCTCGTGCTGGCGGCGGCGCTCAACACCGGCATCCGCTGGGTGGCGGCGTATCGCGTCGCCTTCTACGTGCCGTACCTCACGGCGAGCGTCTCGCTCGTCGGCGTGTGGATGCTGCTGTTCTCGGGCAACGGGCTGATCAACACCATCCTCGGCCCGCTCGCCCCCGATCCGTCCTGGCTCGTGAACAGCGGGCTCGCGATGCCGATGATCGCGTTCTACGTGACCTGGAAGCAGCTCGGGTTCTACATCCTGCTGTACCTGGCGGCGCTGCAGAACGTGCCGAAGGAGCTGTACGAATCGGCGGAGACCGACGGGGCCGGGGTGCTCTCGCGCTTCCGTCACGTCACCGTCCCCGGCGTGCGCAGCGCCACCACCCTCGTGCTGATCCTGTCGATCATCACCGGAGCCAACCTCTTCACCGAGCCCTACCTGCTCACCAACGGCGGCGGGCCCGACGGCGCATCGACCACACCGGTGCTCCTCATCTACCAGCTGGGCATCCAGCAGCAGAACCCCGACACCGCAGCGGCCATCGGCATGATCCTCGTGATCCTCGTCGGGATGCTGTCGCTGGCGGCCAACCGCGCGACCAGGGAGCGATGATGCGAAAGAAGCGTTCACTGCCCCGCGTCCTGAGCATCATCCTGCTCACGATCGCGGCCATCGGCTTCGCCTTCCCGTTCTACTTCATGATCGTGGGGGCGTTCCAGGAGAATCCGACGAACTCCCCCAGCGAGCTGTTCCCGACGAGCGGCTGGACCGTCGACAACTTCATCGCGATCGACTCGCGCATCGATCTGGTCGGCTCACTGCTGAACTCGCTGATCTTCACCGCGGGGGTGCTCCTCGGCACCGTCGTGTTCGGCCTGCTCGCCGGCTACGCGATCGCACGCCTCGACTTCCGGGGCCGCGGCGTGATCTGGGTGCTGATGCTGCTCGTGCAGATGGTGCCGTTCCAGCTGCTGATGATCCCGCTCTACGTGCAGATCACCCGCAGCTACGGCCTCGGCGACTCGTACCTGGGCATGATCCTGCCGTTCCTCATCAACACCACGGCGGTGTTCATCTTCGTGCAGTTCTTCAAGGCGCTGCCGGTGGAGATCTTCGAGGCGGCGCGCATCGACGGCGCCGGCGAGATCCGTCTGCTGACCTCGGTCGCGATCCCGCTGATCCGTCCCGTCCTGGTGACGGTCGTCCTCGTCACGTTCATCGGCCCCTGGAACGAGTTCCTCTGGCCCTTCCTCATCACGAAGGATGCGAGCCTGCAGCCGCTGGCGGTGTCCCTCGCGAACTACATCTCCAACGTGGCGCAGTCCACGGCCAACCCGAACGGTGCGATCCTCGCCGGCGCCACGGCGCTCGCGTTCCCCGTCGTGATCCTGTTCGTCGTCTTCCAGCGGTTCTTCCGCGCCACCGACCTCGGTGCAGCCGTCAAAGGCTGACCAGAAAGGGACCCCATGTTCACCGGAGCCTCCTTCCCCCTCGGACCGTTCACGCCGTACGACGGCAATCCCATCCTGCGCCCGCGCGGCGACAGCTGGGAGTCGGCCAACCTTTACAACCCGGCCGCGCTCGTCGACGGCGACGAGGTCGTGCTGCTCTACCGCGCACACGCCGACGACATCATCTCCCACATCGGCATCGCCCGCTCCCGGGACGGCGTCACCTTCACCCGCGAGGATGCGCCGATCCTCTCGCCGTCGGAGGACTACGAGCGGTACGGCTGCGAGGACCCGCGCATCGCGCTGATCGAGGGCACCTACTACCTCACCTACACGGGCTGGGACCGGCGCAGCGCGCAGCTCTGCCTGGCGACCTCGACCGACCTGCGCACGTGGACCAAGCACGGGCCGCTGTTCGACGACTTCGACACCTTCAAGACAATGGACCCCCGTGGATTCAACTGGTCGAAGGCCGGCGTCATCGTGCCGCAGCGGATGCACGGGAAGTGGTGGATGTACTTCGGTGAGGGCGCGATCTACTGGGCGACCAGCGATGACCTCATCCACTGGACACCGGGCACCCCCGACACCGAGCCGATGTACTCGCCGACGCCCGGCACCTGGGACGAGGCCCTCGTCGAGATCGGCACCTCGCCCGTGGTGACCGACAACGGACTGCTGCTCTTCCTCACGAACGGTGCGACCCGCATCGTGCACGAGGACGGCTCGGTCGACGTCGACTACCGCTGCGGGCAGATCGCCATCGATCCGGATGAGCCGACGACGGTCATCGCCCGCCTGCAGGAGCCGTGGCTGCGCCCGCAGACCTTCGAGGACATGCACGGGCTGGTCTCGAACGTGACCTTCGTGGAGGGACTCGTGAAGTTCCAGGAGAAGTGGTTCGCGTACTACGGGCAGTCCGACACGACGCTGGCCGTGGCGATCCACGATCCCGCCGAGCCGTGGGGTCGCGCGCTGCGCGACGGCGCCGATTCCCGCGTGGATGCCGGGGAGTGACGCCATGGACGCCTCTCGGCGCACGTTCCTGACCTTCGCGGCAGCCGCCTCCGCCCTGGCGCTCGTCCCGGTGGATGCGGCCGTCGGTGCGACGACCCCGACCACCGGCGCCGGTGTCGCCACCGGGACCGGGTCGCACCCGCTCGAGGCCGATCGGCGCGGTCGGCTGACGAACCTCGCCCATCTGCGTTTCCTCCTCGCCGAGGTGCCGGTCGCGGCGAGCGCGGCGCACACGACGTTCGGCATCGACTCGCAGCCGACCGTGCGCGCGCCCTGGACCTACGCCGACACCGACGGTGCGGGCGGATATCGTCCGGTCGGCGGGGGCACCCGCGATGCCGTCACCGGCTACTGGTCGCAGGGCGCCTACAACGCCGACGACATCGCCCGCGCGGCGATCGTGTTCCTCCGCGACTGGAGGGCGACGGGCGATACCCGGAGCCGCGACGAGGCGCGGGATGTGCTCCGCTCGCTGGCCTTCCTGCAGACGACCTCCGGCCCGAACGCCGGGCGCGTGGTGCTGTGGCAGCAGGAGGACGGCACCCTGACCCCCAGCGCGATCCCGGTCGAGCTGCCCGACCCCTCGGACTCGGCCGAGTCGTACTGGCTCGCCCGGTCGGTCTGGGCGTTCGGCGAGGGCCATGCGGCCTTCCGTCGGGCGGACCCGGCGTTCGCGGCGTTCCTCCTCGACCGGCTGCACCTGTGCCTGGATGCGCTCGGGCGGGAATCGCTCTCGCGCGCCGGGCAGTGGGTGCGCAGCGACGGGCGGCGGCTCCCCGCCTGGCTCATCGCGGGCGGTGCGGATGCCACGGCAGAGGCCATGCTCGGCCTCGCCGCGGCCACCGAGGCGGGCGACTCCCGCAGCCGCAAGGCCCTGCTGACGTACGGGGAGGGTGTGGCCGCGATGGCCACCGACCCGGCGCGGGGCTGGCCGTTCGGGGCGGTGCTGCCGTGGACGGGTTCGCTCGGGTTCTGGCACGCGTGGGGTGCCGCCGCACCGGAGGCTCTCGCCCGCGCCGGGGCCCTGCTCCGGCGCCGGGACTGGTCCTCCGCCGCACTCGCGGATGCCGGACGCTTCACGCCGCAGGTGCTCGCCGCGGGCGGGCCGCACAACGCGTGGGCGCCGCTTCCAGCCGAGGCGCAGATCGCCTACGGCGCGCACGGTCGCGTGGCCGGGGCGCTGCAGGCCGCGGCCGTGGGCGGGGTCGGACTCCGCGCGGTCGCCGGCCTCGCCGCCGGCTGGTTCTTCGGCGCGAACACGGCGGGGGTGCCGGTGTACGACCCCGCGACGGGTGTGACGTTCGACGGGGTCGAGACCGACGGACGGGTGAACCGCAACTCCGGCGCCGAGTCGACGATCCACGGCCTGCTCACGATGCAGCTGCTCGACGCGAATCGGGACGTGGCGGAGCTCGCGACGTCGATCACGGGGCTGCGGGCGCACTCGGGCCTGCGGGTGATCGACGCCGAGACGGCACGGCTCTCTCCCGGCTGCGTCGTGGAGCGTCCCGAGGGCGGCGCCTGGACGGGCGAGGGCAACCTCTCGGGCGGGGCGTATGTGCGCATCCCTCGCGGCGAGTGGGTCGAGTTCGACGTGACGGAGGCGGGTGGCATCCTGCACGGGCTCGTGTGGCGGCAGGCTGCCGCTGCCGGCGAGGCGGAGTGGGAGGTGCGCCGCGGGCGTCGCCGGGTGTGGCGCACGCGCACGCCCGCGGGCGGGGCCGGCGACCGCGGGCTCACCGAGGCCGACGGGATGCTCGTGCCGCAGCTCCTCGGCGGCGATCTGCCGGAGACCGCGGTGACGGTGCGCTGCACGAGTCGCGGCGACGTGCGCCTGGATGCGCTGGTGATCCAGCCGCGGGTCGTGAGCGCCGTGTACGCGACGACCTCGGGAGCCGCCGTGCTCTATGCGAACGGCGCACGGAAGGACCAGCGGGTCGCTCCGCTCGCACCCGGCGAGGGGCGAGCTTACGAGGCGGACGGCTCTCCGGACGGCCGGGCGACCCAGGGCGGTCGGGTTCGCGTGCGCGGAACGGGCTTCACGATCACCCGCGGCTGAGGCCCGCCGAACTCGATCGCCGTCGGGGTATCCGATGCCGCGCCGACGGAGTAGCGTGCCCGCATGGCGATCGCGACGGAGACGATGGACTGGCTGCTCGACGGGGATCCCGCGCTGCGCTGGCAGGTCGAGCGCGATCTGCTGCGGGAGCCCGAGGAGGTGTGGCAGGCGACGCGGGCACGGGTCGCCTCCGAGGGCTTCGGCGCCGCGCTCCTCGCCCGGCAGGACGATGACGGTCAGTGGGCCGGAGGCGCCTTCTTCCCGGCAGGGTTCTTCGGCAGTGCGGAGGCGGAGGAGCCGGGGCAGCCGTGGACGGCCACGACCTGGTCGCTGAACGATCTGCGCGAATGGGGCGTGGACGCCGCGGTGCTCGGCGACACCGCGGAGCGCCTGGCGCAGAACAGTCGATGGGAGTACGACGACCTGCCCTACTGGGGCGGCGAGGTCGACGTGTGCATCAACGCCTACACGCTGGCGAACGGCGCCTGGCTGGGTGCCGACGTCTCCGCGCTCGCCCGCTGGTTCCCCGCCCACCGGCTGGAGGACGGCGGATGGAACTGCGAGGCGGAGGAGGGCGACTCGGTGCGGTCGTCCTTCCACTCCACGCTCAACGCCCTGCGCGGGATGCTCGCCTACGAGCGACTCACCGGCGACACGTCGTTGCGGGAGGCACGGCACTCGGGCGAGGAGTACCTGCTGCGGCGACGGCTGCTGTACCGCGAGTCGACCGGAGAGCAGGTCGGTCCCTTCGTCGGGCGCTTCGTGTATCCGAACCGCCATCGGTACAGCGCGATGACGGCCCTGGACCACTTCCGCGAGGCGTCGCTCGTCGAGGGCCGTGCCCCCGACGAGCGGATCGCGGATGCCGTCGAGCTGGTGCGTGCCGCGCGACGGCCCGACGGCTCGTGGACGCAGGGCGCTCCGCTCGCCGGTCGCACCTGGTTCCCGGTCGATGCCGGGGAGGGCCATCCCTCCCGCTGGCTCACGCTGATCGGCACGCGCGTCCTCGACTGGGCCGGCGGCGCCTGAACCGAGAGCCCCTCGACGGGAGCAGCATCCCGACATGCTGTTCTTTTGAGTTATTCAAATGACGGGGTACACTCGAGGCATGGAGACAGAACTCGACTCGGCGCTTCGCTCGGTCACGCGCGGCTAGGCAGCGGGAGTTGCTAGAACCAGTCGAGTTCGAATGCTCCTTGCGGCAACTGTGCTCTGGTCTGGTTTGATGATCATCATGGACAGCATCGTGGCCGCATTGGCGTCGGGGCTTTCCGCGACCGTCTTTTTGATCGGGTTTAGCTCGATCAGGTTACGATCGGAGCGCGACCGGGCGCTGAACCGATCAGATGCGGTGTTCGCGGATTTAGCGAAGGCGGCGCATTCGGGTTCGGCGATTAGCGACGCCGAGGTCGCCGCTGCGGCGGACGGCCTGAAGGAAGCAGAAACGCGCGACCCGATCGGCCGATGGACACTGTTCACGACGATCGGCATCGGCCTCACGATGGCCGCGGTTGCGATCACGGCAGGAGCGCGATCGGGGCTCGCTTTCAATCCGAACCCGTTCGCGTGGTCCGCGGAAGCTGCGAGTCTCTCCTTTCTCGTCGTAGCGAACGCGACGATAGTAGCTCTGGGCGTTGCCGACTATCTCTGGGTCGTCAGAGATCTTGATCGACGACTGAAGGGCAGCCCGGTGGCCAAAGCAACCCATGCAATCGACCGGCTCCGGCAAAGAGACTGGGAAGTGGCCGTATCACTAGCTGAGGAGCTACGGGCTCAGCTCCCTTCGTGGCCCTGGGTACGTGCTTTTCTCGCGCATGCCCTCGCCTCAGCCGGCAAACGGGACCGGGCACTGACTGAGATTGAAACGGCTCGAAGACTCGAACCGTCAAATTCATGGTGGAACTTGGCGCATGTCGAGTTGCTACTCGAAGAAGATCAGTTCTCAGATGCTTTGGATCTCATCAGCACAGTCGAGGCGTCCGTAGTTGGACAGGCCGCGGTCGTAAGCCTTCGCGGCGCAGCGCTATACGGCCTGGGACAACGCGAAGAGGCAATCACGGAGTTCAACTCGGCCATTCGGCTCGATCCACGGGACGCCGAACACCGCTACCGCCGTGGTCGCGCAATCATGGATGTGTCACGCCACACGACGCTCGGCGAACCAACGGCAGCTCTGGCCGAGATCATCCTCGATGACGGCGAACGCGTAGCTGTGCGCGCAGTAATGCGCGCCGGTCACAAGCGGCTGAGAGCACGAGACGCGCTGAGGGCTGTGGAAGACTTCACGTTCGCGCTCGCTCAGCGCGAAGACGCCGACACATACTTATGGCGAGGTACTGCACGCTACCAAGCGAACCAGATAGAGCTCGCTGAAGAGGACTTCCAGCAGGCAACGGCGCTCGGCGCCAAGGCAGACTCAGTTCATCGGCGTCGCGCTGCCGGCTTAGCGGCATCCGGGATGGTATCCGCCGCCGAAGAGGAGCTTGGTCGAGCAATCAACACCAGAGCAGAGCCTCGCGACTACTTCCAGCGGGGCATGATTCGCCTCCAGCTGCGTGACTTCGATGGAGCTCTCCAAGACCTCGAACACGTTCTCTTGTTAGAGCCTGATGATCTGGACGCAGCGGCTCATCGCGCCGAAGCCCTGGCCTTCCTGAAGCGGAGCGACGAATCGCAGACCGCATTCGAAGCTGCCGTGGCATCAGGATTGCATCTCGCCCACACTTACGAGGTGTGGCTACAGTCATTGCTGTCGTCTGACCAGGCCTCCGCCGCTGAAGCAGTAGTCGAACGGGCGCTCGGCGAAGAGCTGGATGATAATTCAAGGACACGAATCCTCACCATCGCTGGATCGATCTATGCGCGGCTACGCCTCTTCAACCGAGCATTGGAGGCGTTCGAAAACGCCGATACGCTGAGCCCCGGTTCGCCGAACGTGGCGTATCGGCGCGCAGTATGCCACCTCGATATGGGCGAGCCGGATGTTGCTCTCGAACTACTCGACCGGGCAGTTGCTGAGCCCTGGAGCATGCGGTTCGCTGCGTACGCGACAAGGTCGTCCTTGCATCGATCACAAGGTCGTTTCCCTGCGGCATTTGCTGACATCGAATCTGCCCTAAGTTTGCAGCCAGGGCACGCGCGTCTTCTCGTCACTCGAGGATGCCTTTCGATGGGCGTAGGCAAGATGGCCGAAGCGCTCACGGACTTGAACCATGCTCTCGAGTTAGAGCCCGACAGCAAGTCTGCGCTGTCCCATCGCCTCCCCGCTCGAATCGCTACTGGAGACATCGCAGGCGCAAAAGAAGACCTTGAACGCCTCGAAGCTCTCAAACCAAGCGATCGAAGAATTCTGATCGCGCGAGACGAGTATTGGAGCGCCGTAGCGGACTGGCCGCAGGTTGTAGCGGTGCGTCGCCAGCTTCTTGATCTAGCCCCTGAGAACTCAGACGCGGCTTGGAGCCTCGCCGCAGCCTACGTCAACTCGGATCAGCCAGCCGAGGCCGAAGCACTCTTTGGAATCCTCATGTCGAAGGACAGTGAAGACATGCGAGCGGCTCTCAGCCATGCTGTAGCGATCAGCATGCAAGGTCGCGCGGAGGAAGCTCAACGACGCTTCGCGAGCATCAGTCACACCCACGGATCGGCAGCAGCGCACTGGATGACGTCTTCACTCAGGCCCGACTTACTGCCTCGATACGACCAAGTCATGGCTGACTGGGCTTCAGCCACCTAGCGTCCGCGTTCATCGGCGCTCCCATACACTCGCCATCCATGTCGTCGAACTCCGCGGATCCATTCTTGGAGCAGCATCCCGACATGCTGTTCTTTTGAGTTATTCAAATGACGGGGTACACTCGAGGCATGGAGACAGAACTCGACTCGGCGCTTCGCGATGCCGGGCTTCGGGCGACCGCGGGCCGCGTCGCCGTTCTCGAGGCACTGGACTCCATGGCCCACACGGATGCGGAGCGGATCTACCGCGCCGTGTCCGACGTGCTTCCGACCACGTCGATCCAGTCGGTGCACAACATCCTCGCGGACCTGACGACGGCGGGTCTCATCCGCCGGATCGAACCGGCAGGTTCCGCGGCGCTCTACGAGCGACGTATCCACGACAACCACCACCACGTCGTCTGCACCTCCTGCGGTGCCGTCGGCGATGTGGACTGCGTCGTGGGCGAAGCTCCGTGTCTCACCCCGTCCTCGACGGGGGGATTCACCGTCCAGACAGCCGAAGTCACCTTCTGGGGCCTGTGCCCCAGTTGCCAGAACGCCGCGCAATAGCCGACCGCTGATCGCCCATCCACGGATGGGGGTATTCGTCGCGCCCGCGCGGAGAAGGAGAACACCATGACGAAACCTGCCACCACCACGCAGGCCGGAGCCCCGATCGCGAGTGACACCCACTCGCTGACGGTCGGCGCCGACGGCCCCACGGTCCTGCACGACCACCACCTCGTCGAGAAGATCGCCGCGTTCAACCGCGAGCGCGTGCCGGAGCGCAACCCGCACGCGAAGGGCGGCGGTGCGTTCGGCGAGTTCGTCGTCACGGAAGACGTCTCGGCGTACACCCGGGCGGCGGTCTTCCAGCAGGGCGCGAAGAGCGAGGCGCTCATCCGCTTCTCCTCGGTCGCCGGCGAGCAGGGCTCCCCCGACACCTGGCGCGACGTGCGCGGCTTCTCGCTGCGGCTGTACTCGGAGGAGGGCAACCTCGACATCGTCGGCAACAACACCCCGACCTTCTTCCTGCGCGACGCGATCAAGTTCCCCGACTTCATCCACTCGCAGAAGCGCCTGGGCGACTCGGGACTCCGCGACCCCGACATGCAGTGGGACTTCTGGACGCTCTCCCCGGAGACCGCGCACCAGGTGACCTATCTCATGGGCGACCGCGGGCTCCCGCGCAGCTGGCGCCACATGAACGGCTACGGCTCGCACACCTTCTCCTGGGTGAACGCGGAGGGCGAGCTCTTCTGGATGCGCTACCACTTCGTGTCGCACCAGGGCGTCGAGGCCATGGGCGCCGAGGAGGCGCAGCAGCTCGCCGGGTCCGACGCCGACTACTACCGGCGCGACCTGTTCGATGCGATCCAGCGGGGCGAGCACCCCTCGTGGGACCTGTACGTGCAGATCATGCCCTACGACGAGGCGAAGTCGTACCGGTTCAACCCGTTCGACCTCACCAAGACGATCTCGCTCAAGGACTACCCGCGCATCAAGGTCGGCACGCTGACCCTGAACCGGAACCCGGAGAACTTCTTCGCCCAGATCGAGCAGGCCGGCTTCTCGCCGGGGAACCAGGTGCCCGGCACCGGCATCTCGCCGGACAAGATGCTGATGGGTCGCATCTTCGCGTACCCGGATGCGCAGCGTCACCGCATCGGGGCCAACTACAACCAGCTGCCGGTGAACCAGCCGCACGCCGCCGAGGCGCGCAACTACCAGCACGAGGGGGCGATGCGGTACCAGTACAACGGGGCGGCGCACCGCACCTACCAGCCGAACTCGTTCGGTGCGGCCGGCGGCCCCGAGGCCGACCCGTCGAAGGGGATCGAGGCGAACTGGGAGGCCGATGGCGAGCTCGTCCGCTCGGCGGCCACGCTGCACGCCGAGGACGACGACTTCGGGCAGCCGGGCACGCTCTACCGCGAGGTCTTCGACGACGAGCAGCGCGCCCGGTTCATCGAGACGCTCATCGGGCAGGGGCGTTCGATCACGGTCGATGAGATCCGCGAGCGCTTCTTCCAGTACTGGACGAACGTGGACGCCACGCTCGGAGCGGCCCTGCGCACCCAGGTGTGATCCCTGATCGGCCGGGCTTCCTCGTCCGGCCGATCACGCGGACGCGCTGACATCTCCTGCGACGCGGCGTGCGGTGGCCGAGGTCCCGCGCGTCGCGTCGTACTGCGTGCGCGACTCCTCGATCGCGGGGTGGTTCGCGAGGGCCCAGTCGCCGATGGTCTTGGCGATCGGGATGAGGGTGCCGCCGAGGTCGGTGAGCTCGTACTCCACGCGCGGCGGGACCTCCGCGTAGGCGGTGCGACTGATCAGTCCGTCGCGTTCGAGCTGGCGGAGGGTGAGCGTCAGCATCCGCTGCGAGATGCCGGGGATGTGTCGGAGCAGCTCGCTGAAGCGGAGCCGGTCGTGCCGCAGCGTGGCGATGACCAGGAGCGACCACTTGTCGCCGACGCGATCGAGCACCTCGCGGATCGCGCGGCCCGCGCTCTCGTCGAGCTCGCAGGAGCTCTCGTATCCGGGGAATCCGGCGAGCGCGGTCTCGTCGATGTGCGTCAGTGACATCGGTGTGCCTTTTGCAGCGGTCATCCGCATCCTCCATTCTTGGTTACTGATCGTAACAAAGACACAGAACGGAACCTCGGATGCTCATCGCACTCTGGATCGTCAACGGGCTGCTCGCCCTCGCCATGCTCGGCGGCGGCTTCATGAAGCTCGTCACCCCGAAGGCGACGCTCGCCGAACGCGGGATGGCCTGGACGGAGGACTTCTCCGCCGGGACGATCAAAGCCATCGCGGCGCTCGAGGTGATCGGCGCGTTCGGGCTCATCCTGCCGCTGGCCACCGGCATCGCCCCGATCCTCGCCGCGCTCGCCGGCACCGGGATCGCGATCATCATGATCGGCGCGGTCGTCGTGCACCTGCGCCGCAAGGAGTCCGCCGCGCCGGCGCTCGTCCTGGCGGTGCTGGGCGTCGCGAGCGCGGTGCTCGGCTTCCTCGTCGTGCTCTGACCCTCGGACCGGGAACAGGGCCAAGATGGAAGGGTGGCCGTCCCCCTCTCCGACCTGACCAGCATGCCCGACCCGCAGCACGTGTACGCCGGCGACGGCACGCGGCTGGCGACCTACACCTGGGGTGAGCTCGACGCCCCGGTCGTGGTGACCGTGCACGGGTTCGCATCGAACGCGCGGGACAACTGGGTCCTGACCGGGTGGGTGCGCGAGCTCATCGCCGCCGGGTACCGGGTGCTCGCCCTCGACCAGCGCGGTCACGGACTCAGCGAGAAGCCGCACGAGGCCGGCGGCTACGGCATCCGCACGCTGGTGACCGATGTCGAGACCGTCATGGACACCTATCTCGTGGACGATGCGTCCTACGTGGGCTACTCCCTCGGGGCGCGCGTGGGCTGGGAGGTGGTCCGCGAGCTGCCGCATCGCATCGGCCGCGCGGTGCTCGGGGGCGTGCCGGACGGCATCCCGCTCGCTCGCCTCGACCTCGATCAGGTGCGCGCCTACATCGCCGACGGCACGCCGGTCGAGGACCGCACGACGCAGAACTACATCGCGCTGACCGAGCGGGTGCCGGGGAACGACCTGCGGGCGCTGGTCGCGCTGGCGGAGGGCATGCGGTCCTCGGGCATGATCGACCCCGACCCGACGGATGCGCCGACGCGGCCGATCCTGTTCGCCACCGGATCGAAGGACGCGATCATCGAGGGGTCGCGGGCCCTGGCGTCGGCGGCTCCGGACGGGCACTTTTTCGAGATCCCGAACCGGAACCACTTCAACGCTCCGGGTTCGCGCGACTTCAAGGAAGCCGCGCTGTCGTTCCTCGCCGAGGGGTGACCCCGGCGAGGAGTCGCCGGTCGCGCCCTAGACCGCGGAGCT
This sequence comes from Microbacterium oxydans, assembly GCF_026559675.1. NCBI lineage: Bacteria > Bacillati > Actinomycetota > Actinomycetes > Micrococcales > Microbacteriaceae > Microbacterium > Microbacterium oxydans. Next base: position 3,647,031 of record NZ_CP092891.1, read on the forward strand.
CTCCGCACGCTTGGGCAGCACCCATCCCGCGCGCGGGAAGTGGCAGGTGTAGCCGTTCGGGTACTTGATCAGGTAGTCCTGGTGCTCCTCCTCGGCCTGCCAGAACGGGCCCTCGGGCTCGATCGTGGTGACGGCCTTGGCGGGCCACAGGCCGGAGGCGTCGACGTCGGCGATCGTCTCGCGCGCGACGGTCTCCTGCTCGGGGCTGAGCGGGAAGATCGCCGAGCGGTAGCTCGAGCCGATGTCGTTGCCCTGACGGTCCTTGGTGGACGGGTCGTGGATCTGGAAGAAGAACGCGAGGATGTCGCGGTACGTCGTCTTGGTCGGGTCGAACACGATCTCCACGGCCTCGGCGTGGCCGGGGTGGTTGCGGTAGGTCGCGTGGTCGTTCGATCCACCCGTGTAGCCGACCCGGGTGTCGAGCACGCCGGGCTGGCGGCGGATCAGGTCTTCCATGCCCCAGAAGCAGCCGCCTGCGAGGACGGCCGTCTCGGTCCCGGGCGTGCGGGTGATGGTTCCGGTGTCGGTCATGACTGCTCCTCAGAAGAATCGGTGGTGGGGTTGGCGAAGAGGGGACTGTAGCGACCGTACCCCTCCTGTTCGAGACTTTCCGCAGGGATGAAGCGGAGGGCCGCGGAGTTCATGCAGTAGCGCAGTCCGCCCGCGTCGCGAGGACCGTCGTCGAAGACGTGCCCGAGGTGGCTGTCCGCACCGGCGGAGCGCGCTTCGGTGCGCTTCATCCACAGCGAGCGGTCGGTACGGGTGGTCACGGCATCCGCCTCGATGGGCTTGGTGAAGCTGGGCCAGCCGGTGCCGCTGTCGAACTTGTCGGTCGACGAGAACAGCGGTTCGCCCGAGACGACGTCGACGTAGATGCCGTCGTCGTGGTTGTTCCAATAGGCGTTGCGGAAGGGCGGCTCGGTGGCGTCCTGCTGGGTCACCTCGTACTGCAGATGGGTGAGGTCGCTGACGGCCTCGGGGGTCTTGGCGTAGTCGTTCGACATGATCTGACTCCTTGTCCGACGTCGCTGGCTGCGGCGTCATAGAGGAGAACCGTCGAGCGGCCCGTTTTGGTCCCGCCGCGCTGGGAGCGGGCTGTGAGTTTCGGCGGTGTCGATAGAGTTGCCTCCGCACTGCACACCTGCCGAGGGGAAACACCCATGTCCGTTGGACTTCTCGCCGTCGTCGACGACATCCTGAGCGCCGCGATGAAGGCCTCGGCGAAGGCGGCCGGCGTCGTGATCGACGACGCCGCGGTCACCCCGCAGTACGTGCAGGGCCTCACGCCTGCCAGGGAGTTGCCCGTCGTCGGCAAGATCGCCCTGGGGTCGCTGGCGAACAAGTTCCTGATCATCATCCCGGTGGCGCTGCTGCTGACCGCGTTCGCGCCGTGGGTGCTGCCGTACCTGCTGATCCTGGGCGGGGCCTACCTGTGCTTCGAGGGTGCGGAGAAGGTACTGGAGTGGTTCGGCGTGCAGCACGGTCACGCCGATGAGGGTGCGCGCGACGAGAGGAAGCTCGTGCTCGGCGCGGTGCGCACCGACCTGATCCTCTCGACCGAGATCATGCTCATCTCGCTCGCGAGTCTCGAGAAGGGGCTCGACATCTGGGCGACCCTGGCGATCCTCGCCGTGATCGCACTCCTGATGACGGGTGTCGTGTACGGCGCCGTGGCGCTGCTGGTGAAGATCGACGACATCGGTCTGAAGATGGCGAAGAACCCGGTGCAGCGCGTGCGACACACCGGCACCAGGATCGTGCGGTCGATGCCGGCCGTGTTCCGCTTCATCAGCATCCTCGGCACCGTGGCGATGCTCTGGGTCGGAGGCCATCTCGTACTGGTGAACCTCGGCGAGGTCGGCTGGCACTTCCCCGTCGACGTGCTGCACGGGATCGAGCATGCGCTCGAGCCGCTCGGCGGATTCGTGGTCTGGGTGGTCGAGACGATCGTGTCGGCGATCGCCGGGCTCGCGCTGGGGCTGCTGATCGTCGGGATCATCCTGGGCATCGCGCGGCTGTTCGGCAAGACCCCGAGCTTCCACGAGGGCGAGGAATCCCCCGCCGACGTGCACGTCTGAGGCTGAGGCTGAGGCTGAGGCTGAGCCGGCGTCTCGCAGCGATCCGCCGTCGCTGTCCGCCGCACGGGGGATGCGGTCTGTCGTCCACTCCGGTTTGATCGGAGCATGAGCCCTGATCACGCCACTCAACTGCGCCGGACCCGGCGCCTGATCTCCGCCGTCGCCATCGCGGGGATCGGTGCGGCCGTGATCTGGTTCGTCTTCGCCGCCGTCGGCGAGTCCGGTGGCCAGCTCACCGCCGCCAGCGCCACGGCCGCGGGGTTGGGCGCCGCCTGGTCGGCGGGGTTCGCCGCCATCACGTCCCGGCTGAAATCCATCGAGCCCGCCTCGACCTCGGCGGGCTGAGTCCACCGGACGAGCGTGCGCGACGGACGGCGCGCTCATGCCGCGATGTCGTAGCGCGCCCTGCCCCCGAGCCTGGGCCTGCGGTGCGGACAGGTTCGCATATCGCCACGTCGGCACCGCGTGCACTCCTCGTGCGCTCGAAGCCCCGGCATCCTGCTAGCGTCGGCGATGCGCACCCGAAGCGCAGAAGCAGAAGAGAGACCGCCCGCCGATGACAGCCGTGCGAATCCGAGACGCCGAGACCGCCGATCTCGACACGATCACCGCGATCCACAACCACGCCGTGGTGCATACCACCGCGATCTGGAACGAGGAGGCGGTGGACCTCGCCGACCGCGCCGCGTGGCTCGCCGACCGCGCCGCCCGGGGCTACCCGGTGATCGTCGCGGTCGACGACTCCGGGGTGCTGGGCTACGCGTCGTACGCGCAGTGGCGCCCGCACAGCGGCTACCGCCTCACGGTCGAGCACTCCGTCTACGTCCTCGACGGCCAGCACGGCCGCGGCATCGGTACCACGCTGATGGCCGCGCTCATCGAGCACGCCCGCACCGCCGGGATGCACGTGATGATCGCCGGCATCGAGAGCGGGAACACCGCCTCGATCGCCCTGCACGAGCGGCTGGGCTTCACCGAGGTGGGACGGATGCCGCAGGTCGGGGCGAAGTTCGGGCGCTGGCTCGACCTCAGCATGCTCCAGCTCGTGCTCGACGAGCGCGCCGAACCCGACGCGGGGTCCTGACCATGGACCCGCTGCAGTGGCTCGTCGACGCCTTCAACTCGCAGTGGATGCTGCCGGGCGGACAGACGCTCCTGGTCCGCGAGGTCGTCGGCAACGCGTTCGGACTCGCGAGCGCACTCGGCGGCATGCGCCGCAAGGTGTGGGCGTGGCCGGTCGGCATCGTCGGCAACCTGCTGCTGCTCACGGTCTTCCTGGGCTCGGCGCTCAGCCCCGACCCGTCGCTGCCGCACCTGCTCGGTCAGGCCGGACGCCAGATCATGTTCATCGCGGTCGCGATCTACGGGTGGGTGCGCTGGCGCAACCTCGACGGCGGACGCGTGGTGCCGCGCTGGGCGCCGACGAGCGCACGCATCGGCATGGTCCTGGTGATGATCGTCGGGACCGTCGCCCTGACGCCGCTGTTCCGCCTGCTCGGATCGTGGGAGCCGGTATGGGCCGATACCTGGACGTTCGTCGGCTCGCTGCTCGCGACCTACGGCATGGCCAAGGGCTGGACCGAGTTCTGGCTGATCTGGATCGCCGTCGACGTGGTCGGCGTGCCTCTGCTGTTCGGCTCCGGCTATTACGCGACCGGCCTCATGTACGTGTTCTACGGCGTCTTCACCGCGGTCGGGTTCGTGATCTGGTGGCGGGCGCAGCGGATGGCCGCGCATCCGATCGAGATCATCCCGCCGGACCCGAGCCCGCGCCGGCCGGACGAGGAAGAGCTCGCCTGAGCGCTCCGAATGTGTCCGCCCATGTCGGCGGCCCTGGATTCGCCCGCGCGCATCGCCTTTCATGGGTCGCATGACCCGCGAGATCCGCTTCAACGCCTTCGACATGAACTGCGTCGCCCACCAGTCGTCCGGCCTGTGGCGGCACCCCGACGACCGGTCACGCCAGTACAACACCATCTCCTACTGGACGGATCTCGCGAAGCTGCTGGAGAGCGCGACCTTCGACGGCATCTTCATCGCCGACGTGCTCGGCACCTATGACGTCTACGGCGGCACCAACGAGGCCGCGATCCGCAACGGCGCCCAGGTCCCGGTGAACGATCCGATCCTCCTGGTGAGCGCGATGGCCGCGGTCACCGAGCACCTGGGCTTCGGCATCACGGCCGGCACCGCGTTCGAGCACCCCTATCCGTTCGCCCGCCGACTGAGCACGCTCGACCACCTCACCCAGGGCCGGATCGGATGGAACGTCGTGACCGGCTACCTGCCCAGCGCCGCGCGCAACATGGGCCAGGAGGACCAGCTCGCGCACGACGACCGCTACGACCACGCCGACGAGTACGTCGAAGTGCTCTACAAGCTCTGGGAGGGCTCGTGGGAGGACGACGCGGTGGTCGAGGACCGCGAGCGCGGCATCTTCACCGACCCGGGCAAGGTGCATCCGATCGGACACGAGGGCAAGCACTTCAGCGTGCCCGGCATCCACATCTCCGAGCCGTCACCGCAGCGCACGCCGGTGATCTACCAGGCCGGCGCGAGTCCGCGCGGAGTGAAGTTCGCCGCCGAGAACGCCGAGGCCATCTTCGTCGCCGCCCCCTCGAAGGAGGTGCTCGCCGGCACCGTCAAGCGCATCCGCGACGCCCTCGAGGCGGCGGGCCGCGACCGGTACGACGCCCGTATCTACACGCTGCTCACCGTGATCACCGCCGCCACCAGCGAGGAGGCGACGGCGAAGCACGCCGAGTACCTCTCCTACGCGAGCCCCGAGGGCGCGCTCACGTTCATGTCGGGCTGGATGGGCGTCGACCTGTCGCAGTACGCCGAGGACGAGCCGGTCGGGAACGTCGAGTCCAACGCGATCCAGTCGGTGCTCCAGCACCTCAAGGAGGAGGCGGATCTCGGCCGCGAGTGGACCGTCGGCGACTTCGGCCGCCACAACGCGATCGGCGGCCTCGGCCCCACGATCGTCGGATCGGGCGTCGAGATCGCCGACGAGCTGCAGTCGTGGGTCGCGGAGACCGACATCGACGGCTTCAACCTCGCCTACGCGGTCACGCCCGGCACCTGGCAGGACGTGATCGAGCACGTGATCCCGGTGCTGCGCGAGCGCGGCGCCTACCCGGAGGAGTACACGCCGGGCACGCTCCGCCACAAGCTCCACGGCCGCGGCGACCGTGTGCAGGACACGCACCGCGCCGCGCAGTACCGCGTCGGCGCCTTCGCTCGCGCGTGAGCGCGCAGGGCGTCAGTCGTCGCTGCGGCTGAACAGTCCGCGCAGCACGAGGAACACGACCACGGCGACGACCGCCACGATCCCGAGCTTGAAGATGAACGCGAGGACCGAGAACAGCGCGCTCACGATCCACCACGCGATCACGACGGCGAGGATGACGCCGAGGATGGTCCAGATGTTCTTGGTCATGCCTCCAGCCTACGGAGTCGCGGCTGAGGGGATCTCCTCGAGCGACCGGTAGACCGCCAATCCGAGCTCGTGCGCGATCTCGACGTCCTTGTCGGCGCCCGCCGATTCCCCGGGCAGGCGCAGCACGGCATCGCAGTGCTGCAGCAGCCGGCGCGCGGTCTCGTACATGACATCGCCGTCTGCGGCGGTGGCCTCGTCGAGGGTGCGCAGGATCGGCAGCGCGACCCATTCACCGATCATCGGGATGTGTCCGAGGCGGAAGATCGGCCCCGAGGCCTCCTCCAGGCGCGCCAGATTGCGGGCGATGAGGGCGGGGTCGCCGTTCGTGCCGGAACGATAAGGGCCGGCGATCAGGATCAGGAGTGGCTTCGTCATGGGGATGACTGTAGTCTGAAACATGCAAGATCGTGCAACTTCGTGAGGAAACATATGCTGGCCGCGCAACGCAAAGCCCACCTTCTCGAGCTCCTCGACCGTGACGGCCGGGTGGTCGCGAAGGCCGTCGCCGACGACCTCGGCGTCTCGGAGGATGCGATCCGACGCGACCTCCGCGAGCTCGCCGAAGACGGCCGGCTGCTGCGCGTCTACGGCGGCGCCCTGCCGCTCCCCGCCCCCGATCGACCCGTGAGCGAGCGGCAGGAGGTCGCGACCGAGAGCAAGGAGCGGGTCGCGCGACGAGCGGTCGCCGGCATCCGCCCCGGATCGACGATCGTCCTGGATGCGGGCACCACCACCCTCGCGATGGCGAAGCTGCTCCCCTCCGGCACCGACCTCACGGTGATCACACCGAGCCCGGCGGTCGCCCTCGCCGTCGCCGAGCACTCCGACGCCCGCGTGATCATGATCGGAGGCGAGCTCACCCGACACTCGATGGTGGTGGGAGGGGGCCTGGCCCTCGAGGCGATCCAGCACCTCGCCGCGGACACGTTCTTCCTGGGCGCGACCGGCATCGACCCCGCACACGGCCTCACCACCGGCGAGCTCGACGACGCGGTCACGAAGCGCGCGATCGCCGCGCGGTGCACCGAGACGGTCGTGCTCGCGAGTGCGGACAAGGTCGGCGCCGTGTCGCGCTACCCCGTCCTGCCGTTCGACGCGATCGCCGCGATCATCACCGATCCGCTCGACACGAATCCGCTCGTCGCGGCGGTCGAGGCGGAGATCGACGCGCGGGGTCAGCGGTAGAGCAGGTCCTCCGCCACAGCATCCCGCCACCCTGGGACCGCGAAGCGCTCCGGATCGTCCCACTCGCCGGCGACGATCTGCGTGAACGCCCCCTCGACCCCGAAGAGCTTCTCGAGCGGGGACCAATCGGACTCCCCCGGCATCGGCACCAGCGAACGCTCCACGAGCGCCCCGGGATGGACCTCTTCGATGAGGGACAGCAGACGCGCACCGGTGTGCACGGGTCGCAGCGCCTCGGCATCCGTGACATGCAGGATCACCCCCTCGCACGCCTCGCCGGCGTGGTCGCGCACCAGCGGCGTGAAGCCGTAGGGGACGGCGGCGATGCCGGGCAACCCGGCGGCGGCGATGGCGGCGGCATAGCGCTCCCCGTCGATGAAGGGCGCGGCGATGACGCGGAACGGCACGGCCGTGCTCCGCCCCTCCGACACGTTCACGCCCTCCGCCAGACAGGTGCCCGGGTACAGCAGCGCCGTCGTGGGGCTGGGGAGGTTCGGCGACGGCGGCATCCACGTGCCCTCGCCGCCCCCGATCGGCGCAGCGCGGGACCACCCGTCGACCTCGACCACGTCCAGCTCGACATCGATCCCGCGCGTGCGCACCCAGTGCCGCGACAGCTCGCCGATCGTGAGTCCGTGCCGGATCGGCATGCTCCACCGCCCCACGAGGGACTGCGCCCGCTCGTCGAGCAGCGGACCCTCCGCGCGATCGAGCCGACCGCCGATCGGGTTCGGACGGTCGAGCACGACCACCGCCACCCCGGCATCGGCGCACGCCTCCAGCACGTGACTCATGGTCCAGATGTACGTGTAGAACCGCGCGCCGACGTCGGGCAGATCGATGAGTATCACATCGAGATCGGCGAGGTCGGCGGCGGCGGGACGGACCGCGTCGCCGTACAGGCTGCGCACCTCGACCCCCGTGAGCGGATCGAGGAGATCGCCGACCAGCTCACCCTCCCTCGCGCGACCGCTGAGCCCGTGCTCCGGCGCGAACAGCCTCGTGAACCGCCAACCGCTCGCGGCCAGCGGCTGTCGTCCGCGCAGCAGGTCGGAGGTCAGCGCGAGGTCGTTCGTGACCAGACCGAGTCGGCTCGCGGTGAGGCGCGCGAGGAGATCGGGGCGGATGTCGCGGCGGATCAGGCGGTCGATGCCGAGGTGCATGAGGATCAGTCGATTCTGTGATCGGTGACAGCGTTGTAGGTGCGCTGAAGGTTGTCGGAGATGGTGTCGTAGTCGGCCTGGGCGATGCGGGTGAACAGGAAGTCGAGCACGGCGAGCTGCGCGATGCGACTGGCCATGGCACCGGATCGGAACGTCGACTCCGAGACGGCCGTGACCAGGACGAGGGTGCTGACCCGCGCGAGCGGCGACCGCGGATTGTTGGTGATGGCGATGGTGGTGGCCCCGGCGCGCGCGGCGACCTCGGCGGACTGCACGATCTCGAGCGTGCGCCCGGAGTGCGAGATCGCGATCGCGACGTCGCGCTCGTCGAGGAGCGCCGCACCGGTGAGCGCGAGGTGGAGGTCGGTGCGCGCCTGCGCCACGAGACCCGCGCGATGCAGCTTCTGCTCCAGATCCTGAGCCGCCAGACCGCTCGCCGCCGCGCCGTAGATGTCGATGCGGCGGGCGGCGCGCACGGCACCGACGCAGCGTTCGAGCTCGTCGATGTCGATCTGGCTCGCCGTGCGCTCGATGGCGGACGCCTCCGCGAACGCGATCTTCCGCACGGTGGTGAGCGCGTCGTCGTGCCGGCTCACGTCGCTCTCCGAGACGTTGAACCGCTCGCGGTCGGAAGCACGGCGATCCAGTTCGGTCGCGAGCGCCAGCCGGAGCTCGGGGTACCCCGAGAAGCCCAGGCTCTGCGTGAAGCGCACGATGCTCGCGATCGAGGTGTCGCAGGCCGCGGCGAGCTGCGTGATCGACGACTCGACCGCGCTCTGGGGATCGTCGAGCACGTGCTGGGCGATCCGCCGCTCGGTGGGCGTGAGCGCGGAAAGACGCTGATGGATCGCGGTCATCGCACTGGTGGACACGCGAACAGGATCGCAGACCCGAGGTCGGAATGGAAGGAATTTTCCGCTAGGGCTTGAAATCTTGTAACAAATTGCCCAAAGTGGGCGGGAGGCTTTCACAGCAGAGACGCCCGGTCTGTCAGACGGCTCTCATAACCCGAGAGGAACCCCATGCGACACCGCACCACACGACTTGCCCTCCCCGCAGGTCTTCTCGTCACAGGCCTTGCTCTGGCCGGCTGCGCGCCTGCCGCATCCAGCGGCGACGGCGCCGGAGACATCACCCTCACCGTCTGGTCCTGGCAGGCGTCGTCCTCGCCGAAGTGGGAAGCGGTCTTCGACAAGTACGAGGAGTCGCACCCCGGGGTGACCGTCCAGTTCGAGGGCTTCCAGCCCACCGAGTACAACCAGATCCTGGCGACCGGTCTCGAGGGCAGCGACGGCCCCGACATCGCCATGCTCCGCGCCTACGGCGGCATCCAGCCCGCGATCCAGTCCGAGCAGATCGTCCCGATCGATGACATCGTCGACGGCCTCGACCAGTTCGACCCCACCGTGCTCCGCGCGGCCCAGGGCAAGGACGACGGCAAGACCTACGGCGTGCCCTTCGCGTACCAGACCATGCAGATGTTCTACAACAAGACGATGTTCGACGAGATGGGCCTCGAGGAGCCCACCGACTGGGACGAGTTCATCGAGCTGCAGGAGACCCTGCTCGAGGAGGGCGTCACCCCGATGGCGCTCGGCGCCCGCGAGGACTGGGTGCTGCCGATGTTCCACGACATCGTGGGCTCGGCGAACTACGGCGGCGCCGACTTCGAGGAGAAGGTGCTCAGCGGCGAGGTCGACTTCACCGACCCGGCGTACGTCTCGTCGCTCCAGATCGTCAAGGACATGCAGAAGTATCTCGACAAGAACGTCAACGCCATCGCGGTCGCCGACGCCGTGCTGCAGTTCACCTCCGGACAGGCCGCGCAGTGGCCCGGTGGATCCTTCGACCTGCCGACGTTCCAGAACTCGGCTCCGGACACCGAGTGGGGCGTCTACGAGGTGCCGCCGGCCCCGGGCAGCGCGCTCGACCACGCGGTCACCCCCGGCTACGCGGACGGCAGCTTCGGCATCAACGCCTCGAGCGACCAGCAGGAGGCCGCGACCGAGCTGCTGAACTGGATGACGACGGCCGAGTTCGGCCAGCTCGTCGCCGACGAGGTCGACCAGTTCTCGGCACTGCCGGGCGTGAAGTACTCCGACCCGCTGATGCAGGAGATGAACGAGCAGTACACCGCCAACCCGGCGCCGTACCTGCTGCTCGTCGACTTCCGCTACGGCGACCCGACCGGGACGGCCGTGCTCGGCCCGGACATCCAGGCGATGTTCCTCGGCGACAAGACGCCGGAGCAGCTCGGTGCCGACCTGCAGTCCGGCATCTCCACCTGGTTCACCCCCGCATCCTGACCCGACCGTGGTGGGGGCGCCGGTCCGGCGCCCCCACCACGCAGTGAAAGAGGCATCATGGCCCTGACCCTCCCCCTCCGCCGGGAGAAGACGCGGCGCACGCGCACGGGGATCGCGCTGTCGACTCCGACGGCGACGCTGTTCGTCCTCCCCGCCGCGGTGCTGTTCGCCGTGCTCATCCTCTATCCGATGCTCGCCGCGCTCAGCTACTCGTTCTTCGACTGGCAGGGAACCAAGCAGGGCGGTTTCGCCGGCGTCGCCAACTACATCACCCTCCTCACCAAGGAGCCCTACGCCTCGCAGCTCTGGAACGCCTTCGGGCACAACCTGCTGCTGTTCGCCGGTGCCCTGGTCTTCCAGAACTCCCTCGGCCTCGGCATCGCGACCCTGCTGCACCGCCGCAAGCGCACGAAGCGCTTCTTCCAGACGATCTTCGCGCTGCCCTACCTCGTGAGCCCGATGGTCATCGGCTACCTCTGGTCGCTCATGCTGTCGCCGCTGTTCGGTCCGGTCAACGCGATCCTGCGCGGCGTCGGGCTCGAGAGCCTCGCGCTCCCCTGGCTCGGCGATCCGCAGCTCGCGATCTGGGTGATCGTGCTCGTGAGCGCCTGGCAGTGGATCGGCTTCCCGATCCTGCTCTACGGCGCGGCCCTCGGCGGCATCCCCGAGGAGATCGAGGAGGCGGCCGCCCTCGACGGCGCCACCGCCGGCAAGCGATTCCGGTACATCACCCTCCCGATGCTCACGCCGACCATCGGCATCATCACCGTGCTCACGTTCATCGGCAGCATGGAGGCGATGGCCATCCCGTTCGCCCTCGCCGGCTCCAACGGGGCACCGGCCGGATCCACCGACGTCATGATGCTGCTCTTCTACCGCACCGCCTTCGAGTCGGGGAATCCGAACTCGATCGGCGTCTCCTCCGCGCTCGCGACCGTCCTGTTCATCTTCATCATGGTGATCTCGGTCTTCATCACCTCCACGATGCGTCGCGCCGAACGAAAGCTGTTCTGATGAGCACCGCCACCGAAACCCGCACCGAGCCGACCACCGAGGCGATCGTCTCGGGCCGTCACCCCTCCTCGCCGCGGCGCCGCACGAGCCGCACCTCGGACACCCCGTTCATCGGGCGCCTGTTCGCGAACATCTTCCTGTGGGGGTACGCGCTGGTCGCGATCGGCCCGCTGCTGCTCATGGTCAACAACTCGCTGCGCACCCAACAGCAGATCGCGACCGAGCCGCTCGGCCTCCCGGTGCCGCCCACGTTCACGAGCTTCCAGAGTGCGTGGATCACGGCATCCTTCGACACCTACTTCGTCAACTCGATCACCGTGACGGTCGGCTCCGTCATCGTCACGACCGTCGTGTCGGTGCTCGCGGCCTACGCGTTCGCGCGTGCCAGGGCGAAGTTCTTCCGCGGCGTCGAGGCGGTCTTCCTCTCCGGGCTCATGCTCCCGGTGCACCTGGCGATCCTGCCGCTGTTCTACCTCCTCGACTCGCTGAAGATGACGAGCAACATCTTCAGCCTGATCCTGGTCTACGGCGCGCTGGGGATCCCGTTCACGACGTTCGTCCTGACCGTGTTCTTCCGCGCTCTGCCGATCGAGCTGGAGGAGGCCGCGCGCATCGACGGCGCCGGGCCGTTCCGCACGTTCATCCAGATCCTGCTGCCGCTCGTGCGACCCGCGCTCGCGACCGTGATCGTGTTCCGCTTCGTGCCGGTGTGGAACGACTTCTTCTACCCGTTGATCCTGCTGCGGGACCGCAACTCGTACACGCTGCCCGTCGGCCTCACCCGCTTCTTCGGCGAGTACTCCACCGACTGGCCGCAGCTGTTCGCCGGCCTCACGATCGCGACGATCCCGCTGGTCGTCCTGTTCCTGCTGGCGACCAAGCAGATCATCAACGGCCTCACCTCCGGCATGAGCAAGTGAGTCGGACGTGGTGAACGGGGCACCGGGCTCGGCGTGGGCCTCGCTGCGGAGCACGCAGCGAGCGGATGCCGGGGAGCTGACGCTGCTCGGCACCCCGGCGGACGACGACCCGACCCCGCTGAACGCCGCGCACCTGTTCGACCTGGCGTCGCTCACCAAGATCTTCACGACGGTGGCCGCGCTGCGTCTGGTGGACGCGGGGATGCTCGACCTCGATGCGCCGGTGTCGAGCATCCTCCGCGTCGGCACCGGCGACGGGTCCGCGCGCATCACGCTCCGCCACCTCCTCACGCACACGTCCGGGCTCCCGGCCGAGGGCGGTGCCTGGCGGACGGGGCTCGCGGGCGAAGAGCTGCGCGCGGCGGTGCTGCGCAGCGGACTGCGTGCCGAGCCCGGGGAGACGCACCTCTACTCGGACGTCGGATTCATCTCCGTCGGCGAGCTGCTCGAGCGCGTCTCGGGGCGGCCGCTCGCGGCCCTCGTCGCGGATGCCGCGGAGGCGATCGGCGCTGCGACCCTCACCTGGGAGCCGCCCGTCGACCGCGCCGTGGCCACCGAGGTGCAGCCGCATCGCGGCCTCGTCCGCGGAGAGGTGCACGACGAGCTGGCGCATGCACTGGGGCACCCCTCCGGTCACGCCGGGCTCTTCGGGACGGTGCACGACGTCGCCGCCCTCGCGCGCACGATCCGCGACGATGGCGAGGGTGCTGCCGGACGCGTGCTCACGGCCGACAGCGCACGGCTGCTCCGCACGCCGGTCGTCACGGCCGCCGCGGGGTATGACCAGGCGATCGGTCTGCGGGTGCGCGATTCGGCCTGGATGGGGGAGGCGGACGCCGCCGGACACACCGGCTTCACAGGTACGGCCTTCGCCGTGGACCTCGAGTCCGGCGCATACGGGGTCCTGCTGACCAACCGCGTGCACCCCTCGCGGGAGGACGCGGATGTGACGGCGGCACGTCGGGGGTTCTTCGGAGCCGTGTGACCGCAGGCCCGGCCGTGGCAGCCGGCGACGCTGGTCAGCCGGCGATGCGGTTGTCGAGCAGCTCGTGGAGCCATCCGGCCGCGGCGAGGAGCGCGACGCTGCGGCGGGTGAGATCCGCGAGCCGGCGCGTGAGGATGCGCTCGACCTCGTCCGTGTCGGCGTGCGAGCGCACCTCGTCGAGGATGCGGGCGATCGCGGGGATGCCGTAGCCGCCGGACCGGAGCGCGGCCACGATGCGCGCCTCCGTGATGGCGACGGACCCGTAGGAGCGCGCGGATGCCGAGCGGCGGGCGGGATGGACGAGCCCTTCCCTCTCCCAGTGCCGCAGCGCGGATGCGCGGACGCCGAGGGCCTGGGCGAGCTCGCCGATGGTCATCGCGTCGGCGTCGTCGAAGACGTCATCCGCCTCCGCCACGGCGACGTCGAGTCCGCGCAGCGCCTCGCGCACCCGGGCGCGTTCGTCCGCGAGCCCGGCGTGCAGCAGGTCGATCCTCTCGGCGGCCCCCTCGACCGTGCCTCCGATCACGACCGGCATCAGTCGCCGAGCGGGCACCGGGCCGATCGCCGCGGCCAGCGCCCGATACGCCCGCAGCGCCGTCTCGTGCCGCGCTCCGTAGCGTCGATACCCGTTGGCTCCGCGCTCGGCGGGTGGGAGGACGCCGAGCCGCTCCAGGTCGCGCACCTGCTGGGTCGAGTACCCCACGCGTCTGCCGAGCGCGACCGTTGTCAGCACCTGCTCTTGAGGGTTCGGCATCGTCATCCCCGCTTTCTCGGACCCTGAGTCCACATAGGCACGTCAGCTTCACCATTGAAGGATGGAAATGCAGGAGATCATCGAAACGGTCCGTGGCCTCGACGGCGCCCTGGTCGTCGCACCCGAGAAGGGCGACGACGCCCCCGAACTGTCCTGGGGAGACGCCTACTTCTTCCACGCACCCGACGGACGGATGCCGGAGCGCACCCAGCCCTACGGGACGATCATCACGAAGGATTACCCGGACGACACCTCGTCCGCCCTGAGCATCCCCGGCCGTTTCCGGGTGAACATCCACGTCGGGAGGGAGGGGGCCGACTCGCTCCCCCTCTCCGACGCCGACCCGACCGCAGTCGATGTCTTCCACCGGCATCCGCTCTACGGCGCGGCCGGCTGGGTGTGCGTGATCGACCCCGCGGGGCGGACGGCGGAGACCGTGCTGGCTCTGCTGCGTGAGGCGCACGAGGCCGCGCGAGCCCGCACCGAACGCCGGGCGAGGTGAGCATGGCCAGCCGCCCGCAGGGCATGAGCGAGGCCGACCGGCGGATCGTCGCCGTGTGGGCCGCGGACTGCGCCGAGCACGTGCTGCCCCTGTTCGAGGCGGAGGCCCCGGAAGACGATCGCGCGCGCGACGCCATCGCCCGGACCCGGGCGTTCGCCCGCGGAGAGCTCGCGGCCGCGGGCGAGATCCGCCGCCGGTTCATCGCGGGTCGGGCCGCCCGCAGCGCGAGGTCCCCGGCGGGCGTGGCCGCGGCCCGCTCGGCGGCGCAGGCAGCGGGTGTCGCGCACATGGGCGCCCATGCCCTCGGAGCCGCCGCCTACGCCGCGAAGGCCGTCGAGCTGGCGCACCCGACCGTGTCAGGGGCTCGGGCCGAGGAGGTGCGGTGGCAGCTCGACCGCCTCCCTTCCGGAGCCGTCGCCGCCCTCCGGCGGCTTCCGGCGCTCGGCACCGACACCGCCGGCCCGCTCGGGCCCGGACTCCTCGCCGCCGGCGCGCTCGGCGAGGTCATCCGCGAGATCCAGGTGTGGCTCGAAGCGCAGCCGGTTCCGGATCCGGAGGAGGCAGCGGGAGACGAACCCACGGCGTGACAGCCGACTCGTACGTGCTGAGTCGTTCCGGCCGCGCGCCGGCTTCAGCCGCGATTCAGCGTCGAGCCGCCACACTGGAGGCATGCGGATCCTGGTGGTGGACGACGAGGTGCGCCTGGCCGAGGGCGTGCGTCGGGGCCTCGAGGCCGAGGGCTTCGCCGTCGACGTCGCGCACAACGGCGTCGACGGGCTGTGGCGTGCACGGGAGACGCGGTACGACGCGATCGTGCTCGACCTGATGATGCCGGGCATGAGCGGGTGGAAGGTGTGCGAGGCGCTCCGTGCCGAGGAGAACTGGACCCCGGTGCTCATGCTCACCGCGAAGGACGGCGAGTGGGATCAGGTCGAGGCGCTCGAGACCGGGGCCGACGACTACGTCACGAAGCCGTTCTCGTTCGCGATCCTCGTCGCCCGGCTGCGCGCGCTCGTGCGTCGCGGAGCCGTCGCCCGGCCGGCCGTCCTCGAAGCGGGCGACCTGCGCCTCGACCCCGCCGCGCACCGGGTCTGGCGCGGCGAGACGCCGGTGACGCTGACCGCCCGGGAGTTCTCGGTGCTCGAGTTCCTGATGCGCCACCGCGGCCAGGTGCTGTCGAAGCGCGCCCTGATCGACGGCGTCTGGGACGACGACTTCGACGGCGACCCGAACATCGTCGAGGTCTACGTCGGGCATCTGCGGCGCAAGCTCGACAAGCCGTTCGGACGCGAGGCGATCGAGACCATCCGCGGGGCGGGCTACCGGCTGGCGGCCGACGGTGGCTAGCCGCGGCTGGCGTTCGGTGCGCGGCCGCACCACGCTCGGTGCGACGGTGGTCGTCGCCGTCGCGCTCCTCATCGGCGCCTTCTCGTTCTACGGCGTGCTCAGCGCCAGCATCCACGGCAGCACGGAGCGCGCGGCGGAGCAGCGGCTGGAGGAGCTCGCCGAACGGGCAGGCGGGCCGGGCGGCAAGGGCGTCGCGGGTGTCGACGCCCTCGACGACGAGATCCTGCAGGTCATCGGACCGGACGGCTCCGTGCGCGCTGCGAGCGAGGACGCGCGGGAGAAGCTCGGCTCCACGCCGCTCCCGGTCGACGACGACCCGCAGACGACGACCGTCGACGGCGACCCCGTCCTCGTCGTCTCGGAGGACCTCGACGACGATCACACGCTCGTGCTCGCCGTCTCGACGGAGGACGATGCCGAGACCCTGGCGACGGTCGCGACCCTGCTGGCCATCGCGCTTCCGCTGCTCCTGCTGCTCGTGGCCGTGACCACCTGGCTCGTCGTCGGACGCGCGCTCCGCCCGGTCGAGCGCATCCGCGAAGAGGTCGACGGCATCACCGCCGAGCGTCTCCACCAGCGCGTGCCCGTGCCCGACACGGCCGACGAGATCGCCGCGCTCGCGACGACCATGAACGGCATGCTCGACCGGCTCGACGCGGCCGCGACCGCGCAGCGGCGGTTCGTGTCGGACGCCTCGCACGAGCTGCGCTCCCCGCTCGCGACCATCCGCCAGCACGCCGAGCTCGCGCAGGCCCACCCCGAGGTGACGAGCATCGGCGAGCTCGCGGAGGTCGTATCGGAGGAGGGACTCCGGCTGCAGGGGATCGTGGAGTCGCTGCTGCTCCTCGCGCGCCTCGACGAGGGGGCGAGCACGCACGACGAGGCGGTCGACCTCGACGACATCGCCCTGGGCGAGGTGCGTCGGCTCCGCGCGGCAGGGCTCGACGTCGACGGCTCCGGCATCGGCGCCGCCCGCGTGCACGCCGACCCCCGCCTGCTGGGGCAGCTGGTGCGCAACCTCGCCGACAACGCCGCGCGCCACAGTCGGGGCCGCGTCGCGATCGGGGTGACCCCGGCGGACGGATACGTGTTCGTGACGGTCGAGGACGACGGCACCGGCATCCCCGCCGCGGAGCGGGAGCGGATCTTCGAGCGCTTCGTCCGGCTCGACGAGGCCCGCAGCCGCGACGCCGGTGGCAGCGGCCTCGGCCTCGCGATCGCGCGCGGCATCGCCACCTCCGCCCGCGGAACCCTCACGGTCGACGAGTCGCGCTGGGGCGGCGCGCGCTTCGTCCTCACACTGCCCGTCGACGCCTGAGTCGGTCGGTCGCGGTTTCCTGAAGAGGTCTTCAGGACGCTTCAGGGAGGCTTCAGCGCCCGCGCGAGACCATCGGGACATGGACGACAAGACACCCACCCCCGACCAGACGCCCGAGAGCACCCCGGATGCCCAGACCGTTCCGGTGACCCCGACGGCGGATGCCTCCACTCCCGGTGCCGGCGCAGGGCAGCACCCGACCTTCCCCGCCGCCGCGCCCGCCCCCGCTGCTGCCTCCGCACCGAAGCCCGGCCGCAAGCGTGCCCTCCTCATCGGCGGCGGCATCGCGGCGGCCGTGGTCCTCGCGGGTGGCGGCATCGCGGTCGGCGCGGCCATCGGCGACGAGTTCGGCGACGACGACCGCGCCTCGATGTCCGACGGCCCCCGCCACGACGCGGATGACCACGGCCAGCGTGACGACGACCGCGGCGACCGTCGGGACGACGACGGGAACGGCCCCGGGAGTGGCCGCGGCCCGGTGACCGGCATCGGCACGGCTTCGGCCGACGAGCTCATCGCGATCGCGGAGGCCGCGCGCGGCGCCGCCGAGGGCGAGGTCACCTCGATCGATGCCAAGCGCGACGGCACCTGGGAGGTGCAGCTGACGACCGCTGCCGGCGACGAGACCGAGGTCCGCGTCGGCAAGGATCTCGCCGCTTCCGTCGTCTCGACCGATGCGGCGGACGGCGACGACACCGGCTCCGCGCTCACGCTGGACGACGAGGCGATCCGCGCCCTGGTCGCCGCCGCGCTGGCCGAGGCGGAGGGCATGATCACCGACCTGGATGTCGACGACGACGGCGTGAGCCCCTACGACGCGTCGGTCCTCACGTCCGACAACCGCTCGATCGACATCGACTTCGATGCCGACTTCGCCGTCGTCGGCACCGACATCGACTGAGCGACCCGGGGCTCAGCCGGCGACAGCCCGGACCGCGGCGAGCGCCGCCTTCGCCCGGGCGCGGAGGCCCGGGAGGTCTCCGGATGCGACGGCGTCGCCGAGCAGCGGGGAGCCCATCCCCACCGCGAGCGCCCCGGCCGCGAGATAGTCCGCGATCTCGTCGACCCGGACGCCTCCCGTCGGGATCAGCGGGACGTCGTCGAGGGGAGCCCGGACCTCACGGATGAAGCGCACGCCACCGAGCACACCGGCGGGGAACACCTTCACCGCAGTCGCCCCGGCCGTCCAGGCGGTCTCGATCTCGGTCGGGGTGGCGGCGCCGGGGTACCAGCGCAGTCCGGCCGCGGCCGCAGCGGCGCCCACCGGCAACGACACCGTGGGCGTGACGATGAAGGAGGCTCCGGCATCCGCCGCCATGCGCACGTGGTCGACCGTGCGCACCGTGCCCATGCCCACCTCGGTCGCCCCCGCGGCGACCAGGTCGGCGACCACCCGGGCGGCGCCGGGGGTGTTGGTCGTCACCTCGAGCACCGAGACCCCGGCGTCGAGGAGCGTGTCGCATGCGGCACGCAGATGCGTCCCCGTGCGGTCGCGCACGATCGCGACGATCCGGGTGCTCCGCACTCCGGGACCAGGCTGCAGTCGACTCACCATTCCGCGTGACTCCCGTCCTCGTGACGCCACAGCGGTGAGCGCCAGAGTCCGACGCCGGCGGCCTTGCGCACGGCGGCCTCGTCGACCTCGATGCCGAGTCCCGGTCGGGTCGGCCGTTCGAACCAGCCGTCCTTCACGGTGAGCGGCTCCGTGTCGACGAGATAGTCGAGGAGGTCGGCGCCGTCGTTGTAGTGCACGCCCAGGCTGGACTCCTGCAGGACCGCGTTCGGGCTGGCGATGTCGACCTGCAGGCAGGCCGCGAGGGCGATCGGCCCGAGCGGGCAGTGCGGAGCGAGTCCCACGCCGTGCAGCTCGGCCAGCGCCGCGATGCGTCTGGTCTCGGAGATGCCACCCGCATGCGAGACGTCGGGCTGCGCCAGCGCGATGCCGGATTCGAGCGCGGAGCGGAAGTCCCACCTCGAGTAGAGGCGCTCCCCCGTCGCGATCGCCACGGAGGTGCCCGCGCAGAGCTCGCCGAACCGGTAGGTGAGCTCTGGGGCGAGCGGCTCTTCGAGGAACAGCGGGGCCACGTTGTCCTCCAGCGCGCGGCACATGGTCCTGGCCACGCTGACGGTCCAACGCCCGTGGGCGTCGATCGCGACGTCGCCGCCGGCCATCGCCTCGGAGGCGGAGGCGACGCGTTCGACCACTCCGCGTACGGCATCCCGCGACTCGAGGTGGCGCATCCGTCCGGAGGCGTTCATCTTGACCGCGGTGTAGCCCTCGGCCGCACGGGCAGCTGCCTGGGTGGCGACCTCCGCCGGGTCATCCCCGCCGATCCAGACATAGGCGCGGATGCGGTCGCGCACCGCCCCGCCCAGGAGATCGTGCACCGGCACGCCCAGGACTTTGCCGCGGATGTCCCACAGCGCCTGGTCGATGCCGGAGATCGCGGAGGAGCGCTCGGGACCGCCGCGGTAGAAGCCGCCGCGGGTCATGGTCTGCCAGAGATCCTCGATGCGCGTCGGGTCGGCTCCGATCAGGATCTCGGACAGGGATTCCACCGCCGCAGCCACGACGTCGGCGCTTCCCTCCACGATAGGCTCGCCCCAACCGACCACTCCGTCGTCGGTCTCCATGCGAAGGAACTGCCAGCGCGGGGCCACGCTGAACGTCTCGATCCGACTGATGCGCATCCGGCTCCCTCGCTGAGATGTCTCCCGCGCCGGGTGATCGACGCTAGATAATACTATTATCATAGTATGCACCGCCGGCCTTGTCCGGCAATGCGAGGAAGCAGGGTTGAGCATGGCGACAGTGGCACCTCCAGGGGGAGGGAGCGGCACCGCGAGCGGCGCCGGGACTCTCGACGGCGAAGTGATCCTCGTGACGGGCGGCGCCCAGGGCATCGGCAACGCCGTCGTCCGCGCCGCACGCGCACAGGGCGCGGCCGTCTCGTTCTGCGACCTCGACGCCGCGCGCGTGGACGCCGCGGTCGCCGCCCTCGCCGCCGACGGCCTCGACGTGCACGGCATCGTGGCCGACGTCACCGACGAGGCCGCCGTCACCCGCTGGGTCGAGGCCGCCACGGATGCCCTCGGCGCACCGACCGGCCTGGTCAACAACGCGGGGCGCAACGCCTACAGCGACCCGGCGACGATGACGGTGGACGAGTGGGACGACTTCTTCGACCTCGACCTGAAGGCCTCGTGGCTCTGCGCACGGGCGGTCCTTCCGGCGATGTTCACGGCCGCCGCCGGCTCCATCGTCTCGATCTCGAGCATCCACGCCAAGATGACGATGTCCGGCATGTTCCCCTACGCCGCAGCGAAGGCGGGCCAGCTGGGGTTCACCCGCTCACTCGCTCTCGACGTGGCCGGGCGGGGCGTCCGCGTGAACGCCGTCTCCCCCGGACTCGTGTGGACGCCGCTGTCGGAGACGCACTTCGCCGAGAGGCCGGAGGAGCTCGCCGCCACTCTCGCCGTCCAGCCCATGGGGCGCCCTGCACAGCCCGAGGAGATCGCCGCCGTCGTGTGCTTCCTGCTCTCGCCGGGAGCCTCCTTCGTGAACGGCGCGGACTGGGCCGTCGACGGCGCCTACAGCGCGAGGTTCGCCTGATGGCCGCGCGGCGCGGCCTGCATGGCGTCGTCGTCGACGACCTCGGTCGCCGCATCGTGCACCACGAGATCGTCCCGGGGACGCAGCTCCCGCTGGACGAACTCGGCGAGCAGTACGGGGTGTCCCGCACGGTGGTCCGCGAGACGGTGCGGGTCCTCGAGGCGAAGGGACTCATCGCCGCCCGGCAGAACGTCGGCACGCGTGTGCTCGCCGAGGAGTCGTGGCACGCGCTCGACGTCGATGTCCTCCGCTGGCGGCTCTCCGGGCCGGATGCCCAGAGCGCCCGGCAGGACCTCCTCGAGCTGCGATCCGCGGTCGAGCCCACCGCGGCGCGCCTGGCCGCCCTCCGCCGGGACGCCGAGACCGCCGACCGACTCGTCGCCGCGGCGCAGCGCATGCGCGATGCGCTCGGTCCGAAGGACGTCGACGTCTTCACCGCAGCGGATGTGGACTTCCACGCGACGCTCTTCCAGGCCGCGGGGAACCCGCTGATCGCGGAGCTGCTCTCCCTCGTCGGCGCGGCGCTCGACGACCGCATCCAGGTCGTCGCGAGCCACGGCATCTCGGCCGTCGCGGTCGACCTGCACTGCGAACTCGCCGCCGCCGTCGCAGCGGGAGACGCCGATCGCGCGGCGAGCACCGCCGGCGACCTGATCGTCCGGTCCTACGAAGACTCTCTGTGAGCACACTCTCGTTCGCCGCCGTCGACCTCGCGGACGGCGCACGGACCTCCCGCCTGCGCGGCACGGAGGAGTGGCTGCATCAGCCGACCGGTGAGCGCACCCTCACGGACTTCACCGCCTCCGCACTGGGGGGCTGGGACGAGATGCTGCCGACCGTCGACGCCTGCCGGGTGCCGCACGGGGACTCCTTCGAGGAGTGGGGCGATCACGGAGAGGCGTGGAACCGACGGTGGTCGGGGCAGGAGGACTCGCACTGGGTCGACGTCCGCGGACTGCGACTGCGCCGCACGATCGTCCCGGAGCCGACCGGCGTGCGGCTCGACTACGAGCTCACCTCCGCGCAGACGCGCCCCGTGCAGTGGGCCGCGCATCCGCAGTTCGTCTGGACCCCCGGCACGACCCTCGAGCTCGGCGCCGCGGTGTCGTGGCGGCGCGTGTACCCGGCGGACGAGACGCGGAACCTCGGCCCCGAGGTCGACCCGGGTGCGCTGATCGACTCCGCCGCCGGAGCGAAGTGGTGGTCGATCACCCCGCTCGACCGGGTCGTGCTGCGTCGGCTGGACGGCCGGGGACTGCGCCTCCGCTGGGATCCGGCCGAGCTTCCCGCCGTCGCGCTGTGGATCGATCCGGGCGCCTTCGCCTCCGCACCGGTGATCGCGATCGAGCCCGCGCTCGCACCGTACGACTCCCTCGCGGATGCCGTGTCGGCCGAAGCCGCGCCGATCGTCGGCCCCGGGCGCCCGCTGCGCTGGTGGCTGCGCCTCGAGGAGATCGGCTGATCCAGCGGAGAGGTGGTGCGAGGCGCCGCCACGCCCCGCACCACGAGCGTCATCCGGGGATGCCGATGCGACGCTCCCCGGAGCGGAGCTGCTGGATCACGACCGCGATCACGAGCAGGGCGCCCTGGGCCACATTCTGCCAGAAGGTGTTCACGCCGAGCAGGGTCATGCCGTTGGTCAGGACGCCGAGGAGCACGACCGCGAGGATCGTCCCGGCGATCGTCCCCTTGCCGCCCTTGAGCGCGGCACCACCGAGGGCGGCCGCCGTGATCGCCTGCAGCTCGAGGCCCTCGGAGCCGGAGATCGGCTGACCGGAACCGGTCCGGGCCGTGATCAGGATGCCCGCCACCGCCGCGATCGCACCGGTGACCATGTAGACGCCGATGATGTAGCGGTTGATGTTGATGCCGGCCAGGCGCGAGGCGATGTTGTTGCCGCCGACCGCGTAGATGTTGCGACCGAGCGAGGTGTAGCGCAGCACGACGTGCGCGAGTACCGCGACGATCACGAGCACCCAGATGAGGGTGGGGATGCCGATGATGCCGCCGCGCGCCAGGAAGATGAAGAACGGGTCGGCGCCGGTGTAGCCCTGCGCGCGCCCGTCGGACAGCAGCTGCGCGATCCCCTTGAAGGCCGCGAGCGTGGCCAGGGTGGCGATCACGGGGTTCACCCGTCCGAACACGATGATGCAGCCGTTGACGAGGCCGCACAGCACGCCGATCCCGATCGCGCCGACCACCCCGATCGCGGGGCCGGCGACGGTGAAGATCATCGCCGAGGTCACCGAGGTCAGGCCCGCGATCGATCCGACCGAGATGTCGAGCGCCCCCAGGATGATGACGATCGTCTGGACGACCGCCAGCAGACCCATGATCGAGATCGCCGTGCCGATGACCTTGAGGTTCTGCACGCTGAAGAACAGCGGATTCTGGAGCCCGATGATCGCGACGACGATCACGATGGCCAGGATGAGCGAGAGGTTCTGCACGCCGATCGCGCCGATGGCTCGGCGGAGCGGGGAGAGCGGCCGCGCCTCTGCGGCTGTCGTGTTCGCGACGGTGGTGGTCACGGTGGTGGTTTCCTTTCGGGAGTCGATGCTCATGCGGCGGCCTCTTCGTCCATCGCGAGCGCGAGGATCTTCTCTTCGGTGGCCTCGGTGCGCGGCAGCTCGCCGCTGATGCGCCCGCCGGCCATGACGTAGATGCGATCCGAGACGCCGAGGACCTCGGGCAGCTCGCTGGAGACGACGATGACGGCGACGCCCTCGTGGGCGAGGCGGTCGATGATCGCGTAGATCTCGGATTTCGCGCCGACGTCGATGCCGCGGGTGGGTTCGTCGAGGAGGAGCAGCTTGGGTTTGGTCGCGAGCCAGCGCGCCAGCACGACCTTCTGCTGGTTGCCGCCGGAGAGCTTGCCGACGTGCTGCTCGGTGGAGGGGGTGCGGATGCGCAGGGCGTCGACGTACTCCTGCGCAAGGGCGCGCTCGGCGCGGTCCTTCACGAAGATCCAGCGCGAGAGCTGACGCAGCACGACCAGCGCGGCGTTGTCGCGCACCGAGCGCTCCAGCAGCAGCGCCTCGGCCTTCCGCTCCTCGGGCGCGAAGCCGATGCCGGCGCGGATGCTGTCGGCGGGCTGACGGATGCGGCGGCGCGTGCCGAGCACCCGGATCTCCCCCGAGTGGAGGGCGAAGTCCCCGGCGATCGTCTTCATCAGCTCGCTGCGACCGGCGCCGACGAGTCCGGCGATCCCGACGACCTCACCCGCGCGAACCGTGAGGTCGATGTCGCTCACGTACTGGTTGGAGACCCCGGCGAGCTCGAGCACGACGTCGCCGAGCGGCGCGGGCTCGCGGTGGAAGAACTGGGTGAGGTCGCGCCCCACCATCATCCGGACGAGCTCGTCGTGATCCGTCTCGCCGACCAGCTTGGTGCCGACGAACGCCCCGTCCCGCAGGACCGTGATGCGGTCGGCGAGCTGGAAGATCTCCCCCATCCGATGGGACACGTAGGCGATCGCGACGCCCTCGCTCTGCAGCTTGCGGATCAGCGCGAACAGCAGGGACACCTCGTCATCGCCGAGGGACGAGGTCGGCTCGTCGAAGCAGATGATCTTCGGGCGGCTGATCACCGCGCGCATGATCTCGACGATCTGCCGCTGCGCCGGGGAGAGCTCGGAGCCGAGCGTGTCCGCCTTGATGACGCGGTGGAAGCCCCAGCGGGTCAGCTCCTCGCGGGCGCGGGCGAGCAGGTCGCCGCGGCGGTAGGCGAGTCCGCCGAGTGCGCCGACGTAGATGTTCTCGGCGACCGACACCCAGGGGATGATCTCCGGCTCCTGGGCGATGACGCGCAGGCCCGCGGCCCTGGCATCGGCCGGCTCGGCGAAGTGGACGGGCTCTCCGTCGATGAGCAGCTCACCGTCGTCGGGCCGGTAGTCCCCGTTGAGGATCTTGAGCAGCGTCGACTTGCCCGCCCCGTTCTCGCCCATCAGCGCGGTGACCTCGCCCGCGCGCAGTTCCAGCTCGACGCCACGGAGTGCTCGCACGACGCCGAAGCTCTTCGTGACACCCGTGGCCCGTAAAACGATCGATTCTTCCGGCACTTCCTCTTCACCTCTCCGTCGTCGGGATGTCGACGCGGGGGCGACCCGTCCGGCCGCCCCCGCGTGTGCAGCCGATCAGGTGCAGACCACGCCCTTGTCCTCCCAGTTGGTCGCATCCACGATCTCCGTGTTCGCGACCGTCTTGGGGGGCAGCTCCGTACCGTCGCGCAGCAGCGCGATCATGGAGCCGACGGCGGCCTTGCCGACCTCGACGCCGGAGATGAACAGGGCCGACCTGTTGCCGGTCTCCTGTCCGGCGTTCCAGTCCTTGCAGGTCAGGTAGGCGCCGAGTCCGACGCCGGCGATGTCGGCGGGGGCGACGCCCGAGTTCTGCAGCGCCGTCACGACGCCGGTCTCGTTCTCGTCGTTGCAGCCCCAGACGACCCAGTGCTTCACGCCCGAGTTCGCGGTGATGACGGCGCCGGCCTTGTCCTGCGCGTCGGTGGCCGAGTTGTCGGTGCCGATGTCGATGACCTTCGGGCCGTCGGCGACGGCCTCCGCGAAGGCGGATGCCGCGCCCTCGACGCGCTCGACGCAGTTCGGCTGGTCCTGGCGGTAGGCGGAGAGGATGCGGGTGTCCGCCGCGGTCCATCCGGCCTCCTGGTACAGGCGCGCGGCTTCGGCGCCGACCTTCTCGCCCATCGACGTGCCGTCGAACCCGGTGAAGGCGGCGGCCGCTCCGGCACTGTCCTCGATCGGGTCGTCGGCGGCCATGATCGGGATCCCGGCCTCGTTGGCGAGCTGGATCACCTGCGGGCCGATCTTGCCGTCCGGCACGACGATGATGATGCCGTCGACCTGCTGCGCGATCGCGGCCTCGACCTCGGAGATGGCCTTGTTGGCGTCGGTCCCGAGGTCGACGACGTTGACCGTGACGTCGCCCGCGGCCTTGGCCGCGTCCTTCGCGCCGGTCGCCTCGTCGATGAAGTACTGCTGGTCGCCCTGCTTCTGCAGGAGGGCGATGGTGAGGGCTCCGTCCTTCGCACCACCGGAGGCGACGGGTCCTTCCGTGGTCTCCTGCCCGGAGGAACAGGCGGCGAGTGCGGCGATGGTCAGTGCCGTGACCCCGGCTGCGGCGAGCCGGAGCCATGCGGGTCGAGCTGCGTGCTGCTTCATCAGCGATCCTTATCTTCTTCGATGCGCCGGCATCGCTGCCGGTGGGATGTGATCCGCTCCTTGCGCGGGTAAACATATAATATGCATAATCGACGGCAACGCAACGAATATTGCCTATTCGCGATTCGAGATGGTGTTCGACGGACGCCTGCACCCCGGCATCGATCAATGGAGAACGAAGTGCGCCCGAGACGAGACACAGCATGAGCGCCGAGAACATCGGACGCCGCCCCCTGCGCTCTCGCGCCTGGCTCGGCGAGAACGGGAAGAACGGGTTCATCGCCCGCCATCACCTCCGGCAGTCCGGCCTCTCCGGGCGCCAGTTCGACGGCCGGCCGGTGATCGGGATCGCGAACACCTGGTCGGAGCTGACGCCGTGCAACATCCACCTGAAGGGGCTCGCCGACGCCGCGCGCCGCGGCATCCAGCAGGCGGGCGGCACGGCGTTGGAGTTCCCGGTCCTGTCCCTCGGCGAGCCGTTCATGCGCCCCTCGTCGATGATCTACCGCAACATGATGGCGATGGAGCTCGAGGAGCTCTGCCGCGCCAATCCCCTCGACGCCGTCGTGGTCCTCACCGGATGCGACAAGACGACTCCCGCCGCCCTCATGGCGCTCGCGAGCGTCGACATCCCCTCGATCATGCTCACGGGCGGGCCCATGCTGAACGGCCGGTTCCGGGGTCGTGCCGTCGGCAGCGGCACCGACATCTGGCGGATGACCGAGGGTCTGCGCGCCGGAGAGGTGACGCAGGAGGAGTTCGCCGAGTTCGAGAGCTGCCTGAACCGCTCGGCCGGCCACTGCATGACCATGGGAACCGCGTCCACGATGGCGAGCATCACCGAGGCCCTGGGCATGCAGCTGCCGGGCGGCGCCGCGCTCCCCGCCGTCGACTCGCGGCGGCTCGTGCTCGCGGAGGACACCGGAGCCCGCGCCGTCGAACTCGCGCTCGAAGGTCTGCGACCGTCGGCGATCATGACGCGGGAGGCGATCGAGAACGCCCTCGTCGTCAATGCCGCATGCGGGGGTTCCACGAACGCCGTGCTGCACCTGCTGGCCATCGCGGGGCGACGGGGGGTGCCGCTCTCCCTCGACGACATCGACGAGTTCAGCCGCGCGATCCCGCTGCTGGTCGACCTCATGCCGAGCGGCCGGTTCCTCATGGAGGAGTTCGCCTACGCCGGCGGAGTGCCCGCGCTGATGAAGGAGCTCGGCGACCTGCTGCACACCGCTGCGCCCACCATCACGGGCCGCACCCTGGGCGAGAACGTCGCGGCCGCCCGCAACGACGACCCCGAGGTGATCCGGCCGCTGTCGAATCCGGTGCAGCCCGCGGGTTCGGGGACCGCGGTGCTGCGCGGCAATCTCGCGCCGGACGGCGCCGTGATCAAGGTGAGCGCCGCCGAGCCCCACCTGCTCGACCACACGGGCACGGCTCTGGTCTTCGACGATCTCGAGTCGTACCTCGCGGTCGCCGCGGACCCGGATCTGGACGTCACGGCCGACACGGTGCTCATCGTCCGGGGCTGCGGACCGCGGGGGTACCCGGGCATGCCGGAGGTGGGCAACCTGCCGCTCCCGAAGAAGCTGCTCGATCAGGGGGTGCGCGACCTGGTGCGGATCTCGGATGCGCGGATGAGCGGGACGGCATACGGCGCGTGCGTGCTCCACGTCGCTCCGGAGTCGGCGGCGGGCGGCCCGCTCGCGCTCGTGCGGACCGGAGACACGGTGCGACTGAACGTGGCCGAACGGTCGCTCGACATGCTCGTCGACGACGCGGAGCTGGCGCGCCGGCGGACCGAGCTTCCGGCACCGCCCGCCGCGAGCACGCGCGGCTGGACCCGGCTCTACACCGACCACGTGCTGCAGGCCGACCAGGGCGTCGACCTCGACTTCCTCGTCGGCTCCAGCGGCGACGAACCGTCGCGCAGCCCGTTCTGACCCGAAGGAGCCGTTCCCGTGAACCGCACACTCATCGAAGGCGTCTGCCCCGTCGTGGAGACGCCGTTCACCACGGAGGGCCGGATCGACCTGGCGTCGTTCCGTGTCCTCATCCGGTCACTCGCCGCCGCGGGGGTGCGGAACGTGATGTACCCCGGGTTCGCGAGCGAGTTCTACAAGCTGACGGATCAGGAGCGCGACGAGCTCACCGGCGTGCTGCTCGATGAGGCGCACCGTCACGACATGATCGTGGCGGTGTCCGTGCCCGACCACGCCACCGTCGTCGCCGTCGAGCGCGCGCGCCGCGCCGTCGAGCAGGGCGCCGACATGATCAACATCCTCCCGCCCCACGTGCAGAGTCCGAGCGGCGTCGCCGTCCGTGCGCACATCCGCGCCGTGCTCGATGCGATCGGTTCGACGCCGGCGATCCTGCAGTACGCGCCGGCGCAGACCGGCACCGCGCTCGACGCGACCATCATCGCCGATCTGGCCGCGACGAGCCCGAACCTCGTGCAGGTGAAGGTGGAGTCCGTCCCGCCCGGGCAGCTCATCTCGGCGCTGCGTGAGGCGGCGCCCGCCCTGTCGTGCGTCGTGGGTTACGCGGGCGTGCAGCTCATCGACGCCCTGCGCCGTGGAGCGGTCGGCGTGCAACCCGGCTCGTCGTTCCCTGAGATCTACCTCGCCATCTGGGCCGCCTGGAGCGGCGGCGACCACGAGCAGGCGGCCACGGTGCACGCGCGCCTCCTCCCCTACATCTCGTACTGGATGCAGTCGGTCGAGCTGATCATCGCCGCGGAGAAGGAGATCTCCGCACGTCGCGGCATCCTCGACACCGCGATCTGCCGCGCGCCGGCCCGCGACCTCGACGCCGAGGAGCACGCGATGATCGACCGGTTCCTCGTCGAGTTCGACGATCTCCTCCGACCCGGCTCGAAGGCGATTAGCATTCAAGGATGACGAACACCGATCCGATCGACGACATCTCCATCGGCGGTGAGGTGATCCGCCTCGGGCAGTTCCTCAAGTTCGCCGGCCTCCTCGACTCGGGCGGGGACGCCAAAGAGGTCATCATCGACGGCTACGTGACGGTCAACGGCGAGGTGGATCGTCGCCGGGGACGCCAGTTGCGCGACGGAGACCTCGTCTCGTTCGAGGGCCGCACCGTCCGCGTCCGCCCCTGACCGCAGGCCTCAGCGGCTGTCCGACGGAAGCACGCTCCGAACCGTGACCACGATCAGCGCGACGAGGAGCCCGACGATCGCCAGGTCGGCGGCGATGTACGCGTAGTGCGCCCAGTTCGTGCCCGGCGCCTCGGCCCCGGCGATCACGAGATCACTGCGCTGGTTCAGCACCGGCCGGATGACGATGACCTCGATGAGGAAGACCACCCAGATCGCGCCTAGGATGCCGAGCATCGTGCGCCCCGCCCTCGCCCGCACGCTCACGAGCGTGAGCGCGATCAGGACGACGCCGGCGAGCACGTTCAGCGCCGTGAAGACGAGCCGCCCGATCCCGAGGCCGATCGGGATCGTCACCTCGGGTGCGAGGAACTTCAGCGGCGCCTCGAGGAATGAGATCGCGATGATCGCACCGAGCAGGAACGCCGGCAGCAGCAGACGGAGGGCGGTGGTCGTGCGCGCCATGGAAGTCACGAAATCCTCATCTCCCGCTCATCGCCGGTGCTTCGACGCTACTCCGACCGGATGCGTTCGCGGCGCCTGACGGCCGGAGAAATGCGACTGGCCGTCACAGCCACTCGATCACCTGCTCCACGAGGATCGCGCAGCCGATGACGATCATGGCGATGCCCGCGAGTCGCGTGACCAGGGCGCTCGCCCGCGGCCGGGTCCGCAGCAGCCGACGCGCGAGCAGTCCGACCGTCGTGTAGACGATCGCGATGTTGAGGATGTGGAGCCCGCCGAGGGCGAGCATCTGCACCGTCGAGGACCATCCGTCCGGGCTGGTGAACTGCGGCAGCAGGGCGAGCAGGAGCAGCAGACCCTTGGGGTTGATGCCGCTCACCCCCGACCCGCGGAGGAACTGCGCCCAGCCGCTGCTCGCGATCGGTTCGCCGCTCTCGGCGATGGGTGCCGGCCGGCTGGCGAGCGTGGTGCCGCCGAGGAACACGAGGTAGAGGGCGCCGACCACGGTCAGGGTCGTGAGAGTCACCGGGTAGGCGGTGACGAGGGCACCGAGACCCACCGCCACGGCGACGATCACCACGATGTACCCGGCGATCATGCCGAGGATGGAGGGCGCGATGGAACGGGCCCGGAGCCCGGCGGAGATCGCGTACGCCCAGTCGGCGCCCGGCGTCAGCGCGAGCATCGCGGCGACGACCCAGAACTGCATGACCAGGGTGATGTCCATCGGTCCTCCTCAATCCGAGGAAGAGACTACGAAGAATCCGGCGAGAGGTGCTTCGATTCTTCGCCTGATCACGCCTTCCACGTGCAAGGATTGTCGCCATGGATGCGCTTGACCGGGAGATCCTCTCACTGCTGCAGGATGATGGCCGGATGAGCGCCACGAACCTGGCCGCGCAGGTCGGTCTGAGCCTCTCCGCCTGCCATCGCCGGCTCAAGGAGCTGGAGCAGTCCGGCGCGATCGAGCGTTACCGCGCGGTGGTCGCCCCCGCGGCCGTCGGACTCACGTTCGAGGCGATCGTCTTCGTCACGATCGGCCGCACGGACAAGGACACGATCATCGCGTTCGAGGAGGCGGTCGTGTCCATCCCCGCCGTCGTCGAGGCGCAGCGCCTGTTCGGCGACCCGGACTACATGCTGCGCATCCTCACGCGCGACATGGGCTCGTACCAGGAGCTGTACGACAACACGCTCGGAGCTCTCCCCGGCGTGCAGCGCCTCACGTCGACCATGGTGATGAAGCGCCTCGGCGCCGACCGCGCGGTCCCGATCCCCTGAGACGCACGGCCGGCCGTCAGCCGCGATTCCAGTGCCGGAGCTTGTCCGGGTTGCACACGACCCACACGCTCGACAGCAGCCGGGCACGCGCTTCGGCGGTCACAGCAGCGACCACGACGTCCTTCCGGGAGAGGACGAAACCCGGCACCCCGTTGATCGATGCCACGGTGGCCGACGTCTCGTCCGCCGACACCGCGACCAGGGCGGCCGCGGCGGCGAAGCGTCCCTCCACGGGAGTCGTCGGCACGGCCACGAGTCCTCCGCCGTCGATGATCGCGACCGCATCCGGGCGGAGGATGTCACGGATCGCGCACTCATCCGCCGCCACCATCGCGTCCGCGAGGTCCTGCATCATGCGCCGGTCGGGGGCACCACGACGTCTCCGGCGCAACCACGCCGGGTACTGCCTCGGGATCATGCGCCGACCGCGGTGACGTGGCCGAGCTTGTGCGGACTCATCACCCAGAGGAGCTGGAGGATGCCCTCGGCCGACGTCGTCACGGTGACGACCGTGGTGACCTCGCCGTTCTCCGTGAGCGTCGCCGCCGGCTGCCCGTTGACGTGCACCCAGTCGATCGACTTGCCGGTCCAGAAGTGATGCGCGAACGCCGCGACGAAGGTCGCGACCCGCCCCCGCCCGCTGACCGGGATCCGCGCCGCGAGCTTCACCCCGTTGCCGTCCGTGTAGCTGACGACGTCTTCGGCGAAGAGCTTCTCGAGCTCGTGCGCATCGCCCTTCTGCGCGGCGATCAGGAACGCCTCGAGAAGTCGGCGCTGCTCCGACGGCTCGACCGTCGTCTGGCGCGCAGAGGCCAGATGCCCTCGCGCTCGGCTGACGAGCTGCCTGGCGCTCACGACGCTCGACGAGATCACTTCGGCGATGCGCGGATACGGATAGTCGAAGGCCTCACGCAGGATGTAGGCGGCACGTTCGGTGGGTGTCAGCTTCTCGAGGGTCAGCAGGATCGCGAACTGCAGCGCTTCGGCGCGCTCGGCCCCGAGCGCCGGATCGGCGTCCGTGTTCACGGGCTCGGGGAGCCACGGGCCGATGTACGTCTCGCGCCGCGTGTGGGCGGACTGGAGGACGTTGATCGAGAGTCTCGTCGCGATCGTCGCCAGGAACGCCGCCGGTTCCGCCACCTGAGCCCGATCGGTGTTCTGCCATCGGATCCAGGTGTCCTGGACGATGTCCTCGGCATCGGCCACGGTGCCCAGCATGCGGTAGGCGATCCCGAACAGACGGCGGCGCTGCGCGGCGAAGACGTCCACCGCATCGTCGAGGTCGGCGGGCTGCCGGCCGGAATCGCTCCTGGAGTTCACTCGTCCGGTCTCCTTCTCCTGCGTGTGGCCAACGTAGCGCTTTCCCTCGGAAGCTCAGACCGCGCAGCACGCCGATCCGTGACAGGGCGACGACAGCTCTGTCACACGCGCCCCGCCACCCCGGTCATACCTGTAGGCGCCGCACGGACGCCGTCCCCATCGAAAGGCTTGGAAATGGCAAAGATCGTCGTCATCGGAGGAACGGGCCTCATCGGCTCGAAGGTCGTCGCGAAGCTCGCCGAGCACGGCCACGAGGCCGTCGCGGCATCGCCCAACACCGGCGTCAACTCCCTCACCGGCGAAGGGCTCGCCGAGGCCCTGGCCGGCGCGAGCACGGTCGTCGACGTCTCCAACTCGCCGTCGTTCGCTCCGGCCGACGTGCTCGAGTTCTTCACCACGTCGACCCGCAACCTGCTGGCCGCCGAGGCCGCGGCCGGGGTGACCCACCACGTCGCGCTCACCATCGTGGGGACGAACCGGCCGCAGAGCATCCCCTACTTCGCGGCGAAGGTCGCGCAGGAGAAGCTCATCCGCGAATCCGGCATCCCCTACTCCCTCGTGCACGCCACCCAGTTCTTCGAGTTCGTCGGCAGCATCGCCGACATCTCGACCGAGGGCGACACGGTGAGCCTTCCCGGCGCTCTCATCCAGCCCATCGCCGCGGAGGACGTCGCCACCGCGGTGGCGCGCGCTGCGGCGGGCGAGCCGGCCGGTGACGTCGAGATCGCGGGTCCGGAGGCGTTCGGCATGGATGAGTTCGCGCGCCGCGCGCTCGCATTCCGCGGCGACCCCCGCACGGTCGTGCGTGACGACACCGCGCCCTATTACGGTGCCCGGATCGAGGAGCGCACCCTCATCCCGGTCGAGGGGGCGCACATCTTCGAGACGCGCCTCGAGGAGTGGCTGCCACTGAACCCGCCCCGCAAGTAGCCGAACCCTGCGCGGGGCGTACCGTGTCGACACGGTACGCCCCGCGAGACGGACGGGCCGACCTCAGCGAGCGGTACGACCGAGCTTCGCCGAGGCGACGTCGGTCAGGGTGCGGTTCGCCGTCTCGGGCGCGAAGAGCTGCGAGACGATCGCGCCGATCACGCAGATCACGGCCATGATCCCGATCGCGACCGGCGCGTTCCAGGCCAGCAGCTGCGGGAACAGGAAGGTGCCGACCGCCGAGCCGACGCGCGTCATCGAGGTCGCGAACCCGACGCCCGTCGTGCGGATGCTCGTGGGGAACAGCTCCATCGGATAGACGCCGCACAGCACCGATGCGACGCCGTACGCGAAGAGGTAGACGAAGAAGCACGCGATGATCACCGGACCGGGCAGCGCCCGCTCGAAGATCACGAGCACCAGCGCCGCGGACATCACCCAGAACGGGATGATCAGCAGCTTGCGGCGTCCGACCCGGTCGATGAGCAGGGTGCCGAGCAGCACGCCGACGACCACGACCACGGTGCCGAGCAGCGCGGTGAGGATGGGGTTCTCGATGCGGAGCGACTCGTACACGCCGGCCTGGAAGAAGATGATCGCGAAGTAGGGCAGCACGAGCGCCATCCAGAACGCGCAGACGAACACGGTGCGTCCGAGCTGGCCCGGACGGAACAGGGCGCGGATGCTGGTGTGCTCGGACTGCTCCCGTTCGAAGTCCCCGTGCTCGAGCTTCCAGCCGAGCCGGTTCAGCACCTCGCGGGCTTCCTCCACCCGCCCCTTCGACAGCAGCCAGCGCGGGGACTCCGGGAGACCGTGCCGGGCGATGAGGCAGAGGATGGCCGGGACCGCCGCGGAGACGAGCACCCAGCGCCACGCGTCGGGGTGCGACACGGTGATGAGGAACCCGATCAGGAACGCGATCATGTACCCCACGTTCCAGGCGATCTGCAGGCTGGAACCCAATCGACCGCGCACCGTTCGCGGCGCGAACTCGCTGAGCAGCGGGGTGCCGATCGCGTAGTCGGCTCCGACGGCGAGCCCGAGGATCACCGCGAGCACGAACATCTGCCACGGCTCCTGCACGAAGAACATCAGCACGGCCGCCACCACGAAGCACGCCAGATCCGCGATGAACAGCGGCCGCCGTCCGTACCGGTCGGTCAGCCAGCCGAACAGGAACCCGCCGATGAAGATGCCGATCAGCGTCGCGGAGGAGATGAGTCCGAGCCAGAGGTCATCGACGCCGAGCTCCGTGCGGAACGTCTGCAGCGCGAGCGTGACACCGATCACCGCGAAGATGTAGCCGTCGATGAACATGCCACCTGCGGTCACGATCGTGAGACGCGTGAGGAAGCGCCGTGCCTGCGGATTCATCCGCTCGGCATCGCTTCCGACATTGACCAGCCCTGTGGGCGCCGGCTGAGACATCGTTGTACCGGTTTCCTCTCTCATCATCGAGTTCGTCGTCGTGACACGCCCTCACCATCGGGGTGCATGACATCGCGAACGAACCGATGCTCGCCCGTCCTCTCCTTATGTGCAAATCATGTAGGCGATATGGCAACTCGGTCAGGCGTCCGAGCGGTCCGCGTAGCCCAGCTGCCGGGAGAGCTCCGCCGCCGCCGAGGAGACGTAACGAGCGAGGCTCTCCAGTCGGTCTCCGATGCGCATCTTCGGCGCGCTCACGTTGAGGGCGGCGATGATCCGCCCGTTGTAGTCCCGCACCGGCGCGGACGCACCGACCACGCCGAGTTCGAGCTCTTCGTCCAGCAGCGCATAGCCCGTCTCGCGGATCCGCTCGAGCTCCGACCGCAGCGAGGGCAGGTCCGAGACGATGACCTTGTCGGCGGGCGGCGCCTGCAGCACCGCGAACCCCGCGGAGTGCGAGGGAAGCGGCCCGACGATGACCTGATCCTGGCCGTGCTCCTCGTACCACCGCTCGAGCGCGACCTCGTCCCAGTCGCTCAGCAGTGCCCGCCCCGAAGGAGTGCGCCAGGCCGCGGTCGTGACACCCTCCCAGCCGGTCGTGCGGAACTCGTGCGGACTCAGCTCGCTCGCAATGGTGAGCACGTTGCCGCCCCGGAGCACGCAGAGGTGAGTGGTCTCGCGAGCCTGCTGCGCGGTCCTGCGCAGGATCGGACGCGACTTCCAGACCAGTCGGCTCTCGAGGGTGAGGCCGGCCATCGCATACAGGCGCGACCCGAGGCGGTAGGCGAGCGTGCTCTCGTCGCGCTCCACGAGCCCGGCCTCGGCGAGGGTCGCGAGAGACCGCGAGACGACGGCCTTGTCGCGCCCGGTGAGCTGGGCGACACGGACGACGCCGAGACCACTCGGGGCGGCTTCCGGACTGCCGAGAATCTCGAGGATCTCGATGTCACGGGTGAGGCCGGAGGTGTTCCGACGGGGGACGGTGACTTCGCTGCTCATGCCCTCATCGTAGGTTGCCATATTTGCATCAGCAAGTGGCAAAAAGGCATCGCCGTTCGTAGTGTGTTCTCGCCAGCACCTCGATGGAGAGAAAGGACCCCACATGAGCGATCCGAGAATCGGAGAGAGCTTCGTCGGCGAGGGCGTCAATGCCGCCCACATCAACACGGTCGCGGGAGCACGTTCCGGCCCCGCAGGCACCGCCTGGGCCACCGCCCTCGGCTCCCCCAGCACCGGTCACGTCCCGTTCGTCGCCGTGCTCCAGCCGTCGCTGCCCGTGAAGCCGCTCACCCTCTTCGTCACCAAGTCTGCACCCGACTCGGACGCGCACGGCCTCATGATCTGGGGTCCCGCGCAGGCCGGCGTCGCCGCAGGTGTCGCCGATGCCGTCGCGGAGGGCGTCATCACCGAGGAGCAGGCCGACACCGACGTGATCATCGCGGCCGTGTGGGTGAACCCCGGCGCCGACGACGCCGACGCCGTCTACCGGCACAACCGCGAGGCCACACGCACCGCCCTGCACAATGGGGTCGAGCACCTGCCGGCGCTGGCCGACGTGCTCGCCGCCCGCAACGAACCCCGCAACCCCTTCTACACGGCACCGGCCGACTGATCCGCAGAGAGACGCACCCCTGATGACTGAGAACCTCCCCACCGTCGGCTTCATCGGCCTCGGCAGCATGGGCAGCGGCATGACCCGCAACCTGCAGGCCGCGGGATTCCCGCTGGTGGTGACGGACCTCCGCCCGGAGGCGGCCGCAGAGCTCGTCGCCGGCGGCGCCCGCTGGGTCGACACCGCCGCCGCCGTCGCCGCGAACAGCGATCTCGTGATCACCATGCTGCCGACGCCGCGGCACGTCGCCGATGCGCTGCACGGCGCGGAGGGGATCCTCGCCGGCATCGCCGACGGCGGCACCTGGATCGACATGTCGACGTCCGTCCCGGAGGTCGCGAACGCCGTGCGCGCCGACCACGCCGCCCGCGGTCTGCGCGTGCTGGACGCCCCGGTCAGCGGCATGTCGGTCGGGGCCGCGAACGGCACTCTCCAGATCTTCATCGGCGGCGACGCGGAAGACGTGGAGCGCCTGCTCCCGGTGTTCCACGCGATGGGCGATCCGGACCGCGTCCTGCACGTGGGCGCGCACGGCGCCGGATACGCCGTGAAGCTCATGATCAACCAGCTCTGGTTCACCCACCTCGTCGCGACCGCCGAGGTGCTCTCGGTCGGCGTCAAGGCGGGCGTCGACCTCGAGGTGCTCCGCCGCTCGCTCGTGGCGAGCCCGGCGAACAGCAACTTCCTCGAGCACGATGTGCTGTCGATCCTCGACCACGGCGACTACGACGAGGGGTTCGCCCTGGTGCTCGCTTGCAAGGACCTCGGCCTCTCGGTCGACCTCGCACGCTCCGTCGGCATGCCGTTCGAGCTCTCGGCCCTGGTCGAGCAGCAGTTCCGCCGCGCGAAGGCCATGTTCGGCGACCGCGCCGGTGAGATGACCCCCTTCAAGCTCTACGAAGACCTCGTCGGCGCACCACTGCGCCGCACCCCCGCGGAGGAGATCGCACGATGAGCCAGCCCGCTCCCCTGGATGAGACCTCCCTGGTCGCCGACCTTCCCGTCGACCTCTACATCGACGGCCAGTGGCGCCCGTCCTCCACTGGCAACCGCTTCGACGTGATCGACCCGTCCACCGAGCAGGTGCTCGCGACCGTCGCCGACGCCTCGCCGGACGACGGCGACGCCGCCCTCGCCGCCGCGCACGCGGCACAGAAGGCCTGGGGCCGCACCGCACCGCGGGAACGCGCCGAGATCCTCCGGCGCGCGTTCGACCTGGTCACGGAGCGCGCCGAGGAGTTCGCCCTCACGATGACGCTCGAGATGGGCAAGCCGCTGGCCGAGGCGCGCGGGGAGGTCGCCTACGGTGCCGAGTTCCTGCGCTGGTTCAGTGAGGAGGCCCCGCGCATCTCCGGCCGCTACGCCACGGCGCCAGACGGCCGCAACCGCCTCGTCGTTGTGCAGCGCCCGGTCGGACCGAGTCTCTTCATCACGCCGTGGAACTTCCCGCTGGCGATGGCGACCCGGAAGATCGCCCCGGCGATCGCGGCCGGATGCACCATGGTGCTCAAGCCCGCCGCCCTCACGCCGCTGACCGCGCTCCTGCTCACGCAGGTGCTGGAGGAGGCAGGACTCCCCCGGGGCGTGCTGAACGTCATCCCGACGAGCCGTGCCGGCGCCGTGACCGCCCCGCTCATCGCGGACGAGCGCCTGCGCAAGCTGTCGTTCACGGGGTCGACCGAGGTCGGACGACGACTCATCGCCGATTCCGCCCATCAGGTGCTGCGCGTCTCGATGGAACTCGGCGGCAACGCCCCGTTCATCGTGTTCGAGGACGCGGACATCGATGCCGCGGTAGATGGCGCCGTCGCGGCGAAGATGCGCAACGGCGGTGAGGCGTGCGTCGCGGCCAACCGCTTCCTCGTGCACGACTCCGTCGCTGCGGAGTTCTCCGAGAAGTTCACCGCGCGGATCGCCGCGTTCGTCCCGGCCCGCGGCACTGAGCCGCACTCGACCATGGGCCCGCTGGTCGACGCCGCGACGCGCGACAAGGTCGCCGAGCTCGTGACCGGCGCCGTCGCACAGGGCGCTCGCGTCGCCGTCGGCGGCAACGCGATCCCCGGCGCCGGCTACTTCTACGAGCCGACCGTGCTCGTCGACGTCCCCGAGGGCGCCGACATCCTCGGCGAGGAGATCTTCGGACCGGTGGCCCCGATCACCACGTTCTCCACCGAGGAGGAGGCGATCCGACTCGCGAACGCCACCGAGTTCGGGCTGGTGTGCTTCGCGTACACGCGCGACCTCGACCGCGGTCTGCGCCTGGCAGAGGAGCTGGAGACCGGCATGCTCGGCCTGAACGCCGGCGTGGTCTCCAACCCCGCAGCGCCCTTCGGCGGCGTGAAGCAGTCCGGCCTGGGCCGCGAGGGCGGGTTCGAGGGCATCCACGAGTATCTCGAGACCACCTACGTCGGTATCGCGGATCCCTTCGCTTCACGGGAGGCTTGAGTCATGGAGATCACCGACTTCAGCACGGCGCTGTTCTCGCTCGCCGGCAAACGCGCGATGGTGACCGGCGGCAACGGCGGTCTCGGTCGTGCGTTCTCCGTGGCACTCGCGGCCGCGGGCGCCGATGTCTTCGTCCCCTCGCTCGCCGACGACGACGGCACGACGCGTCGCCTGGTCGAGGAGACCGGACGCCGCTACGTGTTCGCTTCGGTGGATGCGACCGAGGCGGGTGCACCGCAGCGCATGGTCGACCAGTGCATCGACGAGCTCGGTGGCCTCGACATCCTCGTCAACGCCGCGGGCATCAACCTGCTCAGCGAGGACGTGCGCGAGTTCGGCCGTGAGAAGTGGGACCCGATGATCGGGGTGAACCTCACGGCGACGTTCGAGTTCTCCGAGGCCGCCGCGCGGACCTTCATCCCCCAGGGATCGGGGAAGATCGTCAACATCGCCTCCCTGTTCGCGTTCCTCGGCGGCAAGCAGTCCCCCGCCTACGCCGCGAGCAAGGCCGGTGTGATGGGCTTCACGAAGGCGTACGCCGACGAGCTCGGTGCCTACGGCATCCAGGTGAATGCGATCGCTCCCGGGTACTTCGCCACTCCCCTCACCGCGCAGACCAGAGCGGATGAGACGGCGAACTCGCGCATCGTCGACCACGTCCCCGCCGGCCGCTGGGGCGACCCGGCCGACCTGATGGGCGCACTCGTGTTCCTCTCCAGCCCCGCCGCGAACTACGTCAACGGACACACGCTGGTCGTCGACGGCGGCTACCTCGTCCGCTGACGCCCGCGCAGACACCACCCGCAGACCACCCCTTCCACCAGGAGAAGATGATGGCAGATTCCCGTTCCCCGCTCACCGGCGCGCAGATCGTCGAGCAGCTCACCGCGCTGGTCGGCCCGGACCAGATCGACACCGACGAGACCGCGTTGCGCGAGGCGAGCGTCGACCGCTTCAAGAAGTACTCCGCCGTGCACGGCATCTTCGACGGGCCGTTCCCCTCGGCGATCGTCTACCCGACGTCGACCGAGCAGGTCGCGCAGATCCTGCGCTTCGCCAACGAGAACCTCATCGCCGTGGTGCCGCGCACCGGCCGGACGGCGACCGAGGGCGGACTCGAGGTCGTCGTGCCGGACACGATCGTGCTCGACGGCTCGCGGATGGACCGCACGCTCGCGGTGAACACCACCGACATGATGGTGACGGTGCAGGCCGGCGCTCCGCTGCAGCGGGTCGAGGATGAGCTGCGTGCGATCGGCTACACGACGGGCCACTCTCCGCAGTCGAAGCCCCTCGCACAGTACGGCGGCCTCGTCGCCACGCGCTCGATCGGGCAGTTCTCCACCCTCTACGGCGGCATCGAGGACATGGTCGTCGGGCTGGAGGCCGTGCTGGCCGACGGCACCGTCACGCGCATCAAGAACGTGCCGCGCCGGGCGGCCGGCCCCGACATCCGCCACCTCATCATCGGCAACGAGGGCGCGATGAGCTTCATCACCGAGGTCACCGTCAAGATCTGGCCGTACCAGCCCGAGAACCTGCGCTTCTTCGGCTTCCTGACGGAGGAGTTCGGCACCGGTGTCGAGGCCCTGCGTCAGCTGGTCACCCAGGGGTACCGCCCCTCGGTCGCGCGGGTCTACTCGCCGGAGGACGCCCGTCAGCACTTCTCGCACTTCTTCGACGACAAGAACGTCGTCGTGCTCGTGGCGGAGGGCCCGAAGCGCCTCGCCGACGCGACGGCCGAGGCGATCGTGGAGGTGTTCGCCGACAAGGAGCACGTGCGCGTCGACGACGCCCTGATCGAGCAGTGGTTCCAGAACCTCAACTGGGGGCAGGACAAGATCGACCGCGAGAAGGCCGACATGCTCACGAACGCCCACCTCGGCTACACGACTGAGGTGTCGGTCGACTGGTCGCGGGTCGTGGATCTCTACGAGGCCGTCATCCGCCGCGTGCGCGAGGAGTTCCCGCGTGCCGCCGATCTGACCATGCTCGGCGCGCACTCCTCGCACAGCTACCAGACGGGCACGAACCTGTACTTCGTGTACGACTACAACATCACCGTCGAGCCGCGACAGGAGATCACCGAGTACCACGAGCCGCTGAACGCGATCGTGGTCGAGGAGGCGCTGCGCCACGGCGGCTCCATGGTGCATCACCACGGCATCGGCAAGTACCGCACGCCGTGGACGCACGAGGAGCACGGCTCGGCGACGGTGCTGCTGGAGCGCCTGAAGGCCGTCCTCGACCCGAACGGCATCATGAACCCCGGCACCATCTTCGCGCTGGAGGACTGAGGTGGGGTTCGTCGTCGCGATCGACAACGGATCGCAGTCGACCAAGGTCCTCATCGTGGACGAGGGCGGGCGCGTGCATG
The DNA here is from genome assembly GCF_026559675.1 of Microbacterium oxydans. Lineage (NCBI taxonomy): Bacteria > Bacillati > Actinomycetota > Actinomycetes > Micrococcales > Microbacteriaceae > Microbacterium > Microbacterium oxydans. The sequence continues at coordinate 3,687,810 of NZ_CP092891.1, forward strand.
CGTTCGCCCGGGTCGGGCTGCGTCCCTACGAGACACCGGCTCCGGGGCGCAGCGTGCACCCCGAGGACGACGTGTGGGACTCGATCGCGGCGGCGTGCCGCATCGCGATGTCGCGCTTCACCGGCGACGTCGCGGACATCACGGCGGTGGGCCTGTGCACCATCCGCTTCTGCCGCGCGCTGCTGCGTGCCGACGGCAGCCTGGCCGAGCCCCTGCTGAGCTGGATGGACGAGCGCGTCGGCCGGGCCCACGAGCCGGCCGACGGTGTCGCGCGCGTGACGACCTCGTCCGGATACGTGTCCCATCGCCTGACCGGACGCTTCACCGACGCGGCGGCGAACTACCAGGGCGTGTGGCCGATCGACCTCGAGACCTGGGCGTGGAGCGAGAACCCCGAGGCCTACGAGCGCACGGGCATGACGAGGGACATGCTGTCCGCGCTCGTCGAACCGGGCGGGCTCCTCGGCGAGATCACGCGAGACGCCGCCGCTGAGATGGGACTGCCGGTGGGCCTCCCGGTGTTCGCGACGGCGAACGACAAGGCGGTCGAGGCACTGGGCGCCGGACTCGACTCCCCGGACGACGTCCTGCTCTCCCTCGGCACCTACATCGCCGCGATGACCGTCTCCGACTCCCCCGACAGCGGACGGGACCACTGGAGCAACTTCGGCTCACGCCCCGGCCAGTACCTCGCGGAGTCCACGGGCATCCGCCGCGGCATGTGGACGGTGAGCTGGCTCCGCTCGCTCGTGCAGACCTCGGGCGACGGAGGCGACGACATCTACGCCCTGGACCGCGAACTCGGTGAGGCCGCGTCCGCCGTGCCCCCGGGTTGCGAGGGGATCGCCGCGGTCCTCGACTGGCTCGCACCCGCCGAGGCGCCGCACCGTCGCGGCGGGTTCGTCGGCTTCTCGGGCATGCAGGGGCGCGGGCACCTGCACCGCGCGATCCTCGAGGCCATCGCCTTCACCATGGCCGACCACATCGACGCGATGGCCGAAGAACTCGGCCGCCCGTTCCGCTCGGTCATCGTGACCGGCGGCGGCGCGCAGTCCCCCCTGCTGGTGAGCATCATCTCGGACGTGCTCGGCCTGCCGGTGCGCAGGGCGGGCGTGGACGACGCGGCCGGCATCGGTGCCGCCGTGTGCGCGGCCGTCGGCAGCGGACTGCACCCGGATTGGGACACGGCCGTCCGGGCGATGGTCGGTCGCACCGAGGAGCAGCCCCCGTCGGCCGCAGCCGAGGCTTACGGCCGTCTGCGGCCGTGGCACCGCGGTATCCGCGAGCAGATGGACGCGCTCACCTCGTGGTCCGCCGCGCACCTCCCCGCCTGACCCCGTTCTCCCCCTCCCCTCCTCCGACCCGAAAGGTCTCCGATGTCCCGCGCCTACGCCGGCCCCGGCAAGTACATCCAACGTCGCGGCGAGATCTCCCGCCTGTCCCAGCACCTGGCACCGCTGGGTACGCGTGCGCTCGTGCTCATCGACCCGTTCCTGCTCGAGCGGCTGCGTGACGTCATCTCGACCGACCTCACGGGTGCCGGCATCGACGCACGGATCGAGGCGTTCGGCGGCGAGACGACGGATGCCGAGATCGATCGGGTCACGGCCATCGCCCGTGAGCACGGTGCCGACACCCTGGTGGCCGTGGGCGGAGGCAAGACGGCGGACACCGTGAAGATCGCCGCGCACGCCGTCGGCGCGTGGACCGTCATCGTGCCGACCATCGCGTCGACGGATGCGCCGTGCAGCGCCGTCGCGGTGCGGTACACGCCCGAAGGTGTCTGGAACGGCTCCGACCGTCTGCCGCGCAACCCCGACCTCGTGGTGGTCGACAGCGAGATCGTCGCTGGCGCTCCGGCCCGCTTCCTGGTGTCCGGCATGGGCGACGCGCTGTCCACGTGGTTCGAGGCCCGCTCGAATCTCGAGTCGCGCACGCCGAACTACGTGCAGGGCGGTTTCCCGCCCACCCTCACGGCGATCGCCCTGGTGAAGGCCTGCCATGAGGCGCTCCTGACCGATGGTGTGAAGGCGAAACTCGCCGTCGAGCAGGGGCTGCACACCCTCGCCGTCGAGAACGTGATCGAGGCGAACATGCTCCTCTCGAGCGTGGGCTTCGAGAACCTGGGCTGTTCGGCCGCGCACGCCATCCACGACGGCCTCACCGCCATCCCGGAGGCCCACGGCGTGCTGCACGGCGAGAAGGTCGCGTTCGGCACGCTCTGCCTGCTCCTCCTGGAGAACCGTCCGTTCTCCGAGCTGCTCGAGATGATCGAGTTCTGCGAGGCGGTCGGACTGCCGACGACCCTCGCCGAACTCGGCATCACGACGAACACGCGCGAGATCGCGGAGCGGATCGGCGAGGGAGCGATGGCCGAGGGCGAGTCGGCCGTCGCCTGCCCCGTGGAGGTGTCGGTCCCGATCATCCGCGACGCGATCCTGGCCCTCGACGCGATCACGGCGGCACGTAAGCACGCCTGACCCCACGCAACCGAAGGAGCCCCGCACGATGTCCGTGCGGGGCTCCTTTCGTCACCGGATCTCGACGCGAGGGATCAGCCCACCGTGTACCGCGCGACGGCGTCGTGGTCGATCTCGACGCCGAGGCCCGGGGCATCGGGCACGAGCAGGTCGCCGTGCGCGTCGATCATCAGGGGCCGCAGGAAGAAGTCACGGCGCTCCGGCGTCCATCCCGGCGGGTCGAAGGGGAACTCGATGTAGGGCCGGGCGTCGATGCCCGCCGCGACCTGCAGGTTCGCGAGCAGTCCGAGACCGTTCGACCAGGTGTGCGGCGTGAACATGCGGTGCTTCGCGTCGGCGGCCTCGGCGACCTGCCGGGCGCGGTACATGCCGACCGCGAGCGCGACGTCCGGCTGGTAGATGTCGAAGGCGTCCTGCTCGACGAGCGCGAGCATCTCGGGGAGACTCCGCACCATCTCCCCGCCCGCGACCTGGATGCCGGTCTCGGCGCGCACTCTGCGGGCACCGGCCACATCCACCTGCGGCAACGGCTCCTCGAGCCAGAGCACCCCGAGGTCATGCAGCTCCGCTGCGAGGCTCCGCACCTTCGCGAGCGGCAGCGCGGCCTCGATGTCGCCCGACATCCGCCACATCTGGTTGAGGTCGACCATGAGGTCGAAGTCCTCGCCGACCGCTTCCCTCGCGGCCCGGACGGAGGCGATCCCCTCGCGCAGCCGGTCGCGGGCGATCCGGATCTTCATGGCCCGGAAGCCGAGCTCCTTGGCGGCCACGGCGGCCTCGGCCCGAGCCTCCGGGGCCTTCAGCTCGCCGGAGGAGGCGTAGGCGGGCAGTCGGTCGCGGGCGCCGCCGAAGAATGCGGCCACGGGGAGGCCCGCGACCTTGCCGATGATGTCCCACAGGGCGGCTTCGAGGGGCCAGTACCGGCCGCCGTGGAAGTTGATGGTCTCGATGCGGCGCACCTGACTGAGGATCTGCATCGGGTCCGTGCCGAGGAACAGGTCACGGTAGGCGTCGAAACCGTCCATGGTGTCGCCAGAGCCGTAGCCGGTGATGCCCTCGTCGGTGCGGACGGTGACCAGGGTGGCGGGGAAGTCGGTGCGGGGGTTCGGGTCCCAGGCCGCGTGGAACGGCGGCGTGAGCGGCAGGTTCAGTCGGGTGAGTTCGATCGCGGTGATCTTCATGACGTCGTCTCTCGTCGGTGCGTGCGGGTCGGGATGCAGCACGGCCCCCGTTCCGCGAGGCGGATCGGGGGCCGTGGGGATCAGATGAAGTCGTTCTCCTTCAGCCAATCCGTGGCGACATCCGCCGGATCGTCGCCGTCGACGTCGACCCGGGCGTTGAGCTTCTGCATCTCCTCGACCGTGAGCAGCTCCGACACCGGGGCGAGGACGTCGGCGATCGCCGGGAACTCGTCGAGGGTGTCCTGCTTGAGCGTGAAGGCGCCCTGGTAGGAGGGGAAGAACTGCTTGTCGTCCTCCATCACGACCAGGCCCAGGGCCGGGATGCGGCCGTCGGTCTGGAACACCTCGCCGAAGTTGCAGTCGTCGCCCTTCGCGGTGGCGGTGTAGATGACGCCCGTGTCGAGCATCGCGACGTTCGAGTCGGGCACGTCGATGCCATACTCCGCCTTCAGCCCCGGCCAGCCGTCGTCACGGGTGGAGAACTCGCTCTCGACGCAGAAGGTCGCATCCGCGGGGTCGAGCTTCGCGACGTCGGAGAGGGTCTTCACACCGAGCTTCTTCGCCTCGTCTGCACGGATCGCGAAGGCGTAGGTGTTGTTCAGGGGTGCCGGGTCGAGCCAGGCGATGCCCTTCTCCGCATCGGCCTTCTTCGTGGCCTCGAACTGCTCCTCCGCGCCCTTCACCGGCGCGGTGTTGCCGTTGTAGGTGATCCACGACGTGCCGGTGTACTCCCAGTAGCCGAGGAACTGGTCGGTCTCGAGGGCCTGGCGGACGTTCGCGGACCCGACGAGGTTCGTGTTCGCCTCGGTGGAGGCACCGTGGGCGTTGAGCAGCTGCGAGGTGATGTGGGCGAGGATGAACTGCTCGGAGAAGTCCTTGGCGCCGATGTCGCCGGACAGCCCGGTCAACTCGTCGCCCTTGCTTCCGCTCGCGGCGTCCGTGCCACCGGAGCAGCCGGCCAGGGTGAACGCGGCGGCCGCAGCCAGCGCGACGATGGGGAGGAGCTTGCGCCTCATTGTGTATCTCCTATTCGGGTGGGTGATGCAGGATGCGGTCAGATGCCGCGCGGGGTGAGGATGTCTTCGGCGACGGCGGCGATCCAGTCGATGAGCAGCGCGATGCAGGCGACGAGCACGGCGCCCACCACGAGCACGGGGTAGCGCTGCAGTTTCAGGCCGTTGACGATCATGTCGCCGAGGCCGCCGGCGTTGATGAAGGTCGCGATGGTCGCGACGCCGACGCAGAACACGAGAGCGGTGCGCAGCCCGGCCAGGATCACCGGCACGGCCAGCGGCAGCTCGATCCGCGCCAGGACACCGGCCGGGGTCATGCCCATGCCGCGCGCGGACTCGCGCACGTTCGGGTCGACCTGCTGGATGCCGATCATCGTGTTGCGCAGCACGGGAAGGAACGAGTAGATCACCAGCGCGACCAGTGCCGTCGTGTATCCCGTCTGCCAGATGATGGCCAGCAGGATCACGACACCGACGGCGGGGGTGGCCTGGCCGACGTTGGCGAGTGCCAGGACCACGGTGCGGAACGCCTTCGACGGGACCTTCGCGACGGCGATGCCGAGCGGGATCGCGAGGACGGCGACGAGGGCGGACGCCGCGATCGTGAGGGAGAGGTGCTCCCCGACGCGGAGGCTGATGTAGTCCCAGTTGATGGTGCGCTGCTCGATCGAGTCGAGCTGCAGGGTCGACACGTACAGGTAGAGCAGGGCGAGGACGACGACCACGACGAGCGGCGTGATGAACCGCTTCAGGGTGATGATCCGGCGCTTCGGCGGCACGATCCGCACCGCCGACAGCGCCTGGGTCTCGGTGACGACCGTCATCGCGCACCCGACCGGCTCAGGTGCGCGGGGTCGGCGCCGAGCACGTCCGCGATCCGCTGCAGATCGATCGATCCCACCGCGGTTCCGGTGTTGTCGACCACGTCGATCGACGGGGTGCCCGCCAGCACCAGCGTGTCCAGCGCATCGCGCAGGGTGGCGTCTGAGGCGACGCTCACCACTGAGGATCCGCCCGTCGACGACCCCAGTGCGGCCTCGGCGATCGGGATCAGGGCGAGACGCTTGAGCGCGGCGCCGTGCCCGATGAACGACCGCACATAGTCGTTGGCCGGAGCGGCGAGGATGTTGGCCGGGGTGTCGAACTGCTCGATCCGGCTGCGGTCGCTCAGCACGGCGATGCGGTCACCGAGGCGGATCGCCTCATCGAAGTCGTGCGTGACGAAGATGATGGTCTTGCCGATCGTGTCCTGCAGGCGGAGGAACTCGGCCTGCAGCTTCTCGCGCGTGATCGGGTCGGTCGCGCCGAACGGCTCGTCCATCAGCATCACGGGCGGGTCCGCCGCGAGGGCACGTGCGACACCGACACGCTGCTGCTGCCCGCCCGAGAGCTGCTTGGGGTAGCGACCGGCGAACTGTCCGGGATCGAGCTGGACCGTGAGGAGCAGTTCGTCGACGCGCTCCGCGATCCGCTGCTTCGACCACCCGAGCAGCTTCGGCACGACCGCGATGTTGTCGGCGATCGTCATGTGCGGGAACAGGCCGATCTGCTGGATGACGTAGCCGATGTGGCGACGCAGCTCGTTCGGGTTCAGGCCCATGACGTCCTGACCGCCGACCGTGATCCGGCCGGAGGAGGGCTCGATGATCCGGTTGACCATCTTCATGGTGGTCGTCTTGCCGCAGCCCGAGGGGCCGACGAACATGACGAGTTCGCCGGGTGCGACCTCCATCGAGAAGTCCTCGACGGCCTTGACCGACTGGCCGGGATAGATCTTCGAGACATCTTCGAGGACGATGCCGGCGGCCTCGGAGGCGGGCTTCGCCCCGGTCGCGGTGCGGGTGGTGGAGTCAGACACGGAGCCCCCTCGGGGTGGTGAGACGTGAGATCAGGACGAATGCTCCGTCGACGAGCAGAGCGAGGATGACGACGCCGAGGGTGCCGGTGAGGGCGAAGTTCAGCGCGTTCAGGGACCCGAGCGACGACAGTCCCTGGAAGATGTATCGGCCGAGACCGGGGCCTGCGACGTAGGCCGCGATCGCCGCGATCCCGATCGTGAGCTGCGCGGCGACGCGGACACCGGTGAGGATGATCGGCCAGGCGAGCGGGAGCTGCACGCGGAACAGCGTCATCGTGCTGCTCATCCCCATGCCTCGGGCGGACTCCATGATCGCCGGCGAGACGTCGCGCAGCCCGACAACCGTGTTGCGCACGATCGGCAGCAGCGAATAGAACACCAGCGCGACGACGGTCGGCGTCCAGCCCAGACCGAACAGCGGGGTGATCAGGGCCAGCAGCGCCAACGACGGGATCGTGATGGCCACGCCGGCGGCGGCGATGGTGAAGGCGCGACCGGTCGGGCGGTTCCAGACCGCGATGCCCAGGAGCACGCCGATCGCGATCGCGATCACGGTGCTGAGTGCGACGACCGCGAGGTGCTGGAGCACCAGGTCGAGGATGTCGTCCCAGCGCTTCACCCAGAACTGGAGGAGACCGTCGGGGGTGAGTCCGTTCACACTGCCTCCTCTCATCTTCGAGATGCGCCGGACCATTCCGGCGTCGTCTGTAAGGTAACGAGGCTGTCGTGATTGTCGCAACCGAAGGTGTTGATATGGCAACGCCTGGGCCGTTTCGGGGCGCTCTCGATCCACACGAGGACCGCGATCGCCGATCGCGCGGCGCGATGTCCCGCTAGATGCGGAGGGCCGACTGCCACACGGCCTGGTGGGAGTCGGCGTAGTCGACCGCCGCCTCCCAGTGCGCCCCGTGCCCGTCGCCGAACATGCTCGCCCAGGGTTCGCGGTGCTCCGCGTGGGCCGAACGGAGCATCTCGAGCATCGCCGTCGCCCTTCGCGTCATGGCATCAGGCAGTGCAGCGCGGAGCTCTTCATCAGCACCGTAACCATCGACGAATGCTCGGAGGTCGCCTGCCGCCTGCTCAGGGGGCGTCTGCAGTCGAGAGAGGGCGAAGGCCTGCGCCGCGTAGGCGAGATCCCACAGGCGGGTGCTCGGAGCGGCCGCGTCCCAGTCGATGAAGAGCCATCGCTCCCCGATGATGAGGTTCCACGGGGCCAGGTCGTTGTGACACACCAGGTCGGCGCCGGGCGCGGGAATCACGGAGTCCCATGTCGCATCCGCGGGCGGCAGGAAGTCGGCGCTCGCATCATGGATCGCCCGCACCATCGCTCCCACGCGGTGCAGTTCGACAGGCGACAACGGCTCCGCGTCGATCGCGAGCCGGCCGGGGACGAACTCGATGATCTGACGTCCGCGTTCGTCCTGCCCCCTCGGCGCCGGGGCATCGACCCCGCGGCTCCGCACGAACTCCAGGAATCCGACGACGCTCGGGGTGCTCTCCGTCCACGCCTTGCGCACCGTCCCACCGATCTTCACGACCGATTCGCTCGCGTTGCCCCCGGACAGCGCCTCCTCGTGATCCATCCCCCCATTCAACCCCGCCGAGGCGCGCACACCCGCTCGGAAGCGGACGGCTTCCGGGCGGGTGCGGGGTCACCAGTCGTGGACGGTGCCGTCGTGGAGGCGGTTGTAGGGGAGGTAGGCCTGCTCGTACGGGTACTTGCCCGCTTCGTCGAGGTCGAGGTCGACGCCGAGTCCGGGTTTGTTCCCGGGGTGCAGCATCCCGTCGGTCCAGGTGAACGACTGCTGGAACACCTGGTCGGTGCGGGAGCCGTGCTGCATGTACTCCTGGATGCCGAAGTTGTGGATCGACAGACCCAGGTGCATCGCGGCGGCCATCCCGACCGGGGAGATGTCGGTGGGGCCGTGCATCCCGGATTTGATCTGGTACATGGCCGCGTAGTCGAGAGTCTTCTTCAACGCGCTGATCCCACCCATGTGGGTGACCGCGCCGCGGACGTAGTCGATGAGCTGGTCGCGGATGATGTCCTTGAAGTCCCAGACCGTGTTGAAGATCTCCCCGATCGCGAGCGGCGTCGTGGTGTGCTGGCGCACCAGACGCAGAGCTTCCTGGTTCTCCGCCGGGGTGCAGTCCTCCAACCAGAACAGGTCGAACGGTTCGAGGTCCTTGCCCAGCCGTGCGGCCTGGATCGGTGTCATCCGGTGATGCCCGTCATGCAGCAACGGCAGGTCCGCCCCGAACTCGTTGCGCACCGCCTCGAACACCCCGGGCAGATGGTTCAGGTACGCCCGGGTGTCCCAGTCCTCCTCCACCGGACGCGCACCGCGGCGGGCGGGCTCGTGGTCGTACCGCGCCTCCCCACCCCCGGCGTCCGCGGCCTGCGACGCGATCCCGTAGATCGCCTTCAGGGTCGGCACCCCGGTCTGCACCCGGATCGCCCGGTATCCCTGCGCCTGGTGCGCACGGATCGAGTCGAACAGTTCGGGCAGCTCCTTCCCAGACGCGTGCCCGTAGGCGAGGAGTCCGTTCCGGCTCGCACCGCCCAGCAGTTGGTACACGGGGAGCCCGGCGACTTTCCCCTTGATGTCCCACAGGGCCATGTCGACCGCGGCGATCGCGGCCATCGTCACCGGACCCCGCCGCCAATAGGCGCTGCGGTAGAGGAACTGCCAGGTGTCCTCGATCCGCGACTCATCCGCCCCGATCAACAGCGGCACCACATGCTCGGTCAGATACGCGACCACCGCGAGCTCCCGCCCGTTCAACGTCGCATCCCCCAACCCCGTCACCCCATCCGCGGTCGTGATCTTCAACGTCACGAAATTCCGATCCGGACTGGTGACGATCACCTCAGCCTTATCGATACTCATGCGAGGGTCCCTTCGGGTGTGAGGTGGTCGATGACGGTACGTGTGCGGTCCGTCGCGGGCACGGCGGAGAGGGCCCGGGCGACGGCTGCCGTCCCGGAATCGGTCGGGTCGAGTTCGAGGAGCGAGCGGATCCAGGTCTCCACAGCGTGCCGCTGCGCCTCGTCCACGGCGTCGTCGGCGTCTTGCCGCCGGCGGAGGGGTGCCACGAGCCGCAGAGCGACCTTGATCGGGCTGTCGCGTCGGATCTGATCGAGTCGGTGGGCGATGCGCGGGTTGGCGAAGCGGATCCGCAGCGCGTCCAGCCAGTCGTCGAGCTCGGCGGAGGGCAGGTCGACCGCCGTCCGCTGCGCGGCCCAGAGCGCTTCGGTGTCGGCGCGCAGCACGGCATCGTCGAAGGCCTCGGCGATCGTCTCGTATCCGCGCAGTCGGCCGGCCGCGGCGAGGAAGCTGTGCCCGGCGTTGAGCAGGTAGAGCTTGCGGGCCTCATAGGGCCCGACGTCGGCCACGAATCGCGCCCCGGCCTGTGCCCAGTCCGGTGCTCCGCCGGGGAAGTCGCCGGCGAGCACCCATTCGCTGAAGGGCTCCGTGACCACCGCGGCGGGGTCGTCGTACCCGGTGATGTCCCGCACGACGGCGATGTCCTCCGCGGTGACGGCGGGGGTGATCCGGTCCACCACGGTGTCGACGAACGACGCGATGTCCGAGACGCTCGTCGCTTCGGCACCGGCGGCGGCCAGCACGACGTCGCGCAGCATCCGACCGTTGCGGGGCAGGTTGTCGCAGCTCACGACGGCGATCGCGCCGGCCTCGGCGGCGGCACGGCGGGCGAGCGCCGTGGCGATGCGACCGGGCACGGAGGAGGTCGCGGAGTACGCCGTCTCCGTCACCGTGACCGTGAGCACCCGGACCTCCGGATCGGCGATCGTGTCGAGCCACGACCGTTCGTCGGCACCGGGAACCGCGCGCACGATCGACTGCACCGTCTCCACCCGGTCACCCTCCGCCGACCTCTCGAGCAGCGTGTACACGCCGTCGCTGCCCGACAGGACCTCGGCGGCGGCCGGGGTGCGACCGGTGAAGGCGGCGATGCCCCAGCCCTCCTCCGCGCGCGTCCGATCGTTGGCCTGCTGGGTGTACCAGGCCTGGTGCGCACGGTGGAAGGCACCGAGGCCCAGGTGGGCAGCGCGGACCGGAGGATGCTGCGTGCGCGCGGGCCCCGTCACGACCCGATGCCCGCGGCGTCGGCCGACGCACGGAGGAACGCGAGATCGTCGATCAGCCTCTCCTCCAGCGGAGCCTCGGTCGAGAAGTCCTCCAGCGTCACCCAGCCGTCGTACCCGACCTCGGCGAGCGCGCGGAAGTAGTCGGGAACGCTGGCGATGCCCGCGCGGAGCGTCGCCCACGCCGACTCCCAGCGCACGTCGCCGTCGACGCCGATCTCACCGGTCCGCTGCCACGTGGCGTTCTTCACGTGCACGTGAGCGAGGTACTCCCCGAGGAGCTGGAGCCCGGCATGCGTGTCCTCCTGGCCCTCGATCACGAGGTTGCCCAGATCGTGGATCACTCCGATGGTGCCCGGATCGAGGCCGTCGACCAGTCGACGCGCGGCCGAGGCCGATGACGTGATCGTCTGGTGGTGCAGCTCGATGAGCACCTTCACGCCGAGCCGCCCCGCCTCCGCGGCCGCCCATTCCAGGTCGGTCCTGGTCCGATCGAACACCGCCTGGTAGCCCTCCTGGAGGAGGTCGGTGGACGGGATGCGCATCCGGACCTGCCGGGCGCCGAGCTCGGCCGTCGCGCGGAGCATCCGGAGCGCGTCGTCACGGTCGGAGGCGGGCGCGTAGCCGCCGATGCCGCTGAACTCCAGACCCGCCTCGCGAGTGACCCTGGCGATCTCCGGTACCACCTGCTCGAGACCCGTGAGCGGCCAGGTCGCCCGGTTGCCGGCCCAGAATCCCGGCGGTTCCGCCTCCTCCTGGTCGGTGATGCGCCACTCGACGCCGTCGTAGCCGATCGCGGCGATGCGTCGAGCCGCCTCTGCGGGCTCCCAGTCCGGCACTGACGCCGTGAACACCGAGAATTTCATGCGATGCCTCCCGTTCGCACTTCACTGTCATCGACGGTGCCGTCGATGAGATCGGCGATGCGCACCGGGGAACCGGTGGTCGCCGAGACATAGATGCCGCGCACCGTGGCGAGGGCCATCAGCGCCTCGGGCACCCCGACCCGTGAGGGGCGTCCGCTGCGGATGCTGTCGACGATGTCGGCGTACTGACGGGCGTGGCCGTCGGCGAAGGCCTGCGGGTCCCGCTCATCGCCGAGCCGATGGCCCGCGGGGACCCAGTCGGCTGTGCGGTCGATCGTCTCCCCGTCCACCCACAGGTGGGCGAGCTGGTCGTTCTCGACGATGCCGGTGCCCTGTGCACCGTGCACCGCGACGCGCACCGGCTGATCCGGGAACGCCGCGGTCGTGGCGTGCAGCACGGCGAGCGCGCCCGACCCGAAGCGCAGCGTGACGACGGCCACGTCCTCCACCTCGACCCGTTCGTGGGCGAGCAGCGCCGTGTGGGCGAAGACCTCGACCGGGGTGCCGAGGAACCACAGCAGCAGATCGACGGTGTGCACCCCCTGGTTCATGACCGCGCCGCCGCCGTCGAGCTCCCAGGTGCCGCGCCACGCTCCGGAGTCGTAGTACTCCTGCGAGCGCCACCAGGGCACGGTGGCGACCGCGCTGGTGATCCGCCCCAGCCGTCCGGTGTGCGCGGCCTCGGCCACCGCCACCGCTCCGGGGTCGTAGCGGTGCTGGCTGATCACCGAGATCCGGATGCCGCGCGCCTCGGCGTCGCGGGCGATCTCCGCCAGGCGGCGCCCGCGCGCCATCGAGACGTCGAGCGGCTTCTCGAGCACGACGTGCATCCCGCGCGCGACGGCCCGTTCGGCGAGCTCGACGTGGGATCCGCTCGGCGTGCAGATCACGACCACCGACACCCCGTCCGGGATCGCCTCGATCTCGGCGTGCGTCGTGGGCCGCTCTCCTCCGAGCTCGTCGACGATGAGCGCGGCCAGGCGCTCGGTCGCGGCCGGCACCTCGTCCACGAGGGCGGTGATCCGCATTCCGGGGATGAGCGCGATGGCTCTGGCGTGGTTGACGCCGATGATGCCGCATCCGACGATGGCGACGTCGAGGGTTCCTTCGGTCATGAGAGGGTGACTCCGATCTCGTCGGTGAGGGTGCGCAGGGCTCGCCCGGCCCGGCCGAAGGCCTCGGGACCGGAGAATCCGCCGAGCGTGTGGACATCGGCGAGGTGGGGCTCGAGCGAGGCGAATCCCGCGTAGCCGTCATCGCGAAGGGCGGTGAGGGTCTCGCGCAGCTCGCCGTCGCCGTCGCCCACCGGCACCACCTCACCCGTCACGGCGAGCGCGTCCTTCAGCTGCAGGTACTCCAGATGCGGGCGCAGCAGCGCATATCCGTCGGTGAACGGCCGGACGCCGACCTGCACGAAGTTCGCGTTGTCCCACGCCACCCGGAGCCGCTCGGAGCCGACCGATTCGATCACGTCGAGCACGCGGGAGGGGACGTCGCCGTAGATGTCCTTCTCGTTCTCATGGACGAGCGTGACGCCGGCCGCCTCGGCCGTGCGGGCGAGCGCCGCCATGCGGACCAGCACGTCGTCGCGGATGTCCTCCGCGGCCAGGTGCTCGGCGCGGAAGAAGGAGAAGATGCGGATGTACGGGGTCCCGAGGACCTCGGCCGCGTGGATCGCCCGCTGCAGGCGACCGACCTCGTGCTCGACTGGCAGGGACACGTCGACCTTGCCCACCGGAGACGCGATCGCCGAGACGGCCATGCCGCGCTCGTGCAGCACCGCGGCGAGCGCGTCGAGCCGGGTGTCGTCGAGGTCGACGATGTTCACCCCCCACGCGCTCCGCACCTCGATGTGCCGCGCACCGAGCGCCTGCAACACGGCGACCTGCACGACCGGATCGGCGTCGATCTCGTCACCGAAACCTGAGAGCTGCCACGGGGTCATTTCACTCCTCCTGCGGTCAGACCGCCTACGAGATACCGCTGGAACACGAGATACAGCACGACGACGGGGATGGCGCAGATGAGCGAGGCCGCCATCATCTGGCCGTACAAGGGCACCGCGCCCGTCTCCTGCGTGGCGCCGAAGATCTGCAGGGCCACCGCCGCGGTGCGACTGTCGCGGTTGGTCATCACCGACGCGAACAGGACGTCGTTCCACCCCTGCAGGAACGCGAAGATCGCGGAGACCACGATCCCGGGCCAGCTCAGGGGCAGCACGATGCGGGTGAGGACACGGATGTTGGAGGCGCCGTCCATGCGGGCGGCCTCTTCCAGCTCGCGCGGGAGGCCGCGGATGTAGGTCACCATCACCCAGGTCGAGAACGGCAGCGCGAAGGTGAGGTACGTGATGAAGACCGACCAGTGCGTGCCGATGGTGGGGATGCGCAGCACGGAGGACAGCGTCGAGAACATCACGAACACCGGCAGCAGCATCAGCGTCCCCGGAACCGACTGCAGCCCGAGCAGTCCCCGGAGGATCGTGACGCGTCCGATGAAGGTGAACCGCACGAGCACCCAGGCCATGGACACCGCCACGGCCGCGCAGACGACGGCGACCGCTCCGCAGATCAGGAGGCTGTTGGCCAGACCCCCGGCCAGGTCGACGCTGCGCCAGACCTTGACGTAGTTGTCGAGGCGCAGCTCGGTCGGCCAGTACGCGCCGCCGGCGACCGCGACGTCCGCGTTGATCGAGGCGAACAGCATGTACGAGACGGGTCCGAAGACGAGCAGGCACAGGACGACGTTCGCGGCGACGAGCAGCGGTCGCGGCAGCAGCCGATCCACCTGGCTGTGTCCGCCAGGGCGGCTCCGGCGCGGGTTGACCTGCGCGATCGTTGTGGTGACGCTCATCGCTTCGCATCCTCTCCGGTGTCGAGGCGCACGGCGCGCAGGTAGATGAACAGCGGGATCGCCACGATCGCCAGCGAGGCGACCGCCATCGCGGCGGACAACCCGAACCGGAAGCTCTGGAACGCGGTGACGTAGGTGAGGACGGGCAGCACCTCGATGTCGACGGGCGCCGGGATGCCGAAGAGGACGAACGGCATGGTGAAGGCGTTGATGCTGTGCAGGAAGGTGAGGATGAACGCCAGCAGGATCGATCCGCGCAGGTACGGGAGGACCACCTTGCGCAACTTGATCCCCCAGCCGGCTCCGTCGAGCGCCGCCGCCTCGTGCACCTCCGCGTCGACCGCCTGGAGCCCGGCCAGCGTCAGCAGGTACACGAAGGGCCAGCTCACCCAGAGCTGCGTGACGATGAGCGTCCAGTAGCTCTGCGGACCGTTCAGCCACAGCCCGGGATCGACCCCGAACACCCCGAAGGCCTCATCGACCACGCCCTCGGGCTGGAACATCGCCCGGAAGACGGTGGCCACGACGAACGCGGGAAGGATGTACGGGATCAGGTAGACCGAGCGCACCAGCCCGCGTCCGCGGAACGCGTTCTGCGTGGCCAGCGCCGCGAGCACGCCGATCGGGATCGCGGCCACCGACACGATCAGCGCGTAGCTGACGCTCAGCCAGATGCCGCGCAGCAGCGGCGAGGTGGTGAACGCCTCGACGAAGTTGCCGAACGCGATGAACGGGGCCTGCAGCCACTGGCGGATCGTGTACTGGTCCAGATCGAGGAGCGAGATCCAGAACGCCAGCAGCAGCGGCACCAGGATCAGCAGCGCCATCAGCACGCCACCGGGGAGCAGCATCCACAGCGGTCGGGGCCGCTCGCTCGGCGGGGTGTCGTCGGCGCGTCTGCGCCTCGTCGGTGTGGCGATCGCCATGTGCGGTCCTCGCCCCGCTACTTGGACTTGTCCAGCGAGGACTGCGAGCTCGCCTGGGCCTCGGCGATCGCTGAGGCGATGTCGCCCTCGCTCAGGCTCCCGGCCTGCAGCGACGGAAGCGACTGCACCACGACGTTGGTCAGAGCCAGCTGCGTGTCTCCCCAAGCGCCGGTGAACGGCGTCGCGACGGACTTGGACGCAGCCTGCACGTTGGCACTCAGATCGGGGTTGTCCTTTTCCACCTGCGCGGCGGCATCCACCCCGGTGGGCAGCTCGCCGAAGGTGTCGAAGTAGTCGATCTGCGACTCGGTGCTGGTGAGCATCTCGATGAGCGCGAAGGCCAGGTCCTGGTTCGGCGAGTACTGGGCGACGACGAGGTTGTCGCCGGAGAGGATGCTCGCGGCGTCCTTGCCGTCCTTCGGGCGCTCGGTCGCGCCCGGCGGCACGGTCGGCAGCAGCGCGTAAGCGTAGGAGTCGGCGACCGGAGACTCGGCGAACGTGGGCTTGGACACGGCCGCCGTCATCGGGAGGAACCCGGCCTTGCCCTCGGCGAACGCGGCCACGGCCTGGGCGTTCTTCCATCCGACGGACGCCGGGTCGACGAGCCCGTCCTGGAACCAGCCGAAGTAGGTGTCGTAGGCGGCGGCGACCGTCGGGTCGTCGATCTTCGCCTTCTTCGCGTCCACATCGATGAGGGGGTTGCCCGCCTGCACCGACATGCCCCAGATGAACTTCCACGGGTCGAAGCTGTCGGCGTAGCCGATCGCGAGGCCCTGCACATCGCCGGAGTCGATCTTCGCGGCGGCGGCGGTCAGCTCGTCCCAAGTCGTCGGCACCTCATCGATGCCGGCGGCCTTGAGCAGTTCGGTGTTGTAGGCCATCACGAACGGCCGGCTCACGAACGGGATGGCGATCTCGTCCTCGTCGCTCGGGCCCGAGATGCCCAGGGTGGACGGCACGAAGCGATCCCGCCCGCCCACCTTGTCCCAGTCGGCTTCGGTGAGCTTGACGAAGGCGCCCGTCGCATACGCGGTCGGGGTGAAGGTCGTGCCGAGGCCGTAGACGTCGGGCCCCTGGCCCGAGAGCACGGAGGTCTGGATCTTCGTCAGCTCGTCGTTGGCGCTCGCGAAGGTCTCGAACTCGACCTTCGCGCCGGTCTTCTTTTCGAAGGCGTCGGAGACCTGCTGGAACCACTCCTTCTGCTGCTCGGGGTAGAGGCCGTTGGCCGCCACCATCACCGAGAGCGTCTTGCCGGTGCCGTCGACGGCACCGCCGGAGCCGGCGTCGTCCGGTCCGGAGGTACCCGTGCATCCGGTCAGGGCGATCGCCGCTGCGGCCGTCGCCGCGAGGGCGATCAGGGGTCGAGACTTCATTGAACTCTCCTTCGAGACAGTGAGGGACGTGACTGCGTCCTGGCCAAGGTAGGCAGCCATGGCAATTCTTTGCAATCCATTGCCAGGAATTGCCATGCTGTGATTCTGTTGCCCTATGCCGCCCCCCTCCGTTCCCCCACATCGGCCCACGCTCGCCGATGTCGCCGCCGCCGCCGGCGTCGCGATCTCCACGGCATCCCGCGCGCTGGCGGTCCCCGGCCGCGGCAATCCCGACACCCGAGATCGCATCATCCGCATCGCGAAGGACCTCGGATACACGCCGACCGCCGCCTCGTCCGGCGACGCCGCACCGTCGACGCGCATGGTCGCCGTGCTCGTCTCCGACGTCACGAACCCGTTCTACTTCGGCATCATCCGCGGCACGCAGCAGGCGCTGCGCGTCGCCGGCTACTCGCAGATCCTCGTGCACACGGAGGAGTCGCCCGAGATGGAGGAGAGCACCCTCGAGACGCTGCGCAGCTCGTACGACGGGGCGATCCTCACCGCGTCGCGGCTGTCCGACGAACGGCTCGCCGAGCTCAGCGCCGAGCTCCCGCTCGTCGCGTTGAACCGCGCTGTGCCGGGGGTGCCGTCGGTGTTCATCGACACGCCGCTCGGCTTCGACCAGGCCGTCGAGCACCTCGCCTCACTCGGCCACCGGCGCATCTGCTACGTCGCCGGGCCGCCGACCAGCTGGGCGAGCGACCTTCGCCGCCGTGCCGTGGAGACCGCGTGCGAGCGCCTCGGCATCGAGTACACGAGGGTCGGGCCCTATCAGCCGCGCACCAAGGCGGGGGCGGCCGCGGCGGATGCCGCGCTCAACACCGGGGCGACAGCCTGCGTGGCGTTCAACGACCTCCTGGCGATCGGGATGCTCATCCGCCTCAAGGAACGGGGCGTGCGCGTGCCGGAGGACATGAGCATCGTGGGCTGCGACGACATCTTCGGAGCCGACTTCTGCAATCCGCCCCTGACGACCCTCACCGCCCCGGTCGAGCAGGCGGCCCGCGTATCGGTGTCGATGCTCCTCGACCGGCTGCAGAGCGAGCGGGTCGGTGCGGGTGCCCTCCAGAGACGTCATATCGCCGCGCTGCCCACGCACCTGACCGTGCGGGAGTCGACCGGCCCCGCACCGCGCCGACAGACCCCCGAAGGAGACTCATGAGCACCGTGCTCAGCCCGCACGCCGACCGGCTGCTGCCCGCCGATCCCGGCGTCCGCGACCTCGCTCGACGCCTGTACGAGGCCGTCGCGCATGCGCCGATCCTCTCGCCGCACGGACACGTCGAGGCCGCGCTGCTCGCCGACGACACCCCGTTCCCCGATCCGGCGACGCTGCTGATCACGCCCGACCACTACGTCCTGCGGCTGCTCCACGCCGTCGGCGTCCCGCTCGACGCCCTGGGACGGGGCGACGCACCCGCCGACCCGCAGGATGTCTGGCGCGCGTTCTGCACGAACTGGGACGCATTCCTGGGAACGCCGGTGCGCTACTGGTTCGAGACGTCGCTCTCGGAGATCTTCGGGGTGACGGAGCAGCCCAGCGCCGCCAACGCCGACGAGCTGTACGCGCACATCGACGCACTGCTCGCCACGCCCGCCCTGCGCCCGCGAGCGCTGTTCGACCGCTTCCGCATCGAGACCCTCGCGACGACCGACGACCCTGTCGCGGACCTCGCTGCGCACGCGCGTCTCCGCGAGGACCCGACGTTCCGCGGGCACGTGCTGCCGACCTTCCGGGCGGACCGCTACATGGACCCGTCGACGCCCGGGTGGGTGGTGGCGGTCGAAGAGCTGTCGGATGTGTCCGGCATCGACGCCGGCCGGTACTCCGGGTTGCTGGACGCGTTGCGGCGACGTCGTGAGGCCTTCCGTGCGGCCGGTGGCACGGCCACCGACACCGGAGTGCTCGACGCCGGCTCGTGGCCTCTCGGCAGCGGCGAGGCGGAGCGCATCCATGCCGCCGGTCTGCGCGGCGAGGCGACCGCGGAGGAGGCGATCGCGTACCGCCACAACATGCTCTATCGCCTGGCCGAGATGTCGTCCGAGGACGGCCTGGTCATGCAGCTGCATCCGGGCGTCATCCGCAACCACCACCGGGACACTCTCGCGCGGTTCGGGCCCGACAGCGGACACGACCTCCCCGACGTGGTCGCCTTCACGCGGCCGCTCACCCCGATCCTGAACGACTTCGGGACGAACGAGACCTTCCGCCTGGTCCTGTTCACGGTCGACGAGACCTCGTTCAGCAGGGAGATCGGACCGCTCGCCGGCTTCTATCCCACGGTGTACGCCGGCGCGCCGTGGTGGTTCCTCGACACCCCGGATGCCATCTCCCGGTATCGCCGGGCGGTGACGGACAGTGCGGGGTTCGCGAAGACCAGCGGCTTCGTCGACGACACCAGGGCGTTCTGCTCGATCCCTGCGCGCCACGACATGTCCCGTCGACTCGACGCCGGGTACCTCGCGGCACTCGTCGCCGAGCACCGCCTCACCGAGGACCAGGCGTTCGACCTCACGCACCGGCTCGTCGACGACATCCCCCGGACGACCTTCCGCCTGCCCGGAGCGAGATCATGAGGTGGACGTCGTCGTGACGCGCCGCACGACGTACTCCACGACGTCGCCCTCCGGGATCGCACGCGGCCGGAAACGCGCTCCGGTCGGCGCACGCGGCACCATGCGATCGACGCGGAAGATGCGCCAGTCATCACGATCGAGGTCCCAGGCGAGCAGGTACCAGACCGGTCCCCAGCTCACCAGGCGCTGCGGTTCGGTGTACCGCTGCTCTTCGACGCCGCCGGGTTTCGTGTAGCCGAAGCGGAGCCGCTCGTGACCGCGGATCGCCGAGGCGACCGTGCTGAGCGCCGCGAGGTCCAACGGCGGTTCCGCTCCGGGAACCACGCTCGTCGCCGCGCGGATCGCGTCGACACGGCGGCGCAGACGCGAGGGCATCACCTGCTCCAGCTTGGCGAGGGCGGTGAGGGACGTCTCTTCGACGCCGAGCCGCCAGGTCGCGGCCGCTCCCAGCCCGACCGCGACCGCGACGGCCTCGTCATCGTCGAGCAGGAGTGGAGGCATCGCCGTCCCGGCGGCCAGCCGGTACCCGCCGGCGACACCCGGACGCGCGTCCACCGGATAGCCGAGCGAACGCAGCTTGCCGATGTCGGCGCGGATCGTCCGTGTGCTCACCCCCAGCCGGTCGGACAACGCGGAACTGGTCCAGTCACGCTGGAGCTGGAGCAGCGAGAGCAGTTCGAGCAAGCGGGCCGAGGTCTCGAGCATGTCTGATCCTCTCAGCAAATGCGGAAGCTGATCTTCCGCATTGCCTGGGAGCGTGAACAGCATGACCCAGAACACCTCCCTCACCCCTTTCCGCATCGACATCCCGCAGGACGCCGTCGACGACCTCCACGATCGTCTGGCCCGCACCCGCTGGCCGTTCCCGGTTCCGGGACGCGACGATCGCACCGATTTCCGCCGCGGCATCCCCCTCCCGTACCTGAAGGAGCTCGCCGAGTACTGGCGCGAGGGCTTCGACTGGCGTATGCAGGAGGCGGCCCTCAACACGTACGAGCAGTTCACGACGGTCGTCGACGGCCAGCCGTTCCACGTGCTGCACGTCCGTTCGGCGAACCCGGAGGCCACACCGCTGCTCCTCAGCGACAGCTGGCCGGCGTCGTTCGTGGAGTACCAGCGGCTGCTCCCGTTGCTGACCGACGAGTTCCACGTGGTCATCCCGTCGCTGCCCGGCCTGGGCTTCTCGACCCCGCTGTCCGGTACCGGGTGGGACCTCGCGCGGACGACGGAAGCCTACGCCGAGATCATGACGCGCTTCGGCTACGACCGGTTCGCGGCTCATGGCAGCGATGTCGGCACCGGCCGGAGCGCGGCTACATCGGCATGCACAACCACCAACCGGACACCATCGGTCCGGCACTCACGGACTCGCCCGTCGCCCAGCTCGCGTGGATCGTCGAGAAATTCAAGCGCCGGACCGATGACGGGTTCCGGGCCTCGGACGTCGATCGCGACCAGCTGCTGACGAACGTCAGCCTGTACTGGTTCACTCGCAGCGGCGCCTCGGTCGCGCAGTTCTTCTACGAGTCGGAGCACGCCGCGCTCGACGTCGTCATGCCCTCCGGGGTGCCGACCGGCTGGGCCGTCTTCGACGCCCATCCGCTGATCCGGCGAACGATGGATCCGACCGGCGCGGTCGAGCATTGGAGCGAGTTCACCGAGGGCGGGCACTTCCCCGCGATGGAGGAGCCGGAGCTCCTCGCGGAGGACATCCGCGGGTTCTTCCGCAGTCTCGGCTGATCGGCGCTGGGGGCGCCCCGCCGCATCGGTCAGACCGCGACAGCGCTGATCGACGCGTGCGGGCGCCGCCCGTCCTGCGCCCGCGCATCGCTGTCGATCACGGAGAAGCCCGCGCGCTCGAGCAGCGTCGACATCCCGTCCACCGACCAGTAGTGGGCCGTGGTGACGGCGTGCGGGAAGGGCTCGCCGTCCGGCCCGTCGAAGAACCCGATCAGCAGACGTCCGCCGTCGCGGATCGAGCGCCGCGCGGCCGTGAGGAGGAGCGGCAGCTCATCCGGGCTCGCGTGGATCAGCGAGTACCAGGCAAGCACGCCGCCGAGCGAGCCCGCCGAGATGGCGGCGTCGGTCAGCGATGCCACCCGATACGGAATCTGCGGAAACCGTGCGGAGGCGCCGGCGACGAACTCCGGCACGAGATCGATGCCCTCGGCGTCAGCGCCTCGGTCGGCGAGGAAGGCGGTCCAATGACCGGGACCGCACCCGGCATCGAGGATGCGCCCGTCGACGCCATCCGCCCAGCGCCCGATGCGCTCACGGTCGACGTCGTCCATCTGCCCGATGTCGCCGAACAGCTCCGTGTACTCGCAGGCACGCGCGGCGTATCCGTCTCGGATGCGCGTGTCGCTTCCGGAGTCGTCTGCCATGGCGCTCCTCCCTCGCGATCGCTTCTCTCCACGGTATCGGCAGCAGCCTGGGGCCGGAGGAGCCGATCGACACCAGCCTGCCGCGCGACGGGGTCTCCGCGCCCCCGGAGTACTCGACCGGCCGGATGCATCGATAGCCTTCAGCGGTGGAACACGAACCGCGATGGAACCTGACCGTCGGACACACGCCGTCTCCGATGCTGGACGAAGGCACGATCGAGCATCACCGGCTGCCTGACGGCGCCGGGCTTCCGCCCTCGTACGTCTCGTTCGTGCGGACGTTCGGCTGGGGGCGCCTGTTCGGACTCTGGCTCGTCTACACGCCGGTCCCCTCCGGATTCGGCGATGGTGTCGTAGGCCGGGGCGGGCACCTGACCGATCGGCTGCACGAGGAGTTCCGCGAAGGCCAGACCGAGGGCGATGACGGGAAGATCGAGCCCGACGGCTCCTGGGAGATCGCGGAGCGACTGGTGGTCTTCGCGATGAGCGAGAACGGCGACTACCTCGCCTGGGACACCGGCGCCCGCGACCGCGACGGCGAGCTACCCATCTTCCACACCGCCCGCTTCGACTCGCTGACCCGCATCGGCGACGACCTGCACGAAGCGGTCGAGGCGCTCCGCGGGCACAGGTTCGGCCAGGCCGACGATCCCATCGACTTCAGGCCGCTCATCCCCGCCGCGCTGTGAGACGCGAGGCTGCGATCAGTTGAAGTCGCCACCCGGCGCCATGTCCATGAAGCGCGAGTAGTGACCCTGGAACGCGACGGTGATGGTCGCGGTCGGGCCGTTACGGTGCTTGGCGACGATCAGGTCGGCCTCGCCCGGACGCACGTCCTTGTCGTAGACCGAGTCGCGGTGCAGCAGGATGACCATGTCGGCGTCCTGCTCGATCGAGCCGGACTCTCGCAGGTCGCTGATCGCGGGCTTCTTGTCCGTGCGCTGCTCGGGACCACGGTTCAGTTGCGACAGGGCGATGACAGGAACCTGCAGCTCCTTGGCGATGAGCTTGAGGCTTCGCGAGAACTCTGAGACCTCCTGCTGACGCGACTCCACGCGCTTGCCCGAGGTCATGAGCTGCAGGTAGTCGATGATGACCATGCGCAGACCCTCGCGCTGCTTGAGTCGACGGCACTTCGCACGGATCTCGACGAGGGTCATGTTGGGGCTGTCGTCGATGTAGAGCGGCGCGTCGTTGATGCGCCCACGCGTCGCGGCGACGGTGGTCCAGTCGCGCGGGTCGAGGTTTCCCTTGCGCATGTTCTGCAGCGGGATCGCACCCTCGGCGCTGAGCAGACGCATCGCGATCTCGCTCTTGCCCATCTCGAGCGAGAAGAAGACCGAGGGAAGGTTGTGCCCGATGGATGCCGCGCGCGCGAAGTCGAGCGCGAGCGTGGACTTACCCATGGCGGGTCGCGCGGCGACGACGATCATCTGCCCGCCGTGCAGGCCGTTCGTGAGCTCGTCGAGCTCCTTGAAGCCCGTCGGCACACCCGTCATCGAGCCGTCCCGACCGCTCGCGGCCTCGATCTCCTCGAGCGCGGCGTCGACGGCGATCTGCAGCGGGACGTAGTCGACCGCGGTCTCGGACCCGGTGATCGAGTAGATCTCGGCCTGGGCGTTGTTGACGATGTCCGTCGCATCGCCCTCGCCCGCGTAGCCGAGCTGCACGATGCGGGTGCCGGCGTCGACGAGGCGGCGCAGGATCGCACGCTCCGAGACGATGCCCGCGTAGTAGCCGGCGTTCGCCGCGGTCGGCACGATCGAGGTGAGGGTGTGCAGGTAGTCGGCGCCCCCGGCGCGACCCAGCTCGCCGGTCTTGATGAGCTCATCCGTGACGGCGACGACGTCGGTCGGCTCGCCGTGCGAGTACAGCGAGAGGATGGCCTCGAAGATCAGCTCGTGCTTGGGGACGTAGAAGTCGGCGCCCTTGAGCGTCTCGATCACATCGGCGACAGCGTCCTTCGAGAGGAGCATGCCGCCGAGTGCGCTCTGCTCGGCGAGAAGATCGTGGGGAGGCGTGCGCTCCGGTGCGCGCTTGGCGCCCATGCGCTCCTCTGAGATGTCGGCGATCGACACAGTCTTCCCTTCGATGCGACGTTTCCGATGCGATGTTCTGATGAGACGCTTCGACGGCGGGGCCCGTGTGGCTCTCGGCCGCCACGCCACCCTGCACAGCGAAACAGGTGCCTCCGACATTCGGTCGCTCGCCCACGCTACGAGCGACGCTTTCCACATGCAACACAGCCTGTGGATAACCATGTGGAAAGCGTGCGGACAAAGTCGGAGTGTCTGTGCACAACGGGTGTGGATAACCCCGTGGAGGACTCCCCGAGCAAACTTTTTTCTTGGCCTTGAGCTGGGATTTTCCCTTTCCCCAGCCTGTGGATGAGAATCAGTTTAAATCGGGCGTTGAAGGTTGCCTCTCTTCGGGCAGGGATGTGTAGAACTTGGGGAAAGTCAAGCCGAGATTTCGCCGGGCGCGTCACACCCGGACATCCCCGGAAACCCGCGGGTAACCCCCTAGACAGGCGAGGTGCACACGAGTATCGTCACCCGCAATCGATGCACTCGCCTCGATGTACGTTGCCTTCGGAGGGGGAGGTCGACGTGGACGCTCGGGCCACCCGACGCGGCGTTCCTGCCGTCGTCATCTGGGGTGCTCTCGGCGTGCTCGCCTGGGCGACTTTCACGATGCTCCTCGGAGGCGGTTCCGCCCACGCGGACGAAGAGGACGACGGTCCGCTCGACGGACTCACCTCTCTCGTCAGTGACACGGTCTCGGCCGTCACGGCGCCGGTGAAGCCGGTCGTCACGAAGGTCGTCGCCCCGGTCGTCACGAAGGTCGTCGCGCCCGTGCAGAAGGCCGCGCCGGCCGTCGTCGAGACGGTGACCAAGACCGTGTCCAAGACTCCGGTCGTCGGACCCGTCACCGCCCCGGTCGTGCACGCGGTGACCGAGACGGCCGCATCGGTCGTCACGCCGGTCACCGAGGTCCTGACCGACGCTCCCGTCTCGCAGATCACCGATCCGATCCTCGACACGGTCGCCGGGATCCCGGTGGTCGGTGGCCTGGTGAAGGATCTGGGTGTGATCTCCGCGGTCGACGATGTCGTCGGGGTGGTCGATGACACGACCGCCCTTCTCGGCGGCGTCGCGAACCAGACCGTGCCTCCCGTGCTCGAAGCCCTCGATCCGACGACGCCCGTCCCCGGCCCCGGTGCCGGCGGCATCATCGACGCCCCGTCGGCGCCGTCACCGGCCGACCTCACGACGACGCCCGCGTCCACATCGGCATCCGTCCCGGCATCCGTCTCGTGGTCCTCGGGCTTCGATGGCGCGCTCCCCTCGGCGAGCGCGCCCACGGACGAGGCCGTCGAAGCCGCCGACTCCCCCGCACTCGCGCCCACGGGCACTCCTTCCGGGAGTCCGCCCGGTGCTCCCGTACCCGCGTCCTCCTCCGCCGGTCCCGGCGGAGGCTCCGGTGCTGCCCACGCGCGCCTGAGCGACGTGAATCCTGCTCCGCTCCGTGCTGGCGAGCGGACATCCGGCGCCACCGACGACGTGCTTCCCGCGTCGCTGGTCGCCGACACCGAGGTCTCTCCCGACTGACGGACCGTCACGTCGTTCCCCCGGGAACGACAGATGCCGTGCTGCGCGCGCACTTTCCTCGCGCGCACCCATCAGACGATCCATCCAGTCAGGAGACATCATCATGCGCACTTATCTCAAGCGAGCCCTCTGGGGCACGCTCATCGCCGGGGGCATCACGCTCCTCGGTGCGACGGCCGCGAATGCGGCCGAGACATCCGGAGACGACGGACTTCTCTCCGGCACGCAGGCGGAGACCACCATCTCGGCACCGATCAAGGTCGTGGGCAACGCGATCTCGGTGCTCGGCGATGCGGTCACGCCGGCACCGGCACCGGCACCGGCCCCAGCTCCGGCACCGGCCCCAGCTCCGGCTCCCGCGCCGGCGCCCGCTCCGGCACCCGCTCCGGCCGCCGTCACCGACGGCTCGTCCGGCACGGCATCCGGCACCCAGGCCGTGGTCACCGTGAACCTCCCCGTCACCGTGTCGAACAACGCGGTGAGCGTGCTCGACACCTCTTCGACCAGCGCCCCGGCCGCAACTCCCCAGAGCTCGGCTCCCCAGGCCGAGACCCCGGCCGGGGCGCCTCTCGTGACCACGAACGGCCTGGACGGCGTGCTCTCGGGCACCCAGGCGCTGCTCGCGGTCAACGCCCCGATCACCGTCACCGGCAACGCCGTGTCACTGCTCGGTGACAGCGAGAGTGCGGCACCGAGCGGACAGGGCGCCGCAGCACCGGCCCCCTCGACCCCGGTCGGCGCGGGCACATCCGGAGCGGACGGGATCGGCAGCGGCACACAGGTCGTCGCCCCCATCACGGCACCGGTGACGGTGTCGGGGAACGCGATCTCGCTGCTCGGCGACACGAGCTCGACGGGAACCGGCGCCGCCGGCCCGACCGCTTCGTCCGCTCCCGCCACCGCGGCGGGCGCCTCAGGTGACGACGCGATCCTCGGCGGCACGCAGGTGACTGCGCCCGTCACGGCACCGGTGACGGTGTCGGGGAACGCGATCTCGCTCCTCGGTGACACCTCGGCGACCGGAACCGGCGGAACCACCGCACCGACCACGCCCGCGACCGGAGGGAACACCACCACCGGAACCGACAGCATCCTCGGCGGCACCCAGATCACCGCACCCGTCACCGCCCCCATCGGCGTGACCGGCAACGCGATCTCCCTGCTCGACGACGCCACCGTCACCCGCACCGGGACCGGCGGAACCACCGCACCGGCCGCACCCGTGACCGGAGGCAACACCACCACCGGAACCGACGGCATCCTCGGCGGCACCCAGATCACCGCACCCGTCACCGCCCCCATCGGCGTGACCGGCAACGCGATCTCCCTGCTCGACGACGCCACCGTCACCCGCACCGGGACCGGCGGAGCAGCCGCTCCCGCACCGGCCGCACCCGCGACCGGAGGCAACACCACCACCGGAACCGACAGCATCCTCGGCGGCACCCAGATCACCGCACCCGTCACCGCACCCATCGGCGTGACCGGCAACGCGATCTCCCTGCTCGACGACGCCACCGTCACCCGCACCGAGACCGGGGGAACCACCGCACCGACCGCGCCCGCGACCGGAGGGAACACCACCACCGGAACCGACAGCATCCTCGGCGGCACCCAGCTGGCGCTGCCGATCAGCCTGCCGATCACGATCGGGGGGAACGCCATCTCCGTCGTCGGCGAGAGCACGGTGATCGACCCCGGAACGGACCCGGGAACCGACCCCGGAACGGACCCGGGAACGGACCCCGGAACGGATCCCGGGACCGACCCGGGGACCGACCCCGGCACGACCCCCGGCACCTCGACCGGTGGCGCCACCGCCTCGGGCGCGGCGACCACCGGCCAGGCGGAGGGTCTCGCCATGACCGGCGGGAGCTCGCCTGGGGGCCTGATCACCCTCGCCGGAGTCCTGCTCCTCCTCGGAGCCGCAGGACTCCTGCGACGTCGTCGGCTGACGGCGTAGTGAAGGCGCCGGTGGTGCGGTCATCCTCGGGGGAGGAGATCCCGCGCCACCGGTGCGCCGCGTCGTTCCCCACCCCGACGGGATCGTAGCCCCAGCTCACCGTCGCTCGACGTCGGCGCAGAGGGCGGATGCCCCGTGGTCACCCCACCACGGGGCATCCGTCGCGCCCGCACCGCCCTGCGTGCCGCGGCCGCGACCCCGATCGCGCCGATCCCCGATGAGGCGTTCACGGCCGCGGCGTCAGTCGACGACGGGCAGACCGTCCTCATCGAAGACGACGCCCTCGGCGATCAGGCGCTCCCTGGCGGCGTGATGCACCACGCCGCGCCGGGGCGGGTGGGGTTCGAGCAGGCCGAGCAGGATCTCCCTGGTGGCATTCTGGTGATGGGCGACCTCGATCCGCACTCCCCAGAACCGGTCGTGAGCGAAGCGGGCGAGCGCCGCTTCGTCGGCATCCGGGTTGTGCGCCGCGGCGGCACGGATCGCCTGATGGGGATCGGTGACGAGCTGCTCGAACTCCTCCGGGGTGTGCGCGCCGCGCGCCAGCCGATAGCGGCGCTCCTCGTCTGCCAGCTGCTCCGGTGTCTTGCGCTTCCCCATGGCGTCTCCTCCCCCGCAGCGCCCATGCGGCCCCGGGAGCGTCAGTCTATTCAGCGCATCGGACGTGCATCGCCGAAGGACGCGAGTGACCGCACGGGCTCAGCCGAAGAGCGCACCGGCGTCCGCGAAACGCGGGACGAGGAGAAGCCCGCTCAGGCGACGAGAGAGCCGCTCCGCCTCGGCCTCCTGCTGCTCGGGCTGCTGCTGATCGGACTGCTGCCCCGCGAGCATCCCGACCGACGGCGCGGCCGCTCCTCCGGGCGCGCTCGCCCCCGCGAGCACGCTCACGCCCGCACGGGTGTGCAGGTCTTCGAAGGTCATGGGCAGGCTCTCGCACCGGGAGTGCCCGCACAGCAGGTGCGAGAGCTCATGGCTCACGACGTGGAGCCGGTACCAACGAGGATCGGACTTCCGCAGCGGGATCCGCGCGTGATCATCGCTCACGAGCGTGCCCCTCGCCACGGACGCCCAGTCGCACTCCTCGAGGAGCTCGATCTCGATGTCGAGCCCCGTCAGCTCCGCCACCCGCTTCGTGACGGTCTTCACCGTGCCCCCGCACGCGCTCTCGAGCTCCTCGAAGAGCTCCTCCACTCCCCCTCGATCGTCCATGGTCCTCCGCCCTCCGGTCCAGGCCGCTGATCGGCCTGAACGTCTCCCACTGGAGAGACGCAGGGCCGGGCCGACTCATTACGGCGAAGGCCTGTGCACCTTCGGTCAGTCTTCTCGACGAAGGTCTATGTCCGGGGTCGCACGCGTGCGCCGTGGGCGGGTGCTCTCCGCTCAGGACGCACCGCGCGGCCATCGATCCGGCAGGTGTCCACCCGCGGGTGGAGGCGGATCAGCCCGCGGGAGGATGACCGGGCGCGCTCGACCCGGCAGGCTCGGAAGCGTCGATCGTGTCGTCGGAGCTCAGTCGCATCTCATCGGACTGCGCCGGGACCCACGGATCCGGCACAGGACGACGAGGTCCGGCCGATCCCGGCGGCTTCCGCGCCGCGCGCACGCTCCTCGCGTGCTGCCGCGCCCCAGCCGAAAGCACCTCACCGCTCCATGTCGTTCCTCACGCGCAGCAGCCTCAAGAACCGCCTCATCCTCTCGCTCGCGACACTCGCGATCGTCGTGCTCGGCCTCGTGGCGATGGGCTCGCTCAAGCAGGAGCTGATGCCGTCGATGCAGGTGCCCACGGCCTACGTGACCGCGCAGTCGCAGGGTCTCGCACCCGAGGAGATGTCGAGCAGCGTCACCGAGCCTCTCGAGCAGGCGGTCCGCGCCGTGCCCGGTGTGACGAGCGTCACGTCCTCGACGTCGAGCGGATCCGCACAGATCCTCGTCCAGTGGACCTTCGGCGAGGACGATGAGGAGACGCTGCGCACGATCCGCAGCGCGACCGATTCGATGAAGCAGGGCTTCCCGTCCGGCACCGAGGTCCAGGTCGCCTCCGGCGGTGCCGGTGACCTGCCCGCGATGGTGCTGAGCGCCGGGAGCAGCGGCGACCAGGAGGCGTTCGGCGAGGCGCTCCAGCAGACGGTCGTCCCGGCGCTGCAGGGCGTACCCGGAGTGCGCGATGTGGAGCTCGCGGGCCAGGAGACGCAGCGCATCACGATCGACCTGCGCCCGGCCGACGTGACCCGCCTGAAGGTGGAGCCGTCGGCGCTCGGACCGATCCTCCAGGCGCACGGGGCGGCGCTCCCCGCCGGGCAGGCGAAGTCCCCCGAGGGCCCGATCTCGGTCACGGTGGGCTCGCGCCTGGTGACCCTGGAGGACATCCAGACCCTGTCCGTGCCCACGCCGGACGGTGCCGTCACGGTCGCCGACTTCGCCGACGTCTCGATCGAGACCGTGCCGGCGGAGACCATCTCGCGCGTCAACGGGAACCCCTCGCTCACGCTGCAGGTCACCCCGTCGCAGGGCGCCAACGTGGTCGACATCTCGCACGGGGTGAACGCGGAGCTCGACCGGCTCGCTCCGACCCTCGACGCCGAGTTCGTGACGCTGTTCGACCAGGCGCCCTACATCGAGCAGTCCATCCACGACCTGTCCGTCGAGGGCGGGCTCGGCCTGATCTTCGCGGTACTCGTGATCCTCGCCTTCCTGCGGTCCTGGCGCTCGACGGTCATCGCGGCCGTGTCGATCCCGCTGTCGCTGCTCATCACGCTCGTCGGCCTGTGGTGGAGCGGCAACTCGCTCAACATCCTGACCCTCGGGGCCCTGACCATCGCGATCGGACGCGTCGTCGACGACTCGATCGTGGTGATCGAGAACATCAGCAGACGTCGCGGCGACGGTCCGCTCACGACCGAGGGCGTGGTCGCCTCGGTCCGGCAGGTCGCGGGCGCGATCACCGCGTCCACGCTCACGACGGTCGCGGTCTTCCTGCCCATCGCCTTCGTGTCGGGCATCGCCGGCCAGCTGTTCCGCCCGTTCGCGGTGACGGTGTCGATCGCCCTGCTCGCCTCCCTCGTCGTCTCGCTCACGATCGTTCCGGTCCTCGCGTCCTGGTTCCTGAAGAACGCGCCGGCGCACCGCCCGGCCGCTGCCGACGACGCCGCTCCCGCCGTCCCGGACGATGCCGCTCCCGCCCTGGCGGACGATGCCGAGCCGACCGAGGCCGCGCTCCCCGCGACCTCGTCCTCTACGTCGACCACGACCACTGCGACCGCCGCGACCGCCGCGACCGCCGTCCTCTCGCCGCCGGTCGAAGAGACGCGTCCGCCGGCGGAGCCGTCCGAGCTGGACGAGATCCACAGCGCCCCGGACCGCCTGCAGCGGACGTTCATGCCGACGCTGAACGCCACGCGTCGGCATCCGGTGATCACCCTCGTCGTCTCGGGTCTGCTGCTCGTCGCGACGCTGGGGATGACGCCGTTCATCCAGACGGACTTCCTCGGATCGTCCGGGCAGGAGAGCCTGCAGGTCGTCCAGACTCCCCCGAAGGAAGCGGTGGGGGATCTCGTCGCGGCCGCGGAGCCCGTGGAGAAGGCGCTCGGCGGCATCACCGGCATCTCCGACGTCATCACGTCGATCCCGATCCCGATGCCGGGCACGCCGACCGCCATCACCTACGACCTGCAGCTGGCGAAGGACTCCGATGTCACGGAGGTCGAGTCGCAGGTGCAGGATGCGCTCGATGCCCTGCCCGACAGCGGCGAGATCGAGCTGGCGTCCCAGGACGCGTTCGTCGGGGGCGCCGGTGACGGCATCGCCCTGCAGATCGCGGGCAACGACCCCGAGGCCCTCCGCACCGCGAGCGATCTGCTCGAGGAGCAGCTCGCCGACGCGGACGGTGTGCGCTCCGTGAAGAGCGAGCTCGCGGGTGAGCAGCCCGTGCTGCGCGTGCAGGTCGACGAGCCCCTCGCCACGCGCCTCGGCTTCGACCGCGCGACGATCGCCAAGGCCGTGCAGGAAGCGCTCGCGGGCTCGACCGTCGGCACCCTCATGTTCGACGGTCAGGAGCGCGACATCGTCGTGCGCACGCCGGGTGCGGAGCGCACCGCCGACAAGCTCGGCGAGATCGTGCTCCCGATCACGCCGCAGCAGACCGCAGCGGCGCAGAAGGCCGCCGCCGAGGCCCTGGAGGCGAAGGCCGAGGCGAAGGCGGAGGATGCCCGGATCGAGGCGGAGAACGAACTCAACTCGCAGATCGACGCGGCGGGTAGACAGCGCTCCGAGCTCTCCGCCCAGGTCGGCGCCCTGAACAAGCAGCTGGCGGCTCTCGCCGCCGCCCCCATCGTCCCCGAGGACCCGCTGGACCCCGACGCGGAGGCGATGCGTCGGGCCCAGGAAGAGCGGGCCGAGCAGGTCTCCTCGCTGCAGGGCGCGATCGCCGCTGCGCAGTCCGGCATCGCCGGTGCGGACGAGCAGATCACGGCGCTTCGCCAGGCGCGGTCCGATGCGGCGGCCCAACAGGCCGAGGCCGAGGCGGCCCAGGCCGAGCAGAAGGCGGCGACCGAGGTCACCGGGAAGGCGATCCCGCTCTCGGCGATCGCGACCGTCGAGGAGGAGCTCACGGCCCCGACGATCACGCGTGCCGACGGCGAGCGCCAGGTGACCCTGACCGTGACCCCGAAGGACGGTGCGCTCTCGGCGGCGAGCCTCGCGATCGATCGTGCGATCGCCGAGACGGACCTGCCGGCGGGAGTGACCTTCGAACAGGGCGGCGCGACGGCGCAGCAGGACGAGGCCTTCGGTCAGCTCGGCCTCGCCATGCTCGGCGCCATCGTGCTCGTGCTCCTGGTGATGGTCGCGACGTTCCGCAACTTCCGCGGGCCGCTCGTGCTGCTCATCTCGATCCCCTTCGCGGCGACCGGTGCGATCCTGGGCCTCCTGCTCACCGGGACCCCGATGGGCCTGCCGGCACTGATCGGCCTGCTGATGCTCATCGGCATCGTGGTCACGAACGCGATCGTCCTCATGGACCTCGTGAACCGTCTGCGCGAGGCCGGCGCGACGCTCGACGAGGCGGTGGAGCACGGCACGCGTCTGCGCCTGCGCCCGATCCTGATGACGGCTGCGGCGACGGTGTTCGCGCTGATCCCGATGTCGCTCGGGCTGACGGGCGGCGGGGTGTTCATCTCGAAGCCGCTGGCCATCGTCGTGATCGGCGGGCTCGTGTCGTCGACGCTGCTCACACTCGTCCTGGTCCCGGTGCTGTACACGCTCGTCGAACGCCGCCGCGATCGCCGGATCGCCCGGCGCGCCGAGCGCCGGATCCGACGCGAGGAGCGACGCGCCGCCGCCTCCGAGGCCTCGACGGGTGTCTTCGACATCGAGGAGGACGCCGTGAAGGAGGCCCCCTAGGGCGTGTCGGCGAGACCCGCCGTGTCGCGCGTTCTGTCCGGGGACGCGGACTCGTCCTCCTCACTGATCGGTCCGTCGAACTGAGCGCCGGCCGCGCGCGAAGCTCTGGCCATCATGAGGAGCAGGATGACGGAGCCCAACGGACCGAGCAGCAGGAGGAGGAGCCATGACCCTGTGCAGTCGGAGTCGTGGAGGCGCCTCACCGCGAGGGTGATCGCGGGGATGAAGGTGAGGACGGACCAGACCACCGCGAGGGTCGCAACGATCGGGGGCGTCTCGACGAACGCCGCCGGCTCCTGAGAGAAGACGGCGAAATCGAACGCCCCCCAGGCTCCGACCGGGCCGATCCTCAGTTCGAGAGTGCCGTCCGTCGGGGCGACGAGCCACCCCAGAGCTGAACTGACCAGGATGTGGATGAGCGTCCACCACCAGTACTCGCTCAGGCTGGCCCGCCCGCGAAGGTGGAAGGCCCGTCCGAAGAACCTTCGCACCGCTGCGACGGGGCTCGCGCCGACCAGCGGAGCGTACGGCGAGGAGTGCGGTGTCTGGAGGGGAGTAGTCATACCCAAGGTCTCGTGATCGGAAGCGCGGCTCGAACGGCCGGAAGCGTGGACGGGTCCGCTTCGAGCATTTCGCGGGCGCCGACGCTTGTCTGTAGGCATTTCGGGGGACAGGGCATCGGGAGGCCCCGGCATCTTCCGTGTGCCAAGCTGGGCGCCATGGAAGCCAGCGATGACCTGTTCGTCCAAGCCCGCGCGACCGTCGGGTTCTTCCGCGTCTTGCTGGACGATGAGCACGAGATCGCCTACTCCGCCGGGTACCTCAGCGACACCGCAGTGACGGCGGGAAGCAGCACACGGAGCGAAGACCACACCTTTTCTGCCGTCGCCTGGCCGGCGGCCCTCGCACCGGCCCCTGGCCCTCGTCTGCACCACGAGAACGATGTCGATGCGTATCTCGACGGCGCTTTCCTCGAGCGCTCGTCCTGGCGACGGACGGAAGACGCCTGGGTGACCTGGCTCCGTGTCGCGGACGATGTGCGACTCGAGGTGTCCCTCGTCGGCCGGGTCGCCGGCCCTCCGGCTGAACTTTCCATCGCGCGAGACACCCCGTCGCTCTGATCCGCCCGACGCCGGCCGAACGGCTCGCACGGGGCTATCCGTGGATCAGCTGCGCGATCAGGAATCCGAGGTAGAACACGATGAATCCCAGACCGGGATCGCCGGGTCGCGGTCGGCGTCGTGCTCAGCTCGGCACGTTGTCGTCGAGCAGCGCGCGGAAGCTGCCGGCGAGCTGCACGACCTCGAAGCCGTTGTTGTGATCGATGAGATGCACCGGTCCGTTCGGGGAGATCCAGATCGGATTGCCGGCGCCGTCATCCGCGATCACGAGACCATCGACGAGATCCCCGTAGTCCGCTCGGCTCCGCATCGTGAGGTCCATACAGGTCTCGCTTCCGAGAAGGGACGCGTTGCCCCACCCGTGGACGGGCACCCCGACGAAGCAACCGCCCCAACGGCTCACGAACTCGACATAGTCCTCGTCGGGCAGCAGTCCGATGGCAGACAACCGCTCGCGGATCTCCGCGGCGGAGACGGGGTGACCGGCGCCGTACAGGGCCACGGTGCGCTCGATGCGCGCGACGAGCTCCTCAGACAACGGCATGCCGCAAGCCTATTCGCGGAGCACCGGTGATGCGCCCGAGGCCGCAGCCTGGATCAGGGTCGCGAGTTCGCGCGGCCGACTCCACATCGGCCAGTGCCCCGTGGGGAGGTCGACGACGTCGAGGTGATCGAGCGTCGCGACCTCGGCGAACATGGCGTGTCCGGCACGCGCCAGTTCGAGCACCTGCGCACTCTCGATCGAGCAGCACACCAGCGTGGTCGGGATCGTGC
Organism: Microbacterium oxydans; assembly: GCF_026559675.1. Taxonomy (NCBI): domain Bacteria; kingdom Bacillati; phylum Actinomycetota; class Actinomycetes; order Micrococcales; family Microbacteriaceae; genus Microbacterium; species Microbacterium oxydans. The sequence goes on from NZ_CP092891.1 coordinate 3,722,301, forward strand.
GGCGCCGATCGTTCACGAGCTCGACGGGCTGACGCAGCACGGGACCGGGCTCGGGGATGGCCCGCTCGCGGAAGCGCTCGAGCGTCCCTGGGCACAGGCCCTCGAGGCTCGCCTGCTGCGCGAGCACCTCGAAGGGCGGGAGCGGAAGCTCCTCCACCTCCTCCGGAAGGTCGGGAGCGAAGACGCTGCCGGTCGCGACCGGTCCGGAGTCGACCCACACCACACGACCGATCAGTTCGGGGTGCCGATCGAGGACGAGACTGACGGGGGCGTTCGCCCCGCTGTGCGCGACGATGATCGCGGGCTGCTCCTCAGAGACACCGAGCCGAGCCATGACGTCGAGGATCCCGGCGGCCTGATCGTCGAGACTCCTCGTCGCGCGCTCGGGATCGTTCGCGTCGAGACCCGCCAGCGTCACCGCGACCTGACGGGAGCGGTCGGTGCCCAGGTGTTCGAGGACCTCGTCCCACGCCCAGGCCCCCAGCCAGTGGCCGGCGATGAAGAGGATGGTCGGACTGCTCGTCGTCTGTGTCATGGCACCAGCCTCGTCCCCGCTCCGGGCAGGTGTGTGTCACTATTTATGTCATGAATTCCGGGACGGCGATTCGATGAAGCGCGCCGAGCGCCTCCACGCCCTGTCCGAGATGCTGCGCCGCAGCGGATCGCGGGGCACGTCCGCCGAGCGCCTCGCCCGGGAGTTCGAGGTCTCCGTACGCACCGTCAAACGCGACCTGGCGGCGCTCGAGCGCAGCGGCGCACCGCTCTGGTCGCGCCCGGGTCCGGGCGGCGGCTATGGACTGGCGGTCGGCGCGACCCTGCCTCCTGTCAGCCTGTCCCCCGCGCAGGCCGTGGCGCTCCTGGCGGCGGTGGCAGCGGCGGCCGATGCTCCGTACGCCGACTCCGCGACAGCCGGCGTCCGGAAGATCCTCGACGTGCTCGATCCCCGTACCCGCGCACGCGCCGATGAGCTGGCCCACCGCGTCTGGGTCGATGCGCCACCCTCCCCCTCACGCGCGATCAGGTCGGCGCTGGAGCCGAGCAGCGCGTCGTCCGCATCCGCTACACCGCGGGAGACGGCAGCACCACCACCCGCGACGTCGAACCCGTGCTGTTCGCCTCCACGAACGGCCGGTGGTACCTGGTCGGGTGGTGCCGGCTACGAGACGCCGTGCGCTGGTTCACCGTGTCGCGGGTCGAGCGCGCCGACGTGACCGCGATCGCCTGCACCGGCCACACGGTCCACGAGGTCGGCGAGCCTCCGGCGAACGCCAGACCGGTGCACGGCGGAGCCGCGTGAGCGCGGGTCGATCACGCTGAGGAATGCAGAACGCCCCCTGTCCCGGAGGACAGGGGGCGTTCTCGACGTGCCTTACTTGGCGGCGACGACCTGCAGCGTGATGACTGCGGTGACGTCGTCGTGCAGACGCACGGTCGCCTCGTGCTCACCGGTCACCTTGATGGGCGACGTGATGTGCACCTTGCGCTTGTCGATCGAGCCCAGGCCGGCGGCTGTGACAGCATCCGCGACGTGGTCCGTCTTGACCGAGCCGAAGAGACGACCCTCCTTGCCGGCCTTGACCGTGAGGCGCACCTTCGTGCCCTCGAGAGCGTTCTTCAGTGCGACAGCGTCGTCACGATCGTGGATCGCGCGTGCCTGACGCGCGGCCTGGATCGATGCGACCTGCTTTTCGCCACCGCGGGTCCACGCCGTAGCGAAGCCCTGCGGGATGAGGAAGTTGCGGGCGTACCCGTTCTTGACCTCGACCACGTCACCGGCGCTACCGAGCCCGGCGACCTCGTTCGTGAGAATCAGCTTTGCCATCTCGATACCCCTTACCGGCCGGCGCCAGCGTAGGGCAGGAGCGCCATTTCGCGCGCGTTCTTGATCGCCGTGGCGATCAGACGCTGCTCCTGCACCGAGACACCGGTGATACGACGGGCGCGGATCTTGCCGCGCTCCGAGACGAACTTGCGGAGGGTGGCGACATCCTTGTAATCGATGACACCGACCCGGATGGACTTCGCGGGAGCGGCGTTCTTCGCGCCCTTCCGCGGCTTGCGGCGGTCGCCGCTCGACTTTCCAGCCATTGTTTTTCCTTAGTGATGAGCGGATGCCGGCCGTGCGGGCCGGATCCAGAAGTTGTTCAGAACGGGGTGTCGTCGCCGAAGCTGCCCGGAGTGCTCCAGGCATCCGCGCTGGTCGACGAGCCGGGCGTGGACCACGGCTCCTCCGACACCTGCTGCTGCGCGGGGCGCGACTGTCCGCCGCCGCCGGCACCACCGGCACCGCCGGTCGAGGCCGCACGGGTGACCTGCGCGGTCGCGTACCGGAGCGAGGGGCCGATCTCGTCGACCTCCAGCTCGATCGCGGTGCGCTGGTTGCCCTCGCGGTCCTGGTAGGAGCGCTGACGCAGACGGCCCTGCGCGATGACGCGCATGCCCTTCGTCAGCGAACCCGCCACGTGCTCGGCGAACTCGCGCCACACGGATGCACGGAGGAACAGCGCTTCGCCGTCCTTCCACTCATTCGCGGCGCGGTCGAAGTTCCGAGGCGTCGATGCGATGGTGAAGTTCGCCACCGGCAGCCCGTTCTGCGTGTAGCGCAGCTCGGGGTCGGCCGTGAGGTTTCCCACCACGGTGATGACGGTTTCGCCGGCCATGGACGTCAGGCCTTCGCAGCCTTGGCGGCCTTGCGAGCAGCCTTCTCTTCGGAGCGCTTGGCCTCCGAAGCGACCATCGCCTGAGCCTCTTCCGAACGGAGGACCTTGGTGCGCATGATCTGCTCGTTCAGCTTCAGCTGACGGTCGAGCTCCTGCGTGGCCTCGCTCGTCGCGGTGAAGTTGACGACAGCGTAGATGCCCTCGGTCTTCTTCTGGATCTCGTAAGCCAGACGGCGCTTGCCCCAGATGTCGACCTTGTCAATCGAGCCACCATCGTTGGTGATGACCTTCAGGAACTTGTCGAGCGTCGGGGCGACCGTGCGCTCGTCGATCTCGGGGGTCAGAATGACCATGAGTTCGTACTGGTGCGTCACTTACCCACCTCCTTCGGACTAGAACGGCTCTCGGGACTTTCCCGGGAGCAGGAGGGTGTGTGCACGTGCCCGCCCCGAGAATCCCGAATGGACGCCGGAGGGCAGACAACCTCGACAGTCTAGCGGACTCAAGCCGGAGTCGCGAACGAGCCCTCCGCCGCACCGGGCGCGATGGCAGCAGCCCGCGATGGTTTGGCATGCTGGATGGCAGTGCCCGGTGATCGTCACCGGGCATCCGACCAGAGGGGGGACGCCATGCGCGTCAACAAATGGGGGGTCGGCGTGATTCTCGCCGCCGCCGTTCTGCTCACCGGCTGTGCAGGAGGCGGAACCGACACCGCCACCGACGCCAAGACCGGCAACGGCGCATCGCAGGAGGCGGAAGCGCCGAAGACGGACTGCCCCGAGCTCAAGGAGGGCGCGACCGTCGACGGCTCCGAGCTCGGCGCCTGCATCGCGGACGCGATGGCGGACACGGCCGGCTACGCGGCGAAGACCAGCATCATGGGCATCGACTCGACGTCGCGCTTCAACCCGTCCGAGAAGGCGGTCGAGTCGCTCTCGCCGGCCGGTTCGGTGATCGCCATCGGCGACGACGTGTGGGTGAAGTCCGCGACGAGCGACTGGCAGCCCGCCGACCCGAAGTCGAGCGACCCGGTCATCGCCGCGCTCAGCACCAGCGCCGCCGACCTCACGTCGATGGACCCGGCCACGGCCGCAGAGGCCCTCTCCGGTGAGTTCACCGTGACCGGCACGGGCGAGCGCCTCGGCCAGAAGGTGTTCCTCCTGAACGGGACCATCGAGCAGCAGGGCACCTCGATCGAGGTCCTCTTCGAGGTCACGCCCGACTACGTGAACCTGGCGTCGACCAGCACCGCGTCCGTCGAGGGCCAGTCGGTGGAGGTCGTGCTCGAGATCACCGAGTGGGACAAGAAGCAGGACATCGTCGCACCGCTCTGAGCGGAAGCGGACACGGCGGGCCGGGGGTGATCCCCCGGCCCGCCGTTCTGTCCGCAGAAGCGGTGTCGTATGCGGCGTCAGTACATGACGGGCGGGATCTCCGCCCACACCGTCCGGTCGTCGACCGAGGGAGCGGCGGGGATGCGTCCGGCGCCGTCGGGCTCCGGGATCGCGGCCAGCAGCGCCTGCGTGTACGGATGCTGCGGCGCGGCCCAGAGCTGATCGGTCGGTCCGGACTCGAGCACGCGCCCGCCGAACATCACGAACGTGCGGTCGGCGATGCGACGGACCACCGCGAGGTCGTGCGAGATGAACAGCATCCCCGCGCCCGACTCCGCCACCAGGTCGCGCATCAGGCCGGCGACACTCGTCTGCGTCGAGGCGTCGAGCGCCGAGATCGGCTCGTCGGCGACCAGGAGCGACGGCCGCGCGGCCAGTGCCCTGGCGATCGCGATGCGCTGCTTCTGTCCACCGGAGAACTGGTGCGGGAAGCGGGTGCTCACGTTCGTGGGCAGCCCGACGCGCTCGAGCCATTCGTCCACGGTCGACCCTTCGGCACCACGAGCGCGGGCGGTGGCGATGCCGTCGGCGATCTGGTCGCCGACGCGGCGTCGCGGGTTGAGCGAGGTCGCCGGGTCCTGGAACACCATCTGGATGCCGGTGAGAGCGATCGAGCGGCGGCGGATGCCGAGCGGCGACACGGGAGCATCGCGGAACCGCACCGTGCCCCCGGCGATCTTCTCGATGCCGACGACGGCCCGGGCGAGGCTGGACTTGCCGCTGCCGGACTCGCCGACGAGCGCGACGGTCTCCCCCGCCGCGACGCTGATCGACACGCCGTTCACGGCGATGACCGGCGGGCTCCCGGCGTAGCGCACGACCACGTCGTGCGCGTCGAGGACGGCGACCTCACTCATCAGCGGCCTGCCCTTCCGGTGCCTCGTCGATGCGCGAACCCGGCAGGGCCGCGAGCAGCATGCGCGTGTAGTCGTGCTGCGGATCACGGAACAGGGTCGCGCGGTCGGCGAGCTCCACGATCCGACCGTCCTTCATGACGGCCACCCGGTCGGCGATCGCGCTCATCACGCCCAGATCGTGCGTCACGAGCAGCACGGCGAGGTTCCGCTCGATCGCGAGGTCGCGCAGCAGCTTCAGGATGCCGGCCTGCACCGTGACGTCGAGGGCGGTCGTCGGCTCGTCGGCCAGCAGCACCTCGGGGTCGCACGCGAGAGCGCACGCGATGGCGATGCGCTGACGCTGGCCACCCGAGAACTGGTGCGGATAGCGCTTGAGAGCCTCGGCGGGGTTCGGCACCTGCACGGTCTCGAGCAGCTCGACCGCTCGTTCCCGCGCCGCCGCGCCCTTGAGTCCGAGGTGCACGCGCATGTGGTCGGTGAGCTGGCGTCCGACCGGCAGCTGCGGGTGCAGCGAAGCCGACGGGTCCTGGAACACCATGGCGATCCGCTTGCCGCGGACCCGGTTGAGCGCGCGGCGCTTCAGACCGACGAGCTCCTCCCCCGACAGGGAGATCGATCCGCCGGTGCGCGCCTGGCGCGGCAGCAGTCCGAGCACGGCGAGCGAGGTGAGCGTCTTGCCCGATCCCGATTCGCCGGCGAGACCGTGGATGCGCCCGGCCTCGAGCTCGAGCGACACGCCCTTCACGAGGGGCCGTCCGATGTCGATCGTCAGGTCGCGGATGCTGAGCACGGAGGCTCCCTGCCCGGTCATGCGGCCACTCCCGTCGCAGAGGCCTTGTGCTCGGCGGCCTTCTCGTGCGTGATCTCGGCCGTCGGGTCGAGCACGTCGCGCATCGCGTCGCCGAGGAAGTTGAACGCCAGCACCACGGTCAGGATCGCGAGACCCGGGAACACTCCGAGCCACCAGGCATCGAAGTTCTGCATCGCGCCCGAGATCATCGAGCCCCACTCGGCCGTGGGCGGCTGTGCGCCGAGGCCGAGGAAGGAGAGCCCGGAGAGGAGCAGGATCGCCGCGCCGATGTCGAGCGTCGCCAGCACCAGCACCGGGCCGGCGATATTCGGGAGGATGTCGACGAACAGCGTGCGCGCGGGCGAGTGTCCGAGCAGGCGTCCGGCGATCACGTAGTTCTGTCCGCGGAGTCCGAGGACGATGCTGCGTGTGACGCGGGAGTACTGCGGCCACGACACCACGATCGCGGCGATCACCGCGTTGAACAGCGACGGTCCGAGCGACGCGGCGACCACCATGGCGAGGATCACGGTCGGGAAGGCCATGAACAGGTCGGTGATGCGCATGAGCGTCTCGTCGACCCAGCCGCCGAAGTATCCGGCGAGCGCGCCGATCAGCGTGCCGATGATCATCGCGGCGATCACGAGCATGAGCGCGAGCGGCAGGCTCACGGTGGCACCCGTCATCAGGCGGGAGAAGATGTCGCGCCCGTTGCCGTCGGTGCCGAGGAACGTGTCGATGCCGGGCGCCTGCAGACGCGGGAGCACCTGTGCGTTGGGCGGGTACGGGACCCACCACTGCGCCGTGAAGGCCACGATGACCCAGGCGCCGGCGATGACGGTGCCGATGATGCCGAGCGGGGTGCGCCAGGCACGGGGCCAGCGGAAGCGGAAGCGCCCTGCCGGGGAGGCGGCGGCGATGCGGCTCATGCGATCCTCACTCTCGGGTCGAGCACGCCGTAGAGGAGGTCGACGATGAAGTTGATGAGGAGGTAGATGATGCCGACCACGAGACCGACCCCCATGATGCCGGGGAGGTCGAGGTTCGCGGCCGAGTTGTAGGCGTACGTGCCGAGGCCGGGCCAGGCGAACACCGACTCGACGAGCACGGTGCCGGAGAGCAGGGCGCCGAACGCGACACCGACCACCGTGAGGATCGGGAGCGAGGCGCCGCGCAGCACGTAATCGAGGATCACGCGCATGGCCGGGAGCCCCTTGGCGCGAGCGGCCCGCACGTAGTCGCTGCCGAGGACCTCGAGCACGGAGGTGCGGATGAAGCGGGTCAGCAGACCGATCGTCACGAGCGAGAGCACCATCACGGGAAGAGCCAGGTGCGCGAGGGCGTCGAAGAAACCGACGCCGTCGCCGTTCAGGAGGTAGTCGACCGTGTAGAGGCCGGTCACGCGCGGCGGCGGTGTGATCGACGGCGAGATGCGTCCGGAGCCCGGCGCGATGCGCAGCTCCAGGAAGAAGACGTAGAAGCTGACCAGCGCCAGCCAGAACGTCGGCACGCTCAGTCCGACGAGCGTGACCACGCGGATCACCTGGTCGGTGACGAGTCCGCGACGGTATGCGGCGAGGGTGCCGAGCACGATGCTGACCGCGAGGCTCACGATGATCGCGCCGATGGCGATCTCGATGGTCGCGGGCACCGCGGTGGCGAGGTCGCTGGTGACCGGGCGTCCGGTCACCAGCGACGTGCCGAGGTCCCCGCGGAGCAGGTTCCCCATGTAGATGAAGTACTGCACGAACAGTGGCTGGTCGAGACCGTGCTCCTTGATGAAGGCGTCACGGGTCGCCGGGTTCTGCGACGCACCCTCACCGAGTGCGGCCGAGACCGGGTCTCCCGGCACCAGGTTGGTGAGCGCGAACGTGACGATCGTCACGCCCACCAACAGGAGCAGGGAGGTGCCGGCCCGCCGCAGCAGGTATCCGATCAGAGGCGATCGGCGCCGCTGCGCCTGCCTCTGCACGGCCACTGTCGTCATGGGATGTCCGTTCAGCCGGCCGGCGTGATCTCGGCGATGTCCATCTCCCAGACGGAGTTGTACACCGCACCCTTCACGCTGTCCGCGGAGGAGATGTTGCGACCGGGGACGATCAGCGGGACGAACGGACCCTCGGCCTGCATCGCCTCGGCGAACTCCGTGAAGGCGGCCGTGCGCTGGTCGGCGTCGGTCGCGGCGGCAGCTCCCGCGGCGATGCCGGCGATCTCCGGGTTGGCCTCGGCGGCCCAGCCGGCGCGGAGGCCGACCTTCAGACCCGGACCGAAGGGGAGGAAGTTCGCGGAGTCCGCGTAGTCCGGGCCCCAGAACCACAGACCGAAGCCCTCGGTGCCGTTGACGTAGGAGTCGAGCTCGGTCGCGAACGGGGCGGGCGCGAGGTCGACCGTGATGCCGGCGTCCTCGAGCTGCGCCTGGATGCGCTCGGCGAGCGGGGTGAACTCCACGCCGCCGACCGGGTAGTCGTTCGGGAACTGCAGCTTCAGCGTCTGACCGGTGTACCCGGCCTCGGCGAGCGCGGCCTTCGCCTTGGCGAGGTCCTGCTTCACACCGCCGTCGAGTGCACCTTCGAATCCGGGCGGGATGACGCCGGTCGCCTGCACGGAGCCGGCACCGGCCAGCTCGAGCAGCGCGTCGTAGTCGAGCGAGTAGCGGATCGCCTCGGCGATCTTGACGTTCGCCAGCTCTCCGGCGACGGCCTCGGACTGGTTCAGCAGCAGGAAGATCGTCTGACCGGACGGGACGGAGTCGACCGTGATGTCGTCGCCGAGACCGGCGACCTGGTCGCCGTTGAGGTCCATCGCGACCATCGAGTCGCCGCCCTTGAGGTTGGCGAGCTGAGTGGCGCTCTCCGAGACGTTGCGCACGACGACGCGCTTGTAGGCCGACTCCTCGTCGCCGTTGTACTCGTCGTTCTTCGTCAGCACGACCTGCGAGCTGAGGTCGAGCGTGTCGAGCACGAAGGGTCCGGAGCCCGCGGATGCGCCGTCGAGGAACTTCTGCGCCGTGTCCGTGCCGTCGGTGGTCCCGCCGTTCTCGATCACGACGTCGGAGTTGACGATGCCGAGCGCCGGGTTCGCGAGGATCGCGGGCAGCTGGAGCAGCGGGGTCTCCGAGGTGAACTGGATGGTCTTGTCGTCGACCTCGGTGATGGTGAGGCCGCCGAGGAGGAAGTTCGGCTTGGCGTCGGCCATGCCCTGGATGCGCTGGAGCGAGAAGACGACGTCCTTCGCCTCGATCGGCGAGCCGTCGGAGAAGACGCGGTCGCCCTCGAGCGTGAAGGTGAACTCGGTCGCCTCGTCGTTCTGCTCCCACGACGCGAGTCCGGGGACAGGGGTGGAGACGTCGGAGCCCTCGAAGTCGACGAGGGTCTCGTACAGGGCCTTCGCGATCATGTTGCCGGTCGGGTCGTAGGTGTGACCCGGGTCGGTGGTCTCGATCGAGAACGCGGTGTCGATGACGAGGGAGTCGGAGCCGGAGGACTGCTCGCCGTTGCCTGCCGAGTTCCCTCCCGAGCAACCTGCGAGCGCCAGGAGCGCGACGGCTCCGAGCGCGATGACCGGCGTGATACGGCGTGACGACATGAGGGCCTCCAAAGGCGAGGAGTACATTCGGGTGAGTCGCCACCGATGTGGACGACCGTGGATCAGATTCGCATCATATGCGACGATGTGTCCAGCAAGTGCGGGTCACACCGACACGCTCTGTCCAGAACCTCGGATGTGGAGAGCAATATGTCCAGCATGGATGCGGAACCGTCGAAGCATTCTGGACGAAGTGCCGCCCCTTTGGACGAGACCGCATACAGAATCCTCGAAGTGCTCCGGGATAACGGTCGTGTCTCGATCGCCGCCCTCGCGGACCGGGTCGGGATCTCGCGGGCGAACGCCTACACGCGGGTCGAGTCGCTGGTCCATGACGGCGTGATCACGGGCTTCAGCGCCCGGGTGGATCAGGCGAAGGCAGGGCTCTCGATCGGGGCGCTCGTGTTCGTCACGGTGATGCCCCAGGCGTGGACCTCGTTCCGGGAGCGCGTGCTGGAGATGCCCGACGTGGAGTGGTGCGCCATCACCACCGGGGAGCACGACGCGATGCTGCTCATCCGTGCCGTCGACGTCAGCGGCGTGCACGAGTTCTCCACCGGGGTCATCGCCCAGCTGCCCGAGGTGCGCACGGTCGTCAGCGTCGTCGTGCTCGACGAGGTGATCCGCCGGCCCTATCTGCTGCCGGCCGATCTGCCGGAGCGCAGCACGGAGATCCCGCTCGGGATGACGCGCTGGACGCCGGCCTCACCCGGCCGCGACGCCCTGCCGCCCCGCTGAGCGTTTCGTCTCGGTCGCTGCGCTTCGTTCGCTCAACGACCGGTCGCGGTCGTTGAGCGAGCGAAGCGAGACGAAACGCCGTCAGACCGCGATCTCCTCGCACACGCTGAGCTGCGGGAGGCCGTGCATCTCGTAGTGCTCGACCAGGCGGATGCCGCCGTCCTCGGCGAGTTCCAGCTCGCTCTCGCCGTCGCCCGTCACGACCGATCCGTCCGCGACGAGCACGTGCACGAAGGACACCCAGATCGTGTCGCCGGTGCGCGTACCGACGAACTTGCCGAAGGTGACCGTGTCGCCCTCGTATCCGCCCCAGATCGCGCCGTCGCGCTCGAAGTACTCGAAGATGCTGGGCGATTCGGGGTCGACCGCCGAGGTCGTGGACGAGATCATCCGGAAGCGGCGGCCATGGAGGGAGGGGAGGGTTGCTGTCGCAGTCACATCCTCGATTATGCGGGATGGCGTCGCAGCCCGGATGCGACCGGGTTCCTGCCGCAGGGGCTCGCGGCCCCGCCGAGGATCACCCGGAACAGGTGAACGAGGCCATCCCCGACCGCGGAAGCGTGCCTACGCTGTGCCGCAGGAGGCGCCGTGACATCGCGCCGCGATTCCGAGGAGTGAGCATGACCGAGCCCCAGCGTTCCAGCCTTCCGATCCCCGACCTGGGGTACTCCGGCACGGTGACGTACGACGCGACCGACCCCGACACCGCGTTCCCGCCGATCACTCCCGTGCGCCCGCCGAAGGGTGCCCCCAACGTCCTCGTCGTGCTCATCGACGACACCGGATTCGGCGCGTCGAGCGCGTTCGGCGGACCCGTGCACACGCCCAACTTCGAACGTGTCGCCGCCGCGGGCCTGAAGTACACGCGCTTCCACACCACGGCGCTGTGCTCGCCGACCAGGGCGGCGCTGCTCAGCGGGCGCAACCACCACACCGTGGGCATGGGCGGCATCACCGAGATCGCGACCTCGGCGCCCGGCTACAGCTCGCTGCGGCCCAACAGCTGCGCCCCGCTCGCCGAGACGCTCAAGCTCAACGGCTACAACACCGCCCAGTTCGGCAAGTGCCACGAGGTCCCGGTGTGGCAGGCGAGCGCGATCGGACCGTTCGACGGCTGGCCCTCTCCGGGCAACGGCTTCGAGTACTTCTACGGCTTCATCGGCGGCGAGACCAACCAGTGGTACCCCGCGCTCTACGAGAACACCACCCCGGTGGAACCCTGGGGCACTCCCGAAGACGGCTATCACTTCATGGGCGACATGACCGACAAGGCGATCGCGTGGACGCGGGAGCAGAAGATGCTCGCCCCCGACGTGCCCGCGTTCACCTACTTCGCGCCCGGCGCCACCCACGCCCCGCACCACGTTCCCGCCGAGTGGGCGGACCGGTACAAGGGCGAGTTCGACCAGGGCTGGGATGAGATCCGCAAGGAGACCTTCGCCCGCCAGCTCGAGCTCGGCGTCATCCCGCCGGACGCCGTCCTCACCGAGCGCAGCGCCGGCATCCCCGCGTGGGATGACATGAGCGACCTCATCAAGCCCGCCCTCGCGCGACAGATGGAGGTGTACGCGGGATTCCTGTCCTACGCCGACCACCACGTCGGCCGCCTGCTCGACGCGTACGAGGAGCTCGGCATCCTCGACGACACCCTCGTCTACGTGATCATCGGCGACAACGGCGCGAGTGCCGAGGGGTCGATGCACGGCACGACGAACGAGGGCTTCACGATCAACCACATGAACGACATCGAGACCGAGCAGTACGTCGTCGATCACATCGACGACATCGGCACTCCCCGCTCCTACAACCACTACGCGGTGGGCTGGGCGCACGCGATGGACACCCCGTACCAGTGGACCAAGCAGGTGGCCAGCCACTGGGGCGGCACCCGCAACGGCACGATCGTCAGCTGGCCGAACGGCGGGGTCGAGAAGGGCGGCATCCGCAATCAGTTCTCGCACGTGATCGACGTCGCGCCGACCGTGCTCGAGGCCGCCGGCATCCCGGAGCCGACGAGCGTCAACGGCGTGACCCAGCGCCCGTACGAGGGCACGCCGATGAACTACACGTTCACGGATGCCGCCGCCGAGGAGCGACACGTCACCCAGTACTTCGAGATGGTCGGCAACCGTGCGATCTATCACAAGGGCTGGACCGCGGTGGCGAAGCACAAGGACCCCTGGCTCGGCTCCGACCACGGTCTCGACGACGACGTCTGGGAGCTCTACAACGTCGAGGAGGACTGGACGCAGTCGAACGACCTCGCCGCGCAGGAGCCGGAGAAGCTCGCCCACCTGCAGCAGCTCTTCCTCATCCAGGCCGCGCGTTTCAACGTGCTGCCGCTCGACATCCGCACCGCCGAGCGCTTCAATCCCGATCTCGCCGGTCGGCCCGTCCTCTCGCTCAGCGACACGCAGAAGTTCTATCCCGGCATGAGGCGGCTCAGCGAGAACACCACGATCAACATCAAGAACAAGTCGTGGACGGTCACCGCGCAGGTCTCGGTGCCGGATGCCGGTGCGGAGGGCGTGCTGATCGCGCAGGGCGGAGCCTACGGCGGCTGGTCGTTCTACGCGAAGGACGGGCATCTGGCCTTCGCCTACAACCTGCTCGGCATCGACGTCGACATCGTCCGCTCCGACAGTCCGATCCCCGCCGGGGAGCAGGAGCTCCGCGCGCACTTCGCGTATGACGGCGGTGGACTCGCCAAGGGCGGCACCGTCACGCTGTACGTCGGCGAGGACAGGATCGGTGAAGGGCGCGTGCAGAAGACGATCCCGTTCCAGTTCACGTTCGACGAGACGGTCGACGTCGGCTGCGATCTGGCCTCCCCGGTCTCACCCGACTATCCGGCGGCCGGGAACGGATTCACCGGAACCCTCCAGTGGGTGCGCATCGACCTCGGCGACGACGATCACTCGCACCTGATCGACGACGAGCACAAGCTCGCGGTGGCGATGCTCAAGCAGTAGCGCCGGAGCCCAGGCGCCACTCGTCCTCGAGGAGCGCGTACACGAGGAGCGTGGTCCACTCCCCCTTGAACCACTCGCTCTCCACGAGCCGTGCCTCGCGCCGGAAGCCGAGCCGCTCGGCGACTCGCGCGGACGACGTGTTGCGGTCGTCGATGCGCGCGACGATCCGGAGCAGTCCCAGGCCGTCGAAGCCGAGGGCGAGCAGCGCTGCCACCGCCTCGGTCGCATAGCCACGCCCGCCGACCCGGGGGTCGAAGATGTAGCCCACCTCACCGGCGCGGTCGGTCTCGCCGCGCCAGAACAGCACCACGTCGCCGAGGAGCGCTCCGGTCTCGCGGTCCTCCACCGCCAGGGAGACCGCGTCGCCCTCCTGCGCGAACTGCGTGTTCGCCCAGGTCGTGGCGATGCGCCGCTCGACGTCGGCGAGGGTCAGCGGCTCGTACGGCACGTAGCGCACCGCATCCGGATCGGACTTGTACGCGTGCATCGCCTCGGCATCCGCGAGCACGATCGGGCGCAGGAGCAGGCGCGCGGTGCGGATCGGGAACTCCGGGGCGTGGCCGCCGGTCGACGCGTGGACGGTCGGCGCGACGGCGTCCGTCCGTGCACCGCGCAACCGGCTCGCCGCCCAGACCAGTGCCCCTGCCGCCAGGATTGCGGCGAGCAGCCCGGCGATGTGGAGGAGCAGCGACGTGATCCCACGTTCGGGGAGGAGGAATCCGTAGGGCACCCATCCGTCGGTCGCGCCGCGCATGAGCACGACGGCGAGCCACAGGATCGGATACGGCAGGAGCAGCCACAGCCGACTCCAGGGAAGACGCGCACGGTCACGGCTCAAGAGCCAGTCCAGGGCGAACAGCACCGGGAAGATCGCATGGAGGAGGGCGCTCATCCAGGGCGGAGCCGATCCTGTGCCCGGCACGAGGACGTTGTAGACCACCGCCACGACGATCAGGTAGGCCGTCACGATTCCCCGCAGCAGGATGAGTGCGCGGGACACCCCACGACCCGCGACCACGACCGCCCCCGTCACGACCAGGAGGAGGGCGGCGAGCAGACTCGTCTGGTTGGTGAAGTAGCCGAAGTAGTCGAACGGATTCCCGTCGCCCGCCTCGAGGCGCAGCGTGTAGCCGTACCCGAGGACGCCGATGACCGCGGCTCCGACGACGATGCGGGCGATCGCCCACGCGAAGGCGGACGGGGGCACGGTGTCGGACTTCACGTCGACAGCCTAGGAGGCCATCCTGCGGATCGATGTCCACGCACGGCGGAGACGACCGTGTTGGGTAGCGTGGGGGCATGGAGTGGATATCTGATCCCTCGACGGGGACGTGGCTGCGCGAGCGGATCGATGAGAGCTACGAGACCATGCACGGCGTCGTCCCGCGAGGCTTCCCCGCCTACGCACGCATCCTGCATCCGGCGATCGTCCGGTCCCTGCGGGGGCGTGCGATCCCGACATCCGACGAGTGGGAGCGGGTGTCGGACAAGGAGCGGAGCGCACTCTTCGATCAGCTCGTCGCCGATCCGGTGACGTGGGCGCAGACCGCAGAGGTCTTCGGCACCGTCCTGCATCCGCTGGCGCAGTGGCAGCGGATCGTACGTACTCCGGAAGATGCCGACTGGGGCTCGCGGATCGCCCCCGACGGTCGTGAGTTCCTCGCCCCGAACGACGGCGAGGTCGAGCCCGAGCTCCTGACGACGATCGCCTCGCACCTCATCGCGCACACGGAGACGCCGGATGCCGGCGTGGCCGCGCTCTGGGAGGGTCGCGGCGGTCTGGTCGGCTTCTTCGGCCACACGCCCTCGCGCGGCTTCCTGACCTTCTCCGACGACCCGAACCATCAGGCGATGCTCGACCGCAGCGTGCACGATCCGTTCAACAACGCGTTCCGCAAGCCCACCTGGCAGGAGGGCATCCTCTCGCGGGAGATCTCCGAAGGACCCCGGTTCGAGCTTCCGGGGAGATCGCACGTGCTGTTCTCCGCGGCGCCCCGTGCCTTCGCCGATCCGGATTGGGTGCTGCATGTCCCGTGGCGCGACCGTCCCGCCGAGGAGCACGGCCTCCCGCCGGCGGCGCAGAGTCCGAGCATCCTCTGGCCGGAGGACCGCGCCTGGGTGATGGTGAGCGAGGTCGACTACGACTCGACGATCGTGTCCGGCTCCCCCGCCCTGATCGCGGCGCTCTGCGCGGACGACCGCCTGGAGGCGTTCCCGATCCCGGAGGGGGCCGACCTGACCTGGGGCGGCGACACGGTGAACCGGTGACGACGCCGCAGACGTTCGACGCCCGCCCCCTCACCGAACCGGTCGATCCGGCAGCCGTGCGGGCCTTCGCGGCAGAGCTGCGTTCCCGGCAGTCGACCTCGATGTCGGCCTCCACGATCATCGGCATCGTCGCGGTGGCGGTCGCGGCGGTCGTCATGCTCCCGATCCTGGTGACCCTGTTCGTGAGCCTCGCATCCTTCGGCGACTCCGCCGCGTCGGCGGCAATCCCTCTGGTGCTCATCGCCCTCCTCCTCGCGGCGGTGGGGGTGATGATCTGGCTCGGGGTGCGCAACGCACAGGCGACCCGGTACCGGCTGCACCGCTTCGCACAGGCGAACGGCATGACGTACGAGCCGAAGGTCGTCGACCCGCCCCTGCCCGGCATGATCTTCAGCCTCGGCCGGTCACGCCAGTCGACGGATCTGGTCCGCGGCTCGCGGCCCCGCTTCGTCGAGTTCGGCAACTACCAGTACACGGTGCAGTCGGGGAAGAACTCCACGACCTACCGCTGGGGGTACGTCGCCGTGAAGCTCGACGTGCCGCTGCCGAACATCGTGCTCGATGCGAAGGGCAACAACGGCTTCGGCTCGAACCTGCCGGCGTCGTTCCAGAAGGCGCAGCGGCTGTCGCTCGAGGGCGACTTCGATCAGCACTTCACGCTGTACTGCCCCGCCGGATACGAGCGGGACGCCCTGTACCTGTTCACGCCGGACATCATGGCGCGGTTCATCGACAACGCGGCCGAGCTCGACGTGGAGATCGTCGACGACTGGCTGTTCCTGTACACGCAGCGCAAGGCATCGACGCTGGACCCGGCGACCTGGGCCTGGCTGTTCGGCGCGGTCGGCGCCCTCCTGACGAAGCTCGACCAGTGGGCACGCTGGCGTGACGAGCGGCTCGTCGCCGAGAACGCGGGCGTGGCGGTGCCGGCGATGTCACCGAGCGCCGCGCTCCCCTTCGCACCCCCGGTGGGGCTGCTCACGCCGCCGCCCGGCGTGGCGCCGCAGGGACGACGGCTGAAGCGCGGAGGCACCTGGCTGCCGATCATCATCGTGATCGGCTTCGTCGCGTTCTGGATCCTGAGCCGGATCAACTGACGCGGACCCGAGTGTGGGGGTGGGTGTCGGCTGGGGACCGAACTCCCACCCCATCCCCCCTCGGGATCGAAAGAAGATCGACTCTCCCTCCGCATGACGGCTGTGCCGTCCCGCCCGCGGTCAGCTGGGGACTGACGCTGCTGGGCGTATACGAGAATGGTATACCGGATGGGGTTGCATCACGTTGCATCCATGCAGGGGAATGCGCTTTCGCGCACGGCCTCAGCGCCGAGCACCGCTGCGGAGGATGCCCCATCGCTCCACGAGCTGGTCGAGCGCACCGTGGAGCGACCGCCAGGCGTCCGCGTCGCGCATGGCCGCACCGATCCGCTCGGCGTTCGCACGGAACGACGGGTCGGACCGCACGAGATGCACGGCGCGCGCCACCTGGGCCGGGGTGGCGGTGCTCGTGCGCAGGTTCACGCCCGCACCCGACCATCCGACCCGGGCGCAGACCTCGACCTTGTCCTCGGTCTGCCCCGCGACCACGAGCGGGATGCCATGGGCGAGGCCCTGCTGCACGCCGCCGTAGCCGCCGTTGGTGACTAGCACGTCGACGAGCGGCAGCAGTCGGTCGTACGGGAGGTACTCGGCGACGCGGACGTTGTCCGGCAGCTTCCCGGCGAGCGCATCGACCGACCGTCCGCCGGTCGACACGACGACGAGGGCGTCGGATGCCGCAAGCGCCGCGATCGTCGGGACGACGAGCTGCCCGAAGTCGGAGTTGGCGATGGTGCCCTGCGTCACGTGCACCACAGGACGGGTGCCGTCGAGATCGGACCACCACGTCGGCACCGCGGGGTCGGAGGGTGAAGGGGGCAGCGGCCCCGCGAAGTGCACGGTCGCCGGAAGGTCGGCACGCGGGTACTCGAACTCGGGCACGGTGAACTGCACGTAGGCGTCCGCCCGGCCGGCCCAGTCGAGCACGAACCCGCCGAGGTCGCGCCCCACCTCGCGCCGCGCCATCGCGTCGGCCTCCTTCTGGATGCCGCCGAAGATCGCGCGCTCCGCGACGGTGCGCAGAACCGAGTTCCGCAGGCGGCCGATCGGCCCCGGCAGGGGCGGGACCCCGAGCCCGAACGGCGCCGTGTCCCTGCTGCGGGCGCCGAGGGGGAAGATGCCGAGCACGACCACGGGCGGTCGTTCGTGCGCGGGCAGCAGCTGCAGGAGGGCACCGCCGACGAAGAGCGGCTCGGTGAGCACGGCATCGACCGGGCGGGCCTCCAGCTCCGCGCGGACGGCGGCGAGCTGCGCGGCGCCGGGCCGCACGAAGAGGTTGCTCATGTCGAAGCGCAGCGCCGCGGGTCCGGTGAGCCCCACGCGCTCGGGGAAGGCTCCGTCCGCGTCGTCGAGATCGACATCGGCGTCGGCGGGGAGCGGAAGGAAGCGCGCCCCGGTCGACTCGACGCGCTCGGCGTAGCGGCTGCTGGTGAGGAAGCTCACGTCGTGACCGCGGGACAGCAGGTGGCGGGCGATCTGCAGCAGCGGCACGACGTGGCCGTGTGCGGGCGTGCAGGTGATGAGGTAGCTGGACATGGACGGTTCTTTCCCTAAGATTGAATGTACCGTCGTAGTATTCATCACCCCGATAGGAAAGTCAATGGTTGAGGCAGCTCCTCGCGCCTACCGATCCGAACTGCGCGCCCGTCAGGCCCAGGAGACACGGGCTCGGATCGTCTCCGCATCCGCCGCCCTGTTCGCGTCGCAGGGCTATCAGGCGACCACGATCGCCGCGATCGCGCGTGAAGCGGGGGTCTCCGCCGAGACGGTGAAGACCACGGCCTCGAAGGCCGAGCTGCTGATCGCGGCGTTCGAGGTGACGTTCTCGGGATCGGAGGCCGCCGAGTCCCTCACCGACACCGAGGTCGCGGCCGGCGTGCTCGACCTCCCGGACGACGCCTTCCTCGACGCGGTGCTCACCCAGATCACCACCGCGAACGCGCGCGGACACGGCCTGTGGACCGTGCTCCTCGGGGCCGCGCTGTCCGACCCCGTGGTCGACGAGGCGCTCGGCCGGATCCTCGTGCACCGCCGCGCGGACTATCGCCGCCTGGTGTCCGAGCTGCTCCGGCGGGGGATCGCGGGGGCCGGGATCGACGAGGCCGCCGCCGCCGCGGCACTGTCCTTCCTGCTCTCGCCCGAGAGCTACCAGCAGCTCGTCGCCCAGTCCGGCTGGACGTCCGACCACTACGCGACCTGGCTGCGCGCGGCGGTCCTCAGCGAGGTCGCGTCGGGTCACTGAATCCGGAGCGCCGGCATCCGCTCACCGCACGAGCGTCGCGCGCGCATCCTTCGTCAGCAGGTGCAGCGTGCGCCGTGCGCCCGGACACGCCGTGAATCCGCACCGCTCGTAGAACGGCACCACATCGTCGTTGATCGCATGCACCAGGACCGCGTGGATGCCGATGGTCTCGGCCGCGTCGAGAGCCCTGAGCGTCGCATGCTGCAGGAGGGAGACACCGAGGCCGCGGCCCGCGAACGACGTCAGCGACGGAGGCCGAAATACTCCAGCTCTGCGTCGTTCAGCATCCGCGACCGGATCAGGAACCGCATCCCCGTCGGGCCCTCGACGGAGAACCCCGCGCCTCGCCCCGGCACCACGTCGATGGTCAGGTGCGTGTACTTCCAGTACTCGAACTGCGACTCCGACATGTACACCTCGACCGGCACCTCCAGGCCGACGTCGAGTCCGCCCAGGAGCACGTCCCCGGGGCCGGTGAGGAACATGCCGAGGGGATAGCACATGGGCGATGAGCCGTCGCAGCACCCGCCCGACTGGTGGAACATGAGCGGTCCGTGCTGCAGGGTCAGCTCGCGCACGAGGGACGCCGCGGCATCCGTCACGTCGACCCGCTGGTAGGTGCCGATGCTGACCATGGTTCGTCCTTCCGGGGACGGGTCCGGGCGGACGCGGGGAGCGTCCGCCCGGAGAGTGCGGATCAGAAGAAGCCCATCGGGCCTTCCGCGTAGGAGACCAGGAGGTTCTTGGTCTGCTGGTAGTGGTCGAGCATCATCTTGTGGTTCTCACGGCCGACGCCCGACTGCTTGTATCCGCCGAACGCCGCGTGCGCCGGGTACTGGTGGTAGGTGTTCGTCCACACACGTCCGGCCTCGATCGCCCGGCCCGCACGGTAGGCCGTGTCGCCGCTGCGGCTCCACACCCCCGCACCCAGCCCGTACAGGGTGTCGTTCGCGATGGAGATCGCGTCGTCGAAGCCGTCGAACGAGGTGACTGACAGCACCGGGCCGAAGATCTCCTCCTGGAAGATGCGCATGTCGTTCGTGCCCTCGAACACGGTCGGCGCGACGTAGAACCCGTCGCTGAGGTCGCCGCCGAGATCCACCCGCTCGCCGCCGGTGAGCAGTCGCGCACCGCCCTGCTTGCCGATGTCGATGTAGCTGAGGATCTTCTCCAGCTGGTCGTTCGACGCCTGCGCGCCGATCATGGTGGCGGGATCCAGCGGGTTGCCCTGCACGACCTTGCCGACCCGCTCCAGCCCGTCGGCCAGGAATCCGTCGTAGATCGACCGCTGGATGAGCGCCCGCGACGGACACGTGCACACCTCCCCCTGGTTGAGCGCGAACATCGTGAAGCCCTCGAGCGCCTTGTCGTAGAACGGGTCGCTGGTCGAGCGCGCGACGTCTTCGAAGAACACGTTCGGGCTCTTGCCTCCGAGCTCCAGCGTGACCGGGATGAGGTTCTGCGAGGCGTACTGCATGATCAGTCGTCCGGTCGTGGTCTCGCCCGTGAAGGCGACCTTGCGGATGCGCTTGTGCTGCGCGAGCGGAGCGCCCGCCTCGATGCCGAATCCGTTGACGATGTTCACGACGCCGGCGGGCAGCAGGTCCCCGATGATGTCGAACAGGAAGAGGAGCGACGCCGGGGTCTGTTCGGCCGGCTTGATGACGACGCAGTTTCCCGCGGCGAGCGCGGGCGCCAGCTTCCAGACGGCCATGAGGATGGGGAAGTTCCACGGGATGATCTGTCCGACCACCCCGAGCGGCTCGTGGAAGTGATACGCCACGGTGTTCTCGTCGAGCTGGCTGATCCCGCCCTCCTGCGCCCGCAGCACGCCGGCGAAGTAGCGGAAGTGGTCGACCGCGAGGGGGATGTCGGCGGCCAGGGTCTCGCGCACCGGCTTGCCGTTCTCCCACGTCTCGGCGACGGCGATCTCCTCGAGGTGCTGCTCGATGCGGTCGGCGATGCGGTTGAGGATCACGGACCGCTCGGCCGGACTGGTCTTGCCCCAGCCCGCGAACGCCTGCCAGGCGACGTCGACCGCGCGATCGATGTCTTCGCTCGTGCCGCGGCCGACCTCGGTGAAGGGCTTGCCGTTGACGGGGCTCACGTTCTCGAAGTACTGGCCCTTCACAGGGTCGACGAACTCGCCGCCGATGTAGTGGCCGTATCGCGGACGGTAGTTCGCGAGGGCACCCGGCTGACCGGGAGCGGCGTAGGCGAGGGACACGTCTTCTTCGACGATGCTCATGGGGGTCTCCTTCGACGGGCCGCGCTTCGGTTCACGGCTGTCCTCCGAAGGTAGGTCGCGCGGGGTTGCGCCCCGATGCGCAACGTTGCGCCCGGTTGCATCCCTCAGTCGGCCTCGAGGCGCTCGATCCGCGCGACGAGGCCTGCGCGCTTCGGCGAGCGGGCGGGGAGCATCTCCAGTGCGAGGCGGAGGGCTTCGGCATCGCCCTGCCCCTCGGGGATCTCGGCGTAGGCGAGCAGGACGTCGAGGCTCGCTTCGGAAAGCATCGCCTCTCGCAGCGCCGATCGCACCGACTCGCGGAACTCCTCCACGCCCGGCGACGTCGACTCCGGCAGCACCGGTCCCCGATACGCGGTGAGCGCGACCCGGTGAGCACCGCGATCGAGCAGGGACAGCACGTCGTGCGCATCCGTGTCGAGGGGAACGGGAAGGCGATAGGGACGGGAGTCGGGCACCAGATCGGGCGCGGAGCGTTCGAGCACCTTGCGCAGACGGACCATCTCCGGGCGCAGGGTGTCGGGCGAGACCCCGGAGCCGTACACGAGCTCGCAGAGGCGCTCGGCCGAGAGGCCCTGACGATGCACGGCGAGCATCAGCAGGATCGCCGCGTGCCGTGCGCTGAGTTCGATCATCGACTCGCCGTGCGCGGACTCGGTCTCCAACCGCGCCCGGTCGCGGCCGAGCACATGCAGGGTCGCGCGGGCGGTCGTGAGAGCGCGTGCCTTCGGCGTGGTCGCTCGGGGTCGTGGCTCCTCGCTCCGCGCGCGCAGACGGGCCACCATCAGCTCCGACTCGACAGCGCGGGCCGTCGCATCCACCAGCAGCCGCGCCTGCAGCGAGACGACCTCCGGCCCACCGGTGATGTCGATGACACCGAGCACCCGCTTCGTCTCCGGGTCGCGAACCGGAGCGGCAGTGCACGACCACGGATGCACGAGGCGGTTGTAGTGCTCCGCGCCGCGGATCTGCACCGACTGGTCGAGAGCGAGTGCGGTTCCGGGCGCGCTCGTGCCGACGGCTTCCTCCGACCAGTTCGCCCCGGCGACGAAGCCCATGCCGTCGGTGAGCGAGCGCAGCTGATCGTCGCCCTCGATCCACAGCAGGCGGCCGGCCTGGTCGCCGACCGCGATGATCACTCCGGTGTCCTCCGCCTCGCCCGGCAGCAGCAGTGCGCGGATCATGTCCATGACCGAGGCGAGCGGATGGGCGAGGCGGTAGGCCTCGAGCTCGTCGCTGACCAGTTCGAGCGGCGGGGCACCCTCGGGGCCGACGCGACCGCGCCAGGACCGCTCCCACGACTCGCGGACGAGGGGCCGCACCTCCTGCAGTCGCCGGTCGTCGAGGTTGCCGGCGAGCAGCTCCTCATGCGCACGCTCGATGAGAAGTCGCGAGGTCGGGGGGAGGGACTCGCGAGATACCTGCCACGGCGCAGACACAGCGGTCTCCGATCGTCGAGAGCGTGCGTTGCCTCAGTGTACGAGCAGCGCGCCTCGGAGGGAACACCCCACCCGTGTCAGCGGATGAGCCCGGCGACGAGGTCGTCGATCACCTCGTCGGTGGAGGTATCCGGATCGATCGGCGTGGTGAGCCTGTCGAGCAGCAATCCGTCGATCGCATAGTGGAACAGGGCGATCTCACGCCGACCGCCGGGAAGGCCCGCCGCGGTGTTGAAGGCCACGTCGCCGTCGAAGCCGGCGCGCTGCCAGGCACCCAGCACCGCGGCGACCTCCGGACGCCGCGCACTCTCGAGTCGCAGCTCGAACAGCGCGAGCGTCACGTCCCGATCCTCGGTCAGCCGCCGCACGATGTCGCGGATGTAGTCGGCGAAGAGCGCGCGGCCCGGGGTCGCCGGCGCACGCCGCTCCAGATCGTCCGGGGTGGGTGCGAGGCGTTCCCCGATGCGCTCGACGAGTCCCTCGATGAGGACATCGCGACTGCGGAAGTAGTTCGAGGTCGTCCCGGTCGGAACCTGCGCGGCGATGTCGACCGCGCGGTGTGTGAGGCCCCGCGATCCCTCTCGGGCGAGGACCGTGAGGCCGGCATCCGCGATCGTCCGCCGGCGGGAGTCGTTCTTGACCATGAGAGGAACCCTAGCGCAATCACTACGCCTGTTGTAGTGTAACTGCGACAGCTGTAGTGATTGGAGAATCATGCGAGAGCTCGTGTACTACGCGGCCGTCACCCTCGACGGCTACATCGCCGGCCCGAACGGCGAGTTCGATGCGTTCCTCGTCGAGGGAGATCACATGGCGGGGATCAACGCCCGCTTCGCCGACACCCTCCCCACCGTCGCCGCCGAGGCGCTCGGCATCCCGCAGACGCGCGAGGTCTTCGACACCGTGCTGATGGGATGGAACACCTACCGCGTGGGCGGCCTCCCCAGCCCATACGCGCACCTGCGTCAGATCGTGTTCAGCCGCACGAGGACCGCGGAGGCCGAGAGCCTGGAGGTCACAGCGGAGGACCCGGTGGCCGTGGTTCGTCGACTGAAGGAGGAGAAGGGCGGCGCGATCTGGCTCTGCGGGGGCGGCGCTCTGGCCGCGACCGTGGCCGACGAGATCGACCGCCTCATCCTCAAGCGGCAGCCTCTGCTGTTCGGCTCGGGCATCCCGCTGTTCGGCGACCGCCCGTACCGCCCCGAGCGGTTCGACCTCGTCGAGACGGTCGCCTACGAATCCGGTGTCGTGTTCACCGA
The DNA here is from genome assembly GCF_026559675.1 of Microbacterium oxydans. Lineage (NCBI taxonomy): Bacteria > Bacillati > Actinomycetota > Actinomycetes > Micrococcales > Microbacteriaceae > Microbacterium > Microbacterium oxydans. The sequence goes on from NZ_CP092891.1 coordinate 3,745,847, forward strand.
GCTCGAGCGCCGACGCCAGGGGGCGACGACGAGAGACGCGGGTGCTAGCATTCTGCTGTCAGGAGGGTGAGCATGGCGACCGTGACCATTCGGAATCTCGGCGACGATGTCGTCGACGCGCTGAAGGAGCGTGCCCGACGCAACTCCCGGTCCATGGAGGCGGAGGTGCGCGACGTGTTGACGAGACTGGCCCGGAACGGTGGCAGCGGGCTCGAAGCCGACCTCGCGCAGCGCATGGCACGTCCGCGTCGGTGGTCGGTCCCATCGAGCGAGATCATGGCGAGAGTCGACGCGAACCCGTCGACCCCGGAACAGGCCAGGCTGCGACGGGAATGGGCGGAAGAGCTGGAGGCGGACAGGCAGGACCCCTTCTTCCTCGACACGTTCCGCGACCCGTGGGAGAGCCGTGATCCTTCTTGACACGAACGTGCTGATCCAGCTCGACACGGTGCGGTTGCCCCCGGACGACGTGGCTCTGAGCGCCATCGCCTACGCCGAACTGCAGCTCGGGGTCGAGCGCGCGACGGATCCGGTTCTCCGCCGCCGTCGCCGCAACGAACTGATGCGCCTCTCCTCACTCCTCGAAGCCGACTGGCTCCCGTTCGATCAGGCCGCTGCGGACGGATACGCGCGTCTTGCCTCCGAGGTGATCCGGACCCGTCCCGCGCACGCTCGGAGCAAGGACCTCATGCTGGCCGGGCACGCCTATGCCCTCGGCGCCGCGCTCCTCACCTTCAACCCGAAGGACTTCGAGCTCGTGTCCGATGAGGTCGAGATCATCGTCCCCGAGCTGCGCTGAGGGAGGTCAGCCGCGCGCGGCCCACCACTCCCGAAGGCGCTGCTCCGCGACCTCGGGCCCGAGCACGCCCTCGTCGAGACGCAGATCGAGCAGGAACTTGTACGCCTCTCCGACCTCGCGCCCCGGCGTGATGCCGAGCACCTCCTGGATGCGGTTGCCGTCGATCTCCGGACGGATCGAGTCGAGCTCCTCCTGCTCGCGCAGCGTGGCGATGCGCGACTCGATGTCGTCGTATGCGCCCGCGAGGCGGCCGGCCTTGCGCTTGTTCCGGGTGGTCACGTCGGCACGGGTGAGGATGTGCAGGCGCTCCAGCAGGTCGCCCGCGTCGCGCACATAGCGCCGTACCGCGGCATCCGTCCAGGCCCCCTCGGCATAGCCGAAGAAGCGCAGGTGCAGTTCGATGAGCGTCGCGACGGCGTCTGTCGTATCGGTGTCGAACCGGAGGGCCTGCAGCCGTTTGCGCGCCATGCGCGAGCCGACGACGTCGTGGTGGTGGAAGGTGACCACGCCCCCGGCCTCGAGCTTGCGGGTGCGCGGCTTGCCGATGTCGTGCAGGAGGGCGGCGATGCGCAGCGGCACGTCGGGCGCGGCGCCGGGGTGCCGGGAGTGCTCGAGCTCGATGGCCTGGCTGAGCACGGTGAGGGAGTGCTCGTAGACGTCCTTGTGGTGATGATGCTCGTCGACCTCGAGGCGCAGCTCGGTCACCTCGGGCAGGAACTCGTCGATCAATCCGGTGTCGACCAGAGCCCGGATGCCGCGCACCGGGTCGTCGGTCTGCATGAGACGCACGAGCTCGGACTGGATGCGCTCCGGGCTCACGATCTTCAGGGTCTCGCGCAGCTCGGTGATCGCCTCGGCCGTGGCGTCGTCGATGCGGAACCCGAGCTGGGCGCTGAAGCGCGCCGCGCGCAGCATCCGCAGCGGGTCGTCTCCGAACGAGACGCGAGGGTCGGCGGGGGTGCGCAGCACTCCCGCGACGAGGTCTTCCACGCCGCCGGTCGGGTCGACGAGCTTCACGGCGGGCACCTGCAGGGCCATGGAGTTGACCGTGAAGTCGCGACGCACGAGGTCGCCGTCGATCGTGTCGCCGAACTCGACGGTCGGCTTGCGGGTCACGCCGTCGTAGCTGTCGGCGCGGTAGGTCGTGATCTCCACCTGCTCACCCTGCACGCGGGCGCCGATGGTGCCGAACGCGCGGCCGATGTCCCACTGCGCGGTCGAGACCGGCGTGACGATCTTCAGGATGTCATCGGGCGAGGCGTTCGTCGTGAAGTCGAGGTCGTGCGTCTCCCGCCCCAGCAGCGCGTCGCGCACCGGACCGCCGACCACGGCGAGGTCGAACCCCGCCTCGGCGAACGACGCGGAGAGGGTGCGGACGACCGGATTCTCGGCGAGCGCGCCGAGACGGGCGAGGCCGTCGGCCATGTTGAGCATGGTTTCCAGCGTACCGGGGCGGGTGGGCGCATCCGGGTGGTTCCGGCGCGGTCGCCCCGCGCTACTGCGCCGCGAACCACCCCAGAACCTGTCCGTAGATCGGAAGCGTCACGACCGCGACGATCTCGATCACCGCCACCGTCCCCGCCACGACCCACGCCCCGACGATGAGCGGGCGTCGCCGATCCGTGCTCTGGCGACGCTGCCAGGTCGCGATGACCGCGAGCACCAGCGCCACGGGCGGCAACGGGCTCGCGAGGATCGCCAGCGCCGCGAACACCCGCCACGGATCCGATTCCCCCCGCGTTTCGACCTTCTCCAACCGCGCTATCTGAGCCAGGAGGCTCGATCGTGCGACGGCGAACAGCGGGGACGAAACTCGTCCTCGGCCGCGAGGCAACACGAGCGCCGCGACGATCATGACCGGCGGAAGCGCGATCAGCAGCCCATACGTCAGCCCGGTGAGGTACCGGCTCTGATCCTCCCCGCTGGCGAACCGCATCGCCGTGGTGGCGCCCTCGAGCACGACGACGACCGTGACCAGCGCCGGCGGCACCAGCACGATCACCGTGTCCAGGATCTTCGCCTGGAGCACGGAGGGGATCATCTGGGCGGCGGTGCCCAACGCGAACACCGACAGCGCCGTGGCGAAGAACGCGTACGCGGCCGTCAACCCCGCGTGCCCGATCATCCCGTGGACGAGAGCCGACCCGGCGCCGATCACCACGACGCCGACAACGACCCCCTGGATGACGAGGGACCGCTTCGGGGATTGGTCTGCCCGGCCCGGTATGCGCGACACCGCCGCGCGCGTCCGTTCGATCGCCTCCGCGGTCCGCGTCGAGGCGAGGCTCAGCCTCACTGCTTCGAGGTCCGCCTGGGTCGCCGCATCCGCAGCGATCAGCAGCGCCAGCACTGCGCCGGCGGGGACGCCGAACATCTCCACCACATCGAGAGAGTTCACGGTGACGTTGGCGACGGCCGCGTTCACGAAGGTCGAGAGGGCGACGAATGCGGATGCCATCGCCACCACCGCCGCCATGCGTCCCCAGAACTGCCGATGCGCGACGGCATCCTCCGGCTCGACGTTCTCGTGGTCCCGGGGCATCCGGAGGAGAACCTGGAGGGCGATCGACGAGGGGAGCAGAAGCAGCAGTGCGGCACCTCCCTGCTGCCCGTCGAGCGTCGCCGGGGAGACCACCGAGACGGCCGTCTGCTGGGCTTCGGCAGCCGTCCTCGTCAACCACGCCAAGAGCACCTGCACGCCCACCAGGAGGGAGCCGACGAGCGCCGCCACACCGACAGCCCGTCGAAGGGAGCGAGCGTACTTCGTCTCCGCCGCGACCACGGCCTCGCCACGGACGGGGTCGCTCCTCACCTCCGCCGGTGCTTCGACGGTCGATGCGACGAGACGATGCAGCACCCCTCCGAACCCTCTCCTGTCATCCCGGTCCGCCATGACACACCCCTCCCTGGTTGCCCGCTCCGCGGACCATATCGAAGGCGCGCACCGATCGATCCCAGGCGCTCGGTTCCGCGGCGCCAAGATATCGGCTTCGAATCAGCCGCCGGGGTGCGCGCAACCGCGGCCGGACGTGGGTGCGGCGCGTGTCGCGACAGCCGTTCACCTCCCGGTCGCCCGGAGGTCAGGCCCCGGTCATCCCGCTTCGATGGGCTGGACGGGCCCCGTGCGGCTGAGCACGGAAACCCCCACCTCACAAAGGACTGACATGACCTCCCCCACCCCTGCGGTGCGGTGGCGGCGTCGCGGACTGACGTCCGTCGCGCTCCTCGCCCTGCTCGGCGGCGCCGTCGTCGCCCCCGCGGCCCTCGCCGCACCCGATCCCGAGGTCCCGACGGGTTCGCTGATCACCGGCGAGACCGCCTGGCACTACCTCGACGACGGCTCCGACCCGTCTCCCGCGCCCGCCGCCCTGCGCGACTGGACGCTGCCCGCCTTCGACGACGCCGCGTGGAAGACCGCTCCCGGCTCGTTCGGCGCGAAGGGCGGAAAGCTCGCCCCGGTCGGCCCGCACACCCCGAAGACGCTGCTCAACCACTACCTCGACGGCACCAAGGCCCCGACCGTGCCGACCTACTTCTTCCGCACGACGTTCGAGCTCGAGGCGGGCGTGGCCGAACAGGTCGCCGCCCTGCAGAGCACGATCACCTACGACGACGCGATCATCGTCTGGATCAACGGCGAGGAGGTCGCGCGCTACGTCGACGGCCGCATCACCGACACCAAGAACGTCGAGTACGCGGGCGACTCCAACGGCGACCCGCTCACGAGCACGTTCAGCGCCGAGGGCGAGCTGCTGCACGACGGCACGAACACCATCGCGGTGTCGCTGTTCCAGGACCGCGAGACGAGCTCCGACATCTACTTCGACATGTCGTCGCTCACCCTCGTCAAGGCCTCGGATCCCGGCGCCCCCGTGGTCGCCCCGCCGACCCGCGTCATCCTCACCCCGACCGAGCAGCCTGCGGTCTCGCAGTCGTTCTCGTGGCTCGCCGGCGATGCCTCGCACACGGTCGGTCAGGTCGAGATCGCCCCGTCCGCCGGTGGCGACACCCGTACGGTCGACGCCTACGACGCGGGCGTCGTGAACGGCAACCCGAACAAGCACTTCTCGGCGACCGTCACGGGGCTGACCGCCGCGACCGAGTACCGGTACCGCGTGGGTCTCCCCGGCAGCTGGAGCGACTGGTTCCTGTTCCGCACGGCGGACCCGAAGGCGACCGACTTCCAGTTCATCTACTACGGCGACGCCCAGATCGGCCTCGACACCACGTGGCCGAGCGTCGTGAAGCAGGCTGAGGCCAACGCACCCCGGTCAATCGGCTCCGTGCACGCGGGCGACCTGATCAACACGTCGAGCAACGAGAACGAGTGGGTCAACTGGTTCAAGGGCATGAAGGACTCGGCCGTGCGCACCAACGTCATGGCCGCCCCCGGCAACCACGAATACTCCGGCGACAAGCTGCTCACCGCCTGGAAGGCCGCGTTCGAGTACCCGCACAACAACCCGTCCACGAGCTCGATCGGCGAGCTGGCCGACCTGGCCAAGGGCGACTCCGCCGTCGCGCAGCAGTACCGCGCGTTCTTCGACCACTGGAGCTCGTTCGCCGCTGAGACCGCGTACTACACCGACTACCAGGGCGTGCGCTTCATCACCCTGAACGCGACCCGCGACACGACCTTCCTCACCCCGGCCGGACTCCCCTCCTGCACCGGTGCGGAGTGCCCGTCGTCGCAGATCGGCGTGCTGTGGACGCGCTTCCAGGCGGCATGGCTCGACCTGCTCCTGCAGAACAGTCCGTCGAAGTGGAACGTCGTCACGTTCCACCAGCCGGTGTTCTCGGCATCCGAGGGTCGTGACGAGCCGGTGCTGCGCGCCGAATGGCTGCCGGTCTTCCAGCGCAACGACATCGACCTGGTGCTCATGGGTCACGACCACACCTACGCCCGCGGCTACGTGAACACCGATGCCACCGAGACCCCCGGAATCACCACCGGCCCGGTCTACGTCGTGTCGAACTCGGGCGCGAAGCACTACGACCTGGAGACCCCCGAGAAGAACGTCTGGACCAACAACGGCGCCACCCAGGTGCTGCGCGGCCAGGGCGTGACGACCTACCAGGTCATCGACGTCTCGAAGAACCAGCTGGTCTACCGCTCGTACCTCGCGGAGAAGCAGCCGGGCGCCACGACCGACCTCCCCGTCGGCGCCGTCTACGACACGTTCACCGTGACGAAGTCGGACGCCGGCGAGAAGTGGGTCACCGAGAAGGGCGTCACTCCCCCGGTCACTCCGGAGCCCGAGGTCCCGGCCGAGATCGAGCTGGGCGCGGCATCCGTGAAGGCCGGCGGCACGGTCACGGTGTCGGGCAGCGGCTTCGCGGAGGGCGCTGAGCTGCGGCTCGAGCTGCGCTCCGACCCGGTGCAGCTGGGCACGGCCACCGTCACGGCGGATGGCTCCTTCCAGCGCACGGTCACGATCCCGGCGAACACCCCCGCCGGTGCGCACACCCTCGCCGTGATCCTCCCGGACGGCACCGAGGTCACCGCCGCGATCACCGTCACGGCGGCGCCCGGCGGTGGCGTGGTCGCTCCGGGTGACGGCTCGGGCGGTGTGTCGGACGGCGATCTCGCCACGACCGGTGCCGACAGCATGCCGTACATCGTCGCGGCGGTCGTGCTGCTCGCGGCCGGCCTCGGCCTGTTCGCGATGCGCCGTCGTCGCCAGCACGCCACGGTGGAGGCGACCGAGGCGGAGTAGCCCGCCTGGTCCGCACGAGGGCGTCGTCGGGGCTTCGGCCTCGGCGGCGCCCTTCGTCGCGCTGCGATATCCCGTCGATAACGATGCGGATCCGGCCCTCACGGGGAGCCGGCCCCTTCCTTCGCACACCCTAGGCTCAGGCCATGCGCCATCCTTCTCGCCTCGTCCTCGCTTCGGTCGCAGCGGCACTCCTGGGCTTCTCGCTGGTCGCCTGCTCCCCGGCGAGCACGGACGGTTCAGCGACACCGTCACCGTCGCCGTCATCGTCGCCCGTCGTCTCTGCGTCCCCCACCCCTGCGGAGCGGGTCGTCGAGATCTCGGTCGACGGCCTCTCGGTCGACGATGGGGCCGTGATCGCCTACGACGACCCGGACGGCGCTGTCGCCGCCCTCACCGACGCCTTCGGATCAGCTCCGACGGAAGGAGCCGTCGAGGGCCCGTACGGCGCGGTGTCCTCCGGATACGACTGGCAGGGCACGAAGGCGACGGTCCGCGAGACCCGTATCGACCTGGTCGTGTCGACGGATGCCCCCGGTGTGATCTTCCGCACCCCGGAGGGCATCGGCATCGGTTCCACGCGCGCCGAGGCGATGGCCGCCGGAGCGGTGGACGGCTGGGATGAAGACGGCGATGGCGTCGCCGACTACCTGAGCATCGGTGTGCGAGAGGTTCCCGGCACGTCATCTCTTGTGAATCCCGGAGAGGTCGGTGTGGAGTACATAGACCTCAAGATCACCGGCGATGTCGTGAGCCGCCTCAGCACCGGCGGCAACGACTTCAGCGACATCTGACGCACACGGGCAGGCTCGCCGACGCCTCGACGACCCCGCCGACTGGGATAACCTTCACCCGAGTCCGTCCCCGGTGAAGGAGAACCCGTGCCCGCGAACGATGTGATGGCCGACGAGACCGATCGGATCGTCGCCGCGGCCCTGCAGGTGAACGGCCGCGCGTCGTGGGGAGAGATCGCCCGCGTGGTCGACCTCCCCGAGCGCACCGTGGCCCGACGGGGCCAGCGACTGCTCGACCGCGGACTCGTGCGCGTGTCCACGTACGTCGATCCTGCCCGCGTGCTGCATGCCCGCGCGGTGCTGTTCCGCATCACCACCGAACCCCACGCGCTGTGGCACGTCGCGCGCACGCTGGCGCGTCGGGCCGACGCCTCCTCGGTCTCGGTACTGGAGGGCAGCAGCGACATCGCGGGCATGCTGCTCCCCCACGACGACGCCTCGATCCGCGAACTGCTCTTCACCGACTTCCCCGAGCTCGAGGGCATCGACTCGATCAACGTCACGACCGTTCTGAAGTTCTTCCGCTCGGGCCATGACTGGCGCGCGGGCGTGCTCACCGACGAGCAGGCGCGTCAGCTCGACGAGTCGTCCGGCTCCGAGGTCGACCCGGCGGATTCACTGAGCGAGGACGAGGAGGCTCTCATCCGGCTGCTGCTGAAGGACGGACGGATGCCGGTGGCCCAGCTCGCCCGATCGCTGGGCCTCAACGTCACGACCACCCGTCGGCGGATGGACTCCCTCAGCCGCCGCGGCCTGATGCACCCGCGCACCGAGGTCGTACCGCGACTCTTCGGCCTCGGGCTCGAGGCCCTCGTGTGGCTGCGGGTGCCGATGGCCCGACTGGAGAAGGTCGGCGCGGCACTCGCGGCCGCCCCCGAGGTGAAGTTCATCGCCGCGACGACCGGCACGTCGCAGCTGCTCGCGAACGTCCTCGTCAAGGACGCAGACGAGTTCTACGAGTTCCTCACCGGGCCCGCGGTCGCCGGTCACGACGGCCTCGAGGTCGTGGAGTCGCTGGTGGTCATCACGCCCGTGCTGCGCGGCTCGCTCATCGTCGACGAGGCACCCGAGGCGCTGGCCAACGACATGCCCACCGGCGCAATTCGGTTGTAGTCCGATTCTGTTACTGGCATGTAACGAAATGGCGAGATCGTTCGTGACAGCTTGACCTAGTGGCGAAATAGGGCGAGTATCCTCTCCAGGGCCATCACCCCTGGAGAGGACGACCGTGTTCACGGCTACTGGAGACGACTGGGCGGATCGCGCTGCGACCCTGTCCCTGCGCACGCGCATGTTCATCGACGGCGCGTGGGAGGAGGGCTCGGCCGAGCCCCTGGCACCCGTGAGCCCGCGAGACGGTCGTGTGCTCCCGCAGATCGCGGCCGCGTCGGCCGCAGACGTCGACCGGGCCGTCCGCTCGGCACGCGCCGCGTTCGACTCCGGCGCCTGGTCGCGCATCGCCCCCCGCGAGCGCGGACAGCTGCTGATCGCCTTCGCCCAGAAGATCCACGACAACGCCGAGGAACTCGCGCTCACGATCTCGCTCGAGATGGGCAAGCCGGTACGCGAGGCGCTGCAGACCGAGCTCCGTGCCGTCGTGAACTGCTTCCGCTGGTACGGCGAGGCCGCCGACAAGGTGCTCGACGAGATGCCGGTCACGGCTCCGGGGAGCCTGGCCCTCGTCACCCGCGAGCCCGCCGGTGTCGTCGCCGCCGTCGTGCCCTGGAACTTCCCGCTGACGATGACCGCCTGGAAGCTCGCTCCCGCCCTCGCGGTCGGCAACAGCGTCATCCTCAAGCCTGCCGAGCACACCACGTTCTCGGCCCTCCGCCTCGCGGAGCTCGCCGTCGAGGCCGGCATCCCCGCCGGGGTGCTCAACGTCACCCCCGGCACGGGACAGGTCGCCGGCCGCGCGCTCGGCGAGCACCACGACGTCGATGTCGTCACCTTCACCGGATCCCCCGAGGTCGGCCGGATGTTCCTCGGCTACTCGGCCGCCTCGAACGGCAAGCGCGTCTGGCCCGAGCTCGGCGGCAAGACGGCCAGCCTGGTGCTGCCGGATGCCGACCTCGAGCGTGCGGTCCGCGCCACGGCCGACGGCTGCTTCTACAACCAGGGCCAGATGTGCACGGCATCCTCGCGCCTGCTCGTCCCCCGCTCCCAGTACGACCGCGCACTGGAGATCGCCGCCGAGGTCGCACGCACGAGCCTTCCCGCCGACCCGTTCGCCGTGGACACCTCGATGGGTGCGATCGTGAGCGAGAAGCAGCTCGCGGGCATCGCCGGTTTCGTCGAGCGCGCGCAGGCCGAGGGCGGACGGCTCGCGGCCGGCAGTGCGGACCGCTTCCACGCCGTCGACGGCGGCAGCTACTTCGCCCCCGTCGTGCTCGGCGTCACGCCCCGGCACGAAGTGGCGCAGCGCGAGGTCTTCGGACCCGTGCTCTCCGTCATCGCCTACGACGACGTGGACGACGCGCTCGAGATCGCCAACGGCACCGAGTTCGGCCTCGCGGCCGCGCTCTGGAGCACCGACCTCAACGCCGTGCACACCCTGTCGCGACGCCTCCGCGCCGGGATCGTGTGGGTCAACTGCTTCGAGGAGGGCGACATGACGATCCCCTTCGGCGGGGTCAAGGGTTCGGGCTTCGGTCGTGACAAGAGTCTGCACGCCCTGGAGAAGTTCACCGATCTGAAGACTACCTGGATCGAGCTCTCGTGACCCGCCCGTTCATCGGCGTCACCACCTGGCGTCGCTTCATCGACACCGACCTCGGCAACGGCCGCCCCGCCCACAGCCTGGGCACGGAGTACACCGCGCCGGTCGAGGCCGCGGGGGGAGCCGTCGTGCTGCTGCCGCCGACCGCGGGCGTCGACGAGGTGCTCGACCGCCTCGACGGACTCGTCCTCTCCGGCGGGGAAGACGTGCACCCCTCGCACTACGGCGCCGACCCCCAGGAGGGGAAGACCTACGACCCCGCCCGCGACGGCTTCGAGATCGCGCTCGCGCTCGGTGCCCGGGAGCGCGGTCTGCCCGTGCTGGCGATCTGCCGCGGGCTCCAGGTCAGCAACATCGCCTTCGGAGGGTCTCTCCTCGTCGACATCCCCCACACGGAGCACCACGGACCCGTGCGCGCTGCCGACCAGCAGCTCGCCGCGCGGCACCCGATCACGATCGCCGAGGGCAGTCGCCTCGCCGCCGTCTACGGCACCCGGCAGCGGACCGTGAACACCATCCATCACCAGTCGATCGACGTCCCCGCCCCCGGCCTGCACCCGGTCGCCTGGGCTCCGGACGGGATCGTCGAAGCCGTCGAGGCCGACGGCGACTGGCCCTTCTGGGCGGTGCAGTGGCACCCCGAGAAGATGATCGACCCCGATGAGGCCGCAGAGGAGATGCCGCTGTTCGCGGCGTTCGTCTCGGCCGCCCGTGAACGAGCAGCGGAACACCCCGCTGCGGAGAAAGGAACACGATGACCAAGCAGGTCTTCCTCGAGTACGAGAACGGCGTCCGCGCCGTCGCCACCCTGTTCGAGGACCTCGCCCCTCGCACCTGCGAGGCCATGTGGGGTGCGCTGGAGAAGCCGGTCACCATGCAGGCCATGCACGCGATGTACGCCGGCCCCGAGGTGATGGTCGGGCTTCCCGAGGAGGCGCAGAACTTCGACCCCGAGGCCGTGCCCGCGGAGAACCAGCAGGTCGTGCCCGCACCCGGTGACCTGCAGTGGTACTGGCAGCGCCCGATGCAGATGGGCGGACTGCCGTTCGAGTGGTACGAGATCGGAGTCTTCTACGATCGTGGTGCCCGTATTCTCGGCCCGCTCGGATGGACACCCGTCAACATCTGGGCCGGCATCACCGAAGGACTCGCGGAATTCGCTCAGGAGAGCGCCGCGATCCGTATCGACGGAGCGAAGCAGCTCACCATCGGACGCCTGGTCTAGGCGTCTCTACCCCCGTGCTGGACCCATCCCGAAGGAGCAGTGCATGAATACCCGAAGAATCCTCACCACCGGAGCGCTCATCGCCACCGGCGCCCTCGTCCTCGCCGGCTGCTCGGCCGGTGACGACAGCGCATCGTCGGGCGACAAGGAGTTCGCCGGCGAGACCATCGTCGTCACCTCGTTCGGCGGCGACTGGGAGAAGGCCTTCATCGAGGCCGTCGTCGATCCCTTCGAGGAGGAGACCGGCGCCAAGGTCGAGCTGATCACGCTGTACAGCGCCGACGCCCTCGCGCAGGTCACCGCCCAGAAGGCGAGCCCGCAGATCGACGTCGTGCACTTCTCCGGCGGACAGGAGTTCACCGCGGCGAAGGACGGCCTCATCGCGCCCATCAAGGCCGACGAGCTGTCCGAGTCCGGCGACCTGATCGACCTCGCGACCGCGGGGCTCGAGCGGGGCGAGGGACCGGTCATCCAGCTCGCGCCGATCGGACTCGTCTACAACACCGAGGCGGATGCTCCGGCCCCCACCTCGTGGCTGGACCTGTTCGACGACGCCTACGCGGGCCACGTCGCGCTCACGGACTTCTCGAACACCTACGGCGTGCTCTCGATGCTCCGCGTCGCCGACGCACTCGGCGGCGGCATCGACGACCCGTCGAAGGCGATCGCCGACCTCGGTGCGCTCGCCTCCTCGGGTGACGCGATCGTCGTCCCGACCTCGCCCGACCTGCAGACCGCGTTCGCCCAGCGCGACACGTGGCTCGCACCGTACGCGATGGACTACGCCGGCACGCTGCAGGACGCGGGCCTTCCGGTAGAGTTCATCGTCCCGGAAGAGGGCGTCACCGCCTCTCTCATCACCGCGAACGTGGTCGAGGGCCGGGACAACCCGGAGCTCGCCAAGCTCTTCGTCGATTTCGAACTGCGTCCCGAAGCGCAGGCCGTGTTCGCGGAGAACATGCGGTACTCCCCGGTCAACACCAAGACCGAGCTCTCCGACGACGCCGCGGACGCGGTGCTGACGGGTGACGAGCTGGACTCGGTCGTCGTCTACGCTCCGGGCGATGTCGCGGCTTCGCGGCAGTCCTGGACCGATGAGTGGAATGCGCTGATCACCAAATGAGTGTTCGAACCCGTAGGGAGCCCTGGCTCCTGCTCCTGCCGGCGATCGTGCTGCTCGCGCTCGCCTTCGTGACCCCGGTGGCAGGCATGCTCCTCATGAGCGTGCAATCGTCGGCAGGCGGGTTCAGCCTCGACAACTTCACCCGACTCTTCTCGAGTGAATATCACCTCCAGGCGGCGCTGCGCTCGCTCCGCCTGGGGGTGATCCAGACCGTGATCACCCTGGTCATCGCCATCCCCCTCTCTTACGTGATGGCCCGCGCCGGATCGAAGGTCCGCTCCTTCCTCCTGATCGTGGTGATCCTGCCGCTCATGACGAGCGTCGTGGTCCGCACCTTCGGCTGGGTGGTCCTGATGGGCCCGTCCGGACTCCTGATGAAGATCCCCGGCGCCGAGTTCCTCGTCGGCGGCACCCAGGGCTTCCTCGGCACCGAGACCGGTGTCGTGATCGCGATGGTGCAGGTTCTCCTGCCGTTCGCGGTCCTCAGCATCCTCGGCGTCATCTCCGGCATCCGGCCGCAGCTGGAAGAGGCGTCGCGCACTCTGGGCGCCGGGTTCTGGCGCACGCTGTGGCACGTCGTCCTCCCCCTCGCGATCCCCGGCATCGTCGCCGGCGCCTCGCTCGTGTTCGTCCTGTCGGTGAGCTCGTTCATCACTCCCCGCTTCATCGGCGGGGCCCAGATCCCGGTGTTCGCCCAGACGATCTACGTCGACGCGACCACCAACCTCGACTGGTCGTTCGCCGCCGCCCAGGCCGTGCTGCTGTTCGCCGGCGTCATGCTGGTGCTCGCGGCGACGTCCCGACTCGGGAAGCAGAAGGTGTGACCATGGTCCGTTCCGTTCCGATCCTCGGCAGGGTCCTCGCCATCGTCCTCGGCGTGGTCGTGACGCTGTACATGCTCGTGCCGCTCATGGTCGTCGCCGGCGCCTCCGTCGGCGAGAACCGCTTCCTCACGTTCCCGGGTCAGGGTTTCACGCTCGACTGGTACGTCGAGGCGCTCACGTCCGACACCTACCTCGAGCCGTTCCGGCTGAGCCTGCTGGTCGGCGTCACCGTCGCCATCGTGGCCGCGGCCATCGGCACGGCGGCCGCTCTCGCCCTCACCCGGTTCAAGGTTCCGGGAGGCGCGGCCATCCAGGCCCTGCTGATGTCGCCGCTGACGATCCCCACGATCATCCTCGCGATCGGCGCCCTGTCCATCGCGTCGCTCACGATCGGCGCCCCCAACGTCGGCGTCCTGATCGCCATCCACGTGGTGATCGCGATCCCCTACGTGATGCGCACCGTCACGGGCGTCATGACCAGGGCCGACCACTTCACGGAGGAGGCGGCGCGCACGCTGGGTGCCAGCACCTGGAACCGCTACCGCCTGGTCGTGCTCCCCATCGCCCGCCCCGGCATCGCCGCCGGCGCGTTCTTCGCCTTCAACATCTCGTTCGACGATGCGGTCATCGCCCTCTTCCTGCGCACCCCGCAGCTCGAGACGTTGCCCATCGCCATCTACGGCCAGCTGGAGTTCAGCACGTCGCCCACCGTGGCGGCCGTCTCGACCCTCATGGTCCTGCTCACCGTCGTCCTCATGATCGTGCTCGAACGCATCATCGGCCTGGGAAGGTTGTTCGTCTGATGACAACACTCACCATCACTGCTCTCACCAAGGACTTCAAGGGGACCCAGGTGCTCAAGGGCATCGACCTCTCGATGCAGTCCGGGGAGTTCGTCTCCCTGCTCGGCCCCTCGGGCTGCGGCAAGACCACGCTGCTCCGCTGCATCGCGGGGCTCGAGTCGCCGAGCGGCGGCACGATCGAGATCGCGGGTCAGGACGTGACCAAGCTCCCGCCCGAGAAGCGCCACCTCGGCATGATGTTCCAGAGCTACGCGCTCTTCCCGCACATGAGCGTGGTCGAGAACGTGCGCTTCGGTCTGCGGATGTCGGGCGAGAAGTCGAAGGCCGAGCAGAAGGAGCTGGCCGTGCGCGCCCTGGAGCGCGTGCAGATGGGCCACCTCGCCGATCGGATGCCGGCACAGCTGTCGGGCGGACAGCAGCAGCGCGTCGCCCTGGCCCGCGCCATCGCGTTCGAGCCCCGCGTGCTCCTGCTCGACGAGCCGCTGTCGAACCTCGACGCGCGGCTGCGTGAGGACATGCAGGTCGAGCTGAAGGAGCTGCACCGCACGCTCGGGCTCACCACGGTGTTCGTGACGCACGACCAGGAGGAGGCGATGAGCCTCTCCGACCGCATCGTCCTCATGAACGGCGGCGTGATCGAGCAGGAGGGTGCACCGGCGGAGCTCTACGGCGCACCGCGCACCCCCTTCGCGGCCGACTTCATCGGCGCGGCCAACCTGCTGCCCGCGACCCGCTCCGGCGCGGTCGCGACGCTCGACGGCACCGCCATCCAGGTGCCGATGACCGGTGCGGGTCCGGACGGCGCCGGAGAGGTCGTGCTCCGTCAGGAGGACCTGCGGCTGTCGCCCGTCGTCGGCGCCGATGCTCCCGTGAGCGTCGAGGTCGTCACCCACGTGTACCGCGGCGCCGACATCGTCTACATCGTCGAACTCGCCGGCAAGCGGATGCGCGTCGTCCGCCCGCGGCACGAGGAGCCTATCCCCGAGGGCACCGCCGGTCTCGGCTGGCGCGACGGCGCGGTGCTCTGGATCGCCGCCGCCTGACGTCGTGGTCGACGGAGCCGACACCGCGCGCGGCGGAGGAGCCCCGCAATAGGATCGCCTCGTGGCCGATGACGACTCCTCCTCCCCTGCGGTTTCCGACACGTCTCGCCGAGGCTTCTTCAAGATCGGCGGTGCGGCGCTCGCGGGCGCGGTCGTCGGCGGAGCCGGTGGTGCGGCGATCGGAGCGTCCGTCGCGGGAGGTGCGCGCGACGGCTTCGCGGACGCCCCCGATCCGTTCGCCGCTCTCACTCCGCGCAGCGAGCCGGGCTTCGACCACCTCGTCGTCGTGATGGGCGAGAACCGCTCCTTCGACAACCTCCTCGGCTATCTGTACTCCAAGGAGAATCTGCCGGACGGGGAGACGTTCGAGGGACTGGCGTTCGGAAAGCACAGCAACGCGGCCTCCGACGGCACGGTGATCGAGGCGCACGTCTACGAGGGCGACACCGATCGGATCATGAGCCTCCCCGACCCGGATCCCGGGGAGGAGTACCCGCACGTCAACACGCAGATCTTCGGCACGGTGGACCCGAAGACCAACGCCGACCTCTTCGTCGACCAGATGACGGCGCCGTTCAACGCCCCGACGCACGGCGAGAAGGCCACGATGTCGGGCTTCCTCCAGGACTACATCATCAACTTCCGCCGTCTGCGCAAGGGCACCGACCCGAGCGTCGACGAGGCCAAGCACATCATGGGCTCGTTCTCGCCCGAGATGCTCCCCGTGCTGTCGACGCTCGCCGCCGAGTTCGCGGTGTTCGACCACTGGTACGCCGGTGTCCCGTCGCAGACGTTCTGCAACCGCTCGTTCTTCCATGCGTCCACCTCGCACGGCTTCGTGACGAATCAGGCGGGCGGCGGCTACGACAAGTGGATCGATGCGCCCGCGGCACCGACGGTGTTCAATCGGCTCGAGGACAAGCACGTGAGCTGGAAGGTCTACATCGACAAGCTCCAGCTCGTCTCGTTCACGGGGATGCTGCATGCCGCGGTGCTCGAGAAGTACTGGCGCACCGACCACTTCGGCACCATGGAGGACTTCTACGCCGACGCGAAGAACGGCACCCTCCCGGCGTACGCGTTCATCGAGCCGCGGATGGTCTACGACCACAACGACTTCCATCCCCCGTTCGGCGCACCCCGCGCGAGCGATGTCGCGGGACGAGAGGTGTTCGACAGCGCGATCTCGGATGTGCGCGCCGGGGACCGACTCATCCACGACATCTACGAGGCCGTGCGCACGAGCGCGTCACCTCAGGGGTCGAACGCCGTGAACACCCTCCTGCTCATCACGTTCGACGAGCACGGCGGATGCTACGACCATGTGCCACCGCCCGCGGCGACGAAACCCACCCCGGACACGAAGGCCGGCGAGATGGGCTTCACCTTCGATCGCCTCGGATGCCGGGTCCCGGCCATCGCCGTGTCGGCGTACACGAGACGCGGGTCGATCATCCACGACGAGATGCACCACGGCTCCGTCACCGCGACGCTCTCCCGCCTGCACGGCCTGAAGCCGCTCAACGACCGCGACGCCTCGGCGAACACCCTCTACAACGTCGTGAACCTGGATCGTCCACGGCATCCCGCGGACTGGCCGGTCACGACCCCCGCGTACACTCCTCCGAACCCCGAGGACGGGACGCCGCAGCCGAACGAGCAGGACCACCTCAAGCCGCTCACCCCGCCGGCACGCGGCCTGCTCGGCCTGCTCCTCGCGCGCTACGGCAAGCCCGGGGAACGCGACCCCGAGACGTTCGCCGACGCCTACCGGCTGCTGCACGAACACGGTGAGGAGCTGTTCGGCCCTCCGAAGAGCAGCTGACCCGCCCGCGTCTCAGCGCCGCGAGCGGCGGTGGCCGACGATCAGGAGAGTCGCGCCGAGGACGACCACGGCCGCACCCCCGGCCGCCCAGGCGAACGTCTCGGGTCCGAGTCCGGTCGTGGGCAGAGAGCCGTTCCCGCCGCCCGTCGAAGGCGTGGGTGTCGGCGTCGGCGTGGGGGTGGGTGTCGGCGTCACGATGACATCGGCGGCGAGGGTGAAGTCCTGCTCCGGAACCGCCTCACCGGCTGCGGTGATCACGACCGTACGGGTCGCGGCGCCGACGACGGAGGTTCCGGTCGGGGGCACGACGGTGAGGGTGTAAGTTCCGGGCGGCAGTGCCCCCAGCCCATAACTGCCGTCCGCATCCGAGGTGAGCTGCTGCGGGGCGCCGGGTCCGGTCACTTCGACCACCACGCCGGCGACGGGTCCTCCGTCGTCGTCGCGGACCGTGCCGTCGATCGCGCCGAGACGCGCGAGCTCGAAGTCCACGTCGTCGACGTCGACCGCGTCCACCTGCTCATCGCGGACCACCGGGGTGGTGGCGACGTATCCCGCCGGTGTGCTCATCGTGATCTCGTAGGATCCGGAGACCAGTCCCGGGAAGGTGTAGGCACCGGAGGCGTCGGTGACCCGCGTGAGGGTCACTCCTCCCGGTCCGACCGCCGTCACCGTCACACCGGGCACGCCCGCGCCGTTCGAGCGCACGACGCCGCTCAGATCCGGGTTCTCGGCGAGCTGGAAATCGACGTCCGTGATCGGCACCTCGCTCTCCTCCGGCACGGAGAACGGCGGCGGTTGGACGGCGATCGTGTACCCCGTCGGCGTCGTGATCGTGGCCGTGTGCGTTCCGACCGCCACCTCGTCGAACAGATAGCGACCGTTCGCGTCGGTGGTCGTCGTGTTGCCGTCGATCGTGACGGTCACTCCGGCGATCGGTGCGCCCGTGGTGTCCGTCACGTGGCCGGAGACGGCGACGGGGACGATGTCGCGCACCGTGAAGTCCGCGACGCCGTCGACGGTCGTGAGGTCGACGGCCGCGGTCGTGGCGCCGACCGCGATCTTGCCGTCGGGCGGTTCGACACGCACCGTGTAGCCGTCCGTCGCCACGAAGCCCGGGAACGAGTAGCTGCCGTCGACGGCCGTCGTCGTGGTCGCGACGACCGTGCCGTTGCCGTCGGTGAGCGACAGCGCGACGCCGGGCAGCGGTCCTGTGGCCTGGTCGGCGACCACTCCCGTGATGTCGCGGGAGATCGAGGCGAACCAGGTCTGGTAGACGGGGAAGCCCGCGCGACGGGTGAAGATGAAGCTCAGCGAGCTGATCGGGGTGGACGGTTCGAACCAGGCTGCGGACCCGCTCGTGTCGGCCGCCGCGGCATTGCCGGTCAGCGTCAGGGTGGCAGCGTCCCACGTGGGGACGTCGTCCACGGCACCGGTACAGGACGGCTTTCCCACCACCGCCGGGGCGCAGTAGTTGAACCGGTCCCTGAGGCCGATCTCGGTGGCGTCGAGCACGTGCCCGTCGGGGGCCACGGCGCGGATGCGCACGCTGTCGGAGTCGATGTCGCCGAGCGCGAATGCCCATCCGGACGTCGGGGTCGGTGCGGCGAACGAGTAGGTCGTCGTGGACGGGCTCGTCGCGTTGTCCGCCTTGGGTCGCAGGTTCAGGTATCCCTGGTCCCTGCTGGAGCCGTACTTGGCACCGATGGGCGTCCCTGCGGACAGCCACGTCGAGGCACCGGAGATCACGCCCACCTGGCCGGACCGCGAGTCGCTCGTCATCGTCGCGGTGAGCGCGGGCTGAGCCGCGATCTGCACCGTCGTCGTGTACGCACCGCCCGTGCCGGCGAGCGCCTGCCAGCTCGCCCAGGACGTCGTCGTGGCAGCGGCAGCGGGTGTCGTCCCCACCATCACGGCGACGAGGGCGAGGGTTGCGACGAGGATTCCGCTGCGACGCAGGCGCATGCGGTCAGCGTACTGGTATACCGGACGATCGAAAAGTGAATGTTTGCTGCGACTACTCGTCGGAGATCAGCCGCTTGCCCAGCGCGATCGTGTCATCGACCTCGTACCCCAGCCGCCGGTAGAAGTCGACGACCTGCGCGTTGGCGGTGCGGACCTGGAGCGAGACCTTCGGGCAACCGCGCGCGCGGAGCTCCGCCTCGACGTGCGCCACGAGGTCGCGGCCGACCCCCAGCCCCCGCGAATCCGGCTGCGTGGCGAGGAAGTTCATCCAGCCGCGGTGCCCGTCGTATCCGGCCATGACGGAACCGAGGATGCGTCCGGAGTCGTCTTCCGCCACCACGAAGAGCTCGGGCTGCACCGTCGCCTTCCGCGCGATGTCCTTTCGCGGATCGTTCCAGGGTCGGGTGAGTCCTGCCGCCTCCCAGAGAGCGATGACGGGCTCGGTGTCTTCGGGCTGGAACGGACGGATGCGCATCCCTCCAGCCTTCCAGATCGCGGGGTCCCGCCCCGTCAGCCCTCGCGTGAGAACGTGACGTGGACCACGCCGGACTCGGCGACCTCCGAGGTCGCCCGGTACCCGTTCTCGAGCCCGCGGAGGTCGTCCCACAGGCGGATGCCGCTGCCGATCAGAATCGGCGTGATGCCGACGTGCAGCTCGTCGACGAGACCCGCGCGCAGGTACTCGCGCACGGTCGTCGCGCCGCCTCCCACGCGCACGTCCTGTCCGCCCGCGGCCTCGACGGCCAGGCGGAGGGCCTCTTCCGGCGACGCGGAGAGGAAATGGAAGCTCGTGCCGTTCGCGAACTCGATCGACGGACGCGGCGTGTGGGTGAGGACGAAGACCGGCGCGCGGAACGGCGGCTCTTCTCCCCACCAGCCGCGCCAGTCCGGGTCGTCCGGGTTGGCGTGGAGTCCGAACATCCCGGCGCCCATGATCTCGGCGCCGATGTTCTCGAAGTAGTGGGCGGCGTACTTCTCGTCCACCCCGGTGGTGCCCGCGCCGCTGGTGTCGTGGAAGACGCGCTCGTGGAAGGTGCGCGTCGCGGTGTATGCGGCCGTGAGGCGCCCCCAGTCCTCGCCGAACGGGTTCTCCGGCGTCTGATCCGTGGTCGTGGCGAAGCCGTCGAGCGAGATGTTGAGATCGACGCGAACACGGGTCATGGGTGCCTCCGGAGACTGCGCGGGATTGCCCCGTCGAGCGACGGGCCGTCCCCAGCGTCCGCGCTCCCTCCGCCCGATGTCAGGAGCGCCGTCCGCCGACCTGCGGATCCCACGGGCGCAGGAAGGCGTTCGGCGCTCACGACCTCAGACGGGATCGCCCTGGACCGGGCCCTCCGTGTTCGGCTTCCATCCGAGTGCCGGAGCCACGTGCGTGGCGAAGGCCTCCAGGACGTGCAGGTTGTACTCCGGTCCGAGCTGGTTCGGGATCGTGAGCAGGAGGGTGTCGGCGGCCATCACGGCCTCGTCCTGCTTCAGCTGCGCGATCAGCACGTCGGGCTCCGCGGCATACGTCTTGCCGAACGTGGAGCGGAACCCGTCGATGATGCCGATCTGGTCGGCGTTCTCCTCGCTGCGCAGCCCGAAGTACGCGCGGTCCATGTCGGACACGAGCGGGAATACGCTGCGGCTGACCGATACCCGCGGCCGACCGGTGTGTCCGGCGGCCTTGTACGCGGAGCGGAACAGCTCGATCTGCTCGCGCTGCAGCTCGTGGAACGGCTGTCCGGTGGCCTCGGTCACGAGCGTCGAGCTCATCATGTTGAGACCCTTGCGCCCGGTCTCCTCGGCCGTGGCACGAGATCCGGATCCCCACCAGATGTGGTCGCGGAGGGTCGGAGACTGCGGCTCGATCTGCAGGTAGCGCCCGGCGCCCACCATCCGCGGATCCCCGGGGGCGATGCCCTCGCCGTCGATCGCACGCAGGAACAGGTCGAACTTCTCGCGCGCCAGCACGCTGCCGCGCTCGGTGTCCTCCTCGTCGACGTAGCCGAACGTCTCATAGCCGCGCAGCGCCGTCTCGGGTGACCCACGGCTCACGCCGAGGGCGATGCGGCCGTCGGCGATCAGGTCGAGGGCGGCCGCCTCCTCCGCGAACTGGAACGGGTTCTCGTACCGCATGTCGATCACACCGGTGCCGACCTCGATGCGCTTCGTGCGCGCGGCCATCGCGGAGAGGAGGGGCATGGGAGATGCCGCCTGGCGGGCCCAGTGGTGCACGCGCACCGAGGCGCCGTTCACGCCGATCTCGTCGGCCCCTTCGGCGATCTCGATCGTCTGCTTCAACATGTCGCCCGCCGTGCGGGTCGCCGAACCGGGAACGTCGGCGTAGTGCCCGAACGAAAGGAATCCGAAAGCCTTCATGATCTATTCCAACGCATGGATCGCTTCTCTATTCCTCGGGCACCAGGATGCCGTCCAGCACGAGCGATCGGATGCGGGGCTCGAGCTCCGCCCAGAGGTCGGGCAGGGGCACCTCGAAGAGCTCGGCCAGCGCGGCGGCGATCTGCACCACCGTGAGCTCGCCATCGCAGGCGCCGACGAATCCGGCGAGCGCCGGGTCGACGGCGACCGTGCGGCTGAAGCCGCCGCCCTGTCGCAGCTCGATCACGCTTGGGTCGTCGTTGCCGGGGAGGAGGTGCCGTGCTTCGGTGACGTCGGCCGCCACGACCAGCGTCGCGGGCATCCCTTCTGCGAGGGCATCGTGCGCGACGAGCCCCGTGCCCAGCGCGGCGCCCACGTTCGACACGTGCTGGGCGAGGCGCTCCGTGCGGCGCAGGGGCAGGCCCGATGTCCCTCGGCGCATCAGGACGTAGCCGAAGCCGATCGAGGTGACCGCGCGCGCCGCGAAGTCGTCCAGCCATGCGGTGAGCAGCGGCGTGAAGGAGGGGTCGCGGGGCGTCGTGCCTCCGTCGCGGATCCACAGTTCCGCGTAGCCGAGGGGCGAGAGCTCCTCGCGTTCGATCACCCAGAGGTCGAGCTCGGCCGGCACCCAGGCTTCCAGTCGTGCGAGCCCGGAGACTCCGGCCCGGGACTCCCAGTTCCCGAGCAGCTGCGCGATGCCGTTCTGCGTGAGGAAGGCCGGCGCGGAGCGGACGAACTGCTCGACCAGGGCATCGCCCACCAGCCCGCCGTCGCGGTACTCGTACGCGGGCACGCCCTCCACGCGCGGCGTGATCACGAACGGCGGGTTGGAGACGATGAGGTCGAACGCCTCGCCCGCGACCGGCTCGAACATGCTGCCGTGCCGGAACTCGATGTTCGCCACCCCGTTGAGGCGGGCGTTGAGCTCCGCGAAGGCGAGGGCGCGGGCCGAGATGTCGGTGGCGACGACGGTGCCCGCCCTGCGCGCGACGAGAAGGGCCTGGATGCCGCATCCGGTGCCGAGGTCGAGCGCGCGATCGACCTCGATCGGCACGATGGTCTCGGCGAGCGTGCGGGATGCTCCTCCGACGCCGAGCACGTGATCGGGCGGCAGCGCGCCGTCGAGCGCCACCTCGTCGAGGTCGCTCGCGATCCACCACTCCCCGACGCCATCCGCGTCGACGAACGACTGCGGGCGCAGCAGGGCCGTGGGCGTCACGGTGTCCGCGTCGGCGGTCGCGAGACCGAGCGCGACGAGCCCGGCCACTCCGAGCTGCGGCAGGGCGTCCGCGACGGGTCCGCGTGCTTGCGGCATCCCCAGCACGAGAAGCCGCCCGAGCGTGGCGAGCACACCGTCGTCTCCGGCGATCGCAAGCAGGATCGGCTCCCGCATCCCGCGGGCGAGGGCGTCGTCCGCCTCCTCGCCCCACAGCCGCCGGAGAGGCTCGGAGCGGAGGTCCGCCGCGTCGAGGTCGGCGGCGAGAGCGGCACTGCGGAGCGGGTCGGGGACGGGTGCGGGGGCGACGGACACGGCCGTCACTCTACGCGTCTTCAGGGTTCTCCTGCCCCGGGCCTCCTAGAATCGCTAGGTCAGTACTCACGAGCAGCCTCCTTTCCGGGCGTTCGAGGAAGACCTTCATGACCGCGACCACCCCCGATACCGGCCTCCGTGCGCGCCTGCGACGGCTCGCAGGCAGGACCGCGGTTTTCGCGATCGTCCTGGGCGGCTGCGCCCTCGCCGCTCCGGGCTCGGCGTTCGCGGCGGATCAGTCCTCGTCCGACGACGAGCAGAGCGTGGAACTCCACGTGTCGGCGGGTCTCCGCGGCATCGTCACCCCCGGGTCGTCGACCACGGCTGTGCTCACGGTGGAGAACGACACGGAGTCGCCTCTGTCCGGCGGTCAGGTCCAGGTCGAGCTCAACCGCACGCCGTTGACGGACGATGAGGCGCTGTCGGCCTGGCTCGACGACGGTGAGGCAGCGGGCAGGTTCGCGGCGATCGGCGCCGATGAGACCGACGCGATCCAGGCCGGGGAGTCGGCGACGACCACGGTCTTCGTGTCGGAGAACACGCTCGGCACCCTCTCACCCGGCGTGTACCCGCTGCGCGCCGAGCTCACGGGCACGACGGTCGGCGGCGCCGACGACAGCGAGGATGCCGGGACCGCGACGGCGACCAGCGTCCTCGTCGTGCCCCGCACCGGGACGGCGCAGATCGGGGTTCTCGTCCCGATCACCGCGACCCCCGAGGGCGGATCGCTGCTCACGGCCGACGAGCTCAACACGCTCACGGGGCCGGAAGGGGCGCTGACCGCGCAGCTCGACGGCGTCGCGGGGACCACCGCGGTGCTCGCCATCGACCCGTCGATCCCCGCCGCGATCCGCGTGCTCGGCACGTCCGCTCCGGAGAGCGCCAAGCAGTGGCTCTCTCGCCTCGACGACCTCCCGAACACCCGGTTCGCCCTGCAGTTCGGCGATGCGGATGCCGCGGCACAGGCCCAGGCGGGTCTGCCCGAGCTCCTCCAGCCGACGACGTTCGCCCCGTTCCTCAACGCCGCGAACTTCCCCCAGACACCGGCCACGGTCCCGCCGACCGGTGCCGCCGACGCGACGCCGGGTCCGACGCCGGAGCCCACCGAATCGCCCGCCCTCCCCGGCGATGAGGAGCTCACGGCGATCGACGGCGCCCTGCCGAACATCCTCTGGCCCGACGACGGTCTCACGCAGAAGGATCTCGCCGCCTTCGCGGGATACCTCGGAGAGGACACGACCACGATCGTCTCCTCGTCTTCCGTCGGTGGGAAGAGCGCCGCGCACGCCAAGGCCGGCGGTCACGATCTCCTCGTCACCGACGCCCCGTCCTCCGCGACCCTGTCGGACGTCGCCGCCGAGACCAACACTCTCGATCGCCAGCGACTCCTCGCCGCTGCCGCCGGCCGTCTCTCGCTGGCGCAGTCGCGGACGCCGGGCGCCCCACTGCTGATCGGACTCGATCGCGACGAGAATCGGTCGGCCGATGCGCTGCGCGATGCCATCGCCGCGGCCGACACCGTCGGGTTCGAGCTCTCGTCACTCCGCGCGAAGCCGACGGTGAGCGCGACCGTCGTCGACGATGCCGATCCCGCCCGCGCGGCCGCCGTGAAGAGCCTCCTCGCCGATGAGACGTCGCTCACCTCCTTCTCCTCGATCCTCGCCGACCCCCAGGTGCTGCTGAGCCCCGAGCGGATCAAGATCCTGCGCACGATGGCCGTGGGCACCTCGCCGACCGCGTTCGCCGAGAACCTCCAGGCGCACCGCTCGCAGACCACCGCGACCCTTGCCGCCGTCAGCATCCCCCCGTCCAGCACCATCCAGCTGCTCACGGCCAACGCCGACCTGCCGATCGCGGTGCGCAATGACCTGCCGTGGCCGGTCAAGGTCCGGCTCTTCGTCTCGCCCACCGATGCGCGACTCGACGTCAAGCCGATGAACGAGACCGACGTGCAGGCGAACTCCACCACCCGCGTCAAGGTGCCCGTCTCGGCGCGCGTGGGCAGTGGCGAGGTCGATCTCCGGCTCAGCCTGTACAGCCCCACGGGCGTGCAGATCCAGGGAACCGAATCCATCCGGGTGGCTGTCCGGGCCGAGTGGGAGACCATCGGGCTCGCCATCTTCGGCGGCATCACGGTCGTGCTGATCGCGCTCGGCGTCATCCGCACCGTCCGTCGGAAGCGTCGCGAAGCCGCCGAGGAATCCGCCGTCGAGGCGCAGATCGAAGCATTGGAAGAGGACGCCGTGGAAGATCGACCGGGGGCCACCGCGACCGAAGACAAGCATGAGTAGTCTCGGTCGCGCCAGCGCCATCATCGGCGCCGGCACCATGGTGTCGCGCGTCACGGGACTGTTGCGCAGCATCGTGCTGGTCGGAGTGATCGGGTCGGTCAGCTCCGAAGCGGCCGATGCGTTCGCCGTCGCCAACCAGCTTCCCAACAATGTCTTCTCCTTGATCTCGGTCGGCATCCTCACCGCGGTGATCGTGCCGCAGATCGTGAAGGCGTCGGCAGCGGCCGACGGCGGCAACGCGTACATCTCCAAGCTGTTCACGCTGGGAACCGTCGTCCTCGTCGCGATCGCAGGCCTGGCGACTATCGCGTCCCCCTGGCTCGTCTGGGTGTCCGCCGACGGCGATCCGGCCCAGCAGGCGCTGGCGACCGCGTTCGCCTACTGGTGCATGCCGCAGATCCTGTTCTACGGGCTCTACGCCCTACTGGGCGAAGCTCTGAATGCCCGTCGGATCTTCGGGCCGTTCACCTGGGCTCCCGTCGTCAACAACCTGATCTCCATCGTCGGCTTCCTCCTCATCGCCGCGTTCTTCGGCGGACCGCTGACCGACGTTCCGGACTGGACTCCGGAGATGATCGCCGCACTCGGGGGGACGGCGACGCTCGGCATCGTGGTGCAAGCGGGAGTCCTCCTGCTGTTCTGGCGGCGGACCGGGCTGTCGCTGCGACCCGATTTCCGCTGGCGCGGTGTCGGTCTGGGGGCGACCGGCCGCCTCGCTGGTTGGACCCTCCTGATGGCGATCGCCAGTCTCACTGCCGGCACGATCCAGGGCCGGATCGCCTTCGCCGCGGCCGGCGACGGGGCGTCGGTCGCGACGATGCAGTACGCCTGGCTGATCTTCATGCTTCCGTATTCGATCATCGTGCTGTCCATCGGGACGCCGTATTTCACACAGATCAGCGAGCACGCGGTGGCAGGGCGGGATGACGAGGTCCGCGCCGACATCGCCCGCAGCATCCGGACACTGTTCTTCTTCATCGCGGCGGCGATGGCGGCGATCATCGCGGCGATCCTCCCGGCGTCGCGCGTGTTCACGGCGAACGCCTCCGACGCGCAGGCGGCCGCCCTCGTCCTGCTCTGCTATCTGGTGAGTCTGCTCCCCCTGACGGTGCTCTTCATCGTGCAGCGCACCTTCTACGCCTATGGGGATACACGCACACCGTTCTGGTTCACGCTCTTCCAGAGTGCTCTCATCGTCGTCACCGCACTCGTCGCGCAGTGGCTCTACGTCTCGGACGTGATCCCCGTCACCGCCCTCGCAGCGGCCATCGCGCTCGGCCAGTCGCTCGCCAGCACCGTTCAGACCATCGTCGCGAGCTGGCTGCTGCACCGGAAGATCGGCGGGCTGAAGATCGGCTCGTGGTTCACGGCCATCCTGCGCTTCGCGGTCGCCGCGGTTCCCGCGGGGCTCGCGGGCTGGGGAGTGTTCCTTCTCCTCGGCGGCGCCGACGGCTGGACGACCAGCAACAAGGTTCTCGGAGTTCTCGGCACCGCGATCATCGGCCTCGTCGTCGTGGTCGTCTACGTCGCGATCCTGGCCCTCATGCGCGCACCCGAGCTCAAGGCCGCCGGCGCGCTCGTGCGCCGTTTCCTCCCCGGCCGCTGATCGCACACGGAGGCGTCTCCCAGGGCGGTGGCGCACACTGCTGAGGGAATGCCCCGCGGTTACCATGGGTTGAAGCAGTCGAAGGTCATTCGACCGCAGTTTCTACGACGGAGAGCACATGCGTCAGGTCATCATCATCGGTTCCGGCCCCGCCGGATTCACGGCTGCCATCTACGCGGCCCGAGCGAACCTCAAGCCGCTGCTCATCGCGAGCTCGGTCGAGGTCGGTGGCGAGCTGATGAACACCACCGAGGTCGAGAACTACCCGGGCTTCCCGGAGGGCATCCAGGGTCCTGAGCTCATGGCCAAGTTCCAGGAGCAGGCCGAGAAGTTCGGCACGGAGGTCGTCTACGACGACGTCACCGAGCTCCAGCTCGACGGACCGGTCAAGAAAGTCATCCTCGGCAGCGGTGCGGAGCACGAGACCCAGTCCCTCATCTACGCGACCGGCTCGGCATACCGCAAGCTCGGCATCGAGGGCGAAGAGCGCCTCTCCGGCTACGGCGTCTCCTGGTGCGCGACCTGCGACGGGTTCTTCTTCCGCGAGAAGACGATCGCGGTCGTCGGCGGCGGCGACTCGGCGATGGAAGAGGCCACGTTCCTCACCCGTTTCGCTGAGAAGGTCTACGTGATCCACCGCAAGGACACGCTGCGCGCCTCGAAGATCATGCAGGAGCGTGCGTTCGCGAACGAGAAGATCGAGTTCGTGTGGAACAGCGAGGTCGCCGAGGTGCTCGGTGGCGACTCCGTGACCGGTGTGCAGCTGCGCTCCACGGTCGATGGCACCCTCAGCGACCTCCCGCTCGACGGCCTGTTCATCGCGATCGGCAACGACCCGCGCACGCACCTCGTGCACGACAAGCTCGAGCTCACCGCCGAGGGCACCATCTGGGTCGACGGCCGTTCGTCGAAGACCTCGGTCCCCGGTGTGTTCGCCGCCGGCGACGTGATCGACCCGACCTACCGTCAGGCCATCACGGCGGCCGGTACCGGCACGATCGCCGCCCTCGACGCGGAGCACTTCCTCGCGGATTTTGAGGACGCTTCCGTGGAGGTCCCGGCTGCGGAGGCCGCCGAGGTCCTCACCGCCACGGCGTAGATCGGGAACACTTTCCCCTCGTCCGCTGTTGTAGCAGGCGAACCTCGAATCAAGGAGAACTCTGATGAGTGCAAAGGCTACGAGCCAGGCGACCTGGGAGCAGGACGTTCTGCAGGCCGACGGTCCCGTGCTGGTGGACTTCTGGGCCGAGTGGTGTGGTCCGTGTCGTATGGTCGCGCCGGTGCTGGATGAGATCCAGGCCGACAACCCCGACAAGATCACGATCCTCAAGCTGAACGTGGACGAGAACCCCGAGCTGGCGATGAAGTACCAGATCACGTCGATCCCGGCGATGAAGGTCTTCCACGGCGGCGAGGTCAAGACGACCATCATCGGCGCCAAGCCGAAGTTCGCGCTCGAGAAGGACCTCGCCGCTTTCATCGGCTGATCCTCTGACGCGAAAGGGCCGTACCTCCCGGGGAGGTACGGCCCTTTTCTGTCCCCTTGCGCCCGCGAGCGCGAGTTCCACGTCAGGAGGCGTCGGCGACGCTCGGATCCCAGCGGCGGTGGCGCTGTTTCTCGTCCAGGAGCCCCCAGACGGCCGAGGTGAGCTCCGGGTACTCCAGGGCGATCTGACGCAGCACACGGTAGTGCCGGGCGGCGTTGGGACGCACTCCGTCGTTGGCGTTGATGTTGTCGGCGCGCAGGAGGTACACGACGAGCTCGTCGACGCTCGGAAGCTCCTCCATGAACTCCCAGGGGTCTTCCCCGCCGAGGAGTCTCTCCTGGATGAGCACCGCGAGTTCGTCGGCGGCCTCGGCGCGCAGCACTTCCAGGCTGGCACGACGCTGAACGGACTCGGTCATGCATCAAGCCTACGTCGGCTGCGGACCCCTCCGTCGCTCCACCTTCATGTTCTCGGTCATCTCCTCGAGCTCCTTGCCCTTGGTCTCCGGCACCTTGAAGAAGACGAAGAAGAACGACAGGAGGGCGAAGAACGCGTAGAAGCCGTACGCGAAGGTGAGCCCGATCTCGGCGAAAGCCGGGAACGTCGTCGAGATGAAGAAGTTGGCGACCCACTGCGCGGCGGCGGCCACGGCGAGAGCGCCGGCCCGGATCGAGTTCGGGAAGATCTCACCGAGGAGCACCCAGACCAGCGGACCCCAGCTCGCGCCGAAGAACACCACGAACCCGTTGGCGCAGATCAGCGCCACGGTGGCCCAGGGGTCCGGGAGCGTGGCCGTCCCCTGCGCGTCGAGCGTCCCGAACGAGAAGGCGAGCGCCATCAGTCCCAGCGTCACCGTCATTCCGACCGAGCCCACCAGCAGCATGATCCGGCGTCCGATCTTGTCGACGAGCAGGATCGCGACGATGGTCACCACGATGTTCGTCACCGACGTGATCACGGAGGTGAGGAGCGCACTGGATTCATCGAATCCGACGGACTGCCACAGCGTCGTCGAGTAGTAGAAGATCACGTTGATGCCGACGAACTGCTGGAAGACCGAGAGCAGGATGCCGATCCAGACGATCGGTTTCAGGCCGAGTCGGTTGCCACGCAGATCACGCAGCGACTCGGAGCGCTCCGTGTTGATCGTGCCGGTGATCTCGTCGATCTTCCCCTGGACGTCGACGGTGCCGGTGACGGTCTCGAGCACCTCGGCTGCACGTTTCAGCTCGCCCTTGCGCACCAGATATCGTGGCGACTCCGGAAGGCGCAGTGACATGAGGCCGTAGACCAGCGCGGGGATCGCGGCCACCATGAACATCCAGCGCCAGGCCGTGAGGCCCCACAGCGGCTGGTCCGCCTCCCCCGCGATCCCGGCCAGCAGTGCGTCGGACAGCAGCGCGGCGAAGATACCGGTGACGATGGCGAGCTGTTGGAGGGAACCGAGTCGTCCACGGATCGCTGCCGGTGAGACCTCGGCGATGTACGCGGGGGCGATGACGGATGCCGCGCCGACGCCGAGTCCGCCGATCACACGCCAGATGATCAGGTCCACCACGCTGAAGGCGAGGCCGGATCCGATCGCGGAGACGAAGAACATCGCGGCCGCGACGACCATGACGGGGATGCGTCCGAACTTGTTCGAGACCGGTCCGGCGAACCACGCACCCACCGCACAGCCGATGAGCGCGGACGAGACGGCGAAGCCCTTCAGCCCGGTACCGAGGTCGAATCCGGAGACGTCTCCGGCCAGAGCATCGACAGCGCCGTTGATCACGGCGGTATCGAAGCCGAAGAGGAAGCCACCCAACGCGGCGGCGATACTCACCGCGATCACGCGGCGTCGGATACCTGCGGCATCCACTGGTTTGGACATGACATCCCCCTCATCGTCGATGATGACGCGAGTCTAAGGGACCGGTATATCCCCGGGGGTGTTATCTCGTGGAACCGTAACCGCTCTCGCCGAGCTCCTCGAGAATGCGATTGAGGTCCTGGATCGAAGCGAAATCAATCGTGACCTGGCCTTTACGCGCACCGAGAGCGATCTTCACGCGCGTGTTCAGCCGGTCACCGAGCTTGCCGGCGACCTCGTCCAGGTAGGCACGGCGTGCCCCGGGAGTCGGCTTCACGGACTTGCCGGCCGAGGGGTGCGCCTTGGCTGCTTCCTCCGTGGCCCGCACCGACAGGTCTTCGTTGACGACCTTGTCCGCGAGACGCTGCATGGACTCCGGCGTCTCCAGGCTGAGGATCGCGCGAGCGTGTCCGGCGGTCAGGACCCCGGCCGCCACCCGCTGCTGCACCGGAACGGGCAGCTTCAGGAGACGGATGGTGTTGCTGATCTGGGGGCGCGAGCGACCGATCCGTGTGGCGAGCTCCTCCTGCGTGATGCCGAAGTCCTCGAGGAGCTGCTGGTAGGCCGAAGCCTCTTCCAGCGGGTTGAGTTCGGAGCGGTGGAGGTTCTCGAGCAGGGCGTCGCGGAGGAGATCCTCGTCGGCGGTGTCGCGCACGATCGCGGGGATGACCTCGAGGCCTGCCTCGCGCGCGGCGCGCGTACGCCGCTCCCCCATGATGAGCTCGTACTCACCCTCGGTGTTCTTCCGGACGATGACCGGCTGCAGCACACCGAACTCACGGACGCTGTGCACGAGCTCAGCCAGGTCTTCGGGATCGAAGTGCGTGCGCGGCTGACGGGGGTTCGGGACGATCGCGTTCGGGTCGACCTGGATCAGGTGGATGCCGGGTACCGCCTCGAGCTCAGGGCCCTCGGTGTTCTCCTCGACCGTCGCATCCGGAGTCGTCGGGCGAAGGCTCGCGCCGGGGAAGAAGACGTCGACGGGACGCTCAGCCTGATCCGCCGTCGGGATGAGGGCACCGATGCCCCGGCCCAGTCCAGTGCGCTTCGCCATCATTTCTCCTTGCTCTGCGTCGCGGTGCGCGACGCGATCTCGACAGCGGCCTCGCGGTAGGCGATCGCGCCGGCGGATTGCCCATCGTAGGCGATCACGGTCTGCCCGAAACTCGGGGCCTCGGACACGCGGACCGAGCGCGGGATGACCGTCTCCAGCACCTGTTCCGGGAAGTGAGTGCGCACCTCGTCCGCCACCTGCTGTGCGAGACGGGTTCGTCCGTCGAACATGGTGAGCAGGATCGTGGAGAGGTGAAGAGCGGGGTTCAGGTGCTTCTGGATCATCTGGATGCTGCCGAGCAGCTGGCTCAGACCCTCGAGTGCGTAGTACTCGCACTGAATGGGGATGAACACTTCCGATGCGGCCGTGAAGGCGTTGATCGTGAGCAGCCCGAGAGACGGCGGGCAGTCGATGATGACGAAGTCCATCGGGTTGTCCGCGAGATAGTCGAGGAGCGCTCGGCGCAGACGATGCTCACGTGCGACCTGGGCGACGAGCTCGATCTCAGCGCCGGCCAGGTGAATCGTGCTGGGTGCACAGAAGAGGTTGGGGTCTTCCGGGCTCTGCTGCACGATCTCCGCGAGGGGGACTTCCTCGATGAGCACGTCGTACACGCTGGGAACGTCCGCGCTGTGCGGAACGCCGAGCGCGGTCGAGGCATTGCCCTGCGGGTCGAGGTCGATGACCAGTACCTTGGCACCGAGGCCGGCCAATGCCGATGCGACGTTCACCGCGGTCGTGGTCTTACCCACGCCACCCTTCTGGTTCGACACCGTCAGAACCCGGGTCTCCCCCGTGAACTCGACCGTCGCGGCCTCGAGGGCTCGCCTTCGGGCGGAGAGGTCGGCGAGTTCCCGCGCCAGGGGCGTGTCCATCCCGAAGGAGTCGTTCGCCGGTGTCTTCTCGGATTGTTTCACGTGAAACATCCACTCCTTTCGGGGCCGCGTTCCACTCTAATCGCAAGCGACGACGTTGGATTACGGCTCAGCGGGCCACGGAATGGGGATAGGGGACAGGATGGCCCCGTCCAGCGGAATTCCGCGGGTATTCGTGATGCGGGCAGACAGTGAATCCACCCTGTTTCCTCTTACGCGGCCTATAGAAGTGTCGACTTCGTCCGGTGTTTCACGTGAAACATGCCCGCCCGATCCTGTGGGGGCAGGTTCAGAACCGGCGACGCCCTCGGGAGTAGTCCCTTCCCCCACTCCCCGGCCCGACCGTCTCTCTTCTTCACCTCCCAGTGGAGGTCCCGGATATGATCGATCTCTCGCGCACAGGCACGTACGGCGCCACGGGACGCAGGACGTGCCCGGCCGTCCGGGCGGCGCCCTGCGAGCAAGGACTCGGCCGTTTCACGTGAAACATCTGCGTATCTTCCCCTTCCCGCCCTTCACTCGTGTACCTAGCGAGGAGAGGTCCTTTTCACTGGCGCGCTGGTAGGGCAATCACCTGTTGGTCAGCTCTACGCCGTGACGCCGGAGCCACCCAAGCCAGATACCCAAGCGCGACGAAGGAACGACACAGCAAAGGACCGCAGCACTCTTCGCTGCAAGGTGCCGCTTGGTCCGTCGTTCTGCCGCACCAGTCCACGTCTCCCCTCCCCTCCAGCGCGGCGCTCACGTAGATGCACCAGCGGGACAGATCGGCGTGAGCAGATCAGCGTGAGCGGACCGAGGGTACGGAGCTTCTTCTGCGAGGAGAAAGTGCGCGCCCGGGTCGTTCCCTGATCCCACCGCTGTACTGTCGTGGGCTCCAACCCCGCCAGATATCTCCGTTCATCAAGCCCTCATCAGTCCCGAAACAGGGACAAGCGAAGGATCATGACCGACGCGGGCCAACGAGCTATCCGTTTCACGTGAAACATCCGGGCACCCCTGCCCACCTTGGCCAGCGATGAGTCTGTTGACGCGCCGCTTCGCTGTTGTCGACGAAGCTGGACGCCGCGAGGTCGCGCTGTTCGAAGCGACGAGCGCGCCACGTGATCGGGATCATGAGTGGCAGCGACTTCCGGCAACGCGGTGGGCACGAGCTGCGTGACTTGAATCAGCAAAGCTGACCTCGATAGGACCTGAGGAGAGTTCGTGAAGAGTCCAGATACTTCCACTCTGAAGAGGACTACACGTACCCGACGGGACTGGACGCAGAGCAAGCGGACCCCGAGGACCACTCGTCCCCCGTCGATTGCTCACATTGTGGCTTCAACACCGACGCCATGAGCGGACTCGCGACGGTGGACCGCCTCAACCCCGACGTCACCAGCGGATTCAAGACAGTAGGAGACCTCGGATACCCCACACCACGCGTTCCCCGTCTCCACACTGCACTCCAGCGAAACCGTCTCGCGGTGAGTACTACCCAGAGCGCGCTTCCCGCTCCCTTATGCATCCCCGCCGACGCGCATGAAGCGGGCGAAACTATCGGGCACCCGGTGGGGGGGCCACTGCCCCGCTATCCGTATGTTTCACGTGAAACATGCTGATTCCAGCGAACACCAAGGCCCAAAACCGCCGGTACTGCATCCCGGGGGCATCTCTTCGCGCCTCATCGGGCAGTCGAGTCGGCGTCTAAACGGCATCTACCAGCCCGGCCATCGCCACTGCTCCCCTGTCCAGATGTCGCAAACCCGACCGGATCCGCACCGCAATGAACTCCTGCAAAGCAAAAGCGGGATGTTTCACGTGAAACATCCCGCTCGCCGACTTCTGGAAACCTACCGGACTCTTGCCCGAACCGCCCTCGTCGTCTCGGTGAGCACACCCTCGCCGAGAACCTCGACGCGGACGTCACTGAGCCGGAACTTCTTGATCTGTTTCTGCGCAGCTTCGATCTCGTTCGCAGCATTCATGCCTTTGAGAAGCGTGAGCTCTCCCCCGTCACGCACGAGCGGCGCCGTGATCGGGATGAGTGTGCGCAGCGCACTCACGGCCCGAGCAGTGACCACATCGAAGCCATCGGTGGGCTTGACGTCTTCTGCGCGAGCACGATGGACGATGACGTTGGTCAGCTCCAGCTCCTGCACCTGCTCATTGAGCCAGGTGACGCGACGTTCCATCGGTTCGATGAGCGTCCATTCGACGTCAGGACGAGCAATCGCGAGCACGAGTCCGGGGAGACCCGCCCCGGAACCGATGTCCGCGACGCGACCATGGAAGAGCGGGGCCGCGATCACACTGTTGAGGATGTGTCGCGACCACAGCCGCGGGAGTTCCAGCGGTCCGATCAGACCTCGCTCCTCGCCCTCGCGAGCGAGCGCAGCAGTGAACTCTCGTGCCGCGTCGATCCGATCTCCGAAGAGATCCTCGGCGATGGCCGGCTCGACCTCGACATCACTCATGGGACGAAACGATCCGACGATGTTTCACGTGAAACATCAACGACGACGGAGGACCGTGTGCCGGTCAGCGCCCTCACCGTAGGACTCGGAGACGAGTCCACGCTCGGCGGCGATGTCATGTACGAGCTTGCGCTCGTAGCTCGACATCGAGGGCAGCGAAGCCTGCGACGAACCCTCGTCCAGCTTGGCTGCAGCGGCATCGACCAGAGTCTCGAGCTGGCGACGACGCGTGTCGCGCGAACCCGCGATATCGAGGATCAGCCGCGAGAACGAACCCGTCTTGCTCTGCACGGCGAGGCGGGTCAGTTCCTGCAAGGCCTGCACCGTCTCCGGAGCGGAGAGCAGCGCGAGTGCATCGCCTTCGGCCTCCACCGAGACGTAGGCCCGACCCTGGCGGACATCGAGGTTCAGATCCCCATCGATATCCGCGATGTCGAGGAGCTCCTCGAGGTAGTCCGCGGCGACGTCGCCCTCGTTCTCGAGCTGAGCCACGGTGGGCTCGGTGTTCTCGGTCATGGTCTCGCTCATGAACCGCTCCCCTTCTTCTTCGCACGCTTCTTGCCCACAGGCTGCTGACGCTTGGGGGCCTCGGCCTTCGCCTTCTCGGCCTCTTCCAGCAAACGCTGCTGCTCGGCTTCGTAGGCGGCCATCGGAACGACCTTGCCCGACGAGTCGATCGCCTTGCCCTTGCGAGCGAGTCGCTCTTCGCGAGCCTTGGCCGCTTCCGAGCCCGGGGTGGGCATCTCACGGATGACGAGGAACTGCTGTCCCATGGTCCAGAGGTTGGAGATGAACCAGTACACGACGACGCCGAGGGGGAAGAAGACGCCCGAGAAGATGAAGCCCAGCGGCAGCACGTAGAGCATGATCTTCTGCATCTGGTACGCCTGGCCGGTCTTGGCCTCGGGCGACAGGTTCTTCGAGATGATCTGCAGCTGCGTGAAGAACTGCGAACCGATCATCAGGACGACGAGCGTCACCAGGATGATGATCGCGGTCGTGTTCTGAGCGTCGACGGCGTTGCCCAGCGTCTCGTGCAGGGAGGCGACACCAAACAGCTTGGCGTCGTAGAACTCCTTCGTCAGCTCCGGGCTGAGCAGTCCGACACCACCGGTGTTGTCCCGCGCATGCTTGCTGACGTCGCTCAGCACGCTGTAAAGGGAGAAGAAGATCGGCATCTGCACGAGCAGCGGCAGACAGCTCGACATCGGCGTCGTGCCGTGCTTCTTGTACAGAGCCATGGTCTCGCGGCTCATGGCCTCGCGAGACAGCTGATCCTTCTTGCCGCGGTACTTCTCCTGAACTTTTCGCAGTTCAGGAGCGATTTCCATCATCTTTCGCTGGCTCTTGATCTGCTTCACGAAGAGCGGGATCAGCGCAGCACGGACGACGATGACGAGACCGACGATCGACAGCACCCAGGTGATGCCCGATGCCGCGGGAAGACCGACGGCGGTGAGCAGCCAGTGCCAGGCGACGAGGATCATCTCGACGACCCACTTGAGCGGCCAGAGGATGGTGCCGAGCAGATCGAATCCACCGGCAGCGGGGGCGTCGCTGGGAGTGGAGCTGGCTAGCAGAAGGTCAAGACCCACCGATCAGTCCTTTCGGGAAGGGACGACGAAACCGTGTGCAGTCAGGTCGTAGCGGAAGTGGTCATGCGGTCGGACGTCGTCGACGCCACCGCTGGTCCAGGGGTTGCAGCGGAGGATGCGCCACGCCGAGAGCGCCGCTCCCTTCGCAGCACCGTGCTGCTGTACCGCACCTACAGCGTAGGCGGAACAGCTGGGGTAATACGCACAGACATCTCCGTACATCGGGGAGATCACCTTGCGGTAGGCCGTGAGGAATCCCAGGACCAGATTGCGTGGGATCAGCGGGATGCTGCGGACGAGGTCGTGCGCGTGCATCCGCGCCGTGCCGATCGACGAGGCCGGGAGCGCGGTCACGACGATCCTGCAGTCTGCGCCGGTGCGAGCCGGCCGAGGCATCGAAGAACGTCCGCCTCGAGCTCCGAGTAGGAGGCGAGAGCGGACGCAGGAAGGGCACGGATGACGACATCCGTGCCCTCGGGAACCCGTGGCAACGCCCCGGCGCATACGGCTTTGAGTCGCCGGCGCACGGTGTTGCGCACCACTGCGGTGCCTACCTGCTTGCTGATGATGAATCCGAACCTCGCGGCTCTGCTCTCGCCCGTCGACAACATCGAGGTGATGACGCGGGCCCCGCCACAACGGGAGCCGCGTCGAACGACCAGACGGTAGTCGCTCCCGCGGGTCAATCGATACGGGCGGGCGAGCACAGCGGACTACGCAGAGAGCTCGGTGCGGCCCTTCGCGCGGCGTGCAGCGAGGATGCCGCGGCCGGCACGCGTACGCATGCGGGCACGGAAGCCGTGCTTCTTGGCGCGACGACGGTTGTTGGGCTGGAAGGTGCGCTTGCTCATGGAATCACTCCGGGAATGCTGCCACCGGATTCACTTCGACCGGAGACATGGGGAACTGCCAAAAATGGCATAAGTCAACCGACTTAGGGTACGTCTTACTGGCGCGCAGAGCAAATCTGCGCGCATCCGTGGTCGCCGTCCGGCACGAACCGCACAGCCATTATCCACAACCGTGGCACGCCCGGCAGGCGCAACACGCGCGCGTATTTCCAAGGGCAGGTTGCCGTTCACAGCCGCGGTGACTACCGTGGCATCCTAAGTTATCCACAGGGGAACGGTACGTCTGCCCCGCCTCGATTCCTCGTCCGGAGCGTC